>BOKF01000053.1 GCA_016860845.1 Chloroflexota bacterium
TTATCCAAAGTCCGTGATACGTAATGCGTGATGCGTGATGGTATCCAGGCAAGATTTCTTACGCATCACGTATCACGCATCAAGCCGGTGAGAACAATTGGATGATTTAAATCTTGGAACTGCCTTACTACCTACTCCCGGAGTTATAATGGGTTTCATCCTCAACGGCCTCGAAACTGAATCTTACGACCGCACCTATCGCGACAGCGAATTGCTGCGCCGGAGCATGCGCTATTTTAAGCCTTATACCGGCCAAATGATCGTCGTTGCTGGGGCAATTACTCTAAGTGCGGCTGCCGGCACGGGCGGGCCAATTCTCATTTCGTGGGCGCTCGATGTGCTGGCTCAAAATCCGACAACCACAGCTATTGCCTTCATGACGGCGGGTGTCTTTCTCCTGGGAGCAACGGCCTGGGGGTTTAACTTCGTCCAGCAGCGCCTCCTGGCGCGAGTGGTCGGCAGCGTGGTGCTCAAGCTGCGCCAGGATGTGTTTGGGGCAACCATCGGTCACGATCTCTCCTTTTTTGACGAACACCCCTCTGGCAAAATTGTCAGCCGGGTCACCTCGGATACCCAGGATTTTGCCGAGGTGGTCACCCTGTCCACCAACCTGGTCAGCCAGGTCATGTTAGTGCTACTGCTGGCCATCTGGCTGTTTACGATCAACGCCTGGCTGACCCTCCTGCTGCTGGCCTTTGCCCCGGTGGCGGTGGTGCTGGCCTTGAGTTTCCGGCGCATCGCCCGGCGCGTCACCCTGGATGCCCGGCGCGTCACGGCGACCATCAACGCCCAAATTCAGGAGTCGATCAGCGGCATTATGGTGGCCAAGAGTTTCCGCCAGGAGCAGGCGACCTACCAAACCTTTACCCAGAACAACGAGCAGGGCTATCGGGCCGGGCTGCGGCGCGGCCTGACCCTCAATACTATTTTCCCCATTGTCGGGGCATCTGCCGGCCTGGGGGTGGGCCTGCTGATCTATGCCGGCGGTTTGACCAGCCGCAGTGGCCTGGTTAGCCCCGGCGAGTGGTACCTTTTCATGCAGTCGGTCGGCTTTTTCTGGTTTCCGCTGCTGGGGATTGCCTCCTTCTGGAGCCAGTTTCAAGACGGCCTGTCTGCCGCCGAACGGGTCTTTGCCCTGATTGACGCCGAACCCAAGGTCATCCAACAGGCAAACGAACCGTTCAGGCCCCCCTTCTCCGCTCAGGACAATCGAAGGGAGGGGCTGGGGGGAGAGGTCCAATTCCGGCATGTTCACTTTAGCTATACCGATAAGGAAGTTGTCCTGCCCGATTTCTCCCTGACCATTGCCCCGCGTGAAACAATCGCCCTGGTGGGCCATACCGGGGCGGGCAAGAGCAGCATTATCAAGCTGTTGACCCGCTTTTACGAGTTTCAGGAGGGTCAAATTTTGCTAGACGGTCAGGACATTCGCCGCCTGGACCTGGGGCAGTACCGCCAGCACGTGGGGTTAGTCTCGCAAACGCCTTTTCTGTTCTCGGCCAGTGTGGCCGAAAATATCGGTTATGGCCGGCCCGGCGCAAGCGACGAACAGGTCCGCCAGGCTGCTCTGGGCATCAGCCGGGGTGATTGGCTGGCCGATCTGCCCCACGGCCTCGACACGGATGTGGGTGAGCGCGGGGCCAATCTCTCGCTGGGGCAGCGGCAACTGGTTGCTCTGGCCCGGGTTTTGCTCAAAGACCCGGCCATCTTCATCCTGGATGAAGCGACCGCCAGTGTTGACCCCTTTACCGAGGCTCAAATTCAAGAGGGGTTGGAAGCCGTTATGCGCGACCGCACGGCTATCGTCATCGCACACCGTCTCTCCACGGTCAAAAGCTCCGACCGGATTATCGTTATGGCTCATGGTCGCATTGTCGAGGAGGGCAGTCATGCTGCGCTGATGGCCCAGGGGGGGCATTACGCCGAGTTATACAATACCTATTTCCGGCACCAGTCGCCGGAGTACATCAACTCCATGCCCTACCGCCTTTCGCTGGCAGCAGAGGAAATTAGTACAGAAGAGTGAGATTATTGCTGTTTTTATACAAGTGCCACTAACCTTTTCTGGATTAGACTCCCCACAAGTTGTAGACTGGTCGGTCCAAATTTTTGCTCAAGCTGGGCCACCGTAATCTGGCCATCAAGCATTTGGAGAATAGGCTGGCTTTGTGGAGAGAGGGTGACAAAATGACCCGCCCCGGTCAAGGCATAGCCATAGGGAGTTGGCTCAACCGAGCAGGTCAAGCGGGGCCGGTCATCGGCGGTCAGTTCCACGGTGGGGATATGCTTCAATTCGGTTAAGGGGGTACTCATCAAGGGATCGCAGAGCAAATCTAGTTGTTGGGCCAGCGCACGACAGCCACCCCGACAGCGATTGAGAGCAGCACAGGTCAGGCATAACGATGGGATTCGCCGACGCCATTCGTCGAGAAGGTGGCTCTGCCAGAGCGTCTCGATGTCTTCATGTTGAATGTAGCCCAACGTCAAAGGGGTATGGGTACAGGGACGCACCTGTCCTTGAGGGCCGATAGTACAGTGGGTGAAGCCAGAGGTACAACCTCGCTCACCCAGCTCTAAGTCAGGCATAAAACAGGCCGGAACACAATTGCTCAGGATGAGGCGAGGCTCGTCACGGTGTAGGCGAGCGATTTGGATTAGAGCAGCCTGCAATTGCCCCGGCGTAAGGGACAATCCCGGCAGAAATTGCCCATAATGACGCCCAAAAGAGACGGTCGAAGCGCCCAACGATAGGGCCAAGTGAGCGACTTCGGTTATGCACTCAAAGGTTGTTGTTAAGAGCAGGGTATTAGTGGCCACCCGCAGGCCGGCAGCGGCGGCCAAGCGGATATTGTCCGTTACCGCAGCAAAGGTATCAACTCCGGTGAAGGCGCGAAAGCCGGCGGCGTCAGCCCCGTGAAGTGAAACCAGTATCCCTCGCAAATGGATACACTTCTGCAAGATGGACAGGATGGCCTGGGGGTCGGCCCAATTACCGTTAGTGAATAGCACAAAGGGAACCCCCAGGCTGTCGATTATGGTCATCATTTCCGCAAACTGCTTGTGCAAGGTCGGTTCACCGCCGGTGACCCGCAGAGCCTGGATATGGGGCCGGAGCCGTTCGATGATGGACGCCCAACTTGAGGCGTCCATCTCCATGTGATTGTGGTCGAATACATTTCCACAGCCCACGCAGCGGTGGTGGCAACGTTGGGTAATTTCAAGGGTAAAAATCGAGGGTACCGGTGGTTGTAAATAACGGGGTAATTTAACTACCTCATTAATTTGGGCTAAATCCGTAGACATAACCTACACCTCGCATTGTAATTCGGTCAGCATGGTGTCGGGAGGAACGGACAGCTTTTTCTTTTTGCTTCGACTTATCTTGACCCTGACCGGTGAAAGCGACTGGTCAATAACCAGAGCATCGAAAGAGATAAGCTTGTTCGTCTCTGCCGTTATTTGTTCAATGTTGGATTGAGAAGGGGTTAAGTCTTTCTGGCGAAACATAGTTATGCTTCCTTTCGGCTTTGGTCAAACTGAATATAAGGTCGAAATCGAATGGCCTGTTCACACATAATAGTTACAATGGGGAACTGTTTAGCCAGGTAATCCCGTTGCCAGGCACCCTTGATGAATTGGGTATATTTCTGCATTTCTTCAACGGGCAAATGCATGAGTATCCCGTAAATTAAATCCAGGGCGCGTACCAGGCGAGCGGGTTTTGACTCGGTGGCTTCGACCAACTCAAACACAAAAGCCTCAAAAGCTTGATCCATGTAATGGTTTCGTTCCGATGACTCGGCAGCCAGACCCAACTGGAGCAAAGCATTCCCTTGAATACCTCTATATACGCTAAGGAGCAGGTGTGTTTCAGGATATAGTAAGGCCAGTCCATTATTGCAGAGGTGCAGTACCTCATTGTAGTTCTCCTGACGATGGGCCAAGATAGCCTGGCTAAGATAACACTCGGCAATCCGGTAGGAATCACCGACCGCCTCAGCTTTTTGCAAGGCACATTGAGTATACTCAAGCGCTTGGTCGTAGTCAGGTTTCTTATCGGTACGCATGATACGGCTCATTACGTTCAACACATCGGCCAACTCTGAATCCAACCCATACCGTTCGAAGGCTTGGCTGCACTCGACCAACTCACTCATTATTTCCTGGAAAAAGCCGGTCCGGTGTAACGTATAACTACGTTGCCGTTTAACTCTGGTCAGGCCAACTTTATCATTGCTTTCCACAAATGCCCGTTCAGCCTGAACTAAGTGCGCGGCTGCTTCGGCGGTGTTGGTGGCATCCCACAGTATTCTTGCTAGCCAAAGGTGAGCATTCCCTATGAGTGTTGGAGCATTTAGGTCCGTGCCAATCTGCAAAACAACTTTGGCCAGACGCCGCGCCTCAGAAAGATTTCCCTGGCGATGGATAGCTCGAATTTTATCCAGGATTGTATTGGCCTTGTTCACATCGGTGCGCAAACTGGGGATGTCAAGGATACGGTTGCAATACTTTACTGCCTCTCCCCACTTGCCTTGCAGAAAGGCGTACTGGTACTGCTGACTCCATTTCTCTAATTTTTTCCTCTCCTCAACGGCTGTTTTTATTTCTTTGATCTCGTCAATAAGTTCATGATATTGAACATTAAGCTGGACTTTCTGACTCCAGAACTTGACGATAAAATCAGTGTAATGCTTGACCCGTTCCATGTCTGTAGCCGCTAACTCGCGCAGTCGATCCCCAATCATATCAATTGCTCGTTCATAAACAGCCCGTTTGAAATGCGTAGCTTGAGCACATTGTTGGGCATACTGCTCAAACGCCAAGTCATAATTATGTTCATCAAAGGCAATATCGCCTCGTAAACTACTGAAAAAACTTAGTAAGCGATAGTATTTACCCTCGGCTAACTTTACCCCTGCTTCATACGCCTCCAGTACCATCGGAAGATATTCCTGGCGTTTGTCTGGGACGAGGCGCAACCAATGATGGTAGTGAAAAGCCCGGGTCAGGAGACATTCGGCCTGGCGAAACTCATCTCCGATACGTTGCGCAATCTCATAGGCTTCATCGGCCACTTGTTTGGCTAAAATCATATGGCCTTGACCGGCCAGGGTATCTTTCACCAGGTCAGGATGGTCTCGGTAGATCCGGCTGCGGAGATTTAGCACGTCAGCCAACTCTGAAAATTGGCCCCGCTGGCGAAATATAGTTTCAGCCTGTTCCAGGAGAGGCATGGCCTGTTGAGGTAGCCCGGCTCGAAATCGAATATATCCCTGGTATTTTTTGATGAGTGCCTGCGTGGTGTCGTCGGTGGACGGGCAGGACTGCTCGGCCGCGCGGAGATAGCGCATCGCCTCAGCCGTAGCGCCCATTTCCCAGAGGATCATGGCCATAACATATTGGCTCCTGGCCACCTGGTCGGAGTCCCACTGTTGTCGCATCAGAATACTAGTTTGGCATAATAGGCGCGCTTCGTGAAAATTACCTGCCAGGCGATGAACGTTGGATAGACTATTTAATGTCTCCGCAATTTGGGCCATCAGTAATTTCTTTTGATCAGCAGATGTTATCGGCTGCTTATCCAAATTCGTTGCTGCTTCTAATGCCAGGTTAAGTGCCTGGTTATAATTCTGGATAGCCCGCTCCCAGTTACCCATTGAACGATAACAGAAGCCCAGTTGGTGATAAACAATGTAACGGCGTTCGCTCAGGTGTCTATCCAGAGAGCCAACGGGTGACAACCCAGGTTTCGAGATGATTTTGACCAGGCGTTCCTCTCCTTGTACAAGTACTTTCTCCGCCTCGCCAAACTTTTGTAAAGCGAGCAGAACGCCGCCATCATAATAACCATCTACAAAACATGCCAATAATTCGGAAAATCCGGCTTCATCTTTAAATTCTCGCAGGAAGTTAACTGCCAGCGCCGCCAGACCAGGCCGTTGATCTGTAACCAATTTCTCAAACAGTTCCTCAAACTCAGTAAGGCCTGAGTGGAAATCGGCGTAGAGGCTATAGTACATTCGCTCGACCTGGTATGACCACGAGGTCACTCGTTGCTGTTCCGTACATTCAGCCGGTGGTGGAAAAGTTTCCAACTCTTGTTGATAGAAGGTACAGGCATCCCGGCTTAGTTTACGCCGTAAGGTTTTATCAGGATCTTCAACCGCGTTCCAGACATGCTCCACGACCAGGCGGGCCATTTCGTCGTGGAGCACAAAATAGTCATCATTAACATACTTAACAAAGGGTAATTTTCTGAGTTCGGTTACAAGTTCAGCCGCTCGCCTGGTTCGATCCACTTCAGCCACATGCTGTAAGAAGAAGAACTCGACCATCCGGCAGTTGAAGCGTTTGTGGAGGTGAGCCATATACAGGATAACCTCATCTACTGGCTCCCCAAGTTGGCGAATCCCATCCATAAGGGCATATTCAAACTTTAACTGAAGAGCATCCAACTCCTTTAGCGGCCTGTCGGCCAGCTCGGTTGGCCGCATACCGGTAATCTCAGGCATCAGGGGAATCCCTTGATCTAACCATTCCAGCGAAAGTCCAATCTTGATGGGGTTGCCATTACTAAGCAGGTAGATATTCTTGCGGAGGTCATCGGGGATCTCCCTTAAGTGAGGCGTAATTGCCTGAGCAAAGTAGAGGTTGGCTTCCGCCTCAGTAAACCCACCCAATCTTAAGGTTAACACCTGGTCTGCTCCAAAATTGGCCAACAAATGTTCGACCAGTCCCGCTTCATCATTACGACGACCCGCGATAAGGAGCAAAGTGTTTTTCAACCCGGCTACCAACTCAATAATAAACCCCATCAGGGGAGTATCCTGGATCAACTCGACGGTATCAAATAACAAGATCAGGCGATGATGCTGAGCAATCAGGTTGTAATCGTGGATAAAAGCCTCTTGGACCTCGCGTTCGCGATACAGCCTGGCCAAAGGCTCCAACGTCTCAATATCGTGCATCTTTTCCTGATAAGTACGGAACTCGTTGGGCCGGAGTGCGGTAAGCCGTTCCAGAACCCAGGACTGAACCCGGTGGACGGTATGGGAAAAATCAATGACTTCCGTGATGAGCGTATTGGGTTGTTGCTCGTATTCCTCTTTTATCTTGCGTAAGGTAGTAGTTTTGCCGATGCCGCCAGCCCCGGCGATATTTACCACTACAGTTTCGCCCCGGCGCGCCGCCTGCTCTCTGATTTTAGCGAGTTGATCAACACGACCCACAAAGGCGGGAAATTGAATACTCATTTTATACCCTCCTTAATCCTTGTTCATGTAATCATGGACGAACTGCTTAATTTGATCCGACAGGAGATCGTAACACTTAGACCCTCCCGTAGCTTGGTAGGCCGTTTCTTGAAGTTCCTCATCTTTCTCCCAGTAATCTCTGAGTTGGGATAGATAGTTAGGCCAAAAAGCTTCATCGATCATCAAGGTCAGCAAAGGCAAGTATTTTTCCAGCCCTTCTTCGAGGTGATGATATATATCTTTGTTCTGGTCTAATTCCAGGATTTTGAACCAATGGTACACCAAATCGACCAGACACATAACCCGGCGGCCTGGCGTCGTTTGAGGATCCTGTAACCAATCGGTAAAAATCTCTAAAGCAACACTGTTGATCATCCGGTATCGCTCTGGAAAACGGTACTGCATTCCCAGCGAGAGAACCCGTCGAACTGTAAAGTCAAGGGTATACATTGACTCGCCAATAGCCGGCTCGTTAACCAGGTACGTATCCATCAGGCGTTTACGCAATTGGCGGGCCTGTCGAGAGATATCTAATTCCCCTAAGCTTCCTGGTAAAAGTTGGCGTTGCAGGAAGGCGCCGAGGAGACGTTGATCGAAACGTCGAAAAATGCTCAAAACCCAGAAGATCGGCAGCAACTCGTGGTCTGTGACAGGGCCTAGTATTTCTTGCTGGATGGTTGGCAACACGTAGGTTTCAAAAAATCTGCGCCAATCAGTGGAGGTGGGAATAAAATCCTTCTTGGCTACAGCAAACAAAACCAACTTGGCGCACTTGGGATGACCCGCCGTTAAGTAATAGACCTTGTCCGCTATCTTTTGGCAGTGAGCAGGAGCTAAAGGAAAATCGCGATGGTCGGCCAGCTCCCGCAACATACACCGGATGGGATCCTGCTCGGGGTCTAATTGCCTTTCTAAGCGGTTTAGGAGAATCCGCTCCAGGCGAAAGTTGGTGTGATAGCTCTCTACTCTCAAATTCGGAGAAAGAATAGGCTGGCGAGCGGCAATGATAACCTGTAGTTTGACCTCATTTTCGCCAATTCCAAGTGCTTGCAGCATCTGTAAGAACGGCTCATTGTTAATTAGACCATCGGGGCTAACCAGCCAATCAATTACCTCACGATGCGCCTCGGTAGCTGAGTCAAACAGAAATAAGAAGTGATTAACTGGTTGCTCTTGGGACGAACTGTGTAAGGTCTGGATAGCTTTAGCTACCTCTAGAAAGCTAGCGGAGGAGGGTGGCTTTTTCCACCCGCGCAATTGTCTTACTACTTCCGACCAGATTGCGTCAATCCTGGAGTGCTCATTCAGGTTAATATAAATGGTGCGAATTCCCTGTTGCCCACGGGTCAAATGTTGCAAGAGGTAAGTTTTACCTACCCCACTGGGACCGTATAACTCGATATGGTTGGCCTTGGTGCGGAGAATCTGGCCAGGGAGTTCCACCCGATCCCAGAATTTAAAATCGTTAAAGGCTTTAATTTGAGTTTTAGCAATGGATACAGCCTTCCGTTGAACCGCCTCATAATCCTGGCGGATGGTTGCCAGGTTTGCCTGGGCGGTGGAAACAGGGCCAACGGGCAGGCCAATGGCTTGATGAGCCTGGCTGGAAATAAACTCCCAATATCTGGATTCGTTGTGCTGTTTAATCAAGACTAACAAACGAGGGATTTCAAGATGGCGGTCGCAGTATTCGACCAATCCTTGAATTTTGGCAGTGCGGGCTTGAGTCGCACCAAATTCTTCATAGGTAGGACGAAAGTGGTCGAAACATAAGGTGTTGAGTTCTTGATCCGAAAAGGCTTTCGTAATTAAGGCGCGGATATCCGCTATATTATAAACTTCTTGGGGGGGCATCCTGTTCTCCTTGACGGTTCGGTAGTATTCACTTTTTACTTGTTAAGCCAACTTAAGGGTCAACCTGTACTTTCACAATGCCGGCCACTTTGAATCATTCTTCCCCTGCCGCTATCTCCTTGTCTCCCCCTCAGATTCCTCCTCTCCAAACAACCTCAACTGCCTTACCTCCGCTATCTCTGGTAAACCTGTCAGTCACTCCCGACTTTCCAGGTTCTCTGTTTTCTTAATTTTTGATCCAACTGCTCTTTAAGTATACCGTAGAGTTCTGCTTTAAGGCGATTTCCCCGTTCGGTTTCAATCTCATATAATCTTTCGAGCCGCTGGACTGCATCCGAATAAGCGTTCTGCCCCTCAAAAAGCCTCCCACTAATGCTGGTATCGTAAATTTTCCCCTGGATCAACCGGGCTACCATACGATGGGGTTGATTGTCCTCGGGTAGGTAATCAAAGGCTTTCTGCGCCCATATTTTGGCCTCTTCAAAATGATCTTGCTTCTCTAACACCCCACTCTGAAATAGCCAGGTCAAAGCTTGATCAGAGAGATGAAAGTTGCTATCCAATTTCAGTAATTCCAAGGCCCGCTGAACTTCGTTCCCGGCTTCATTAATGACGCCATTTTTAGCCAGGGGTTGGGTCTCTTCATGCCCTTCAAGTAGTGATCTGGCCTTCATTAGGTGTTGGAGAAACGGCCGGTGCGATTGAAGATTGGGAATTAAACACAAGGGTGACCAGAGAATTCTCTCGGCCAATTCAGATATTTGCCCTTCTAAATCTTTAATTTCCGCCTGTTTCTGCGCAATCTCGTGCTTTAGCTCGGAGGCAGGAGTGGTTTCAAAATTTTCAGGGGGGTTGTTCGTCATATCATCATCCGGGTATTGCAGTAGACGCCGCGCCAGATTATCAAGTGCTGTCCGGCACTTATGCTTCTCACCAATGAGATCGATGAGCTTCTTGTTAAGAGTAGCCATTCCAAAACCTCCAAATTAAGCGAGATCTAACACAACAGAATTAATGAATGTGTCTCCATCATCTGGTATATAGGTGGCTCAGTTAATCAAAGGTCTGGATGATGAGGGCGAAGACTCCGAAGATGGTTCTGATATGAGATCATTCAAGAATTCTAAGGATCTGATCGTCTCTAAAGGTACAAATGGCCCGATGCCAGGGCTGACGGCAATCTGCCGAATAGTCTTGAGAAAATGGAGGGCAACAAAATAGGAGGAAAGTTTTTTGTCCTGATTAATTAACTTCTGAAAGCCTCGATCAATGGCCAGCATCATTTCCAACTGGGCATAAGCATAAGCTGTTTCCCGGGCCAGCAAGGTTTGCGCTTGACCAACCGCCTCTTCGACGCGATCCTCGGCGTTTCGGCCCGACTGCCAGGCTGCCCGCATTTGTTGTTCAATGGAAGGGTCAACCGGCCTGAAGGGGCCTAACATGACATCCAGGACGTGAGCTCCAAATGAAGCGGATTGCTGGCGTAATCGTTCCAACATCTCTCGACCAATTTCTTGGCGCGGATCCTTATTCAGATCTGCCGGTTCGAAGAGCTGGTCGAGCGATTTGCCGGCCACGATTTCCCGCAAGGTGCTGTCCACATTCCCCATCACTCGACCTTTCCAATCAAATCGGCCGGGCAGTCCGGAGTCAGTAACACGCCGAGCCTCAGCTCTGGCCGCCTGTTCGAGCGATGCCTTGCTGGCGGGATAGGGCTTGTCTAGACAGGGAGAGCCGCATCTAATCTGGAAGCGGACGGAGATTTCCGTATCAACTGCGATCCCATCTTTTGTATAGGCTCGCGCCGCCGGTATGGTTCTCACCTGCGGCCTTAGGTCCAAGACCTCACGAATACGCTCAGAGCGATCCAGGAAGACCAGTCCCGGTCCTTCAATTCGACTTATCCGCCCATAGCGCTCTAATACCACGGCGCTATCATTCTGGATAATTAACTTACCAGGTCCCCCCAGTTGGCGATCAGCAATAAACTTATGCTGGTCGGCGTCTCGCACCTTTCCCTCAGAAATAACGGCAAAAGGGTATGCAAACGGCCAGGGCCTACCGAACAGACAAAGTACGGTAAAGCTAAAGCCAGCCCGCCACGAATCTAAACTGTATACCATCTTGACAAAGAGACCCGCTATGAGTAATGCGCCGAGCAGGGCGATGATTGTGGGTAAAATACCAAGCGCTATCCAAATGAGGTCAAAGTCGCCCCCGAATAGTAAAAAGTTAAATAAAAGGGCCGGAACTAACGCTAACAGCAAGACCAGGAGGAACAACCCCAGGCGGATGTTAGCTCGCCACTGGTGATTACGGCGGTGAACTAATTGCTCAGGGGGAAAGCGTTTGTGAAACCAGCTTGGACCGTATTCTTCTGAGTCAAACATATCCGCTACCTCAGCCTTTCTTTTGCTCGTAAGCGGGCGACAGCATCAACTGCCGGATTTCTTGCAGCGTTGATTGGGTGTCAAAGACTTCCAGGGGTTTGGGGAAGTTTTGCTGTGAAAGCATCTGCTCGATGGCGCTTACAAAACTCAAAGCAATGATATCACCCGGTTGGGCGCCGTTATCATGGCTGGCCATTTCTCGGAAGCCTTCCTCCACGGCGTTAATAAGCTCAATTAAGGCTTTAGCTCTGGCCTGCTCCAGAATGCGAATAGCCTCCGCTTCACCCTCCGCCTGGCGTACACTGGCCCGGCGCTGCCATTTCACCTGCCAGCTATTTATCCGTTGCGTGGCTACGTTAACCAACCCTTCTCTCTCGTCAGCCCCTCGACGCTGGCTCTCTAAAGGATCATCGGGTTCAATGTTGGTAAACCCTACCCCTATAATTTCAACACCGGAGCCGACCATCTCGGCCGTGAGACGGTTCTTGATATGCTCCCGGATTTCGCCTCTAGGTATCTGGTCAGGCTCTTCAGCGACTAAGAGCCGATCCAAAGTGTAAGTAGATATTACATCGCACGCGGCTCGTTTGGCTTTTTGTATCGTCAGTTCATACCAGCTCTGCTTGCCATCTTCGGCAATGTTTTCCTCACACACGGCCTTAAATACGGCATTTGGATTGAATGGATAAAGGCGTTCCGAGGAAGCTGGCATCTCGGTTCGGTCAATTCGACAAGGTACAAACATAGTAAGTTTGACACTGATCCCATCCTTCGTAATCGCTTTGACTTCCGGCACAATCAAAATGTGATTGCGTAAATCCACGAGTTCCAGGACACGTTCCAGCCGTTTGGTGAACACAATATCACCCTCTGCCACCCGAGTTACCGTGGCCCCATTGTGAAGCACTACAGCGTGTTCGGGCCGCTGCAAAATAATGCCCAGTCCGCCCTTTTTGGCGATAATATTACCGTCAACGCGTTTTTCCAACCTGTCTGTTTTCTCGTCATAAGCATAAAAAGGAAAGTTCGTTCCTCGGGCAAAGCCAATGAGAGCCTGGGCGGGTTGGATCCACTGGCGCCATTGTTTTAATTCAATCGGAAGCAAGAACAAGGAAATAAAAGCAACGGCAAGGCGATAAAGGAGGAACGGGTACAGAAATAGAATAAGAATTCCAACCCAGGCCGCTATAGACATTTTCTGCGGCAGAACACCGGATAAGACAACGTACAAGGCCACTGCATCAATAATGAGAAGCTGAAATAAAAAGTTCCATCTAACTTGGGACTTTTTTACACGCCAGATTACTACCAGTCCCAGCAAATTAACGAAGGCAATTAATAGAAGGGGATTAAAAAAAAGCGAGGACAAAATTTTCACGGGATAGCTCCTCTCGTAGAAAAGGATCAACTGAGGATATGGGGTTTACCGGCGTTAGATACTTCCAATCTGGCAAATCCAGGCATCAATGAGACGAAATGTCGCTTAAATCAAATGACTGCCTTTCAAATTTCGCTAAAGTTGGAGATTTTTACCCCATTCTTAATAGGATAGGCGAAAGTTCTTTAAGGTGATAGTGACAGATGTCATCTAACCCGCTGACAATTATCCTCTCTTGCTGCTAGCCGAATTACTTTTATACTGCCAACGATCACTCACTGAGTTTTTTGAGACAACAATTTGGGACAGCTACTTGATCTACATTACTTTTGGATATTGTTGCTCTTAGATTATAATGTTTTATATCAGGCTGGAAACCATCCCTCAAACTTGTCGTTTCTAACCAAATATCAAAACAAATGGTAGTTACTCTGTAGGGTTAATAGCTGGAGATCCAAGTAATTGGGCGGCAAGACAAACCATGCTGGAAGAATTGGTCGGTAAGCGATTAGGACAGTATCGAATCAAGGCGATTCTGGGGAAGGGGGCCATGGCGACCGTGTTTAAGGCCCATCAGCCCAGCCTGGATCGGTATGTCGCCATTAAAGTATTACCCCCTTCTTTTGCCGCTGAAAACCCCGCTTTTATCAAACGCTTTCAACGTGAAGCCAAAGCAATTGCCCGCTTGTACCATCCCAATATCTTGCCGGTATATGATTTTGGGATATACCGTGATTACAGCTACATCGTCATGCGCTATGTTGAAGGCGCCCGCAGCCTCAGCCAAGTTGTACCTGCTGCCCTGACCACCGAGCAGATTATTGATCTGATCAGCCAGGTAGCCAGCGGGCTGGCCTATGCCCATGCTCAGGGGGTGATCCATCGCGATGTTAAGCCGAGCAACGTTTTGTTGGATGCCGGTTGGGCTTTGCTCTCAGATTTTGGCCTGGTCAAAGTCCATGAAGTGGCGACGCAGCTTACCGATGTAGGCAAGGGTATTGGCACGCCGGCCTACATGTCGCCCGAGCAGGCCCAGGGAGACGCAGTTGATCAGCGGACTGATATTTATTCCCTGGGGGTCATGCTTTATGAGATGCTGACCGGGACTATTCCCCATAATGCGCCGACTTCCCTGGGGATTCTGCTAAAACGAACGACGCAGGCTCCTCCCTCGCCGCGGGCGATTAATCCCGCCATTTCCCCAAGTCTAGAGCAAGTGGTGCTGCGCTCCCTGGCGATTCACCCGGCGAATCGTTACGAAAGCGCCGAAGATTTTATCGCTGCCTTGAAAAAAGCGGTGATGGATGAGGCAGCAGCGGGACCTGAATCGTTCAACCGAAAAACGGTTATGCTTCCCTTTCCCGCCCTGGCCGGCGTTGCTCCGCAAAAGAATCCCTTAAAAGCTAAATTGTCAAACGCCTGGCGCAACCCCTTCTGGCTCACCATCGCCGGTATCTGTATTGCGGCCGGGGCGCTTTCCTTATCGAGTGGGAACATTTTTAGGTCAGTAGCCTCGCAAACCACCTCCACGCTGACCCTGGCGCCAACGGCAACGCTTACGCCTCGCCCCACTCCCGCTCCAACCTTGACCTATACACCTGTCCCGACTGCCACCCCAACCCCTGCCAGTGTCATTTTGGTCAACTCAACCCAAACGCCCTTGCCAGCCATCTCTACGCCAACCCATGCATCCCTGTTACCGGTTAGCTCACCCCCGCCTACAATAACCCCAACTGCCACGCTTGCCGGCGTAATTACCCTCCTGCACCCTTTGTCGCTTGAGGAACCCTCTTATGGCCCTACCGATTTTGAATGGCAGTGGACGGGTGAGGCGATACCACCCGAATTTGGCTTTGAGGTGCGGGTTTGGCGTGAGGGAGAGCCACCTACTGGGGTGCATGATGCCGTCCTGGATAATCTACAGAACCGAGTCGAGTACCTGGATAAAAACACCTATCGCTTGAATGTTAACATTCAGGATGCCTTTGGGGTAAGAAGGCGCACCGGCCGATACCTGTGGACGGTAGCCCTGGTCCGCATCAGTCCAACCTATGCTGACCTGGGCCGGCAAGCTGAACCGACTTATCTCCGTTTTGAGGCTGGCGGCGATGGTAAGGGGGGTAAAGATAATGGGAGCGGTGTTGGGATTGATTAGCTCAGTTCGACGCACTTCAAGCTGACAAATGTCACGGTGAAGTGGCGAAGGTTGTCACTTGGCATAACAGGGGATTTGTATTAAACTGCACCTATATTGTTTTCGAGAGTAGTTGCTTCAACTGCGTAAGTTCTTGTCAGGATTACCGGCAGCGCCATTAGTAGAAAGGTTCAGTGATGCCCTCCCCTAAGGTCAATCAGTCCACGATCGTTCACCACACCATAGCCTATCGAGCAGAAACCGAGAATACGAATCCAAATGCTCAAGTTTGGGAGTTCAATTGCCCTTATTGCAATTACCGGGCCAGCTATACTAAACTCAGCCCGATGGTGAGTTCGCTTACGGTCTTGAACCAGGGTAATTCCCTGGTGCGCCACTGGAACAGTTTTGCCTCAGAGGAAAAGGAAGAAATGTGGTTAACGCCCGCTTTGCGCCAGCAGATGGAAAACCTGCTGCAAGATGTGAACATAGATTAGCCGTTATCTCTGCTTCTTACTACTCGGCCCAAGAGGTGCATCGCACCTGAGCAGTGACCCCTCTCCTACACCCCAACGCCCTGGATTTTCCGGGGCGTTTTGCTTTTTGATGACCCTTGTAATATTTTTATGGCGTGTCCAACTCTGTTAATTTTACATCCTGTGCAATTGGAGGAAACATATGCTTGTCTACGTTGACCTGGAACATCATCGTCTGCAACAGCAGCCTGACCTGTGGGAAAAATCGCTGGCCCGGCGGCTAAAACACAAGTACCGCCTGGAAGAGCTGTCCGGCGATCTGTGCCTGATTGTACGCTATAACCGGGTCAACCCCGACCTGCTGCGGGAATTGAACGCTCGTGCGGTGCTGGTTAGCGGCTGTTCCACCGACTTTGAGCACTATTCCGAGGAGAGCCTGGCCGGGCTGCGGGCGGTCTATCGGGAAGCAGCGCAGCCTATCCTGGGCCTCTGTGCCGGCCATCAATTGCTGGCCGAAGCTTATGGGGCGGAAATCGGGCCGCTGGGACCGCTTTCCCCTGGCGAACCTGACCCGTATCACGATACCTCTTGGCCAGGGCTGAAACAGGAACGCGGTTTTATGCCGGTGACCCTGCGCCAGCAAACTCACCCCTTGTTTGATCATTTGGCGCAGCAGCCCACCTTCTTTCAAGCGCACTATTGGGAGGTGAAAGCGCCGCCGCCGGGCTTCCAGGTGCTGGCCGAGAGTGATTTGTGCCGGGTCCAGGCCATCGTTCACACCGACCGCCCCCTTTATGGCGTTCAATTTCACCCGGAAGAATACGACCAGGCGCATCCCGATGGGCAGCAGGTACTGGAAAATTTCTTAAGAATAGTCAGTTTGAAATAACCGGGACGGGCTTTGGGAAATTTTAACTATCCCCCAATCCCGGCGGAATCTGGTGACATCCGAATGATAGGCCAAAATTTTGAATTACAACGCCAGCGCATGAACGCCACCGGCATCGGCCTGGCCGGAATTGACGGGGTCTGGTGGCTGCCGGCCGCCGAACCATTTATCCTGCCTGCTCAGGCTGCCCGCGATCTGGCCGAGATTGGCCAGGCTATCTTTGCCCTCTTTGATGCTGTGACGAGCCTGTACGGTACCCCGGCCGGGGCAGCCGGCGGCCTGGATGACTTGCTGCGATACAAAGTTCCGCCAAACATCTCGCGCCTGGTAAGCCAGGGACGGGTCGAGTCGGTCCGTCCGGATTTTCAATTAGTTCTCCAGACCTCACCGGTTTCCAAAACCTTGGAGATCTCCTTCGTCGCCACCGAGCTGGAAATCTGCCCTTCGGCGCACGGGTACGCCCAGGCGATGCAAACCGGATACGGCTTGCCCCTCGATTTGGTGGAGAGTTTTGCCCACTATCTAAACGGCCGGGAACTGCTCTTTGTGGGAACGCAGCAATGGAGCGAATTCCTGTTTGAACAACTGGCTTTTTGTCGCGCCCTGGCCGAAGTTGGCAGTTGGGCGAGAGTATTGTATGATTTACCCGTGAGGGTAATGGCTGACCAAATCCGCCAGGGACAGCGCTGGCAGCCGCCTATCTTTGGGATTAAGCAAAAACCGCCTGCCTGGAATAACAATCTGCTGGAGCGCATCGAGGCGCACAGGTTTGAACCTTTCCTCTGGCCCGATGAGGCTGGCTGGCCGGAGGCCGTGGGTAATGCTGTTCTTTTCCGTTTTGGCTATGTTGACTGCTTTGCCCCGGATAAATTGCGATATTTCGAGCGGTGGCGGCGCCAGGGGGCGGCGGTGCTTAATCCAGCCACATTTTTTCTGGATAGTAAGGCAGTCATGGCCGCGCTAAACCTGCCGCTGGTGCGGGAGCAAATTGCCCGCAGCAACCTTAAGGCTCTGGCCGTCCTGGATCGCTGCATTCCCGAAACCCTGCTGCTGCGCCAGGAGACGCGGCAGCGCCTCGTGGCAGAGAAAGACGCCTGGGTGGTCAAATACGCCGGGTTCGATGGCGGCAACCAGGCCTGGGGGGGACGCAGCTTGCAACTCGGCTTGAATCACTCCGCCGCAAGCTGGCGGGAGGTGCTGGCGCAAGCTCTCGAAGTACCCTGGCCGGTGGTGGCCCAGCGTCTTGTACCTTCGGCGCGGGTTGACATCGCTTATGTGGACAACCGGGGTGAGGCGCAGGTGATGGAACAGGGGGACACTCGCCTGAGGACATTTTTTTTACGCGATGGCGCTGCGGCTGTTGCCTGCGGCTCGCACCTGACCGTGGCGGGCGGGACCATGCAAGTCTCTGAAGCGACGGACACTGTTCAAGCTCCCATCCTGTTTCGTGATTGAGTTACAGCAAAAGTACCTGTTCAGGGCAGCACACTTGCCCTACTCAGGATGAATTTCGGCTCAATTTCGCACCCTGAGTAGCCTTGAGCAGAGCGAAAGGCATATCGAAGGGTGCGATTACAGAAACTTCGAACTCAGTTAAATAATAACGACGAAAGGAGGTATCAGCAGCTACTCGTTTTTCCGATTGACCTGTCACATCGTTAGCTTTAAGTCCACTATGACCAACAAGGAGGTTATACATTATGTCTCAAACTGATGCTGCTTCTCCTGGGCCGGCTCCGGCTAAACCCAAATCGCGCGGCCGGCAAATTGGCTGTGGTATTTTGGCGGTGGTGGTTCTGGCCTGCGCCACTTGCGCCGGGATTAATTTTTATCAGTATACGGTGCAGCAACAGAATTACGAAGCCGGCCACGCGGCCTACCTGAAATCAGATTGCGCTGCGGCCGTCCCTTTCTTTGATCAAGCCATCAATGGGGGTGGTTTGGGGGGTGATAGCAATGAGGCGGCCAAGGCGTCGGTCAATGAAAAAGCCGAGTGCCAGGAACTACAAAAAGCTATTGACGCTCAGGCTGGCGGCGAATTTGGCACGGCGCTGGCCGGTTATGCCGGTTTTTTGGATACTTATCCAGAGACACCCCTGCTGCCAACCGTGCGCAGCCAGAGCGAGGCCCTGTTCAAAGAGGCGGAAGCTATCGCCGGGCAGGCTGATCTGGCTTTGTGCCAGCAGTTTGAGGCGTTGCAGGCGCAGGAACTGGTGCCGGCCAAAGAAGCGGCGCTGCCTCCCTTGCTACAGAGCTGCGGCCAGGCCCACGAAGATAACAACGATCCCACCAGCGCGATCAACTTGTACCAGTTGCTTTTGACGGATTACCCCGATCATCCGCTGGTCGAGGAAACCACGGCGGCTCTGGCTCGAGCCTCGGTGGCGGAAGCGCGGGCGGCCGGGGCCGGCAATATTCCGGCCCCGCAGAGCGTTGGCAGCAGTGGCAGCGGCCCGGCTACCGTAGTTATTCAAAACGACTCGCCCGAAAAGTTGAGCATCGTTTTTAGCGGCCCCGATGCCCGCATCGAAGAGCTGGAAGCGTGTGCGAGCTGCACTAATTATACCGGCGATGGCCCCGAGTCATGTCCGGAGCAAGGTCCGGTAGGCACGTATGAGCTGCCCTCCGGCGATTATGATGTGGTCGTGAAATCTATCAGCGATGAGGGCGTTACCCCCTTTACTGGCCAATGGAGTCTGGCTACGGGTGACGAGTACTACAGTTGTTTCTTCCTGGTAACAACTGTGCAATAGCTGTGTTCGAGCTGGTTCCCAAAATGAGTTTGAGAACCAGCTTGGAAATCCGTGTATTCAGGTGACTGGCACTTTTCTCCTAGCAAGACGATTGAGAATAGCAAAGCTTAGAGTTAACCAAGTGCCAGTCACCTTTAGCCCGAGCAGTTACGAAGGAGTTGGCTTTTTAACGGCTCGACCTAACATGCGCCCCAATTCTTGATGATGAATTTCATCGAGGGTTTGGAGCAGTTTCTCGATTTGAACGGGCTTGTGAAAATAGGTGTAGGCATTAATTTTCAGGGCTGTCTGCACCGCTTCGCCAACCTCATCAGGATAACCGGTAATCAAAATAACAGGTAAATAGGGATGCTGCTGCCGGATCTGGCGCAGCACATCCAGGCCGTTGCTGCCCTTGAGTTTCATATCAAGCAGCACGACTTGTCCTTCATCGGCCAGTTTTTCCTGGACATCATCCGCTTCGGTCACTTGAGTCACGGCGAAATTCTGGGTCTGTAGAATATCGGCCAGGGTCCGGCAAAAGATGGGGTCATCGTCTACGATAATAATCGAGCGTTCCCGGCTTAAATGGGCAAAGAATTTAAGCAGTAACCCTATATTGAGCGGTTTACTGAGCACGGCAACGGCTCCTTCGTCCAGCCCGGCCTGCACCAGTCCGTCGGTGGCGTAGGCAGTCATCAGCACAACCGGCAGGTCTGGCTGGCGGGTTTTGAGGATGCGATAAAGCTGGACGCCGTCAATGTCGGGCATTTTGATGTCACTCAAGACACAGTCAAAAGTTGACTGCTCTACTTTTTGGAGAGCTTCCGGGCCGGAATAGGCAATCTCGGTTTGAAAGCCTTTCATGGTCAGGATGTCCTGCAGTGTTTTGACCATCATCTTATTGTCATCCACAATCAGGATACGCGGCTGGCTCATAATGTCTGGGTTCCTTCTTTGATGGGCAGGGTAATGGTAAAGGTACTGCCCTGATTTTCTTGGCTGGTCACCTCAATTTGACCCCCATTGATCTCGACCAGATTTTTAGAAACAGGTAGCCCCAGGCCAATGCCCCTGGCTTTAGTGGTATAGAGCGGCTCAAAGATTCTGGCCATTATCTGGGGCGGCATGCCACCGCCGGTATCGCTCACCGACAGGCATATTTGTCGTTGATCAACCTCGGCGCTAAAGCCGAGTTCGCCGCCGTCAGGCATAGCTTGATAAGCATTGGTGACCAGGTTGGTCAAAACTTGCTGAATTTGCTGGCGATCTACAAAAGCCGGGGACAGGTTGGGGGGCAGGTTAAAGGCGACCTTAATACCTTCTGCCGGGGGATGGTTGGCCAAAACCTCGCTAATCAGCTCCAACAGCAGCACCGGTTCCCGGTTGGCCGGACGGACACGGGAGAGATTGAGTAAATCGGCCACGATATTTTCGGCTTCATGCACCCGGCTGCCAATAATGTCCAGGTATTCAATGACCACGGGGTCGGCTTCGGCCAGCACTATATTCAAAAAGTAAACGGCATTGGCAATGACGCCCAGCGGATTGCGTAGCTCATGGGCCACGCCGCCGGCCAACTGGCCCAGAACGGCCAGCTTTTCCTGACGAAGCAGTTGCTCCTGGGCCAATCGGAGAGCAGTGGTCCGTTCAGCCACCATCTCTTCCAGCCGCTCCGAATATTCTTTGAGCGCCTCTTCGGCCTGTTTTTGCTCGGTGATATCCTGCACGGTGCCCACCATCCGCACTGGCTGGCCTTTCTCATTACGGATTACCTTGCCCTGTTCATGCACCATCCGGACCTGCCCATCGGGGCGCACGATACGATGATCAAAATTGTAAGGTTCCTTGTGGGCCAGGGCGGCGTCAACGACGGCCCGCATCATTTCGTTAGCGTCAGGATGGACAAAGCGATAGAAAAGCTGGTGATCTACTTCTCCAAATTCCTGGGAGTCTAATCCCAGGATGCGGTAAACTTCAGCAGACCACTGCCAGGCGTTGGTTTGGATATTCCACTCCCAACTGCCAATATGGGCCAGTTGCTGGGCCTCGGTCAATTTGGCCTCGCTGGCCCGCAGCAGTTCCTCGGCGCGGCGGTGGTCAATGGCGATGGCAATTTGGCCGCATAGACCCAGGAGCAGCAGTTGATCCTCAATGCTTAAACCATCAACCTCATCGTCCTGAACATCCAGAACTCCCAGCACTGTTTCGCCCAACTTAATCGGTACCGCAATCTCTGATCTTGTTTCTGGTAAGAGCGGATTAGCCAGCCAGTTGGGGTCTTGACCCACATCGGCTGTCAGCACCGGCTTGCCGGTTCGAGCTGCCAACGCGACCAGGCTTTTTTCGGCGGACGGGGCAATTTTATGTCCGGCTGCTTTCATCATCTGGCCTACTTCGCCGGCGCCTGCCTGCATGACCAGGTAACTCTGCCACGCCTGACTCTGCTCCGCTCCAGGTGCAGGCAGGTTTTCCAGGGTATAAAACTGGACATGATAGTAACCAAACCGTTCTTGCACCAGGTGAACTACGCGGTGGAAGAGATCATCCAAAACAGTCGCCGCCGCAATTTCCTGGGCAACTTCCGTGCTAATTTGGACCTGGCGCCCGCGGCGCTCCCACGCCTCTTGAATTTGCTGCTCCAGGCGCTTGCGCTTGGTCGTATTCATTACCTTAACCTCTGTCCGGTTCTGTATCCAGCACTTCCCGGACCTTACTGACCAGCATGGCTGGCGTGAAGGGTTTTTGTAGAAAGGCTTTGCCCCAATCCAGCACACCGTGATGCACAATTGCATCGTCGGTATAACCCGACATATAAAGCACTTTCATAGTGGGCCGCAGCGGGGCCAGATACTCGGCTAACTGGCGTCCCCCCATTCCGCCTGGCATGACCACATCGGTCAAAAGCAGATGAATGTCCTCCTGATGCTGTTGGCTGAGCTGGATAGCTTCGGCTCCATGGCTGGCCAGCAGGGTAGAATAGCCGTTCCGGCGTAAAATTATATCGGCTAACTCACGAACCAGATCATTATCTTCTACCAGCAAGATGGTTTCTGTCGCCGGAACAGGTTGGGGTGAAGCGGGACCCCCCTCGATTGGCTCGGTCGTTTCGTCCACGCGGGGCAAGTAGACTTTAAAGAGAGTGCCGTGTCCGGGTTCACTGTAAACCCAGATGTGCCCGTTGCTCTGGTTAACAATCCCATGGACCGTAGCCAGCCCCAGACCGGTACCCTGGCCCAGCGCTTTGGTGGTAAAAAAGGGTTCAAAAATGTGCGATTGGGTCTCCTCGTTCATCCCAGCCCCGGTATCGCTAACCGTCAATAGCACATAGCGGCCTGGGATAACGCCCACGTAACGACGCGCATAAGCGTAATCCAATTCGACATTGGCAGTTTCGATGGTGAGTTTACCCCCTTTTGGCATGGCGTCGCGGGCATTGATGGCTAGATTCAAAATTACCTGTTCCATTTGGCCAGGATCTGCTTTGACCTGGCCTAACCCCTTCCCCAGTACTGTCACCAGGTCAATATCCTCGTTGATCAGGCGCCGGAGCATCTTTTCAAGGTTACTGAGGACCTCATTCAGGTTTAGCACTGTGGGCTGAAGCACCTGTTGGCGGCTGAAGGTTAATAATTGGCGGGTAAGACTGGCAGCGCGCTTGGCCGCCTGGTTAATCTGCTCAATATCTTTGCGATGAGAGTCTTCTTCGTCGGCGAATTTGTCTAATAAGAGGCCGGTGTAACCGGTGATAACGGTGAGTAAATTGTTAAAATCGTGAGCGATGCCGCCGGCCAACCGGCCAACCGCCTCCATTTTTTGAGATTGGCGGAGTTGTTCTTCCAGATGTTTCCGTTCGGTAATATCTCGAACGATGGCCTGATAGGCCGCAATCTCGCCGGCTTCATTATACATAGCCATGGCGGTTCCCAGCACCGTTACTTTTTGACCGTCTTTTTTTCTAAGCGTAAATTCAAAATCCTTGATAAACCCTTGCTGGGCCAAAGTTTGGGTAAATTTGTCCAGATCGGGCGTGTTGTTGAGATACTGAAACAAATCACTCTGTAACAACTCCTCTACAGCGTCATACCCCAACAATTCCACCGCCGCCGAGTTGACTTCGATAAATTTACCCTCCGGCGAGACAATCACGATGGCATCTTTAGACTCTTCAAAGAGGGTGCGATACCGTTTTTCGGAGAGAGTGGTCTGCTCGAAGAGCCGGGCGTTGGCCAGGGCAAGCGAGACATAACTGTTGAATAATTGAAGCGACTCGAACTCCTCCGAGGTAAAAGGCCCGGCTGCCCCGCGGCTGACAAAGATCACGCCAATAATTTTGGCTTTGGCCCGCAGTGGCAGGCAAATCACATGCGTCTCGACCGTGGCTGTACCGTCCGGGTGGCGGGTACGGGGATCGAGATGAGCATCATTGATCAGTTCCCCTTGCTCTGACCAGGCCATTGCCCTTAACAAATCCTCGTTCAGAAAAATATTCTCCCCCAGAGTCGGAGGTAGTAGTGAAGTCGGGTCGGAAGTTACTAATGGGCATAGAGCGCCAGCTTCTTCATCAAACCAATAGAGACCGAACGCGTCAAAAATTAATAACTCCTGCAAATTCCGGGCCACCTGTTCGATGACCTCGTCAAAGGCCAGGGTAGCGAGCATGGCCTGGGCAATTTGCAGCAGCCGCTGGCGCTGCTCGGTGACGCGGCGAAGCGTCGCTTCGGCTTCCTGTCTCTCGATGGCTCGCTGGATCATCACCAGGAGTTGGTCCACCGGGTAAGGCTTTTGCAGATAACCATAAGCGCCCAGGTTAACCGCTTCGATAGCCGAAGACTGGCTGGCATACCCGGTCAGGAGGATACACTCGGTGCTGGGAAATTCCCGCTTAATCGCGCCCATCAATTCCAGCCCCGACATGTCTTCCAGCTTCAAGTCTATCAGGGCCAGCGCCGGCCTCTCCCGCCGGATTTGGTCCAGGGCGGCCTGGCCCCGCTCAACCCCAAATGCGTTGTACCCTTTAATTCTGAGAATATCAGACAAAGTTTTCCTGAAACCGGGGTCGTCATCTACGATGAGGATGGTGTGATTGGTTTCCATTCAGTTTCTGATTATCCTTTCCAACCAGATACTTCCTGCGGGACGAGACTTGTAGATGTGTCCATGTCTATTTTAACCATGTTTTTTTGATGGTCTAATCCTGATCGTCTCTATCCTGCCTGGCAGCCTTCACGCCCGCTTTGACAATCAAATTGACTTTTAAAATCAATCACTATATTCTGAGATGGTTTGTGAAATAAATGCTAATTGCTGGAGAGGAAAACATCATGAGCCAAGAAACCCGCCGCCGCGAACGGCGCGAACGCAGCCAAAAAGTCAATCCCTTTCCGCCAGGTATATTGGGCGGCCAATACAAACCACTCTCCGAGTCCGAGGTCCAGCGCATCCACGAGGCGGCCCTGAGTGTGCTGGAGCGCACCGGGGTGGAAATCCTGGAATCGGAGTGCCGCCGCCTCTTTGCCCAGGCGGGGGCCAAAGTGGACCCGGCCCGCAACCGGGTCTTTATCCCCCGCGGCCTTGTCGAAGCCGGTTTAAAACAGGCCAACCGCCAGGTGATGCTCTACAGCAAGGATGGCCAGACCGATCTCGACCTGCGCAGCAAGCGCGTCCACCTGGGCACCGGCGGCGCGGCCATCCTCATCCTCGATCTGGAAACGGGCCGCGCCCGCGAAACCCGCCTGCGCGACCTGTACGACATCGGCCGGCTGGTCGAGACGCTGGATAACATTCACTTTTACCTGCGTCCGGTCGTCGCCCGTGAGCTGTCTAACGAGGATATTGACCTCAACACCTTTTACGCCTGCCTGGCGGCGACCAACAAGCATGTGATGGGCGGCTGCTATTTCGCTTCCAAAGTAGCCGAAATCAAAAAGCTGGGCGCTCTCATCGCCGGGGGTGAGGACAAATTTTTAGAGCGTCCTTTCCTTTCCTTTAACCTGGGCTATATGGTCAGCCCGCTGCGCTTTGCCGCCGAAACCACCGAAACGCTGACGGCGGCCATTCGGGCCGGTATCCCGGTGGCGCTGGTTTCTGCGCCCCAGTCGGGGGCTACGTCGCCCGCCTCGCTGGTGGGGACGCTGGTGCAGACGATTGCCGAGGAGTTAGCCGGGCTGACCTATGTGCAGTTGGTCCGCCCCGGCCATCCGGTTTTGCAGGGCGGCATGCCCCTGGTGGCCGACCTGCGCACCGGCAGCACCGCCGGCGGTTCGGCGGAACTGGCCCTCATGAATGCCGCCTCGGCCCAGATGTCCCACTTTTACGGCGTACCCATTTACAACACCTGCGCCTTGACCGACAGCAAAGTGCCCGATGCCCAGGCCGGGTTTGAAAAGGGCTTGACCACGGCGGTCACGGCCCTGGCCGGGGCCGAGTACAATCACCACGCCGCCGGCATGCTGGAATCCATGCTGGCCGTGGCCTACGAACAGTACGTGATTGACGACGACATCAACGGCCAGGTCATGCGCCTGGTGCGCGGCCTGGAAGTGACCGAGGAGAGCCTCTCGCTCGACGTGATTCACGAGGTTTGCAACGGGGAAGGCCATTACCTGGGCCACCCTCAAACCCTGGCCCTGATGAACAGCGAGTATTACTATCCCCACACCGCCGACCGGGCCAGCCGCGCCGATTGGGAAGCCGCCGGGGGGCTGGATATGCGCGAAAAGGCCCGCCGCCAGGCCCGTCAAACCCTGCAAACCTTCTTCCCGGAAATTGTGCCGGAGGAGGTGGACCGGCAGGTGCGGAACGAGTTCAATATTTTGCTGCCACGAGAAGTGATGGGGGCGTATCCGTAAGGAATGATTTGCCCGAAGCCCAATGGCTGTTTAAACTGAGGGTTAGCAGGAATAAGAGGGAATATCACCATGCCACCCGCTTCTCAGCCTAAACCTGGAGTTGCTCGGACTTCGTTCCTGGCGCTGTTACAACTGGCCGTTTTTCTGTTGGGGCTGTGGTGGGCCTGGCAGGCCTGGCAAAGCACTGATGGGATTCCCAATGATCGGTTTTGGGCGGCGATGGCCCTGGCTCTGTTTGCCGGCGGCCTGGCTCAGATTAATCTGATCGGCCCGCTGCGGGAACGATTTACCCCCATGCCGGCTTCCCGTTTGGCGCTGCCGGTGCGTCTGTACCCTGATGGGACGCCGCAGGATTTGGTGTGGCCAATGTTTTCGCTGGCTTTTGCCTTTGGCGCACCTTTCCCGCCGCTCTTAATGCTTATCATTACGGCCGAAACCGGGTGGATGGTGGAATTGCGCTTAATCTGGATTGGCCTGGCCCTGCTCTCGCTGTTTGTAACCGGCGTAGGGATTTACATGGGCGGGCGAGCGTTGTATCGGAGGCTGTCCGGCGGACAGACGATTATCGAAGTAGAAACCGGCACGGCTCAGGCCGGGCAAACGGTGCAGGGTTTTGTCTGGCATCAATCAGGTCGAATTCCCTCGGAGCGGATCGAAGTTGCCCTGGTTGGTCGAGAAACATTGACCCGGAGAGGCCGGCCCACCCGGACCGAGACCACCGATCTGTACCGGGAGGTGGTTGTTCCGGCGGTGATGCTAGACTTGGCCGCCGGTCCGTGGCAAAAAAATTTTGCCTTTACCATTCCCGAAGATGCCCCTTCCAGCGCGCCCCATACAGCCAATCCGATGGTTATTTGGGGGTTGGACGTTCAGGTCAACCTGAAAGACGCCCCTGATTTGACCCTGACCTTCCCTTTTACCGTCCATGGAATTGAGCCTGATGAGGAAGAAGATCAAGAGCTAGATGAGGCCGAGGCGGATTTTGGGGAGAACGACTCAACCCGGTAGAATTAGAAGAAGTTATTTATTCAACTACTGTTTGGAAGGAGCATTAACGTGATTGGTGGAACACACGGAAAAATTTTGCACGTCAACCTGACCACTGCTGAAACCCACATCGAGCAGCCCGGCGACGATTTCTACCGGCTGCTCGTCGGCGGACGGGCGGTGATTGCTTATTTGCTGCTGCGCGATTTACCCTCTCAGACCGACCCGTTCAGCCCGGATAATCTGCTCATCTTTGCCCCCGGCATTATGCAGGGAACCAACCTGCCCGGTGCAGGCCGGCATGGCGTCGGCGGTAAATCGCCGCTGACCGGGGCTATTGGCAGCGCCGAAGCGGGCGGCTGGTGGGGCCACGAATTCAAGCGGACCGGCTTCGATGCTTTGGTCATTCGCGGGCGGGCCGAAAAGCCGGTGTACCTTTGGATCCACGATGGTCAAGTGGAAGTTCGCCCGGCGGAGCACCTGTGGGGCTTGCAGACTGCTCCGGCCCAGGCGGCCATCCAGACCGAATTGGGGGACAAGCGCATCCGGGTGGCTCAAATCGGCCCGGCAGGAGAAAACAGGGTGCTCTATTCGGCAGTGATGCACGATATCAATCGGGCCGCCGGGCGCAACGGCATGGGCGCGCTCATGGGGTCAAAGAACCTCAAGGCGGTGGCCGTGCGGGGTACTATCAACGTGCCGGTAGCGGCACGCCGGCAGGTTACGGGTGTCGCCAAGTGGCTGGGAGCCAATTATAAGGAACTGGCCGCCTGGGCCGCGGCCGGTATTGGCCGGGGAACGCAGGACTCGCTCATGAACTGGGCCTATTTCGGGGCGCTGCCGACGCAAAACTTTGGCGTGCCTGTCTTTGAGCATCCCGAACTGCTCAGCGGCGAGCGTAACTACGAGATGTTTTTGAAGGAGCGCGACACCTGCCAGGCCTGCCCCATCACCTGCAAACAGGTCTTTGAAAACGACGACGAAAACCCGTACCACAAGCTGGACCCGGCCTACGGCGGCGCGGAATACGAGGCGATGGCCGCCTTTGGCCCGTCTTGCGGGGTGGAGGATAATTTGGCGGTCCTGAAAGCCAATGAGCTGGCCAATGCCTACGGGTTGGATGCCATTTCTACCGGCGCGTCCATCGCCTTTGCTATGGAATGTTTTGAAAATGAAATCATTGGAGTCGAGGATACCGGCGGGCTGGAGTATCGCTGGGGCGACGGTGACCTGGTGGTGCGCTCGGTTGAAATGATTGCCCGGCGGGAAGGGTTTGGCGACGTGCTGGCCGACGGGGTCGCTCGCATGAGTAAACGTTTTGGACCGGAGGCCGAACCCTTCAACCTGACCATCAAGGGGCAGGAACTGCCGATGCACGAACCCCGGCTCAAGCAGGCCATGGGCCTGGGCTATGCCGTCGCCCCGGTCGGGGCCGACCATATGATGAACATCCACGATACGGATTTTGCCAGCGAAGGGGGCGGGCTGAAACGAGTCAATGCCGCGTTGGCCCGCAAAGTTGGACCCCTGTCGCTGCAAGACCTGGGCGAAGACAAAATGCAGGTCTTTTACACCGATGTCAACTGGATGCACTTCCAGGACTGCGCCATCAACTGCCACTTTTATCCCTACGAGTACGACCACCTGGCCGTTGCGCTTTCCGGCGTCACCGGCATTGAGTACAGCATCCATGATATTCTGGCCGTCGGCGCGCGGGCGCAGACCCTTTCCCGGCTGTTCAACCTGCGTGAAGGCTTTACCGCCGCCGACGACAAGCTGCCCAAGCGGGTGATGCAAGCCTTCAAAGAGGGGCCGCTGGCGGGTATTGAAATTAACGAGGAGTCCTTCAACTGGGCCAAGCGCCGCTATTATGAACTGATGAAGTGGAACCCCGACACCGCCGTTCCGAGCGCCGAGTGTTTGCGGGAGTTGGGGTTGGAGAAGTTGTTGAAAGTAATAAGTGCTGACAATTTAGTAGAGGCAGATCCCACGCCGCCGAGCCACGGGGTATAGGAGCCAGTTGAATAATCAGAAAAACAACATGAGTTATCGTTTACCAAGGCCGATTATTCCCAACGCAACCTATTTCATTACCAGTGTAACCGATCAACGTCGGCAATAGTTTGCTAAACCTCAATTTGCCCAAATCGTTGTGGAGCAATGGAAACATTATGAACAGAAGTACGGCTTTCAATTGGATGCTTTCAGTGTCCCCCGCCCCACTACTCCGGCGGCGTGGGAGCCGCCTCTGCTCGCTGTGCACCAAATAAAGAAAGGATTCTATGAAACCCAGCTACCAATACGCCGGTTTACCTAACGTCAAGCAGCCCGGCCTCGGCGTGGACGAGTGCGCCGCCCGGCTGCAGGCCCTCGCTTATGCCGAGGAGCGGCTGATGTACCTGCAAGCGGCTCACCTCGTCACGGCGCCGGAATGGGATGTAAAGGGCCTGCTGGGGCGCTTGCAATATGAAGCAGGCCAGCATGCCGATCAACTCAAGAATCGTCTGCCGGAACTGCGGGTTTCAAAGAAGAAGGCTTCGAAAGCTTCGGATAGTCCGCTGAAAGTTGTTTTTGACGAAGCAATGTATGCGGCCAATACCGTCGAACTGCTGGCCGGTCTGGTTTTGGTCTTCAAACCGGCTCTGCTGCAAGCCTACCGGGCTTACCTGGCCGCCACCAACCATCTGGCCGATTACCCAACCGTGCGTATGCTGAAAATGATCATCGCCGAAGAGGAGGAAACGCTGCCCCTGCTCGAAGCGGCCTATCGGGATGTCGCCCATACACCGGAAAAAGAAGCGGCGGCCACTGCCTGGACCAAAACCTTACAGGACCTGCTGGCTGCCGCCGGGGGTATTGATGGGACCGGGCCGATAGACGCAGTGCGGCTCCAGCCTGTCCGGGCCCTTCGGCCTTATGTGATCCCCCGCCAAATGGCCCGCGATGACTCGTTTCGCCAGATTTGGGATTTTGTGCATGTTGATAATGAGCAGGCCGCCGAGCGCTTTGCTCAAATGCTGGCTACCCGCCTCAGCGAAATCACCGCCGCCGAAGGGCTGGCTTTTGTACTGACTGAGGTCGAAGATCAGCCCTGGCCCTTTTACGTGGACATCTCCCGCCACCTCTGGGACGAGGTCCGCCACACCTTTTTTGGCGAAGCGGCTACCGAACAGATTTTTGGCGACCGGGCCGCGATGCCCATCCGTAACTTTGACCTGACCTATGTGTTTCAAATGTCGCTGTTACAGCAGTATGCTGCCCTCGGTCTGGGCATCGAAGCGGCGATGATGAAGTATCCCCCCGGCAAGCGCGAAGAATATGAGTTCTGCCGGGATGTCGCCCTGCACCCCCTGATGACTACCTTTCAGGATTTCGATTGGGCCGACGAAGTACTGCACGTCAATATTGCCCGGCGGCAGCTCAAGGATTGGTTCCGCGGCAGCCAGCAGGAACTGCTGGCCCTGGCCCAACAGGGCGTCGAACTGCGCGCGCAAGTGCGAAAAATGCACCCGCCATCGCCCTTGCCCGATGTGAGCCATGCCATTGCCGAAACTGATAATGACGAAAAACAACCTTTACCTACTGCGTAGGAACTGAGGGAACTCATAGGAACTCTGCAAACCCCTCAGTTCCAACGAGTTCCAATGAGTTCCTGATAATACAAGAGCAACTATCATGAAAATTGATTCTATCGAAATTCACCACTACCGCCTGCCGCTTGACCCGCCTTTTCGCGCCTCGTGGGACCCTAACCCCCGGGTGAGCCATACCAGCACACTTGTCCGGGTGCGGGCCGGGGAGTACGAGGGAGTTGGCTCCGGCGATGCCATGCTGGGCTTTGCCGGGCACGAGAAGCTTTTTCTGGGTTATGACCCGTTCGAGATCGAGCGCCATGTGCGGATTTTGGATAATTTGCAGTTCCACTACGGCCGCATGTGGCCGCTGGAAGTGGCCTTGTGGGATTTGATGGGCCAGATCAGCGGCCAACCGCTGTGGAAACTGCTCGGCGGGAGCAGTCCGCGGGTGCGGACCTACGCCTCCACCGGCGAGCGGCTGCCGGCCTCCGAACGAGCCGCCTCGGCCCGCCGGTTGCGCGAGCAGGGTTTTCCCGCGCTCAAACTGCGCTTCCACGCTGCCGACCCGCGCCAAGACCTGGCGATTGTCCGGGCCGTGCGCGAGGCAGTCGGGCCGGAGATGGCCATCCTGGTGGACGCGAACCAGGGCTGGCAGATGCCCTGGGATGCTTCCGCCCCCTGGGATTTCAAAACCGCGCTGTGGTTGGCTGACGCGCTGGCCGAACTGGACGTGTTTTGGCTGGAAGAGGCGCTGCCCCGCCACGATTATCGCGGCCTGGCCGAACTGCGGCGGCGGGCGCGAGTGCGCATCGCCGGGGGAGAGGGCAACCGCGAATTTTCCGAATTGCGTGAGTATCTGCGCCACGGCTCGCTGGATGTTTACCAGCCGGACGTGGTCTGGAGCACCGGTATCCTGCGCGCCCGGCAAATTGCCGGAGAGGTTCAGGCGGCCGGGGCCATTTATTCCCCGCACACCTGGGGGGATGGCTTGGTGCTGCTGGCTAACCTGCACGTTTCGGCCGCAGTATCGCAAGCCCCTTTCATCGAGTTCCCCTTTGACCCGCCCACCTGGACGCCGGAGCGCCGCGATTTCATTCTGCCTTCCCTGACCCTGCCCGACGCCGAGGGTTACGTCACCCTGCCGGACACGCCCGGGCTGGGAGTCAAGCTTGATTGGCAGGTGCTGGAGCCGCTGCGCATTTCGACAGGAATGATGGAGTCCTAAAGTCATACTTTCCATGAAACATTTCCACTTCTCCGCCGCTCCGGCCGGAGCGACCCCCGTTGAGAGCCAAAATTACCTCAATGTACAAATTGACGCCATTGGTATTGGGCTGGCCAGCGCCGCTGCTCCTTTTTTGCCGGTCTTTCTGGCCCGGTTGGGAGCCAGCCATTTTCAGGTGGGCTTGTTGACGGCCATGCCGGCTATCACCGGCTTTCTGCTGGCTATCGTCATTGGGCGCTTTTTGCAGCGCTGCCACAATATTGTGCCCTGGTTCAGCGGCGCCCGCCTGCTCACGAATTTAGCCTACGCCCTGACCGGCATCGTCCCGTTTTTGCTGCCTCGTGACTTTGTTGTCCCGGCGGTGCTGCTGATCTGGGCCGCCGTGACCATTCCTCAGACGGTGGTCAATATTGCCTTCTCGGTGGTGATGAACGCGGTGGCCGGGCCGGAGGGTCGCTATGAGCTGATGAGCCGGCGCTGGTCTATCCTCGGTTTTACTACGGCGATTACCGTGGCTGTCATGGGCCAAATTTTGGACAACTTGAGCTTTCCTTTCAACTATCAGTTGGTCTTCCTGGGGCTGTCCGTGGGCGGCCTGATCAGTTTCTACTACTCCAGCCACATCGCAGTGCCGGATAACGAGCCAATTCCCACCCCGCCCGATCTGGCCTGGCCTGAGCGTTTCAAGGGCTTTGTCAAGCTCATCGGCGCTGAACCGGCCTTTGTCTCCTTCACCGCCAAGCAGTTTGTCTATACCACCGGCACGGCCCTGGCGACGCCCCTCTTCCCTCTTTACTATGTCCACGAGGTCCAGGCCAGCGACACCTGGATCGGCCTGATCAACACCGCTCAAACGGCAATTGTTTTGGTGGGGTATTATCTATGGGTGCGGCAATCGAAGCGGTATGGCGGTCGTTTTGTACTGTTGTGTACCACTTTTGGCCTGGCGCTGCATCCCGCATTGGTCGCTTTTACCCACCAGCCGGGCTGGATCACCGTTTTCGCCGGGCTGGCCGGTATCTTTCAGGCCGGTCTCAACCTGGTCTTCTTCGACGAGTTGATGAAGACCGTGCCTCCTCGTTACAGCGCCACCTTTGTAGCGCTGGCCCAGAGCACCACTTACCTGGCGACGGTCGCCGCACCCCTGTTGGGCACGCTGCTGGCCGATCAAATTGGCCTGAGCGCCGCCCTCCTCCTCGGCGCCCTGCTGCGTTTGATTGGCTTCGGCCTGTTTGTCTGGAACAGGAAGGCGGGCCAGATTCCCTCTAGCGTCGGCGTTTGAGTCGGCTTTGAATCACTGAGGCCGCTGATTTCACTGATTTCGCTGAAGGGGATGCTTTTTCAGCACCTTAGCATTTTTGGCGATTTCAGGGGTTCAATTTTTGCTGCCTTACCTGCTGCTTTTAGGATTGACGCCAACTGCAAATAGGGTATAATCTTTAAGCGAATTATGGGAACAGCATTGCACAATGCGCAACAAAATCCGGCGAAAGAATTTATCGTGCCTCAAAAAAAGCGTTCCACCGACTCAGCCATCCAATCAGTCCAACGGGCAGCAACCATCCTGCGCAGCTTCACCGAAACGGAAGCGGAGCTGGGGGTAACGGCCCTCAGCGAGCGCCTGGGCCTGCATAAAAGCACCGTTTCGCGGCTGCTTTCCACCTTGCAGCAGGAAGGGTTTGTCGAGCAGGATTTGGAGACCGGCAAGTACCGCCTCGGCCTGGGTCTGGTCAGTCTGGCCGGCTACGCCCTGGAACATATAGACCTGCGCCGTGTGGCCCAGCCTTTTCTGGCTGCTTTGGCTGAATTGACCCAGGAAACGATCAACGTCACCATCCTCGATGGCAGCGAATGTGTTAACATCGAGCGGGTGGCCAGCCCGCGCTTGATCCGCTATGTCGGCTCGCTCGGCCGGCGCACCCCGCTCCACTGCACCTCGACGGGGAAAGTCCTCCTGGCTTACATGACCCGCCCCGAGCGAGATGCCATCCTGCCCAAAAAGTTAACCCGCTACACGGATAAAACCATTATTGACCGGCAGCTCCTGGAAGAACTCTTGATCGGGGTCCGGGCACAAGGCTATGCTGTCGCCCGTGAAGAATTTGAGGAAGACCTAACAGCCATGGCCGCGCCGATTTGTAACCATCTGGGCCGGGTTGCAGCTACCGTCAGTATCTCCGGCCCGACTTACCGCCTGGAGCCGGAAAAACTCCTGTCGTTTGTGGAGCCGCTGCAAGAAACGGCCCGGAAAATTTCGACACAGTTGGGTTGTCCGGCCGGCAACGGCTCCGCCAACAAGGATTAATCTTTTTCATTAACAATTGATCATTGACTGTTGATTGCTTGTGTCCGTTAGGGTATTGACAATTTGGAATAGCCAACAGCTAACAGTCAATTGTTAAGGGTCAATTTTAGAGCCTCCGCTGATGCTGCCTTTGTAATGAACGGGACCGATTACGCCATCCAATTTATCTTAAATACAACCTGGACCGGTCTGCCAGAAATGGTGCAGCACCAGGCCCGGCGCTGTCTGCTCGACGCAATGGGGGCGCTGATCGCCGGCACAGAGACGCCGGTTGCCCGGCTGATGGCCGATTTTGCAGTCGAACAATTTGCCGGCAGCCAGGCTACTCTCCTGGTTGCCGGCCGCAAAGCCTCGCTGGTCGGAGCTGCGCTGGCCAATGGGTTTGCCGCCAACGCCCTCGATATTGACGACGGCTACCGGCCCATCAAAGGCCATCCGGGCGTCTGTGTCCTGCCGGCCCTGCTGGCGGCCGTGGAACGCCAGGCTGGGGTATCGGGCCAGGCTTTCTTGACTGCTTTCGTCGTCGGCTATGAAATCGGCATCCGCGCCGGACTCATCCGCCACGCGACCTACCAAACCTACCACTCCTCCGGCAGTTGGGGCGCGATTGCGGCCGCCGCGGCGGCGGGTAAAATCTTTGGCCTGGAGGCGGGTATCTTGCGCCAGGCGCTCGGCACGGCGGAATATCACGCGCCCATCGCCCCGATGATGAAAGGGATTGACACGCCCTCGATGGGCAAAGACAGCATTGGCTGGGGAGCGATGGCTGGCATGGCCTCGGTGCTCATGGCCCAACGCGGCTTCACCGGCGTCGAGCCGCTCTTCAGCGACGCCCCTAACCCGGCCTGGCTGACCGGCCTGGGCCAAGAGTACGAAGTCCTGAACCTCTATTTCAAACCCTACGCCTCGTGCCGCTGGGCGCAGCCGGCCATTGCCGGGGCGCTGGAGCTTGCCCGGCAGCACCGCCTGGTCCCGGCTGATATTGCCCGGATCAAAGTCTCCACTTTTGAAGCCGCCGCCCGGCTTACCCGCCAGCCGCCCCGAAACACCGAAGAAGCCCAGTATCACCTGACCTACCCCGTCGCCGCCGCCCTGATTGACGGGCAGGTCGGCCCGCGCCAGGTCACGCCGCCCCGCCTCTTCGATCCGGCGATTCTGGCCCTGGCCGAGCGGGTTGAGGTAGAGGTTTTAGCCAAATACGAGCAGGCGTTTCCGGCGAAAACCCTGGCCGATGTCGAGGTCATTACCACGGATGGCCGGCATTTGCTGGCCGCAGGCAAACAGGCCATATGGGAGCCGCCGGACACCCTGCCCGGCGACGCCGAATTGGAGCAGAAGTTTCGCTGGCTGGTCGAGCCGGTGCTGGGCCAGGCGCGGGCGGGGGAATTGGTGGATTTGATTTGGTGCTTTGAGCAGGTGGATGAGGCGCGTGACCTGATCAGACTGAGTGTAACGTGAGCTATCTACAATTTTTGCCAATGGCATTCACCCCGAATTAAAATTCAGGGCTGACCCTTTAGAAAATAGTTCAGTAAAAAAGTTACGCAGAGAAACGCGGAGAAGGCGCAGAGATTCACTGAGATTTCTCTGTGGTCCTTTGTGTCTTCTCTGCGAAACTCTGTGTTCCGACTTTGCCGATTTAGTGCTTGATCCTTCATAAGCCAGTTCGGAGCTATCAGGCTACGAATTAATTCGGAGGCAACTGAAGAGATTGTTGGACTGTTAAAATGTTTGCTATGCTGAGATTGCTATGAGTTTCAACGAAATTACTACTCCAGTTTACTATCGTTCTATTCAATTAATGTTCTCGCAGAAGCCTATAAATGATGGAATGAATGAGTTAAATGAGGTTGTGCGTAATCTTATTCCTCATCCTATCTGGGATAAACTACGCCGAATCAATTATGACGGTGAACTGCCTCAACTAAAAGAATGGATTGGAAAAGAAATATCATCTCATCAATACGATGTTTCCATTCTCCTTTTTTCCCTTTCAGATCTAGGTGATGTCATATCACTTTACTTTCTTCGGCAAGAACGAGAACCTAACGGTGAAAGTGATTGGGGAGCTTATGACGATAATTTCTTTTCTGTCATTCCATCAAAGGTCCTAGAGCAGATGTACGAACTTGCCGAGGCAGAATTATCAGATGGCAGAGGCGGCTATACAAACTATGATGTTCGTTGGATTGTTGAAACCTGCTATCCTCTTGCCTACGCGGGTTTGATTATTGGCGAAATCATACAGACATTGCCTGTCAACATACTTCTCGGTAAGGATGTAATGAGAAGAGTTGCTATATTCTTTGCTGAAGGTGACGACTTCTTCTTCGGAGAAATTACCGGACAGGGCTTCAAATACTATACAATTCCTGATTTTGTTTCATAGCAAAAGGCGGCCCAGCAATTCAAGATTATATTCAAGGAGAGTCAATTGACTAACGAAGGGGGTAACAAACGCCGCGAACGCCATGAACGCCGCCGCGCTTCACCCCTGGCGGACAGGCCCTTCCGGTTATTACGCAACCCTTACTCCCCGGTCGAGGTGCTGCCGGCGGAGCAGCTCCAGCGGATTCACCTGGCCTCGCTGCGCATCCTGGAAGAGATCGGGCTGGAGTTCCTGGACGGCGAGGCGCTCGACGTGTGGCAGGCGGCCGGGGCGGAGGTGGACCGCTCGACCGGGCGGGTGCGTATGGAGCGCGGCCTGGTCATGGAAGCGGTGAGCACAGCACCGGCCCACTTCAGCCTGCGGGCGCGCAACCCGGCCCACGACCTGCACATCGGCGGAAATTACATCACCCTAGCCCCGGGCGCCGGCTGTCCCTACATTTCCGATTTCGAGCGGGGCCGCCGGCCGGGAACATTGGCCGCGTTTCAAGAGTTGGTCCGGCTGGTGCAGCAGTGCCCGCCGCTGCATATCGTCGGCGGGGTCATGGTCGAGCCGCAGGATGTGCCGGTGCCGGCGCGCCACCTGGACCAGGTCTACAGCCAATTTACGCTCGGCGATAAGGCGATCATCAGCCCGGCCCGCAGCCGCGAAACTGCCCTGGACTGCATCGAGATGGCAGCCATTGTTTTCGGCGGCCTGGACGAAACACAGCGCCAGCCAGTCCAGCTTGGGATCATCAACGTCAACAGCCCGCTGCGCTACGACAGTTCCATGCTGGGTGGCCTGATCACCTATGCCCGCTACGGCCAGCCTGTTGTCGTCACCCCCTTTATCCTGGCCGGGGCGATGAGCCCCATTACCCTGGCCGCGGCCATCGCCCAGCAGAACGCCGAAGCCCTGGCCGGGATCGCCTTGACCCAATTGGTTAATCCGGGTGTACCCGTGATTTACGGCGGCTTTACCACCAACGTTGACATGCAGACCGGCAGCCCGGCCTTTGGCAGCCCGGAAGGGGCGCTGGCCCTGTTCGCCGGGGCGCAGTTGGCCCGCTTTTATGGTTTACCCTATCGCGGCAGCGGCAGCCTGAACAACTCCAAACTGCCGGACGCCCAGGCCAGCTACGAAACCCAGATGACCCTCTGGCCGGCAATTCTGGCCCACGCCAACCTGATCCATCACAGCGTGGGCTGGCTGGAAGCGGGGCTGGTCTTCTCCCTGGAGAAATTTATGCTCGACCTGGAAGGGCTGCTGATGATGTATAGGCTGCTCGACGGTATCGAGGTCAACGACGAGACGCTGGCCCTGGACACGATGGCCGAAGTCGGGCCCGGCGGGCATCACTTCGGCTCGGCCCACACCCTGGCCCGCTTTCGCAGCGAGTTTTACCTGCCTCTCCTGAGCGACCGGCAAAATTACGAAGCCTGGGCGGAGCAAGGTTCGCTCGACGCGGGACAGCGGGCGCATCGGCTCTGGAAAGAATTGCTGGCCGGTTACGAGCAGCCTGCCATTGATCCGGCGGTTGAGGAAGGGCTGCGGGACTATGTAGGGCGAAGGAAGCGAGAGTTGACCGAGTAGCCTTCATGATGTGTCATTTCGACGAGCGCAGCGAGGAGAAATCCCTGAGATCCCTGTTAGCCCACGACCGTTTCAGGGATTTCTCCCTGCGGTCGAAATGACAAGGTCTCTAATCGGGCGCATCCTCCGCTAATTCGTCAGTCGAATCGGTTGTGCCTTTGCCGCGAATTTCGTTGAGGTAGTTGTGGATGGTGAAGCGGGTCACGCCCAGGTAAGTGGCAATTGCCGGGATGGCCTTGCGCAGTTCAAACACGCCGGCGTCGTCCAAAATCTGGACCACCCGCAGCCGGTCAAATTTATCCATCTGGGCAATGGGCTTGCCGATAAAATCCGTGGCTCTCTGGAATAGCGACTCCAGCATTTGCGGGGCATCGTCAATAAAGGCATCTTGAAAATCGTAGGCTTCCGCCGGATCGGCCAATGTTTCCAGGGTGCGGCGAAAAGCGACAAAAGGACTGGCGTCAAAATTGATTTCCATACAGATAACCGGCTCGGCCTGTTTGTTGCTCATAAAAACCAGCGACGAGCGGACCATCTTACCGCTGCGGGTGCGGGTGGTGTAATTGTAGCTGTCTTCGATCCGTCCGGCTCGAACCAGGGACAGCCCGCGGGCGGTCATACAGCCGCCCACGCTGCGTTCGGTTATGGTTCCCTTGACCCAGACGATGGACTGCTCCATGTCGGCCAGATCGTGGAGCACCACTTCGCACTGCGGGCCGATGGTGCGGCAGATCGCTTCGCCCACCTGGACAAGCTGCTCCAGCAGCAGTGACTTTTCAGCCTCGTTCATAGCTTTTCTATTCCCGATAGAACAAAAATTCAACGAGATGTTAAATTTTATAAAAATATTCCACATCTTGTTGACGTTTGTCGACTTTTATGCTATTTTCTTAAGTTAAGACGACGGCGACAGGATTATACCACCGGACGGTGGTTCTGCCATAATAACTCAAGCAAAGGGGGATTACTGATGGGCAAAGTACCTGAGTCAATTAAATATGTGGTTATCGGCGCGGGGATTCACGGGCTAAGTTCGGCCTGGCACCTGGCGATGGAGCTGGAAAACCGCAAGCGGGGCAGCGGCAAAGATATTGTGGTCCTGGAGAAATCGTATGCCGGGGCGGGGGCATCGGGGATTGCCTGCGGCTGCGTGCGCAACTTTTACATGACCGAGCCGATTCATGCCATTCTGCGCCACAGCGTGGATGTCTGGACGTACGACCCGGTAGCCTTTGGCTTTCAGCAGGTCGGCTATGTATCCGCCGGGGAGGCGAACCAGATTGAAGATTACGAGCGGGTCCACCAGAGCCAAAATTCGGTTGGCTATCACTCCGACGTGTATGTGGGCGCGGACGCGCGCAAGTTCCTCAAAAAAATCTGGCCCGATTTCAAAACCGACGGCATTGACGTGGCCCTGCACGAGCGGGTCAGCGGTTACGCCGGGACGCGCCAGGTGATCAAGGGGCTGGCCCAGAAATGCGCTGATCACGGGGTGCAAATCCTGACCGGCATCGAGGTGACCAGTTACGATGTGCAGGGCGGCCAGGTCAAAGGCGTTCACACCAGCGAGGGCGACATCAGGTGCGACCTGGTCATTTGGGGACTGGGCGCGTGGACCCCCCAGCATTGGGAGATGCTCGGCAAGCCGATGACCCTCGACTGCACCTACCCCGACGGCAGCGTGGTCAAAAATAAAGACATGTGGACCTACTGGCGGCTGCTCGAAGGGGAGGTCTACTACGATAAGCCCTACCTGACCGCCGATGGCCTGAACCCGCCGGTGCTGCACGTCGAAAAAATGACTACGCCGGTGGTGGATGAAAATGGACGGGAGCTGTCAGACCATTTGTATATTTATTACAAGAACGGCAACGAGCGCATGGACCGCCCCGGTCTCCAGGGCGGCACTATCCCGATCAAGCTTGGTCCCCGCGCTACCACCGACCCTTACGGCCATGCCAACGACGAGTACCAGGCCGAGTCGGAATTTGCCGACTATCTCTGCGCGGCAATGGCCCAAACTATGGCCCGCTTTGAGGGCTGCCGGCGCAACTTCCGCGAGCGGCGCAATGGGGGTATCGGCGCGTTTACCCCGGACAATATCCCCATTTTCGACTGGGTGGCGCCCAATGTTTACATGATCGCCGACAGCAATCACGGCTTCAAGATGACCGGCGTCGGCAAATTATTGGCCAAGTATCTGATGGGCGACGACGTGCCCGAACTCAAGCCCTTTACCTTCGACCGCTTTGCCGAAGGCCGGACCTTTGGCAAGTCAAACAGTCACTCGCCCTGGGTTTAAGGAAGAATGTTTTAAGGTGGGACATGTTCCGGTGAATGTGTCCCACCTTGTTTTATATTTAAATTCAACTACGGTAGAATGACTATGCTAACCACCAATTATACTCGTCTTGACTGGTCGGACCTTGTGCCCGACCGGCCCTTTACCAACCCTGATCACAACGCCGAAGATTTGGCTCACTTGCAGTACATGGCCGAGAAACTGCGCCATCTTTTGCGCCAATCAAGCTCTATCCCAGCGCAGCCGCGTCCGTATGTTTTGTATTTAGAAGAAGCGGGCGGACGCCGCCACCGGCTCGCCCTGGCCGGGCCGGAAGAATTACTCACCTGTTCTGAGCTGATGGTTGTCGGTTTTTGCGGGCACAAGTGGCCCGAAGCCGACCGGTCGCCGCTGGATGCGGTTGACGCGGAATTGCTGGCCGAATTTATGCAGCATCCCCATCTGCTCAGTTACAGTTCCCTGGAAGTGGAGGGGGGCAACTGGCGCAACCTGGTTTTGTTCAGCCAGGCGCAGGGGATTGGCCACTGGGCCATCAGCGCCCGACATGCCGATGCGGTGCGTGACCTGGCCCCACGCTATTACCAGAATATCCGGCTGCACAATGGCGTTTTGCCGGGAGGATTAATGTCGGGCCAGGGGCTTTTGCTAACCCGGACCAAGTATTTCGATTATCAGGATCAGCCGTTCTGGTGGGCGGTGCGCGAGCTACAGGCTTAACGCAAAGTCGCAAGGTCGCAGAGTCGCAAGTAACAGGGATATACTACCCCTGTCTACGCCCTTCGGCGCACCCGAAGGGGTGCCGTCTACTGTCTACCGTCTACTATTTTCTTAGGAGACATCATGGCCGGAATTGACATTTTGTTTTTATCCAAAGAAGACGTGGAGAGCCTCGACCTGGGGTTGCAGGAGATCATGGACGTAGTCGAGGTGGGGCTGAGGGCGCATGGCGAAAAAAAGGTGGTCATGCCGTCCAAAGATCACCTGGCGCTGGATTACCCCGAGAAACTCTTTAACATCCTCAAGGGCTACGTCGAGCCGGTCAACGTGGCCGGGGTCAAGGTTATCGGCGATTTTCAGAAGAATTTTGAATATGGTTTGCCCTCGGAGCTGGCCCTCATCACCCTCTACCGGCCCGAAACCGGCGCGCCTTTCTGTATTCTGGACGGGACCTTGACCACCTGGATGCGTACCGGCGCGGTGACGGCAGTCGGGGCCAAGTACCTGGCCAATGACAATCCCCGCGTCCTGGGTCACATCGGGGTGCGCGGGACGGCCTGGTACAACGTGGCCATGCTCGACCTGCTGTTTGATTTTGAGGAAATCCGCGTGACCAGCAAGCGGCCTGAATCGCGGGAACGCTTCGCCGGGGAAATGTCGGCGCGGCTCAACAAGCGGGTGGTGGTGCAGGAAACCAGTGAGGCAACGGTGCGCGACGCCGACATCATCATTGACGCCTCGCGCCTGCTGGAACACGAAGTGCTGGTCAAGGATGAGTGGGTCAAGCCCGGCGCGCTTATCCAACCCTATGGCGCGGTGCTGTCGGTCGCGCCCAGCCTGCCCTTTACCGTTGACAAACTCTTTGTGGACGATTGGAACCAATGCCAGAAATCGCAGTATGGCCAGTTTGCCGGATTGATCCAGGCCGGCCAACTGCGCGACGAGCATATCGCCGGGGAAATTGGCGAGGTCGTCGCCGGGCTGAAGCCGGGCCGTGAGTCGCCGCAGGAACGGATTCTGTTCTGGCATAAGGGTTTTGCCGTCAGCGATATTGTGCTGGGCAACCTGGCTTATCAAAGAGCTTGCGAAAAAGGCGCCGGTACCCTGCTGAGTTACTACCGCAAGCCGCGTGATATGTGACTCAAGCTGTTTTTTGCCACAAATTCCACAAATTTCACTAAATTTTTCGCCTTAATTGAGTTGACACTGTTTCAAAACGTGTTAAAATGGCCCAACTTCTCGGCAGAATTTGGGAACTTCGTTGCGCCATACGCAACAAGAGTAGTTGAGGGAACAGCAGCCTATGTCAATTAAACTGTTGAAACAGGGATTGAACGGCCATGGTAGCCTGAAGCCAATGTGGCGGCAGCAGCCGCTCAAAGACAGCTACGATGTGGTTATCATCGGCGGGGGGGCGCATGGCTTGGCCTGTGCCTACTACCTGGCCAAACACCACAACATCACCCATGTGGCGGTGCTGGAAAAAGCCTACCTGGGCAGCGGCGGGAGCGGCCGCAACACGGCCATTATTCGTTCCAACTACCTGACCCCGGAAGGGATTCTCTTTTACGATGAGAGCGTCAAGCTGTATGAAGACATGTCCGAAGAGCTTGATTTTAACGTCATGTTCTCGCAGCGCGGCCACCTGACCCTGGCCCACACCGATGCCTCACTGCGGACCATGCGCTGGCGGGCGGAGGTCAACCAGATCCAGGGAGTCAACAGCCGGGTCATTTACCCCGACGAAATCAAAAAGCTGGTTCCCTTTATGGATGTAAGCGACCATCCCCGCTACCCGGTCCAGGGCGCGCTTTACCATCCGCCGGGAGGGATCATCCGGCATGATGCGGTGGTCTGGGGCTATGCGCACGGCGCGGATAAGCGGGGTGTCCACTTGCATCAAAAAACCGAAGTGACCGGCATCGAGGTCCAAAACAACCGGGTGGTGGGCGTCAAAACCAATCGCGGTAATATCAAAACAGGCATGGTGCTGAACGCGACCGCCGGCTGGTGCTCGCTGATTTCCGATATGGCCGGGGTTAAACTGCCCATCGAGACGCGCCCACTGCAAGCCTGCGTGACCGAGCCGCTCAAGCCGTTTCTGGATGTGGTCATTGTCTCGGGCACGCTCCACTTCTACCTGAGCCAGAGCGACCGGGGCGAGCTGGTAATGGGGGCGGAAGTTGACCCGTTCACGTCCTACTCGATGGACTCGACTCTGAATTTTGTGGAAGGATTGGCCGCCCACGTCCTGGAGTTGTTCCCGTCGCTGGCCAAGGTGCGGCTGATGCGCCAGTGGGCCGGTCTGTGCGATATGACCCCCGATTACAGCCCAATCATGGGCTTCACCCCGGTCGAGGGCTTTTTGGTGGATGTCGGCTGGGGCACGTATGGCTTTAAGGCTTCGCCGGTTTCGGGCAAACGCATGGCCGAATTGATTGCTACCCAGGCTACCCCGGAGTTGATTGCGCCCTTCAGCTATGACCGCTTTTATAAAGGCGAGCTGGTCGGCGAAAAAGGCGCGGCCTCGGTAGGACACTAACAATTTTTGATTTTTGATTTACGATTTACGATTTTTTATTTGGCTCGAAGTGTTTTAATAGAAGCTACAGTCATGGCAATAATTTCATCGGTTTCGGTCATAAGTTCTTTTAGGTGAGCTGAAGATATAATTTCTGCCTCGACAAGAAGTTCTAGCCAATATAGGGTTTCGTCTGCTTCTTCCTCCACAATTTTGACCTTGTTGATAATATCGGCAGTGGATTTAGTTCGACAGGCAGCTCGATAATCGGCCCCGACCGAAATAGCCGAACGAATTAATTGTCGCCCAATTGTCTCTGCTGTTGTACTCTTGGGTAGGGCTTCTGTTAGTCGAATCACTCGAAGCCCTAATTTCTTTGTCCTTACTTTAAATTGTGCTCATCCATCTGGTCCTCCCATTTAAGTTTTTAGGGTTATTTCGGATTACAATCAATCATAATTTAAAGTTGGTAATCGTCAATCGTAAATCCGAAATCGTAAATCGTAAATGATAAGCAGGAGTAGTTTGAAATGATCTTATTAACCTGTCCCAATTGTGGCGAGCGGAATGTGGCGGAGTTTCGCTTTGGCGGGGAGTACAAAACCCGGCCTAAAAATCCGGAGGACAGCGCGGCTGATGCGGCCTGGGCCGAATATCTTCACTTTAAAAACAACAAGCTGGGAATACAGCAGGAGTGGTGGTATCACCGCGCCGGGTGCGGCCTGTGGTTTTTGGCGGAACGTCACACCAAAACGCAGGGGGTTGAAAAGACTTATTTGTGGGCGCCGGACCCGGGGACAGGGAAACCGGAGTTAGATCAACCGACCTTAACCGACGTGCAGCCTTAAGGAGCCGATCCGATGAGTCTAAAAAATAAAGCAGAGGCGCCCTCGCCCGGTTTGGAGAAAATGGCGAGCCGCTTACCCGGTCACGCCGCCCAGGTGATAAACCGGGCCGACTCGTTTGAGTTTCAATTCAACGGTAAAAAGTATCCGGCCTTTGCCGGCGACACCATTGCCAGCGCGTTGTGGGCTGCCGGGGTCAAGGTCTTAGGCCGTTCCTTCAAGTATCACCGGCCGCGTGGCGCGTTTGCCTTGACCTCCGCCGATACCAATACGCTGGTGCGGGTAGACGACGAGCCGAATGTGCGGGCCAGCACCCGCCTGGTCAAACCGGGGATGGTGGTCAATCCGCAAAATACCTGGCCCTCGCTGGGGGCTGATATTATGTCGCTGACTGCGTTCGGCTCGCGTTTTATGCCGGTCGGCTTCTATTATAAAACCTTCATCCGGCCCAAAGCTTTGTGGCCGGCCTATGAAAAGGTGCTGCGCAACGCCGCCGGATTGGGCGTGGTGACGACCGATGTTCCCGATACTTACTACGATAAAAAGTACGAATTTGCCGATGTCCTGGTCGTCGGTGGGGGGCCGGCGGGCTTGAGCGCCGCGTTGAGCGCGGCCAAAACCGGGGCGCGGGTACTGCTGCTGGAAGAAGCTCCTTTCCTGGGCGGACACCTGGCCTACGAGCGCCACACCGTAGAAACCGAGTCTGGCCCGCTGGCCGCTTACGAATTGGCCGGACGGCTGGCGCAGGAAGCAGCCGGCCAGCCTAACCTGCGGGTCGAATTAAATACGACCGCTTTTGGTATTTACGACCACAACTGGGTCGGCGCGGTCAAAGATGAGACCCGCCTGCTCAAAATCCGGGCCAAAACGGTTGTAATCGCCAACGGCGCGCTGGAGCGACCGCTGATTTTTGACAACAGCGACTTGCCCGGCGTGATGTTGGGATCGGCGGTGCAGCGGCTGATGCATCTGTACGGAGTCCGGCCGGGAAAGCGGGCGGTGGTCCTGTCGGGCAATGACGACGGCTTGCAGGTCGCGCTTGATCTGTACGCTGCGGGAGTCAAGCTGGCGGTGGTGGCCGAACTGCGGCCCGAGGTAAGCAGTCCGGCGGCAATTAAATTACAGCAGGCCGGGATTGAGGTCAAAACGAATACGGTGGTTCTGGGGGCTAAGGGCAGTAAGGAAGTAACCGGGGTGATGCTGGCCGAATTGCAGCAGGGGAGCGGAGGTGTAGGGGAGCAGGGGAGTCTTGTACCTAATGTGGGTAGCGCCGAGTTTGTGCAGTGCGATCTGCTGGTCACGTCTGTCGGCTGGACGGCAATGACGGGGTTGGCCTATCAAGCCAGGGCCAGGCTGGTCTACGATGAGCGCCAGGCGGAGCTGCTGCCGGCCGATTTGCCGCCCAGAGTGCATGTGGCAGGTCGGGTCAACGGGACGCACAGTGTTCCGGCGGAACTGCTGGAAGGGCAGGTGGCCGGGCTAAATGCGGCAGCCGAAGCCGGTTTTGGCCGGGGAGCGGCGGCAAAGCTGAGCAAACAGGTGGCCACCCTCAAGGCCGGGGAGCCGGTGCGCAACTCGGCCTGGGTCCATGTCCCTGGCGGCAAAAAGAGCTTTATCAGCTTTGACGAGGATGTGAGCGTTAAAGATTTGAAAGACGCGGTGGCCGAAGGCTATAACAGCATGGAACTGCTCAAGCGTTACAGCACGCTGAGCATGGGGCCGAGCCAGGGCAAGTACGAGAATGCCAATACGATGGCCCTATGCGCCGAGGCCAATCACCTGCCGGTGGCCGAGGCGGGAACGACGACCAGCCGCCCGCCCTTCAGCCCGGTGCCGTTGGGGGCGCTGGCGGGCCGGGTGATGGAGCCGGTCAAATACACCCCCATGCATGCCTGGCACGTCGCCCGCGGAGCCAAGATGATGAATGCCGGCTTGTGGAAGCGGCCTGAACATTACGGCGACCCGGCGGCGGAAGTCCTGGGCACGCGCAGCGGGTTGGGCTTGATTGATGTTGGGACGCTGGGCAAGCTGCTGATCCGGGGTAAGGATATTCCGGCCCTGCTAGAGCGGCTGTATACCAACAAATGGAGCGGGTTGGCGGTGGGACGCGCTCGCTACGGGCTGATGGTCAACGAGGAAGGAATTGTAGCCGACGATGGGGTGGCCGCGCGCCTGAACGACGACACCTGGTATATCACCGTGACCACCAGCGGAGCGGAGGCGGTCTACGAGGGGTTGGAGTGGAACCTGCAAGCAGGCTGGAATTACCAGGTGCATGTCAACCATCTGACCGATACCTATACAGCCATGAATTTGACCGGGCCACACGCCCGCGCCGCGCTCCAACCGCTGACCGAAATTGATCTGAGCAATGAAGCTTTTCCTTACATGAGTGTGAGGCAGGGGACAGTCGCCGGGGTACCGGTCATTATCCTGCGCATCGGCTTTACGGGCGAGTTAGGCTACGAAATCCATGCCCCGGCCGGCTATGGATTGTATCTGTGGGAAAAGTTGGTGGAAGCAGGCCAGCCCTATCATATTACTCCCTTTGGGGTGGAAGCGCAGCGGATTATGCGCCTGGAAAAGGGCCATTTCATTGTCAGCCAGGATACCGACGGCCTGACCGACCCGTTCATGGCCGGTCTGGAGTGGGCGGTCAAGCTGGAGAAAGCTGATTTTGTCGGCAAGCCAAGCCTGGTGCGGGTGCAGCGGCGCGGCGTGACCAGCAAGCTGGTCGGTTACGAGATGCTCGACCCGAATTTGGTGCCGGAAGAGGCCAATCAAATTGTCCGGCCTAACCCCCACTGGCCGATCGGCCTGGAAATCATTGGCCGCATCACCAGCTCGCGTTACAGCCCCACCCTCAAGAAATCCATCGGGCTGTGCTGGCTGCCGGTTGAGCAGAGTACGCCGGGATCTGAATTTACGGTGCGCATTCGCGGCGAGCTGCACACAGGGCGGGTTGTCCCGCTGCCCTTTTACGATCCGGAAGGTGAGCGGTTAAAAAGCTGAGCAAACTATTGACCGGTGGAGGAAATTGCCGGGATTTGGGGATTAGGGGATAAATTAATATAAAAATCTCCTAATCCCCTAATCCCGGCCTAAGTTATGCAGCCTTGGAAAACCCGTTCCCGGGAGAAGGTGCTCGATTACGGCAGATTTTTGGTGGTAGAGAAGCACACCATCGAGCTGCCGGGTGGCCGGACCCTTTCCGATTGGCCCTGGCTCATCACTCCAGATTATGTCAATATAGCGACGGTAACGTTGGCGAATGAGTTTCTCTGTTTTCGCCAGACCAAGTATGCCGTAGACGGGATTTCGCTGGCTCCGGTGGGCGGCTATCTTGATCCTGGCGAAGAACCTCTGACAGCAGCGCAGCGGGAATTGCTTGAGGAGACCGGCTACGAGTCGCCCCATTGGCTCAATTTGGGCCGGTACGCGGTGGATGGTAATCGCGGGGCCGGCACAGCCCATCTATTTTTGGCCCGACAAGCCAGGCCGGTGGCTGAAGTTAAGGCCGATGACCTGGAAGAGCAGCAGCTCCTCCGCCTCAGCCGGGCCGAAGTTGAAGCGGCGCTGGCTGCGGGTGAGTTCAAAGTATTGGCCTGGGCGGCGGTGATGGCCCTGGCCTTACAGCGAATAGATTTGAGTTTTGAGGAGTGAGGCATCCTCAGATGCCGCTCCTCAAATTTGGGTCTACCGATTATAAACAAGGAGAACTCGATTCATGCGTGACTATAGCCCTGTTTTCCGCAGCCCGATTACATCTGTCTCAGCTTCGGTTGCGGTGGTGTCACGGCTCGGCGTGGCCGATTTGACCGGTGTGCCGGTGATCTTGATTCAAGGCGAGGTGGGTGATCTGCTCAAACAGTATTTTGCCCAAATTCCGGCCAGGCCCGGCGACTTGGTTGAGGTAGGCGGGGGAGTGCTGGCACGGCTGACGCCTGGGGAGCTTTACCTTTTTGGCTTGTCACCCAATGCCCCCATACCTTCAATTGCAGCCATAGAAGGCAGCCTGGTGAAAGAGCAGCGGTTCGCTCATGTGACCGATTATACGCACGGCAAGACAGTCATCCGGCTGGCTGGAGCGGCTGCGCCTGAGTTTTTAAGCAAAATCTGTGGGCTTGATTTTCATCCCACTATCTTTCCCAATTTGCGTATTGCCCAGACGAGCGCAGCAAAAATCAAAACCTTGATTGCGCGGTATGACCAAAGCGAGACGCCGGCTTATTTTTTGCATGTCAACCGTTCTCTGGGACAATATTTTTGGGAAGTTGTATGGGAGGCCGGACAAGAGTTTGGGATAAGGGTGGCTCAAGCTTGACCTGTTTAGTGAGCCTGGAAATCTTGTTAAAGCAAACCCCCGCTATAACCAGCGGGGGTTTTGTTTTAGCGAACTCGATGGTCAGTGGCCGGCGAGCGCGACTTGCTTTTTGAATGGGCTAATGCTGCTGCGGCTCGTAATGTGGATCGTAATGTTCCTGTCGTACAATGAAAGTCAGGGGGCAATTCTGCCATCTCAATGAATATCATTGAATAAGGCTATTGTGGGACAGTTCTAACAGGAGAAAATAGATTTTGAACAAACCTATCCACATTCTGCATATTGACGAGGATCAACTCTACCCGCAACTGGTGCGGCACGTTCTGGAAAAAGAGGCGGGTGGCTTCCGGATCAGCAAAGCCACCTCTGAGTCAGAATTCAAGACGTGGCTGGCCAAGGGTAATTATGATCTTGTTCTGACTGATTTCAATATTTTCGGTTTAGAAGGCTCACAGGTGTTTGATGCCGTGCGGTTTGTAGACCCGCAGACGCCGGTATTGATTGTCACTGACGCCGGCTCGGAAACAATGGCCGCTGAGGCGATAGAACGCGGCGCAACTGACTATGTCATCAAGACCCCGCAGTACCTGCGCTATCTGCCGCATGCCATCCGGACCGCTATTGAGCAACAACACCTGCAAGCTGAACGTAAGCGTGCGGAAGAGGCAGTAACAGAGCATGAGGCAAGCTTCCGGTTCCTACTTGCTCATCACCCTCAGCCCGTGTGGATATACGACTTGGAAACACTGGCCTTCCTTGAGGTCAATGATGCCGCTATCGCTCGCTACGGTTATGCCCGGAATGAATTCCTGCAAATGAGGATCACCGACATTGGATTGGGGGAGGATGGGTCCAAGCGTCTGAAGCATGCCTCAAAAAATCAGCCCGGACTGCAACTTTCCGGTCAGTGGCGGCATCGAATTAAGGCGGGTCAAACCATTGATGTTGAAATTACCTCTCATGTATTGAAATTTGCCGGGCGAAACGCAGCGTTAGTCATCGTCCAGGACATCACCGAGCGCAAGCGTCTGGAGGAACGGCTCTACCAATCACAAAAAATGGAGGCGATTGGCCGGCTGGCGGGTGGGATAGCCCACGACCTCAACAACATCTTGATGGTCATCATCGGTTACGGCGAGTTCCTGCTGGATCGCTACCCCGACGAGCTGGACCCGCTGCACAAAGATCTCGAACAAATTATGAAAGCTGGGGAGCGGGCCGCCGCGTTAACCCAACAGCTCCTGATCTTTAGCCGCAAGCAGGTGCTTCAACCCCATGTCTTGGGCCTGAACCTGGTGGTGGCCGACATGGTGAAGATGCTCCAACGCATGATTGGTGAGGATATTGACTTGAACATTGCGCTCGAGCCAGCGCTGGGACATGTGGAAGCTGACCCGAGCCAGATCGAGCAGGTCATTCTGAATCTTGTGGTCAATGCCCGCGCTGCTATGCCCCAGGGTGGCAAACTGACGATCGAGACGGCTAACGTCGAATTGGATGAGATGTATGCTCATTGGCATGCCGGGGTGAAACCCGGCCCCTACGTGATGCTGGCGGTCAGCGACACGGGCTGTGGCATGGACGCAGAGACAAAGGCTCACCTCTTCGAGCCTTTCTTTACCACTAAGGCCCAGGGTACCGGGTTGGGTTTGGCGACCGTCTATGGCATCGTCAAACAGAGCGGCGGTGACATCTGGGTTTACAGCGAGCCGGGACAAGGTGCAACCTTCAAAATCTACCTGCCCCGAGTCGCGGAGCATGAGAGTCCGCCCCGCGCCAACCATGCTCGCGCCGCGCTGCCCCGGGGCTGGGAAACGATCCTGCTGGTGGAAGATGAAAAGGATGTGCGAGAGTTGATTCGAACCCTCCTCCGCTCAAGTGGTTACAACGTGTTGGAGGCGGCTAATGGCGGCGAGGCGCTGCTGCTCTGCGAAAAGTACTCTGGCCCGATCCATTTGCTGATTACGGATGTGGTGATGCCCCACATGAGCGGACATGAGTTGGTGGAGCGCCTGGCCTCGTTGCGCCCGGGGCTGCGGGCGCTCTACATGTCGGGTTACCCCGACGAGGCTGTTGTTCAACACGGGATGCTGGAGTCGGGCTTGTTCTTTCTCCAAAAACCATTCACCCCGGCCGACCTGGCGGGCAAGGTGCGTAAAATATTAGACACGAATGGTTAGAGTCCACCCGAAAAAATCTAACACTCCTGCTGGATCACTGCAAAATCTCCTGGGGGGACAGTCCAGCGGATAAAGGAGAAAAGAGTTATGGATAATCCTTTTGCCTTGATCATCGAAGACGACACGAAATCGGCGACAATTTTTTCTGAGGCGCTCCGGCAGGCCGAGTTTGAAACCGAAATCATCCTGGATGGTTATATAGCCCTGGAGCGACTGACTGCGACCATACCGGCTGTAGTGCTGCTAGACTTACATCTGCCATACGCTTCAGGGATAGATATTCTGCAGCACATTCGTGCCAACCAGCGGTTGGCTAAAACTCGGGTGATTATCGTCACCGCCGATCTGTTCCAGGCCGAGGCGTTGCGGGATGAGGTTGACCTGGTTCTGCTCAAACCGATCAGCTTCAGCAAATTGCGTGATTTGGCCCCCCGTTTCCGCCCCTCATCTAATTAGCTGACTTTGACAATTACCCGGTTTGTTTTACTTATGAGCATACGGTATAATGGAGGCATAGCCTAAGCTATAATGTGCCCAAGCCGCAAATTAGAAATAAGAAATAGGAATTTAGAAATGAGCCTACAGCTTTCTAGTTTCCATTTTTTATTTTTACTCGCCTTAACCGGCTGTTGGAATAAGTATGCTCAGTTCTTCATCCCCAGAGTCTGTGGCGGCAAACCCCCAACGCATCCTTGTCGTAGATGATGACCCGGCTATTGTACGTCTCGTGAGGGATAAGCTCGATTACACCGGCTTTGAGGTATTGGTCGCTACTTCCGGCCAGCAGGCCCTGGAGATAATCGAGCGGCGGGGTCTACCTCATCTGGCAATTGTTGACGTCATGATGCCCGGCATGGATGGTTTTGAATTCTGCCGGATCGTGCAGCAGTATAGTGATCTGCCGGTCATCATGCTAACTGCTGTGGATGAAGAAGAAACGGTCATTCGCGGTCTGGAGTATTTTGCCGAAGATTACGTCACCAAGCCTTTTAGCCCGCGCGAACTCGTTGCTCGAGTGCGACGGGTCCTGCGCCGCATTGGCGATTTTGCCTACACTCTTGACCGGATGACGCGCGTGGACGATCACCTGGCGGTAGATTTTACCCACCAGCAGGCCCTGGTTGACGGGCAACTGGTAGCTTTCACCCCTCTTGAAACCAAGTTACTTTACATCCTTATGCGTAATGCCGGCCAAACCGTCACCACGGATTTTCTCCTGCGCCGTCTGTGGCCTCGGGAAGAGGTCTTGGAAGATACGCTGCGGGTCCATATCCACCGTCTGCGCCAAAAGATAGAAACAACACCCGCTCACCCTCAATACATTGTTACCGAGCGGGGAGTAGGTTACAGCTTTCCCGTCACTCACTAACGTTTTCATCTATGGAGCGCCGTCAGTCTGTTATTTCGGCCAACTGTTGAAGAGTAGAGAAGAAGACCTTATTCCAGTCTAGTGGTTACTCTCCCCTCAGTCCACAGGAGAAAGAGAATCTTTTCAAGTGACATCATTGAACAAAAAAGTTTGCTTGTTGGGCGATGCTGCTGTTGGCAAAACCAGCCTGGTGCGCCGCTTTGTCTATAACCTCTTTGATGACAAGTATCTCAGCACCATTGGTGTCAAAGTCAGCCGTAAAACGGTTGTCGTTCCCCGCGCTGACGGTGTTGTAGAGCTGACCATGATGCTGTGGGACCTGGCCGGCAGCGAGGAATTTGACCGGGTGCGGTCCAGCTACCTGCGCGGGGCAGCCGGCGCCCTATTGGTCTGCGATCTGACTCGACCTGAAACCCTTGACAGCCTGCGTGTCTACGCCGCCAACCTGCGCAGTGTCAACCCCAACGCCCAGATGCTTGTCCTGGGGGCCAATAAGTACGACCTGGTTGACCCGCAGATGCTCGATCTGACGCCAATCGAGAGGGCTGCTGCCGATCTCAATGCCCCTTATTATCTTGTCAGCGCTAAAACCGGTTACGAGGTGGAGAACCTCTTCCGCCACTTGGGCCAATTACTGGCAGCTTGAAATTCCGGGAAAGAGTTATGGACTCATCCATTACTCAATTGATTCTCCAAGACCGCAAAATTGCCTATGTTATCACCGACCCCAATCTGAAGATATTGGCGGTGAATGATGCGGCAAACATCTTGCCCTCCGGCTATCAGGCCAGCCTGGGATGCTCTCTGCTAGACCTGGAACCTGAACTGATCGGCTGTGAGGAAGCTTTGGCCGACGTTTTGGCCGGAGAACTGCCCCGTTTTGAACTGGCCTGGGTCAACCGCGAGACCGCTGCCGGTCAGACCATCTATTTGACCCTGGTCGAGCTGCCTCATCGAGACCCGGAGGGGCGGATTATTGGTCTCATCCATCTTGTCGAAGATGTGACCGAGGTGGGCGTGCTGCATCAGTGGCTGGCCCAACAGCGCAACGAGCTGCGCCTGCTGCGAGATCAATTGGCCCGGCAGAATCTCGAACTGGCGGCGGCCAACGCCGAATTGCAGCGTCTGGACGAATTAAAATCCATGTTTGTCTCCATCGCTGCGCACGAACTGCGCACGCCGTTGACGTTGATCAGGGGATATGGCGAGATGCTTTTGGATGGAGATTTAGGCCCTCTGGCCGACACGCAGCGCGATTGTCTTGAGATTATCGAGAGAAGCGCCAGCCGTCTGCTGACCATCACCAGCGAGCTGCTTGATGTGACCCGGATCGAAACCGGACGGATCGAGTTAGTTTTGAAACCGGTAGACCTGCCCACCCTGGTCAGGGCTATGGCCGCCGAATTTGGCCCAGAGTTGGAAGCCAGGAGTCAGCGCCTTACCTTACGGATTCCCTCCAGTTTGCCCCCTGCTTTGGGCGACGAAACACGGGCTGCCCAAATCATTGGTAATCTGTTGAGTAACGCCAGCAAATTCACTCCCCAAGGAGGGCTTATTACCGTTGAGGTGGCCCTGGCTGAAGAGGCAGGCTTTCTGCAAGTCTTGGTGGCAGACAACGGCGTGGGCATTTCGGCTGACGACCAGGTCAAACTGTTCAACCGTTTCTTCCGCGCCGCAAGTCCGCCATCCACCGAGGCCAAGGGCGCCGGCCTGGGGCTATATATCACCCGCGCGCTGGTCGAGCTGCACGGCGGACGCATCTGGTTTGAAAGCGAGCTGGGGCGGGGAAGCACCTTCCACGTGACTTTCCCGGCTGCTGATAGGCCGGTGTAGAAGGCTTATTCCCGGTGTGACGCTGCTTCAAATTCCTCGCGGGTGATAAAGTCGCCGCGGGAAATGTCGCGGTTAATAAGGCGGCGGTTTTCATCAAAGGTTAAAACGACCTCGATGCGTTCAAAGCAGAGATGACTTCCCACCAGCGTTTTATGGGCGGTGTAGCCGCCTTCGTCGTTTTGGCTCAGATTATTTTGCAAATCCAGGCGCGTTTTGATGACCTCTCCGCATTTACGGCAGCGTACATAAATCCAGTAGACCTGCTGGTTTTGTTCCCCGAGCCTGTTACCGCCGCCAAATAACGATTTAAGAGAGTCGAAAAAACCCACCAGTGTATCTCCAAATCTGGGGATAATTGGGCGAGGAGTCAACCCCAAAGCTGCGCCCGCACAGATCTCAAAAATAGTTTACTTCAAAGTGTCAAAGACTGCCAAAATCAATGCCAACGTTTCCAGATTTAACTTGAAAATATGAAGAAACCTCTTGACAGATTTATAAAATTAAGCGCGAATGTTGCCTGATAAAGCTTGATCATCAAGGCCTAGCTGTATAGCTCTACCCCGGCCAGCTCCCGCTCGCGGCAGGCGACGTAATCCCACAAGGCCTCGGCCAGGCCGGGGTCAATAGGTGGGGCTTCGTACTGGTTGAGCAGCTCTTTCCAAATCAGGTGGGCGCGTTTGGCCGCATCAAAACTGCCCGCTTCGAACCAGGTTTGATAGCTGAGCCGGTCGGCCAGGAAGGACTCGTAAAACTCGGTACTGAAGCGGGCCTGGGTATGCGGCGTACCGAAATGATGGCCGCCCGGACCTACCTCGGCAATCATGTCCAGGGCCAGTGTCTCCTCGTTGATTTCAAAACCGCGCAAAAAGTGGGCGAACATGGCCAGGTTCTCAACATCAATGATAAACTTTTCATAGGAGGCGGTCAAGCCTCCCTCCAGCCAGCCGATGGCATGCATAATGAAGTTGGTCCGAGCCAGCACCGCCGGCCACATGGTCCACATAGTTTCGTAGGCGGCCTGGGCATCGGGCACTTTGGAGGTGTTAAGGCTGCCGCTGCCGCGATAGGGCAGTTGGTAACGGCGAGCCAGTTGCGCGCCGATAATCAGCGCCCAGGCGCCTTCCGGCGTGCCAAAAGCGGGACTGCCGCTTTTCATATCCACGTTGGTGGTAAAGCCGCCGTAAATCACCGGCGCGCCGGGCTTGACCAGTTGGGTCAGGGCAATTCCGGCCAGGGCCTCGGCGTTTTGCTGGGCCAGGGCCGCAGCGATGCTGATCGGACTCATGGCTCCGGCCAGGATGAAGGGGGTGATAATGGTGATCTGGCCGGCGCGGGCATAGGTGATGAGGCCGCCCAGCATACGGTCATCGTAGCGAAGAGGGCTGTTGACGTTAATCACCCCGCCAATAACCGGATCGCCGTTGAGGTCGTCGCCAAAGACCAGCCGGGCCATGGCCAGGGCATCGCTGGGGATGACTCGCCCGTGGGCGGCCTCCTGGATGGCCTTGTCGGTCAAGGTGAAGCCGGACAGCAGGCGGTGGAGATGCCGGGCGGAGATTTCGACATCATGCGGTGCGACCAACTGCTCTCCACTGGTGTGGAGCAGGTTGCACATGTGGACCAGTTTTTGCAGGTTGTGGTAATCTTTGAGCAGGCCAGGGCGCCGGCCTATCTCCAGGTTGGCGGCAAAGACCGTACCCCCGTGAGGCGCAAAAACAAGGGCATCGCCGCCGATAAAGAGATTACGTTCTGGATTTCGAGCACGCCAGGTGAAGGTCTGCGGGGCCTGGGCCACCAGTTCCAGCACCAGGTTACAGTCCGGCCAGACATGCCGGGCCGAACGGTCCACTTTGGCCCCTGCTTTTTGCCACAGCTCAAGGGCCTCATCGTCAAGAAAATCCAGGCCGGTCTGCTCCAAAATCTGCATAGACGCCTGGTGGAGCTGCTCCACCTGTTCGGTGGAAACGAGTTCCAGCGGTGCAAGCCGGTTGTGGATATGGCGAAACGGAATTTTCAACAGCGGCGATTGGCTGCGGCTTTGGCGCTGCGCGGCACGGCGAGCCGCTCGGGCTTCTTTATCCATAATCCCCCTTTTGGTATCATCAACGGACGGAGCGCCCATTATAACATAGGCTATAGACCTATCCTAATGCGTGATCGTTCGGAGTTTGGTAAGAGAGGGCAGGAGTAAAAAATTTCCCCTACCCCCCCTTGGTTTTTAGGCGAGGAGCAGACCGAAATCAGCCCCACCCCGCCCCAAGTGGTTGCCCGTCCACGTCA
>BOKF01000054.1 GCA_016860845.1 Chloroflexota bacterium
CTTTTGAGTTGTAGGATGTGAAACACAGATCAGTTCCTCCCTTGATCAATTTCAAATCCTACATCTTACTGGCTTTGCTCCCTGGTCCAAATTCAATACTTAAATCTTTTGTCGTGTACTAAAGTTTTCCCCTACCTTTTTGTCCGCATCTCGCTTCATCCTTCCATCCATAAAGTCCCCACCCGGAAACGATTAACCCGGCCCCGTCCCGTTCCACTCAGCTAATCGCCTAAAATATTCTAAAATGTGAAAGTTCGGCAATATTCAACAATATTGGTAAGCACCAAAAGGAGGTATTGCATGTCAACTGAAACAAACAAAAGGGTTCTAAAACGATTTTTTGAAGAGTTATTTACCCGGGGCAACCTGAGCGTGGCCGATGAGATTGTGGGAGCCAACTATGTCAACCATAATGCCGTCCCGGGCGAAACACCGGGCCGGGAGGGGTTGAAAGGCTTCGTCACCTATCTGCGCACGGCCTTCCCTGATATTCACTTCACCGTTGAGGATCAAATAGCCGAAGGAGACAAGGTGGTCACCCGCTGGAGTGTCACCGGCACCCAACAGGGCGAGTTTGCCGGCATTCCGGCGACCGGCAAGCCGATCAACGTCACGGCCATCAATATCCACCGGGTCAGCAACGACCAAATTCAGGAAGCCTGGCTCAACTGGGATACCCTGGGCATGATGCAGCAGCTTGGCGTGATTCCTGCTCCAAGCGAGGTCAGAGTATAGCCATCAAGAAGATGGTCCCCATCCCCATATTATCGTAGTTGCCACTTGGGTAGGATGAGCCGGGCTGCTTTTAAGAGTAGACCGGCAGGGACACAGTGAATAAAATAGGGAGATACCGGCCAGTTTGGCCGCCGGCGGTATCTGCCCAGGTGACATAGCCATAGAAGAGGTTCAGCTCGTTTGGGATTGAACCCACTTCTGTTTGCCTGTCTGCTTTTATTATAACTCAACCAGAATGAAAGGACGAAATGGAATAGGGTGGAAGGAGGTGATTGCGGGCCAGGGTGAGATAGCTAAACCCAGCGGTAAACTGCCGTGTTAGACGCGTCTAACACGGCAAACAAAAATACAAATCAAATATTGTCCATTTTGATACCAGTGGAGGTATACAACAATGGAAAAGCTATTACAGCAAATTGAAGAGCACGTTATCGAGCTACCAGGCCCAACTCCCCGGCTGGAGCGGATGAAAGAACGTTTCCTGGCCGTTACCCCGGAAATCTGTGTCGAGCGGGCCAAGCTCATCACCGCGTCTTACCGGGAAACCGAGGCCGAACCTATCATCGTCCGCCGGGCCAAGGCCTTGGAGAAGATCCTGAGTGAGATGACCATCTTTATTCAGGAGGATGAGTTAATTGTCGGTAACCAGGCGACCAAGCCACGTTCCTCACCCATCTTCCCCGAGTTCTCCTGCAAATGGCTTGAAGCTGAACTGGACCGCTTGGAGAAGCGCAGTGGGGATGTTTTCCTCATCTCGGCGGAGAAAAAGCAAACCCTGCGCGAATTGTTCCCCTACTGGGAGGGCAAGACCAGTAACGAACTGGCCGCCTCCTTGATGACGCAAGAGGCTAAAGATGCCCAGACCGCCGGGGTGTTCACCGTAGGTAACTACTTCTTCAATGGGGTCGGCCACATTTCGGTTGATTACGCCAAGGTCCTGGCGGAAGGGCTGAACGGGGTCATTGCCGAGGCCGAAGCAGAACTGGCCAAGCTCGACATTACCAACCCGGACGATCATCAAAAGATGCACTTCTTGAAGGCAGTGGTCATTGCCAACAAGGCCGTGGTTCATTTTGCCGAGCGGTTTGCCAGGGAAGCGGAACGATTGGCGGCTAAAACTAAGGAGCCCCGCCGCAAAGCCGAACTGGAAGAAATTGCACGCATCTGCCACAAGGTCCCGGCCCAGCCGGCGGAAACATTCTGGGAGGCGTTGCAGTCGTTCTGGTTCATCCAATTGACCATTCAGCTCGAATCGAATGGCCATTCGATTTCACCGATGCGTTTCGATCAGTACATGTACCCCTACTTCCGGGTCAGTGAAGATCGCATGTCGCTCGACGATATGCAGGAACTGCTGGATCTGCTCTGGCTCAAATTCAACGAGATCAACAAAGTTCGCGATGAAAACTCGACCAAAGCCTTTGGCGGTTATCCGATGTTCCAGAACCTGATCGTCGGCGGCCAGGCTCGGGATGGGAAGGACGCGACGAATGAATTGTCCTTCATGTGCTTGCAAGCCTCGGCCAACATCAAGCTTTACCAACCTTCAATCTCTATTCGCATTCATGAAGGGACGCCGGAGCCGCTGTACATGAAGGCCCTCGAAGTCAGCCGGGTTGGTCTGGGAATGCCGGCCTACTATAGCGACCGGGTCATTATCCCGGCGCTCCTCAGCCGCGGCCTGACTCGAGAGGATGCCCGCGACTACGGCATTATCGGCTGTGTCGAGCCGCAGGTCGGCGGCAAAACTGAGGGCTGGCACGATGCTGCTTTCTTCAACATGGCCAAGGTGCTGGAGCTGGCCTTGAATGACGGGGTTGACCCCCTCACCGGGAAGCGGCTGGGACCCAAGACAGGCAAGTTGACCTCTTTCAAGTCGTTTGAAGACATGATGGTGGCCTACCGCCGGCAAATGGAATACTTCGTCCGCTTACTGATCGTCTCCGACAACGCCGTGGATATGGCTCACGGCCAACGAGCACCGCTGCCCTTCCTCTCCTCGCTGGTGGCCGACTGCCTTGTTAAGGGTAAGTCGCTCCAGGAAGGTGGAGCGCACTACAACTTCACCGGCCCGCAGGGTGTCGGCGTAGCCAATGTGGGTGACTCCCTGGCGGCCGTCAAGAAGCTGGTCTTTGAGGAAAAGGCCCTGACCCTGGCTGAGTTGAAGGAATTGCTCAAGACCAACTTCGAGGGCAAGGAAGATCTGCGCCAGATGCTCCTGAACCGCGCCCCCAAGTACGGTAATGACAACGATTATGCCGATGAGCTGGCCCGCGAGGGCGCTTTGATCTACTGCGATCAGGTTGAGCAGTATCGCAACCCGCGCGGTGGTCAATTCCAGCCGGGCCTCTATCCGGTTTCGGCCAATGTGCCATTAGGTACCATGGTTGGCCCGCTGCCGGATGGGCGCAAGGCCGGCACACCCCTGGCCGACGGAGTTTCGCCGGTGTCGGGCCGTGACAACCTGGGACCGACGGCAGCGGTGAAATCGGTGGCCAAGCTCGATCACCAACTGGCCTCAAACGGCACCCTGCTGAACCAGAAATTCCATCCCAATGCGCTGAAGGATGAGAAGGGGTTGCACAATCTAATGGCTGTGACGGAGACCCTCTTCACCGGAGGCGGGCTGCATGTCCAATACAACGTGGTCAGCCGGGAGACTCTGCTGGATGCGCAGAAACATCCAGAGAACTATCGCGGCCTGGTGGTCCGGGTGGCCGGTTATAGTGCCTTCTTTACTGCACTTGACCCGGCCCTCCAGAACGACATCATCACCCGAACTGAACACACCTTTTAAGGTTTGATGGTGTCACAACGGGTAGGGGCGTTTGGTAACCAATCGCCTTGAGTCTTGGCTCTGGGCGAGGGCCATGCGCCCCTACTTTTTGCAACAATAAGTAGGAGTATCCATATGACTACCTGGCTGGAACGACAACACCGCTTTGACCCCAAAGATAAGCTCAAAGCAGCGTTAACCGGACTCATCTTTGATATCCAGCGCTTTTCGATCCATGATGGTCCAGGTATCCGCACGACCGTATTTTTGAAGGGCTGCCCGCTGCGTTGTCTATGGTGCCAGAATCCGGAATCTATGGCCCGCCAGCCGGAGATTACTTATATTGCCACTAACTGTATTGAGTGTGATAAGTGTTTAACGGTTTGCCCCGAGCAGGCAATCCAGGCAGCCAACGGCAAAGGGCGAACTATCAACCGGCAACTTTGTACCCTCTGCGGTGATTGTATTCAGACCTGCTACGCCGGCGCCCTCAACATGATCGGCCGCTATCTGACCGTGCCGGAGGTGCTGGCCGAGGTCGAGCGCGACCGGACCTTCTATGTCAAATCTGGTGGAGGCGTAACCTTCTCCGGTGGCGAACCCACCGCCCAAGCAGCTTTTCTAGAAGAAGCCTGCCGCCAGGCCCAGTCTCACCGGCTGCATACGGCTCTTGATACCTGCGGTTATATTCAATGGAAGACCTTTCGCTCGATCCTGCGTTACGTAGATTTAGTCCTGTTTGATATTAAACATATGGATTCGAAACAGCATCGCCGCCTGACCGGGGTAGGCAATGAGTTGATTCTGGCTAATCTACGGCGTATCGCTGACCTGGGAGTTTCGGTATATGTCCGTACCCCTCTGGTGCCAGGTTACAATGACTCCCCGGAAAATATCCGAGCCACGGCTGCCTTTATCGCCAAAATGCCCCATGTACGCCAATATGACATTTTGCCCTATCACCGTCTCGGCGAGCCAAAGTGGCGACAGTTGGATCAGCCTTATCAATTGCAAGGTCTGGCCCCACCCAGCCGGGAGCACGTCTATGCGCTCGCCGATATAGCTCGAGAATATAACATTGAAGTAAACGTTGGTGGATAAGACCGGCGCAATTCCTAGATGTTCCTAACATCATTGAGGTCATTAGGGGGGTGACTTCTGAAAGCGGTACCCTACTCCATACTCGGTGAGGAGATAACGTGGAGTAGACGGTGATTCTTTTAATTTTCGCCGTAAGCGCCGGACATTCTGGTGGACCACGTCTATCGGATGCTGCTCCCACTTCCAGACCTCCCGCAGAATCTGCGAATACAAACAGACCTGCCCGGCTCGCTGATACAGATAGACCAGCAGCTCATACTCGGTTGGAGTCAACTCAACCGGCCGGTTGTTAATGAGAACCTGCCGTGCGGTCAGGTCAATGGTCAAATAGCCATCGCTAAAAATAGAGGGCTGATCTATCCGCTGCGGCTGGCTGGCCCGCCGGAGCAGCGCCCGGACTCGCGCCAACAGGACTCTAACTTCGATGGGCTTTTGCAGGTAATCATCCGCGCCAGCCTCCAGGCTGCTGATGGTGTTATCCGCTCCGCTCATGGAGGTCAGGATCAAGATTGGCACATTAGAGAACTGGCGGAGTTGCCGGCAGATTTGCCAGCCATGCATGTCTGGCATGATCAAGTCGAGGATGACCAAATCAGGTTGATGGGCTTGGAATTGGCGCAAACCCTCCGGCCCGTCCTTAGCCATGTAGACCTCATAGCCGGCATGGCCAAGGATTAACTTTACCAGGCGGAGGGAGGCATCGTCGTCATCAATAAGCAAGACTTTTTGCAAGGAAAAAATCCCCATCCTGATAGAGTAACGGAGCACCATTATAGCGAATCTTGCTTATGCGAGCAATCAATGTTAAGAATTTTTCCCGGCTTTTCTCTCCTCCTGAAGATCCCTCGCCTTGATTGGACAATCAGCCCTTCTTGAGGCAAAGTTAAGCTCAAGGAGGGCTGATGCTCAAAGCCGAACTGATCCGGCCCAGGTTGGAAATACGCGAGGGTCAGGTCTGGACGAAACCCATTCCGGCCGATTATCACTACCTGACTATCGCCGCTGAATTGATCGCCCTGTTCCGGCAGCACATCGGACACAGCCGGGGGGCGCTGGCCGAAGCCCTGCGCGATTACGAAGGCGACAGCCTGGATTACCCGGTCATTCGCGGGCTGGCCGCGGTGCTGGAAGCGCGCTGCACGTTCGGCAGTGACCCGCCCATTTCGCCTACCGACCTGAGAACTGTCCTTTTTCAGCGCGGGCCGGTCACCTTTAAGCATGATCTGTTCAGCCAGACCACCCGCGAACAGCTCATTGCCGAAACCGCCGCCGGGTACGGCCTGACCGTCGAGCAGGTCGAAACCGCCCTCTTTGCCGACCTGACCGAAGAGCAAATCCTGCTCGCTCCCGGCGAGCCTTTCGCTCCCGGCGACCTCATTGCTCGTTATAATTTGGAATTGGCGCGAGGCTTGTTATATTGGGCGCGGGAGATGCGAATTGAAGTGCAAGATGGCTACAAGGATGTTTTCAAATACATCAAGCTGTTCAAACTGATGTACTCGATCCAGCCCGCCGGCGGGCAAGCTAACAGCTTACCCTACAAGGATTATCACATCACCCTCTACGGGCCAATTTCTCCGTTTGTGAAATCTACCATTCGCTACGGCTTGCAGTTTGCCAAATTTATGCCGGCGCTCCTGCTCTGTCAGGACTGGCACATGGAGGCCGACATCCAGTTGCCCGGCATCTCCAGCCGGGAGCCGCACCGCTACGTCCTCGATCATCGCACCGAACTGCGGACTCACTTCAAGGCCTCGGGGTTGTTTGACAGCCAGCTTGAGGCTGACTTCGCCGCCGAGTTTGAAGAAAAGTACGGCGGCGCGGCGCGGGTTTGGCAGTTAGCCCGCGAGGATGAGCTGATTCTGGTGGGCGATACGGTGATGATTCCCGACTTCTCCTTGACCCATCGCAAGGATGGCCGGCGGGCGCTGCTGGAAATTGTCGGCTTCTGGCAGCCCGACTACCTGCGGCGAAAGCTGGCCAAGGTCCGTCAGGCCAACCGGCACGACTTGATTCTGTTGGTCTACGAGAGTGCTAATGTGGCGGAGGGAACGTTCGAGGCGGTGTCAGCCGGAGAAGTGCTGACGTTCAGCCGCAAGCCGGTGCTCAAAGAGGTGCTGGCGGCAGTGGAGCGCTGTGCGGTCTGAACTCAATTTTTCTTTCGTATTAAGAGACATAGATGGGGTTGGTAAACACCCAGCCTCGCTGCCAGCCCCAAAACTGGCGGTAGGCTTCCACCCGATAAACGCCCGGCTCATAAGTCCTCAAGGTTAGTTCTCGTCCCTTTGTTTCGGCCACCACCCGGCCATTGTGCAGCAGACGCAGCCGGGCCGGCTGGGGACTGGCAACGTGGAAGGTTGCGACCTCATCCAGGGGCAGCGTGTCGCCCATGATGGCTTCCACTGCCCCGCTGCTGGCGGTAAAGCTGAAACCCCGCGAGGAAGCCAGCAAATCATAGCTGACAAAGCAGTGGCCCAGCCGCAGTGCCTCAAAAATTTGCTGCCTGGCCCGGTTTACCTCGTGCGCCAGAGGCTCGTTGAGCAGCAGGTGGGTATTCACCGCACGAAAGAGGTATTCATAGGGGTAAATGGTCCGGCGCAGCGGCCCCAGGCTGTAGGCGATGGCATGGGCATCGGAGTTACCGATAGCGACTACCTTTTGGCCGGCGGCCAGCAGGTGGTCCCACTTGGCCAGCACTTCCGGGAAAGGGCCAGTCAAGACCAGATTGGGGAGATAAGCGCCGATGACCGCCCGGGGCTTGGTCCGGAGCTGCCACTTGACATCGGTCATGGCATTCCAGATTTCGATGCCGGTAAAGCCCGACACTTCCCAGCTCAGCCAGGGGTAGGTTTCGCGGGCTGCGCCGATGCCGGGCCGTTCCAGGGGGTGGGCCAGGAAGGTGACGCCGCCGCGGGCATGAACCGCATCAATTAATGCCTGGGGATTGGCGGCGACAGGCTGGAAATCTTCACTGACAAAGTGGCACAACAGGTGATTCAGTTCCGGCACAAGCTGCTGGTCGTTGATCTCCTGGCCCATCAGCCGCAGCGTTTTGTGGCCATTGGCAGACAGGGTGTACCAGCCCTCCATCCCCTCTACGGCGATGTTATGGTCGGTGTAAACAATAAAATCGAGGCCGGCGCGGGCCGCTGCGGCAGCGACCTCGTCGTGACTGCCGGTTCCGTCGGAGGCGGTGGTATGAAGGTGTAAATTACCGACAATTTGATGAGATTTACTCATTCCCTAACCTTTGAGAACTCTCCTTGCTTTCCAACAAGCTCCGGTTGAAAAACGTAATGACCGTTTGTTCATATTCGGCAGGCCGGGCCAGCAAACCACCCCCATGCCCGGCTTCCAGGATTTGCCATAAGGTTTTCGGATCGCTGGCATGCTCATAATAGTTCTCGGCAATGCGTATTTCCATTATATCTTGGCCGGTGGCGATCAACAAAACGGCTCGCGGCGCAATCTCTGGTATCGCATCCACCACTCCCGGCGGCGCGGTCACGCCCATGCGCCACTCAAAAACCCGGTCAATCACCCCCGTAATCGCGGGGTTAATCTGTTCAAATAACGAGTTTGGCAGCGGCGCATCTACCGTTTTGACCAGGCTCGGCCCGTCGGCTCCCACCGCTTTGAGCAGCTCATTTTGGGCCGCCGCTCTTAGGGCGACCTGTCCCCCGACAGAGAAGCCCAAAATACCCAGCCGATGGGGGTCAATATCTTCCCGGCTTTGCAGAAAGCCCAACGCGGCGACCACGTCCTGCACGTCAAGCCAACCATTGGTTCGTAAGGTTCCACCACTCTCTCCGTGTCCGCGCAGGTCATAGAGCAAGACGCCATACCCGTGGCGAGCCAAAAACTCAGCCCTGGTCAACATCTCCAAACGATTGGCCCCATAGCCGTGAAGCAAAATGACGGCGGCGCGATTGCGGGATGGAATATACCAACCCGACAAGGTCACCTTATCTTCACTGGTAAACGTCACTGTTTCGTAGTTAAAGTTTATATCATCAGGTGTCAGACAGCATAGCGAACTGGGGGCCGGGCGCACTGTCGCTTCGACATAAATGGCAATAGCGACGATATACCCCAGCGTGATCCCTCCGGCCAGCCCGACCGATAGCAATCTGAGCCAATAGCGCCAGTCACGCTTCATCGAGGCGGTTCCATACCTGTCTTCAAGGCGCCCGCAAGATGAGATCCATAAAATCAAACCCTATTTTTTCCCCAGGCGTGTAGGCTTCAATCGCTAACCCGACCAACCCCTGTCTGAAATGATCATCCTCAACTTCACTCACCATCTGCCCATTGATCAAAAAGATAAAGTGCCTTTCACGGCCTATTACTTCCACCTGATTGACCCCATTGGGTTTGATCACATTTGTTCTTGTCCAATCCACCACATTCAGCCATTGACCCTCTTTTTGCCTCGAAACCGCAAAATTCCGGCTGTCTGTCAGATGAAACCAGTAGAAGTTATGGTTGTCCTGGATGCGGAAAACTACCCCCCAACTGCTGCCTGCTCTGCTCCCATAAATGTGTTTACCAGTGGCGATCAGGTGAAAATCCGAGACGTGATAACCCCCTAACCAGGCAGTGGTAATGGTGGAGGCCAGGCTTACGTCTGCTTCCCAGCGATAACGCCCCTCGGCAATAACCTGGTTTAGGGTAGCGAAATACTTGCTCGGGTGGCTTCCGACCAACCAGTTATTCTCATTGGAGGTAAAATTGTCAAACACAAGCGTAGACCAGGAGGCCGCGCCTGAAACTTGCCGCAGTTCTTCCGGCACGACCACCGAAGTATGGCAGTACGGACAGCTAATAATCGAGGCGCTGCCCCTGGGGATTAAGGGAGCGCCGCAGGCTGGGCATTGGAATGAATGAGCAGTCATAAGGTTTTTCATTGTTTCCAAATACAAAGTGTTTGCACGACCAGTCGCCCCCTCGGGGTGAGACCTTACCTCACGACGGGGGCAGCCCGGCGGCTTCCTCGTGCAGCCAGCGGACGGAGTCGCCGTTTGGCGGCGCGGGGAAGAGATAATAGAAATCCATGTGGCCCGAGCTGTAACAGGCTTCGGCCCATTCCGTGCCGCAGGTGCGGCAGCGGTAAAGCCGCATCCACTTCTCGTCGGATTGGGCCAGCAGCTCCGAGTTAGCGATGATCACGTCCATATCCTGCGCGCCGACCACGGCCTCGCGCACCGTCGCGAAGGAGTGCCGGAGAGCATCATGACAGACACAAGTGTCCACTGCCGCCTCCCTTCCTGTCAAGGTTACAACGGGTACTATGTTTGCACTTTTCATAACCAGCCAAAATTTGCACGCAGATGGCGCACATTCCACTGATTTTCACAGTTCTTTTCCAAATTTCTCTGCGCAAATCTGCGTTTATCAGCGTTTATCGGCGTTCCATTTAAAAAGTGCAAGGGTAGTGAACGGGCACAAATGAGGCTTACACGACTTTATACTTTAACGGTCTGCCAGTAATATGATTGACCAGGTTAGTATAATCGCCTAACCGCTCCTGGGCGGCGGCGGCGATGCTGCCGGCGGCGATGTGGGGCGTCAGGAGGACATTGTGACCCTGTTTGGCCAGGGCCAGGAGGGGATTGTCGGCTTTGATCGGTTCCCACTCAAAGGTATCCAGAGCGGCGCCGCTCAACTTGCCCGACTGCACGGCTGCGGCCACCGCGGCCTCGTCAATCACGCTGCCGCTGCCGCAACTGACCAGGGCCGCGCCGTCCTTCATTTTGGCCAGAAAATCGGCGTTGATCAGCATATCGGTCTCTTTGAAGTACGGCAGCAGGTTGGCAAGGTAGTCGCTCTGGCTAAAGAGAGCGGCGCTGTCCACGTAAGTCAGGCCCAACTCCTGTTCGACTGCCAGGGGCAGCCGGCGGCGTTTGTGGTAAAGCACAGTACAGTCCCAGCCTTTCAGCCGCCGCGCCAGTTCGGCCCCGATTTCGCCAAAGCCCATAATGCCGATCGTCCGCTGCCACAAGCCCTCAACATTCTCCCGGTTGGACCAGTTGTAGGCAAAGGTATCCTCGTCGGTGCGCCGGCTGGGACCCCACTCCGTACTGGCGGCCAGGGCAATGGCTTGCGTCTCGCCCAGTTTTTTGCTCAGAGCCAGCATTTGCAGCAGCAGATGTTCGGCCACGCGAATGACGGTGCCAATCGGCCAATAACAGACCGCCACCCCCGCCGCCTGGGCCGCCGCCGTATCAATATCGTAGGTTAACGATCCCAGGCGCTGGATTAACTTGAGCCGGGGCGCGGCTTGAATCATGCCGGCGTCAATCACCCCGGTGCGCTCGGAAATAAAATATTCGGCATCGGCCAGGTGGGCTAACAACGTCGCTTTATCCGGCTGGCGCAGCATCGTGATGTCCAGCTCAGGCGGGGCCGCACTTAAAGCGGCTTGCTGGTGGCGCTGCCCGCGTTCGGTGGTAAAAACAGTTTTGTAATGAGTCACTTTTATCCGCCTTCTCTAATCCGCTGGACAGGCGAGAGCTGTCCTATTTCTTTGATCAAATCAGCCAGCAGCGGTTCGTATTCGGCCAGTAGGCCCGGCTCAGGCCAGTGGCGCAGATTGCTGTCCAACAGAAGCATGGCGGCTTGCGCCGCGCCGGCCAGCAGGGTGATGGTCATCTCCAAATCATCCGCGACCTGCTCGACCACCAGCGGGCGAAAATCTTGCAGGAGCGCCGCCGCTTCAAGACAGAGACGGCTCATTTCAACCGGGCTGTCGCACAAGATACGCTGGCCTTGCAACTCTGCCCCGGCGTCACGCAGGGCCACAAACTCGGCGATGGCGCTGGCATCCTGGTCACACCACTCGATTAAAGTATGCTTAAGATGAACCATCTGCTCAATGCGGCCGGTGACATCCTGCCAGTTTAACTTATCCACCTGGTGGTCCAGGCTGATTTGCATACATGCTTCCCCCAGCGCCATGGCCTGGGCCGCCGACGCGGCAATGACCGCTCCGGCCATGGCATGTTGTTGATCGCTCACTTCTTCAATAAATTGGCGAACCGATTTTTCGGTTAATCGTAAGACCACGTTTCATTCACCTGTTCTACCAGCTTCACGCTGAGATATTTTCTACGGGGCCGTGCTGCGTGCCAGCCATCATCAAGCCGAGCGTTTCCGGCGTGACTTCGGTGGGACGGACAACGCCCATAATTTCGCCGCGATGAATCACGGCAATTCGATCGCTCAAATTCAAAATTTCTTCGAGTTCGGTCGAGATGTACAGAATAGCTGCGCCTCGGGCGCGCTGTTCCAGCAGCCGGTTTTCCACAAACTCGGTCGCGCCGACATCCAGGCCCCGGGTGGGATGGGCGGCGATAATCAGATCCGGGTTTTCCGACAGCTCCCGCGCCAGCACCACCTTCTGCTGATTCCCGCCTGACAGCGTTCTGGCCGTGACTTCGGCGCTGGGCGTGCGCACGTCAAAACGCTGGATCAACTGCCGGGCGTTGGCCTTGATCGCATTGTACTGGAGCAGACCCCGGACCGAAAAGGGCCGCCGCCGGAAATTGCGGGCGATAAAATTCTCACTCAGCTTGAAGCCCAGGATCAGGCCCTCGCGGTGGCGGTCCTCTGGAATATAAGCCAGGTTGAAGTGCAGCAGGTCGCCGGAATTCAAAGCGGTCGTTTCCCGGCCGGAAATGCGAATCGTCCCGCTCTGCGGCGGGCGCAGGCCGGCAATGGCTTCGGCCAGCTCTCTTTGGCCGTTGCCGTCCACCCCGGCCAGGCCGACAATCTCACCGGCCCGCGCGTGCAGCGACAGGTTACGAACCGCCGGCACGTGCCGGTCGTCGTTGACAACCAGATTCGTAACCTCCAGCTTCACCTCACCCGGCTCAACCGCCGGTTTGGCCAGGCGGAAGAGAACTTCGCGGCCAACCATCAGCCGGGCCAGCTCGGCTTTGGTGGTTGCCCTCGTCTCGACAGTCTGAATGGCCAGACCATCCCGTAAAACCGTCACCCGGTCACTGATTTCCATCACCTCGTCCAGTTTGTGGGTGATGAAAATAATCGAGTTGCCGTTGCCGACCAGGCGGCGCATCACCCCAAAAAGCCCTTCAATTTCCTGGGGGGTCAGCACCGCGCTTGGCTCGTCCAAAATCAACAGTTTGGCCCCCCGGTAGAGAGCCTTAATAATCTCAACCCGCTGCTGCGTGCCGACCGACAAATTCCAGATCGCTAAATCAGGGTTCACCTCAAGGCCATAAGCCAGCGAGATATCCAGGATATTCTTTTTAGCGGCCTGGTGGTTGAGTAAAATACCCTTCTCGCCGGGCAAGCCCAGCATCACATTCTCCGTTACCGAGAGAGGCGGGACCAGCATAAAGTGCTGATGGACCATCCCAATTCCCTTGGCAATGGCGTCATCCGGTGAGTGGATGGTCGTGGGCTGGTCATTCAAGTAAATCTGGCCGCTGTCGGGCTGGTAGAGGCCGTACAGAACGTTCATCAGGGTAGATTTGCCTGCCCCATTCTCGCCGAGCAGAGCATGGATTTCGCCGTGCCGGACATCCAGGTTAACCCGGTTGTTCGCCACCACTCCCGGAAAGGTCTTAGTGATATTTTCCATACGGAGAAAGGTTGTTGCAGTCATTTAACCGTCCAACACTTACAAGGTGCAAGTAGCAAGGTAGCAAGTAGCAGATTGTGTTACTCTGCTACCTGTTACTTTGCGACTCTGTTACGCTTCTTCTCGCTTATACGGAATGGCGGCGGCAGCCGGCCAGTGCATTCTGCCGGTGAAAAACAGGGCGACCAATGTGACCACGTAGGGGAGCATCACCGGAAATTGGTAGGGGATTTCCGGGATACCCAAGGGGGCGAGAATTCCCGTCTGGACACGCAACTGAAAGGCATCGGCAAAGCCAAACAGGAGGGAAGCCAGCATGGTCCCCAGGGGCGTCCACTTGCCAAAAACAATGGCCGAAAAAGCGATAAAACCGCGACCTGCCGTCATTCCTTCAATAAAGGTGCTGTTGAATCCAATGGATAAGACCACTCCCCCGACAGCCGCCATCATGCCGCTCCAAATGATGCACAAATAACGCACCAACGGCACTTTCACCCCTAGAGTATCAGCAGCGCGGGGATGTTCGCCCACAGCCCGGACGGAGAGGCCCCAGGTCGTGCGATAAAAGACAAAACTGGCCAGCGGCACCAGCAAAAAGGCCAGGTAGACAAGCGGCAGGTGGCTAAAAATGAGCGGCCCAATAAAAGGAATATCGTTTAGCAGGGGAATATTCCAAATGGGAAACGTGGGCGCACTGAGGCTGCCAGGATTGGCTGCTTTCATCACCCGAAAAACCACGCCGGTCAAGCCGGTCATCATCAGGTTGATCGCTACTGCCGTCACAATCTGGTCGGCTCCCAGGGTAACGGTGACGTAGGCAAAGAGCAGGGCCACAATTGCCCCGGCGACGATGGCCGCCCCCATGCCGAGCCAGGGGCTGCCGGTTGAGTAAGCGACCATAAAACCGATCAACGCCCCTAAAAGCATCTTGCCTTCCAGGGCAATGTTAATCACCCCGGAGCGTTCGCTAAACAATCCACCGATGGCGGCAAACAACAGCGGCGTTGTTAACCGGATCGTGGCGTGCAGGAGAGCGCCAATCGCTTCGATGTCCATAAAATTCTTCTCTTAACCTTTATAAGTATCGTCTATAAAAAGGACGCTCAAAAATTTGGGTCTTGAAGGCTTCGGTCTAATTAAATTCCGACTCTATTATTTGAAACAACCCTCTCTTGCGGCTTGGCAAAATGATGAAGGTGACTATTATTGCAAGCAACGCACTGATGAGAAGGATTATCTCATCTAGTAAGAAGGTCAAACGCGGTATCGCCAGTATTATGGCTAAAAACTCTGTGGCGAGATATACGCCAGTAGCAGAAACCTGCACTCGTCTAAACCGGCGATTTCGCGATTCGATGTATTTTTTACTGATGTGGTTTTCCCAGTTTACCCCATGGAGTCGTGGTTCAATATTTTTTCTAATATACTCTCCAATCTCACCTATTCTAACATCGTTGTGGGTCCAGAGCACAGCTAAAAATACAACCAAAATTGGATATAACAACAGCACTAAGGCAGTTGAAACCATCTGCACGCCAAAAGTCAGAAAAGTACCCGCAACGACAAGCGTGAAGGTTAGAACCTGATCTCTCATTTCTACACGTTTGAGGAGTTCATCCCTGAGGGTTGAGTATTCTGCCAAAATCTCAGATCTTAACTCAGCACTCATGAATCGGGTAACGTATGCATCAAGTATCTTATTATGAGTAAAGGCCAAGGATAAAGATCGCGCTTCGGCTATAGGAAACCATTTGATTTCCGTTACCTCGTCTCTTTGAGCACTCAGCTTTCCTCTACCAGAGCCATCAAAAACATGCACCACAGCATGGATGTTTTGCTCAGGAATAATCTCATCAAAGTAGTCGAAGAAATGCGCATTAAAATCCAACCCGGTCTCTTCCTTTACCTCACGGATGATGGCATCCCTGGCCGACTCGTACTGGTCAATATGCCCCCCAGGTAGACACCATTGACCCTTAAACGGCTCGATATTTCGACGAGTCAGTAAAATCTGATCCACATCGCTATGGTCGGTGGTAGTAACAATTGCTCCGACTGTGGATTTAGGCATAGGTTACCTGTTGTTTAAGCCTTCCAAGTTTCTAGCCAACGCCGAATACGGTTATTGGCAGTGGCCCCACCGATCAGGAAGATAATGGCTAAGCCCTGCAAAATGTAAACGACCACCACGTCAATCTTTACTGCCGTCTGCATGGAGTTCGCCCCGTTACGCATCGCTCCAAAAAAGAGAGCGGCCAGCAGCGCCCCCACGGGATGAAGCCGGCCGACCAGGGCGACGGCAATCGCATCGAAGCCCCAGCCCGGCGAGAAATTATCAATCAAGCGGTACTGCACCCCCAGCAGCTCGGTCGTCCCGGCCAGGCCGGCCAAGCCACCGCTCAAAGCCATCGTCAGGGCCATCACGGTGGTCGTTTTTACGCCAACATAACGCGCCCCATCTTTGTTCGTCCCGACCATACGAATGCGATAGCCCAACGTGGTATGGAAGAGCAAAAGATAAACGGCCGCCACGGCCAACAAGGCCAAGTAAAAACCGGCGTGCAGGCGGGTGCCTGCCCAAATGATCGGCAATTGGGCGGTTTCGGCTACCGCGGGAGTTTGGGTATTCCAACCCTCTTCTTTAAGCGGGCCATGCACAAAGAAGCTGACCGTAAAAATTGCAATATAATTCATTAAAATGGTAACAATGATTTCATTCATATCCCGGCTGGCTTTAAGATAGCCGGGAATAGCACCCCACAGCATCCCACCCAAAATGCCCAACACCAGGGCCAGCAGCAAATGCCAGGGGTAGGGCAAAACCAGCACCGTTCCCGCCCAGACGGCAAAGAGCGCCCCCATATAAAGCTGGCCCTCCGCGCCGATATTGAAAACACCACCCCGATAAGCCAGGGTCACGGCCAGCCCGGCAAAAATGAGCGGGATAGATTTGAGCAAGGTGGTGACCACCAGCCGCTGCGTCCCAAACGCACCCTTGACCAAGGCCGTGTAAGCTTCGATGGGGTTGACATTGAGCAGCCACAACAGAATACTTCCTACCAAAAAAGAGCCTAATACGGCCAGGATCGGTAACAAGAAATTCAGAACTCGTTCATAGTTGGCCGCTCTTTGCACTGCCTCTTCTTTGGTTTTGGCCGCCGCGCTTGAAGTGATCATAGTCTAACTTTTCCTGAGTGGGGGCGGACTCTACGTCTACGCCCCCACAAGTGTCACGCCTCAGATTACTACATCTACTCGCTGGTCAGGGTAACTATCACTCATACCTAACGCTAACGTTATTTAACTTATCGTCAAGGGGGAGAGCTTGCACCACGAGCGCCTTGCCATTCGCTGAACCGTCGAAAACAAGATTGATCAGTTGATCATTAACCTGGGTGACCACGGTTCGTTCGGTCAAACCTTGCTCTTTGAAAGCTTGCCGATAAAACTCGGCAATCTCGGCTAAAGTTAGATTAGTTTTGAACGAGATTAGATTGTCGCCGCCCCCACCGGTAAATTCTTGTACATCGCCTGGCAAGGGAAAGACGGTGTCATGGTTAGCCTGTTCTTCAGCACCACCCTCAACCTGACCGGACTCCTTATGGTACTCATCCTTGATGACATTGCCATTGTCGTCCAGCTCGATCAGACCGGTGGCTAACGCCTCGGCCACCGCGTTGACTTCGTTGGCCACATCCTGCGGCACCACCTTGTTGAACGGGGCAAAGGTCGAGGCTTTCTCCTTGAACCCAACCAGGTGGTTGGTCCACTCAATCGTCCCTGCCTTGATCTCCTGCATCGCCTCAACCAGAATGTTGTCCACCCGCTGTTCCAGACTGGTCAGCACCAAGTCCGGGGCCAGGTGGCTCTGATCCCGCGTCCAGCCAATGGCATAGACCTTCCCGTTCTCCTTGGCCGCTTCTATCGCTCCGACGTTCGCATTGTCTCCGTTCGCCAGGATCAGGTCTACCCCGCTGTCTATCTGCGCGATCGCCGCTTCCTTCGCCTTCGGTATGTCTACCCACGAACCTGTGTACGCCACCGGCACTTCCTCGATCTCCGGGTTCACCAACTGCGCCGCCTGCTTGAAGGCATTGAAGTCCGCCGCAATCGTCGGTATCTCCACCGCCCCCACACCACCTATCTTGCCCGTCGGCGACATGTACCCGGCCAAGATCCCCGCTGCATACCCGCCTTCTCCCGGCCGGTACACATACGACACCAGGTTCTTCCCGTTTTCAGCGATCCCGCCTATCTGAATGAAGCTCACTTCGGGATACTCTTCCGCCGCCGCCAACAACGCATCCCCGTACTCAAAACCATGCCCAATGATCACATTGAACCCTTGATCCGCATACGACCGGATCAGGTCCAACTGGTCTGCCTGGGCTACGTTCTCCGTGTTCGCTATCTCCGCCCCATCTGCCTCCAATACCTTCAACCCATCATACGCCGTCTGGTTCCAGCCCTCATCGTTGATCGGCCCTGACGTCAGCATCGCTACCTTCAGCCCACTGAAATCCACTTCTCCCGCCGCCGCTTCCTCCGTCCCAGCCGCTGGCGCTTCGGCAGTAGCCGCCTCTGTTGGTTCAGCCATCGCTTCGGCGGTAGCGGCCTCGGTCGGTTCTGCCGTTTCTGCCGGCGCGGCGGCTTCGGTTGGTTCGGCTTTGGCTTCCTCTGTTGGCTGAGCTTCCGTTTGAGCGGGTCGCTCGGTCGCTGCGGCTTTAGGCGTCTCTTCGATCTTTGTCGCCGCGCCCGTGCCACACTGCGCTGCCACCACCATGATGATTAGCAATGATGATAGTATCCAAAATAAAAAATTTTTGTTATTGTTGCGATACATTCCTTCTTCTCCTAACTTCATTTCTTCTTCTCCTGGTTTGTGGAAAGGTCTCATTAAGTCTTGTTGGAGTTTTACAGACAGGCTTATCTCCGTTTAATCACCTCCTCCCAAATCACCACTTGACTTGATCCAGCGAGTACTTCATCGCCTGCGCCCGTTCAAACAGCTTATCACAGACTGCCCGCGCCCGCGCCAGAACCGCCTTTTCATCCACAACGGTTATCTGTTTAGCCCGCATGACGATCCGGCCATCAATGACAACCGTATCCACCTGGCCCGCCGCCGTGCTATAAACCAGAGTTGAGGGGATTTTATGCACCGGCATTGAAAAGGGCGAATTCAAATCCACCAGCACCATATCCGCCTTTTTGCCGACCTCCAGGGAACCGATCAGCTCGGGCTGGCCGAAGGTTGCTGCGCCACCGCGGCAGGCCATGACCAGCACATCTTCCGGGTACAGGGCCATGGCGTCCAAATTGCCCACTTTTTGCAGGCAGGCCGTCATTTTGAGCGTCTCCAGCATATTCTGCGAATTGTTGCTGCCGGGGCCATCGCTGGCCAGGGCGATGGTGACACCCTTTTGCTTGAGCTTGACAATGGGCGCAATGCCTGAAGCCAAATACATGTTGCTGACCGGACAATGGACCACGATGGCCTTTTTTTGGGCAATTAAATCAATTTCCTGTTCCGACAGCCAGACACTGTGAACCAAGTGGGTGGTGGGGCCAAGCGCGCCCAGGCTGTCCAGCCATTCGATATGGCGCAGGTGGTGCGATTGCAGCAGCATCTCCACTTCCGCCTGGGTTTCGGCGGCGTGGATATGGGTGCCGATCCCCCATTCCTGGGCCAGCCGGTAAGTTTCCCGCATGGTTTGGTCGGAGCAGCCCCAGGGAATGAGCGGCCCAAATTCAACACGAATCCGGCCGTTGGCAGCGCCCTGCCAGGTTTGCAGTAGCCGCTGCATTTCCGAGACGATTACAGTGGGGCTTTCCATGAAGGTGGGGTGGTAGTTGTGGTCAGCCCAACCTCGGGCCAGGAGCAAACGAACCCCTGTTTCTGCTGCGGCGCGGCAAATGCCGTCACTGTTGCGCGGGTCCGTATGGACATATTGGTGATCAACTACTGCCGTTGCGCCGGAACGGATATTTTCCAAAAAGCCGACCAACCCGGCGACATAGGCATCCTCTTCGGTCAAGGCGCAGGCCACCGGCCAGATGGCTGATTTAAGCCATTCCAGCAGGGGTTTATCGTCGGCCAGGCCGCGCAGAAAGATTTGAAAAAGGTGGGTATGGGCATTGACCATCCCCGGCATTACAGCCATCAGGGTGGCGTCAATCAGCGTGTCCGCCTGTCGGCGCAGGTGAGCAGGGGCAGGACCAGCGCCCAGGGCTGCAATTTTATCGTCTTCGGTGAAGATATAGCCCGGAGAGATGACCTCATTGTCATTATTGATGGTAACAATAGCACCGTTTTCAATCAGGATATTGGGCATGAGTGAGAGCCGGTATCATTTTGAGATAGGACGAGCCTGATGATAGCACATCGCTCCTTTAGCGTCAACTCATTGAGATTAGGAAGACATAAAAAGTTTTGAAAACTGCTCAGGGAGCACCTTACTCCTCAGGAGGTAGGGTAAAATAAAAGGTTGTCCCGTTTTTGCCGTTGCTCTCAGCCCAGATGCGACCCCCATGCCCCTCGACAATATGCTTGGCAATGGCCAATCCCAGCCCCGTGCCCGCTTGCTTGCGGTTGCGGGCGCGATCAATTTTATAGAATCGCTCGAAAACACGATTGAGTTCATCGGGGGGGATGCCCAGCCCGGTGTCGGCCACGCTGACCCGTACCCAATCTTCGGTATTATTGGTCTCTGCATCCGTCACATCGCCGCCGCTAATTTTTTGAGCCGAAATGGTCACAGCGCCGGTTTCGGTAAATTTGATACCATTGTGGATAAGATTGGTGATAACCCGGCCTATCATCGTTTCATCGGCCAGAACGTTGAGGTCTTCGGCAATATCTACCTGAAGATCCAGGTTTTTGCGTTCAGCCTGGGGTAAGAGCTGATCTGCCTGCACCTGAACAATCGAGCGGAGAGGATAAACCGCCAGTTTCAAGGGAGCCTGGCCTGACTCAATCAAAGAAAGGTCCAGCAGTTCCTGGGCCAGTTGATTCAGGGTATCGAGTTGAGCTGCAATTTTGTTGACCAGATTCAGGGCCATGTCCGGCTCAGCCAGAGCGCCATTTAGCAGCGTCTCGGTCAGCAGGCGCAGCGACGCCAGCGGAGTCCGTAACTCATGCGAGATATTGGTGACAAGGTCGCGCCTGGCCCGGCTCAAGCGTTGCAGATCGGTCACATCGTGGATAGCCAGCGCCACTGCCACCGGCTCTTTTTTGCCCGCAATGGAACGGCCTTTAATAGTGCGGGCATGGGCTTCCAGGGTTCGCTCGTTTTTGGTGAAGTAGATGGGCGGCATCTTTTCACCCTGCAAGGTTTGGTCCACCAACTCCCGGAGTTGGTGCTGGCGGGTCCAGGTGGTAAAGGTGTCTGCTTTGTCTATCGGTCCAAACAGCCTTCGGGCCACCTTATTGGCGCTGGAAATGCGGTAATCTTTTTCGACAATGATCAGCGCCTGGGTTGAAGCGGATAACAACTTTTTGCGGCGTGTTTGGGCTTCGGCCAATTCCCCCCGCACAAACGCGAGCTTGCGTTCCAATTGCAGCGAACGAGCTTCGACCCGCCGAAACTGCTTTTTCAAAGGCCAATAAAAAACAATTTGCCCGATAATGATAACTAGCAGCGCTGCCAATATCCACCAGCCGATGCTCATAGTTTACCTCGCCAATGGCCTTACCACCTGCTCTAAAGTATAGTTGACCGTAAGAGGTCTTGTCAAACAGAACTTGACTGCTAATGATCAGGCCGGTGGCCGGCCGCTGACGTGATTCAGCGGCGACGGCGCAGGGGCCAGCGGCGCTGGCGAAGTTTGCGGAGGCGTTCGAGGGGCGCAGCAATAACATTCCTGCGCGGGCCGCGCGGCAGCGGCTCAATGGGCCTAAACGTGCGATAAACACTGAGGACGATGTAAAGGGCAATATAAAGAATGGATAGAGTCACCAACACAAAATTGGTCCGGGGGTATATCCAGAGCAGGGCTGCCGTCGCCGCACCCCACAGCAGCGTAGCAAACAACATGCCCCGGCGAAGCCAGCGGCTGTGAGTCAGGTAATCCAGGCGCGATGGATAGACATATTTGATGGGGACAAAAACCAGCACCACCAGGATTAATACAATGACCAGGTTCACCCAGGGGGGTGTTTGCCAAAGAAACAGATAGAAGACGATGAAGTTCCAGTAGCTGGGGAACCCCTTAAAGAAGTGATCCTCGGTTTTGGCTTCGGGTTGGGTAAACTGGTAAGCCGAAGCCAGCATGATCACGCTGGCCCCCACAAAGGCCCATCCGGGGGGCAGTAAATTAGCTACCAGCAAAAAAAACGCGGGAACCGTCACATAATTCACATAGTCTAAAATATTGTCGAGGAGTCCACCGTCAACTCGAGGGGCGGCTATTTTGGTCTGGGCGCGCCGGGCCAAGACGCCGTCTACCGAGTCGACAATAACTGCTGCACCCATGAGCCAAAAAGCCACAATGTATTGCTGGTGGTAAATAGCGTAGAGACTCAACAAGCCAAAAACTCCACCGCTGGCAGTAAAGAGGTGAACTGACCAGGCCGCCACCCGCCGCCGCCGGCTGATATAAAAGATTGGCTCATCGGTCATGGCAGGGTTGGCTTTCGTCGGTGGTTTTCACAGAATGGCCATAGCGAGGATACCACTTCCATTAATCAATGGAGAATATCACAAAGTCAAGGCATGGGCAAACAGGCGGTGCATTTGGAATTAAAAAGGGCGGGTCCAAGAGACCCGCCCCACAGCCACTGTTCCAGCCTAATCCTCGTCATCCTCCTCCTCGTGCCAGAGAGTTTGGTGGGGACAGGTTAGTCCGCGCACAGAATTGAGGTGAATGCCCAGGGTTTCCAACGCCTCGGCCTCCTCCTCCTCCTCCTCCTCATCCCCTTCAGGCTGGCCAAATTCAAGAATTAATTCATCTGTCTCATCGTCCCACTCCAGGGCAATAATGGTCAAGCCATTGATACTATCTAATAGAGCGCTTTGATCATGAATGTGCAGCGAATCGCCGCAATCGGGGCAAAGCAGCGGCAGGGTATGTCCATTTTGGAAAACCAGAGTCAAGACCGGGTCGGTCAGCAGGTCGGTCACCGGGGCATTATCCAGGTGGGCGTATAGATACTCGCCCACACACACAAACTCACCATCCATCAGGATCATGGGCAGGTCGTCGTGCGAGCAAAAAACCAAACCTTCCATCGGATTGTGCCACGGCGAGGGCGTCTCGTCGAAATCTTCTGAGTCATCAACTAAACCTACATTGTCGTCGCCGTCATCAGGCCACGGGCCATCATAATCATGGGGAATAGCTTCGTCAGGGACAGCATCAACCATACTGACGCGCAACATGTAAAGCAAGTTGACCAAAAATTGTTCCGGGCCATCCTCTTCAATCAATTTAACGGCAGCACGAATCCAAGCTTCATCAGAAACGACCCGATTATAAGGCGGAACTCCCACATAAACCGGATTGCTAAGCATACCTCGCGCCGCATCTTCATTCATCTCCTCAGGATTGACCACATACTTGACCGTGCGGCGGGGCAATGGAGGCAACTTGGATATGTTTTTCATGTTTTAATCTCCTCACTAACAAAATTTTTAGGGACTGCTCAGGCCGCCAGGTGCGACACCCTTTTACTGAAGAAGTGAGTCACACCTGAGCAATAACAACTTTTTTAAAGCCTTGCTTTTTTGGTTTAGCACTTGTATTATAGTCTAACATAGGGCAAGTGTCTATAGGATTGGGAATCAGATTGTGAAAATCGAGCTATCAAGTGATGTTAACGCCAACTTTGGCTGGAAATTTCGCCTAAAAAGGATTATAATAGCAGCAGTTAGCGCTACCTTTTCCATAACACCGCTTGACCCGGATCAACTTCGGGCAACAACCTCAATTAAGGAGGCAGCAAGCGTTGGCTGAGAATAGATCAATAAATCCAGACTCAAAGCCGGTGCTCTATTTTCATTATGCCGGGCTAACCAACACAGGCATGATTCGTGATCATAACGAAGATGCCTATAAATTGCCCCTGGAGGCCGATGCGCGGACTCTGGCCAACAAAGGTCATCTTTATGTTTTAGCCGATGGGATGGGCGGGCATCAGAAGGGCGAAGTGGCTTCTGCTGTAACCATTGAAACCGTCAACTCCGAATATTACGCCACCGTTACATCGCTGGAAGAGAGCAATTCTGTTGAAGCTATAACTGAAGCTTTGACCAACGCCATTGAAAAAGCCAACAGCCAAGTCCTGAGCGCGACCGAAGGCGGGGGGACGACGGTGGTCGCGGCCGTCCTCTATGGCGACACCCTGGTGGCCATGAACGTGGGCGATTCGCGGGTCTATTTATTACGCGAGAATGAGCTGCGCCAATTGAGCAAGGACCATTCTTTGGTCCAGCGCCTGGTTGAAGTGGGTAAAATTACCGAAGAAGAGGCCTTAACTCACCCGCGCCGCAATGTTCTTTATCAAGCATTGGGGCAAGGCAGCGATGTGGATATTCATATCTCCAGCGAGAAACTTCAGGACGGTGATGTGGTGATTTTGTGCAGTGATGGTTTGTGGGGGGAAGTGACCGGGCCTGAAATAAAAGAAGTGCTCCAAACGGCTGCATCGCCCCTGGCCGCGGCTAAACAACTGATTGATAGCGCCAACGCCTCCGGCGGCCCCGACAATATCACCGCAATTATCATTCAAGTTTCCAGTGAAGCTCCGCCTCCCTCCAATACCGACCTCGAAGATACGCATCCTTCATTGCCAGCCTTACGCCTGGACTCCAGTTCGTCACCTCAGGTGTAGGTAATTTTCCACTCAGGCTCGCCCACTCTGAGTCAGGATTACCTCCCGCTTGGCTTCGGCAGATTGATAGATTGCCTCGATGATTTTCATCAAGGTCAGCCCCTGCTCTACCGTAGCCGTGGGTACGCTGTCTTCCTGAATGCAGCGGACAAACTCGGTAATAGCATATTCGTGGTCCGAGCGGGTGAGTTTAACCGCAGGACGAATGACTGATGGTTTCCCTCCGATTTCCGTGTAGAGGGTCAATGTATTTTCGGTGGCATAGTTGGCCACGTACAATTCGATGCTGCCCTCGGTTCCCATCAAGGTGATAAAGAAATCATCCATCCCCGGCTTAGCGTGTGAGGCCCAACTGGTGTCTAAACTCAATGCGACATCCCCGGCCAGGCGAATGAAGGCCGTGGCGGAGTCCTCGACAGTGTAAGGCAAGGGAGGCGTGGGCGCCTGCCAGGTTTTGGCCTGGCGCGGGCCAAAGTTGGCCTCAACCACCCCGCTGACAGTCAGCGGCTCCGGATAATCCAGGAGCCACAGGACCGCATCAAGCATGTGGACGCCCAAATCAATTAAGGGGCCCCCGCCGGCAATGGTCTTATTCAGAAACCAGCCACCCCAGCCCGGAATACCGGTCTCCCGCACCCAACCTGCCTTAATTTGATAAATTCGACCCAGCAGCCCTTGCCGCAAAACTTGTTTCATCCACTGCACATCCAGCCGGTAGCGGCGATTGAAACAAATCATAAATTTGCCCGGCGCTCGCGCGACCGCCTCGGCAATCTTATAGCTGGAGGCTAAATTTTCGGCTAAGGGTTTCTCACACAACACGTGCAGCCCGGCTTCCAGAGCGGCGATAGACACCGGCGCATGCAAACTGTTGGGCAGGCAAACGCTCACCGCCTCAATCTCCCCCGAAACAAAAAGCTCGTTATAATCGGTAAAGTAGCGAGGAACATTGTACATCGTCCCAATTTCGTTAAGCCGAGCCTCATTCACATCACAGAGCGCCACAATTTCAACCGCCTGGGGCAGCGCGCGGTACGCCGCAAGATGATGGCGGCCAATCCCTGCACCGACCACCCCCACTTTTATTAAAGATTGACCCATAAATCAAGCTTTCCCTTGAATTTTAAAATAGATATTTTGACAAATCATTGCGGTATGATATACCTACTTATAAGTAAAAAGCAAAACCAGGATATAACGAAGAAGATGAAGGGATGGCAATAATCTTCTTCATCAGTAACTTCGGATCATAAAATGGTAACCGACCCATTCCATTTGTGAAAGAAATCTTGAGTCTTGCTTAGTACTATTGGGGGAGATGGCTTATATTGACCCAAACCCTCAAACCTGATATACTTTCGTTTACTGGTTATTTTTTACTCTTTCGAATTGGGAGGTTCGAAAAATGGGACAACTAAAAGATCTAACGCTCCAAATGGCACGTGCTGTTGTTAATAACTCCGAGCAGGTCCGAGTTGAAGAGGTGGAAGGTGCTTCCATGATTGTCCTTGAACTCAGCGTCGATCCCGATGATATGGGTCGGATCATTGGGAAAGAGGGTCGGGTCGCCAACGCGATGCGAACGCTACTGCGCACCAGCGCCGCGAAAGATGGCAAAAGGGTCAACCTGGAAATTGTCTGAAACTGACGTGTCAAAATCAAAAAAAATCCCCTCAGAGTGCAGGGGATTTTTTGTTGCATGCTGACCACCGACCGTAGACCGCAGACCTCCGCCAATGTCTCAGCGGTCGTCGGTCGTCGGTCTGCGGTCTTTTAGACGTATCTGCTCAAATCCACTCCGGCATAATTAACTCGTTCGCCGTATTCGCGGCGCTCTCGTTTATAGGTCGCGTCAATGCCAATTTTGGTGTGGACGCCGCGTGTGTCTGCCGTCGGGTCCATCTCGTGGCCCTGCGCATGAGGTACGGTAAAAGTATCCTGGCTCCAATCTACCCGGTTGGTCAGCGCCCACAGCACATCCGCCGGATCATAAATATTCACATCCGGGTCTACCACAATCACCTGCTTGATGTTGATGTGGGCGGTCATCGCTGCCAGGGCCACATTTTTGGGCTGGCCGGGATTGCTCTTTTTGAGCTGCACAATCGCCGAAAAGCCGTTGCTGTAGGGCGGAATATGCACGGCCACCTCCTGGCTGATGTGGCGCAAAAAGCGCAGCAGTAACGGTTCTCTGGGCAAGACATTGCCGATATAAATGTGCTCATACCAGCCGGGGATAATCGTCTGGAAGATCGGCTTGTCGCGCCAGCAGACAGCGGTCACTTCAAACGTAGGGCTTTCCCAGATTTCGCCGTAATAACCGTGAAATTCGGCCAGCGGCCCTTCACCTTTCTTTTCGGCAGGATGCACGTACCCTTCAATCACAATTTCAGCCTCAGCCGGAATCTCCACATCCACCGTCACCCCCCGGCTGACCGGCACCCCCTGGCAGCGAATCGCCCCGGCAATGGTCAGTTCATCTTCGTCCGTGCGAACGCCTGCGCCAATCATAATCGCCGGGTCCAGCCCAATGGCCACGGCGACCGGAAACGGCGCGGCCGGGTCCGGGCGGCTCTCCATAAAGGCGCGCACATGCCGCCATTCATTCAAGTTAAACCCAAAGTTGCGCGGACCGGTACACAGCATGCGATTGTAGGACAGGTTGCCCCGCCCCGAAAGCGGGTCTTTGCTGACAATCACCCCACCGGTAATAAAGGCCCCGCCGTCGCCCCGCGAGTGGGTCGGAATGGGCAGTTCCCGCACATCCAGGCTGTCGCCGGTCTGGACATTGGCCTGCCACTCGGCCCCTTCGACCCGCACCGGGGGAAGGCCGTTCCTGGGGTCCAGCGCCCGGCCCATGACCTCGGTCACTTCTTTTTCGGTGCAGCCCAGGGCCAGCGCCGCCCGCTTCTGGTTGGCGACACCGCTGGCAAAAATGGGCCAGGCACTGCCAGTCACATTTTCAAAGAGCGGCGCTCCCCCGCCGCTGCGCTCTAATGTCGCGGCCACATCGGCCAGCTCGTGGACCAGGCTGACCGGCTGTTTGATGCGGACGAGCTGTCCGGCTTCCTCTAGAACTTCAATAAAGGAACGCAAATCGTGGATTGGGGTCATCAATCATGTATCCTTAGTTCAGGCATAGGCCGCAATAGGCATTTGGATATAATCGTCCGGTTGCTCACTATTTTGTTGAATAGCAAAAAAACGCCGCTCGATTTCCTTGAGTACCACCGCATCAAAATAAACCATACCGCAATTGAGACACACCTCAACCGGCGTATTCGGGACTAACAAATATTTTCCCTTGTAGCTGTAAAGATATTCGATACGCCGTTCTTCGTAATGGTCGCTGCCACAAAAGCTACACTGAACTTTCCTCATTAGCTGTTTCTCCTCGTGTCCAGGGGCCAACAAACTTGGGTGGGCCTGGAATGTAGACGGTAATAATGACGGCTTTTTCACCTCGCCACCCACAGATGATGTGTACCGGCGTCTCGCCGGCAAATCCAACTACCAAGCAGCTTTCACCTCGCCCGCTATCGGAGTATTATTCTAATATTGTACCATTTAACAGCGCTTCTTCAACCTGGGCTAAGGTGAGTTCATCAGCCTTGCGCTCAATATCGGCGTGGAGGCTATACCCATATTGGTTGTTTTGGATGCAGGTTTTAATATCGTCTATATCCACGATCTATAACCCAACCATCCAAAAGGGACCGAATTTTTGACAGGTCATAATTTGTGGCCATAGTCACACACCGGAGATGATTGCCTCTGGCCTAATTCTACCATAGTTCTCTAACCAACAAAAACGCCGCGAGAGACCAACCCTCGCGGCGTGTAGAACTGAAAAAAGTTGTTACACAGAGAGACACGGAGAAGTCACAGAGTTTCGCAGAGGCAGTTTTAGAACTTCTCTGTGTATCTTTGTGGAGTCTCCGTGTAACTCTGTGTTCCTTATTTGGCTCTGACTTGTCCAGATTAAGGCAGTTCTTTCACCACTAGATTATCAAAATCAACCGTCGAATTCTCGCCTGCGCCATAGAGGCCAACAGCAAGGCTGATTTCACCAGCCTCCGTCAGGGAATCGTCGGTGATGGTGGTCAAATACTGGTCGTTGACATAGATGGTGAACTCAGAGTCTCTGACCATGAGGGTGAAGGTGTTGGTCACACCTTTTTCCAGCCGGATAGCATCGCTGACATCCCAGTTATAAATGGTTTCCCATTCGTCATTTTGCAGTAAACTGAGCCGGTACGTCCCGTCGTTGGCAAATTCAAGATCGTAATAATTGCCCCGCCGGTCCTCGCGGAAGATCAGATCAATGGCGGCATCGCCCGCTTCAGCCGAGGTGTCAACCAGCGTCGCCTCGACGGTCAGGATAAAATTCTTCAGAGAGAGATCAGGAATCGCATTGCGCGAGACGACATCATCTTTAGAGGTGATCGAGCGGCGATAGACCCCATCAACAACATCATCCACCCCTTCGCTTAAGTCATCTGACTCCTCACCCTCTTCCCAATCGTGGGTGTTGGCGCTAAAGTCATCTTCAAAGACAACCTCGGCGCTGGCGATAGCCGTCGCTTCAGCAGCAGCCGTAGCTGTTGGCGCGACCGCAGCTATAGCCGCAGCCTCCGCCCTGGCCGTAGCAGTGGCCTGAATTTGAGCCAGGGATTTGTCCCGGCTGGGAATCTCTTTGATAACCAGATTATCAAAGTCAACCGTCAGGGTTTCGTCAGCTTCATATAAGTTCAGCCCCAGTCTCAATTTGCCAGGCCCCGGCAAGCTCGTATCGGTCAGGGTGGTCAATAATCGGTCATCGGCGTAGACGGTCATCTCTGAGCCTTTGACTACCAGGGTAAAGGTGTTAGTCGCGCCGGAGGTTAATAAGGGGGTCGGGCTGGGAGTCCAATTGTACAAGCTCTGCCACTCGTCGTTCTGATACTTGGCGAGCCGGTAAGTACCATCGTTGGCAAATTCGAGGCTGTAGTAATTGCCGTTTCTGTCCTCGCGGAAGGTGATCTCAACCGAAGCATCGCCCGGCTGGGCTGAGGTTTCCACAAGGGCGGCGTCTATGCTGAATACAAAGTCCTGGGCTGTGTATCTGGGCACATCCCGGTATGAGACCACATCTTGCAGCGAAGTGATGGAGCGGCGATAGACGCCATCCACCACTTGGTCCACCTGCTCGGCATACTCATCCGTCGTCTTACCTACTTCCCAACCATTCAGATTTGAACTGAAATCATCCTCAAAGGAAACAACAGCCTCGGCGACCGCCGTCGCCTGGGCGGCAGCCGTAGCGGTAACTGCCACCTGGGTGGCGGCCACATCCGTCACTCGGGCGGTAGCGGTGGCTTTAATCTGGGCGACAGAGGTTTCGATGCCAGGAATTTCTTTAACCTGCAAATTGTCGAATTCTACCGTTAGGGTTTGATTGGCCTGGTACAGGCTCATAGATAGGCCGATATTGCCCGCTTCGGTCACGGAAGTATCGGTCGCGGTCGGCAAAGGCTGGCCGTTGACGTAGAAAGTAAAATTATTACCATAAGCCAGAACAGCAAAGGTAGTCGGCCGGCCTTCCTGGATCTTGATCAGCGGGTTGTACTGCCAGGCCTGCACCACCTGCCACTCGCCATCTTGGAATAAGCCCACCCGGTAGGCGCCGTCATTAGAAAACTCAACATTGTAATAATTACCGTTGGCATCCTCGCGGAAGGTCAACGCAATACTGGCCTGGCCCGCCCCGGCAGAGGTTTTGACAATGGTCGCCTCCACTTCCAGCCAAAAGTCCTTCGCTGAAAACTGCAGAGGACTGACCCGCCAGGCGACATCCCGCTTGGAGGTCATGGAGCGGCGCAGGACCCCGTCAACAATTTGGGTCTCCCCCTGGGCATAGCTGTCAGAAGATTCGCCCACAAGCCAGCCGTTAACGTTAGAGTTAAAATTGTCCTCTAATGATACGACAGCATTGCTGGCGGCTGTACTCATGACCGCGACTGCTTGAGCAGTCATCGTCGCCTCGGCTCTAACAATGGCTGTCGCTTCGACAGCCGCCTGGGTCGAGCGGGCGGCGGCCTCGGCAATGACTGTCTCGACGGCATGGGTTTCAGCCGTGGCAGTGGCATGAGCCGGTCTGAGCGGGGTAGGTGTGGCAGTGGCCGTCGCCGTTGGGGTCGCGGTCGGGGTTGAAGTCGAAGTCGGGGTGGAGGTCGCAGTTGCTGTATTGGTTGGGGTCGGTGTGGGTGTCGCCAGCAGGCTGGTAACTGTCTCCATGTTACAAGCCATAAAAGTCAGGGCCAGGAGGCCCATTACCCAGATCAGGATCAGCCGCTGAGCGCGGCGCGGTAATTTGTTGTTCCCTGTCATCGTCTTGCTCCCTGTGGAATGATAGAATGATTACCGTCAACTCCTTTGATTTAACCATGTCATAGTCTGTCAATCGTTACGAGAAGCGTTACGGTATGAAACGCGAGCAATTTGACAAGCCCCCTCTCTTATGTTATTGTCTAACCTCAATCTAATAGCTGTAGCGGTGCCCAACGGCCCGGATGTCTTGGGCGCGCCTCGGCGCAGGGAAAGACCGGTTTTAGTCCGGCGCTGTCCCGCAACGGTAAATAATAATTAATGGTCAATGGTCAATTAACCGTTGTTAATGAAAGACTATTATTCATTAACAATTAACAATTGACAATTCACTATTGACAATTAGTAAGCCCGACCACCTGCCGCTACGTTACTTTGGCTGCCACCTACGCGGAATAGGGGGCCGGAACCAGAGTCAATGACTCTCATCTGCCTTTAACCCGCCACTCGGCGGGTTTTGTTTTTTCCAGAAAGTGCAGCCTTGCCGGATGGTTATGAGATTACACTCAAAACTAGCAACTCTGTCCCCGGTTGTACATGGCGCACGCGATTACGGTGAATTGGCCCGCCTGGGCTTGCCCCCGACGGAAGTTATTGATTTTAGCGCCAACAGCAACCCCTATGGGCCGCATCCGGCGGTTCTGGCGGCGGTGCAGGCGGCGCTTGACCCCGCCACATTGGCCCATTATCCTGACCGTGACTGCCTGGCTTTACGCGCCGCCATTGCTGCTGCCGATCAAACCGCCATTGATCGGATTCTGCCGGGCAATGGCGCGACCGAGTTGATTCACCTGCTCGCTCTGGCCCTGGTTGAGCCGGGCAGCCGCCACTTGATCATAGGACCCACCTTTGGACAGTACGCTCACGCCATCCGCCTGCTGGGCGGCGAGGTAATCCAGTATCATCCGGCCAACTCAGAGTTCCGTTTCGACGCCGAAGCCGTCGCCGCTGCTGTTTGGCTCTGGCAGCCCGACGGTATCTGGCTGTGCAATCCCAACAACCCGACTGGGCAGCAGTGGCGCGCCGCCGAGCTGGCTCACCTGCGCGCCGCCGACCCTGCGCAGCGGGCCTGGTGGGTCATAGATGAGTCGTATCGCTACTTTGCCGACACCCCGACGCTCGTGGCCGGTTGGGCTGAAGGCGATAACCTGATCATCCTCCGCTCGCTGACCAAAGATCAGGCCCTGGCCGGTTTGCGCCTGGGGTATGTTTTGGCCGCGCCTGCTGTGATTGCGGCCCTGCGGGCGGCCCAGCCGACCTGGAGCGTCAACACCCTGGCCCAGGTTGCCGGGGTGGCGGCGCTGCAAGCGCCGGTTTTGGCCTGGCGCCAGCAAAGCCTGGACTGTCTGCGCCGGCACGCCGTAGAATTGTGGGCCAGGTTAACCGAGTTGGGCTATACAGTTCTGCCCAGCGACACAACTTATACCCTGGTCGCCGTCGAAAACGCGGCGGTCTTTCGCCGGCAACTGCTGCAACAAGAGGTGCAGGTCAGAGATTGTACCTCCTTCGGGCTGCCCCAGTATGTGCGCATCGCGGCCCGCCGGCCTGAGGAAAATGAACGCTTGGTTGCCGCTGTCAAATCTTCACTTATACAAAGTGCGTGAGAATTGTATATTCAGGAGTGTCAAAGTGCACTTTGACACTCCTCAACAATTTTGTAAGGAAACATAACATGCTAGAACAAACCATCACCGCAATTGCCCCGCTTGATGAAAAAAATATGGCTGCTGCCCGCGAACGCCAGGCCGAGCTGACTAAGCCAGCCGGTTCGCTGGGGCGGCTGGAGTCGCTCTCCATCCAACTGGCCGGGATTACCGGCCGCCTCGATCCACCCTTGACCAAGCGGGCTGTCATTGTTGCGGCTGGGGATCACGGCGTGACAGCCGAAGGAGTCAGCGCCTATCCGGCGGCAGTGACGCCGCAAATGGTGTTAAATTTTCTGAATGGCGGCGCAGCCATCAATGTTCTGGCCCGTCAGGCCGGCGCGCGGGTGGTGGTGCTCGATGCCGGGGTGGCGGCTGACCTACCTGCCCACCCCGACTTGATCAGCCGCAAAGTTGGCTACGGTACGGCCAATTTCAGCCAGGGTCCGGCCATGACCCGCGTCCAGGCGATTGAGGCGATTGAGGCCGGCCTCGCCGCCGTAATCCGTGAGTACGAACGCGGCCTGCACCTGGTCGGCACCGGCGATATGGGCATTGGCAACACCACACCTTCCAGCGCCATCTGCGCTGCTTTTACCGGGGCCGCTGTCGCCGAGGTAACGGGCCGGGGCACCGGCATTGACGAAGCTACCCGGCGGCACAAGATCACCATCGTCGAACGGGCGCTGGCAGCTAACCGGCCCAACCCCCAGGATGGGCTGGACATACTGGCCAAAGTCGGCGGCTTTGAAATTGGAGCCATTGCCGGGGTCGTCTTGGGCGCGGCTGCCCGCCGTATCCCTGTGCTGGTGGATGGCTTTATTTCCACGGCCGGAGCGATGATTGCCGCTGCACTCGCCCCACTCAGCCGCCACTATATGATCGCGGCGCACCGCTCGGTGGAGCCGGGCCATCGCCTGATGCAAGAGCATCTGGACTTGCAGCCCATTTTTCAACTGGACCTGCGCCTGGGTGAAGGCACCGGCGCAGCCCTGGCCATGCCGGTTGTCGCCTCTGCCGTAGCCCTCCTGAATGAAATGGCGACCTTTAGCAGCGCCAATGTGAGCAATAAAGAATAGGAACCGGAGTCTCCCGGCTTCGGGCCAGAAAAGTAAAATGTCCGCACAAATTGTAATTGCCGGTGTTAGTTCGGGCGTAGGTAAAACCACGATTACCCTGGGGTTGATTGCGGCCTTGCGGCGGCGCGGCCTGCGGGTGCAGCCCTTCAAGGCCGGCCCTGATTACATTGACCCGACCTACCACACCCTGGCTGCCGGCCAGCCCTGCCGAAATATTGACACCTGGATGGTCCCCCCAGACCGCGCCCTGGAACTCTATCTCAAGGCGACCCAGGCGGCTGACATCGCCGTCGTCGAGGGGGTCATGGGAGTTTTTGACGGCTTCAGTTACACCGGCGAGGAAGGCAGCACTGCTCAAATTGCCAAGCTGCTGGACGCGCCGGTGCTGCTGGTGTTGGATGTCGGCAAAATGGCTCGGTCGGCGGGGGCAGCGGCTTTGGGCTATACGCGCTTTGACCCGGCTTTGAAGCTGGCCGGTTTTATCCTCAACCGCTGCGGCTCGGAAAATCACTATCGAGGAGTCAAGCAGGTGATTGAGGAAACGACCAGCTTGCCGGTCGTAGGCTGGCTGCCTAAAAACGCCGAACTGCACATCCCGGAGCGTCACCTCGGCCTGGTTCCCACCGACGAACGGGGCGAACTGACCGGCTTCATTGCTCGTACGGCCGATTTGATTGACCAATATTTCGACGTCGAGCAAATCCTGGTAAAAGCGCAAAGTGAAACTTCCTGGCGAAAGGAGGAAACGCTCTCTTCTTCCCCTGTTAATGGAGAACCCATAAATTCAGTCGCGGTTTTCGAGCACAATAATAAGTCGAAAATCGAAAATCGAAAATCGAAAATTGTTATTGCGGTTGCCCGTGATGCGGCTTTTAGTTTTTACTATGAAGATAATTTGTCGCTTTTAAAGGAGAATGGAGCAGAAATTGTCTTTTTCAGCCCGCAGCAAGACTCCAATCTGCCCCCCGGCACAGCCGGTCTCTATTTTGGGGGCGGCTTCCCAGAATTATATGCCGCTCAGTTAGCCGCAAACCAGTCTTTGTTGGCGGCTCTGCGCCAGGCTCATGCCGCCGGGATGCCGATCTATGCCGAATGCGGCGGTTTTATGTATTTGACCGAAGCAATTATTGACCTTGAAGGCCGGACCCATCCGCTGGTGGGCTTGGTGCCGGGCATCACCCGGATGCAGCCGCGCCTGGTCAGCCTGGGCTATCGCCTGGTCGAGTCTCCTGGCGGCAATTTTTTGCTGCCTTCCGGTGTCACTACCCGCGGCCACGAATTCCATTGGAGCACCTGGGAACCCTCGCTGAAGGCTGAAGGCGAAAGGATGAAGGATGAATCGGTAGACATTTCATCCTTCATCCCTCATCCTTCATCCTTTATAACCCCCGCCTGGCAGATTCGGCCCCGCCAGGGCGAGAGCGAAAGCAAGCCCGAAGGCTATACTCACCACAACCTGATCGCCTCTTACGTGCATCTGCATTTTGCCCATAACCTGCAACTGGCCCCTAACTTTGTCCGGGCCTGCCGGCAGTGGCTGGAAACGAGGGCAACCCGGTGAGCAGTCTGGAGTTGCTGCGGCAGGGATTGAGCCAGGCCGACCCAGCCGCGATTGGAGCAGCCGCCACCTTAAGCGCCACGAGCTGCCAGAGCGTCAGCGCCAGCCCGCTCTTGGAGCAAGCGAAATCGTGGGCCAAGGATACCGGCGCGTTAGGGCTGGTGCGCGCCCATAGCGGCAGTGTGGTGGGTCTGTTGTATTCGGCTCACACAGATTTAGCTGACCCGGCTGGCTGGCTGCCCGCTTTGCCGGGATAATTACCCGGACTCACCTGGCCGGGGGTGGCTATCAAATTGTAGAACAAGTTGACAACTTGTCCTACCCGGCTATGTTCAGGAGTGACTAAACTGATGACTGCCAAAACCTTGATGATCATGGGCACTCACTCCAACGCCGGCAAGTCAATTCTGGTCACGGCGCTATGCCGCATTTTTGCCCAGGAAGGCTACCGGGTCGCACCCTTTAAGGCCCAGAACATGGCCCTTAACGCCGGGGTTACGCCTGAAGGTCACGAAATTGGCCGGGCCACCATTGCCCAGGCCGAAGCTGCCGGTCTGCCCGCTCATGTGGATATGAACCCGGTGCTGCTCAAGCCGGAAGGCAACCAGCGCAGCCAGGTGGTGCTGAACGGCCGCCATCACACTCACCTTGAAGCCGCCAATTGGCTGAGTCTGAAGTCTATGCTGTGGCCGCATGTTACGGCGGCTCTGGAGCGGCTGCGGGCCAAAACTGACCTGGTGATTATCGAAGGGGCCGGCAGCCCGGTTGAAATTAACTTGAAAGAGGGCGATATTGTCAATATGCGGGTTGCGCGACACGCCCGGTCGCCGGTAGTGCTGGTTGGGGATATTGACCGGGGCGGCGTCTTCGCCGCGCTGGTCGGGACAATGGTGCTGCTGGAGCCGGAGGAACGCGCCCTGGTCAAAGGCTTCGTCATCAACAAATTCCGGGGCGACGTCAGCCTGCTGGGTAACGGCCTGGCCATGCTGCAAGAGCGAGCCTTCAACACCCCAACCTTAGGGGTTATTCCCTTTCTGCCGGAGATTGGTGTGGCGGCGGAGGATTCGGTGGCGCTGGAGGAGGCAGGGAGGCGAAGCAGGGGAGCAGGGGAGCAGAAGAGCAGGGGAGAAAAGATAGTGGATATTGCGGTGATTCGTTTGCCCCACATATCTAATTTTGATGACTTTGACCCGCTGGCGGCGGAGCCGGGAGTCCGGGTGCGCTTTGTCGAGCGGCTGGACGACCTGGGCCGGCCCGCGGCTGTCATCCTGCCCGGCAGCAAAATGACCCTGGCCGACCTGGCCTGGCTGCGCCAGACTGGTCTGGCCGAGCAAGTGGTAGCCCTGGCTCAAGAGGGGACACCCGTGGTGGGCATCTGCGGGGGATACCAGATGCTGGGGCAGTTGCTACTGGACCCGGACGGGGTGGAAGCAGAGCCGGGCGCTTGGGCGTCGGGATTGGGGCTGCTGCCGGTGGAGACGGTCTTTGCCGGGGACAAGCACACCATTCAGGTGCAGGCCACCTTACAGGCCGAGACCGGCCCCCTGGCCGCGCTGCGCGGCGCTCCTATTCGGGGTTATGAAATCCACATGGGCCGCAGCCAACTTCTTGACCCGGGTGCGCCCTGCCTGAGTTATATTGGCCCTCCTGAAAACCGGCATACCGACGGCGCTTTGGCGGCTGGTGGCTGCATCTGGGGAACTTATTTGCACGGCCTGTTTGATAATGATGCCCTGCGCCATGCCTGGCTGGCCAGTTTAGGCTGGCAGGGCCGCGGCCAGACATTCGACCGCCAACTGGCCTACAACCGCCTCGCCGATCACGTTCGGACGCATCTGGATATGGATAGGTTAAAACAGATCATTGGGTAAAAACGATTATGGCTATCATCGAAGCGATTGGCGCGCCGGAAAACGAGAGTGAGCGCAAGGCGATTGCCTATCTAAAAGAGTACTTGCCTGACTCGTATATTGTCTTTCATAATCTGGAATTGCCTACTCCCTCTGGCCTGCCCTATGAGTATGATTTGATTGTGGTGGGTGAATATGCTGTCTATACCTGGGAAGTCAAAGGCTACAGGGGCTTGATTAAAGGCAACGCTTCGGAATGGGAGTTAGAGTCAGGGGCGATTTATCGCAGCCCCCTGCCGTTAGCGAACAAAAAAGCAAAAATAGTGGCCGACCGGCTGTTGCGCCATAATTTGCGGCTGGAAAAGGTGTGGGTACAGCCCCTTATTGTACTGACCGATGACCGGGCGCAAATACGCCTTAACGATGACCAAGCTAATCGGGTATTGCATCTGGCCGAAGCAGTGGCCTATATGAGCGACCCGCAACACCTCCCTATTCGGCCTGAGCCGATCACTTCACTTATCCGGCTAATTCGTGAGGCGATTGCCCATCAGTTTCGTCCTTTACATCGCCCCCATGAAATTGGCGAGTATCACCTGCTGGATACCATCGGCAAAAATGATCTCTACACCACCATAGTGGCCGAACACCGACTTATTTCAAACAGCCGGTTTACCCTAAAAGTGTATAATTTTAACCTCTACGCCAGCCCTGAAGAACGCCGCAAACAAGCAGAATGGACCCGGCGCGACGTGAGCGCCCTTTATCGGCTGGCCGGACATCCAAACATCGTCCGGGCCAACCCACCTTTTCCCTGGCAAGATAACCAGTTGGTTGTACCGTTAGAATGGGTAGACGGCTACTCACTGCGAGGGTTGTTGGATAGCGGTATGGCACTCGATTTTGCCCGTAAAATAGAGATCATCCGGCAGGCGGGGACGGGTCTGGCCTACGCTCACAGCCAGGGTGTGATTCACCGGGACGTGCGCCCAGATAACATCATTGTGCCTTACCGAGGGCCGGTGAAGTTGATCAATTTTGACTGCGCCCGGCTAGAAGGTAGTGATTTGCAGACTATCGCTACCCGCGTCGGTCGTCGCCTGGACCAGCGGTATGTAGCCCCGGAAGTATGGCAAGCCCCCGCCGCTGTTTCCCCGGCGGCTGACCAATATGGCCTGGGTGCGGTCTTGTTTGAACTGTTGACTGGCCAGCCGCCCTACCAGCGAATTCGAGAACTCTTTGCCGCCGGGGGGTTGCCCCACCGCCCCACTGCCGTCAACCCCGCTTTGCTATCAGAGGTGGATGAAGTGATAGCCCGGATGTGCGCCTTCAACCCGGCGGCCCGGTATGGGCGGTTGGAAGAAGCATTAGAGGATCTAGCGATTATTGGCTAATCCCACTTGGAGGCGTTATGGCTGATTTATCTGGAAGAGTTTTGGGTGGAAGATACAAAATTGAAGAGCGTCTTGGCGAAGGTGGAATGGGTCAAGTCTGGCGAGGATACGATTTAAATCTAAAGCGTCGAGTAGCTGTAAAATTCATCAAGGAAGATCCAAGTTCATGGTCAAAGAAAGCATTGGATAGATTTAAGGAAGAGGCTCTCATACTGGCCAGGCTGGAGCATTCCCGTATTCTCACAGTTTACGATTTTGGGACTGAAAACGACGGCCCCGAAAGTTTAATCTACCTGGTGATGAGGCTTGCGGTTGGGGGCAGCCTGATTGACCGGCTACAACAATCAGGCCCTCTCAGTTTTGATGAGTCTGAACATATCTTTACCCAGATTTGCCAAGCCGTTATTTACGCACATCAAAAACGGGTCATCCATTTCGACCTTAAGCCCTCCAATATCCTGTTTGATGAAGCCGGGGATGTGCTGGTTGCTGATTTTGGTCTGGCCAAAATTCTTGAAGATACAACCCATGTTAAAGCCAGTACCAGGGTTGGTACATGGGGTTATATGGCTCCTGAGCAAATATGGGGTTATGATGCCGGTCCGGAGTCGGATGTTTATGCGTTGGGTATTATTTTGTATCAAATGCTGACCGGAGAAATACCCGAACAAAAATTTGATAATGATAGGCTTGTAGTTGATTTAGAAGATTTTCTACCTGCACGGATTAAATCTGTCATTGGAATGGCTACTAAGGCTAGCCGAAAAGAACGTCTTGCCTCAGCCTATGAACTAATGTGGGAAGTTAAAGAAGCTATACCTCGCAATATTGATGAGGCTTTTATAAAAGAATTTGATAGCCGGTATAACTCACCCCAAGCGTTAGCTTTTAGCCCCAACGGGCGTTTTTTGGCTATGAGTTTGGTAGAGGGGGATCAGGAGGGTACCTCACCTGAACCGGCAATGTGCGTATTAGATATAAACTCAGAGCAAATCAGGAGGGATTTATCAGACAATGATACCGATTCATCAACATTTGACGGGGTACATAGTCCATCTTTCAGCTATGACGCTCAAATCCTGGCCGCACAAACTGGCCGTCACATTTATTTGTGGGATGTGAATAACGGGGAAAAAATACTGCGTTTAGCGGTATCTGGACTGAATGATATTGCATTTAGTCCGGTCAGTAACCTTTTGGTTTATGGGTGTGCAGATGGAACGATGTTGTTATGGGATTGGGCTAATAACCAGCCAGCGCAACAGTTAGAAGAACAAGCAATGGCGGTTTCCAGCATAGCTTTCAGTCCCGATGGAACCCTCCTGACCTCGGCCTATAAAGATGGTTCAGTGAGATTGTGGAATATAGACTATCGGCAAGAGGTAAAACGGTTAGCAAACATTCATGCTGATAAAGTGGTTTTCAGCCCCAATATGCGCTTCCTGGCTGCTATATCTGGAGGTGGCTGGGACAATGATAAATTTGTCATGAGCTTATGGGATATCGAAAGTGGGCAGCGAGTTTGGCAAATAAATGGTGAGGCAAACTTCCCTGTAAAGATAGCATTCAGTCCCAATAATCAAATGTTGGCGCTAGGGACTGGTATAGGTGATGATGGATATATTGAACTATGGGATATTAAGAATCAGTACCAAGTGTGGAGAGAATTACGAAGAGGTAATGTTTGGTATAATGTTGCCTTTAACCGCCAAGGATGTTTAGCCTTAGTAAATTCTTATGGACATGTGGAATTGTATCGTCCGTAGGAGTTTATTTGAGTTGCACCAACACTTCAGCCGGGCTGAGAATAGCAACAGGCGCATCCTTAAAATCTTCGCTGTTTCGGGTTACAACAGCATCCAGACCGGTCAGTCGGGCGCAAGCAACCTGCAGATTGTCTTCAAAATCAGTACCAGGCAAATTTAGAGCCAGACTCAGGGTTTGGCGGTCTACAGGGCAAATTTCAAAAGTATCGAAACAAAGACGGATAGCCCGGTAAGCCAGGTCCAAACTGGTCAGGCGGCGAGCTACATAAAAAATATCGGTGAGGGTTGAAGCGGTGAGATAGCCTACCAGGTTGCCATCTTCATGGGCTTGCCACAAGGCCTTGGCTTCGATCACCCAGGGTTCACGGTTGAGTAAAACATCCAACACCACATTGGTGTCAAGTAAAATACGCATCATCAGCCGTATTTCTCCAAGCGGGCTTCTCTCAACCATTGTGTTACCTCGGCATCAGATGGCGCGGGTTGATCGGTCGCTAACAGCCCCAAGGCTTGCGTTAATGTCCGGCGTTGGGCTTTGGGCTGATATTTAAACCGCAAAAACTCGATGAAGCTATTAAATTCGGCTACTCCTTCGGGTGGTAGTTGTTCTAACAATCGTTGAGTATCCTGAATAGACAGACTCATTATTGCCTCCTCACCAGCAGATAAAGAAATTATACCAAAAATGATGAAAAAAGGTGAAACATCCCCTATTATATGAGCCGCGCCTCAACTATCCTCATCGCAATTATCCTTGACCTTACGTTCGGCGATCCGCCGAACCGGTTTCACCCGCTGCTGCTCATGGGCAAGTGGCTAAATTGGGGTCGCCGGTTGGCGCCATTGCGTCACCGTTTCTGGTTTGGCACTGGCTGGACGCTGGCGGGAACGCTGCTTTTTGCCCTACCCTGGCAAATCCTCTTTCGTTCTCAATCTGACGAAAGACTAAAGATGAAAAAAAGAGCTTTAAGAATACTACCTACTCCTTACTCCTTACTCCTTACTCCTCTCTTCCTCAAGCCTATCTTCGCCTACCGCAACCTGCGCCGGGCAGTTATCAGCGTGGCGGAGGCATTGGAACGAGAAGATTTGCCGGAGGCGCAACGGCGGTTGAGCTGGCATCTGGTCAGCCGCAACACCGGCGATTTGAGCGCCGCCGAGGTAGCCGGGACCGCCATTGAATCGCTGGCCGAGAATTTGACCGACAGCCTGACCGCGCCTTTGCTGGCCTATGCCGGCGGCGGTCTGCCGGTGGCCTGGGCTTATCGCTTTATCAATACCGCCGATGCCATGTGGGGCTATCGCACCCCGGAGTTTGAGCAGTTGGGCAAGTTTCCCGCTCGCCTGGACGACCTGCTTAACTGGCTGCCGGCCCGCTTGACCGCCTGGCTGCTGGTGAGTGCAGCCTGGTTGGTGGGGGAAAACGGCCCGAGCGCTGCCCGTACTATGCTCAACCAACATCATCGAACCGCCAGCCCCAACTCTGGCTGGACGATGAGCGCCATGGCCGGGGCATTGGGGGTCACATTGGACAAGCGCGGTGCATATCGGTTGGAAGGAGGGCAGGGGCCGCTAGGGGTGACAACGATCAGGCGTGCCCTCTACGTGGCTGATGTAGGAGCCGGGTTGGTAGTTCTTGTGTCTCTTCTGGCAGCAGTTATAATCCAAGGGAGAGCAAAAAAGGATTACACAGAGAAACGCAGAGAAACCACGGAGATACGCTGAGATTGGTCTGTGGACTGGTTTCGAGGAGCGTTAAGCTTATGACTGAATCTAATCATAGCGCGCCATCATCACGGGCCTACGGCCGGCACGTTTTTATCTGCATTCACGGCAACTGCGCCGAACCGGAAGCGGGTGAGCAGTTGCACCGGCGTTTCAGCGAGTTGAACCGGGAGTACGGCCTCAACAAATTAAGCAACCCGGAGCGGGTCAAATGCAGCATGGCCGACTGCCTGGGCATTTGCAGCGGCGGGCCGGTGGTCGTTGTCTATCCCGATGGCATCTGGTATCACCACGTGGATGAGGTCAAGCTGGAACGGATTTACCAGGAACATGTTCTGGGCGGCCAGCCGGTCGAGGAGTTCATTTTTCACCGTTTATACCCGGCCGGACAGGAGCCGGGTTATGCCCCGGAAGTGCGGGGAGAACAGCGAGAGAGCAGAGGAGCAGAGGAGCAGGGGAGCAGGCTACACACTGAGCCTATCGAAGTGGGAGTAGCAGAGCAGGTTGGTGAAATAAATGAAACCCTCCAGCCTTCCAATCTTCCAGCCTCCCAACCCTCCGCCGAAGCGGTTCGGGCGGCGGCGCGGCGGGCTAAGAAGAAAAAGGGGCTGGTGATTGTCAATACCGGTAACGGCAAGGGCAAGACGACGGCAGCACTGGGGGTGATGACCCGCGCCTGGGGGCGTAAGATGCGGATTGGCGTTCTACAATTTCTCAAAAACGAAAATGCCCGCTTCGGCGAGATCAAGGCAGCCGAACAGATGGGCAGTATTGACTGGATTTCCACCGGCGATGGCTGGACCTGGACTAGCCAGGACATGGACGAAACCGAGGCCAGGGCCAGGCACGGCTGGCAGATTGCCCAGGAGCGGATTGTCAGCGGCAATTACGACCTGCTCATCCTGGACGAGTTCACCTACCCCCTGCATTACGGCTGGCTGGACAGCGCTGCCGTGATCGAGTGGCTGAAAGCCAACAAGCCGCCCATGCTTCACTTGATTATCACCGGCCGTTACGCCCCTCAGGCGTTGATTGATTATGCTGACCTGGTCACAGAGATGCGCGAGATCAAACATCCCCTCAAGGGAGAAGGGATCCGGGCGCAGGCAGGGATTGAATATTAAATCCTGATTTCGGAGTTTTTTGTAATCGCACCCTTCGATACGCCTTTCACTGCGTTCAAGGCTACTCAGGGTGCGAAAAGACTGAGGTATTAAATGGACTTCTCTTTTCCCTCTACCCGGCGGGGCCGGCGGGTTCTCATCTGCGTGCGCGGCCAGTGCGCCGAATCAAACCGGGGTAAGCGACTGGAGCAGCGGCTGGTCGAACTCATCACGCAGCAAGGCCTGGACAACCCCGACCACCCCCAACACGTTTCATGTACCATCACCAACTGCCTGGGTATCTGCGCCGACGGCCCGATTATGATTGTCCACCCGGAAGCAATCAAGTACCATCACCTGACCGAACCTGCGCTGGAACGCATTTTTCAACAGCATTTGCTTGGAAACCAGCCGGTGGAGGAACTGATTGTTCGGGAGCAACCCAGCCGGCCTATTCTGTCCAAGAAATTCGGCAAAACTCGTTAATAAATGGTCCACAGATGAACACGGATTTTCACGGATAAATCAAAAATGTTTTTTCATCTGCGTTTATCTGTGTGTATCTGTGGACCCTACCTCTTGAAAGCCTAAAAGTGACTTATGTCCAATACAAAACCTATTCGCCGGGAACGGAACTATGTGGTCCGGCCCGACGGCAAACCGATCAATGTCCCCCGCAATCGCGGACAGCTTTTTATCTGTGAAAACGGCTGTTGCTGCGGCCACACCGAGCGCGGCTTTGCCCCGGTGCCCCACGATCTGTACTACACCGAATGGGAACGGCGCAAGCTGCGCAACCGGGTTCATCTCAACCACGCCGGTTGTTTGGGGCCGTGCGCCCTGGCCAATGTCGCCCTGCTGCTCTTCGATGGCCGGCCCATCTGGTTCCACTCGGTCAACTCTGACCGGCTGATCCTGGCGATCTTTGATTACATCGAGGCTATGTTAACTGCGGACCGGTATCTACCGCCGCCGCCGGTGCTGGCTAATCATGTTTTCAATGGCTTTGCCTGGGATGGAAATACAGCAGAGGAGCAGAGGGGCAGAGGGGCAGAGGAATTTATCAACGTCGCTGCTCCTCTGCCCGAAGAAGTATTGACCCTGAACCAGTCCCAAATCCTCTTTCTCACCCACGCCGACACCGACCTTTTGACCCTCAGCCGGGCGGTGGCCGATTTGCCGCCTGATTTTCCCGAAGTTCGCGGCCTCAATCTAAGCAGCCTGCCCACGACTGCTCACGTCGAGGAGTTCATTCGCACCGAACTGCCTGCCGCCCAGGTGATTGTCCTGCGCTCGCTCGGGGGACGACAGGGCTTTGTGCATGGGTTCGACCGGCTGGTTCAAGCCGCCCATCGCCTAAGTAAAGATCTCATTTGCGTCCCCGGCACCGAGGGCCTCGACCCGGAATTAACGGCCCACAGCAATGTTCCGGTCCCGGTCATTCACGATGTCTACCAATACCTGAATTTTGGCGGGGTGGATAACATGCGCCAGATGTTCTACTTTCTGGCCGACCACCTGCTGGCCGGCGGCTGGGGCTTCGATCAGCCGGCGGAGCAGCCCAGACATGGGGTCTATTGGAAGGCTGGAAGGCTGGAAGGGTGGCACAATAGAGAGACCAATGGAAGAAATAAAGAACCCGATTCATTAGAAATCGTAAATCGTAAATCCAAAATCGAAAATGCCCCTACTATCGGCATCCTCTTTTACCGCAGCCACTGGCTTAGCGGCAATACTGATTTTATTGACGCGCTCGTTGAGGCGATCGAAGGGAATGGGGGTCAGGCTTTGCCCGTCTTCACGACTTCTCTTAAAGAAACGAGCGAATGGGCGAATGGCGAATCAGCGAATAGCAATTTCTCCCCCGCTCCCCCGCTCACCCGCTCACCCGCCGCCTTTCAATATTTCTACGATGCCGAAGGCAATCTCCTCGTAGACGCCGTTATCTCGACCATCTCCTTCGCCATGGGCGGCATCAACCCCGATGGGCCGACCAGCGCAGGCTGGAATGTTGAGGCCCTGGAGAATCTGGGTGTGCCGGTGCTGCAAGCGATCAGCAGCAGCATGAGCGAGGAAGAATGGCGGCTCAGCCAGCGCGGCCTGCGCCCACTCGACGTGGCCATGAATGTTGCCCTGCCGGAGTTTGATGGCCGGATTATCACCGTGCCAATCAGCTTTAAGGGGGACGTGGGGACGCGAGGAGGCGAAGAGACGAGTTGCTCTGACCCAACTTGTACTTGTAATAATCTTTCACGTGTCACGCATCACGTATCACGCTATGTCCCCATCCCCGACCGCGTCCAAGCCGTGGCTAAACTGGCCCTCCGATTCGCTGCCCTGCGCCGCAAGCCTAACGCCGACAAGCGCATCGTCTTTATGCTGACCAACTCGCCCGGCAAAGCCGACCGCATCGGCAATGCGGTCGGCCTGGATACACCCGCCTCGCTGATGCGTTTGTTTGAGCGGATGCAGGCGGCCGGTTATATGATAAAGAATATCCCGGAAAGCGGCGATGCTCTGCTGCACGAAGTGATTGATCGCTGCTCCTACGATGTCGAGCGGCTGACCGAAAGCCAGCTCGCCCGCGCCGCCGGGCGGGTTCCGGTTCCCACCTACGGCCGCTGGTTTGAGGAACTGACCGGTCACCAACAGACCCGCATGCAGCAGCAGTGGCAGGCCCCCCCCGGCGAGGCTTATGTTCACTATCTCCCCTCTCCCTCAGGGAGAGGGGGTGGGGGTGAGGGCAGTCACATTGCTCTAGCCGGCCTGGATTTAGGGAATGTTTTTGTCGCTCTCCAGCCGCCGCGCGGCTACAATATGGACCCCGACGCCATATATCACACCCCGGAACTACCGCCGACCCACAACTACTATGCTCTCTACAAGTGGCTGGTCACACCGCAAAACGAGGGGGGCTGGGGCGCGGATGCGATTGTCCATATGGGCAAGCACGGCACGCTGGAGTGGCTGCCGGGGAAAGGCGTCGGCTTGAGCCTGGACTGCTTCCCCGATGCTTTTCTGGCCGACCTGCCCTTGATCTACCCTTTTATCATCAACAACCCCGGCGAGGGCGCTCAGGCCAAGCGCCGCGCCCACGCCGCCATTGTGGACCACATGATCCCGCCCATGACCAGCGCCGACGTTTACGGCGAGCTGGCCCTGCTGACTCAACTGGTAGACGAGTATTACCAGGTGGAGCAGATGGACCCGGCCAAACTGCCCCTCATCCAGCAGCAAATCTGGCAGTTGATGCAGAAAGCCAACCTGGATAAAGATATCGCCGAGATGATGCGTTTCGTGGATCACGGCGACCATGCCCATGAGTGGGACGGCTCCTACACCGATGACGGCACACCCCTGACCCTGGCCGAGATGAATGCCACCGATTTTTCACACCTTTTGGAGGATATTGATGGTTATCTATGCGAACTTGGTAGTCTGCAAATTCGGGATGGGTTGCATATCCTCGGCCACATCCCGGAAGGTGAGCAGTTATGCGGCCTGATCCGCGCCCTGACCCGCATTCCCAACGGCAATATTCCCAGCCTGCGCGCCGAAATCGCCGCCTGGTTGGGCTTTGACCTGGATGAGCTGCTGGAGAATCGAGGGAAGCGAATAGCGAATAGCGAATGGCGAATGGCGAATGGCGAAACCATGCCGGTCTGCCGGACGAACGCGGATGTAATTCAATTAATTGATGATTTGAGTTTGCGGCTGCTGCAACATCTTGAACAGGCCGAGTTTTCTCCACACGAAATTGATCGGGCTATTACAACTATCCTGGGTATAGCCCAGACACCACGTACCACGCATCAGGGCGAAGCCTCCCCTTGGGACGCATCACGCATCACGCATCACGATCCAAAATCCAAAATCGTAAATGTCCTGTCTTTCGTCTGCCAGACCCTCGTCCCGCTCATCCACCGCAACGACGAAGAAATAGATAACCTGCTCAACGCTCTCGACGGGCGCTACATTCCGGCTGGACCGGCCGGCGCGCCGACGCGGGGCATGGCCCACATTTTGCCGACGGGCCGCAACTTCTACGCCGTTGACCCCCAGGCTATTCCCAGCCAGGCGGCCTGGCGAGTCGGCAGCCAGCTAGCCGACGAGTTGATTGCTCGCTACCAGGCCGAGGAGCAGGAATTCCCGGAAAGCGTCGGCCTGAGCATCTGGGGGACGAGCGCCATGCGCACCCACGGCGACGACATTGCCCAATGCCTGGCTCTGCTGGGCGTCCGGCCTGTCTGGCAAACCGAAAGCCGGCGGGTGGTGGACGTGGCGGTCATTCCTTTGGCCGAATTGGGCCGGCCGCGCGTGGATGTGCTCATGCGTATCAGCGGCTTTTTCCGCGACGCCTTTCCCCAGTTGATCGAGTTGATGGACAAGGCCGTCCAACTGGTGGCGAGTCTGGATGAACCGACCGACCAGAACTTTGTCCGCAAACATTACCTGCACGATCTGGCGGCGCAGATAGCCGGCGGGCGGAACGACGCCGAGGCCGAGCGCCGGGCGCTGTTCCGCCTCTTTGGCAGCAAGCCGGGCGCATACGGCGCGGGTATTTTGCCGCTGATCCACGCCCAATACTGGCAGGACGAAAGCGACCTGGCCCAGGCTTACGTCAACTGGGGCGGCTATGCTTACGGGCGGCAGGTCTACGGGGATGACGCCCGCGAAGAGTTCAAAACGGTCTTGAGCGGGGTGCAGGTCGCGGTCAAAAATCAGGACAACCGCGAGCACGACATCTTTGACAGCGACGACTACCTGCAATATCACGGCGGCATGATTGCCACCATCCGTGCCCTGAACGGCCGCAACCCCAAGAGTTACTTTGGCGACAACAGCAACCCGGAGCGGGCCGAGGTCCGTACCTTGCAGCAGGAAGCGCACCGGGTTTTCCGCAGCCGGGTGGTCAACCCCAAGTGGATTGCCAGCATCCAGCGTCATGGCTACAAAGGCGCGTTGGAACTGGCCGCCACCGTGGATTATCTCTTTGGCTACGACGCCACCGCCCAGGTGGTCGAAGACTGGATGTACGAGCAGACCGCCCAAAGCTACGCCCTCGACCCAACGATGCAGGAATTTTTCCGCCAGAGCAACCCCTGGGCGCTGCAAAGCATCAGCGAACGGCTGCTCGAAGCGGCCCAGCGCGGCATGTGGGCCGCGCCCGACCCGGACACGCTGGAGCGGCTGCGCCAGATTTATTTGGAGGTGGATGGGGATTTGGAAGGGCGCCCGGAGTAACTATCGTCGAGATGATCGTTCTCAGTTGACAATCACCTCACCGCCTTTACTTTAATAATTTCCCTTATCTTGTGAAAAACCATGCCTGATTACAGAACATTGAAGGGGTAAATATGTATAAACTCTACCAGGAATTCGACCGGATTGACGGACGCATTACCGATTGGATGGCCCGATTTGGAGTGACATTGTTACGAATTAGTTTAGGAGTGGTATTTTTCTGGTTTGGTGTGCTTAAATTTTTTCCTGGCCTCAGCCCGGCCCAGGATTTGGCTACCCGGACCATGGACCTGCTGACCTTTGGCCTGCTACCCGCTACTGTCTCGATCCCACTCCTGGCCGGGTGGGAATGTCTGATTGGGCTAGGGTTAATCAGCGGACTGTTTATGCGGGCCACATTGCTACTGTTGTTTATGCAAATGCTGGGTACCATTACCCCATCTTTTTATTTCCCGGCGAAGTTTTTGCCGCTGTCCCTTATGCGCCAACCCTGGAAGGCCAATATATCATCAAAAATTTGGTTCTGGTCAGCGCTGGTATGGTGATCGGGGCCACGGTGCGCGGCGGGAGGGTCATCGCCGATCCGAAGATGGTCCGAACAGCAAAGACGCTTTAAACGGTCAGTTGTGGTTGAGGCCAGGAATATTCTTTTTTGGGGGAGCAGGTCGGCTACTTGGATTTGGTGGGTGGCTGACGGGGTGGTACAGCGGCCTTTGATGCTGCCGTCCGGCGACGAACGTAGAGCACCTTTGCTGATGAGCCTTTGGTCTTTCGTTCTTCAATCTCAAGGTCATTCCCCATTGCCTTCAACAAGTCACTTAATTTCTTGAAACCATAGAGCCGGGGGTCGAAATCAGGCTTGATTTTGGTCAGATAACTGCCAAACGCGCCGAGATGGACCCACCCCGCATCATCACCTTTGGTACTCCCCAGGGCGTTGAGGATGAATTTTCTCGGAACCGCCGGGGGTGACGGCTTTTGCGGTGATTCCATCTCTCCTGACGTTGCTGAAAGTGGCGGCGGTGTTTGCGTGGCAGGCGCATGGATAGGGCTGGCTGAACTCTTTGGGGGTGAGACAGGACGAAGGACTTCGGTGAAGATAAACTTATGGCACGCATTCCGAAATGCTTCCGGTGTTTTTTGTTCGCCAAAGCCCAACACGATTAAGCCTTCTTCTCTGATCCGGAGCGCCAGCCCGGTAAAGTCGCTATCGCTTGAGACTAGACAAAAACCGTCGAAACGACGGGTGTAGAGCAGGTCCATCGCATCAATAATGAGCGTACTATCCGTCGCGTTTTTCCCGGTCGTATTGGCGAATTGCTGAATGGGTTTAATGGCATGCGTTTGGAGGACCTTTTTCCACTGCCCACTGGCGGGCGAGGTAAAGTCGCCATAAATCCGCTTCACGGTCGCCTCGCCAAACGTGGCGATTTCGGCCAGCAGTCCCTCGATAATCGTGGCCTGGGCATTATCAGCGTCAATGAGCACTGCCAATTTGAGCGTGGGTTCATCTGCTTCGAGTTTTGCGACGACTCTGGGAGTGACAGCCAAGATGGCCTCCCATGCTTATGAAGAAGTGTAGGATCGCAAACTGGTTTGGGCAAGACGTTGGTGATGACATGTTTCGGAAGCCACCCAACGCTTGAATTCACACGATGGCCGGGGCTGGCAAAGATATTTAAGACAACGTCACCAGCCTGATAACTTCAAAAAATGCGTTGCTAGGCCATTCGTGTGGAATGATTTGTTGTTAGCCGGAGCGCGGGGGGATAAGAACCGTTAAATTACAGCTACGGATTTACTCTAACACAAAACCCTGACTCCGGCGTAGTTATTAATCCCTGCACTCCCAACGGACGTGCCAGGGATCGCTGATGTTTTCGACCACTAGCAGTTTGTCGGAGAGAAATATTTTGTTAGCGCGCCAAAGCGATGGGATGGCACTTGAAAAGAAATGGCTCATGGAATATCCTCGATGTCTCTACACCGCCGCGAGGCGATCATCGGGAGATTCACATGAGCCACTTGGTAATGATGATAGCGCGAATTGACGATTTTGACAATCCGGGACAATTGACCGAAATCTGGCGACAAGCCATGCCAGCCGTTGAGTTGACGAGGTTGGAGCCAGAGCAGTACTTGAATGGGCTGGAAGAGACGGTGCTGGAAGTTGGGTGGCAGGCGATGCGGGAGTTGCTGGTGGAGCAATGGCGTTTGACCGATCAGCAGTTGGTGGCCCGGTTTCGTCAGGATCAGGCAGGAGCGACGAGTGGAGACGGGTACGATCGGCTGAAGGTGGCCAGTCGGTTGGGGGTGGTGCAATTGCCGCGGCAGGTCTGCTATCTGCCGGGAGCGAAGTGTCATGTTTTGCCAGGCAATGCTGGCTTGCTGGCGCACACCGGTCAGGTGACCACGCGAGGTCTGCAAGAGTGGGTCTGTTTGTTGCCCCAAGAGTTGTCCTTTGAGAGCAGTGCCCGGCTGTTGGGCTGGATGAGCCACGACCCGGCGGTGATGTCCGAAACGCAGACCCGGCGCTGGGTCAGCCAGCATGGTCAATTGATCCGTCAGGCCGAAAAAGCCGAAGTGATGGCCTTGCAAGCGCGACCGGACTTGACGGGGCTGACGGCGCACTTGCGGCCAGCCAGCGAACCCCGACGACCGGCGGCCTGGGCGACGGAACTGAACCAGGCGGTCGAAACAGCCCTGGCCCAGGCCGACCCGCAGCCGCCGGAAGGGGTCAGCCCGGCTGACTGGGAGCGGGTTATCCAGGTGCGGCGCACGGAGGCAAGCACGAGCGCCGCTCGCTTGCGGCAGTTGGGACCAACCCTCAAACCCGACGAAGTGGTGGCCAGTGTGGACGATATTGGGGTCAGACGACCGGAAAAACGGCGCTTCCTGGAAGTGCGCACCGCCTATGTCCGAACTGCGACCGGTTATCGCTACTTGAGTGGTTCGGCTGACCTGGTCTTGGCTCAATTGTGGCTGTTGTTGCGGCTGTGTGGCGGGGGACTGACCGCTAAAATCACCCTCTTGGGGGATGGAGCCCGCTGGATTGCTCACTTCTTTCAAGAGCGGCTGGCCGCCTGGCCGATGACCGTCTTGATCCTGGATTGGTATCACTGCCGTAAAAAATGCTATGACTTGACCAGCCTGATCTGTCGCGGTCGTCTGGCCAAAGCCACCCTGTTGGGTTCGCTCCTCAGTCAACTCTGGCGGGGTCAGGTCAGTCAGGCCATCTCCCTCTTGGAACAGTACCGACCCCAAACCAAGAACGAGGCTAAACTCGATGAATTGATCAACTACTTGCGCACCCGCCAGCCCTACCTGCCCAACTACCACGACCGCCGCGTGCAGCGCCACTATATCGGCAGCGCCCACGTCGAGAAAGGCAATGATTTGATCGTCGCCCCTCGCCAGAAACATCAGGGCATGCATTGGAGTGAAGCCACCAGCAATGGCTTGGCCGCCTTGCGGACCCTGCTGCTCAATGGAGGCTGGGATTTGTACTGGCAGAAACATCAAATCTTACCTTTAGCTATCCCGGCGCCACCGTGATGACCCCATCACTTTGGCGCGCTAACAATATTTTTAAACGCCGCCGCCCGCTCTTGCAGTGGCACCTCGATCGCCATGCGCTCGATGCTGGAGCCGAGTTGCACCCCGTGGCAGCCGGTGTGATCGAGCATGTACTGGGCGTCCTCAGGGTTGACCAGGGCGGCCCCGTGGGCCAGTAAAATGACGTCCGGCTTGATTTTCTGGGCCAGTTCGTAGTGGGCTTGGCTGCGGGCCGCCGTTTCTTCCATGGAACTGCCGGCAGCATAGCCGGTCGAGCCGCCGCGGGTAATGCCGGCGTGAAAGATAAAGATGTCCGGGGCCGCTTCGCGCATCAGCTTTTCGGCGTCACCCTCGTTGAAGGCGTAGCCGATGGTCAGCATGTCCAGCTCGCGGGCCAGATTGAGCATGTCAATTTCCAGTTGGTAGCCCAGGCCGGTCGCTTCCAGGGTGCGCCGAAATTCGCCGTCGAACCAGGCCACGGTGGGGAAGTTATGCACCCCGGAAAAACCAATCCGGCGGCAATCTTTCAGGAACAGGCGCATATCACGCAGCACGTCCACCCCGTTCAGCCCGGCGATGACCGGGACTTCTTTGACCTGCGGCAGCACCTCGCGCCGGCCCATCTGATAGACCAGCTCGTTGGCGTCGGCCATGGGCAGCATCCCGGCCAGCGAGCCGTACCCCTGCATGCGAAAATAGCCGGTGTTGTAAACACCCAGAATATCCACCCCGCCGCGCTCGATGAACTTGGCGGCAATCCCATTGCCCGCCCCGGTCATGACCAGGGGCTTGCCCCGCTTGATTTCCCCCCACAGCCGGTCCAAAAACTCTTGACGTGTGTAACGTTTTGCCATTTTTCACCTCGTACAAAAAGATCCGCAGATAGACACGGATGAACTCAGATCCTTTATATTTTTACTTCATCTGTGTCTATCTGCGTTTATTAGTGGACTCGAGAGCATTCGGAAATCCCAGAACAACCTTGCCACTGGCGCTCGTCCGGTGATGAAGTCACCGGGCTATACTATAGCGCCCGATTAATCGGGCTAAAGCCGGGTTGACCCGGCACTGTTCCATAGCCCTGGCATTCATGCCGGGGCGGACAAGTCAGACGAAACAACTTCCGAACGCTTTCGACTCCTGTCATTTTTGCTTTGCCTCAATTAACGAGATCAACAACTCCACCGCTTCGGCGGCGAAAGCCGGGTCCTCAATGTGAGTGTCGCGCTCGATGAGGCGGATGTTGGGCGGCAGGCCGGCTTTCAATTCGGCCACAAAGGCCGCGTCCGCTTCAGGATCGTAGAAGCCTTCCCCTTTGACCGCATAACTATCGTAGCCCGCCGTGGGGATCATGAAAACGGCGTCGGTCTGGGTGTGTTGGAGGCGGCGAGCCACTTCGCGGCCAACTTCAGCCATTTCCTCCTTATTCAACCGGACATCGGTGATTTGGGGGCTGTGGGCAATCAGGGTGCGGTCCCGGTATGGAGCCGGAACCGTTTCCGGTTCATTAAAGACCAGCACCTCGATGGCGCCGGGGCAGAGCACCTGCGGCAGGCCCAGCTTCCCGGCGACGGTCAGGCGCTCCGGGCCGCCCGCCAATAGCGCATGATATATTTCGTTTGAAACTTCGATGGTGGAATAATCGAGGACCGCCCCGATGACCCCTTCCTTCATCAGTTGTTCCATCGCTCGCCCGCCGGGGCCAATCGCGTGGAAAACGATGGTTTCATAACCGGCGGCTTCCAGCAGTTCGATGGCTTTCATCGCGCCTTTGGTGGTGATGCCCACCGTAGTCACCCCAACCAGCGGCTTATCGCCCTGTTCCAGCTTAACCTCGACCGCAGCCATGCCACACACTGCCCCGGCCGCGTTGGCCAGAACCTTGCGGCTGACCGGGTTGAGGCCCAGAATGTCCGTCACCGAGAACATCATGGTCAGGTCTTTGATGTCTACCCAGGGCGCAACATTGCCGGAGGCCATCGTCGAAACCATGACCTTGGGGAAACCGTAGGGCAGCGCGCGCATAACCCGGGTGCTGAGGGTTGTTCCCTGAGTGCCGCCCATAGCCACAATGCCGTGAGCCTGGCCGGAAGCGGCCAACTCGGTCACGATTTTGGTGGCTCCGGCGGCCATCACCGGCGCAGCAACTTCCCGGGTCGGGTTTTCCAATAGCTTAGTCAGGGGGACACCGCCCGCCTCGGCCACTTGCTCGCGTGTTATATCGGCCTGAGTGGCCGGCGCGCCGACCACACCCGTGTCAATCACCAAGGCCCTATCCCCCAACTTTTCGATCTGCTCGCGCAGGTAGTGGGCTTCGCGGCCTTTGGTATCGAGCGTCACCAAAATGACAATTGTTTTCACCTTACCTCCTTGTAGGGTTTTTGTTTGTAAGCTATGGGCCGCCCAATTTTACACCCTAGCCGCCCGACTCACCAATACCAAAAGGTCTTTTCAGACAAATTCGTCCAAATAAAAAAGAGGTTGTATTATATGGCTACACGACTACCTTGTGGAGGAGACTTTTATGCCCATCAATTTTGACGCCCTGACCGCCTTACTGCAAGCGATGGTTCGCCTGCCCACCCCACCCGGCGAGGAAAAACCGCTGATCGAACTGCTGGCCGGCGAAATGCGCCGCCTGGGCTTTGACCGGGTTTGGGTCAATGCCGAGGGCAGCCTGATCGGGCTGATCGAGGGGGCGCAGCCCGGCCCCACCCTATTACTCGATACCCACGGCGACACGGTCGGCGTAGCGCCCGGTGTTCCCTGGCAGCATGATCCGTTTGGCGCGATCGTCGAGGGCAGCCGGATGTACGGGCGCGGCACGTCGGATATGAAAGGCGCGCTGGCGGCCATGGTTTACGCCGCCCTCGCCGCCGACCGCAGCCGCCTGGCCGGACGGGTCGCCATCAGCGTGACGGTCATGGAGGAAGTTTTGGAGGGCATCGCCCTCAAAACGGTGATGGAGGAGGTTGAGCCAGACTTTGTGGTCATCGGCGAATCCACTGAATTGAACCTGAATCACGGCGGGCGCGGCCGCGCGGAAATCCACCTGGAAACGATTGGCCGGCCGGCACACTCGTCGTCGCCGCAATTGGGCTTGAATGCGGTTCACTTGATGCTGCCCGCTGTCCAGGCCCTCAAGGAGCTGTCCTTGCCTGCCGACCCGCTTCTCGGCCCGGCCATTCTGGCCCTGACCGACATTATCTCCGACCCTTACCCCGGCTACTCCGTTGTCCCCAGCCGCTGCCGGGTAACGTATGATCGCCGCTTGCTGGCGGGGGAGACGAGGGAGAGCGTGCTTGGCTCAATTCAGCAACTGCCAGAGCTGGCCGGGGTGAATGTGACCATCGCCCAAGGCGAGCATACGACTTACACCGGGGCCACGTTACGCCATGAAAAACTTTTCCCGGCCTGGAAATTTGCGCCCGACCATCCGTTTGTCGAGGCAGCGCTGGCCGGTCTGCGCTCTGCCGGGCTGAATCCGGGCCTGGGGGCTTACCGTTTTTGCACCAACGCGGCTTATAGCGCCGGCATAGCCGCTGTCCCGACCGTCGGCTTTGGGCCGTCATCTGAAGGGCATGCCCACGTGGTTGACGAGCACATCGAGCTTGAGCAGTTGTTCAGCGCGGCGCGTGGCTACTTAGGGATCATAGGGAGCGTCCTCAGAGCAGCGTCATGAAATCTTGGTGATTTCTTCGGCTTTCTAACTGTTTTCTGGTAAAGTTCAAGCCAGATTCAAATACAAAGTTGTTAATATGAAGGAAAGTGATGTATTATTAGCTCTCAAGAACTATCTTTGCTCATTAATAATCACTCCTTGTAGGCAAGGCAACTGGCCATGGTGAAGTGTCAATTTTGTCAAACAGTCCACGTAGATAATACGATCTTTTGCAGCGAATGCGGCTACTACATGCTGGAAAACACTGGCCGTGAAACCGATCCCCTGGACACTCTTGAGGTGCGTGATGAGGAGGAAAAGCCGGTTAGTCACTCTGACCCGTCAGCCGCCGTCCAGCGGGCCGGCGAGTCACTGGCTATTCGGCTAAAGATTGGCTCCAGGCAGCGCGAAGTGGAAATGCCCCTGAATGTGATTACCCACCTGGGGCGAGTTGATGCGGCGGCCAGTGTCTTTCCAGAGGTGGACCTGAGCGATGACAGTGAGGCTGCCCTGGGGGTGTCTCGCCGCCATGCCCGTATCCTCAAACAGGGGGGGATGGTGGTGGTCGAGGACATGGGCAGCATCAACGGCACGTTTATCAACGGCAAACGGCTTGACCCCTATCTCCCCGAAATCCTCAACGACGGCGATGTTCTCCAACTCGGCAAACTCAAAATAGAAGTTAAGATTCGTAAAAGATAAAACCCCTCCCCACCTCTCCTGGTTCGCTCCGCTCCAGCGAAAGTTATGTCAAAGTTTGTGATCGTTCGGAGTTTGGTAAGAGAGGGCAGGAGTAAAAAATTTCCCCTACCCCCCCTTGGTTTTTAGGCGAGGAGCAGACCGAAATCAGCCCCACCCCGCCCCAAGTGGTTGCCCGTCCACGTCA
>BOKF01000055.1 GCA_016860845.1 Chloroflexota bacterium
CGATCTAAATTGCAGGCGGTTTTAATCAATGCCGGCAATGCCAATGCCATAACCGGCGAGCAAGGATTGGCCGATGCCGAGCAAATGGCTCGCTGGGCCGAGAACGCCTGCAACCTGCCGGCCGATAGTGTCTTTGTGATGAGCACTGGGATCATTGGGCAAAAAATGCCTATGGATAAATTGGAAACAGGTATTCGGATAGCCAGCGAAACTATTTTGACTGAGGCGGGCCGGTATGGGCGCGCCGTTGCCGAGGCGATCATGACGACCGATTTGGTGCCTAAAGAGGCTTTTGTCCAGGCGGTTGTCGGAGAGAAGCCAGTTCACCTGGGGGGAATGGCCAAGGGAAGTGGCATGATCCACCCCAATTTGGCGACAATGCTGGCCGTCATTGTGACCGATGCCGCTATCGAACCGGCTGCCCTGATGGCGGCGCTCAAACAGGCCGTCGCATGCACCTTTAATCGGATAACCGTAGATGGCGATACCAGCACCAACGATACGGTGCTGGTTTTGGCTTCCGGCGACGCGGGCCACGCCCTTATCTCTAACCCGCAATCGCCCGGCTTTGCCTCGTTTGTGGCCGCCTTAACCGAGGTGTGCAGCAGTTTGGCCAAGGCTGTGGTACGCGATGGTGAAGGCGCCACCAAACTGATTGAGATTACCATTCGAGGCGCTGCCAGCGAAGTTGAAGCCGAAGCCGCCGCCAAAACCATAGCGACCTCACCCCTTATGAAAACGGCCCTGTTTGGCAACGATCCTAACTGGGGCCGGGCGCTGGCCGCTATTGGCCGCAGCGGAGCTAGGGTTGACCCGGCGCAAGTCTCCCTGCACCTGGGTGATTTTCAGTTAGTCGCCCAGGGTGAGCCGCTGTCGTTCGATATGATCGCCGCCCATCATTGGCTGGCCGAAACTGATGAAGTTAAATTGGTGGCTGATTTGGGAGTCGGCCAGGCTGAAGCAACGGTGTGGACTTGTGACCTTTCCTATAAGTATGTTGAGATTAATGCTGAATATCACACTTGAAAGGCAGGACAGTTAGACTATTGCCAATGCTTTGTTAACATGTTAAGTTAATTATTAAGGATAATCTGCCCATCATAGATTTTTTGCCTGCCATTAACAGGCAGTAATCTTAATCTATTCCAGGAGCAGCTATTCACGATGCTATTTATCCAATCAAGAGAGAAACTATGCTGCTGAAATTTTGGGGAACCAGAGGCTCCATCCCGGCTCCTCTCCGTCCGGACCAGGTTGAACAGAAGATTATCGCCGCCCTTGAAGCTGCAGGCCGTGAGAAAGTCAACCTCTCCAATCCTGGTGCGGTACGAGAATTTGTGGCCAATTTATCGTTTAACGGCAGTACCGTAGGGGGTAATACCGCCTGTGTAACGATTGAACTTGGGGATGATTTGATCATTTTTGATGCCGGTTCGGGCATCCGTGAACTTGGCGATTATTTGATGGACGAAAGCAATAAGCGGGCCAAAGAGTTTGGCTTTGCCCGTGGTAAAGGTCACGCTTATCTATTTTTTACTCATACCCACTGGGATCATATCCAGGGGCTTCTCTACTTCAAGCCGATTCATGTGCCGGGAAATGTTTTCGATATCCATTATGTCCATGAATATGTGCCTGATGTTTTGGCCCGGCAGATGGCCCCGGAATTTTTCCCGTTGCCCTTAGATGAGGTCAGTGCTTCGTTGAATTTTCAGCGGCTTGAAGCGGGGGCGTGGATTGAGATTGCTGGGGCCACTATTACCAATATGGAACTAAAGCATCCAGGTAAGGCTTATGCTTATCGGGTAGAGGCTGACAACGCGATTGTGGTTGTCGCCACGGATAGCGAGTATAAAAGCTTGGATTACACTAATACCAAGAAATACAGTAATTTTTATGCCAATGCCGACGTGTTGATTTTTGATGCCCAGTTTTCAGTGCGAGAGTCGTTTGTTAAAGAAGACTGGGGGCACAGTTCGGCGTTGATTGGCGCGGATATTGCTCGAGAGGCCAAGGTAAAACGTCTGCTGCTTTTTCATCATGATCCCGCTACGACCGATGCCGAAATTATGCGGGTCTTACAGGAGACGGAAGAATATCTAGGGCATAGAAAAGGGATTACTGAAGTGATGGTAGCCCAAGAGGGCATGGAAATTTATCTGAGCAACCCCATCCCTGCCTCTGATTTTTACATAAAGGACCACTTAGAAAAGGATATTATTGTCATATCCCTCTCGGGAAAATTTGGAGCGTACGCTACTGAGCAGTTTAGAAACCATCTCGCAAATAGTCTCCAAACTCATGAAGCCAACAAGGTTATCCTGATGATGGGGAATATAGGTGAGCTAACCATAGCGGGTATCAGAGCTTTGGTTGATGCCAGAAAAAGTGTGACCAGTTTGGCTCTGGTTGACGTCCCTCAGAATATTTATCGCGTATTTGAACTATCAGGAACGACAGACTTTTTTGCGATTTATAAAGATGTAGATGCGGCTTTATCTGCCTTAAACTCCAACAACAGTGACTAATCTCTCCTAATATGACCTCAGCAGCCGGATAAGTTGTTGTAACTCTTCGTTGCTAAAACTACGTTTGAGCACTTCGGCGGCTTTTTCCGGGTCTCTGGTAATCGTAATTCGCTCGGTCCGCAACCCAGATTCAATCAAAGCCTTATTGATACTCATTTCACCGGCTAATACGGCCTGGCGTAATTGTTCAACTTTGGGGTTGGTTTCGGCATGCTGGCGCAGTTTGCGCAAGCCGGCCTGCCGCGAAGTGCCCGTGGCAATGTATTTTCTGCCGTCGTGCTGCTGGTCCCCATTTTCACTTTTGACATAGTGGCTTATCGCGCTTAGCTCCGGCGGCGTAAACTGGACCGCCTCATCTATCATATCCACCACCAGCGGGTCGTCGGCGCATAGGCGGATTAAGGTGGCGACGTGAGTGCCCAGGCCCTGGGGCGGGGAAGCGGTGACAAACTCTTTGAAATTATCAAAGGTGAAAACTTCGCCTGTTTCCTGGTGCAGGTGTTCGCGCCACATCTCTTCTTCAATAACCTGCCTGATCAAACCGGGTATATTCTCTAAACTGGCTGCACCTTCTTTGATCGAACGAGACAATATATCCACTCTTTTGCCGTTGCGTACCAAAACCTCTTTCTTCATCTTAGCTCCGTTCCACTGTAAATGTTTTCAAACCCTGTAATCGCAATCTCGTTCCCAAACTGATCCTTCGACTTCGCTCAGGACAGGGTTTGGGAACGAGATCGCCGATTAACAAACAAGCCATCCCACGGGATGGCTTGTTACAGGCTATGGGTGGGCCACACCCGCCTTGCCAGCCGTATTAGCCAGCCCAGCAGGCCGGGCAGCGGTGAATTTAAGTAAGTCACCGGGCGCCCATTGGCATAAACGATGATTGCATCTTTATTTCTCAGGCGAGGCTCGGTTGGCCGGGCCATGGTCACCCCACTCGTTAGAAATTTCTCGCATGGGGCATTTTATCATGTTTCAGACTCACTTTCAATCGAACAAATGTTCCGATTTGGTGTTTATACCTCTAGGGAGAAGCAACCGGCTCGCTATCCTGAGCCAGTTCATTAGCCCAAACGCCTCGTTGTCACTAAAATAAGCGCCATTATGGGCAAATATGCTCAGTCGCGCCAAAGGCTAAAACATTCCTCCCCTCGATCCATTCCGGCCCCTACCTTACCCCTCCCTGCAGTTCAAAGCGCCCGCCGTACGTCCTATACCGGCTTGGGGGTTGTCCTGCTGATTTTCCTGATCCTGGCGACTCTCTACAGTCTGGTTGTCCCCATCACCCAAGGCGAAGACGAACTGGCCCACTATCGCTACCTCAGCTTTATTGCCCAGACAGGCCGCTTGCCCCAGAATGCCGCCGAACGCCAGCAGGCCTGGTATCGCGCCGATTGGCCGCCCCTGTACCATTTGCTGGTGGGCTGGGCCGTCAGCCCGCTCGATACCACCCGCCCGCCGCTCAAAGATGTAGGCGAGTCGCCCCGGCGGCGGCTGGTGGGCGAAATCTTTTACCCTCGCCTCATCATTTACACCGAAGACGCCAACTGGCCCTGGCAGGATGGCATCCTGGCCTGGCACCTGGGGCGGTTCATCTCGATTATCTTTTCAGCCGGAGCGTTGGTTTTTACGTATCTTACCGTTTTAGAAATTTGTAGAGGAGGCGAGGAGGCGAAGAAGCGAGGAGGCGAAGGGCAAGAATCTAAAGTCATCGCTCCATCGCCTCACTTTTCTTCGCCTCCCCCCGCCTCACTCTTGGCTTTAGCCGTTACCGCTCTCCTGGCCTTCACCCCCCGCTTCCTCTTCACCTCGGCTATGCTCGGCGACGACAGCCTGTTTATCCTGCTTTCGGCTATTTTCATTTGGCTGCTCCTGCGAGTTGCGCGCGGTGACGAGCGCTGGCAGCTTTATGCGCTTATCGGCCTGGTGCTGGGGCTGTCCGTTGTCACCAAGTACAGCACCGGCCTTTTGCCGCTGGCCGTTATTCCGACGGTGATCTGGCGGGCCGGGCAGGCCGGCTGGTCCTGGAGACGGGCCTCAGGCCGGGTAGCGCTGACCTGGCTATTTACGCTCATCGGCGCAAGCTGGTGGTTTGGCTGGATTGGCTACTACTTTAACACCGTCAAAACAGACGGCCTGTTTTTTGGCCTGCTCAAACCCTTGCTGGCCTCCGGTCCCGATGTGAGCATGCGCCGCGTCTTTGCCGTCTTTGGCGGCGGTGAATTTACCGGCCTGGAACGCCCTGGGGCCATCGCCGCCGGTACCTTCTGGGGCTGGCTGACCTACCTCTTTCAGACGTTTTGGGGTGTGCCGGTGTTGGAACACGACCCGTTCTTTCCCTGGGGCTACCTGATTATCCTGCTTTTCTGTCTCCTGGCGCTGGTTGGCTTGTGGCAGTTCTGGCGCACAGCAACAGCAGAACTGCGGATTATATTGGGACTACTGGGCTTGGTGGTCGCTCTCCTTTTACCCTTCCCGATCCTGCGTTTCTTTCTGACCCGCAACATCCTGGAAACCGGCCAGGGCCGCCACCTGCTCTACCCCGCCGCCCAGGCCATCCCGATCCTCCTGGTCCTCGGCTGGGCCGTGCTGGCAAAGAAGATTGAAGACAGCAAACAGAGTCTATCTGGCAATACCTCCGCTGTTCTCCATCCCCTATCCTCTATCCCCTATCCTCTATCTTCTATCCTCATCTTCTTACCATCTCTCCTACTGCTCCTCTGGTCGCTCTTCCAGCTTGGCTATATGGCGGTCGCTTACCCCGCCCCTCTGCCGGTGCGGACAACCACCTTTGACTCGGCTTCAATTCCGCAGCCCTTAAAACACAATTTTGGCGAGGCAATTCAACTTTTGGGTTACGACTTTGTGCCCGATGCCGAACAGGCAACGGTTAATTTGACCCTTTTCTGGAAGTCGCTCAAACCCGTGGGCGAAAATTATCGGGTCCAGGTGCAGTTGGTTGACAACGCCGGCCGGCCTCACTTTACCTGGCTCAGTCACCCCCTGAATGGGCGCTATCCAACTCGGGCCTGGGATAAAGGCGATGTCATTCGTGATACCCTGCCCTTGCCTCTGGCCGCCGTGCCGGCCAACCGCTACGACCTGCGACTGAACCTGCTCCGCGAAGCTGAAGATACCCCGCTGGCCGGCGAGCCGCTTGAATTTATTCAGATTCCCCTGGTCGCTCAGCCGCCGATCCCTGGCTCAACCCGCCTGGGCGGCGCTGTTGATTATCGCCTCTGGGTTGGCGATACTCCGGCTCGCCCGCGCCAAACGCTGCCCCTCTCCTGGAGCTACGCCGACGCCTCGGCTGCGGCCCAATCGTCGCTGTCTGGCTTCCAGTCACGCGCACCCCAACCTGCCTGGGCTTTGGTCGGGCCGGATGATGTCCCGCGCCTGCCCCAAGCGACCGGCGACGCGACAACCATCTTCATCGTCGGCCCCGATTGGCCCAGCGGTCCCTACCACCTTCAGTTGGATACCGGCCAGGACAGTTACCAGACCGAACCCTTGTTGACCGTTGCCAACGACGCCCGTTTGTTTGCGCTGCCGTCCTTGCCTGCGGGCTGGACTCCGGTGGAGGCGAATTTCGCCAACCGGATTAAATTGTTGGGCTATGTCTTGCCCACCCGCCGGGTCGAGCCGGGCGGCGCTCTGCCCCTGACCCTGTCCTGGCAAAGCCTGGCTCCGGTGCTGCCCGATCTCTTGACCTATGCCGTGCTTTTGGATGCCCAACAGCAGCCCTACGGCAGCGTTGACCGCTACCCGTCCGGTTTCTACAGTCCCATGTTGTGGGCTGAGCGTGAGATTATAGTTGACTCTTTTACCGTGCCTGTTCAGGCCGATGCCCCGCCGGGTGTATACGCTTTGCACGTGGGCCAATACCAGCTCGTCAGTGGCCAGCCCCAATCGCTGGCCCTCGTCGAAGGCGGCCAAGCCGCAGATGCAACGGCGGTCGTCATTGGCCCGATCAAAGTAGGTGGACCGCCGCCGGGAGTAACGATAACTGAGGTGCAGCCTCAATTTCCCTTGAACCAATTCTTTGGCGGCCAGATTACACTGCTGGGATATGATCGAGAGCAGAATTGCCAACAAGCAACTGTTAACTGCCAATTGGCAATAAAGCTCTATTGGCGGGCGGATACCGTTCCTGCTGCCGACTACACCACCTTTCTTCACCTGCGTGACGCGGCCAATGAAACGGTCGCGCAAAAGGACAGCCCTCCGGCGGCAGGTCATTACCCGACCGGCTTGTGGGAGGCCGGCGAAATTATTGTTGACGAGATCACGCTGCCTCTGGCGGGCCTGCCGCCGGGCGAATACACACCGGTGGTCGGCCTGTATGAGTTTGCGACAGGCAACCGGCTGGCGACGCCGGGCCAGCCGGCCAATGAACTGCGTCTTAGACCCATTCAAATAAAGGAGTAAGGCGGCCTGTTGCGGGCCTGGTTCAATGCGTCTTGTCCATCACCTGAAAGATCATCTAGCCCTGGGAGTGATCTTGCTCATTTATCTCATGACTGCCACCGTCCATAGTCTGGTGGTTCCGCTCACCGCCGGCAATGACGAGTGGGCGCATTTTCTCTATGTCCGCTTTATTGCCGAGCACGGCCGCCTGCCTGCTACCCTGGCCGAACGCGCCGAGGCCGGCTACAAAGCCGATGCCCCGCCTCTCTACCATCTGCTGGTGGCTGCCGTGACCGCCGGCGTGGAGCCGGCCCGTTTGCTCCGCCCCCTTGACTCGCCCCGCCGCCAGTTAGCCGATAACGACCCCCGGCCCTATGCCCTGGTTCACCTCGGTTACGAACTGCCTCCCTACCAGGGCGAGGTGCTGTTGTGGCATCTGGGGCGCGGCCTCTCGATCCTGTTTGGCATGGCGCTCATTGGCCTGACCTACCTGACCGGCCTGGCCCTCTGGTCGAATCGCCGTCAAGCCTTTCTGGCGGCGGCTGTCGTCGCCTTCATCCCGGCGCTGATTTTTCACAGCTCGGTGCTGACCTACGAGAGTCTCAGCGCCGCCATCAGCGCGCTTTTCCTGCTGGTCGCCATCAAGGTGATGGGCCAGCCTCAGTGGGGGTGGGGCTGGCTGCTGTTGGGGCTGCTGGCAGGTCTATCTATTACGACCAAGTACAGCGCCGTCCTGCTGCCACTGGAGCTGGTTGGGGTGGCCGGGCTGGCCTGGCTTAAACAGCGCCACAGCCAAACCGAGCAGGCTGACCGGCTTTCGCTTATCCGTTCACTTTTTAAGCCCATCCTGACTGCTGGGCTGGGGCTGGTGGTAGCGGCAAGCTGGTGGTTTGGCTTTTTGATCTGGCATTTTAATACGGTAGACCGCCAGGGGTTGCTGGTCGGCCTGGTGCAGCCGCTGCTGGTCGGCGACGGCAGCGATACGACCTCCGTCGCCATTGCCGCCTCTCTTTTTGGCGATCAAGCGGTGGCGGCTGAGGCCCGCACGCCGCTGGCCCGCAACTATCCCCTTCTGCTGCAACTGCTGTTCGACTCTTTCTGGGCGGCTCCGGTAGCCGGGCGTTTCGTCCTGTCGCCCTGGCTGGCGCTCGTTTTTACGGCGGCAGCCGGGCTGGCCGTGGCCGGCCTATGGCGAGTTTGGCGGCAGGCCGGTCTTACCGTTCGAATTTGGCTGGCCTTGCTGATCTTGCATACTCTGCTCATTGTGCCGCTGCTGGCCGTCCGTATCCTCTTCTCCTTTGACCCGCGCGAGGTGGCCCAGGGCCGGCACCTGCTTATGCCGGCAGCGTCGGCCATTGCTCTTTTGTTGGTCTGGGGCTGGACGCGCTGGTCGGCCCGGCTGGGACAGGCTGTCGTTGCCGGGCTGCTGCTGTGGAGCGTTTTAGGCCAGGTGGGCTGGGCAGCCGTTGCTTATCCCCCGCCGCTGCCGGTTTGGCTGAAGGAAGTTCCCTCCGCTGCCCTGGCCGGCTTGCAGCCTATCAATCACACCCTGACTGGGGCCATGCGCCTGACCGGCGTCTCCTGGCGCGAAACGCTACCTGCTTCATTAGAAGTAACCCTGGGCTGGGAGTCCCTGGCGCTGCTATCCGCCGATTACCTGGTTGAATTAACCTTGCTCGATTCAACCGGCCAGCTTGTCAGCTACACTGCCGGCCATCCGGTCCAGGGCCGCTACCCCACTCGCGCCTGGGAAGCCGGTGATGTCATCCAAGATACTTATTGGCTGCCGCTGACCGGCTCCTTGCAGGGAACTTATCAGTTGCAGCTTCGTTTGCTGGATCAGTCCGGCCAGCCGCTGCCGGGAGCGGAAACTGTGCCGCTGGGGCAGGTCACGCTGGCCGGGCCGGTCTACCCGGCGCTTGACCCATGCGTGGTTTGGTTCGAGGGCCGGCCTGACTCCATCCTCAGCCAGCCTTACCGGCTGCGTTCGACCTTGACCGTGGTCAGCCCGGACCGGCCTGCCCTCAGCGCTCTGTCCGCCGAGGGGCTTCAGACAGCGCCGCCGCCGCTCCTCTCTCAAGAAAATATCCATCTTTTCCTGGTGGGACCGGATTGGTCAAGCCGCTACGAGTTGCGCCAGGGTTCGGTCCGTTGCGGCGAAGTCGAGGTTGAAGTTCTGCCGCGCAGCTTCACCCTGCCGCCTATCCCGCAGCCCTTGGCAGTTAACTTTAATAACCAGGTGCAACTGTTGGGCTACGACCTGCCCACCCGGCGCATCCAGCCCGGTGAGCGCCTGCCCCTCACCCTGTATTGGCAGGGTCTGGCTTACATGGGCGAAGATTACCAGGTTTTTGACAACTTGCTGGACAGCCAGCAGCGCCGCTGGGGCGGGTATGACCGCCGCCCGCGTGATGGCTACAGCACCCTGTTGTGGGCGCCGGGCGAGGTAATTACCGATGCCTTTGGTGTGCCGGTGGACCCGGCCGCTCCGCCTGGAATCTATACTCTTGACATCGGACTTTACCACAAAACCGGCTCCGGCCCGGTCTCTTTGCCGGTACTGCAAGACGGCCAGCCCAGCGGGCAAAGCAGCCTCCGGCTGGAGCCGCTCAAAGTCGGCGGGCCGCCGCCGGGAGTGACGGCGGCTAACCCTGAGCCGCAGATTAAAGTTAACCAGAGCCTGGGGGATCAAATAACTTTGTTGGGGTATGACCTGGAAAATTGTCAACAGCCAACAGCCAATTGTCAATTGTTAATGAGGTTTTATTGGCGGGCTGAAACCATCCCCGCCGCCGATTACACCACGTTTTTGCACCTGCGTGATGCGGCTAATAAAAATGTGGCCCAAAAAGACAGCCCACCGGCAGCGGGTCGTTACCCGACCAGCCTCTGGGATGCCGGCGAAGTCATCGTGGATGAAATCACCCTGTCTCTGGCGGAGGCGCCGCCAGGACGCTACACGCCGGTAGTCGGCCTGTATAACCTGGCTACGGGTGAGCGATTGGCTGTGCCGGGCAATCCGGCCAACGAAATTGCTTTGGAGCCGGTTGAACGACCTTGAAACGTTATAAAATTCTCTTACCCCTGATTTTGCTGGCTTTTTTCCTGCGCGTCTGGCAGCTCCCGGTCACGCCGCCCGGCCTGTGGTACGACGAAGCCTACTACTCGATGGATGCGGCCTGGCTGCTCGACGGCGGGCCGTGGCGGCTTTTTTTTGCTGGCAACAACGGCCGCGAGCCGCTGTTTATCTATTTGCAAAGCCTCTTTATCTGGCTCTTTGGGGCCCAGCCGTTGACCTCGCGGCTGCTTGGGCCGCTGGTCGGCACGCTGACCGTGCCCGTTGTCTATGTGCTTGCCCGCCGCCTGACCCGTGGCCGGCAATCCACCCCTTGGCCCCTGGCCCCTGCCCCCTACTGGCTGCCCTACGTAGCGACCGCCGGCCTGGCGACCTCGTTCTGGCATATTGGCCTGAGCCGGGGTGGGTTCCGGGGCATCTTGCTGCCGTTGGCAACCGGGCTGGTTTTTTATGCCTTTTGGCGCGGCTGGCAACCCCCCCTGAAAGGGGAGGGAATAAGGGGGAGGTGGATGGCGCTGGCCGGGCTGGCCCTGGGTCTCAGCCAGTACACCTATCTCTCCGCCCGCGCCCTGCCCCTGGTTTTTGCCGCCTTCGCCCTGGTTTGGACAGCCCTCTACTGGTTTAACCCAAATCGCCAGCCTTCCAGCCTTCCAACCCTCCCTTTCTCCCGTCTCAAAACCCTTTGGCTGGAGCTGGTGCTCATGGCGATTATCGCCGCAGCGGTTTTTGCCCCGCTCGGCTGGGTTTTTTACCAGAACCCGGCTCTGTTCTCAGCCCGCACCGGCGACGTCCTCTTTACCCCCGATTCTCCCGCCGACCTGTTCCAACACCTGTTCGCTGCACTGCGTCTCTTTGTGGATGGGGGCGATCCCAACTGGCGGCATCATCTGCCGGGCCGGCCGATGCTGGGCTGGCTGGGCTGGCTCGGTTTCTGGCCCGGCCTGGTCCTCTGCCTGCGCCACCCTCGCCGCAGCGCCTACCTGTTCTTGGTGATCGCCCTGCTTATCCTCTTTTTACCCGCCCTTCTGGCCGTCCCACCCATCCATGCCCTGCGTCTCTCCGCCCTCTTGCCGGTTTATTATCTTATTTTTGCATTGGGCCTTATGGAAGTTCCACGCTTCACGCTTCACGCCTTACGCACCACGCACCACACACCCCGTATCATCGCCGTCACCCTCACTGCCGTCCTTCTCCTCGAAACCGGCCTGACCTTCTTTGACTACTTCTACCGTTGGGCCAGGGCCGAAGAAACTTACGTCGAGTACAACGGCCCGCTGGTGGATTTCGTCAGTGAGGTTGTCGAGCAGACCAACCAGACTGCCGTGGCTATCCCCTTTCAACTGTACGTCCATCCGACCACCCGCTACCTGCTGCACGATTATTTTACCGAGCAGCCCGCTCCTGCCGATCTCTCCGGTCCGGTGCGCCTGGTGACGCTGCCCAACGATTTTCGCATGCTCAATGTCGGCAACATCCCGACCTCGCCGGCCTGGGTCTGGCTGACCCGCCGGAGTGACGGTCGCGGAGCAGCTTACGTCTCCCGCCCGCCGCGCCCGGCTGAACAAGCCTACCTGGATGGCCCGCTGGCGGCGCTTACCCCGGATGTCTATCGTGACCGCTTTGGCCGGGAATTAGCTCAGTGGCGCACCCTGCCTGACCCAGCCCCGTTGTTGCCCCTGTTCACCGCAACAGCCCCCGAACGCACCATCACCCTCAACTGGGCCAACCTGGCCGAACTGACCGGCTATGACGTGCTGCCAGCGGTCATCAAGCCCGGCCAGCCGCTGACCCTTAACCTCTACTGGCGCAGCCTGACCGACACCACCTTTGACGAGCGCCTGTTTCTGCAACTGATTGACCGCGCCGGCAATCCGATCAACCAATGGGAGGGTGAGGCCTTCCGCGAAGACATGTACCGCTGGCGGCCCGATGGTATCCTGCCCAGCCAGCACATTCTCTGGGTGGGTCCCGAGGCCGCCCCCGGCCCCTACCTGGTCCGCCTGGGCTTTTTTGACGACCGAACAGGCCGGCGGCTGCCGATTATTAAGGCTGAAGGCGGAGGGCTGAAGGATGAAGGGCAGAATTATTCTTCATTTCATCCTTCATCCCTCATCCCTCATCCTTTCCCTGACCAAATCCAGCTCGGCCTGTTCTACATCTCCCTTGATGGGACCGATCCGCGCCTGCCCGCTGCTCCCCTCTCCGCCACCTTCGCCGACTCCATCCAACTTATCGGCGTGACCTTGCCTGCCATTGACAATTCACCATTGACAATTCACAATTCACAATTACCTGTGACCTTCCACTGGCAAACCCTCCAGCCCACCGACCAGCCCTACACCGTCTTTCTGCAACTGCTCGACGAGCAGGGCCAGGTGGTCAGCAGTTGGGACAGCCAGCCCTTTAACGGTCTCTACCCGACCGACCTCTGGTCCCCCGGCGAAACCATCGCCGATACCTTCGCCTTGCCTCTGCCGGAAGCGGGACTCCCCCCCGGCCGCTATCGCCTCATCACCGGCTTCTATGATGTCGGCAGCGGCCAGCGCCTGCCCGTCGCCAGCGGCGGCGATTTTGCCGAATTAGCTCAATTTTCCGTGGAATAATTTTTTTATTTTGCCAGCCTTCCCCCCGGTGATATAATGCGCCGAGGCAGAATGACCACCGACCGCAGATGGCGGACGGCTGTAAAAACTAATGGAACCAAACAGCTTTCAAACTCAAGACTCAACATTCGAAAATACAACCTCTCAACCCCAGACCCTTGTCCCCAAAATCGAAAATCAAAAATACCCAAAGGGTACGATGTCGAAAATCGAAAATCTGGCCCTGGTTTTGCTCCTCATTCTCTATCTTGCCACCGCCTTGGCCTACGCCGTCCTGGCCCCCCTGACCACCGGCCCGGACGAATTGGCCCATTACGAATACGTCCGCTTTATCGCCGAGCATGGCCGCCTGCCGCTCAACGCCGAGGAACGCCGCCAGGCTAGCTACAAATCCGACCAGCCGCCGCTCTATCACCTGCTGGCGGCGCTGCCCGCTGCCCTGGTTGACCCCAGCGGCCCGCCCTTTCTCAAGCGTTACAACGACCATCCCCGCCGCCAATTGATCGAGCGCACCCGCCACGCCTGGGGCCTCTACAACACCGAAGACGAGCGCTGGCCCTACCGCGCCGAAATCCTGCGCTGGCACACCGGCCGCTGGGTCGCCATCCTCTTCGGCGCAGCAACAGTAGCCGTGACATTTTTTATTGCCCGTAACCTATTCTCTTCACTCCCTCCCCCTTCCAGGGGGAGGGTTGGGGAGGGGGTCACCGCCCCACCTCTGGAAAAGGCTGGACCGGGGGTCTGGCCGCTCGCCCTCCTTTCCGCCGCCGTGGTCGCCTTCATCCCCCGCTTTGGCCTGACCGGCTCGATGCTCAACTACGAAACCACCGTCGCTTTCTTTGCCGCCCTCTTTCTGTGGACTCTCCTGAGAATAGCAGATAGCAAATGGCAGGTGGCAGATAGTGAAGAGGCGAAGCAGCCAGCCACGTACTACGCATCACGCATCACGCATCACGCATCACGCATCACGCTTCCCCTCCTCCTCGGCCTTTTCGCCGGGCTGGCGATTCTGACCAAACTCAGCGCCCTTATCCTGCTGCCGGAAATTGTGGTGGCCTTCTGGCTGATCGGGCGCACTGGCAAAACTGAAGGCGCCCCTTCTACCTGGCTGCGCGGGGCATTCATCGCTTTGGCAGCCGCCTTTCTCGTGCTGAGCCTTTGGTTCGGCTTTGTCCTGGCCTACTTCAATACCGTCGCCGATGACGGGTTGTGGGTCGGCCTTTTGCGGCCTCTCGTCGCCGCCGACGCCAGCGACGCGACCACCAACCGCTTGTTGAGTTTTCTCACCGAGGGCCAGGCCGGCTTTACCGGCGCTATTGAGAATCTCCAGTCCGGCCCGCCCTGGGAATGGGCCAGGATTGCCTTTCGCACCTTTTGGCTGGTGCCCATTGAAACCGTGCACCCGCTCGCCCCGGCCGCCCTGGTTGTTGCTCTGGCCTTGTGCCTCTTGGCCCTCTTTGGTTTGTTGCGATCCTTCCTTATTGACGGCCGACCGCTGACCACTGACCGCCGGCAAACAACCTCTGATCAACCCCCAACCCCTTACTCCCTACTCCCTACTCCCTACTCCCGTTTAATCCTGCCCCTGCTGGTATTGCACCTCCTCATGCCCTTAATCCTGCCCCTGTTGCGCTACGCCGCCACCTTCAGCCTGGCCGACACCGCCCAGGGCCGCCACATCCTCTTCCTCGCCGCCCCTGCTTTCGCTATCCTATTAATTGGGGGTCTAAATAACACTGCTGATCATATAATGCGCATCACGCATCACGCATCACGCATCACGCATCACGCATTACGCTCCCTCCCCTTCCTCTCCGTTCTCCTTCTCCTCATCTGGACCGCCGCCCATCTCTGGACGATGACCTGGGCCTATCTGCCCCCGCTGCCCGTCTCGACTCTGCCGCAGGCCAAAGCGCAGGCGGCCCACGCTCTCGACCGACCGCTCAACAAGTTTGTCACCCTGGCCGGCTACACCAGCCAGCTTGACCCGGTGGGTCGAGTCCTGCGTTTGGACCTTATCTGGCAGGCGACAGCCCTTAGCCCGGTAGATTATCTAACCGAGATCAGCCTGGTTGACGCCCAGGCGAAACTGCAAGCGCAGTGGCTGGGTTATTCCGCCGGGGGCCGTTACCCGACCCGCGCCTGGGATGTGGGTGACATTATCCGTGACACGGTTTGGCTGCCCGTGGAAGGGCTGGCAGCGGGGCCGTACCAACTCAGGCTTAAATTCATTCCGACCAGCCAAACTTACCCGCCTGAGGTGGAAGCAGCCCCTCTCGCGCTGAACGACGTGACTCTAACCGAGACAGCTTTGCGTACCTTCAACGGCAGCCTGGCCTTTGCCAATCAGGCTGCCGCCGCTTCCGGTTATTCGGTCTGGCAAAATGGGCAAACCCTGTTTGGCCCGCATGAATTTCGCTACCGGGAAACCGTCCTGGTCACACTCAGCCCCCTGCTCCCCGACCAGCAGCGCACCGTCCACCTCATTGGCCCTGATCCTAACCGCGTCTTCACCCCGGTGCGTGAATTCAACGATACGGCCCTGTTCATCGTCGGCCCCGACTGGCCGGGTGGAGATTATCATCTCCAGGTTACGCTTACTTCCTCCACGGCTGACCCGCAGCAGGTCAATTCCAGTAAAATCCTCAGCGTGGTTGATCGCTGGGGACGGCAATTTGCCCTGCCTGCTCTCCCCCCCTCGCAGGGAGGGATGAAGGGGGGGTATGTTGGGGTTGAGGCCAATTTTTCCAATCAGGTCAAGTTACTTGGCTACAACCTGGGGGTAAACCGCGCCGAGCCAGGCGGCGGCATTCCCTTGACCCTCTATTGGCAGGGCCTGGATTGGCTGGGTAATGATTACACCATCTTTACCAAGTTGATTGCAGCCCAGCCCAACTCGGGCGATGGCGCCAGCCCACCTGTCTACGGCGGGCGGGACCGCCTGCCCCAGGAAGGATATCGCACCCTCTACTGGGCGCCCGGCGAAATTGTCGCCGATCCCTTTGGCGTGCCGGTGGCAGCGAATGCGCCGGATGGCGTTTACTATCTGCACGTGGGGCTGTATCACCAGGTTGAACAGGGGGCCGTTTCGCTGCCCCTCGTCCAGAATGGCCAGCCGGTTGGTGCGACCAGTGTGACGATTGGCCCGCTTAAGATCGGCGGGCCGCCGCCTGGCACAACCCTGACCACGGCCACACCGGAAACGGAGGTCAACCAGCCTTTTGGCGAGGGATCGAATGTGACTTTGTTGGGTTATGATTTGGAAAGGGACAATTGTCAACAATCAACGGTCAATTGTCAATTGTCAATCAGACTATATTGGCGCAGTGAAGCGCCTCTGCCGCTTGATTACACCACCTTTGTCCACCTGCGTAATGCGGCGGGTGAGACCGTCGCTCAGAAGGACCAGCCTCCCCTCGACGGGGCTTACCCCACCAGCCTGTGGGACCCCGGCGAAATCATTGCCGACATCGTTACCGTCTCTCTGCCGGCGGACTTACCGGCAGGAACTTACCAGCTTGTGGTTGGTCTCTATGATTTTAATACGGGCCAGCGGCTGGCGGCGCCGGGTAGTCCTGCTAATGAGGTTAGCCTGACCAGTGTTCAAGTCCCTTAAGTATCCTGGCTTGACATATTTCAACAGAAGAGGCCTGATCCTCATTTTGGTTCTCTTCCTCGCCCTGGCTTCAGCTTACAGTATCATCACGCCCATTGGCCGGGGCGCGGATGAGTGGGCCCATTATTGGTACGCTCAATTCATTGCCCAAAACGGCCGCCTGCCGCTTAACCCCGCCGAGCGTGAAGCGGCCGGCTACAAGTCTGACTGGCCCCCACTCTATCATCTCTGCGCCGCCGCTGTCACCGCCTGGATTGACACCGCCGGTCCGCCCACCTTCAAATTTCGGGCTGACCCCAATCACCTTCGCCGCCAAATCATCCCGGCCTCCCGTTCCGAGGCCATCCTCCATACCGAGGATGAACTGTTTCCCTGGCAACAAGAAATCCTGGTCTGGCATTTGGGCCGGTTTCTCTCTATTGGTTTTAGCCTGGGCACGCTTTTAGTAACGTATGGACTGGCTTTGGAGGTGTTTGCAGGTAGCAAGGTAGCAGGGAGCAGGGGAGCGGAGGAGCACCCCCGTGAACTCTGCCGAGCGAAGCCCGACGAGGGGGCAGGTGGGAGCGGGGAGGCAGAAGAGCACGCTTTACGCTCTACGCCTTACATTTCACATTTCACGTTTCACGTTTTACGCTTCCCCTCCCCCCAAACTCTGGCCTTGACCTGTGTGACCTTCCTCGCTTTTATCCCGCGCTTTCTCTTCACGGGGATGCTGTTTAATTATGACAGCCTGACTCTGCTCATAGCCTCGTTGTTTCTGTGGCTGGCGGTGCGGGTAGCCAAAGGGTATTATCCGCGCTGGGGATTCTGGGCTTTGGGCGGGCTGGCCGGATTAGCCTTGCTGACGAAATATTTGACGGCGCTGTTGCCATTAGAGATCGTATTCCTGGCTTTTAGCCGGAGCGCCGGAGCGTCGGAGCGCAGCGGAGAATTTATACACTCCCCCCTGCCCCCGCGCTCCTCTGCTCCCCTGCTAAAATTAGGGCAGGCTTTGCTCGCTTTCCTTCTGGTCACCGGCGGCTGGTTTGGCTATTTGCTGGTCAATTTCAATGAGATCGAAACCTATGGTCCGGTTTTGGGCACTTTGGCCCCCCTACTGCGCGGCGATGGCAGCGACCGCACGGTAGAACAAATTTTTGCGGCAATCAGCGGCGGCCAGGCCCCGCCGCCAGCCCATATTGACCAACCGCACTATTCTCCCTGGCAGCTTATCAGCGAATTTTTTATCACCTTCTGGATCAATCCGGTTACCCGGCCTTCTCCGCTCAATTGGTTTGTGCTGGCAATGACGGGCGTAACGATCATTGCTGTAGTTGGCCTGTTAAAGCGGCCTCACGACCTGCCCTTGCCCGGCTTCGCCTCTTCGCTCCCTCGCTCCCTCGTCTCACTTTTGCTGCTGCACTGCCTGCTTCCCTTACCCTTCATGCTCATTCGCCTCTTTGGCGCGCGCGATGCCCTCGAAGCTGTCCAGGGCCGCCACCTGCTTTTCGTGGCTGGTCCCGCTGTCGCCATCTTATTAGTTTGGGGAATATCATGTTTTACACTCCACGCTTCACGCTTCACGCTTTATGCGCTGACCGGCCTCCTCATGACCGGAGCGCTTCTTCAACTTATCACGCTGTGGTCCGGCTACCCTGCCCCCCTGCCGGTGCGGACGACGCCTTTTGCACTAACTAAAACAGCCCCCCTCTCGCCTTTACTGACCTTACCCGGCGGAGCGACAGCTCTCGCGGCGATGGTGATGTCTGACGAAGACCCCTGGTTTTCTGGCTTCTCCGCCGCTGCGCCCCCTGCCGCTTTGCCGGTGACCATTTTCTGGCAAGGAGGTACGGGGCCAGCGCCGGAGGATTATCAAGTCGAACTGGCGCTGGTGGATAGGGCGGGCCAGACCCGCGTTAGCTGGCTGGCTTACCAGACCCAGGCGCGTTATCCCACCCGCGCCTGGGAGGCAGGTGATATCATCCGCGACGAAGGATGGCTGCCCCTGGAGCAATTAGAGCCAGGCGAATATATGGTGCGTTGGCGGATTTTGGTGGAAGCAGGGCCGGTAGTAGATTGGCAAACTCTTTCTACTTATACCCTGACCGAGCCGGTGAGTCGGCAAGACAGCGGAGTTGGTGGGTGGAGACTATGGCGAGACGGTCAAGTAACCCCAATCCCCCCTACATTGCGGGAGCGTGAAACCGCCCAATTTACATTTACTGACCGCCGACCGCCGACCGCTGACCGCCACCTGATTGGTTCGGATGGGGTACTTCGCTCTCCCATATCTAGCGGGGAGGATTGGGCCAACTTCATCATCGGCCCGGATTGGCCGCCGGGTGATTATCGCTGGCAGCCCGAGGGGGAGGTCGTCTTGCGCGTCGAGGAAAACGAACGCGATTTCCAAATACCGGCGCTGTCCCATCCCCTGGAGGCTAACTTTGCCGGCCAGGTAAAACTGCTCGGCTACGATTTGCCCGTTCGGCGCGTTCAGCCGGGGGAAGGGCTGCCGGTTACGCTTTACTGGCAGGGGCTGCGCTGGCTGGGGGAAGATTTTGTCATTTTCAATCGCTTGCTGGATAATCAGGGGATGGCCTGGGGCGGGTATGACCGCCGGGCTAAAGAGAATTACAGCACCCTGTTCTGGGCGCCCGGCGAAGTTATCAGCGATGGCTTCGCTGTTCCGGTAGATGCGGCCGCCCCGCCGGGGATTTACACCCTGAGCCTGGGCTGGTACCGGCGGGTTGAGGGACAGGCCGGCTCGCTGGCTATCCTCGATCCGCAAACCGGCGAACCCGGCGGGTCAACAGCGGTGACCATCGGGCCGGTCAAAGTGGGCGGCCCGCCGCCGGGAGTCACTGTGGCGGCGGCTAATCCGCAGCATGGGGTTGGTATCACTCTGGGAGAACAAATCAAGTTGCTGGGCTTTGATTTAGCAAGCGGAGAAGCCGGTGGGTCAGGAGAGAATGCGTCCAGCCGGCCAACCCTCCAAACGTCCACACCTCTTCGGCTGATCCTCTACTGGCAGGCGCTGGCGACCCCATCAACCGACTATACCGTTTTTGCGCACCTGCGGGATGCTGCCGGGGAAACCGTCGCCCAAAAAGATGGCCCGCCGGCCGGCGGGGGCTATCCCACCGGGTTGTGGGAGGCAGGCGAAATTATTAAAGATGACGTGACAATTCCCCTGGATGAGTTGGCTCCGGGGTCGTATCAGTTAGCAGTAGGAATGTACGACCTGGCTACCGGGGTGCGTCTGCCTGTGCCTGGCTCGCCGGATAGTGCGATTTTGCTGGGTGTATTTGAGGTTGGTAAATGAAGGTGTGGCAAACCGCGCGCCTGGCTGGATGGCCGGGATTGAGCGCGATTCTCCTGATTTACCTGCTGCTGGCTTTTGCCTTTAGCCAGGTAACGCCTTTTAATAAAGGCCCTGACGAAGGGATCAACCTGGCTTATATCAATTTTATCATCGCTAACGGGCGTTTACCTGTGACCTATGCTGAACGCGACCAGGTCGGTCCCAAAGCCAACTGGCCGGCGCTTTATCATCTAGGCGTGGCTGGACTCAGCCAAATTCTCAAGGTTGATGTAACTACTCCCCCCGTTATAAAGAAATATTGGGATTCATTTCGCTATCAGGCCATAGATATACAGGATGATAATCCCGGTTATTTGCTGACCGAAGACCAACTGTGGCCTTATGTTGGGCAAATTCTGGCGCTCCACCTGGGGCGCTGGCTTTCGGTTGCCTTTAGTACAGTTACCCTGGGCCTGGTTTATTTGGCTCTAATCGAAATGCGGCCCGACCGGCCCGGTTTGGCCCTGGCGGGTACGGCGATGCTGGCATTTTTGCCGGCTTTTATATTTGTAGGCTCTGTTTTAAACGAAGATGCCCTGGTCGCCATGCTGGCCGCTTTATACTTCTGGCTTCTCGTCCGGGCGGTGAAGCAGCCCGAATGGTGGTGGCCGTTTGGCTTGCTGGGGTTGGTCCTGGGGCTTTCGGTGACAGCCAAATACACCACCATTGTTTTGCCCCTGGAAATTGGCCTGATTTTGGCGGTGATGGTACGGCAAGGCGGCCTGGGTTGGTCCTGGTATGGGCTGCGCCTGGCCCTGGTCGGTGGAACGGCGGTGCTGGCTTCTGCCTGGTGGTTTGGCTGGAATTTTTGGTATCTCAACGAAATCAAAGAATTAGGGCTGGTGGCTGGCCTGCTGCGGCCCATTTTTACCGGCGGCACTGATGTTACCCTGGCCCGGCTGGGGAATTTCTTGAGTGGGGGTCAAATCGGTTTAACCGAACTGCCCGAAAATATCAAGGTGGGCACCTTTCCGGCGTGGCTGCAAACCACCTTCTTTTCATTCTGGGGGGTGAGTATTGGCGATTTTATCCCCTTCTTCCCTTATGCCTACATTATTATCGGCTTCATCCTGTGTTTAGCCAGCGTGGGCTTGTGGCGGCTGTGGCGCAGCGACCCGGCCTCTCGCCAATGGCTGCTGCTGCTGGTTTTTCATATCAGCCTGTTTGTAATTTTGCCGCTCGTCCGTTTTGGCCTGTCGCGCCGCTTGGGACAGACCGCCCAGGGTCGGCACATCCTCATCCCGGCGGCAGCGGCCGTGATGGGTTTAATTGTCTGGGGCTTGGCGGCAGCTATCCCGGCCCGCTGGCGGCGCTGGTTTTTTGCCGGGCTAATGGTCGGCCTGGTTGTCTGGACAGGGGCGCATCTATATCGGCTGGCTACTTTTGCCCCGCCGCCTCTGCCTCTGCGCACCCTATCCCAGGCCGCCGAGTGGTTGGCCCGGCCGTTGGGGGCCAAATTCGGCGAGGCGATTGAACTGGCCAGTTACGAGCTTGAGCCGCAGCCCCAGCAAGGCCGGCTGAACCTCACCTTGGCCTGGCGTTCCCTGGGGCAGGTGAATCAGAATTATCTCCTTCAGGTTATTTTAGCAGACTCGTCCGGCCAGGCTGTTTCTCATTGGTTGGGCTATCCCGCCCAGGGGCGGCTGCCCACCCTGGCCTGGGAATCCGGCGATGCTGTATTTGACCGCCTGGCTCTGCCGCTGCCGGCTCTCCCTGCCGGAGATTATCAGCTTACCCTGCAACTCAGCACTGGCCCGGACAGCCAGCCTTTGGGCGAAGCCGTGACATTGCCGGTCCGCTTAGACACCCCGACTATGGCGGTTCTCCCCACCGGCGTAGATTACGCCCTGTGGCAAGTCTCCATCCCGCCAGCTTCCTACCCTCAATCGCTGATTTCGCCTCTGCCAGCCCCTAACCTCCACCACAGCCAAAACCCCGTCTTTCGCTATCCCGCCACGATCAGTGTTCTCTCACCTGGGCCGGTACGCCTGCTCGACCCCTCCGGCCAGTCCCATTCTCCTACCCGCAGCCAGGCGAATATCCACCATTTTGTAATTGGCCCGCGCTGGCTCAGCGGCGATTACCGCCTGCAAGTGGGCGACAAGGCTGTCCTTGAACCTGTCCTTACCGTAGAAAACTGGTGGCCGCGCCGATTTGAACGGCCAGCCGGCATTGAAGCCCCGGCTCAGGTCAATTTTGCTAATCAGCTCAACTTTTTGGGTTACAGCCTGCCCCAAAAACAAGTCAAAGCCGGTCAAGCTTTTCCGTTGACGTTGTACTGGCAGGCTTTGCCCGCTATGTCGCCCCAGGCCGATTTTGTGCAGTTTAACCATTTGCTGGACAGCCAGGGTAATCCGCATGGCGGCTATGACCGCCGCCCGTTGGAATATTACAGCACCCTGTTCTGGGCGCCGGGCGAGGTGGTGGTAGATGGTTATGCCGTGCCGGTAAATGCCGATGCGCCCCCAGGACAGTATTATTTGAATGTTGGTTACTACCTCATCGTAGGTGAAAGCGCGGTAAATTTGCCACTGGTCATGGATGGGCAAATGAGCGGCGTGACCAGTGTTACGATTGGGCCAATCGAGGTGGTAAAACCGTAACGGTCAGACTGCATGATAGGGATGAAACAAGCCAAACTACCACAAGCTGGATTGTTGATCTTGGTTATAGGCATCTATACCGGCCTGGCCTGGTTCAACAGCCTTAATATTCCTCTCAGCAAAGCCCCCGACGAGTATGTCCATTTTCGCTACATTCGCTTTATAGTAGAGAATGGCCGACTGCCGCAGACCAATGTCGAACGCCAGGCCACCGGTTACAAGGCCGATCAGCCGCCGCTCTACTATGGGCTGGTCGCCCTGGTGACAAGCTGGATTAAGACGGATGACCCGCCTACCCTGAAAATGACCTGGGACTCGCCCCGGCGTAAGTTAATTGATCTCGTTTTGCCGCGGGCCATGATTGTGCGCACCGAGGATGAAACTTGGCCGTATGCCGGAATTGTTTTGGCCTGGATGGTGGGGCGCTGGCTTTCGATTCTCATGGGCATCGTAACCATTATTTTAGTCTATCTTGTTACTGCGGAAATTTTTCCCACTCAGCCGGATTTGGCTCTGGCCGCCGCAGCTACGTTAGCCTTTATCCCTTGCTTTACCTACATTAGCGCCGTGTTGAGCGATGAAAATCTGCTGGGCGTGGTTGTTGGCCTCTATTTTTGGGGGCTGGTACGCTTTAGCAAAGGTCAGCGTGACTCCTGGACATTTATGGTGCTGGGGCTGTTAATGGGTTTGGCGGTCATTACCAAGTACAGCGCCGTTGTTCTGCCCCTGGAATTTTTGCTGGTGCTGGCAGTTTTAGCCCGGCGGCGCCCCTGGCCGTGGCGGCGGTGGGCGCAGGGCCTGGTAACTATAGCTATCGCCGGGGTTTTTGCCTCTGGGGGCTGGTTTCTATTTCAAGCCTGGTACTTTAACCGGGCTGGGGAATTTGGTCCGGTGGCTGGGGTTATCCGCCCCCTCATTGCCGGGGACGAGTCCCTGCCGGGGGTCGGCCTGCTGGCCGGCATTTTGACCGGTACGGCGTCGGCTGCGGATCGCTTTGAGCCGGAAATGCAGGGTTCACTTTGGACCTGGCTTGTCGCCATCTTTACCAAATTCTGGGTGGTCGAGATTGTTGGGGCGCAGCCGCCTTTCCCACCGCTTCTTACGGTCAGCCTGATGCTCGGCGTCGTGCTGATAGCCGGAGTTGGCTGGTGGCTCATTTGGCGGCGTTATCAGGGCCAGGAGCGGGACTGGCTGGGCCTGCTGTTGCTGCATCTGTTTATTTTTGTGCCAATCCCGTTGCTGCGTTTTCTGCTCTCCGGGCGGATCAATGATACAGCGCAGGCCCGCTACCTGGTCTTTTCGGCGGCGCCCGCTATCGGGATTTTGCTGGCCTGGGGCATAGCTGTAGTGGCCCGCGAAAAGTACCGACACTGGGCGCTGCTGTGCCTGGTCGGAGTCATGGCATCTCTGAGTGGGGTTAGCGCTTATCATTTCTGGACGGGCTTTCCTGCCCCTCTCCCCGTGCGCACAGATGCCATGCTGGCGGTTTCACCCAGACAGCCCCTCTCGATCCGTTTCAACGACGGTTTTGAACTGACCGGCTACGACCAGCAAATCAGCGGTGATGGTTCAACGTTGCAGGTAAGGCTTTACTGGCGCTCGCTGGCCTATGCCCATGAAGATTATGAGACTCATTTGAGTTTGCTGGATAACAAGGGCCAGGTGGTCGCTGTGACGGCAGCCCAACCGGCCCAGGGACGCTATCCGGTACGGGCCTGGGACCCTGGCGATGCCATCCACGATGTCATTGCTTTGCCGCTAACTGGGATTTTGCCGGGGTCCTACCAGGTGCGCTTGCGTCTTCGGGGCTGGGAGACGTGGCTCAAGACGACCGATGGGGCCGAGGCGGTCATTTTGACTCAAGTAGACCTGCCGGCACCGGCTGAAGGTAAGACCTCCCCCCAGCACGTCCTGGCTGGAAAAAGTCTAAAAGGCTTTTCGGTCTGGAACAAGGGGCGTCTGGCTGGCCGCCTGCCTCTTTATCGCTACCTGGCCGATATTCCCATCACGATTGATCCTTTTCCCCTTCAGGGTCAGGTCCAACTCTGGTTGGTGGGGCCGGATAACCAGCGGCGGCCGCCTGTAACCGCTGCCGGCCCCCTGCAAACCTTTATTGTCGAGTATGACTGGCCTTCCGGCGAGTACCGGCTGGAGGCGGAAGTGGAGGCCGCCCATTCGGTCTTGGAACGGGTCGAGAGTGAGCCGGTGCTGCGGGTGGAGAATAAGCCCTGGTCTTTCCAGCCGCCGGCTATGGGCCATCGCCTTGAAGCGAACTTTGACGATAAGATCCTGCTGCTCGGTTATGACCTGCCGTTGCGCCGGGTGCAGCCGAGCGAGGGGCTGCCGGTTCTGCTCCACTGGCAGGCCCTCCAGCGCATGCGGGAAGATTACGTCATGTTTGTCCGCCTGCTGGATGCTGACCAACAGGTTTGGGGAGGGTATGACCGGCTGCCCCAGGAAACATACAGCACCATTCTCTGGGTTCCCGGCGAGGTTGTCAGCGATGGTTTTGTGGTACCGATCAAAGGGGATGCCCCCAAAGGAATGTATTATTTGGCCTTAGGGTTCTATGACCTGCAAGAGAGCCAGCCCGTTTCGCTGCCTTTGGTCCAAAATGGTTCCCCTACAGAAGAAACCAGGGTACTGATTGGGCCGGTTAAGGTCGGCGGGCCGCCGCCCGGCGTTACGCTGGACCGGTTCACGCCCCAGGTTGTTCGAGACGACCCGTTTGGCGATAACCCTATCATTCGTTTGAAAGGGTATGACCTCGACATTCAGGCCGGCCAGCTCCGTTTGACCCTCTACTGGCAGAGCGAGATGCAGACCGAGATAGATTACACCCGCTTTGTCCATCTGCGGGATCCTCAAGATCAGACCGTTGCTCAGAGCGATGGGCTGCCGGGGGGAGGGAGTTACCTGACTTCCCTGTGGGACCCTGGTGAGATCATCCCGGATACCGTTACTGTGCCTTTGCCGGCAGAACTACTGCCGGGAGAATACACCCTGGCGGTCGGGCTGTACGAGGCGGCTACGGGGCAGCGTTTGCCTGTCCCGGCCTCGGCGGGGGATAACAGCCTGCGCCTGCCTGCGGTCAGTCTCCCGTAATCGTTTGACGGCCATTTTTTATGGTAGAATGTGCCGTAATCCCAACCGGTGGTAGCAAAAAACCTTGGCCCGGTTGGGCATTTTCTTGTTTTATGAAGAAGGTCAAACCCGTTATCGTTGCGCCGAAATAAACCTTGACACTCTGTACGAGTCAAGTTCTCAGCGACCGTTATTATTCAGTCTATAGCCAGCAAAGCAATCTTTTTCCGGTTGAAAGCGGATATCACCTTTCGGATTTTTGACCACCCTGCTCTCTGGATTTTTCAGGCGCAGCTACCGGCAGATTTCCTCAAAAATCACTCCCCGCAAGTTGAGCTGGCGGCCAACTGGGCTAACCAAATTGACCTGGCTGGTTACAACCCGGATAAAACGACGGTGAAGGTTGGCGAAAAAATTCGTCTGGTTTTATACTGGGAGGCTCTGGCCAAAGCAGCTAAAGATTATACTACAGGCCGGAGCGGTTCATTGAATTGGCTGCTCATTGGCCTCGTGGTGTTAAATCTGCCCCGGACTTATGGGGGCAGGCCGTCTGTGGTTTGCCGGTAGTAGGGTCTTATGTTTACTAACCCTCAACGAGCTTCATTCCAGCGTGTCGGGCGAAATGCATTAATTATCATTTTTGTGACGTTGCTTATACTGGAACTTTTCACCCGGTTGGTGTGGTGGAATGACCAGGTTGTGCGCTCTCTGTTCGGTAGAGAAATTACGCTGTTACCTGCACCTCTAGTCAACGAACGGCAGATCGAGAGTCTAAAAACCTGGGCCGCCGACCCCAACAAATATGTGCAATTTGACCCGGTATTGGGCTGGAGTATCCGGCCAAACGCGCAAGGACAGCAGGACGGTGTGACTTACACCTCTAACAGCACCGGGATGCGCAGTTTACGGGAATATCCGCTGTCAAAAGCGGCTGGCATCCTCCGCATCGGCACATTTGGCCCCTCTTTTACGCACAGCGATGATGTGGCTGATGAGGCCACCTGGCAGGCACAAATGGAGCGGGCCAGGCCAGATTTAGAGGTGATGAATTGGGGCGTCGGTGGCTACGGTACGGACCAGGCATTTTTGCGTTATCAAACGCAAGGCGCTGCCTACCAGCCTGATGTGGTCCTGATTGGCTTTGAAGAGGATAATATCCGGCGCAATGTTAATCGCTTCCGTCCCTTTTTTCGCGGCCAAACCGATATCCCTTTAACCAAGCCGGTTTTTATTGAAAAAGGGAATGAATTGACCTTGCTTGAAAACCCCTTTCAAACTTTAGAAGCTCTCGAAGATACGCTGTTGAACAGCCCGCAACGTTTTCTGGATATCGTCTGCCCCCATGATTTTTACTGCCAGCGGGACCGCTACCAATCGCAGCCGTTAGATATTTTCGCCAGTTATCGTTTTGGGCGGACCCTCGTTTATGAAATGACCCAGGCCGGCCGGCCGGGGGTTAGCTCTTTTCAAAATCCCATCATTCAGCGGGTCAACTTTTTGCTGATTCGCCAATTTGCCGAAGAAGCGATACGGAACGGTTCTGTGCCGATTGTCTTAATCTTTCCTGAGCGCAGTTCCATCGAAGCTCATGAAAGGGGCGAAGCTACGCCTTATGCCGCCGGTATTACCTTACTGCGTGAGCAGGGGCTGCAAGTGATTGATTTGACCCCGGCTTTTGCCCATGCCCGGCAAACAGACCAGCGCAACTACCTGGATTACTATGCTTATGACGGCGGACACTTTAGCCAGTTGGGTAATTACGTGGTCAGCCAGACGGTGCTGGCGCATCTTTGCCAGCAAAAGATTTTAGAGAATTGTGGCGATTTTCTCAAGCAAGCGCCACCTTGAGGGTAAACAGGGCAACAGGTTTGGGCCTGTTCACAAACCTGTCTCACGCCAGCAATAATGAGAATTCGGAGTGCAAAAGTGCACTTTTGCACTCCGAAAGCTATTTCGAGGGAGGGGAATATGTTAAGTATCCGTATTGCCGGTATTATCATCGGCGTTCTATTCATCCTCTATATTTTCTACAAGCACCGCAGTGGACGTTACCAGCGTTTGGATACGCTGATCGGCGCTGCGGTTGGGATCGGCATTGTTGCTCTTTCTGTTTCGCCCAGCGTCGCCAATGTTTTAACTGAAATTTTTGGGCTGCAAAATCGCCTCTTTGCCACCCTGGTTATCGCCAATATGATCCTGTTTGGCATGTTCCTTTACGTACTTAACAAGGCGAATCAGGCCAATCGCCAGCTTGGGGAGTTAGTGCGTGCCTTGGCCAGGCAGGAGTATATCAAGAATAAAAACCTCGCCGGCGGCGCTCCGGTTCAATCAATTTTTGTGGTCATTCCAGCCTACAACGAAGAACAGGCTATTCAAAACGTGCTGCCTCGGATTCCCCGCGTCATCTTGACCTACCAGGTCCAAATTGTCGTGGTGGTGGATGGAGGCACCGACGAAACGGCCGAGGTTGTCCGGCGTGAAAATTACCCGGTCGTTGCCCACGTGATGAACCGCGGCCAGGGGGATGCTCTGCGGACAGGTTTTGAGATTGCCTTGAAGGATGGCGCCGATGTAGTGGTGACGATGGACGCTGATGGCCAACACCGGCCGGAGGAAATCGAAAAGTTGGTGCGGCCCATTATCGAAGATACGGCTGATTTTGTGCTGGGTTCCCGCTTCCTGGGCCAATATGAGGATCAGGGCGGGGCCAGGCATGTGGGCATTTTGTTCTTTACCAAGCTGATCAACTTATTGGGCGGCATTAATATTTCTGATTGCACCAACGGTTTCCGGGCGATCCGTGGCAGCGAGTTAGCCAAGCTAGATTTGCGCGAAGATAAATTCAGCGCGCCGGAACTGATCATGAAGGCAGCCAGGGCCGGGTTACGGATCCAGGAACTGCCGGTTACTATCTTGCGTCGGGCCGAGGGTGAGAGCAAAAAACCGCGCCGTTTAGGCTACCCGCTTGGGTTTGGTTGGGTCATTGTTAAAACGTGGCTGCGCTAAAAATGGCCGGATTCCGGGATAAGTTCTTTAAAAGTAAACCTAAAAATAATAAGCCGGCCGGCTTATCTTCCCAACATTGGCTCGGCCTGGCCGGCTTGATCTTGTTTGGAGGCGTGTTATACTATGCCGGCCCGGAAGCCTGGTCGCAAATTTTGCGGGCCGACACTCGCTACCTGCTGCTGGCTTTTGGGGTCAATGTTTTACTGATGGGCAGCAGCTCCATCCGCTGGGGGTTACTAACCAACGCCGTCGCCGGTCAGAAAGTCTGCTCTTACTTTAACTACTTTTACTATCTGGTGCTCGGTCGAGTCTTTGGTTTATTTGTTTCTTTCAATCTGGGAGACTACGGCGTGCGGCCTCTGGCGCTGCGGGCGACCCATTCATTATCCACGGCCCGAATGGTTTACGCCCTCATTCTGGATAAGCTTTTTGATTTACTCCTGGCCGTGGGTTTATCGGGGGTAGCTCTCTTTTTCTTACTGGACCGGCTTTCGTGGCAGAGTTATTGGTCTGTCGTCGTCTTGATCGCCGTGCTGCTTTTACTGTTTTGGAGCCGCTATGAACAGTTGGTCCAGTTTTTCCTTCGTTTCTTTTCGCCCTACGGGGCTGGTCTGCTCCGGCGTAGTAATAAAGCAGCGCAGTGGTTCGATTTTTTGGTTGCTAACCGTAATCTGGTTGGGGCAAAAGCTGTGGCCGGGGCCTACGGCATGACCGTTCTTCGTTTTGTGCTGCTCGTCTTATATCATTATCTGATTGCCGCAGCCCTGCATTTGCCCTTTTCTTATCTGGACTTTTGGCTGGTTGTTCCAATTATTCAATTGGGATTGATTGCTGCTTTTACCCCGGCAGCGCTGGGCGTCTTAGAATTAAGCTGGCTAGGCGTTTTAACCTGGCTGGGGTACCAGCCCTTCGAGGTGAGTGTCTTTGTGGTTGGACAGCGTATCTTTTCGCTGGTGTTTACTTTACTGGTGGGGCTGTTTATCAGTCCCTGGATCTTTAGCTCAAAAAGAAGTCAAGTTGGTCACAAACCCAACTGATGATGAAAAGGTAGCAGAGTAGCGTGCCCTTCGGCGCACCCGAAGGGGTGAGGTTGAAGAGGGATAATATCCCTGTCTGCCGTCTACTGTCTACCGTCTACTATTTTCAAAGGGAGGATTACTCAATTGCGTGTTTTTATTGCTGGAGTTGATGGTTATCTGGGCTGGACGCTGGCTCAGTATCTAACGGCCCGGGGCCATGTTGTGGCCGGGGCTGATTTATTCTTACGCCGCCAGTGGGTGGCAGAAATGAATAGCCAAAGCGCCATCCCGATTTTGCCGATGGCCGAGCGATTAATTGCCTTCCGTGAGAATTTTGATCGAGAGCTTCTCTTTCGTGAAGGCGATCTCCGCCACTATCAATTTGTCCACGATTTCCTGGTAGATTTTCAGCCGGAGGCCATCGTTCATTTAGGCGAGATGCCTTCCGCACCTTATTCGATGGTTGATGTTGAGCACGCCGTGTTTACCCAGACCAATAATATTGTTGGCACCCTCAACCTTCTCTTTGCCATGCGAGATGTGACGCCGGAGGCTCATTTGGTTAAATTGGGCACCATGGGCGAATATGGCACGCCCAATGTGGATATTCCCGAAGGTTTCTTTACCATCGAATATCGAGGCCGGACCGATAAACTGCCTTTCCCCCGCCAGGCCGGGAGCTGGTATCATCAGAGTAAAGTCCACGACAGCCATAATGTGATGCTCGCCTGCAAGATTTGGAAGCTGCGCTCGACCGACATCATGCAAGGGGTTGTCTACGGCACCCGCATCAACGAGATGAATAACGATGAGCGCCTTTTGACCCGGCTGGATTTTGATCAAAGTTTTGGCACGGCCATCAATCGGTTTTGCTGCCAGGCCGTGATTGGCGAGCCAATGACGCCGTTTGGCAAGGGTCACCAGAAGCGGGGCTTTTTACCGCTGCGTGACTCGATGCAGTGCCTGACCCTGGCTATCGAAAACCCACCCCAGCCCGGCGAGTATCGGGTTTTTAACCAGTTTGAAGAAGTCTATAATGTAACCGAACTGGCTTACAAGGTGCAGCAAGTCGCCCATGAGTTTGGCCTTGCCGGCGAAATCTGGAACTTGGAGAATCCCCGCCAGGAGGCCGAGGAGCATTATTACCATCCCGACCACCAGCACCTGCTTGATTTAGGCTACCAACCTACCCATGATATGGAGAGCGAGTTACGCCTGATGATCGCCGACCTCCTCAAATACCGGGCGTGCATCGAAGAAAAACGAGAGTCATTGATCCCCGACATTCGCTGGGACGGCCGGCGCAAGAAGGTGGAATATTTGCAGCCGCAAGCAGTCCCGCTTACCTGAACCCTTTTGAAATAAGTTGACTTGGAGTAGCTATGGAGATATCAAACCAGCAGGCCCTGGTCACTGGCGGGTGTGGCTTTATTGGTTGTAATCTTATCGAGCAATTGTTAGCCCTGGGTTATCAGGTCCGCGTGCTTGACGATCTCAGCCTGGGACAGCCCAACCTGTGGGGTGACGAGGTTGACCTCGTGGTCGGGGATATTCGGGACGGCCAGAAGGTCCAACAGGCCATGCAGGGAATAGATGCTGTGGTTCACCTGGCCGCGCACACGGATGTCCGTGACTCTGTCGCCCACCCGCAAGCAGATGTTGACGTTAACGTGATGGGCACTCTGTCCGTGCTGGCCGCGGCTCGTGACGCTCAGGTGAAGCGGTTTGTTTTTGCTTCGTCCAATGCGCCGCTAGGCGAGCAGTTTCCCCCCGTTCACGAGGAACAGATACCCCATCCAAAATCACCTTACGGAGCCAGCAAACTGGCCGGTGAGGCTTTATGCCAGGCGTTTTACGCTTCTTACGGACTGCCGACGGTCGTTTTGCGATTTGCCAATGTCTATGGCCCTCGTTCTACCCACAAATCGAGTGTGGTGGCCAAGTTCATCCGCCGGATGCTAAAGAACGAGCCGCTAATAATTTACGGCGACGGGCAGCAAACGCGGGATTTTGTGCATGTGAGCGATATCTGCCAGGGTCTTATCCTGGCGCTGAGGAGAGAGGAAGCTGTTGATCAAGTTTTTCAAATTGGCAGCGGCGTGGAAACTTCGCTGCTGGAGTTCGTTGGGCTGCTGAAGGCGGCGGCTGGCCGCGAGGATATCGAGGTGCAGTTTGGCCCGCCCCAGCCGGGCGAGATTTGGCGTAATTACTCGCAGATTGACAAGGCGCAACACTATCTGGGCTACCGGCCCCAACTCTCTCTGGCTGACGGGCTGGCCGCTACTTATAACTGGTTCCTTTACCCCAATTAATTTTGACTCGTCACCATGCAGCGGCCTAACCTTATCCTAACCGAAAAATATACGCTCAGCCGTCGCGAGCTGGTGGTGGTGGTCCTGATTCTGCTCTTGGTGATTATTGCCTGGACGACTTTCAATCTGCTTCATCCAGCTATTACCGAGACTGATCTGAATCTGATCGCCACGATGATTTCCAAAGATATGGATCTTGGCCTTTATCCCCGGGATGATATTTTTGCTGACAACACCTATTATCGTTTCTATACCCCGGTTTATCGCTGGTTAGTGGCCCAATTCTGGCAGATAAGCGGCAGTTTTGAAAGTGGGTTGGTTTATTTGACCTGCCTGGTTCTGGCCTTCTACCTGGCCGGCATGTTTTTCTTATCCCGTCGAGTCATAGGGAATACCTGGTTAGCTCTGGGGATCACGGTCGCCTCGGCCAATTATTACGAGGCGATGGGCGAAGAGTTGTGGGGGGTCGGGGGATCGCAGTTTCTGATGTCCCGAGCGGTTTATACCGCCACCGCGCCCTACTTATTTTTATGGTTCTTGTCCTTCCTGGCGCAGCCGGGCTGGTTCAAAGGGGTGGTCTTGGGCCTGGCCATCGGCCTGGCAGCCAATCTCCACCCCATTTCGGGCTGGCAGTTCGCTATTTTGGTGATTGGGCTGACGGTTTTGGTCTTTGGTTTGAAGCGAGCCGGCTGGGGCTGGTGGGGCATGCTGCTTGGGTTGATGGGTGCTATCAGCCTGGGAGCTCTACCTATCGCTCAAAGCGTGTTTGGTAAGACCGGGCGCGGCCTGCCGGTCGAGGTCAGCTTTGAAGCTTTTCGCCGGGTGATTTACGAGAAGTACACCATTCCCTTTCGCCCGGCAACCGTGACCTGGGATTTAGCCGGACTGGAATTGAACAAACCGGTTTTGGAAGCATTGGTTTGGATTTATGTCGGGCTAACCCTGCTGTTGTTGATTGTCTCTCTCTGGGCTAAGTTCCGCCGGCCCGCATGGGGACGCTGGATTTGGCTGGTGGCAGGATTGGTCATCCTGGCTTATGCTTATCTGGTAGCTTTGTTCAACCTACCCATCTTTTTTGTGTTGGCCGCAGGCTATGTGATTTATCTTTTTCGGCTGCGGCAGATACCCGAGGTAGATGGGTGGTTAATCGGCTGGCTGGGGTTGACCGTGCTGACCTCGTTTGTCGGTTACTACTTCCTCATGCGGGCCTGGGAAACCTTTGAATTGAGATCATTTATCGCCATTTTTACCGGGCAGATTAGAGCGGCTCGTTTTATTTACCTGCCTTTGTACTTGTTGGCGGGGCGGGCGGCCCTGGTCTATGTGCAGATGCTGGCCCGCGGGTTAAGGAACATCGGGCCTCAGTGGCGGCTGAAAGGAGACGTGCCGGGTGCAAGCTCCCTTGCCCTGGCGGCCGGTGTTGTCTTAAGTCTGGCTCCTGGGCTGTCAACGCTGTTCTTTACTACCCTGCCTTTGGCCATCATAACTCTGGCCGGGGGAGTCGGCGCTGTTGTGTTGGCCGCCTGGCTGTTGGAGAGACGTTCGCTGGTGGGCTTAGGCTCCTGGGGGATAGTCCTGGCAATGGCTGGCTTGTTGATTATCTTGTTTGGACCGCTGGCCTCCTGGTTTGGCCCTTTCTTGCCCATCCCCGCGATCAACCTGCTGGACCCCGCCGCGCGAAGCGTGGAACCTGTTTATTCAAAGGACGATCAAGATTTATATAACTGGGTGAAGCAAAACACGCCCAAAGAGTCGTTGTTTTACTGGTGTGATTTTGGGCCTGGCACAACCCTTTTCTTTCGCCGCTATGCTGAACGAAGCATCAACCTGAATTGGAAGGACATGAATCTGGTCTTATATGATATGGCTAACCTGGTATCCTACCACCAACGGTATCGTCAATTAGAGCAGGCCTGCCAAAAATTCGACAGCCTGGTGACAACAGCTAACAGGATCGAGGCCGATTATATTCTGATCCCGGCCGGCCGGGCCGCAGGGATAGAGCACCTGACCTGTTTTTTGAACAGCCGTTATGCCCTTTTTCCGGTAGGCAAAAACGAATGTGCGAGCCAGTGAGACTACCAAAACAGCGACACCTGAGATTGCTGCCGGGTTGGAAGCCGAAAGCTGCTATGTAAACGGTCGGCATAGGGTGTTTCTTGATATACGGAGACCCTGATAATCTCATTAGGAAATCCAATGAGTTGAAAGGCACGTTTGATGGCAAAGAGTTTAACGCAACAAGTCTGGGATTTTTTCGGTATCCCTTTTCGTTTGGGGTTTATGCCGCAGCCGCTTCTTCCCCGTTTTGGCTGGACGACCTTAGAGGAAGAAAGATTGTCATGTGTACTGCCCTACGTGCGGGGTCGTTTGCTGGATGTAGGGGCCGGCCATAACAATCTGGTTCGACGTTACCGTGGGCCGGGGGTAGGAGTGGATGTATTTGATTGGAGCGGGGGGGTCTGGCTGATTGAAGATGCGGCTCGCTTGCCTTTTGCCGATCAAAGTTTTGATACCATCAGCTTTGTGGCCTGTTTGAACCATATTCCCAACCGCGAGGCTGCCCTGCGCGAGGCCTTCCGCCTGATGAAGCCGGGGGGACGCTTATTGGTGACTATGATTGACCCGATTATCGGCGCGGTCGGCCACAGATATCTCTGGCGGCACGGCGAACATCATCAGCGGGGGGGCATGAAAGAAGGGGAGAAAGAAGGGCTGTGGACCCACAGAATCATCGAAATATGCACCGCTGCCGGTTTCAAACTCCACTTGCACCACCGCTTTGTCTACAAACTGAACAATTTTTATTGGTTTGAAAGGGAGAACGGGGCGACGTAATAAATTTTGGCCTGCCAGGGCCGATTTTTTGGTTAATGGCAGGCACACGCAGGGCAAATTCAACCAGCAGTAACCTAATGCTCAAGCTTATGATGACAAGACCGATATTGACCAGGAAGCGTTTCAGCGAAAGACCTTTAGCGGGGTGGGCAAAGATGCGGCCTAGTTTAAACCAGTTGCCTTTAACGGCCAAATTCTAGGCAGTGAACAATGATCAAGAAGCAGTATCGTCCAGCTATCTTCATCGTGGTTTCTTATATCCTGCTCACCATTATCTTGACTTATCCCGTCGCTTTTCGACTTACCAGCCATATAGCCGGCTTCCCTGGTGAAGACAACTTGCAATGGCGCTGGTTTTTATGGTGGTTCAAACATTCTCTCCTGAATCTGCAAACCTCTGTCAGCCACGTCTCTGTCCTTTTTGCGCCCACCGGCGGCGACCAGCCCCTTTATGCCGTGACCACCTATGTCCCGGCGCTGGCTTTACCCCTCACCTTGCTGGGCGGACCGACCTTAAGTTTTAATCTGAGTGTTCTCCTCTCTTTTGCCTTCTCCGGCTATACTGCTTATCTGCTGGCCTATTATTTAACCCGGCGGCGATGGGCCGCGTTTGTGGGTGGCTTGATTTTCGCCTTTTTCCCGGCTCGATTTGGCTACGCCACCGGCACGTTTTTAGCCCAACTCACCACCTATTTCTTGCCGGTTTATCTGCTGGCCCTCTTCGTGCTCGCTCGCCAGCCCAGCCTTCGCCGGGCTGTTTGGACCGCCGTTACCCTGGCGATTCTCTGCCTGACCTGGCCGCTGCATGTTGTTTATGGAGTGGTGGCTCTAACCCTGCCGTTTCTCATCTGCCAGGGGCTAATTTGGCTGCGCCGGCCGGAAAAGCGGGGCAGTCTCAAATATTTTGGCCTGGCGTTTGGGTTGGCTTTTGCCCTGCTCCTGGGCTTCTACTGGCCCCTGTTGAGCAGCATGCTGCGGGGCGACCATGCCCATCTGGGTGGCAAAGACACCATTTACTTTGCCGCCGACCTGCTGGCCTTCGCTGCCCCTTCTAACTATCACCCGGTGCTGCAGCCGCTCCATCTTTTGCCCCAGTACGCCACTCGTATCCTGGCCGACCGGGATGATATTCAGGAACGGTTGGTCTACATCGGCCTGACCCCCCTGGTGTTGGTCGGGCTTGGTTTGCTTAAATTTCGGGGCCGGCTCGCATTTTGGTTACTCACGGCGTTAGCCGCCATGTTTCTCTCGCTGGGGCCGCTGTTGAAATTTAATGGCAGCCTGGTTCAATTAGATATTGAAGGTTACGTTGGCTATGTCGTTTTGCCATACGCCCTGCTGCGCTCTATCCCTGTTCTGGATTGGAGTCCCGTTTTGGGGCGGTTGAACGTGACCACCATGTTATGTGTCGCCATGATGGCTTCATATGGAGTGACTGCTTTGCTTTCGGGTAGAAAAAGGGCCTGGCGACCTGCTTTGGTTTTAGTGCTGGCCGGACTCATTCTTTTTGAATTCTGGACCATTTTCCCTTTCCCAACAGAGCCAGATAAGGTCCCCGAATTTTACTACCGGCTCAAGCAAGAAGCTGCCGCCCGGCCGCAGATGATTATTGATTTACCCTTGCCCGGGGAACCGGCTTACAATAATTATTCGATGCACTATCAAACGGTTCATGAACAGCCCTTAGCCGGCGGCCACCTGATGCGAGAACCGGCCGGTGCGCATGAGATGCTGGCTTTTCTTAATCAATTGCTGCTGCCGCCGCCAGACCAGCCTGTCATAGCTTTACCGGGTACTCAAGCCCGCCTGGGCCTGTTAAATAAATTCGGCTTTACCAAAATAACAGCCCGGCTGCCGTTGATGACCAACGCGGCCGCTCAGTCCCAATTGACCTACCTCTCCACCTGGCTGGGCCAGCCGCGCCCGGAAGGCGAGGTCGCCGTTTTTGAAATTCCTCCCGGCGGCGACCCTCCTCATGCTGTTTCTTTGCTCGGCGGTGACGGCTGGCAGACGGCTGAAAATACAGCCGGCCTGGAAATCCGGTCGCCGGCTGAGCTGTTGGTTTACCTGGATGAGGGCCAGGGACGCTCCTTGAGGCTGCATTTAGCCGTTTTTGCGCCTCAGTCGTCCGGCCGTTACCTCACTGTCAACCTGGATGGTCGCCCTCTCGCCCGGCTCTATTTGCAGCAGGAAACGTTAACCTATCAGCTTCCCCTCTCTTTGGGGCCGGGCGCGCACCAATTCACCTTCTATCCTGAGGAACTCTGCCAGCAGGAGTGCGCCCCGGTAATTTTTAGCCGGATTGCCGTAGAGCCTTATGCCCTCGCCGAAAATGAGGCGCAGCGTCAGTCCATCGTTTTTGGCCAGCGGCTAGCTTTGCTGGATAATAATATATCCAGCCTGACCGCCCAGCCCGGGCAGCCTATCCTGGTTTATCTCTATTGGCAAAGCACGCAAAAAATGGCCGCAGATTACAGCGCCTTTGTCCACCTGGTCTCTCCGGCGGGAGAATTGGTCAGCCAGACGGACTACCTGCTGGGAGACTGGTTGTATCCCACTTCTCAATGGCCGCCGGGGCAGATTTTGGCGATGCCCAGCCTTTTCTTTATCCCACCCGATGCCAAGGCCGGCGGCTATCAATTGAGAGCGGGCGTCTATAACGCTGAAACAAAAGAACGATTATTCCTGAGTGATCATGCTGGCCAGCCGGATTTTATCCTGCTTTCATCCATCACCGTTAAGCCTGAGTAACCGATGAATTACTGGTTGATTTATCTGTTCATTTTCATCGCCGGCCTCATGGTGTTGGCCAGCCCGATCCTTTTGCTGCGCCAGCGGCGAAGCAGCTACCCGCTGGTCGAAAACATCTGCCTGGCTCTTATCGCCCTTTTCTTAACCCTGCTGGCCCTGGAATTTTACTTCAAACTTTTCTTTGCCCAATCTGATGGCTTCCGCTACACGCTGGCCTCACAAAACTGGTACGACCGCTATTGGCAGGAAAATTCGTTAGGCTACCGGGATGTGGAATGGACAGCGGAGATGCTGGCCGGCAAATCCAAGGTGATGGTGGTGGGCGACTCTTTTGTGGCCGGTTCCGGCATTGCCAACCCCCAAGACCGCTTTGCCAATCAACTCAACCAACTCCTCGGTAATGAATACGCGGTGCTCGTCGTCGCCTCTCCTGGCTGGGATACCGCCGACGAAGTGGACGCTATCCTTACCTATCCCCAGCGGCCCGACCTGTTGGTACTGTCTTACTACATTAATGATATCGAAGGTACCGCCTATCAAACCGGAGCGCAGCGGCCTGCTATCAGGCGCGATCCGCCGGCCTGGCTGCTGCCACTGGTGGAAAATTCTTACGCCGTTAATTTTTTGTACTGGCGGCTGATCCGGCTGGGGCCGCAGGAATGGGCAGATACCTATTGGAACGAGTGGCTCAAAAAAATCAGCGTTGACCCGGATATTCGCTGGCGGCACCAGCAGGAGTTGTTAAAGATTATTGAAGGGGCGGCTTCCGAACAGATCCCGCTGATCGTGGTCGTTTTTCCCAGCCTGACAGCGGTCGAGGAGAGCCGCGAACTGCTCAAGCCGGTCGTTGACCTTTTCCAGGCGCATAACGTTCCGGTGCTAGATGTCAGCCAGCTTTTGGCCGGACGTGACCCGGCCACCACCACGGTTAATGCCATGGACGCTCACCCCAATGAGGCGGTCAACCTGGAAGTAGCCCAGCATCTTTACCAGCTTATTAGGCAGCATTGCCAGCCGCCTAAGTGTCCTGAACCGACGGCGCAGCATTAACTCGCAGGCGCCTCATTCGATATGAAACAATGACTCAGGCAGCCCGTCACTCAAAACTAAACAACTGGTCACATTACTGGCCCGACGCCGCCCTGCTGGTGCTGTTAGCTCTCCTGCCCGGCCTCTTTTTCTGGCGACTCTTCACCCCTAACCCCGCCGACCGCATGGCTGTCGCCGCCGGTGATTTCACCGAGCAATACTTCCCGCTGCGAGCTTTCGCCGCCCAGGAGTGGGTGCGCGGCCAGATTCCCCTCTGGAATCCTTACCTCTTTGGCGGCCAGCCGGCCCTGGCCGATATCCAGTCCGGGGCCTTATACCCGCCCCACCTCCTGGAAAGCTTGATTCTTGGCTGGAGCGGCCTCGGCTTTCCGTTATGGGCCTTAGAATTACAGGTTATGGCTCACTTTTCTCTGGCAGCAGTCGGAACCTACCTTTTTGCCCGCGATTCTTTTCTTCATCTCTGCGCTGCCTCTCCGCCTCGCTTCTCCGCTCCCCTCCGGCGAGCGCGCTTCGGCGCGGTTATGGCTTCGCTCACCTTTACTTACGGCGGCTACCTGACCGGCTTCCCGGTGCAGCAAATCACCATTTTAGAAGCCAGCGCCTGGCTGCCCTGGGTGTTGTGGGCCGTCAGCAAATCAGCAAATCAGCGAATGGCGAATAGTGAATGGCGGTTAGCCGGCAATCCTGTCTCCCGTTCCCTTTCTCCCCTGCTCCTCTGCTCCCCTGCTCCTTATTGGGGCGCGCTCGTTTTCGCCCTGGCCATCCTGGCCGGCCATCCGCAAACGGTGCTGTATATCTTCTACCTCAGCCTGGCCTACTTTTTGTATTTACGATTTACGCATCACGCATCACGCATCAGAGCGAAGCCTCCCCTTGGGACGCATCACGCATTACGCATTACGCATTATGTTTCCCGCCTCCTCGCCTCTCTCATCCCCTGGCTCATCATCGTGCTTCTCGGCGCGGCGATTGCCGCTGCCCAGCTTTTGCCCACCCGCGAATTTATCGCGCACTCGCTGCGGGCCGACCTCTCCTATCAGGCCGTCTCCGCCGGGCTGCCGCTGAACGAGGCCATTGCTGTCCTCTATCCCGGCTTTTTTGGCGGTTCGCCGCAGTATGTGGGGATCGTTTCGCTGGTCCTCATTGCGCTGGCCTTGTCAGTCCGACCCCCAACCGCCGGTCCCCGGCCCCCTCTTGTTTTCTGGGCCGGCGCCGGTCTGGTCGGCCTGCTGCTGGCTTTTGGCGGCCGTACTTTTCTATATCCTCTCTTTTACCTCTTTTTGCCCGGTTTTGAGGCGGTCCGCCAGCAGGAACGCGCCTTTCTGATTTACAGTTTCAGCGCCGCCATCCTCACCGGCTGCGGGGCGCTGGTTCTGGCCGGGCCGCTGGCCAAATCTGCCCGCGCCGCCTTGACCCTGTTTGAGCGCCGCCTGTGCCGGGTTGCCGCCGTCGCCCTGGCCCTGACCGCCTTTTTTATTTACGGTTCGGCTGTCTCCAGCGCTCGCGGCGATGAAGTCAACCTCTTCTACGGTGTTTTGTGGCACCACCTTTTTGGTTTGCTGATCCTCGGCGGCATGCTGGTCCTGCTCATGCTTCGCTCCCGGCACTGGCTGCGCCGGCCCTGGGGCATGGCCCTGGTCGCGCTCTGGCTCATCTTCAACCTGTTCACCGTCAACTGGCGTTTTAATTTGGAAAAACCTGTCACCCCACCCCCCTTCACCCCTAATGGCGTGACCCAGTTTCTTCAAACCAACCTTCCAACCTTCGAGCCGGAGGCCCCCTATGGGCAACCTTCCAGCCCTCCAACCTTCCAGCCCTCCAACCTCCCCACCCGCATCGCCAGCGGCGGACTCCTCCCCGGCGGCAACAGCGCCGCCTCGGTTTATAAGCTGCAAGATTTGACCGGCAACACCCCGCTGCAACTGGCTTCCGTCGAGAGCTTTATGCGGCAGATGCCCGCCTGGCGCTTGTGGCAGTTGCTCAGCGTCCGCTACGTGCTGGACAAGCGCAACATCGCCGATGCCGGCCTGCGTCTCGTTTTTGAGGAAGGCGACCTCAAAGTGTTCGAGCTGGGCGACCCCTTCCCTCGCGCCTGGTTGGTGGGGAATGTCGAAATCGTGCCCGATGACCAGCAGGCCATCACCCGCCTGGGCAGCGATGCTTTTGACTTGCGCCGGACAGCCGTGGTCCCCACTCCCCTCGACCTGCCTCCCAGCGACCCCGCGGCTTCGACCGTGACCCTGCTGGAAGCTGACTCCACCCACCTTAAGGCCGAGACCAACGCCTCCGCCCGGCAGTTGCTGGTTTTTAGCCAGATTTATTACCCCGGCTGGCAGGCCAAACTTGACGGCCAGCCGGCAGACCTGCTGCGGGTCAATGTCGTCCAGCAGGGTCTAGTTGTTCCGGCGGGGCAGCATACGGTGGAACTGGTGTTCAGCCCGGGGAGTTTTTGGCTTGGAGCGGCTATTTCGGTCATTGCCATGCTCATTTGCCTGGGGTTGTTGGTTTGGAGCAGCAGGCCGGGCCAGAATCAAAAAGCCTCGCGGTTGTGGGCGAGGCTTTTTGTCGGTCTGATATAAGTTAATTACGCAATCCGGTGCGTGGCCCCGGACAAAATGCCTTCGCGGCCGGTGAAGGGTTCTTTGATTTTTAATCCGCCTTTTTGAATTTCAAAGCGGCGGATCTCTTTTTGGTGGGCGCTGCCGCGCATCTTCATCACGGCAATGGCTCGCTGCATGCTGCTGTCCACTTCCACGTAGCGCAGCAGCATGACCGTATCCACCAAAAAGGGCAGGGAGGCCATCCGTCCCCGCTGGACTTCTAAGACGTTGACCGCCTCATCCAGCAGCAAAGAGGTCATTTTTTCCCGCTTCAAGGCATTGACCAGGGTGTTATAAATTTCGCGCAGTTCCAACGGGTCATCGCTCATGCGCTGGAAATGGGCCGCGCTGTCAATGACCACCCGCTCCGGGGCCAGGGTGGTCAACATGGGGGCCAGGGGGCTGTCGGGGGTTTTCAGGCTGCCCAAAAAGACCTCCGGTGAAGTGAACAGGATGCGCAGCAGGCCGTCTTTCTCCAGGGCTTTTAAGTCCCAGCCTAACTGCAGGGCGTCGCGAATGAGCGAGGCCGGGAACTCCTCAAAGGAAACCAGCAAACCGGGCTGGCCGGCTTTGATCCCGGCAATCAAAAATTGCAGGCCCAGCGTGGTTTTGCCCACGCCCGGCGCGCCGCTAATCAGAGAAGCGGTGCCGGCGAGCAGCCCGCCGCCAAGCATCTGGTCCAGCTCAGTCGAACCAAAGGATAATCTTTTACGGGGTATCAGTGTGGACATGCATCACTCTTTCTCGCGATTCAGAATGGACGAAACGCGAGTGATTTTACCTCAGTTGCCTGTAAGTTTCAACTGCCAGTTGATGATTTTGATTTGAATGGCATCGGCACTGCTGCATGGATTGGGAATGCAGCCTTTGCGATCCGAGTCGTTGATGTCTACCTCATCTTCATCCTCTAAATCATTGCAATGCTTTGGGTTTTTAGCATAAATCGGGTCGGTCGTGAATTTAAATTCTTCACTGGCCCGCTGCCCATTTTCGACCACGTAGGCAAACCAGTTGTGGGAGGAGGTCGCCGCTACCTTGTTGCTGCCGGGCAGCAGCAGCGCCCCATAGCGGCCGTTGCCGTCGGTGCGGGCGGTAAACTGGCTGCCGCTGACCCCCAATTCGCCGTATTGGATTTGCACGCCCGCTTTGGGCAGACCATCCGGCCCATTGACGACTCCCTTGAGGCCGATGTCGGCGCAGTTGTTCTCGCTGGAATGGGAAGAAACAAAATAGCCAAAAGGTGTCGGCGTGGCGGTCGGCGTTGGGGGCCGGGTTGGCGGGAGAGGCGTATTGGTGTCGGTCGGGGTGGGCGTCAAGGTTGGGCTGGGCGTCTTGGTCGGGGTTGGGGTGCGGGTGTCGGTGGGCGTTTTGGTTGGGCCTGGGGTGCGGGTCGGCGTGGGCGTCCAGGTGGCCGGGTAGGATTGGTCAGGCGTGGCGACGATGACGACCTGGGTGGCGACTGGCGGCGGGTTTCGCAGCGCCGCTTCAGTTGCCCGGCTGGGGCTGAGGGGATTAAACGGGACGTTGGGCTGAATGAAGATGGTGGCGTAGCAGAGCACCGAGAGGAGGGTCATGCCCATGGTTAGCGCCAGTAACACCGTAGTCCAACGATTGTCTAATCTTTGAATCATCATGGTCCTTACCTCACTGTTTTTTGGTAGGTCAAACTTAAGTTTGACCTACAGTGGGGACAAGCTGAGTGCCTGTCTTTCAACGATTTCTCTACCCTAACTAAGGAAGTTGTTCACAGGCGATCCCATTACGGTCAGTGTCCAGAGCGTCGGTGTTCTTGTTATTCCCGCCAGCGGCATTAAAGGCAGCCTGGGCCTGAGCCTGGCTGGCAAAATCGGAACACTGCAAAACTCGACCTATCGGCAAATCTTCACAGGCGATGCCGTCACGATCACGGTCAAAATCATAGATGTCTACCCGGGGGCCGCCCACCGCCACGAACAGGCGTTGCGCATCGGCTTGGGTGGGGCAGTCATTGCAGGTACGCGGAAGGATGAAACTGGCATAAGGCGGGATGCAAAGACCGAGCCGGGGCGTCGGGGTAGCCGTCGTTACCAGCAGTTCTTCTGGCCGGAAGACAACGTGTTTGACATTGGTTGCATCCTCGCTGGTGCAGGGGTCGGGGATACAGCCATTATTATCGTTGCTGTTGGAATTACTGCTGCTGTTGTCATTGCTGTTACTGTTGCCGTTGCTGTTGTTGTCGTTGCTGCAGCTTTCACTGGGATCGGCGTACATGGGGTCGGTGGAGAAGAGCAGGGCTTTGCTTACTTTTTGCCCATTTTGGAGCAAATAGGCAAACCAGTTGTGTGACCTCCTGGCCGCGGCCTTGCTGGTGCCAGGAACCAGGGTCACTCCATAGAATTCATGAAACTCTGTTGGCCCGGTTTGAAAAACACTGCCCCGCACGCCGATTTCACCGTATTCTATTTGAAAACCGGAGATTGGCTCGTTATCGGCGCCAAAAACTGAATACATCAATTTGATATTGGCGCAGTTATTTTTGCTCTCAGGGCCGCTGGAAGCGACAAACGGATAAGGCGGCACAGGGGTAAAGGTCGGCGGGACAACCGTGGTGGGGGTTTGGGTCGGGGTAGTGGTGCTGGTGGGTGTGTCTGTTCTGGTGGGGGTGGGGGTGCGGGTGTCGGTGGCGGTTTTGGTCGGAGCCGGGGTGGCTGTGGCGCTGGGCGTCCAGGTTGGCGGGTAGGTGGGGGCCGGGGTCGTCGGAGTTGAGGTTGGGGTGACTTGGGCCAACCGGGTGGCGGCAATGGCCGTGGCACGATTGGGGCTGAGCGGGTTGAAAAAGACATTGGGATTTAGAAAAATGGTCAACAAACAGATCAATGTCAAAATGATCAGCCCGACAATCATCGCCAATAAAATGGTTATTAAATTGCCTAGATTCGACATACACTCTCTCCTAACAGGTTACAAGCTGCAAGTCGCAGGTTGCAGCTTATCAGCGGTAAACGACTGCCTGCAACTTGCCCCCTGCTCACTCGGGCGACACCAAGCGGTACATCTCTCGCCCGGCTGCCTGACCGACGCCCACAAAAAGACCGAGTTCAGGCTGCGTTGTCAGCAACTGGTTGGCTGCGTCTAAAAGCTGTTTGCGCCGCTGCTCCTCGGGATAGTTTGGGTATCGCCCCAATTCGCCGGCTAAAACTTCGCGGCGGAGCCTTTCTTCGGTCGCCTTATCAATTTGAGAAACTTCCGGCAAAGCGACAATCAAATCTGCATACAACGCATAGAGCGCTTCATAAGTTTTGGTCAGCTCGGCTCGAATTTGTTCCGCTTGAGCTTCCCACTCGGGCACCAGGCTCAACCCATAAGCCCCGCGAGCGATGCGATATTTTGTTGATAACCACTCTATTTGCGCAATCGTAATATCTATTTTTCTGGAGAGTTGGGCTGCCGCATTTAACTCCTGGGTGTAAAAGGGCAGTTTTTCCCCATCTTCTGCCAGTAGCGCTTCTTTGAGCGCCTCTCTGGCTGACTCGGGCGCATTACCGCCTCGCTCAACCAGCAGCGCTGCCAGTTCTTGTGCTTTGCTCCAGCGGTTTGCCTCAGCTTCCTGGATCGAAAGCGGCAGGGCAATGGCTTCACTGGCCTGGGGCAAGATAAAGAGCTGCGTTCCGGGATCAACTGCCGCACCTACCGGCTTGGCGGTCATGTCTAAACTTTTTCGGGCCAATTCTCGCTCATTTAGCCCCAGGTAATCTTTTTGCAGCCGCTCAAACACCGAGCGGCGGTGCGCCCCTTGCAGAAAAGGACTTTTAGCCGCCACTACAAAGGCTTGATCCAGATAAAATTTGGCCCAATCCGCCTGGTTTAGACTGCTCAATCTTTCGCCGGCTTCCAAAAATATATCGGCTCGGACCGTATCCGGTAAGTTAGGGCTGAGCGCTGCAATCAAACCGGCCATTTGATAACAAAAGATCGCTTTCTCTGGATTATTCTGGGCCTGGTAAGCTCCGGCTAAAAGTAAAAAATCCCCCGCGCTTTCCTTATCGTTCAAGGTTGGATAATAGGCCAGAGCGGCCAGGGCTGTTTCAGGTCGTGATTTGTTAATAGCCTCGATAATTACGTCCGCTTCAGACACTCCCCCCAGCGAGGCCAGGGCCAGCGCCGGATCAATTTCCTCAACGTTGACCGCGTTCAGTGGATTTCTGCCTCTTAGGACACTCCCCCCCCCGGATTGGGCGGAGCTAAATTGACCCGAAAACAAAAAAGTGCCAACCGCTACGAGCAAAATAAACATTAAAATTGTTAACGTGCCGACGACGATAATTAATCCCAGGTAGGGATTTCTTCGTTTAACTTGTTGCATGGCGCTTTAGTGAGCTTTCCTTTGTGTAAGATAAATTTACCGACTGTCTTCTTTATCCTACCATAAAGCTGCTCAAGATGCGAAGATGCGCAGCCACGCTAAAATCTACTTGCTTTGTCTTTCGCTTCCGTTGGTTGTTTACCCAACCCAGTGTCCTGTTAGCCATTATACTACATATAGCTAAAAAAGCCTATTCTGCCACAATATATAGTATAACGACAGGTTACACCCTTATCATTATACCCCCGTACTTTGGAATTGGCAATCTTGAGTAGAAAATTTTATGTAAATAAGTTGGCCGGCTGATCTTTTGTTTTTACGTCCCCTGGCGTTTAACCTTTACGTTTTGGATGGATTGTAGTAAAATCCCCCACGGTTATGACTATCTCAATTCGCCCCGTGACGACAATTGCAGAATGTCAGGCTATCGAGCGGCTGCAAATAATTATCTGGGGCACGACGGAACTGGACGTCACTCCGACTTCACTGCTGTTGATTCTCGCCAAAGAAGGGGGGATTGTGCTGCTGGCCCTGGATGGAACTGAGCCAATCGGTTTTTCTTACAGCCTGCCGGGCCTCACTCCAGAGAATCGCCTCAAACTGGTCTCGCACCAGACCGGCGTGCTGCCCGCCTATCAGAGCAGCGGGATTGGGTATCAATTAAAATTAGCCCAGCGCGAGGCTGCCCTGGCCCGCCAGTTCGATCTGGTAACCTGGACCTTTGATCCCCTGCAAGGGCGAAATGCTTATCTTAACCTCAACAAATTGGGTGCGGTTTGTAACACTTACTTGCGCCACCTTTACGGCGACATGCCTGATGCCCTCAATCGCGGCCTCCCCAGCGACCGTTTCCGGGTGGATTGGTGGATCGCTTCGGCCCATGTTACCCGCCGGCTGGCCCGACAAACTCCGGCCAGGACTCCCGTCACTTCCACCTATCCCCTGATTAACCCATCTGCAATTCTACCCAGTGGCTTTCTCGCCGCCCCCTCCACCTTTGACCCTCCCCATGCACCCTTTTGCTGGCTCCAAATCCCGCCCGACTTCCCCGCGCTCAAAGCCACTGCCCCTGATTTAGCCTTGCAGTGGCGGCTCCACACCCGCGAGGTTTTTGAGGCGTACTTTGGCGCCGGCTACACTGCCGTTGATTTTGGCCGGGGCGACGACCGCAATTTTTATTTGCTCCAAAAAGATTGGCAGCCGGACAAAATGTAGAGGGTCGAAGTGTGCGTCCTCAGCGGTGAAAGATTAAATCTGTCCGTCAATCAGGGAATTTTGGAAAGGGTGGCAATTTTATGAAAATCGAGCGCATCGAACTCCACCACGTTTCCCAGCCGCTGGTGGCTCCTTTCCGCACCAGTTTCGGCACGCAGGTGACCCGTCCCTGCATCCTGGTGGCCGTTTACAGCGAGGGTCTGGCGGGCTGGGGCGAGTGCGTGGCCGCCGATGATCCCGGCTACTCCTATGAAACAGTCCAGACGGCCTGGCATATCCTGAGTGACTTTTTAATTCCGTCAATCCTGGGCCAAACCGTGACAACCGCCCAGGAAGTCACCGCCCGTTATCAATGGGTGCGGGGCCATCCCATGGCCAAGGCCGGCCTGGAAAACGCCGTCTGGGATTTGCTGGCCCAGGCTGCGGGTGTCTCACTCTCTAAATTGCTGGGAGGGGTGCGCCAGCGGGTTGAGGTCGGCGTCAGCATCGGTATCCAGCCGACTCTGGAAGCTCAATTAGAGCGTGTGGACCAGTTTGTCCAGCAGGGCTACCGCCGCATCAAAATGAAAATTGAGCCAGGCTGGGAGCTGACACCTCTTACCGCTGTCCGTGAACGTTACCCCACCCTCAAGCTCATGGCCGACGCCAATTCCGCCTTTACCCTGGCCGATGCCCCCCTTTTCCGCGAAATGGACGCGCTCAACCTGCTGATGATCGAGCAGCCCCTCCATTACGACGACATTGCCGACCACGCCAAGCTGCAGCGCCAGCTCCAAACCCCCATCTGTCTTGACGAGAGTATCCACTCGCCGCTGCATGCGCGTTGGGCCATCGAGATCAAAGCCGGCCGGATCATCAACATGAAAGTAGGCCGGGTGGGCGGCCTGAGCAATGCCCTGGCCATCCACGAGATGTGTCTCGAGGCCGGCATTCCCCTCTGGTGCGGGGGGATGCTTGAAACGGGCGTAGGCCGGGCGTTCAACCTCCACCTGGCCACCTTACCCAACTTCACCCTGCCCGGCGACATTTCTGCCACCCATCGCTACTACCACGAAGATATTGCCGAGCCGGATTTTAACTTGAACATTGCAGATTCGACCATCACAGTGCCCACCGGGCCAGGAATTGGGGTGCGCATCCTGCCGGAGCGGCTGGAGAAGGTGCGGGTGAGTCTTAGAGTCTTTCAGGCATAATACCGGCACCTGCCGCCTCCCCTGTACTGACCGGCACCTGATCGGTCTGGCTGCCATTGAACACCCGCCTCACCCCACAATGCTGCTGCATCAGGCCATCAAACTCTGACCGTGAGAGCGACCCTGATTGCACCGGCGGCAGGGCCAGCCTTGAAGAATCGGATCTATTTTGGAGAATGGTTTGACCTCCTGGCTGGCCTGACCTTTTTGCTTGAACCAACCGGGGTTGAATCACTCCGGCCCTAAATTGACCGACGGTCTGGTTACCCAGGGTGCGTTGCAGTTGCAGCACTTCAGCGGGGGTCAGGGAGGCAGGACCGTACCATTATATCATAAAATGAACCGGAGTTTTAGCAAGTTTTATCTATGAGTTGCAATATTGAGGGCAGCCGGAACTCCATCGCCGGCCAAGCACAAAGCTCTCTTCCACGGAGAAGGGGGCTTTTTGCTACAGGCAGTGCTTTAAAAGATTGCGGGTCGAATAATATTGTGATGAGATTGCAGTGGGGGTATCAGGACGGGGTAGAATCGTGCGCTCAGAATAATTTAGGCGCGGAAGCGGAAGTGGTCACAGCAACCTTGATAGCTTCGTCAAGCCGCTTTATATCGGTGGGTTTTACAAAAAACGCGTCAGCGCCGGCTGCTCTGGCTTGATCCTGCTCCCTTTTACTGCTCCAGGCCGAAATTACAAAAATAGGAATATGACGAGTTTTTGAATTAACTTTTATCGCTTGAATGGCTTGATAACCATCCATGACCGGCATCCGTAAATCCATCAGAATCAGGTCTGGCTTCCAATGTAGGGCCATTTCGACGCCTTCTTGACCGTTTTTAGCAGTAGCTACGGTGTACCCATAAATTTCTAACGTCTGGGCCATAATATTACGAATAACCTCAGTGTCTTCAACATACAGGATACGGATGGGCTTCGTATTCTCGTCTCCGGGTTGCAGCCCACTTAATTTTTGGGGATCTTGTTCTGCCATGGTAAACCTCTGTCTTGATAGAATTGCTCATAGATTACTGATCGAGCCTATAAACATAGTTTATCACGATTCTTGAAGGTTAGGAAGACCAAAAATTAGGGGTTTTCATTGATTGGGAAGAATTTCCTATAAACAAAGTGGCATGGGGTCAGAGGTGAGGAATAAAAAATTAGACCACTCACCCGAAAAAGGCAAAGCGGTCTAGGGGAAACGATAGAGCTACCATTTGTCTTTACCAATTATATACCCCCGGGGCGACTCGAACGCCCGCACATGGCTCCGGAGGCCACTGCTCTATCCACTGAGCTACGGGGGCAAGGTAAAAACAGTTTAGCACAAAATGCGCTTAATAGCAAAGAAAACAGGCAATCACGGGTCTGTTCCAGATTTTAGGTGGTGCTGTAGGAAACGCGCAGACCCTCAACCTTGTCACCTGCTGCCTGTTTAATTTGGCCCTTGGCCTGCTTCATGATAAACTGCCTGGTTGCTGTCATTTAATAATCATGAGGTAAATGCATTGCGTCTATATCAACCGCTCCGTCCCTGGAGCATCTTTAATATTATCTTTATTCTTGTCACCCTGGCCTGTGCCTCGCTTCCGTTTCAATCGGCGTCGAAAGAGTCTAACCTGGCGCCAACCCGCACTCCACTGCCCACTTTTACCCCAACCGTCTACACGGAAATTCCCCTGTCCATCCTGCCGACGCCGACCACCCCACCGCCTCCCCCACCCACCGATACACCTGTTCCGCCCCCGCCAACGCAGCCGCCTGCTCCTGAGGTGATCCCGACTGACACCCCCGTTCCTCCACCCCCCACCGAACCTCCGCCTCCGCCGGCTGAGCCTCCGGCAGCCGAACCTCCTCCCGCCGAACCACCGCCCCCGGCGGCTCCAGCTGAGCCTGCCCCTCAGAATGGGGTGCTTGCCAAAATCAGCTTTCGCGATGGCAAGAATACGTACGCTGTCGGCGAGAAGGTTTTTGTAAAGATTGAGGCCAATAATGTCGAAGGGGGGATCAAGCCATTTGGTATCCTGGGTCTCACCCCCGACACCGGCAACTTCCAAACCAGTTGGGATAACAGCCAGCTTGAAGCGGGCAAACCTTTCACCCACGAAGACGGGCTGGCTTTCAGCACCCCGGGAAACCATAAATTGTGGCTTTCCATCTGCTTTTCATCTAAAGAAGAATGTCAGGGTCCAGCGGGTAACTGGGTGCGTTTTGAACCTGGACTTGACGTGATTGTTCAATAATGAAGCGAGGAGATCTATGTCCATTATCAAAGTAAAACCCAACCAGAGAGTTAAGTTAGCCGAGATTGACCCCGAAGACACGGGTGGTCTTGAAAAACAGGCGGCCAAGGGAATCTTGGCCAAAAATATTGAGCGCCTGGCCAAATTACAGGAAGTACTTTACGCCGAAGGGAAGCATGCCTTGTTAATTGTCCTGCAGGCTATGGACGCCGGTGGTAAAGATGGAACAATCCGCAGTATTATGAGCGGGGTTAACCCGCAAGGTGTGTCTGTTACCAGCTTTAAAGCGCCCACCGCCGCAGAGCTGGCTCACGATTTTTTATGGCGTGTTCACGAGCCGGTCCCGCTACGGGGGATGATTGGCATCTTCAATCGCTCTCATTATGAGGACGTGCTGGTGGTGCGGGTGAAGAATTTGGTTCCCAAAGCGATCTGGCAACCTCGTTACGAGCACATCAATAACTTTGAGCAGTTGCTGGCTGATAGTGGTGTCACCATCCTGAAGTTTTACCTGCATATCACTAAAGAGGAACAGAAAAAACGCTTGCAGGCTCGCCTGGATCAGCCGGAGAAGCGTTGGAAATTTAACCCCGCCGACTTGGGCGAACGGGAGCGGTGGGATGATTACATGCAAGCTTTTGAGGATGTTTTTGAAAAGTGCAGTACCAAAGCTGCCCCCTGGTACATTGTTCCTGCCAATAAGAAGTGGTATCGCAACGTGGTTATCTCCGAGACCATCGTCAAAACGCTGGAAAGCCTGGATATGAAATTTCCCGAACCGGCAGCAGACCTGGATAAGATTGTGATTAAGTAACAAGATGAGAGTTACTTTGAACCCATTGCTAACTTCCTGATAGAGTGTTACTATTAATCTGATCCTGTAGCCGGAGGGTAACATGCAGCGCGAAGAAGCTCTCGAAAAAATAGCCTGGCATCATCTCAAAAAATTGACCCGCGATGAGGCCGCCGACCTGATTATTGAGTTCTTTAACGAACCGCTTAAACCGAGTCTCCGCGAAAAATTAAATATTACCACCATCGTCCAGTGGGAAACCCACCAGCCCCCGGATGATTTGCAACCAGGCAACCCGATTTATCGCCCGGTCCTGGTTGATAAAATGAAAAGGCCTTTTCGGGGCGCAACCAATGAATATTTGGCCCAATATCTGCGTGAAACGGTGGGGATCCAGGTAGACCATGTTGAAGGCAAGCTGCCCGGCTGGTTGCCTTGCCCGGTCTGTGGGTATCTCACCTTTGAGACGCTTGGCGCCTGGGATACCTGCCCGGTATGCGGCTGGAATAGCGATCCCGTCCAAGAAACGATGCACGATGACCCCACCGGCGCTAATGGGATCAGCCTTAATGAAGCCCGTCACAACCATCAAACTTTTGGGGCTATCTCTAAAGAAAAGCTGGCCCTGCTCAAGCCAGAAGATAAGAAGAAATATCCAAAATTACCCGAGTGAAGTGTCTACTACTAGAAGTAGTAGGTGAAAGGAAAACACACCCTATATCTTGTGTTGTGTGGAATTTCACAGCTAATAAAAAAGGCGACGCATTTTAGCGCCGCCTTTTAATTTTCAACAAAAAAGCGATGGCGTTTTAGAGTTAGCTATAAACCTACCGCCCTGCTAATTGGCTCAATTGCTCACTCTTTCGGCTAATACCGCCAGGGTAGCGATTACCCCTCCGGCCAGAAGCAGGTAAGCTACAATGACGACCAGCACCGATACCGCCAGCAAAGCTCGCTTGACCGAACGAGGCCAGGCATACATCGGCGGTAGAGGATTGGTTGAGGAGCGGAATACGGTTGGCAATTGCATGACTGTACCCTCCAGTTCTAACTCCCACCCTCAGAACTAATCTTTAAGAAATTAGTGCCAACTTCCAACAATGGCTTGAAGATCTGCAAAAACGAAGGTACTTTAACCCCTTGCCTTCATTATACCACATTATTTTGAAAAATGGAAGGGGAAATTTGACAAATTTTTTGATTTTAATCTAAAAGATTTGTTTTCTCTTCAGGATGCCTGTAAATCAACCAGTCTCACGCGTATTAACCCTAATTCTCCCCAAAAGATACGCTGTTTATTCACAACTTCTCCCCAAAAGACATGCACTTATTAACAGGTAACTAAATTTCTGAGTCTGAAAGAGTTTTGCCCCTCTCCTTAATGAAAAAACTTATTTTATGAAAAGACAGGTCAATTACCACAAAATTCCCAAAATTTGCAAATTATCTTATTAAAAAGAAAAAGCCCGGTTCTGCGTTCAACCGAGCTTCCTACTGAGCAGGCTCCACAGCAAAAACGTCGTAGCTGCTCAGCCATGTCATTTCGACCGAAGGGAGAAATCCCTAATGCCTATGTGCCGTTTCAGGGATTTCTCGGCCTACGGCCTCGAAATGACATTGGGCTGCTGAGGAGTAACAAAACGTCTATTTATCCTGGTCTGTCTCTTTGCCGGCCCCCGCAAGACCCAGCATGCCGCCGGGGAGTTTCAAAATCTGTTGGAGTACTTTTCGTTTGAGCGAGTTTTCAGGCATATTTTCAATGCCCTCTTCGTAAGCGCCGATAGCGGCAATGTACTGGCCTTGCTTCGTGCGGAGTTTGCTGATCGCCTGCCAGACATACATGGCCATCTCGCTTTCGCCCGCTTCTTCTAACATAGCCGCTGATTGTTTGTATGTTTCAACTGCCTCGTCCAACCGGCCCTCTGCTTCGTAAACAGAGGCCCGGTTGCCCAGAGTCTGCGCCTGGCCCTTTTTTTCCTGCAACTGGGTGAAACGGGTCATCGCTTCGTCGAGGGCCTGATGAGCAGCCGGGTAATTAGTTAGCTGTTTGTAAGTGACGCCCAGATCATTATAAATCTCAGCGGTTTGTTGGGGCTGGTCTGCCGCAGCTTGCAGAGCTTCGTTGAATTTTTCCAGCGCCGCCTCAATTTTACCTTTACGAAAAAGGGCAACGCCTTGCTCTTGCAGTTTTTTGGCGGAGGGCTGAGCCATATGATATATCCTTCCTTTGAAAATCCTGCTTATGCCTTTGATTTGGCGGTGACGGCAGGCGGTGACGGCAAGATCAACTGAATGCTCGTACCCCGATTGGGAGCATCCTGCCGGGATTGGATATGCAGTTCTGCTTCAATTAATTGCGCCCGCTCGCGCATATTTATCAAGCCAAAAGAGCCGCGCCGGTCATAACTGGCTTCGATTTTCTCAACATCAAACCCCTCGCCGTCATCCCGAACGGTGACGATAAAGCGATTATTCTTAGGCTCAAGCGATAACCACACATTGCGAGCATTGGCGTGGCGCTTAATATTATTGATCGCTTCCTGGGCAATGGAGAAAATGGTGCCGGCCACTTTGGCGTCATAACCAACCTCTTCCATCGTTTTGAAATGAATATCAAAACTCTCAGAACTGCGCAGTTGGTTGACGTATTCTTCCAGCGCCGCGACCAGCCCTTGTGTTTCCAAAATAATCGGTCGCAGCTCAAACAAAACATTGCGGGCATCACGGGTTGCCTGGCGGACCAGGTTGCGCAGAGCATTAATTTCATTGTGAACCGCTTCCGGCTTAACTTCATTCAGCCGTTCCAGGTGGTCGAGACTCATGCTGATGGCCGAGAGGAGCTGCACCGGGCCATCGTGGAGCTTGCGGGCCAGTTCGCGGCGCACATCCTCCTGCGCCTTGATGATGTGGTCTCGTTCCTGCCGGACCTGCTGGTAGAGGCGGGCGTTCTCAAGGGCGATGGCCGCCTGAGCGGCAATGGAACTCATCAGCCGGACATCTTCCTGGTTAAAGCCGGCCCCGGAATATTTGTTTAAAACTTCCAGCACCCCAATAATCCGCCCTTTAATTTTGAGCGGCACGGCGGCAATGGACTGGGTTAGAAAGCCGGTGCGTACATCTACTCGATGGCTGAAACGAGGGTCGGTCCGGGCATCGTTGACGATGACCGGGTAGCCATTCCGCGCCACCCAGCCGGCAATGCCTTCATCCAGGGGAATGCGCTGCTGGCGGAGCATCTTGCTGCGCGAGCCGTGGCTGACTTCAAAAACCAGTTCTTCGCGTTCTTCGTCAATGAGCATCAATGAGGCGGCGCCGGCGTCAATCACATCGGCGGCCAACTGCATGGTATCGGATAACAACTTGTTGATGTCAAAGGTGGTGACGAGGGCCTGGCCCACCTGGTAGAAAAGGCTCATCTGGTTCAGCCGCTGTTGGGCCAGTTCCAGGTCAGACACCAATGAGGCCATCTGGCCCATCCCTTTGGCGATGCGGGTGAGTAAATTCTGCTGAGGTTCGGCCAACTCCTGGCCGGGTGACAAGACCAGACTCAAGGAACCAATCACCTTGGTGTCTTGCAGCAGCGGGACATTGATGAGAGCGAGTTGGCTGCCGGCCAGCTTAGAAATAGAAATGGGCAGGGTTGTCGCCCCTGGGATAATCAAAACTGCATCCTGCAAACGCCGGCTAATAACCGCTTCCCAGTGTTCGATACGGTTCAAAGCTTCTTGCCGGAATGCGCCCGACCTGACCCGGTGGGTTGATTGCGTCTGAACTAGAATGGACCCGGCTTCTGCGCCAACAATGCGGACCACCATGCCCAGGGCTTTACGCAGCATCGTATCCAGGTTGCGGGTCGCAGCCAGTTCAAAAAGCTCGTCCACAACCGAGGGTTTGGGTGCTTCCGCGGGTTGGACGGATTTTTCAGAGGAAAGTTCAGCCATCAGGCCTGCCCTAGTAGGTCACTTCGAGCAGCCCTTCGGCCAGGCTGCGGAGGGTGTCAGCCGAGAGATCGCTCAAACGCATGGCGATATTGATGTAAAGCAGGTTGGCCGGGTTCGCCAGAAATTCGCGCACTTCTTTGGGTAATTCAGAAAAGCGGGCCAATTCATCCAGGGTTAAGTGGCCGTTGGTTTGATCGAAAGGTAAACCCTGGTCAATAAAGTAATCCAGGGATACATTGAGATAGTTAGCCAGCGTTTCCAGTTCTACTATGGGGACTTGGCTTTCGCCCAATTCATACTGAGCAATCTGGCTAACCGGCAGGCCCAGCAAGTTGGCCGTATCTTCCTGCGAACGGCCGGCTTCGGTGCGGGCCTGGCGCAGCAAGACGCCAATAATACGCTGGCGGAGAGCGATTGCTTCGATGGTGGGTAGCGCTCGTTTGGGAGTTTCGATGGGGTCTTCGGACCAGAAGAAGCTCACCGGCACATTAAAGAGCAGGGCCATCACCTCTAGTTGGGGCAGCGTGACCTCTCGCTGGCCAAACTCGATCTCGGAGACCAGGCCGGTCGAAAGCCCAAGTGCCTGCCCGACCTCTTTCAAGGTTAAGCCTGCTTCGGTGCGAGCATGGCGTATCTTTAGGCCCACTATTTTTTGGCGCAAACGCGCTTTTGGATCAACCATAGAGTCTGGCATAATAATGTTGTCTCCCTCAAATTCTCAGCTTGAATTATAACATAAAATTTGGTAATACACATGTTCCAATAGGCATTATGTTAGTATTACAGCGCAATGTTGCTAACAAAATAACTAAAAAGACAAAGGCATGGTATGTTTCTCCAACCACCAGCCAAGTGGGAAGGAGAAAATACCATGCCTAACGAAATTATAACCAAGATTCAGTTTATTGAGACATGTCCTGCGCCGG
>BOKF01000056.1 GCA_016860845.1 Chloroflexota bacterium
AATTACCTAAACTACCCCTTGGCCGCCATTTTTGTCACAGAAATGGGCCTTTCGGCATCAATTTGAGGCCAATTTTGGTCAGTTTTGGCTACTTATAGCCTGATATTTGAATTTTTTGACAGCCTCTTAGGAGGAACTTATGGGCAGTTCGATCCCCTTATTCAGCGTGCGTGGGATTATGATCCGCATGCACATCACCTTTCCGCTTATTTTAATTTGGGGGGCTTTGCAATTTGGCTTGTTTACCGGCGGCGGTTGGACGGGAGCCATCTTTGGCCTGATTGTCACCTTTTTGCTTTTTGCCATCGTGGTGCTGCACGAACTGGGACACAGCATGGCTGCGCTGCATTACGGCGTTCCGGTTAAGCAAATTGTGCTGCTGCCGATTGGCGGTGTGGCCGAGTTGGGGCGTATGCCGGAGAAGCCGATCCAGGAATTTGTGATTGCCATCGCCGGACCGCTGGTGAATTTTGCCCTGGCCATCGTCCTGGCGCTTCTTGCCCTGGTCTTTGGCCAGGGTGTGGCGCTGTGGCCTTCCGCTGATCTGTTCAGCAACCTGGGCCAACTCAGTTTTACCGGCATTTTTAACTACATCTTCGCTTCTAATCTCTTTCTGGGCATCTTCAATCTGCTGCCGGCTTTTCCCATGGATGGAGGCCGGGTGCTGCGGGCGTTACTGGCGACTCAGCTCAGTTATGAGCAGGCTACTTCGATTGCGGCCAGCGTGGGCCAGGGGTTTGCCTGGCTGCTGGGGTTGTGGGGATTTCTTGGCGAGGGTGGCCTGTTCGCCATCTTGATTGCCATCTTCATTTTTTCCGGGGCCGCCGCGGAGCGCCAACTGGTGCAAGTTCGCAGTGTGCTGGGCGACCTGACCGTGGAGCAGGCTTATTCGCGCCGGGCGCAAACACTTGGCCTGCATGCTTCGCTACGCGAGGCAGTCAGATTGACTTTCGACTCCTTCCAGGCCGATTTTCCGATCTGTGATGGCGAGCGGCTGGTGGGCCTTTTGCCTTACACCCGGCTGCTGGAGGCGCTGGAACAGCACGGCCCCGATACCCCGGTGGGTGAGGCCATGCTGACCGATGTAGCTCCTGTCGGGCCGGGCGATAATCTGTTTGCCGTGCAGCAGCGCCTGTCCGAAAGCAACCTGGACGCGCTGCCTGTAGCCAAAGATGGGCGTTTTTTGGGCCTGATTACCAACCGCGATATCAGCGAAGTTTACCGTATCGCTTCAACCCAGCCCGGTCTGATCGCCACCCTGCGCACAGAAAAGGTGAGAGGGTTGTAATAACTTCTGTTTATTAGCTGCACCCTTCGATATGCTCTTCGCTTTGCTCAGAGCTACTCAGGGTGCAACTAATCGCATCCTTCGATATGGCCTTCGGCCTACTCAGGATGCACACCGCTCATTCCTGCGCCCGCAACTGGGGCACACGCAGCCACAACCAGGTAGCAAAAACCACGGTGATCAGCGCGCTGAGGGCCACCGTGTTAGGTTCGCCGATCCACTCGGCGGCCCAACCGGCCAGCAGTGCGCCCAGCGGCATCAGGCCAAAAAAGCCCAGGGTATAAATGCTGACCACTCGCCCGCGCAGTTCATCGGGGGCCAGGGTTTGGATGAGGTTGTTGGCCAAATTGAAGAGCACCATAAAGCCCCAGCCGGCCCCGACCAGCGCCAGCAGCGAGAGCGGCAGCCAACGCATCTGGGCGAAAAACAGGACGAACAACGGAAAAACTAGAGAACCAACCGTCAGCAGCTTGCCCCTGCCCTTAAAGTTCCCCAGGGCGGCAATCATCAGCGCGCCCGCCAACGCGCCCACGCCGCGCGCTCCCAGCAGCCAGCCGTTGGTTGTCGCATCACCCCCCAGAACGATCGTGGCCCAGGCCGGCATGAGGGTCATAAAGGCCAGGCCAAACAAACTTACCACTGCCGCCACACTGATGATCGTCCGAATGATGACATGGGCGGCAACGTAGCGCAGCCCCTCTTTCAAATCATCCAAAGCCGCCGTGGTCCGCCGAGGAGCCAGTGAAGGTCTCAACCGCATCAGCAGCAGCGCGGTAATGACGGCGATAAAACTGACTCCATTGACGGTGAAGCACCAGGCCGGCCCCAGGAACGCGTAAGCCAGACCCGCCACCGCCGGCCCGACCACCGTGGCCAGGTTGAACATGCTGGAGTTAAGGGCGATGGCATTGGTCAAATCCTCCCGATCAACCATTTCGACCACAAACGCCTGCCGCGCCGGGGCGTCAAAGGCATTGGCCACGCCCAGTCCCAGGGCCAGCAGCACAATATGCCAGGGCTGGATCCAACCCAAAAAAGTCAACCCGGCTTGAATAAAAGCCAGAATCATCATGCTGATTTGGGTGAAGAGCAGCAGCCGGCGGCGCGGCAGCCGGTCGGCGATGACGCCGCCGTACAGCATAAACAGCCATGAAGGGACCCCCGCCGCAAAACCGACATAGCCCAAATAGGCCGGCGAGTGAGTCAACTGGAAAACCAGGTAACCCTGCGCCGTCGTCTGCATCCACGTGCCGATCAGGGAGACAAGCTGGCCGATGAACCACAGGCGGTAGTTGCGGTGTTTCAGCGCGGCAAAGGTTTGTTTGAAATTGAGACTGAACAACGGCCGCCCGCCTACCTGCTCGCCCAAAAAACGCAGCATCCGGCCATAACGGGAAGTAACGGCCTGGGCGGGGGAGTCATTGCCTGGCCGAATTGAGGGTGACTCTATTTCACGGGTCATTTTTGATTCCATCTTCGTTCCGTCTGCCTGGTTGGCTCTCAGCCTCCTGGCTCGGCGTGAAGAGCGGGCGCAAAATCTGCATGGCCTGGGTTACTGCGGCCCGTTCCTCAGTTGAAAGTTCGGCCAGCCGTTGGGCCAGGAAAGCTTGAGTGGCTGCTCGCGTGGCCTCGAAGGTCGCCTGACCTGCCGCTGTCAGGGCCAACGTTACCCGGCGGCGGTCACTGGCTGCGAGTTCCCGCGTGACCAATTGGCGGGCGACCAGGCCATCCACCAGCTTGGACATCGAGGGCAGGGCCAGCCCAATAAACTCGGCCACGTCAGACAAAGAGACACCTTGGTAGTAGTTCAAATAAGCCAGCGTCCGAAACTGCGGCACTGACAGGTCAAGACCACGCTGGCGGCGCATCTCAGCCCGGATGGCTCGCATGACCAGCGGCGTCACCTCTAAAACTTCATGAGCGCACTCATCCACCGAGACAGACAAATTTACTTTCCTTTTCTAATAATTAACAAAGCTAACTATATCATAGCTAAATCATCGTGTCAATGGGTCGAAATGAATTGACACCCCCCCGGCGCGTGTTATAATTTCTGGCAATCCCCTAACCTCAATGGTAACGAATGAAAAGTAAGCTGACCTCTTTAGCCGAAGCTATTGCCACCGTTCCCGATGGCGCAGTTGTTGCCCTGGGCGGCAACACCCTCCACCGCAGCCCCTCGGCGGCGGTCCACGAGTTGATCCGGCAGGGCAAAACGGGGCTGAACCTGGTCAAAACCGCCGGGGCGTATGACGTGGACATTCTGTGCGGCGCGGGCGTGGCTTCAGCCGTGACCGCCGGGTTCGTCGGCTTTGAGAATGTCTTTGGCATGGCCGGCCTCTACCGCCGCGCCGTGGAAGAGGGCCGGGTGCGAGCTTGTGAACATGCCTGTTACAGTGTCATCGCCGGACTGCGCGCCGCGGCCCAGGGCGTGCCCTTTATGCCTGTCGCCGGCCTGACCGACTCGGACGTGCCGGCAGCGCAGGGCTTTCGCACCGTGACCGACCCCTACACCGGCCAGCCGGTCATCGCCGTTGCGCCGATCATCCCCGATGTCGCCCTCATCCACGTCCACGAAGCCGACCCGGAGGGCAATGCCCGCATTCGGGGGACCCTCTTTGAGGATGGCTTGATGGTCACCGCCGCCCGCCGGGTGATTTTGACCGCCGAACGTATCGTCGAGGGGCAGACCTTTGCCGGGCAGCCGGAGTTGACAACCATCGCCGGTTTTATGGTGGACATGGTGGTGGAAGCGCCTCATGGCGCCTGGCCGTGCAGTTGCGCCGGGTTGTATGATTACGACGCCGGGTATCTGGCAGAGTACGTACACCACAGCCGGAACGCAGAGATGTGGCAAGAGTTTCTAAGAAGGAAGATTGGAGGATTGGAAGGCTGGCAAATCCCCAATCCTCCAACCTTCCAGCCTTCCAGTTTTCCAACCCGTTCAAGATGAGACTCGTCTCCACCTTCACCCCCGACATCATGCTGCCCATCGCCCTGGCCCGCTTGCTGCGGGATGGGGAGACGGTCTTTCATGGGGTGGCGTCGCCCCTGCCGATGATCGCCATTTTGTTGGCCAAGCGGCTGCATGCGCCCAACCTGGTTTATCTCAACATCACCGGCTCGACCGACCCCAGCCCGGCGGCGCTGCCTGCCTCCACCGTTGACCCGCGCCTGCTCCATGGCACGCGCAGCCTAGTCACGCTGACCGATTTGTTCGACCTGTCGGCGCGGGGCAGGCTGGACACGGCCTTTCTATCGGGCGTACAGATTGACGCCGAGGGGCAGATCAACATGAGCCTGATCCCCGGCCCTGACGGCGACGTCCACCGGCCCAAGGTGCGGCTGCCGGGTGGAGCCGGCTCGGCCTGCATCATGCCGACGGCCAGGCGGACCATTCTCTGGCGGACCAAGCACGACCCGCGCACCTTTGTCGAGCGGGTCAGCTTCAAAACCAGCGGCGGCCGGGTGGACCGTGTGGTCACGCCCCTGTGCGTCTTCCGCCGGGTTGAAGGTCGCCTGGCCGTGGAAAGCATCCACCCCTATACGTCACCCCAGGAAGTCCAGGCCCAAACCGGTTTTGCCCTCAACCTGCCCGCCAACGTACCTATCACTCCCCCGCCCACTGCTGAAGAAATAGCCGCGCTTGAGGCGGTTGACCCGGAGAGGGTACGGTTGATAGAGTTTTAAGACGTAACGTGTGAAGAAGTAGTTGGTGGAAGCAAATTGCCCGGTATGTCATTCTGAACGAAGCGGAGCGAAGTGAAGAATCCCGCAGAGGCTATCTTAACGCCAAGTTTCGAGGGATTTTTCGCTCCCGCTGGTCGCTCAAAATGACATGATAGAACAAGGAGGTTCACGGTGCCATTCAATGAAGTCTATTATACCCCCCTCACCCCTCAGAGTTTTTTAGATCGGAGCGCCTATGTCTTTCGGGAGAAAACCGCGGTTGTCTACGGCCGGCAGCGGACCACGTACCCCGAATTTGCGGCGCGGGTCAATCGGCTGGCTAATGCCCTGCGCGGCTGGGGTGTGGGCCAGGGGGAACGGGTCGCTTTTCTCTGCCCCAACATTCCGCCGCTGCTCGAAGCCCATTTCGGCGTGCCCCTGGCGGGCGGGGTGCTGGTAGCGATCAACACCCGGCTCTCGTCGGCGGAAATCGAATACATCCTGAACCATTCCGGGTCCCGGCTGCTCTTTGTGGACACCGAGTTGGCCCCCCTCATTGCTCCCATCCGCGAGTCGCTGGAAACGGTGCAGACCATCGTCAACATTGTGGACGATGAAGCCGGCGCGCCCGGCGAGCGTCTGCCCGGCCCCGATTACGAGAGCTTCCTGGCCGGCGGGTCGGCAGACCCCATTCCCTTCTGGCTGGAAGACGAAAACGAAACGATTTCGATCAACTACACCAGCGGCACGACCGGCCAGCCCAAGGGAGTCATGTACACCCATCGCGGGGCCTATCTCAACGCGCTGGGCGAGGGGCTGGAACTGGGCATGGACAGCCGCAGCGTCTACCTCTGGATGCTGCCCATGTTCCACTGCAACGGTTGGTGTTTTACCTGGGGCGTCGTCGCCGTGGGCGCGACCCACGTTTGCCTGCGCAAGTACGACCCCGGCAAGGCCATCGCTTTGATCATGGAGGAGGGCGTGACCCACTTCTGCGGCGCGCCGACGGTCATGATCATGCTCATCAACGACCCGGCGGTCAAGGAGTTAAAGCTGCGCCGGCCGCTGCGGGTTGCCATGGCCGCCGCCCCGCCCTCGCCGACGATTATCCAGCGGGTGGAAGAGTTGGGGGCCGAAATTGTCCACCTCTACGGCCTGACCGAAACCTACGGGCCGCACACCATCTGCGAGTGGCAGGCGCCCTGGGATGAACTGCCGGTCGAGCAGCGCGCCCGGCTCAAGGCCCGCCAGGGAGTGGCCTACATTCACGCGGCCGATTTGCGGGTGGTGGACGAGCACATGCAGGATGTGCCCGCCGACGGCGCGACCATGGGCGAGGTGGTCATGCGCGGCAACAACGTGATGAAGGGCTACTTCAAGCGGCCCGACGCCACCGCTCAGGCCTTTCGCGGCGGCTGGTTCCACAGCGGCGACGTGGGGGTGATGCACCCCGACGGCTACATCGAGCTGCGCGACCGGGCCAAGGATATCATCATCAGCGGCGGCGAGAATATCTCGACCATCGAGGTCGAGCAGACGCTCTACAAGCACCCGGCGGTGCTGGAAGCGGCGGTCATCGCCGTTCCCCACGACAAGTGGGGCGAAGTGCCCAAGGCTTTTGTCACCCTCAAAGCCGAGGCCGCCGCCAGCGAGCAGGAGATCATTGACTTTTGCCGCGAGCGCCTGGCCCACTTCAAATGCCCCAAAGCCATCGAATTCGGCCCGCTGCCAAAGACCTCGACGGGGAAGATTCAGAAGTTCAAGCTGCGGGAGAAGGAATGGCTGGGGTACGAGCGCCGGATTAATTGAGGGGTACAGAAGAAAAGCAACCTGACATGTCATTTCGACCCGCGTAGCGGGGAGAAATCCTCGTCGCCGGGGGTATTCAAACCTTGTCCCTGGCAGATTTCTCGGCCTACGGCCTCGAAATGACAGAAGTAGAAGGCTTGTAATCGCATGAGCCAGTCCTACTATGTTTATTTGTTAACCAATTGGAACGATCAAGTGATATATGTGGGCGTAACCAACAATCTGGAACGTCGCCTTTATGAACACAAACATAAATTGGTTCAAGGCTTTACGGCAAAGTACAATGTCAACAAATTGGTTTATTTTGAAGAGACACCTGACATAAATGCCGCCCTTCACCGTGAGAAAGAAATTAAAAAGTGGCGTCGAGAAAAGAAGAATAACCTGGTGACGAGTATGAATCCTGAGTGGCAAGATTTGAGTCAGGGGTGGAAGTAAGATTTCTCGCTCCCTCTTGCGGGTCGCTCGAAATGACAGTCAGACGTAATGTCATTTCGACCCGCGTAGCGGGGAGAAATCTTCTTCGTCAGGGCTACTCAATCTCACCACTGCCCAAGACTTCGACCGGTACAGCTTCAGAAGTTCAAGCTAAGGGAGAACGAGTGGCACAAGTACGAGCGCAAGATTAATTGAGCCGATAATTATTGAAGCAAGATAAAAATGTTACAACCTCAACTCATTCAAAATTTCGAGCAGATGGCTAAATTTATTTTTGTGCCGACCAATGAGGACGAGTACAACCGATTGGTTGAATTGTTGGATGAGATTACTGATATAGTCAGGGATGACGAGGAGCATCCACTGGCGAATTTGATGGATGTCATAGGAGTCCTCATTGAAACCTATGAAAACCAACATGTTCCAGAACCAGCCGGTGATCCCGTTGCAGCCTTAAAGTATTTCATGGAAGAGCATGGTTTAAAGCAGAAAGATTTACCCGAATTGGGCAGCCAGGGAATTGTCTCGGAAATTTTGAGCCGTAAAAGAGAGCTAAATTTAAGGCAAATCAAGGCGCTGAGTGAACGATTTAAGGTTCCGGCTGCGGTATTTATGGAATAAGGCTAAATTTTGGAAAGGAGATACCATGACAATCCTTGAACAAATCCAACAACAATTGGAACACCTGCCGCCTGAAAAGCAAAGCGAGGTGCTCGACTTTGCCGCGTTTTTACGCCAGCAGTTGGCCGATACGCCACCATCCGGAGAGCGTTCGCTCCGCCGTCATCCTGCCTTTGGCTCATGGCACGAGCACAATATTGATGCGCTGAGCTATCAGGAGAGCCTGCGCGCTGAATGGGAAGGTGTTCGCGTGTCGTATCAAGTCTAACCATTGGTGGAAAGAGCGGCTGGGCTGTGAGCGGTGGAGTGTGGGTGGTATTATCGGGTTGCCCGCGATTTCAAAGTTGGCCCGCTGACTCCGCAGCCACTTTGTATTTTCTAGAGATGAAGTTGATGATATGAATTCTTGGCTAGAACTTCTAATCGGTGCAATTCTCGGAGTGATCGCCACTAGGCTTCTGGATAAACCAATTGAGCGTCATCAACGGGCGTTCAACTATTGGCTGCGAGGTATGATTGCTAAGTTTCGCAAGATCAACGTTATTTCGGTTGCACAAGACGAATTCCGAATCGGCAAATGGCATGTCGGTTGGATCATTATTGAGGGTTCCAGTTCTGCTCCCTACATACCAAATAACATCTTTTGTCGAGTTGATCCCCGGCCACTTGTATTACCTCCTGATCGACAACAGAAGAAGGACAGCATCGAGGAAGTACAAGCACAACTGGAAAAAGCCAATCAGCGTCGCGAGTTTCATAACGGTGCAACAGTTGCTTTGGCAGGAGTGGAACGAGGGCAAATTGGATATACTGAAGAACCTTTCTTAGTACTTCGGCTTCATCCCTCTGACTATTACACATTTTTAGCGACTGCCATGAGCCTCGATGAAGTCATCCTCACTGACCAAGGAAAGACAACCACAGTTCGGGATAAGTATTTGCGCAATTTGAATTACAGATACCCTATTCCAGAGTTCGCGAGTGCCATCTCTATCAACTTGTCTCTCATTACAAGTGATGGTTTCATAGTTGTTAGCAAGAGAGCAACAGAAGGCATCGGAGGGTATCAAGGTTACTTGGTACCACCGATAAACGAGTGTGTCAATCCCATTTCGGATCGAAGTGCAGATGGTACCGTATCTCTCTTAACCACAGCGCAAAGAGGAGCAAGTCAAGAACTTAACATTGAAATAACAGAGGACGAATTAGTATTTTTTACTTTAGGGGTAGATACTCATCAGTATTTTTATGAAGTGACTGGTCTCATCCGTTCAAAGTCATTTTCGCGCGATGATATTCTTGCCCGCCGATCTCTTGGGAGTAAAGAACGCTGGGAGTCAGAACAACTATATTTCCTTCGGCACGATGTTGAGGAAGTTGCCGAATTTATGAGAAATATTTCAAAAACGGACAAGTGGACGCCGGGGGGCTTCGTATGTTTGACTCAGACTCTGATGGTTGAATTCGGCACGAAAGCGACTGAGCAAGCGTTGAAGAAATATCCACCAGTGAGAAGCCAGTATAAGCTATAAGTCACTGTGCGGCCCAACAAGTGGCTGTAACCGACCGCCCAAGCTTCCCGGTTATTCAAGTTGGTTTAGGCACTTTGAGGTAGTTTTTAAGCAAAGGCTCTGCGGCGGCTAAACCGCAGGCGTTGGGCGACGCAAAAAAATACCAGTAAAGATGAGCTGCGCTGCCCAATAAAAGTTCGGAAAGTTCAAGCGACACGATGAGACTTGTAGAGTACGAATCGAAAGGAAACAAAAAATGACCTCCAACCTCCTCCAAACTCTCGACCAGGCCCTCCAAACCCACATCCGTCCGGCGACGTTTCCCCTGGCGGTGCGGATGATCGCCGAGGGCGAGGCGCTGCCGGAACGGGCCAAGCGGCCCAAGGCTGATTTTGGCGAAGAGATGGCCATTTGCCAGGTGTTGGCCATGGTCCGCCACACCGGGCGGGTCATCGCCATGAACGGCGAGGATTTATCATGCCCGCTGGCCAAGGCGGTCTGGGGCTTTGAGCCGCTGCTGGGCTATTTTCTTAACGGTATGACCTGCGCCGGCATGTACACCGAAACCCCGGCGGCCGGGGCCGTGACCGAGGCGGGGGTGGACAAGTGGGATTATAAGCAGTGGGCCTACGTGGCCGCCGCGCCGCTGTCGCGCTGCACCTTCGAGCCGCACGTGATTGTCATTTACGGCAACTCGGCCCAGGTCATGCGGCTGGTCACGGCCCGGCTGTGGAAAACCGGCGGGCGGATCGAGTCCAGCTTTTCCGGGCGGATTGACTGCGCCGATGCGGTCATCACCACCATGAAAACGGACGAGTGCCAGGTCATCCTGCCCTGCTACGGCGACCGTGTCTTTGCCCAGGCCGGCGACGGCGAAATGGCCTTTACCATCCCCTTCAGCAAAATCGAGATGGTCTTAGAGGGGTTGGCCGGGACGCACCAGGGCGGGATTCGCTACCCTATCCCCAAGTTTCTGAGCTACACCGGCGAGTTCCCGGAGCAGTATGTGAAGATGGAGGAGCTGTGGAAGGATGAAGGATGAAGGATAAAAATTTCTGTCCGGCAAAGTCCGAGGCTAAAGCCGTCGGACTAAAAGAGCGAAGCCTTCACAGGCTGGTTTGCAGCTCGGAGAGCTTGGCCCTCTCAGCACGGTGGCTTCAGCCCCGTGCCTCTTTTATCCTTCTCGTTATGTTATTATTAATCTTGGCCGGCTGCCGCCGCGCGGGGCAGAACGATTTAGCCGATATTGGGGTCAATGTGACCATTAATCCCAACCCGCCACAGGTCGGCCAGGCGGCAGTGACAGTCACTCTCAGCGAGGCCGGCGGCCAGCCCCTCACCGGGGCGAAGGTGGAGCTGGAAGGCAACATGACCCACGCCGGCATGGCCCCGACCCTGGCCCAGCCCAGCGAAGTATCGCCGGGCCGCTACGAGGCGCCCCTTGAATTCACTATGGCCGGCGATTGGTTCATCCTCGTTCGGGCTACCCTGCCCGACGGCCGCACGCTGGAGCGCCAGGTGAATGTGCCGGGAGTGAAATCACCATAACAACCATTCGCGCAAGGATTTGGGACACAGAGATACACGGAGAAGACACAGAGGGACGCAGAGAATTTCTTATATCTTCTCTGTGCATCTCCGCGCTGTCTTTGTGTTCCTCTGTGTTCCTGAATTCTAGCTAGGGGGAATCGCATGCCACCACTGCAAACCGCCGAACATTGCCGCCTGGCCGACTCTGAGAAGCGGCAGAGTGATTGGAAAAATTGGGGACCGTATGTCAGCGAGCGGGCCTGGGGCACGGTGCGCGAGGATTACAGCGCCAGCGGCGACGCCTGGGATTACTTCACCCACGACCATGCTCGCAGCCGGGTCTACCGCTGGAATGAGGACGGGCTGGGCGGGGTCTGCAACCGCTTCCAGAATATCTGCCTGGCGGTGGCCCTGTGGAACGGGCGCGACCCCATCCTCAAAGAGCGCCTGTTTGGCCTGAGCGGCCCGGAAGGCAATCACGGCGAGGATGTCAAGGAGTACTATTTTTACCTCGACAGCACCCCCACCCACTCTTACATGAAAATGCTCTACAAATATCCCCAGGTCGAGTACCCCTACGCCTGGCTGGTTGACGAGAACCGGCGGCGCGGGCGTACCACCCCCGAATTTGAGCTAATTGACGCTCTGCACGACGCTTTTGCCGCTGGCCGCTACTTTGACGTCTTCATCGAATACGCCAAGGCCGACCAGGAGGACATCCTGTGCCGCATCACCGCCGTCAATCGCGGCCCGGAGCCAGCTCCTCTCCACATTCTGCCGCATCTATGGTATCGCAACACCTGGTCGTGGGGGCACAACCCGGCCCGGCCAGAGCTGCGGGCGATTGACTTTGGCACCGTCCATGCCGAACAGCGCCACCTGGGCGACCGCTGGTGGCACGTCACCGGCCTGGGGGCGCTGCAAAACTTGCCTCTGCAAGAGGCGGCCTTTCTGCTCTTTACCGAAAATGACACCAACACCGAGCGCCTTTTCGGCGTGCCCAACGCCAGCCCCTACGTCAAGGATGGTATTCACCAGGCAGTGGTGCATGGCCGGCTGGATCGGGTCAATCCGGCCTGTACCGGCACTAAAGTCGCCGCCCATTTTCGGGCAATGGTGGCGCCGGGTGAAACGGCGGTAGTGCAGGTCCGCTTTACCAATATCCCCCTGGACACACCCTTTGACGATTTTGAGCCGGTTTTTGCCCAGCGTATCCAGGAAGCCGACGAATTTTACGCGGCCATCCAGGCTCCCACTCTGAGCGAGGACGAACGGCGCATCCAGCGCCAGGCCTTTGCCGGGCTATTGTGGAGCAAACAGTTTTATCACTACGGCGTGCAGCTCTGGCTGGACGGCGACCCGGCCAGCCCCCCGCCGCCGGCCTCGCGCAAATATATCCGCAACATGGAGTGGTCCCACCTGTACAACTTAGATGTGCTGTCCATGCCCGACAAGTGGGAGTATCCCTGGTATGCCGCCTGGGACTTGGCCTTCCACTGCATCCCGCTTGCCATGATTGACCCGGAACTGGCCAAGCGCCAGCTCATCCTGCTGCTGCGCGAGTGGTACATGCACCCCAACGGCCAGATTCCGGCCTACGAATGGACCTTTAGCGATGTTAACCCGCCGGTGCATGCCTGGGCCGCCTGGCGGGTCTACAAAATCACCCGCAACGTGACCGGCCGGGCCGACCTAACCTTTTTGGAGCGAGTCTTTCATAAACTGCTGCTCAATTTCACCTGGTGGGTCAACCGCAAAGACGCCGAGGGCAACAACATCTTCCAGGGCGGCTTTTTGGGGCTGGACAATATCGGCGTGTTTGACCGCAGCAAGCCACTGCCCACCGGCGGCTTCATCGAGCAGGCCGACGGCACGGCCTGGATGGGCATGTACTGCCTGAACATGCTGGCCATCGCCCTGGAATTGGCCCGCCACGACCGGGCCTACGAGGACGTGGCGACCAAATTTTTTGAGCACTTTATCTACATCGCCAACGCCATCGGCAACCTGGGTGACGGGTTCAGCCTGTGGGATGAGGAGGATGGCTTCTTCTACGACGTGCTGCACCTGCCCAACGGCCGGCACGTCCCGCTCAAGATTCGCTCCCTGGTCGGCCTGATCCCGCTGTTTGCCGTCGAGACGCTGGAACCGGATTTGCTGGAAAAACTGCCGCGCTTCCGCCAGCGCATGGAGTGGTTTCTGGAATACCGGCCTAAACTGGTCCAGAATATCGCCTCGCTGACCGCTCCCGGCGAAGGGGGCCGCCGCCTGCTGGCCATCGCCGACCGGCCCAAGCTGGAGCTGATTTTGCCGCGCATGCTCGACCCGGCCCAATTTTTGTCGGATTACGGCCTGCGGGCGCTCTCCAAGCGGCACGCGACGGAACCCTACTACTTTAACGCCAACGGCCAGGTCCATATCGTCCATTATGAACCGGCGGAGTCGAGCAGCGGGCTGTTTGGCGGCAACTCCAACTGGCGCGGGCCGATCTGGTTCCCGGTCAACTTCTTGATGGTCGAGTCGCTGCAGAAGTACCACCACTACTACGGCGAGTCGCTCAAGGTGGAACTGCCGCGCTATTCGGGGCGGTGGGTCAACTTGGACGAGGTTGCGACGGATCTATCTCGCCGCTTGATGGGCATCTTCCGGCGCGACGAAGCCAACGGCGCTCGGCGGCCTGTCTTCGGCGGGATTGACCTGTTCCAGACCGACCCGCACTGGCGCGACTACCTTCCCTTTTACGAATATTTCCACGGGGACAACGGGGCGGGCCTGGGGGCCAGCCACCAGACCGGCTGGACGGCGCTGGTGGCGAAGTTGATCCAGCAGAGTGGGGGACAGGAAGCGTGAGGTGTGACTGTCATTCCGAGTGGAGCGTAGCGGAATACCACAAGGGTACGATGCGAGGAATCCCTCGGCTCTATGCTAAAGAGTGACATCCTGGGGATTTCTCGCTCCTTCGTCGCTCGAAATGACATGTTTTGAATTTTATTCTGATAATGTCTATAGTTATTTCACGCGCTCAAGCGCTGTTTCTCGGGGTCGTCGGGCCGGGGCACGCGTTTGAGCACGGCCAGGTCACTTTTGGTTAAGTGATTGGACCGGGCTGCGGACGTCTGAGGGACAGCTTTGGCGGCTGCGGCGGAGCGTCTGGTCTCACTATCCGCTAGTCTTATCTTCGGTTTGGCCACAACCTCCGGACTATCGCTGCCGCTCATCGGCACCTCTAGCTCGACCTGGGCGTCGGTTCGCTCATCCTGCTCCAGGCGCAGCCGTTGGACATTCCCCACATCCACTCCATCCACCGAGGCCAGCATTTGATCAAGGATGACGTTTGAGATTTCGGGGAATTGCTGCCGCAGTTGATTGGCGTACCTGGTCAGCCATTGGCTGTCAATCTGCCGCCCCTGCATGCGTTTGATCGCGTTAATAATGGCGTCGGGGATGACCCGCCCGGTCAGGGTGATGGGCTGGCTCGTGTTTACGATAACCCCGACGGAAGGCAGGCTCTTTTCCAATTCATTTTTAACCCCGGCCAGGAGGGTGTTATAACGCTCCGTACCCGGAGCCAGCGCCAGCACGCCATCCAGGGACGTCGCTCCTGCGGCCAGCGGCTTATTTTTCTCCAAAGCGGCCACTTGATTCACCAACGCTTCGCGCATTTTCACTTCAACTTGCTTGCGGCGCTCGGCATCACTAATCTGCACCAATTGGGCCAGTTTCGCCCTGTTCCCGCCCGCTGCCCGCACCAGGTCAAAACTGCACCACAGATCAAGCGTCAAGTCATTGGGCACGCCGTAAGCAAAAATGCCCGGCACGGTTACTTCCATGGGATGCTCCCGCACTTCCAGGGTTCGCACAATCTGCTCCAGGCCGGGAACGACAAAGACCATGCCCGGCCCGGTGACGCGGTTAAAGCGTCCGAGCCGGTAAACCACCAGACGCCTCTCCTCAGGCACTATCTGCACCATGGCCATGAACAGCTTGATAAAAATCACCAGCAGCACAATGGCGCCAATAATTCCGAGGATGACCCAAAAAGTTCCCATGCCTTACTCCTGTTCTACATGCTCGCTGAGGTACTGGCTCAACAGCGGGCTAAACAGCTTTTGCCCGTCGGTGGTCAGCACTCCCCGGCGCACCAGGTGGTCCACCACATCCTGATCCTCGCCGGTGACCGCCTCGCGAGCCACCCGGGCCAATACCTGCTGCTCTTCTTCGTGCAGGCCGCGCAAAATGCGCTGGCACTCCTGCTGCACGTCCGGCTGCGCCGCCAGGTAAGTGACCGGGTTGACTCCCGCCATCCCCTGGGAAATCCAGGTATCGAAGACGATTTTCAGCAGCCGGGCGTGTCCCCCGGCCAATTGGCGAATCTCGGCCAAATCTCGCTCCCGCAGGGGATTACCCTCCCCTTCGTTCAAGTGCCTGAGCATCTGGTGAGCGTCTTCGGGGCTGTACGGCTCCAGGGCATAGATATGGTGACGAAAGAGGTCATAGAATTTTGACTCTTCTTCCAGATTATGGCTTCGGCCCAGCACGTGGGGCAGGCGCTTGGTAAACAGCAGGTAACTCAACGCTTCGCGATTGCCTTCGCTGCGCAGGCCGTTCAGCCGTTCCAGCATCGCCAGCGGTCCGGTTTCCAAAGCTGCATCGAAATCGTCCAGCACAAACATCGCCTGGTGTCCCAGGTCCTGGCACAGCCACTCCAGGCGGGAGCGCAGCAGGTTCAGGATTCGTTCTTCTTCGGAAATTGGAATAATTTTCGACGCGTCGGGAGGCGGTGAGAGGGTTTCGATCGCCTGGTTGAGCGCCTCCAGCATAATTTTCCACAAGCTGAGCGGCGTCTCTTCCCAGAAGGTGGTGTCCACAATCGGAAAATGCAGCCGGGTGACATCTTGCTTCAGTTGGGACGCGTGCTCCTCAATCTCGCGCAAGAAGTTGACGATATTGGATTTGCCGCTCCCGGCCAACCCGACAAAGGCCAGCGATTCGCCGCGCTTGGCAAAGCGGAGAATTAACTCGATCTCATTACGGCGAAAAGTGTCTTGATAACGGCGAGTAGCATTGGTTGGCATGCAACTTTGGCTCCGTTGGGATATTTATCAATAAACAAGCGGATAGGCGAAGGGGAAAAGTAACTGACTTTAAGGGGTAGGGTTTGTGGTTAACTTATACAATATAAACATCGCGGTGTCAAGCAGGGGTTAAATTCAAAAATGCTTAAGCTCATCGGCCTAAACAAAACCAAAAATTGTTCGGAACGGTAGGGATGACCCTGGCGATTGTCCGGGCAGGGCATACCGACCGGGTTTTATTGAGTGACTGGAAATAAAAAAGGCGGGAGGATTGCCCCCGCCTCAGATATTTCAACTGGATAAATCCAAAGGCAAGATTATGAAGACGAAGCTCGCGCCAAACGTTCCGTCTCGCGTTTGCAATCAATACAGAGAGTGGTTTCCGGGAAAATTTCCAATCGCTCCGGATCAATGGGTTTGCCGCATCTTTCGCAAATACCGTAGCCGCGTTCTTGAGCTTGCTTGATGGCGTGGTCAATGTCTTCCAACTTGCGCTCTAGCGACAGGATGAGCGAATACATTTTGTCTCGCTCGATCAACTCGGAGGCCACCTCGTCAACATCCTCAATCTCCACTTCGGCCCGGAGCTCTTGGCGCAGATTCTCCAGTTCAGACAGAGTATGTTCGCGTTCCTGTTTGAGCAACGCTAGTTGTGTTTTGGTAATCTTTTTACTCATCGCTGCCTTGCTCCTTTCCAGATGATGGTGAGTCATCTAAAAATGGTAAAAATCCACGTGGCTTCTAAGGCGGCCCGATCTAAGACCTCTTGTCCGGTATCGCCTTTGATACCCTGGTTAAAAATTTCATAAATAGAGAAAGCGCCGAATTTGGGGCTGATTTATACCACAATTAACCATAAATGCAAATAACATCCGCCCATTTGCGAAGCTTTGATCTAAAACCAGTCACCAGCTTGAATATAGACCGGACTATCGGCGACGGCTTTATCCAGCCAGGAACACGTATCTTCATTGCCCTGCAGCCGGCCCAGGCGGCGGGCGTCTTGGGCGGTGAGATAGCCGCACAAAATCTGGGTCATTGTGCCGATGTCGGTTTCGACGTGGGGCTTGCGACCGTCGGCGGAGCGAGTTTCGGCCCGGCCGTCAACCAGGCGGAAGAGCAGCGGCTCTTCATTGGTTGGGATCAGCGGGTCGCTGATTCGAATCACACGCTCGCCCGACATATGCCGGGCATAAAAGCGTTTGGTCAGGGCCATGGATAAGTTGATGATCCGCGCTACCGGGCCGGGGGTAACATGGCACAGGTCATAGAAGATATAGCTGCGATGTTGAGCGTCTTCGGCTTTGGGCTGGCGCAGGCTGTGGCGGAGCGGCGTGTCGGGCGGAGCCAGGTACTCGATCACATCCGCTTCATTCTGGGCGGCCAGGTAGCCGATCAAGCCGCGATAAGCCTTATCTTCGGCGGCAAAAAATTCTTTGAGCTGCAGCACCCGCTCGCCGGTTTTGCTAAACTGAATCTCGCAGGCGTAATAGCCCTCAATCGCGCCATCATTTTCAAAGACCATGATATTGGGCCAGCGGGCAACAATTTTATCCCACCATTCATTGCTGCGCGTGAACCAGCCGTTATGCCAGGTCAACTGGCCTTTATACATCACCCGCATCATGGTTAAATCCGCGGGGGTGAAGGGTCGAACTTGATGCCCCTCGGAAAAAACAGTTAAATTGTGAGGATTGATGCGATAGGCGTGCAGGTCACCGATGGGGCCGTAGCCGAACTGGCGATAATATTTATGGGAGTGCGGAAAAAGGACCGACATAGCCCGGCCTTCGGCGACCATGCGGACAATGGAAAAATCCATCATTTTACCGGCGACGCCTCTGCGTTGAAATTGAGGCAAAACCGCTACCCCGGTGACGGCCCCCACGCTGATCGGCACGCCGCTCAGCCACATTTGCGCCGGAAAGACGGCTACGCTGCCGATGACTTCACCCTGGTACTCGGCCACAATGATGTTCGAGGAGTTGTATCGCGGATTGTCTTGCAGCTCGGCCAGGCACTCCGTTTCACTGCCGCCGTAGCTCGTCGCGCGGACGTAGGCCACCTTTTCCAATTCATCGGGCAGAATGGGTCTCACCGTGACAGAGTCGAGCATGGTCGTTTCCTTGCCGGAGCAGAGCGCTCCCTGGGTATTTGCTTACGATAAATAGCCAATCATCTTTTTGACCGCCTCGTCGGCAGTACGAGCCATCGTAATGAGGGCCTGGTGATCAGGGCGAACATAACCACTGTCAGTAAAGGCAGCCAGCGTCCGCTGCCAGAGGCCGCCGACGGTAATGATGGGACGAGGGGCAATCTCGCCGGTTTGGACAAAGCTCCAAATCAAAGCCAATTCCGAGAGTGTGCCAATACCGCCGGGCATAACGATGGCTCCATCGCAATGATCCACCAGGTAAAGCAGGCGTTCCCGCAGGGTCTGATGCTTGATTTGCTCTTTGACCCACTGGTTAGGGGGCATTGGCCGATACTGTTCAATTTGAGCGCAGGTCACGCCAATGACATGCCCGTCCGCTTCACACGCGCCCTGGCTGGCCCCGGCCATCACCCCGGAGTAGCTGCCGGTTTGAGTCACAAAACCGGCTTGGGCCAGCAAGCGGCCCAGGGTTCGCGCTGCCTCATAATCAGCGGAGCCGGGTTGAGGAGAACTGCTGCCAAAAACGCTGATGACTTTATGGTTGCTTGACATACTGTCCTATAAGCACAATTAAGGTGTAATGCGTGATATGTGATGCGTAAAAAATTATGTTTCACGCATCACGTATCACGTATCATCTTATGATTATGATTATACGCCGCGCGGATAGGACCCCAGCACCTTCAAATAGCTGGTTATTTCCTGCAAATGGTTCAGCGCGTTGCGGCCCCGCTCTTCGTATTGGCTGGCGATGAAATCAATATAAAAGAAGTATTGCCAGCGCTTGCCCTGCAAGGGCCGGGATTCGATTTTGGTCAGGTCAATATCACGCAGCGCAAAAACGGCCAGGCTCTTGAAGAGGGAGCCGGGCACGTTGTCCATTGAAAAGACAATCGAGGTTTTGATTTCGCCGGCTGGCATGATTGGCTCGCGGGCCACTACGACAAAACGGGTGTAATTTTCGGCGTCGTCTTGCATATCGGGCTGGACGATATACATCTCATAAATATCAGCGGCCCGCTGGCTGGCCAGTCCGGCCCCGTCGGCGATGTTTTGCTCTTTGATCATTTTGACGCTACCAGCGGTATCGTAGGTAACAACGCGCTCGGCATACGGTAAGAGCTTGGTGATCGATCGCTCGCATTGGGCCAGGGCTTGAGGGTGGGAGTAGACTTTTTTGATGTCGCCGAGGGTGACGCCGGGCAAAGCAATGAGTTGGTGGGCAATAGGAATTTGGACTTCGCCCACGATGAATAGTTCATGCCGCAGCAATAAGTCATAATTGCGATGAATGCTGCCGGCCAGCGAGTTTTCCACCGGCAATACACCCCGTTCGGCCTGACCGGTAGCGACTGCTTCAAAGACGCCATCAAAATCATTATGAGGAATCGGCTGGACCGAGTCGCCGAAAAAGGCAATGGCGGCAGCTTCGCTGTAGGCGCCCCGTTCACCCTGAAAGGCCACACGCAAGCGGGTCATGAAGGAACCTCTATCTCTAAAACGCGGTAGGGGTAAATGTTAACCACCCGGGTCTCCAAAAAATGGGTTTCGGTGATTTCGGCGGGATTGTAGACATGCCGGTGGCCGTGCACCAGGTATTTCGGCTTAAAAACTTTCATCAGCCACAAAAAAGCCTTAAAACCAACGTGAATGCGGTCCTCGCCGTTATGGATGCCGTAGGGCGGCGAATGAGCCACCAGAATATCCAGGTAGCGGCCATACATTAGCTTGTTCATCAGCAACTTTGGGATCAGGTAAAACACATTCAGCCACATTTCTCGCTGGCTGTATTGAAAACAACCATCTTTATAACGGATGGAGCCTTCCAATCCGGTCAGCAATAAGCCGCTCTCTTTGTAAACATGGCAGTGCAGATTCGCGCCGCCGCTGGGGCCGCTGATTGAAGTTCCATCGGAGAGGTATTCCTGCTGGGGGTCGTGATTGCCGTGGACGTACAGGAGCGGCACATTGAGCATGGAGAGAATGAATTCCAGATAGTAATAGGGCAGGTCGCCGCAGCCAATAATTAAATTAACATCGTTGTACCGTTCGACAATCCGGGGACTATAGAGGTGCTCGACGACCTTGTCGCTGACGAATAAAATCTTCACCGATTTCACAGGTTAAGGGTTATGTATTTAAGTGTCAAGGGTCATGCCATACTACTTCTGCCAGAGTGGGGCAATTTTACCACGAAGCACTACCTATGTCAACGAATTTAACAAATTGACAAATTAATCCGGCTTCTCCAATTCAAACTCGGCGTGGATGACCCGCACCGCATCGTCGGCCTGACTGCGCGCCACAACCAGCGAAATATTAAATTCACTGCTGCCCTGGGCAATAGCGATAACATTGATTTTTTCTCGCCCGAGCGCCCCAAACAGGCGGCCGCTGATACCCGGCGTACCCTTCATGCCCGCGCCGACCACTGCCAGCACCACCACTTCATCCTCCCAGCGCACCGGCTCCAGGTCACGCCGCTCAATTTCACGGGCCAGTTCCTGTTCCAGCGACTTGGCGACTCTAGTTACATCGGCACTGGGGATAACAAAGCAGATAGACTGCTCCGACGAGGCCTGGCTGATCATCAGTACGTTGGTGTCGGTGCGAGCCACAGCCATAAAAGTCCGCCCCGCTACGCCGGGAATTCCGGCCATCCCCGGCCCTTCGACCGTCACCAGGCTCATATTTTTGATGGCCGCTACGGCTTTAACTGCTTTATTGCTCTCTTTGGCCTCGGCGGTGATGAGCGTGCCCGGATGGTCCGGCTCAAAGGTGTTAAGAATGCGCACGGGCATGCCGACCCGCCGGGCCGGGCGGATCGCCTGCGAATGGAGCACTTTGGCCCCGAAATAGGAAAGCTCACTGATTTCGGCGTAAGAAAGGTGGCTAATCGGGTGCGCTGCGGGGACCAGGCGAGGGTCGGTGGTCATCACCCCGTTGACGTCCGTCCAAATCCAAACTTCGTCGGCTTCCAGGGCGCGGCCCAGAATAGTCCCGGTGTAATCGCTGCCGCCTCGCCCCAGGGTAGTAGGAATACCGTTCTCGGTTGCGCCGATAAAACCGGTGACAACCGGGACCTTGCCCGCGCCCAAAATGGGGCGCAGCCCGGCCTGGGCCTTGGCCGCCGTTGCCTCAACCAGGGGAACCGCTCCGCCAAAGCGGCTGTCGGTCACAATCAGTTCGGTTGCGGCCACCCCCTGGGCCGGTACCCCGGCATGGTTAAGAATCGCCGCCACCTGCGGCACGCTGATGCGCTCGCCCATCCCGGCAATGACATCCAGCGCCCGCGGGGTCAGCTCGCCCAGCACCCGAATACCGTGGCACAACGCCTCAAACTCATCCAGCAAGGCGTTGATTTCGGCCATCACCGTGGCCCGTTCCGGCGTGTCGCCCAAAAAATGCAGGGTGGCCTCGGCGTGCTTTTGGGTGATAGCTGCTCTGGCTTGGTGCGCCGTCTCTTCATCGCCGGCTTCGGCCCGGTGGGCTGCATTTAACAGCATGTCTGTCACGCCGCTCATGGCTGAAACCACCAGCACCAGCGAATGTCCTTGCTGCCGTCCAGCTTTTACAATTTCGACTACTTTTTGTAAGGCGGGCGCACTCCCTACGGAGGTGCCGCCGAATTTCATAACGATTAACAAGGTTAGTCTCCTAAAAAGATGCGATGATGAGTGAGGCGAAGCGAGCGAAAAGCCTCTTCGTTTCCTCGTACCCTCGCCTCCCCAAATAAAAATACGGCCTCTGCCGCTTTGGAGACCGTATTATAAATCCAAAATCTAAAATACCCAAAGGGTACTCTGTCTAAAATCCCTACGCTTCCAATCGCATTGTCGAGAGGCGGATGGCTGCTTCAATGCGCAGGCGCAGTTCCTCAATATCCAGGGGTTTGATAATAATATCGCTCACGCCAGCTTCCAGGGCAGCCAGGCGGGCCTGGCGGTCGTTGACGTGCAGCAACATGACCAGCGGAATGTGACCGACCAGGGTATCGTCCAGCAGTTCCCGGCAAACTTGAAAGGGATTCCCCTGCAATTCGTCGCTGATGAGGATAGCGTTGGGCTGCCAGGGCCGCGCGGTCCGGATGATGTCGCCAGCTTCACCGACCGTTTGAACTTCATGCCCATTCGCTTCAAAATATAAACGTAAGGACTCGCGGATATCAACATCCGGGTCCGCAATTAAAATGCGTGATTTGGGAACACTCACTAAAAAATCACTCTCTCCGGCGCGATGCGATACATTATACACCAGAACCTTCCAATCTGTCTTATCAATTATGGCTGGAGTGGTTAAATCTGACGTGGAGTAATTGCTGCCAATTGCCACTTTCGAGTATGCGTCAAGTCGAATGGATTCGCTATAGGAGAATAGTCATGAGTTTAGAGGTAAATAAAAAACGCTGAAGCTCTGTGTGACCTCAGCGTTTTTTCCTGAGCAATTTGCTATTCATATTTACCTCTGATCGAAATCTGGGAGCTAACTAGAGAATTATCCCGGAAAAATTAGTTGGATACCCGTGATTATCATGGTGACTATCCACCCTATAACTCCAGCCATGGCCAAACACCCTTGCAGGGTGCTAGAAGTGGCGGTCAGTTTTATAAAAACGAACAGGGGGATTACAACTGCCACGGCTAATCCAATTGTGGTGAATACCTGCGCCATTTCTGTTCTCCTTTCTATGTTTGATTAACCGGCTAAAATACGGACCGGCTTAAAACGCATATCCTCTAAATGGAGTTTCTCTACTTGAATTGATAAGGCATGGGCCAGTGAGGTCGCCTCCACCACATCCTGTTTAGGCAGGATGTAGAAAAGGTTTGAGTTTTTTATATCCTGCTTGATTTCTACCTCGGCTAACCGCCGCCCCAAGCCCGCATTTACATTTAAATTCAGAAGATTGCAGATTTGCTCGACCATTTTGTTTCTCCTGGCGATTCTACCGGGGTTATCGTTCGGCTATACTGAGATAGGTAGCTGCCCCGGCTTGACAATCAGCTTCAAAATCATAGGGATCGAAGGCAGCAATGTTGCGTTCCCATCATTCGGGGCATAGCGGCTTGATCCCATAAATCAAAATATAACCGGGTAAGGCCCTTAACGCATAAAAGGCCAATATGTAAATTCCCCATACTATGATTGCATTTAAATCAGAATTCATCTTTTGCCTCCTTATTTTGCCAGCATGATATTTGAGTGACTCGGAGAGCAGCGCCTCGCTTGCTTCCGGCGGATTTCAACCCGCATAGATTGATTCCAATTAGCTATTTTTTGATGATTCATTGCTGCCAGCACCTTGTTTGCCGTTGCTTTACGATTTTTATTGCCGTTGCTGATAGCAATTCGTTCTAATAAGGACATAATTTTGCGCTATCCTCCTTTCTGTAAAGGTGGTAAAGGAGTGGGGGCGCTTATTGGCCCCCACCTCGTTGCTTGACTTGATGCGCTGATTGGCGCATATTCCCAGCTTGTCGCCGGGCTAATTGAGACACTATTCGGTTGTAAAAGTTCTAGTTAGTTAATAGGCCCTCCTTGTTTGTGTTTTGGATTTTTATCAACAGTTTTTGAAAACGGGTTATCTTGATCTATTTAATAGGTTTCCTCCTTGTTGTTTGGTTTGAGGGTTATATTTGGATTTTTAGAGTGAGAAATTCTTTTTTGTGTGACCTCCTTGATTGTGTTTGCTTTACTCCTTACCTTACTATCTCCACTTTAATCTCTTAACCTGACATTGTCTACAGATTTATCTGGCATCAGTCCGATTTTTTTCGGACATTGGCCTAACAAAAAAGGGAAAGTCACATTACGTAACTTTCCCTTTCGGTTACACCAACCTGACACAAAGCTTACATGATTAACTCAACAGACCCTCCAGCTTCAGCAGCCGTAGCCCCTCCAAGCGCAGCGCTACTGGAAATAGCTCGGTGTAGATAGTGCAATGAGGGCTTTGTACATCAAAGCGTCCCGTTGCTCGATACGTTTCCAACGGACAGCCCCCTGTACAGCGATACCTCCAGGCGCACTCTTTACAACCCTCTTTATCGTCCACACTGATGACCGGAATTGAACCATGGGCGACGAGTTTCAGCGGATCATGCGCACCGTTAAGGGGTTTACCCTCACCCAGGTGCATCTGGCACTGGGCCACCTGGCCGGTATGGGTAAAAACCATGTAGCTCTGGCCCACACCACAGGTATGGGTATGGGCTTCGGCTTGCACTCGATCCAGCAGCCCACCCAAGAATGGGCGGGTGGGTAAATACTTTTCAACCACCTGATAAGCGCCGCGCATCCCCTCGATAATTTGCTGTTCTTCCAACTTCAAATCGTGATAGCTGGCCGAAAGCAAGTTTTCCCGGTAAAAGTTGAGGCTGAAAGGCAAATCACGTTCAATAGCCCAGGCAACAGCATCGGCGGCGGCAAAAGCGTTGCGGCCGGTAATAGTGATAGAAATATCGGAGCGGACGCCGGCCGGGAGCAGAATGTGATCAACGGTATGTTCGATACGGGCAAAACTACCCCGCCCTCCCCGGTCGGGCCGCTGGGCATCATGGGCCGCGCCGACGCCATCCAGCGAAATCATCAATTTTACGCCGGAGTCTACCAGCCAGCGAGCCATGGCCGCTGTCCAAATGGTGCCGTTGCTGAGCACCACTGCCCGCAGGTCGAGACCTTTTTTCGCCGCCAGGTGTTGGGCGTAGCGGTGCAGCCGCTGTACCAATTTGAAGTGCAAAGCCGCCTCACCCCCGGCATATTTGAGTTTGACCGCTCGAAAGCCGTTTTTCTCCGCCGAACGAAAAACTGCCTCAACCGCTTTGAGGCCAATTTCTTCGGACATGCGTTCATTGGATTTACGGACATAACAGTAGGGACAATCCAGGTTGCAGGCGTTGGTGATATGCAGCCAGGCGGTCAGAGTGAGGGGGTGGCCCCATTGCATCGTTGGTCTATGATTGGCTGGGAGAAGTAGCCCGCATTGAGCCAGGGTATAATCAACAGCTTGTTCCAACAGCCTTGAGGTACTGAACTCTTGCAAGCGAGTAACCGCTGCGCTGTTGAGTACTACCGGCCCAGAGGGGCCGAAAGGGCTAAAAGCTAGGGTGAAATCACGAGACAATGGAACAATATAGAGTTGAGAAGCAAGCTCCATCAATGGCTGAGAATGACACCCCATTTTATTGAGGCCTGAGAATTTATGCTCGTGCGAGGTTGTTAACTGATAGGGTTTATCTGGACAGGCGCAATCGTCTTCGATGGTTTCAACGGAACCCGTAATGACAAACGGTACATCAGGGCAGGCACAATCGTTGCTCTCATGAGTTAGTTGTTGGCCAAAGAGAACGACCGGAACGGACTGGGCCATTAGCTCACCTCTTCTCCTTTGCGTCTTCCGACAGGTAATCACCGAAAGACTCCAACAGAAACTCTTCCACATCGGCCAGGTTTTCAGGCTTAATTTTGGTTACTTGATAACTCCGCCGAACTTTGTGTTGATGCCGGTAGAAAAGTTTCATTTCATCAGGGTTAAACTTTTTCAAATACTCGTATAAGTGATCAAAAGCAAATCCAATATTAGGGGAACGAGGTGAAAACAGTAGCCCATAACCCAATGACAGGACAAACGCTTCTGCCGCAGCTTGGAGATACTGGTTAGATTGACGATCTCTTCCAGAAACTTGATGGGCCTCAGTTTTACTCTGCTTGATCTTTTGAATATCCCGCCCGCAATCTAAAAAGTGATCCAGGGCAATTCGCCCTTTAACCGTCCACAATTTACCCAGTTGGAAAAGAGCATAGGTCTCATCAATGGCTTGCGGTGAAGGTGGTAGATTATTTTTTTTGAGCACAAATGGCTTACCCGACAAACTTGAGATGATGTCGTCGGAGAATGCTTCGGCCTGGTCGAGATCGTCTGCATAGTAGTGAGTCCAGGCCAGGTCAACCTGGGCGTCCAGGTGATGGAAAGGAAAACGATTTTCGGCCAGTTTGACAGCTTCTTCCAGGTGTTGGAGAGCTTTATCCTTGAGCAGACGCCAGCGGGTTTCCTGTTCTGGATGGACATCCAGGAAATTTTTTACATAATATAAATAATCTCGATACAAACAGCCCAACTCTATTTCGGCTTCGACGCGCCGGATAATCTGAAGGTTTACCTCAGGTGCATTGGTAAAAATGTCAAGCGCTTCCAACGTGGCGCTTTCAGCCACGTTCAGCAATTCCTCAGGGGAGCCGACCAGGGGCGACCGGGCCAGAGCCAGGCGGCGCAGGGCTTCGCCTAACTGTAGCAGTGATAACCCCAGGCCGCGTAGATCGGCCAGGCGGCGGAAGTAAACCACGGCTTTGGTTGCTTCAGGCCAGGCATCGTTTGGCTGTAGATTGTCATTATATATAAGAGCCAGGGTGTTATAAGAGTAAGCAATGAACGCTTCATGCCCCAATTCCCGGCGCAGGTCCAGCCCATCCCGACAGATGCGAATAGCCCGGGTTCGGCGTCCGGCTTCTGACAAAGCGCGGGACAAATTGTTTAAGGTGACGGTTCTTTGGCCAACGAGTCCGGGTTCGCGGAAATAACGCAAAGCCTCGGCATAGGCTTTGATAGCCTGGCGAAATTGGCCCTGATACGTATAACCCAGGCCAATACCGTTATAAACCGCGCCAATGACTCGCCTCAGACGAATTTTGGCCGGGTGCTTCAGAAAACTTCGCTCTTCTCGTTCGGGGATACCTTTGGGGGTTAGCAGGCGCTCCAATTCCGAGGCCGCCTCTTCCAACCGCCGGATAGCGTCGGGTAAATCCTGCCCCAGGCCAATGCGGGCAAACTCCCGCCAACACGTCCTTTCCCCTCTGGAAAAGGTATGGTTCAACGTCCAGCCTAAGGTTCCACGGCCATCCCTGGGCAGCAGCTTAACATAGGCTTCAATCTGGTCGGCAAATTCAACCACGCGCTGATTTTGGTTAGTGAAGGCAAAGCGCTTGATCCAGTGGGCTATTTCTTCCTGGTGGGCGGCCCTTTCCAAATTGGTCCATAACTCTGCTTGCTCTGTCGTCTCCTCCAGGGGTGATAATTGGATGAAGTAGCGAGCGAATTCGTCGGTTAAAACTCGCCACAGCTCATTGAACAGTTGAGCATCCCCTTCTATATTAGTAAGTCTTCGTTCTTCGGCCAAATCATAAAAAGTATCGTTGAGAGCATGATAAGGTTCAATTCTGAGTTCATAATATAAATTTTCTATCTGAGCCTGCAAAAGCCGCTCACTCAAATCAATTCGCGCATTAACCTCCACCTCACTGACAAAAGCAAAGCTCATCACTAAAGCTCGGCTCGGCGGCTCCCAGCGCAGCTTGCGCTCGTCTTCTTTGAGGTAGCCGGCCTTTTGTTTTTTTAAATTTTCAATTTCATGATTAACCAGTATTAGCAGCCGGCGATAGAGAAACCGGCGCGAGGCAGCTTCGGCTTGCCGGGTAGTTTCGTCGGCTATGGCATGGCGATCATAGATATGATACAGCTCGTCCTGGAGCGTGTAACCTTCCGGAGTCTTCTTGACAAAGGAAAGATAATACATACTATCCAGTTCGGTTTTAATCTCTTCAAGACGGCCAGGGTCTTCTTTCCAGGCGGTTATGTTTGTGCCCGGCAAAGCATCCAGAATAAAGTGTAAATGGCGCTCGTCTAAACCGCGCCGGACTTGGGCCAGGATTTTGAGAATCTGGGCGCGCAGTTCTCCTCCTCTGGCGAAGATTAAATCTATAAACTCTCCTTCAATCTCGAATTGAGCAGCCTCTAGTTTAGAAGCAATTTTCTGATACGCTTCATTTTTCTTGGACTGATCTTTGTTCAATAACTCAGCCAGGGTGGTTTTATCTAATGGGCCGTATTTTTCAACCTGCCAGCCGAGGTGGCGTTGAGCGTTAGCAAAGGTTTCCTGCAAGGGGGTCGGCTCTTTTTTTCCTTCAGCCAGAATATCAGCAAAGAGGGCCAGGCGAACCGGCTGCCCGCCGGTGTAGAGCCACAGAACATCGGGCCAATCAGCCACCTTAGCCAATCTATCCTGCAAATAGGCCGCAATTGGGCTGTCAGGCTGCTGTTGCTGCCAATGGCGAGCTAATTCAACCAGGTAAGTCCGGGTGTCTTCCTGGCTAAAATTGCCCAGCGTGATATCTATATAGTCGTATCGGCTGCCTGCGCCATTTTTTTCGTCCTGCAACGTATCAAAGGTGATTTTAGCCTCCTGATATCGTCCGGCCAGCAAGATAGTAGTGTTGGGCAATTTACCCTCTGCTAAAAGCTCCAGCAAGCGTTGTAAAGTGCTGAAACCCACATCCTGAGGGGTCAGCAAGTCTTGTTCCAGCAGCCAACCGGCGCCCATAAAATTGAGCCGTTCGGCTGTATCCAAAACCCAGACCAGGCGACCTTCTTTGGCAATAGCGTTACAGTCATCAAAAAAGGCTTGTTCTGCCTCCTGACGCGCTTGTTCTATGACTCGGTATTCAGCACTTTCGTAGATTTTTCGGCGGATGTGAGCTTCGGCTCGATCAAAGCGGGAAAAGTTGGCGCTTCGGTGCCAGACAAACGCATTCCGCAAAGCCAGAATGAATTGATCGAAGGTGTGCAGGTTGAGATCGGCCAGATCAAGCAAATCGGAAACAAGTGTATGGTTTGTTGCAGCCCAGCTTTCGGTGGCGGTGCCGGCGGGATAGTGCGGTTCGGGACGGCCCATCCGGCGCAAAACCTCGCACAGCAAATGGGTTTTGCCGATGCCCCCCGTCCCTTTGATAGCCACCAGGCGGGTCTCAGAGCCGGGTAAGAAGATAGCCTTCTCGATAGTCTCCAACTCGGCGTGCCGGTTCACCATGGAAGGTCTCTGGGCGGCAGCAAAAATGAGATCGCTCATTGCTTCTTCTCCTCTAGTCGGGGAGGGCTATAAATTAAAACAAGCAACATCTTTAACAGCGCTGGCTTTACTTTGGCCGTCTCTTAAGATGCTGGCTTGAGTGCCTCTTGCTTTTATTTTGTTTGATTGCTCAGGGCAACTTCGGCCCGGATCAGTTCTCTTATCCCGTCAACGATTTTGTACTTCTGCTTCTCATTGGTTACAAGGCTAAGAGCTATCAATTCTTGGATATGTTTATGAGCCACAACCAGGCTATAGCCACATATCTGGGAGAATGTTTCTACGGTCCAGGTATCCTCTGCACTAACTATCTTTAGATTGCTTTCCAGTTCGCTCAGAGTAACAGAAAGCTCCTTTGACTTCGCCTTAATCGGCCCCAGCCAACACTCATTTAGATCGGCAACAGTCAACAGCGGGGTTTGACCATTTACTCTGCGCTTTTTGGCCTTTGTGTACAGGCAGGTATTCAAGCCAGGATTTGTCCAGGTGTATTGTGGGATAAGCGCCACTAAATCCTTTAAATCTTTCTGAAAGAGAATAGAAGGGGCTTCTGAAGTGACCCGCTTACGTAATTGTTCTTTCCCGGTCGGGGGGGTAAAAGCGGTCAATGACATCCGCTCTTCACCCAGACGGAGGGTATGACTGGTGAGACTGAACTCATCACGAAAAGAGATAATCATCCTGAGTTGAGGCTTATCCCAGAAACTCTCGAGAAAAACTTTTTGTAAAACCTCTGCCGTTTTGGGGGCTAGTTCATCCAAACCATCTACCATTAACACAGGACGCAAAGGAGGATTGGAATGTTCGCATAAATCTTCCAGCAAGTGGTGGATTATTGTAGCCAGGGAGTCCTCGGGATTGCTTTCGCGCACCGCTAATCCACCCTCTCGTGCTGCTTTAATGACTGATTGTATCCAGTTGGTCATCTTAGATATTGACGTTAAATCGGCAGCGGCAACGAACATAATAAATAAATCACGTCCGTGGCGCTCCAACAATCGCTTTTGCAATTTGCCCAACAACCAACTTTTGCCATAACCGGGCGGGGCGGCAATGGTTATTAAGCGCCGAGAAAGTATAGCATTGGTAGTGACCCATTGGATCAGTTGCGCTAATTCAGCCTCACGGCCAATAAACAAAGCGGGGGAAAATTCGTCGTGCCAGTCGTCCATGCTTGGCTCCTAGCTACTCCTGCCGCGGATTATATTGATTTTACTCAGATATTGAGTGCGAGTTTAAGCGGCCTTTCTCTATTATAACATAAAATAGGCTTTTATATTCAAGTTCATATCAATATTCTATTATCAATAATTCGGGGAGGCTAAAAAATTTTTCAACTAGACCTGTTGTGAATGGTTGAAGCCAAAGTCAAGCGGTAAGGGAGAGCCATAGCTCCACTGTTGCTGCATACGACGCCAATCCTCAAGTGTAAAGAGGGGTTGATCAGCCTCAACCTGGGCATGGGCATCAATGAGTAGACTCATCACTTGAAGTAAGCGGCGCGGCGATTGATGGGCAGCCTGAATCAGGTAATCCTCCAGTTGATCTTCCCACGCTGAGGTAGCCAGGGCATTAAACCCTGGCACGCGGCTGCCGGCTGCCCAAAGCCTTTGATGAAGCAAGGCCGTGAGCCGGCCTTTGTCCCACATAATCGTGTGATAGAGGGGAGGTAAAGATAACTTATTCAAAGAATCCCCATATTGCTGGCGCACCGGCATTTCCATTTCGGCGGTCAGGAAGAAGTAGAAAAACAAGCCTTGTGCTTGCCAGTCGGCTAAATTCTCCAGGAGGGGGGCAATTAAGCTCAACATCCCGGATACTTCTCGTTCATAAGCGTCAACCCTATCTACCAGCACAAAAATTTGCTTGAACCCCCAGGCTTTAGCCGCCTCGATCCCGGCAGTCAATAAATCTGTGCCTGATAAAGCTTCTGACTTTAGTTCGGGTACGGGTAAGCAAGCGTTGATTAAATTAATAATCTTGGGTGACGGAGCCACATACCGAGTTATGGGGCGGTTCAGGCGAGGCCACAGCGCCGCCAGGCCATTAGCTTCAGTTGAAAAATCATCCTCCACCATGCGTACTACTGTCCGGCGCAGGCGCGGCCAGATCAAAGCCAGTTGGGTTTGAAACTGTTGTTTTTGATATTCACTTGGGGTAGGCAGAGTCTCTAGCTGTTCAATGACTTGAATAAACAGGTCTACCGCCAATTCGCTGGCAAGGTTACGCCAATGCTCTGTGTCTGTCAGCGGTTGGTCAATTTTATGGCTGAGTTCGTAGGTGACAACCAGAGTCCGGTCGTGAACCGCACGACATTCTGCCTCAAGAGTATATCTCAGTGTTGTTTTCCCGCTGCCGGGTTGACCAAAAATAAAACCATTGCGGGCTTCGCGCAGCAGTTGGGGTAAAGGTTTATTAAGATCGGGGCTGTGAGGGTCTACGTAATAGGAAAAAAATTTAGTCTCGTCTCCGCTGCCATGCAATTCCTGCTCGGCTACCGGGCCGGCGAAGGGATCGTGGCTCAAGCTGAGGGTCTCAAGGAGGTATAATTGGCGAGGGTTGTTTTTGAAAGAGGTCGTTACAGGTCCCATTATTCTATTTAGTTACACTCTGATTTAACCGATTTTGTTTGGCAGGTTTTGAAATCGGGATTGATCTAAACAAGATCAACTGGTGAAGGAAGTCCCCCCACCAGTTTCTATTTACAACCATTGTTAATCCTATCCTTTCGACATAGGTCACCCCCAATGTTGACCTAACAAACCGTTTGAAGCCAAATTCTAATGCCCCCTACGCCTCTTCCACAAAAAAGACCCTTCATTCATACTGTAACACAGTATTCTGACATCGTCATTAGCTATATCTGACATTATCAAGGAACTTACCTGACGCCAATCTTACATCGGTCTGACAACAAACTTGTATTAACTTGAGGCTATTTCGATTACATTTTCCAACGTATATCCTTGACTGCGGGTATTTAACAGATAGATGGGGTGATCAGGCGTAGGCTCGATTTTTTTCCGCAGGCGATTAGCCAGAGTATTCAGATTGGCCTGACTGGAAGTGACTTTTCGTAACAAGGCTTCGTTGGCATATTGGCCGCCCTGGTACTGCCATAAGACTTCTAAAAAATTAAACGGCTGCTCCTCCAGCGAAATAAACTCTACACCCCGCCAAACGCCGCACCGTTCCCTATCAAACTTTAAGGGTACGTAATGGGCGAAATAGGTGCGGATTAAATCGTTTTGGTGAACCAACTCCAAGGGTTGTTCGTGTTGGAGGTAAGCTTCCAGTAAAGTAAGGGCTAATCTAAGCCAGGCTCGAGGTTGAGGTCCACCGTACAAGTCGGTGATTTTCTTTTCTAAAGTAGTTATCAGTTCAGGACAACCCAGGTCGGATAACCCTTTTACTTTTTTTTCGGTGGCGGCCTGGAGATGACGGTCACTTAATTGACGGCAGCTTTCGCCAGACCAGCTTAGCGCGGTAAAGGTAATCCGGCCCCGCGACCGTTCAACCAGCCTGGCTCTGGCTAAAAGACCTTCCGGGAGAGCGGCTTTGATAGCAAAACCTGGAAACTGGAGCGGGGTCAACCGGCCAAACAGGTTACTGAATTTTTCTGGCATTGCCTCATGGGTAACTTGGCTTTCATTAACATCCACGACCGCAATAACGCCGTCAAAGCCCAAACGCTGGCAAATCGTCACCAACTCTTCAATTTGCCCCTGCATATCTGGCAGAGCGGTGTCGGTTGGGTACAAGTCATCAAAGGGTTGGGTTAGTAAATTCAACAGGGCCGGGCGCCCGATCCTATCAGCCCAGCGTCGAAAGGCCCGCTCACCGCTGTACTTTTCAATGAGCCAACGTAAATATTCAAAATTTATGGCTGAAAGCCGGTCAAGCTTATGCGACTGGTTGGTCAACAGGTCCTTGAGGGTCAGCGAAGCGCAAGCCATCATCTGGCCCAGGTGTTGATACTTACCTGCCCAGGCCAGCGGCTCGCCCGGCCAGCGGTCAACGGGATAGCGAAAGGTCAACCAACGCCCGGCCTCTTGCTTTTCCAACGCCTGCAAGGCAATGGATTTACCGCTGCCGGGGCCGCCGGAGACGACGACCGAGTGAGGCAGGCCGCGCAGGGTAACATCAGCCGGTGATGGGATATAACACTCTTCCCACCAGCGCTCGTTTTGCTCTGGGGTGCGTTGTTCTTGCGGCAAGAATGGCCAGTAAGTAGTAAGGGACACGATTGCTCACCCTTTATTCAGGAGTAAATACCGAAATGTTAGGTGGGGTGCTTTGATTGTTGCACCGCCCAAGCCAGATTTTCAGCAGAGAATCTAATATCGTTGGGGTTCCTGCGGTGATAATCCTCAAAAAGATATTGCCATAGTTGGGCTAAGCAGCGTGGATTCCTCTGGACGCTGAATTTGGCGTAAAAATCATCATCAAAGAAACTTTCTGCCGGTGTCCTGGTTAGTATGGAAACGGTCTTAATGCGCCAACGAATCAATGCTTCAATTTGATCATTTGTCCAGGTCAGTGACCAAAAACCCAAATTACTGAAACGACGCATCTTGCGAGCAACGGAAGGTAACAAGAATAACTTTATGACTAAATTATGATGCGACCAAGGTCGCAACAAGGGTAATATTTCTCGTACATAATCTGTTTTTTCGCTATCCAGATCAAGACTAACCAGGGCAAAATCAAATCCGAGAATTTGAATAGATATCTCGGTGAGTCTAAGCCAATCAAGCAGGGGGGACCAGGCAGTTAGCCGATATTTTTTAAGAAATCCCTGAAAATTATCGAGTTGAAAATCTCTTTCCACTCGCCAGCGTTCTTTCTGTTCTGGTTCTAAGGCATCGGAGATTGGTACACTTTTGACCATATTTAATTTGGCTTTTACAAAGTCATAGTCTAAGCCTGCACATAGCTGTCGGGCAAGGAGATCACACTCCGTATTTCCGAGTGAAGCTAGAGTAAAAGGCGAAGCACAGATAAAATTTAATAAAGTTCTCGTAATCTCTTGATGAATCCGCTTAATCTCAGGCTGACCCGAAATATATAAAGGCAATATATTTGACCGGATACCACTAGGATGAGAAGCTTCAACCAGGGCATGAGCCAAAGCCGTTTTGCCACAGCCTGTTTCACCGAAAATAACTTCTGGATTATTGCTGGTAGCTATTTGATGATAAAGGGGATGATCGCCCCAAAACCCGCCAGCGTCGCCAAATAAAAAATCAAGGTCATCCTCAGCCGCTTCCGGTCCAAACGGCGCGTATTCTAAAATTTCACCGAGCTTGGTTTCTGTTGGTAGACGTTGTGGCCTGGGTCGTTTGGATTTCCAAGGAGCGCTACGAAGACGATTTGATATCTCTTCCCAGCCACTCGTCATATTCTTTAATTCCTGTCGTTGTTGGTCCGGTATCTGATTTTGTTTTTCAAGTAAGAAAATAGCGATAGCGTGATATAAGTTCCTGCGTTCTTTAACCCCAGGTAAACTGGCGAGAGCAGTAAGTGTACCCAGAGTTTCTTCCACCCAAGGTGCATTCTTGACAAAATATTCCAGGTTCAGATTGCTGGCGTTACCTACCGCAATTTGTAAGTATTTCTCCATCCAATCCACGTGAACTGAGGGGAGAAATCCCTTCAAATCTTCGGGCCGTATTTTACTATATTCCTGGCGAGCGTCAGCCGGATTGGCTCTAATTAATGCCTGTCGAACTTTCGTAAACTGGGTATCTACCTCTCTTTTGCGATTTTCTTTTCTCTTGGCCTCCTCTCTTACTTCCTCCCTTTCACGCTCTTGATCTTCTCTTTGCTGTCTATCACGTTCTTGTTGTTGAAACTGATTGAGTCCAAAGGCAATAAAAGAGGCCAGGGTGGATAATAAGATGAGTAGAGAGCCGTTTTCGGTGATAGCGCTCCCTATAAAAACGCGTTTGGCGCTTCTCTTAGCCCCCTCAACCTCAGTTACTAAATTCAAACTGTCCGCGAAGTTAGACGCCTGAATTATGACGGTTTTCGTGGGCAAACTATCATCCTCAATAATCCGGGCATTATATATGTGAAAGGATATCGCTTGGGTGGGTGAAAAAACAAATTGGTAATTCAAAACCGCAACCTCTTTTGTAAAAACATCGGAAATTAATCTGGTAGTGGAAGCGGTCGCAGCGCCCATATTAGCAGTTATAGGAATGCCCATAATAGTTACACTGCTCCCTATAGTTGGGGTTAAAGGAGTTGCAACAGTACTGGTTAAAGTTAAAATTGAACCAGTTTTAGTTACATAAGTAGTCTCAGATAAGATGAGGCTTTCATCAAGAGTTATGGTCAAAGTTAGGGCATCGGCAGCCGCTACCGTAGCCAATCGGGTTATGCGTATTTCTTGCGGGGTAGCATCATACAGTACTCTGGCTGGATACTCTGCAATAAGAGACTGATCGGTTTTATCATTCTTGATTTTATCAACTTTTCGCAAATCATTTTTTGTCGTGTCCAAGAATTGTTCATTAAACGGTACATAACTAAGATAAATGGCTACTAGGACAAGTCCTCCCATAGCAGTAAAGAGGAAGGCAAACCCTAGCAGCCTAAGCACTAAATATAGCCAGGAGGGAAATTTGTTCATGGTCACATCCAGGCTAAATCTCTAAACCTCTAGGCTCATTTGCAAATGGCTATTTATCCTGATTTCTTCCACAAACCCGTATCTCTCAAATAACCTCACCGCTGGCCTATTCTCCCTATGCGTCGTCAAGACCATCTCTGCAACACCCCTGCTCCTACCCCACTCCATCACATACCCCATCAACGCCCTCCCCACCCCCTGCCGCCGATACGATCTCAACACCCCAATCCCCAACTCTACCCCTCCCCGCTGCGACTCCACCGGAAATAACCGGCACCAGCCCGTCACTCGACCCTTGACTTTAACCAGCGCCAACAAGTGATCGGAACACACCTCATTCTCCAAAGCGTGTTGCCAAGCCGGCGTCGGCTCAAAGCGTCGAGTCTGCATCCAGGGTGTATCGGTGCACACACTGTTAATCACCTCAATCAATTGCGGCCCGTCGGATAATTGAAAAGGCGTAATCTTCAGGTCAAGTGCTTGGGTCATAGCTCAGTCTCGATACCCTATTATAACACATTTTTGAAATAGAGTTACCTGTGGTATAGTGTGCCTCAAACTCTGTGGGTGGAAAACACATGGCCGAACCAACTCAACCCTACGTCCTGGTTGTTGGAGCAGCAGGAATTGACTCAAAAGGCAAAGCAAAATCAGCCTATACCCTGGGGACCAGCACGCAGGGCACGGTGCGGGTTTCCGTGGGCGGGACGGCCCGCAATGTGGCCGATAACCTGGCCCGGCTGGGCGTGGAAACGGTGCTGCTTTCGGCGGTGGGGCCGGGCGGGTCCGGCCAGCGCATCCTGGCCAATGCCGCCGAGGTCGGCATCAATACCGATTATCTCATCGTCTCGTCTGATCACCACACGGCCGCTTATATCGCCCTGCTGGACGAAAAAGGCAACCTCGTCTTTTCGGTGGACGACATGGAGATCATGGAGGTCCTGACCCCGCAGCTCATCAACCGGCGGCGCAATTTGATCAAAAATGCGGCTATGGTTGTTTTTGACAGCAACCTCCCTGAGGCTACCATCGCTTCGCTGATAAAAGTCGCTAACCGCTACAATATCCGTGTCTGCGCCGACCCAACCTCAACCCGGCTGGCCAGCCGCTTAAAACCTTATCTGCCTGAGATTTTCATGATTACCCCCAATGTCCCAGAAGCCGAGGTTCTCTCCGATAAATCTATTGACGACGAAAACAAGGCCATTGCCGCGGCCCGCTCGCTGGTCAATGCCGGGGTCAAAATTGTCATCATCACCCTGGCCGAAGAAGGTGTGGTTTACGCCTCGGCTCGCGCCAGCGGACACATCCCGGCAGTAGCCACGGAAATCATCGACTCGACCGGGGCCAGCGATGCCCTGACGGCGACGGTTGTTTTTGGCCTGCTCAATAATATGCGGTTGGACGAATCGGTCCGCCTGGGCGCCAGCGCCGCCGCCATGACCCTGGCCTGCAGCGATACCGTCTGCGAGGATTTGAGCCTGGATATTTTGTATGACAATCTGCTCATTTGAGATTTTGTCTGTTGCCAGTTGTCCGTTGAAAATTTCTGGCTACTGACGACTGACTACTCCCTATCTCTTCATTTGGAGACGCCTGTGAAAACTGTTCCACGCGGCATGTACTTTGAAGAATTTGAACCCGGTCTGGAAATCTACACCGCAGCCCGGACCATCACCGAAACGGATATTGTCAACTTTGCCGGCCTCGCCGGCGACTACAATTTTATCCACATTGACGCCGAAGGCTCAAAAAACACGCCCTTTGGTCAGCGCGTTGCTCACGGCATGCTGGTCGCTTCGATTGCCAGCGGGCTGGCCGTGCAGCACGGCTTTATTGACGGCACCACCCTGGCCTTCCGCGAGCTGGCCTGGAAATTCACCAAGCCGGTGCTGATTGGCGATACCATCCAGGTGCAGATTAAAGTGACCGAGACCAAAGCGATGCGGGCGCTGGGCGGCGGCCTGGTCACGTTTGAGGCCCGCGTGTTCAACCAGCGGGATGAGGTGGTGCATAAGGGTGAGTGGCGGATGCTGATTAAGTCGCGGGAGGGATGAAGCGAAGAGGTGAGGAGACGAGTCTTTCGCCTCTTCGCCTCACGGCTCGTCGCCTCAAAGAGAGGCAGTAATGACTCAATTTTTCGACATCACCCGCACCATCAACCCTTTCCTGGCTGTCTGGCCGGGCGATATGCCTTTCTCGGCTGAGGTTATTACTGCTATCAAAGATGGCTCGTCCATCAACCTGACCACCTTGACCATGAGCAGTCACATGGGTACCCATGTGGACGCGCCCTACCATTTTCTTGACGACGACCTGACGATGGAGCAGGCGCCGCTCGAAGCCTATCTCGGCCCGGCGACGGTGGTCACGGTACAGCGTGAAACAGGGCCGCTGCTGCCGGAGGATTTCCCCGATTTGGAGTGGAGCCAGGTTCAACGCTTGTTGGTCCATTCGGCTGCCAGCGCCAAGCCGCTGAACCAATTCCCGACCGAATTTGTCTATCCCTCGCCGGAACTGGCCGAGCTGATGGGGCAGCACGGCGTTGTCCTCTTCGGTTCCGACGCTCCCTCGATGGATGATATGAACAGCAAAACCCTGCCGGGGCACAAAGCCCTCCGCCGCCTGCACATCGCCATCCTCGAGGGGCTGCTCCTGACCGGCGTCCCTGACGGCGCTTACGAACTGATTGCTCTCCCGCTCAAGATTGCCGGCGGCGACGGCTCGCCGGTGCGCGCAATTCTCCGTGGCTAAACCCCTTTTCAACTTCTTTGACGCCCCTGATAGCCTCTGCTATAATTGTGTTTTGGTCGTACCTTCCCTGCTTGATGTCCTCCGGGAAGGCCCCTAGCAAGGATTAAGAATTTTTATGGAAGAAAAACAACACGGCGCAGCGACGCAGGTGGAGCCGTCAATGGCGCCTAGATTAGAAGTCATCCGGGGCGAAAATGTGGGTGAGACGTTCAAGGTCGAGCTGACGACCCGGATTGGCCGCGAACGAGATAATGATATTGTCATTCTCGACCCCAAAATGTCCCGCTACCATGCCCAAATTTCTATGGAAGCGGGCCAATGGCTGCTGGCCGACCTGGGCAGTTCCAACCGCACGTTTCTGAATGGGGTGGCGATTAATGAGCCGACGCCCCTCAAGGAGGGCGACCGGATTAGTCTGGGTGAAACCGAACTGGTCCTGAAAATGTCGGACGCGCCTGTTACCGAGCCGGCTCCGACCCGAACCGCCCCTATGTCGGGGCCGATCATTACGCCTCCGCCCGCGCCCACTGCTCCGGCCGGAGCGCCGCCTGCGCCGGGTCAGGCCGCTGCCCTCCCGCGGTTGGCCTGGTTTGCCGGTGGGTTTATTGTGCTTCTCTTCCTCGTCGCTGCGGCGATTTTGTACTTTATCTTCAGCCGAGGCGCTCCCGGCGGTGAGGTGGTCAATGCAACCGGTACCCCGGCGGCCATTGCCGGCCCTGGCGGCGAGAGCCAACCCCCTGCCGAAGCGCCCAATCGCCCCGCGGATGTCGTCCTGATTTACGAGGATGACTTTGGCGACTCGGCCAGCGGCTGGGATGATGCCTTTGACGCCTATACCACCAAACAGTACGGCAATAATCGTTACCAGATTGAAGTTACCACCAGCAACCTGGTTGCCTGGGGCCTGGCTAACCGCGATGTGGCCGATTTTGAAGTCGAGGTTGAAGCCAAGCTGGAAGATGGCGCGGATACGAACGGCTACGGCCTGCTCTTTCGCTTCCAGGATCGTGAGAATTTCTATCGCTTTGATATTTCCGGTGATGGATATTACTTGCTCAGCAAATTCGTCAAGGGCGAGTGGATTACCCTGGCCGATTGGACCGCCTCACCCTTTATTAATAAAGGCAAAGCGGCCAATATTCTCAAAGTAGCTGCTTATGGCCCCAATATTACCGTCTGGGCCAACGGCCAGCAATTGGCCTCAGTAGAAGATGACTCGCTGACGCACGGCAACTTTGGCTTTTTTGCCGGGACATTTAGCGATCCCCATGTGTGGGTCAGTTTTGACAACTTAAAGTTGTGGACGCCCAAAGATCAAGAGATCACGTTACTACCCACCGCGACGCGCCCCCTGGGTCTGCCGCCCACCCCAACAACCCTGCCGGCTCCGACCCCGCTGCCCGCGACCGAGACTCCTACCGCTACGCCGGCCGCCGCCGAGACGGTTGAGGCCGAAGCCTCGGTCGAGCCGACCGCTACCCCCACCGAGGAGCCGACCGTCACCCCCACCAGCGAACCAACTGCGACCCCTGTGCCGCTGCCCGAATATGCCTCCCGCGATCAAACCCTGGCGCGAGGTGAAAAAGAGGTTACCGGGCGGATTATCTTCCCCGTTTTCGATGCCGACCGAGGTACCTATGATATTTACATTGCCGACGCCGCTAACGGCGCCAATAAAGAATTGGTGCAAAAAGACGCCAGCCAGCCGGCTCTGAGCGCCGATGGGACTGACCTGGCCTACCGTTCCTGGCAGCCGGATAAACGAGGCCTTTTCGCCCGACAGTTAAGTGGAGGCGAAGAATGGCAGTTTAACCCCTTCTTCGAGTCCGCTCGCCCCCAATTTTCACCCACCGATAAGAGCCTGATCTTCCATTCGCGGGTGGGCGGCAGAGAGCCGGCGGTCTATCGGGTGATCAACGGGGTGGGCGAGGTCATGCGGCGCGAGGGCTTCCCTGTCCAGGGCGAGTCGCCCAAGTGGTCGCCCGACGGCCAGCGTTTTGTTTACAGCAGTTGTCTGGGCGGCAAGTGCGGCGTCATCCGCAGCAATATTGACGGCGCTAATCCTGTTCTGCTGAGTGACCATCCGACCGACACAAATCCCGAAATCTCGCCCGATGGCTCCACCGTTGTCTTTATGTCTAAACGGAGCGGTAATTGGGAAATCTATTCGGTTGGGATTGATGGCGGCCCCATTCAGGCGCTTACCTCTGACCCGACCAGTGATGGTCTGCCAACATGGTCGCCCGATGGTCAGAAAATTGCTTTTGTCGCCAATCGTGATGGCGAATGGAGCGTTTGGGATATGGACCCTGACGGCGGCAATCAGCGCCGCCTCTTTGCCCTGGGCGGGTCGGTGGATGGCGTCATTCAGCAAGATCCTCCTAACAGCCGGAGTTGGACCGAAGAAAATATTGATTGGAGTCCATAAGGTTTAACGTTCCTCTAGCTCTTCCTCTAGTTCCCAAACTCAGTTTGGGAACTAGAGGAAGCTAGAAGAAAGATCCTCAGGAGCCTCGCTTGTTGTTCCCCACCCTTGATAAACAAACCACCTGGATCATCCTCGGCGTTATTCTGGGGGTCATTCTGACCGCTCTGGTCGTGGTCATCATTGGACTTAATCAGGTCAGTCGGGTTAATGCCCTGGCCGCAGCTACGGCTACGTCAACTAAAACGCCGACCCAAAGAGCTACAGCCACCCCCACCGCTACTTCAACCAGTACCTCAACCTCCACCCCTACGCCGACTCCCACGGCGACAAACACACCTACCCCCACTTCTACCCCTACCGAAACCAGCACTCCCACCTTCACCCCGGAGCCGCCGACCCCCACCTTCACCCCAACGGCGACGGTGATTCCGCCGGTAATTGATACCGCCGCTCCCCCCATTTCAGCAGAGCTAACTCTCACCGCCACCTTGGAGCTAACCGGAACGGCTAGCTTGACTCCTACCGGCGTGATGATGCCTCCTGTAACGCCCGCGCCTACCTTTACCCCTGTCCCGCGCACGGTCGCCGTCCCGGCCAATATCCCCAATTACCTGGAGGTAACCGACCATTTTTGGTTTACCCGGCCCTTTACCGAGGCTTACCCAAATTGGGGCAGTTTCTATTACCCTTACGGTACCAATGGTGGGGGACAATATTTCTGGCACTTTGGGATTGACATCCAAAGCTTCCAGGGCCAGCCAATTGTGGCCGTTGGCGATGGCCGGGTAGTCCACGCCGGGCCGGATACTACCCCGCCAACCCAGCTTGGCCCCTGGACCGATTTTTACGGCCAGGCAGTGGTCGTCGAGCATCTTCAGCGGTGGGAAGATAAGCCTGTCTACACTCTGTTCGGCCATGTTTCCAGGGTGTTGGTGAGCGTGGGCCAGGAAGTTAAGGCCGGGCAGCCGATTGCCCGGGTCGGAGGGCTGGGCGTGGCCACCGGGCCGCATCTTCACCTGGAAGTGCGGGTAGGGGGAACCACCTATTACGACACCCGCAACCCCGATTTATGGCTGCGGCCTGACCCCGGCTATGGCGTGATTGCCGGGCGGGTGGTGGATTATCAAAACTTTTTTGTACCGGTCCAGTTAGTCACTTTACACCGGCTCAACGAGTCAGGCCGTTTTTGGCGGCAAACCTTTACTTACCCGGATAAGCAGGTTAATTCTGACGAAAAGTATGGGGAAACCTTCACCTTTGCCGATGTACCGGCGGGGAAATATCTGCTCAAAACGTCTTTTGATGGGTATCAATTGACTGTGCCGGTAACGGTCGAGGCTGGCGCGACCAGTTTTGTGCTGCTGCAGCAGACCCAGCCGCCCAAGGTTCAACCTGCCTCCCCACCCGCTCCGGCGGCTGAGGTGCTGCCCACTGACCCGCCAGCCGTCGAGAGCCAGCCGCAATAACCTACACCATCACCTTGCCCCCATCCACATGAATCGCCTGCCCGGCGATGTAGCTGGCGCTGTCGCTGCACAGGAAGAGGACCAGTTCGGCCACCTCTTCGACTTGGCCGAGGCGGCGCTGCGGAATTTCCTGCATCCATTTGGCCATCATCGCCTCGTTGTGGCGCAGTTTTTCGGTCATCGGGGTGATGATGACACCCGGACAAACGGCATTAACCCGGATGCCGTACTCGGCAAATTCGCGGGCGCATTCTTTGGTAAAGCCGACGACCCCCGCTTTGCTGGCGCAGTAAGCCGAGCGCAGGGTAATGGGAATGCTGTGCCCGGCGATAGAAGCGATATTGACAATGACTCCGCTGCCCTGTGCCCGCATCACTCGCCCCGCCGCCTGGCTGCACAGGAAGGTTCCTTTCAGATTCACTCCCAGTGTCCTATCCCAGGTTTCCTCGGCCATCTCCAGCACCGAGGCTGTTGGCTCAACCCCGGCATTATTGACCAAAATGTCCAGCCGGCCCCAGCGCCCGGTAACAGCCTGAACCATCGCCTGCACCCCCGGGCTATCATCTACAGAAACCCCGTAATCTATCGCCTCGCCGCCGCCGGCCCGGATTAATTCCGCCGTAGCTCGAGCAGTATCAGCATTAATATCGTTAACACAAACTTTGGCCCCACACTCGGCCAGACGTTGGGCAATGGCTTGACCAATGCCCTGGCCTGCGCCCGTCACTAGCGCGACTTTTCCAGAGAGATCAATCTTAATTTTCATCTATCTGCTCCTTTTCAATCCCATAGACCTGACCGCCGACCGCAAATAAGCCTCGGCGGTCGGCGGTCCTCGGTCAGCGGTCGTTTAGCGGCTGGCTATTGGCTCGCAGGTAAAATCGGGGCGGCAGAGGGGCGGCCTGTCGGCGCAACTGGCGCTGAGACGCATGCCCAGGTAGGGGGAAGGATCAATGGTGTTGGCCATGTCAGTCTCGTTGAGAAAGCGGCCTTTGCCGTCGTCAAGCACGATGCTAAAGTGGAGGTGGGTGTCAATGGGCCGCCATGATTGACCGTTGTAGTCGCCCTGGTAGCCCAAAAGCGTGCCTTGCTTAACCGGCAGCTCGACGGTGCCTGGAGGAATCTGGTCAATAATGTAACTCTGGCCGGAGCTGTCGCCCATGTGCGTGTAATAGGTCCAAATCTGGCGGCCTGGCAGCAGTGGGTCTTGAGGATGGCGAATGATGACCGCGCTGGTCCATTCGGGCAGGCGAGTGACATAGCCATCAAAAGCCGCATAAACCGGGGTGACGCCGTTGCCTTCCAGCCCAAAAATGTCAAGGCCGGAGTGGTTGACTGTTCCCAGAATGCTGTCGCCGTAGAGGATGCCCACCCAGCCGGCGGTCGGCATAACAAAGGGGGCCGCAGTGCATTGGGCCAGCCCGCTGGCTCTGGGCAAATCAGCGCCGTCCGGGTTGGCTGGGAGTGGAGCAGAGGAATTGCTGGGGCGCAGCCGGGTATACGTAAAGAGGTACATAAACCCGGCGCAAAGCAGAAGCATAATCACAATGGCCAGGAGCCACTTAATAAACTCTTTCATGAGACTCTATCGGGGAAGAACCAGGTGACAGGCACTTTTAAACATAAATATAGATAGGTTTTATTCAAATAAGCCCAGTTAGTAGTCCGATAAGTGCCTGTCACCTTAATCCCGATGAAATTTTGCAGCTTGAACTAACTCTTCTTTTTATGTCTACTTGATAGTAGTTTACTCAGATTCGTCGCTGCGTCAATCTTCAGCATATTATAAGATTGTAGCCAAAACCCACTGCCAGCCCCAAAACGCGCCCATTCCCAGCAAAATCGTCAGCAGCAAATTTTGGCTAAACCAGCTAATTCCCAGAGCCGCGACCGCGCCCACCAGATAAGCATTGGTGTAGCTGAGATGCAGCCCTTCGCCTGTCGGGATCAGTACGGCTGGCACGATGATCGCGGTCAGCACCGCCGGCGGCACGTAACGCAGAGCATTGACCAACTGCGCCGGAAACTCAAACCGCCCGGCTACCAGGAACATCGAATAGCGAATAGCAAATGTAACTATCATCATTCCAGCAATTAGATATATTTCTTGCATAAAATTTCCTCGTCAGAAAAACCGAATGCGTAATGATTTAACGTATAGACACTTTTTAGAACTTTACGTTTTACGCATTACGTTTCACACTCATACGTTCAGCCACAATTCCGGTGATAATCCCGGCCAGGGCGGCTAAGATCAGGCCCAGTTTGTTGGGCAAGGGATAGGCCAGCACCGCCACCAGGCCGGAGACGATCACCGCCGCCAGCATCGGCCGGTTCTTGAGATAGGGGACAACCATGCCGATGAACGTGACCGGCATGGCGAAATCCAGGCCCCAGGCAGCCGCATCAGGGAGGAGCTGGCCGACCGTCAGCCCCAGCCAGGTGCAAACCTGCCAGTTGGCATACATAAACACCGCTGACCCCAGCCAATACCAATGTTTATAAGGCGAGGTATCGCTCTGATTGTAGCGATTGGCGGCGACGACGAAGGTTTCGTCGGTGAGCCAAAAGGCCAGGGGAATTTGCCAGCGTTGGGAGAGACGTTTGACCTGGGGCGCCAGCGTCGCCGAATAAAGGGCGTGGCGCAGGTTGACCACAAAAGTGGTCAGCACGATAAAGGGCAAGCTCGTGCCGGCCATCAGCAGCCCGACGGCAATAAATTGGGCCGATCCGGCAAAGACAAAGGCCGACATCGCCGCTGTACCGGCAAAAGACAAACCACTTCCTGCGGCCAGGGTGCCAAAAATAATACCAAAGGGAATAGCCCCCACAATAAGGGGGAAGGTGTCCCTGGCGCCGGCCAAAAATTCGCTGCGCAGAGAGGGGACAGCGCGGGCATTTGATTGAGTGATTGCTTGAGTCCTCATTGCTTCCGTAATTCTTTGAAAATCAGTAATTCCAAATTTGGAAATCGGATGAGCAATTTTGAGCCAATTTCGCGGAGTGAGGCATCCTCAGATGCCGAACGTTGCCGCATCTGAGGATGCTGGCTCCTCATATTTGGAATTGCTGTTTAAAAATATGGAGACTTGATAGATGTTTGAAAAATCTACCGGGTCTTCTGAGCATATCAGACTCAAGCTAATTTGTCTTGTACATTCTTGCGCTGGAGCAAATATTGCCCAGGAGCAACGCCCACAATACCTTTGAAACGCTTCGTCAGATGACTCTGGTCGGCAAAACCGGTTTCAAAGGCTACCTGGGCCGCTGGCCAGCCTTGCGCCAGCAAGGCTTTAGCCCGTTCAACCCGCACCTGGGTTAGATAGGCATGCGGCGGCAGTCCGGTTTCAGCTCGGAAAGCCCGCAAAAGATGAAAAGGACTGAGATTGGCGATGACAGCCAGTTGATCTAACAAAACGTTTTCGGCATAATGCGCTTCTAAATACTCGCGTACCCGGCGGACGGCCTGGTGTTCCCTCCCGGCCGGGCGTAAACCGGGCGAGCGTGTCGCATGCCGGTTGATGAGTTGGACTAAGGTTGAGACAAAATGGGACTCGCGCTCAAGCGCAGGGGTAGCCGGATTCTCCAAGGTCAGGTGAAGTTGGCGGATGAGCTGGCGCAGATATTCATCTTGAATAACCGGTTCAAGGAAATTGGGGATGTCTGCAGGCCGTCCGGTTATTTCAACCATCGCCTTTTGTACTAAAGGGATGGCCGGATACAACATGCGGTATGTCCAGCCAGCTTCGGTGACGGCCTGGCCGGTGTGAACTTCGCCGGGATTAATCACGACCACACTACCCGCCGGAGCGATGTACTCGGCCCCACGGTAGTAAAATCCCTCAGCACCCTGCTCAATAATGCCCATGGCAAAGCCATCGTGCGTGTGCCGGGCGAAAGTATGAGTAATATAAGTTGCGTGCAATAATTCAAGCTTGCCTAGCTCATGAGCATGCCAAAACTTGACCCGCTCGTGAGGGGGTTGAGGACTCATCATACCCTTCCGAGGACACTTTTCTAATAGAGAAATCAGTTAAACATCAGACAATCAGGAGTGCAAAAGTGCACTTTTGCACTCCTACACAGCCTAACGAATTGTCTGAGTTTTAATTGTGCTGTCCATAAGTATTAAACCACAGGTTAACCAGTTTGCGAAATAACCAATTCAAGCAGGTTGAGGGCATCCAATTATCTACAGGGTCCACATTTGTGGACCCATTCAGGAGACAGCGTCCAGAAAACGATAATACGCGGCTGCCAGCGGTAAAAACCAGGGAGTGCCTCGATAGAAAAAATGAGTTTGGTGGGGAATATCGGCAAAGGGGCTGCGCGAAATGCGCCCGGAGATCAACTCTGCCGCTTCTTTGCCCAGGTAGCCTGACAGCGCCACGCCGTGCCCACCGTAGCCAAAGGCATAGTAGATGCCGCCCACCCGGCCGATATGCGGCATTAAATCAAAAGTGATACCCAGCCGCCCGGTCCAGCTATGAGTCACGGGAAAGCCGCGCAGTTGGGGAAAAATGTGGACCATCGTTTCATAAAGATTGCGGGCGCTTTCCACCAAATCCAGATCAGGCGAGAGGTTGTTGCGCCCGCCCATAGACATCCGGCCATCAGGGGTCAGCCGGAAGTAATTGAGAAACCACTTGGTGCTGTACATCACCCGGTTTTTGGGGCTGAGTTCCTGCTGCAACTCTGGCGCAAGCGGTTCGGTGGTAATCATGTAACTCCCCACGGGAAAGACCCGGCGCTGAATCGCAGGTATGAGCGGGCCGGTGTAGCCATTGGTCGCCAGCAGAATTTCGGCCGCTCTGAGCGTCCCTTGGCTGGTGGTCAGCTCAAAATCGCCACCTTGCGCCGGGCGATGGATCGCATGGACCTCGGTATGTTCAACCAACTTGGCCCCGGCCCTGGCCACAGCGCAGGCCAAACCATAGACATACTTGGCGGGGTGCAGCCCACCGCCCATCTTTTCAACCAATCCCCCCGGAAAAACAGTAGAACCAATTTCCTCGCGGATGCGCTCCGCTGGAACGAGTTCCATTTCGTGAAAGTCCAACTCATGGGCCATCCACTCGATTTCTGTGGCCATATGCCGGTAATGAGCAGGTTTACAAGCCAGGGCAATCCCCCCCTGACCGCTGTAGTCGCAGTCAATCCCTTCTTCGGCCAGCATTTGCTCCAGGTAGCGCACCGCCGCAACCGAGGCCTGCCACAATTCCCGGCCCATTTCCGGCCCGTATTTTTTGAAAGCGCGCCGGATATTCAGCTTCAGCCCCGGTGCTACCTGGCCCCCGTTAACCGAACTGGCCCCGCCGCCAATCTCTCGCTGCTCCAAAACTGCCACAGTCGCCCTGCCTTTGGCCAGCGTTCGCGCCGCCGACAGGCCGGTGTAGCCGCCGCCCACAATCGCTACATCCACTCGTTCCGGCAGCGGCGAAACGGGCAAATCTACCGGGCGGGGGAAGTCATCGGTCCAGAAGGGAGTTGTTTTCACAAGTTGATCTCCTTATCGGGGTTTATAACCCACCGCTACGAATTATACTCTTGACCGTTATCAACGGGCGAATTTCAATCAAAAGTCGAGGCTTTTGTCAATCCGCTCACAATCGTTATATACTGAGCCTATTCTCGACAAGGTGACACATCCATCGTGGCTCAGCACCCATCGCGTTGGGGCATTATTTTGCTCAGTAGCTTCGTCGTGGCCTCGCTCATCGCTGGCTACTTTGTCCTGCAACTGTGGCGCAGCGTTCCACCTGCCCCTGCCGGCCTCCTCGCGGCCGAGAAGGGTTACGGCGTCACCCTTGACCTGACTCTGTATGATGAGGATATTCTGCCTCAAACGCTGGACACCCTGCACGATAACGGCCTCACCTGGCTGCGCCAGCCCGTCGCCTGGGCGGAAATTGAACCAACTCCCGGCCAATTTAACTGGTCAAATCTGGACCGAGTTGTAGGGCAAATTGCCAAATTACCCTACAAGGTAAACCTCATCCTTGTTCTGCAGACTACCCCCGCCTGGGCCAGACCGGCCAACGCCTCCCCGACCACTCCACCGGCTGAAGTCAGCGACTTCGGCAATTTTGCCCGCGCTCTCGCCGCCCGCTATGGCGACCGGATTGAGTACTACCAAATCTGGCACGAGCCAAATCTCAGCGCCAATTGGGGTAACGGCTTTGTTGATCCCAGTGCATATACCGACCTGCTGCGCGAAGCTGCCTTCAATATCCGCGCGGCTGACCCGCAGGCTGTCATCCTCACGGCGGCCCTGGCCCCCACATTGGAAAACGGCCCGCTCAACCTCAACGAATTGACCTACCTCGATCAACTTTATCAGGCTAAGGCCAACCGCTGGTTCGACGTTGTCGCCGGGCAAGCGTACGGCTTCGACGCCGAGCCGGCTGACCCGGCCCGGCTCGATCGCCTCAATTTTAGCCGCCCGGAACTGCTGCGCCGGGTGATGCTCGACCACGGCGATGCTGATACCCCCATCTGGACCACCGCTTTTGGTTGGAACGCCCTCCCTGCCGATTGGACCGGCCAGCCCTCTCCCTGGAAAAGTGACGTGCCGGAGGTACAGGCCAACCGTACCGCTGCCGCCATTGCGCGGGCCAGACGTGACTGGCCCTGGTTGGGACCAATGCTGGCTGTCCGCTGGGATGCGGCTAATTTGGCCGAGGATGATCCAGCTCGCGGATTTGCCTTACAAGAGACTGCCCCCGTTCTGGTCGCCCTTCAAGCGTCTGCTGCTACTTCACCTGTCGCCACGGCCGGGCGCTACCCCACCGACGACCCCAGCGGACGCTACAGTCCCGGCTGGCGCTTTGCCCAAGCTCAAGCCGACATTCCCCGCCACGAGCCGCGCACCTTGACCATCCCCTTTGCCGGCACTCGCCTCGATTTGACGGTCAATCGCGGCCCGTATCGGGGTTATCTGTGGGTCCAAATTGACGGCCAGCCGGCCAATGCCCTCCCCCAGGATGACCAGGGCCGCAGCTACATAGTTCTCTACGATCCCCTGCGGGAGAGCGAAACTGTGACTCTGGCCCGACATCTGGCTTCCGGCCCGCATGAAGCGGTCATCGAGGCCGAGGGCGGCTGGGGGCAGTGGGCTATCGGCGGCTGGACGGTTTACAACGAAAGCGACACCCGGGTGGCGCAAATCGGGTTTACTGCCGCCACTATCGTCGCTGCGCTCAGTGGGGTGGTCTGTCTGGTCTGGCTGCTCCAAAACCCGGCTGCACCGGCCCGGTTAGCCTGGGCCTGGGCTGAAATTCTCGTTGCCCTATACGCCATCTTGGGCGAGCGCGGCCAGATTGTACTGACCTTTGGCCTGGCCCTGGCTTTTTACCTCACCCCGGGCTGGGGCGCTCTAGTCCTGCTGGCTCTCCTGACCCTGACTATTTTGCTGCGGCCCGACCTGGGCCTGGCTTTGGTTGCCTTCAGCCTCTCATTCTTTCAGGCGTACAAACAACTACCTCTCGGAAGCGTTTCCCCCATCGAATTGGCCCTGGCCTTATCCCTCGCCGGTTTCATCTTTCGTGGACTTCTTTTTTGGGGTCGAATCTGGTATGCACCCTCGTCGTCAAATTTTCATCCTCCATTTTCTATCCTCCATTTGCTATCTTCTATCTTCTATCCTCTATCCACAGACCTCGCTGCTCTCGCTCTGGTCGCTCTGGCCTTCGCCTCAACCCTGGCCGCCGAAAATTTTGGGGTCAGCCTGCGCGAGTGGCGCGTCGTCGTGGTGGAGTCGGTCATCTTCTACTTTCTGGTACGCCTGGGGCTGGATTTCAACCCCCGACCCCCAGCCCCCGACCCCCAGCCCCCGGCCTGGGCCTGGCGCCTGATTGATGCTTTTATCGCCGGGGCGATGCTGCAAGCCTCCATTGCGCTCTATCTCTATTTTTTCACCGGCCAATCTATCACCGCCGAGGGTGTCCGCCGGGCGTTGGGGCTGGCTTACGGCTCGCCCAACAATCTCTCCCTCTTTCTCGATCGGGCCTGGCCGATTTTGTTAGCGGTGACAGTCTGGCCGGGTGTCTGGAGCCTCCGGCGCTGGTTTTACAGCGCAGGATTACTGGTGGTGAGTTTGGCGCTCTATCTTACTTTTTCTAAAGGGGCGTTGTTGTTGGGACTGCCGGCGGGGGTGCTGGCGATGGCGCTGTTTTACGCCGGGCGCAGCGGGGCCGGGCGGCGGCGGTGGCGGCCTGTCTTGCTGGCAGTGGCGGGCGGGTTGGCCGTGCTGGCCCTGGCCCTCATTCCCCTCAGCCAGACGGAGCGTTTCCGCACTACTTTTGATTTCAACCCGGGCAGCACCGGCTTTTTCCGGCTGAAATTGTGGCAGGCCTCGCTGGCCATGCTCCGCGATCACTGGCCCCTGGGCGTCGGGCTGGACAATTTTCTGTACCAGTACCGGACCCGCTACATTTTGCCGGAAGCCTGGCAAGAACCCAATCTGAGCCATCCCCACAACCTGATTTTGGATTTTGGCACGCGCCTGGGTATTGGGGGGATTGGGCTGCTGCTGTGGCTGCAGGTCGCTTTTTGGCGCAACGCCTGGCGGTTGTATCAAAAAGCGCCGGGACCGCTCGTTTTGGGGCTAATGGGCAACATGGTCGTCTTCCTGGCGCATGGCTTGGTGGATAATTCCTATTTTTTAGTAGATTTAGCTTTCACTTTCTTTTTGACAGTGGGAGTCGTGCAGGGTTTAGTAAAAGAGTCTACATAATCTAAAACAGACCTCTTCCTTTGCAAAAACAATTGGCTTCGCTTATGATTAATTCATTCAACATTTTTATACTACAGGTCATCTATGTTAACGGAAGCCGAACTCTTCATCCAACCATATTCCAGCAAAGATGGGAAAAGCCTATTAGATATTTTGGTAAATGAGTTAAGAAGTAGGAAATGGGTCCGTTTTCAAGCAGCAGTGGCATTTTTGAGATCGTCAGGTAATTTTCGTAATTTACTTGAGGCAATGCATACATTTGTGGCCGAGGGTGGCACAATCGAGATAACATTCGGGGCAGATACATTTGCTGGCAATACAAGAGGTACAGATTATGAGGCAGTAAAGTTACTGCTGTCCGAATTTGAGGAAGAACCAAAAGTAAAATTCTACTTGTATCATGAGAGATGGCGTACATTTCACCCCAAAGTGTACTTGTTTTCAAATGAACAGGACGGTAGTGCATTACTCATAGTTGGCTCATCAAATTGGAGTGATGGGGGATTAGTAAACAATATCGAAGCGAATGTTCTCTTAAAGCTTCAGCTTGACAAAGAAGATCACAGGCAGTGTTACCAAATGATTTCCGAATATTTTGCGACATATTGGGCAGAGGTAGAATGAAGGACGGACAAGGTTTTGCACGTCGAGTTACAGGAGAGAATTTGGAGCGTTTTGCTCCCTTGCTCAGACGGAAGATCGAAAGTGATAGTGCGGAAAGTACTGGCAGTAAAATAACTGAGGAGAAAATTCCTCCCGACCCTGAACTTAAGGTAGCAGAGGCGCTTTTTTCTGGAAACCCGATAAAGATCTCAATTCCTTCCCGGTTTTCAGGACGGAGAAGGGTGATCAAGAAACGTTCTTATAGCCCAATATCAAAACGTAGAAGTAAAAAAATCGCTACTCCGGTACAAGCTATTAACCAAGGTCAACTTATATGGGAAAAGAAAAAGTTACGCCCTACTGATGCACAAAGACAGCAGGGTGCTGTTACAGGGGGGCTTAGACTTACACAGGCGAATTTTGAGGCTGATGGTAAAATAATTGACCAGACAACTTACTTTAGAAATACGGTTTTTGGAAAACTAAACTGGAGCATTGGTATTTACAAACCAAAGAAGCGAGAAGCAGTGTTAGCCAATTTTATAGTAAGGATTTTAGGTAAAGATTATGGTCTATGGAATTTGATAGTGAGTCATAAACCCAGCGGTGAAGCAGGACAAGGAAATTATACAACCATACTGCACTGGGGAGGCCTGGCCAGTACAATTAAAGAATTAGACCTTGTCGGAAAAACTTTTCGGCTTTATGCGCCTCCAGAAAACCAACAGGAACCATTTTTTATAGAAATTGTCTAATCTTCCTCCTCTAAAGTAGTCTCCACTCTCTGTCGGCGTGATCGCAAGCGCATCCAAGCGGTACGTAAGTCATCGCAATCGTTTTTATCAAAGCCAATTTTTCTCAAAATTTTATTGTCCTGCATGGCTAATAACGCCTCTGGTGCAATACCGTTACGTATCTTAGAGTCTAAATTATATGTAGCCTCCTCTTCTACATCGCATATGGGTATGATGAGCTTTCTAACCTCGGAAGGAACTAACTCCAAAACGCCTCCGCCATAATGTCTTCCTTCCAGTTCAGCGGAAAGTGCTGTCAAGCTATTAACAAAAGAAAAAACAAGACTTGCCGGGTTAAATTGTTTTGATTGGACACGATAGGCAGTATCCGTCGTGAACGCTTCCACTTTGTTCAGAATTAAGCGCGGAAAATCATGGCATCGTTTTAACATACCAATAGAGGTAGCATATACTGAGGGAACACTGTACCAGGGTTCTCGAATACGGCACTTGTATCTTTTGTGTATTTCCTGGGCTTCGCCAAATTTAATGTAATCTTGGACTGCTTGAGGAAGTTCGGGGATGCGTTCATTGGTAAACCAAATAAAATTGGTTGGTAATCCTGTTTCTTGATTTTTCCAATGGGTCGCTTCATCGTAAATGACGCCTGGCGCGTGCTCACTCCTCCCAAACATAGGATGCGCCCAATTTTCCAAGCCATATTGTTTTACTATATTGTTTGGCACAAGGAAAAATTTATTAGCCCCGGTTACAATACCTACCGCTACATCTGCTATTTTATCAAAACGATAAACATCGGGATAATGGGTAGCTTCTCGTAGAATTTCGCGCTCTCGTTTTGATAGAAAAGCTAACATCCATTTGCCTGCTACTGTTTCCCCGTTGGCATAATCAGCCTGACAAAAGTAGGTTTCTGGGTCATCCTGAAGAAAGGATCTAGTTCGGGTTGGAATAATGCCGATTCCTAAAAATCGAGACTCTGGTTCAGCTTTTTTCTCAGCTAAAAGTAAAATTGCGCCTTGAAGCGTATTCTCAAACCACAGTTCTTCTGGGTCGAAAATTAGAACTCTTGAGCATTGTCGGGTCAAATATGTTCGGAGGGATTGGGCATGTAGGACGTGAAGTAATTCTGCTGGTACAACCATTGCGAGTCTGCCACCGGGACGAAGTAAAGCAATCGAAGAAATCACAAAAGGAACCCAGGCATTTGTATGCATAGTAAAGGGTAGTTGAAAGGACTCAAAAATCTTTTGTGACCGTGCCTGTAAATTACTCTCCATATATTGGTAACGAATGAAAGGAGGATTTCCCACCACGGCATCAAATGCTCCTGGCTGCATAAACTGCAATAATGACCAGCCAAGAAAATCCTGTGTATGTATCTCTACATTTACATTCCGTAGATTTGTTGCCTCAACGCGTGACTTTGCTGCCTCAATCGGATCAATCTCAAATCCAACAATGGACTTAACAGAGTCCGTTTTGAGGTAGGATAGACTACGAAAAAAAATGCCATCTCCACAACTTGGCTCCAAAATATTTTGTGGACGAATTTGAAGCACCCATCTGAGGAGAAAAGAGGCAATTTCTGGATCAGTATAATATCCACCCCTAAGTTTGGTCGCTGACTCGTTCTCTTTAAAGTTCATAGTTAATTTGCTTTATTTGAGAAGTAATTCTGCTTAAAACCACAAATAAAATCTAACACCACTATATGTAGGGCGCAGGCAGCAAAAGAGGTTATCTTTAGTAGTGGTCTTAACCCAAGCAAAGAATATTTTACTATAATTGACCTCAATTGCAAGGTCATTAACTCTTTCATAATAAAATAAAAATTTACACGAACTAGTATTACAGCGCAATGTTGACCACGGCTGAGAGACCAAGTTGAGCCAATTTGGATTTACGATGAGACAGATAAGCGACATGATTGCGTTTTTGATAGTAGCGCACCAAGTGCAGGGCGGCCGCG
>BOKF01000057.1 GCA_016860845.1 Chloroflexota bacterium
ATGGCTTGCGTAACTTAGTACACTTTTTTCAGCGCCTTTTTCTTGATCTCGAAGGCTACCGCCTTTTTACTGCTCCTGGTGCACCCTACTATATCTAGTGGGTATCTCGGAAATTCTGGATGAACCATATTTTTTATCCGCCAATCCCAGCCAAAAAACACACTCCTATCCATAGGCTAGAGAGTACCCTACTCTTTCACTGCCCCCAGGGTCAAACCACGCACAATGTAGCGCTGAGCCAACAGGGCCAGAATTGTCGGCGGGAGCATGGTCAGCAGGACGCGTACGCCCACATAATGGAATTGCACTCCCCGTGTACCCTCGACGGAGGCGCTGCTAATTGGCATGGGGATAGCTGATTTGTTAGCCAGGGCCAGGGCAAATAGAAATTCATTCCAACTAAAAGCCAGACACAGAGTCCAGGCAGCGATCAGACCGGGGGCTACCAGCGGCAGCGCCACCAGGATGAAGGACTGGAAGCGTGAGGCTCCATCTATGCAAGCCGCATCTTCCAATTCGGCGGGCAATTCGCGGAACATCTGGCTGAGGATAATGACCGGCAAAGGCAGGTTAAAGGTAGCATTCAGCAAAATGAGTCCCCAAACCGAGTCCAGGAGGTTAAACTGGCGCATCAGCAAAAAGACGGGAATCACAAATAAGACCGGGGGCATGATCCGCTGCGAAATAAACCAGATCGTAAAGCTGCCATTGCTGGGCCGGGTGAAGTGAAATCGAGCCAGGGCGTAGGCGGCCATCGTGCCCAAAATAGTCGCTAATGTGGCTGCGCCCATGGAAATGAGAATGCTGTTTAGAAACGCCTGCCGGGTTTCAGGAATAGCCAGTTCTGAGGTCCAATGATCCAGCGTGGGGGTGAATTGCAGCCACGGAATCCAGGTGGGCCGAAAAATTTCCGCCGTTTTTTTGATCGAGTTCAGAAAAGCCCAATAGAAAGGAAATATGACCCACAATAGAGCCACCAGAACCACTATGGCATGAACAATCCGGCCGGCCAGAGTTAAGGGCTTACGTTTCATAGGTTCATGGTTCCTGTGCGGACGGTTTGCCAGGTCGCTGAAAGGGTGAGAACACCTGCTCTAACCGCGCTGTAGAGAAATCTATCATGGCCCGATGTGGGTTTCTAGGAGCTACCGCAAAGGCACGAGACTGAAGCCTCGTGCTTAGAGAGCAAAGCTCTTCGAGCTAAAAATAGAGCGTTTTAAAATCCTTTATCACACCTCTCCTTCAACGGCAAGCGCCTCGATCAGTCGCCGGGCTGCGATCTGCCAGTCAAGTGTCTGGCCCCGGGTTTGGGCCGCGTGTGCCATCTCAGGAGGCAATTGGTTCATCAATTCGGCCAGATGGTGACGTGCTTTCCTCCGGGTCTCAAAGATGCTGGCTTCGTGCTGCTCGGCCAGGGCCACGAGTTCGATGGCCTGTTCCAGGTTTTTCGCCTGCGCCAGGAGTTGGGCCGCCCCTACGCAGATATCCAGAGCAATTGGCGCTGCTTGATGCTTTGTCGCTAATTCGAGGGCTTGACGAAAATACTGCGTGGCTTCGGGGTGATGGTCCTCCCCTGAGGTGACCATCACTTGACCCAGATAACGCCATACGCCCGCCTCACGGACCTCCAACTCCAGTTCTTGCCAGAGGGCCAGAGTTTCCCGCTGGAACTGTTCCGCCTCATGCAGCTCACCCTGGTCGTAGGCCAGGCAGCCGAGATTCTGAAGGCATCTGGCCATATGCCATTTATGATTCATTGCTGTTGCCGCTTCCAACGACTGTTGCAATACCTGTTCGGCCTGGCTGTGATCACCATGTAGGCGCAGGGCTGTGCCGAGATCAACTTGGACCCAGATGACATTCTGTTCGGTCCTGACCTCAGTGAAGTAGGTCGCAGATTGCCGGCAGTCCTCGACGGCCTGCCCGTACTCGCCTAGCAAAACAGCGAGTTGGCCTCGTCTCATCAGCGCGTAGCCCAGGCCCAGGACATTGCCCAGGTCTTCGAATACCCTGACCGCCTGATCTATATACTGTTTCGCCTGGACGTATCGTCCCAGTTCCATGCTAACACCGCTCAACTGTTGGCTGGTATAGCCAAGCATCATCTGGTCTCCGCTTTCCCGGCAAACGGCCAGACACCTTTTATAAACTTCTTCCGCTTGGGTGGGATGTATATAGCATATCGAGTTGCCCCACAATATCAGGATCCATCCTTCAGCCCAGCGATTGCTCGTTTCGATCAGGAGGGCCAGCGTTGGCTCGACGTATGCTAGTGCTGTAGCATCTCTCCCTTGAAGGGCAATCGCCCAGGCCAGCCACAACAGGGCAAAGCCTTCCTTGCGCCGGTCACGTGGCTCTGCCCGGCGTAACAACGCCAGGGCCTGTTCCACCAACATCTGCCCGGCATGGGGGTCACGAGTGCGGGTCAGAAAATAGGCCTGCCCGGCCAGCAGGAAGCCGACCAGATTCTCATGCTTATCCAAGACGACCAGTTCATCCGGCAGGCCAGCAGCGATCGGCGTAGCTGAGCCTTCGATGAAAGCAGCCGCCGCCTGTTGAAAAGCGCTGAGTCCCTCATAGTGCCCGCTACCGTAAAGGTAGTACACGAACAGGCACTCGGCAGATCGTTCAATCGCCTCGGCATCCCGGCCGGCCACGGCCCGCCGCCAGGCCAGGCGCACATTGTCAATGTCGGCCTTGATCTCGACCAGCGTTTCTTTCTGTTTGCCCCTCTTCACCCCGGCAGTACGTACTTCCAGAAAGGCGATAAAGTAATCACGATGCCGCTGTCGAGCCTGCTCAAACGCCGCAGGGTCGGTCTGTAACTGCGCCTCGGCAAATTGGCGAACCAACTCGTGCAGTTCATAGCGGCCTGTGTTCGTGCGCCGCAGCAAGGCTTTGTCCACCAGCGCCGACAGCACCGGCAGGGTCGCACCGGTCACTGCTTCCGCCGCCTCACGGGTGCAGCCGCGTCGAAAGACCGCCAATTGCATCAACACAGTCTGTTCTGCCGCCGGCAGCCGGCCCCAGGTCTGTTCAAAGACGACTCGCAGACTGCGATGGCGTTCTGGCACGTTTTGCAGGGGCGTGGTCAGAAAGTCCAGGCTGCGTTCGATCTCGGCGGCGATTTCCCGGCAACTCAACACCTTGATCCAGGGCGCGGCCAACTCCAGGCCCAGCGGCATCCCTTCTACCAGTTGGCAGACCCGTCCAATGTCGGCCATCTCTGCAGGGGCAGGGGTGAAACCGGCCTCAATCTGGCGGGCGCGCTGCAGGAATAATTGAACCGCGTTATATGACAACAAGACCTCGGAGGTTTTAGAAACCTCCGAGGTCTGGCTGCCACCCGCCGGAAAAGGCAATCCCTGAACCTTATAGACCCACTCTTCTTGCAAGTTCAACCGCTCCCGCGAGGTCGCCAGCAAGGTAACGTGCGGAGCGTGGCGCAGGATGTCTGAGAGCAAACCGGCTCCCTTAAGAAGATGTTCAAAATTATCAAGCACCAGGAGCAGTGTTTTCTGGCGTAAATAATCCAGCAATTGATCCTTGGGCTCGGTCGAGCCGTAGAAGGTGAAGTGGAGGGCATCGGCCATGGCCGGGGCGATGTCTACAATCTCGCCGACGGGGGCCAGTGAAACGAAGGCAATTTCCTGGGGGAAGGTTTCAAAGGTCTGCGTGGCCGCTTCCAGGGCCAGCCGCGTTTTGCCGATGCCGCCGGGACCGACCAGGTTCAACAGGCGGCAGCCGGGTTCGTCCAGCAGCAGGTGCTGAATTTCGGCCACTTCTTTCTGCCGGCCGATGAAGGAGGTCGGTTGGAACGGTAGATTGGGGCGCGGCGCGGCCTCAGCCGCCTGGATCCGCCGGTACAGGGCCAACGTCTCCGCCGAAGGTTCGACGCCCAATTCCTCGGCCAACATCTGGCGGCAGGCCTGGTACTGGGCCAACGCCGCACTGCGCTGCCCGCTGCGAGCCAGCAGCAGCATCAAATGGCGATGGGCTGCCTCGCGCCACGGCTCCCGCGCCAACAGGCGGCGGCTATAGGCGATACCATTCCTATAGTCGCCCCGCCGGGCAAAATACGCCGCCAACTTTTGCAGCGCGTCAAGCGCCACCTCGCGCAGCCAAGCCCGGTGGGCCAGCAGCCACTCCTCAAACAGCGGCGCATCACGCACATAAAAACCGGCCAGGAAGTCGCCCTGGTAGAGGTCAACGGCCTGGCGCAGTTGCTCGACCTCTAGCCCCCCCTCAATCCCCCCCTGTGGGGGGGAGGCCAGACTCCCTCTCCCGGAGGAAGAGGGCGGGGGTGAGGGCCGCTGAGTCGACTCCACCCCGGCCTGAAATACCTCTATGTCCAGCCAGTAATCGCTATCTCGCTTGAAGGCCACCGTCTGGCGGGTGATGGTCAGATGGTCGCCGACCAACTTGCGCAGATTGGTTAGCACCTGGCGCAGGTTCATCAGGGCATCGGCATCGGGGAGGTCGGCCCACAACAGCCCGGCCAGGGCGGGGCGAGTGTGAGTCTGCCCGGTCACGGCCAGGTAGAAGAGCAGGGCCTGGGCTTTGCCGGAATAGAAACCGGTGACCGGCTCGCCGGCCAGGCGAACGTCTGCTTGTCCCAGTAGGGTTAATTGCAGAGTTCCGGTCATCGTGTCCCCCTCATCACGACCCCATCACGTTTTCATCACGATCAATTGTTATACTGTGGTCATCTATTGATTATATCACATTTTGAGGATTTTGTCTGTGGCTCAAGACCCATCAGCGCCACGTTATCGCATCTATTTGCTGACGATGTGGGAGGAGCGCAGCCGTGATCCGGAGGTGCCGGTGCAGTGGCGCTTCCGCCTGGAGCATCCCGCTACCGGCCGGCGCCAAGGTTTTGCCAGTCTGTCGGCGTTGATAGCGGCCTTGCAACAGATGATCAGGGGGGAAGATTTGGGGAGAAAGGAGGAAGTAGATAATTCATAACCGGGATAAGAGTTCAATCTAAACCAGGCGAAAGCGAAAGAAATAAAACAGTAGCAAAATAAGGGGGTTACTATGTCATTCAAGGGAAAGAACGCTTTAATCACTGGCAGTTCACGCGGCATTGGCCGGGGAATCGCCCTCAAGCTGGCCGAGCTGGGGGCCGGGGTGGCCGTTCACTATTACCAGAACGAGGCCGCGGCGACCACTACTTTGGATCAGATTCGGGCGCACGGTTCCGACGGCTTCATCATTCAGGCCGATGTCTCGCAGCCCGACGACATGCGCCATCTGTTCAGGACCGTCGAGGCCGAATTTGGGAGGCTGGACATCTTTGTGAGCAATGCCCGGCCTGAGGTACCCACCTTTTTCTATCCAACGCTGGAGATCTCCCTGGAACAGTGGGATATGGCCTTCGACTCCCAGGCCAAGGCGTTTTTGGTAGCCGGCCGGGAGGCGGCTCGCCTCATGCCGGATGGCGGCCGCATCCTGGCTGTTACCTATGCCGCCGGCAGCCGCAGCGGAAGCTTGCAGCCCTGGGTTGGGATGGGGTCGGCCAAGGCGGCCATGGAGTCGCTGGTGCGCTACCTGGCGGTGGCAGTGGCCCAACGCGGTATCACGGTCAATGCCATCAGCCCCGGCTGGACCGAGGACAGCGTGTTAAACAGCCTGCCGCCGCAGGCCCAGGACCTGATCCGCAACTGGCACGCTGCCGGCTGGACCCCGATGAGACGGCTAGGAACGCCGGCGGATATCGGCAAGGTGGCGGCCCTGCTGTGCTCTGAAGACGCGGGCTGGATCACGGGCCAGGTCATCCATGCCGATGGGGGGGCGTCATTGATGAACCCGGAAGTTCCACCCGAAATTCAGTTGGGTTGAGGTAGTACCATAATTGCTCAACCATAAATCAGAGTAACTGCTCAGCCCTCATGTCATTTTCACCCCAACTCATCAAGTAGGGCTTTAGCCTTTTTCAAATCTGGGGTCTCAAAACCCTCGGTGAACCAACCGTAAATCTCTGCCAACGTCTGCCGGGCCTTTGTGTGCTTCCCCTGCCGTTGCCACAAACGGCATAGACTCATCGTTGCCCGCAGTTCCCAGGACCGGGCCTCCTGCCGCTGAGCAATGGCGATGGCCTGTTGAAAACAGGCTTCGGCCCTCACCTCTGGTGGCTCATCCTTCCGCCTCGCTTCGCGGCCCTCGGCCTTTAGCAGCAGTTCACCCTGCAACCGGTACAGCTCCGCGTCCCAGGTGCGATGCTCCGTCTCGGCTACCACGGCCTGGGCCTCGGCCAGCAAGGACAGTCCCTCGGCCGGCTGCTCCGATCTCCCCAACGCCTCGGCCAGCAGGGAGAGCATATACGGCAGGCCCACTACGGCGCCCGTGGCCTGATAAATGGCCAGATTCTGGCGCATCTCAGCGAGGATTTCTGGGCCGGCCTGCCCTTGCCTGAGGCGCGTCGCCTCTCGGATCATGGCACCCCCGGCCCGCCAGAAGACCAGCCCGTGCTCGGTCGAGAGGGTGATGGTGGCCTCGGCCAGGATGAGTGCGTTGGGCCAGTCCCCCAGTAGGTCGTAAATGATGGCCGATACAGTCAGGACATAGACTGAGGTCAGCGTCTGAGACTCAGCTTCGGCCCGGCGTCGCGCCGCCTCGACCCACTGCCGGGCCTGGTCCGGATAACCCAGCAGCCACAAGTTGTGGGCAAAATCGACCATGGCGATAGCCGCCGAGGCCTGGCCATAGGTTAAGACCGGCGCTTGCGGCTGCGCCGAGTTGTAGAGGGCGATACTCTCCTCTAGATGAACCCGGGCCTGGACCAACTGGCCCAGCCAGAGCCGGATGACCCCCAGCAAGCGCTGGGCTACCGGTAAAGCGGTGCGATCGGACCGCTGTTTAGCCTGGCGCAGAAACTGTTCGCTCAATTCAAGGGCGACCCGCAACTGGCCGGCAACCATATAAAAGGCGATCAGGCCGAACAAGATAACAAATACGTGAGGCGTTTCACCCACCTGCAGGTACAGAGTCCAGGCCCGATCAAAGGCCTGTTTTACCGCCGGCAAGCCATAGCCCTGGCTGACCATCAAGGCCTGGCCCAGGGCAAGCTGCAAACTCAGTTCCTGCCGGGCGCGCTGGGGGGTAGCGGGGAGATCTTCCAACAGGGCCAGGCCCTGCTGCAGATAGGCAATCGCCTCGGCGTTGGCCGACAGACGATAGGCCTCTTGCCCGGCTTGCAGCAGGTAGTCCACCGCCCTGGCTGCTTGCCCGGCTTGCGCAAAGTGCCAGGCCAGCCGAGCCGGGCCGGCTTCCTGCAGGCTTGGTTCGCCCGCCTGGAGGTCGGTCAGGGCCTCCAGCCCTTCACCAGTGACCCGGTGGAGCCAATTGCGGGCCACCGGCTCCAGGCTCTGGTAGATGTATTGCTGGAACAAGAAATGGCGGAAGCGGTAACGGGACAGGGTCTGGCTGTGGGCATAACCACGCTGGGGCACGGTCAGGGGTTCCACGCCCAGGGCGCAGACCAAATCGTGCCGGTCAGGCCGCAGCCGGCTGAGCAGCTCGAGCACCTGGGCCAGGCGACAGTCGAGGGCGCGGGCGACCAGTTCCAGGATGAAGGTCTCGCCCTGCACGCTGGCCGCGTCCAGCAATTTGCGGCATTTTTCCGGCAACCGGGCCATCCGCTCGGCGATGACCGCCTCCACCCGGGCTGGCAACTGATCCCACTTCAGTTCGCTGCCCGTTACCCAGCAGCCGCGCCCATCCTGCACCAGCTCACCACGGGTGGTCATGCCCCGCAGCAGCTCGGTGGTGAACAGGGCGTGCCCTTCGGTGTGGTGATAGAGAGTTTCCCGAAAGCCGTCGTCCAGCCGGTTAGGTTGGCTGTCCAGCAATGCTGCCAGGAATTGGCGACCATCGCTGCGGGCCAGGTCCAGCCCAATCTCGCCATAGCGCGCCTGGAGTTCGTGCAGGGCCGACGACAGGGCATGACCCGGGGCAACCTGCTCCGGGCGGTAAGCGCCGACAAGCAACAGGGGCGTGTTGGCCAGACGCCGGCCCAGGTGGAACAGCATGTGGATGCTGCCCTCATCCGCCCAGTGCAGATCATCCAGAGTCAGCAGCAGCGGCTGGAGGTTGGCCAGGGCCAACAGCGTCTGGGTCACCTGTTCAAACAGGGCGGCCTGGTCAATCGCCGGCAGGTCGGGGCTGGTCACCACGTTCGGGTTACGTCCGGTCGCGTTGGCCTGGAGCAGCGTTTGGAGGTCAGCTTGAAGTGCTTGGCTAGCCGGCTCCAGCCCGGCCAGACGCCGGGCCAGCAGTTGGGCCGGAATCAAGGTACCCACCAGGGCCGGTCCGTTCTCAACCAGGGCTTGGCCCACGCTGGGAAACACGTCACGCAAGCGACGGGCCTGCCGTTCGATGACCTCATCCGGGGTTGGCCGGTGCAGTTCCCCAACCCCACTCAGGGCTGCCAGCAGGCCGACAAACGGCTGGTAGGGCTGGCCGCTCCCCAGCCGGCCATCGCAACGGTCGCCGGCCACCAGCAAACGAGGGTGAGTGTCCAGGGCCAGCCGGATGAATTCGCGCAGTAACAGCGACTTGCCGCTGCCGGCCTCGCCGGCGATGAAGAGTACCCGCCCCCGGCCCGCCAGGGCCTCGGCCAGGTGGCGGTTCAACATGGCCAATTCGGCCTCGCGGCCCACAAATTGGTCGAACGGCCCAGTGGTCACGGCTGGCCCGGGCGAGGGCAGCGGCGCGTCTGCTGGCGGCGGCCGCAGCCCTGGCAGCGATCTGGCCCGGATCTGCTGGTAGAGCCGGGTGGTTTCGGCCGACGGCTCGATTCCCATCTCCCGGGCCAACTGATCCCGGCAGATGTCGTATTGGCGCAGGGCTTCGCCCCGCTGCCCGCTTAAAGCCAGCGCCCGCATGCAGCGCCGGTAAGCCGACTCGCGCCAGGGTTCCAGCTCGATCTGACGGCTGGCATAGCGGCAGACCCGGCCATAGTCCTGCTGCGCTTCGTAGCTGTTGACCAGCAGGGCGAGGGCCTCCAGGGCCTGGCGGTGACAGGCTTCCTGGGTGAGGAGCTGCCACCACTCAAAGCGGGGGCAATTCGGCAGGGAAAAGCCGGCCAGAAAATCTCCCCGGTAGAGCGCAACGGCCCGGTCCAGCCGAACCAGGCAAGCCGGGCAAAGAGTCTGGCTCGGAGGGTGGTGGGTCCGGCTGACAGAGTAGCAGGTCTCGTATTCAGCCACGTCCAGCCAGTAGTCGCCGGCCGGATCGAACTGAACCTCTTTGGCGGTGACCAGCAGGTGCGGGGCGGGACCCTGGGAACCGGCCAGGGTGTGACGAAGCTGGTAGAGCGTCTGGCGCAAATTGTTGTGGGCTGCGGCCGGGGGACAATCCGGCCAGAGCAGGTCGAGCAGGGTGTCGCGGCGGTGGGGGCGGTTGGCTTCAACGGCCAGGTAGGCCAGCAAAGCCCGGACCTTGTCGGTGGCGAAGGAGGTCAGGGGGACATCATCCAGCGTTACCCGGAAGGAACCGAGTAGGAAAATGGCCAGATGGGACATTGGTTCTCCCCTACATTTGCCAAGAACAGAGTTCCCTCCCCCCGACAACCGGACAGGCTAGAAGCGGATCGGGAACAGTAACAATCAACTTGCTATCATTATAACACATTTGGGGGCGGGACTCAATAGAAATTGGCGGCTTATAACGATTTTATAACGGATTTATAACGGCAGGGTGGTACGATAAGGGGTGGCCCAAAATGGAGGGAAAGATGGAAATTCCCAGCCCCAAGCGAGAACCAGTCGCCCCGGCCGGGCCGGCCTACCGGGCCTTCCTGCTGCGCTGCTGGCGAGAAGCGGGGGCCGGGCCGGGCGGCCAGGCGGCCTGGCGCTTCTGCCTGGTGGAGCCGGGCAACGGCGAGACCGAACATGGCTTTGCCAGCCTGGAAGCGCTGGTAGCTCACCTGCGGCAGGAGTTGGAGGGTGGCTAATGGGTGGTTGGATCACGCCCGACACCAGATTCAATTAAGTTGTTGTTATAAATCAAACTAATAGAGCCTATAGCCGAGCGGATGGCCGGACGTATGAAGGAGGTTATCGTGTCACCAAAATATTTGAGACTTAATATAATCTTGGCAGCGACTGCTCTTGCTTTGCTCGTGTTTATGCCAACTTACCAAGCCGCGGCATTAGACACCCAGCACGTTCTGGCAGACCAGGTTCAGAATGAATTGACCGGTTTGCCCAGAGGCCACGATGGCATGGCAAGCCAGGAATCTACAATCGTGGGTGCCCCGAACGCAGAGGAATGGAGAGAAAACGAGCGCAGAATCAAGATGGTAGCAGCCAAAGCGACATCAAAATATCTTTTTGTGTGTATCTACAACAATACCGCTGCGTCAATCCCATACACCTGGACATGGGAAGGTTACCGTTGCTGTAGGGAGTCCACACTGCAGCCATATCACAGTTGGTGTCATTGGTACCCTGGCAAAAATTACCCGCTAGACCGACGATTCTTTTATATCAAATTTTACGCCGATTTCGAGGGTCATCAACTCAAATCCTATAAGTGCGAACCAGTTTTCACCGAATCTAGCAACATACGGGACTGGTCAATCACACATTACTTTGGGAGTATTAGCTCCCATGAGTTTGACCTATATCGGCGCCAGTGACCAACCACGCCCCGTCTTGATTATGGTCTCCTCTTGGGTAACAAGAGAACAACACCAATCTGGCCCATAGCGGGATCAGTTTTCATTACATCGTATACATCATCCCATTCCCACCAGCCCTGTTCCGTTTTATACGAACAATAATCCCTAACAAGCAGATCCACAGATTGTCCTCTCAGAGCTTCAAGTGTGTCTCGGGGGGTGTTAGTATAACTGGATTTATAACCAGCTTATCCCAGATAAGCCCCAAAAAATTGGCCCAATTGGCGATCGCTATAGAGAAAAGGATATTTGTCATACGAAAATAAGATGAGGTTGTCATCTGGCTTACAGCAAGGAGGTGATATTTATATCTAAATTTGTCGGCAGTCATAGACTACATACCCATGTACGTCTTAATGTCGTTCTAGATTTAATTTGATTAATGAGCAGGAGGGTAAAAAATGAAAAAGTTTGTGGAAATCTTTTGCTGTTTTTGGCAATAGCCCTGTCTTTCCCTGCCTCAACGGTAGCCCAAGAACCAACAGAGGAAAAATATAAAGTATTCCTCCCGGTTGTGACTTCTTCACAAGTGGCTCCAGCCCCAAAGATAGAGGAAACGACACCATTTCAGACTATCTTTAAGCAAGTCATAAACGAGCGTAAAGCAGCCGGCCTGCCAGTCCCATCGGTCACATATGAATACCAAGTTACCCCAGACCAGGCGGGACAAAATCTTACCGGTGCTACAGCCCCAACCAGTACCATCAAGATCACCAGCAAGACCATCATCTATTTCGATGGTCCTGAACAAGCGGGATATGAAAAATGGCCTGCTTTAGTTGTCAAGGACAATCTGCCGCCTGATGTCGAAGGCGCGGTCTTGGAAGGAGATTACACCGAAACCTATCGTAAGACTATGGAAGAAAAATTCCCGGGAATTTGGAAGCAGTACGAATTTGGCCACGAACCCAGAAAGCATACCATTCGGGAAACAATCGAATTCACCTATCCTGAGGAGCGTTTGCTGGCGCCAGGCTCAATGCCTGTGGCTGAGGCGGTAACTTTAGAGCAAATCTTGACGGGTTTCACTTATACGGGGCCGCACCTCAATTACGCTATCGAAGATGACTCGGAAGTCTGTATTCCGCTTCTTGGATGTTATACGATCTACTATTTCAAAGCGGGTTTCGAGCTCGATTGGGCGCTCGGCCTCAGACTGCCGGCAGAGGCAAGCCTGATTGGCCCGGATCAGATGATACAAGGGTCTCCTTACAGTTTTAACACCGCCATTACCCCGCTGGACTGGTCGGCAACGGACTACAGTAACACAGGTGTAGCGGCTGAGGGTGGTAATGAATTTGTCTTGCGGATGATCTTCTTCGCCGGCGTGCAGGTTGAGGTGCTGGGAGTGGACCTTTGCCCAAGCTGTTACGCAAGAGTGGACGTTGATAGGTCTACAAGCTTTATCACGCCGTTTGGCCCTGGCGCCTTCTTCCCTATTCCTCCGGCAAATATTCCCGTCAAGGAATTTGACATGGCTGCCTTCTATTTTGGGGTCGGATTCCAGCTCGACCCCAAGCTGGGTTCGGATAAGATTACCGCCGACTGGCAAGCCAGCAGCGATGCCTCGGGTAATGGGCTCGTTACCTACTCCAATCCCGGAACCTCTGTCCCATTCGGCCCAGTGAATGCCGCCGACCTGGATCCTTCGGACCAGGCCCAAATCAGGCTGACAGAGTTTCGCTATTGGTTCAACCAGTTTCTCATCGAACTTAGTGCCACTCTAGAGTTTGAGCTGTTTGGTTACGGGGTTTGGGATCCGTCTTTTTCCATTTACGAATTTGATCTCAGCGACTTGTCCAGTGGTTTGTATCTTGGCGCTCACAAACAATGTGATTGGGACTTCACTTGTCAGGCAATTGGTCCTGACAACTCGATCGAGTTATCTATTCCGGTTGCACCACCTACCTCTATTGAACTCACGTCATTCACCGCACAGGCCAGTGGTGACGGGGTAGTTTTGAACTGGGAAACCGCCGCCGAGCTCGACAGCGAAGGCTTCAATATCTGGCGAAGCGAGACGGCGGATGGTCTGTACGTCAAAGTTAACCTTAGCCTTATCCCGGCCCAAGGCAATGCCGATACCGGAGCCAGCTACCAATATATTGATATCGATGTAGTCCAAGGGACGACCTACTACTACAAGCTAGAGGATCTGGACACTGGCGGGGTCAGCACGTTTCACGGTCCCATATTGGTCAGAGCATCCTCTCCTCAATCGCTCTACTCCCGCCACTGATCTGGCCGATACATAGAGCCGGCAAAGAGCCTGGATCTCAATTCCGGGCTCTTCCGAAAAAAAGGCGTACCCTGGCGTGGGTAAGTCGCCCTGTTGAGTATGATTGTAGCTAAATAGAGCCAGGCCATTTGTGTGCGACTTATCAACCATACGAGGTAAGTAATGAAGCGATTAGCACAATCAGATGGAGGCACAGATCATCAGCCGATTGGTTTCGCTCTTCGGGAGGCCATAAAAAGACCGCTACTGCTAGCCCTACTTTTCCTATTGTCAGGGTTCAGCTATCTTCAGCCCGGACCCGATGTGGGTTACACTCTGAACGTGGTGGAGATGGATGAAACCGGCGTGGTGCTGGAGTTTCGTCTGATTGATTTCAGCATCGAAACGCGGCTGCACGAAGGTGTAACCTATCAAACGGTGGCCGTGCCCGGTCTGGCCTCGATGACCGGGCCGGGCCAGCCCCAATTGCCCGGCCTGGGCCAGTTGCTGGGCACGCCCCCGGGCGGCATTGCCCAGATCAACGTCCTGGCAACCGAGTCCGAAACCCTTGACGGAATCCGCCTCTTCCCCACCCCCACCCTGACCTTCCCCGATCCGGATGGGCCGCCGGTTGAAACCTTCACCCTGGATACGGGGCTATACAGCCAGGATGCTTACTTCCCCGGTGCGCTGGCCGAGCCGGGCCTGACCGGCTGGTTGCGCGATCAACCCGTGGCTCAGGTGCGCCTGCATCCCTTCCAATACAATCCAGTGCAACAGCGGCTGGAACTTTACCGCCGGCTGCGGATACGGGTGCTTTTCTCGCCGAGCCTGGCCCCTCAGGCGGTTGGTCCTGCTGCCCGACCCGACACACCTTACGAGCAGGTGCTGGCCAGCTCATTGCTTAATTACGGGGTCCTGCCACCCCTGGCCCCGCCCCCGCGTCCCGTCGCTCCTCAAGATATTTCTCCCCAGAATAGGGGACCGGCCCTCAAAATTTTTGTTGAGCAGGACGGCCTGTATCGCGTAACTTATGCGGACCTGCAAACCGCCGGCTTTAACTTGAGCGGGCTCAATCCGCACCATTTGCGTTTGGTCAACCACGGCGGTGAAGTCGCCATCTTTGTGCAAGGAGAGGCCGATGGAGTCTTTGACCCCGGGGATTGGCTGGAATTCTACGGGCTGGCCCCGGTCAGCCTGTTCACCTGGCGCAACGTCTATTGGTTGATGACTGGCGATGGGCCGGGACTGCGGATGGCCGCAGTGGATGGGGTGCCGGTCGGCGGGGGTTCAACACCAACGGCTTTTTACATTACGCTCCACCGGGAAGAAAATCACGAGTATTGGAAATCCCTGCCGAATGGTGACGGCCAGGATCACTGGTTTTGGGAACGATTTCCGTCGGCGCCCCATACCAGCTCTTACACTTTTAACCTGCAAAACATTGCCGCTATCCAGGCCAATGCTTTTGTGCGTGTCAACGTGCACGGCCGCACCAGCGTTTCCACCATCAACCCGGATCACCATACCCAAATTCTCCTCAACGGGAGCCTCATTGACGAAGCCTGGTGGGATGGCGAGGTCCCATTTGTTCACAAGGTCACCGTCGCGCAACAACTATTCCGGGAGGGTACCAACACCCTGACGGTGAAGACACCCGGCGATACGGGCGCCGGCGTTGACAGCCTGTACCTCAACGGATTCGATATTGGCTATTGGGACAGATACGTTGCCGAAAACAACCAGCTTGCCTTTAGCGCACCCGGGGCCGGAACAACCAACTTTGTAATCAGAAACTTTACCAGCCAAGCCATCCACGTTTACGACATCAGCAATCCCGCGCAGGTCAAACGTCTGGTCAACGTGACCATCGAGGCGGAAGGGAGCGCCTACCGAGTACGGGTTGGGGCTGAGGCCTCCCCGGATACACGGTACTTGGCCCTCACGGCCAATCAAAAGCGCACTCCGGCCGGCCTGCTGCTTGATACACCGTCGAGTTGGAAATCGCCGGAAAATGGGGCAGATTACCTGATCATTACCCACCAAGATTTCATCGAGGCAGCGGCCCGACTGGCTGACCAGCGCGCCAACCAGGGGCTGCGCGTGGTCACAGTCCAAATTACCGACCTTTACGACGAATTCAGCCACGGCCTCTTCGATCCACAGGCCATTCGTGACTTTTTGAGTTATACCTATCACTACTGGTCGCCGCCCGCACCGCTGGAGGTGCTTTTGGTTGGCGACGCCAATTACGATTACAAAGATTATCTGGTCACGGGCAACGAAAACTATGTTCCCACCCATCTATTGGAGTCGAACCTGATCGGCCAAACGCCGACCGACAATTGGTTCGTCAGTATCAGCGGCGACGACCCGTTGCCCGATATGTTCATTGGCCGCCTGTCGATCCGGACGTTGGTCCAGGCCAACGCAGTTGTGGATAAGATTCTGGCCTACGAGCAAAATCCTCCAGGCGGTGACTGGAAACAACGCATGCTCTTTGTCGCCGACGATGAAACCAGTTTTGAAACAATCTCTGACCAATTGATCGCCACGCTACCCGCTGGGTACACCCCGCAGCGTATTTACGCCAGTGCATATTCCCAGCCTTACGACCCGACATCAGACATCATCCGGGCAATAGGTCAGGGCACACTGATTGTTAATTACATTGGCCACGGGAGCGTGACTTCTTGGGGAAGTTGGTCCAGCATGAACATCTTCAACAACAGTGACATCACTAAACTAAATAATAGGCCACGTTATCCCTTTCTGGTGACAGGCAATTGCAATAATGGTCTCTTTGCCCATCCCACCACCAAATATGCCTTGGCCGAAGAGTTTGTACGGGTGACCCAGCAAGGTGGGGTTGCGGCCTGGAGCCCAACCGGGTTGGGATATGCTTCCTGGCATAATAGTATGGCCGAGTCCTTGTATCAGACGATGTTTGGAGCTTTCATCTACCAACTGGGGCCGGCCATCACTGCGGCTAAACTCAGGGCATTTATGCAATTAGGTTGGCCCGAACCCATCGAGATTTTTTCTCTCTTTGGCGATCCCGCCACCTCGCTCCAGATCGTTCAGCCGCGTCTGAGTCTTAATAAGATAGCGCTCGTCTCTCAAGTTCAGGCTGGCCAATTACTGACCTATACCCTGACCTACGCCAACTATGGCAACCAGCCGGCTGAGAATGTGGTGCTGACCGAAACGTACGACTCGCACACTCTATATCATACCGCCAACCCATCCCCCACCACTGATAACAACATCTGGCAGATTGGGTCATTACCGCCGGGCGGCTCTGGCACAATCACCCTCACGGTCCGGGTGAAGGAAAACGTTCCCAATGACGTTACGCTTTTCAATAAAGCGATGCTCAGCGGCGATGATCTCAGTCCTGAGATTGCCACTGTGGACACACCCCTCAGTTCCTCCACCTACCTGCCTATTATCTTAAAATAATCCAAGCACTGGACAGCGCCGAGTGCGGCGGATCAGTTGAAGTTCTACGCCGTCATCGATCCCTACGACACCATCCCGGAGATGCACGACGAGGCTGACCTGATCAATAACAATATTGGCCTTCCCGCTCCCGCCAGTTGGGCCAGGGACTTTGGCGAAGGCGCTACTTCCTTTGAGCAGCATCCCAGCTACATCTATTTGGGCGAACGGGGTCTACCCTGTCACCTTGACCGTTAGTAACGGAGACGCCTCAGACATCAAGGTTAAGCTGAATTTCGTCACCGTCGCCGACGTGACGCCGATTTACCTGCCGCTGATCTTTAAGGACAGTCAATAAGCGCAACCTTCGAACAGGGATGTCCTAACACAAGCAAAAGGTGGGGCCCACCGGCAAAGTGGGCCGCACCTTATCTTTCAGAGTACAACAAAGCGGCCACCGGCGTAGTTCACCCCACAGTTAAGCTGGGAATCACCCCGATCGCCGGGGTCGGTATTGGATCGCTTCGGCGATGTGCGCCGTCTGAATCTGCTCCGCCCCGGCTAAATCGGCAATCGTGCGGGCCAGTTTCAGAATGCGGTGATAGGCTCTGGCGCTCAACTGCATCTGCTGCATGGCCGCTTTGAGCAGATTGGTGCTGGTGTCGTCAATCGGGCAGAACTTGCGGATTTCCGCCGGTCCCATATCGGCGTTGGTTTGCAGGGTAGTTCCGTCAAATCGCTTGCGCTGCACCGCCCGCGCCGCCTCCACCCGTTCCCGTACCCTGGCGCTCGGTTCGCCGGTACGTTGGCTGCTGAGTTTTTCAAAGGGGACGCGCGGCACTTCGACATGAATATCTATCCGGTCCATCAACGGGCCGGATATTTTTTTCTGATAAGCTTTGACCATCGCGATAGAGCAGGTACATTCCTTCACGGAATCCCCAAAATAACCGCAGGGGCAGGGGTTCATTGAAGCAATCAGGGTAAAATTGGCCGGGTACGTCAGCGAGCCGGCCGAACGGCTGATCGCCACAATCTTATCCTCCAGTGGCTGGCGCAGCATTTCCAGCATGCGGTTGCCAAATTCGGGTAACTCATCCAAGAAGAGCACACCCCGATGGGCCAAACTGATTTCGCCGGGTTTGGGCCAGCGTCCCCCACCGACCAGTCCGGCATAACTGACCGTGTGGTGCGGCGCCCGGAAGGGCCGGTGGCGTACCAGCGGCTCATCGGGCGAAAGCTGGTCGGCGACGGAGTAGATGCGGGTCACATCCAGCGCCTCTTCAATAGTGAGTTTAGGTAAGATACCCGGCATGGAGCGGGCGATGAGGGTTTTACCGGCGCCGGGAGGGCCGCTCATCAACATGTTATGGCCGCCGGCAGCAGCTACCTCCAAAGCTCTTTTGACGTGTTCTTGGCCTTTAATTTCGGACAAATCTGTGGCAAAGGAGGGAAAGTCATCGTCCGTAAAAAAGAATTTGGTCTCGTAGGGGGCTAATTTTTTGTGTCCGGTGACATGATCAACCAGTTGCAGTAACGTTTCGATGGGGTAGATGGTCACGCCTTCAATGAGCGAGGCTTCGGCGGCATCCTCGGCAGGAACCAAGAGGGTGGTAAAGCCTTCCTGTTTGGCTAAATTGGCCATCGGCAGCACCCCGCTGACGTGGCGCACCCCGCCGTCGAGCGAGAGTTCGCCCATAATGATCGCCTGGCTGACATCGCCAAAAATTTGTTCCGAGGCCAGGAGCAGGCCCACAGCAATGGGTAGATCATAGGCCGGGCCGGCTTTGCGGATGTCGGCCGGAGCCAGGTTGACCGTGACCCGCTCGGCGGGGAAAGGCAGGCCGGAATTTTTAATCGCGGCGCGAACTCGCTCCCGGCTCTCCTGAACGGCGGCATCGGGCAAGCCGACAATGGTCATCGAGGGTAGGCCGCGAGAGATGTCAACTTCCACTTCGATAACGACGCCTTCAAGGCCGACGATAGCGCAACTGGTGACTTTGGCAAGCATTGAATTCCCCTTTGTTAACAGGGCCAGAGTATAACACATCTTCAGAGCAAAAGGCAATGGCTAGAGGAATTCTTTGCTGAACCTACGGCCCAATGTTAGAATTGACCCAAAAGATACAGTTGACTCATCTCACTACTTTTAAACACCAAACCTGGAGAGGACGGAACCGATGCATTTTTTTCTGTCGCTGGTCACCATTCTTGGGATTCACATGGCCGCTGTGATGAGTCCAGGGCCGAACTTTTTTATCAGCGCCAAGCACGGCTTGAGCTACTCCCGCTGGGCGGGGTTGTCAACCACCGCCGGAGTGGCCACCGGCACGCTCATCCATGTGAGCCTGGGGTTTCTGGGCTTATCGGCGCTGGTGGCTCAATCTATCTGGTTGTATACTCTGATAAAGTACCTGGGAGCAATTTATCTGGTTTATCTGGGGGTGAAAGCTCTACGGGTTAAGTCCAAAAAGCTGGATTGGAAGGCCCTGGAAGTGGGCCAAGCGGTGTCCCTATCGCCGGAGCGAGCCTACGGCATTGGCTTGCTGACCTGCCTGACCAATCCCAAGTCAGCGCTTTACTTTTTGGCCCTTTTTACCGGCATCCTTTCGACCGAGACACCACTGACCCTTAAGCTGACATTATTTTTGCTGCTGCCCCTCATTTCCTGGCTGTGGTACTCCCTGGTAGCCATGTCGTTTTCACTTGGACCCATCAAACAAGGGTACAGCCGTTTTTATGGCTGGGTCGAGACGATTTTTGGGATACTGTTGATTGGGTTGGGGTTTAAGATTGCATTCTCGGCCAAATAAACCCTCTACCGCTGGGTCAAAAACAGCAAGTATGGCTCTTCAATCAATTCGCAAATGTAATCGAGGAAGCGAGCCGCCGGGGCGCCATCAGCCACACGATGATCAAACACCAGGCTGAGCGACATCATTTTCCGGACGACAATCTCCTCCCCTTTGACTACAGGCTTGGCTGTAATCCGGCCCACGCCCAGGATAGCGGCTTCCGGCAGGTTGATGACCGGGGTAAAAGCATCTACCCGATACATGCCCAAGTTGGTAATGGTAAAGGTCCCACCGCTCAAATCGTCGGGCGCGCTTTTGCCAGCCCTGGCTCGATCTACCAGCGCCCGGAACTCGGCCCCAAATTCCTGCAATCCTTTGGTATCGGCGTTACGGATGACTGTGACCAGCAGGCCGCGCTCGGTATCAACGGCCATGCCCATATTGATCGGTTTCAAATGCTCAATGGCATCCCCCGCCGCCGAGATCCGTGCATTCATATAAGGGAATTTCCGCAGTGCATTGGCCGCTATCACCCCTAACAGGTCGTTGTAGCCAGGGGTAAAGCCCCATTCCTGGCTGAATTTGGCTTTGAGCTGCTCGCGGAGTTTTACAAACTCGGTCGCATCAACCTCCGTTACTAAGGTGACGCGGGCGGTGGTGTGGACGCTTTCGGCCATGCGCCGGAAGATAATCCCGCGAATGCCTTTGAGGGGGATGCTCTGGGTCACGTCTGCATCGGTTTGAGCCTGGGCAGGCTGAGGCTGCCCTTCGACACGCTCAGGAGCCGGCGAAGGCTGAGCATGTTCGGGGGCGGCGACAGTCGGAGGAGAGCTGGTCGGTGCAGGTTCGGGTGTGACCGGCGCGGCCGCAGGAGCAGCCGCCTGGAGGACATCTTCTTTGGTGATGCGTTCGTGGTCGCCGCTGCGGGCAATGGCCTGTACGTCCACCCCCATTTCGGCGGCTATTTTTTGGGCGACCGGCGTGATTTTGGGCAACTCGGCGCTCCTCTCCCTTGACTCTCCGCCCTGGGACTGAGGGGAAACGCTGGCTGCCTCTTTTGCGACAGGCTCAGGCTCCTGTTCGCCTCTCGCCTCCTCGTCTCCTCGCCTCTCACTTCCCGGCGCAAAGCTTTCAGCCTCGGCGCCAATCGTGGCAATGACCGTCATCACCGGGACCGAGTCGCCCGCTTTGTAGGGGCCAATATGCAAATATCCCTTGCCGTTAGCCGGAACAGGCACGACCGCCTTATCGGTTTCAACCTCGACCACTTCGTCGCCTTCATCCACGGCTGTCCCGTCGTCCACCAGCCAATTCACAATCATCACTTTGTCCACGTTATCGCCCAGCTTGGGAATAAAAAAATCTACGGCCATGTTGCTCCTCAAGGGTCAGTTTTGGGTAAATTAAGTATAATGTTAAGCCCGCAAAGTTACAAAAAAGAGAGGCAATGAGACCGTCCTCATTTGACTATAACCCAACAATGAAGTACAATGTGTACACAATTTCCGCAAACAGGAGGTTTTTATGCCGGTATCTACAATTGGCAGTCGCGAAGCGCGACAAAAATGGCGGGATTTACTTGACGAAGTCTACGCAGGCACTGCCGATGTTGTGATCGAGCGGAATGGCAAACCTACCGCCGCATTAATTCCCTACGAGGATTATCTGGCCGTGGCCGAGGCGCTGGATAATTTGCGAGCCGCTCGCCGGGTGGCCGCAGCTTACAAAGCCTCACGACAAAGCGGTCGCTCTTATGACGAAATTCGCGAAGAATTGAAGAACAAGGGGTTACTTGATGAGTGAAAAGAAGCCGCGCTGGGAAGTTGTTTTGACCCGCCAGGCTGAAAAGACGCTTTACCGTTTATCCAAAAACCTGCTCCAACCCATTGACCAGGCCCTCCTCGCCCTTACCGAAGACTCTCGCCCCTTTGAAAGCCACCCCCTCCCCGGTCACGACAACCTGTATCGTCTGCCGGTGGCGGAATGGCGGGTCACCTATACCGTCGAAGATGAACACCTTCTTGTTCTCGTTCTGGAGATTGCGCCCAAACAGCAGCCGGAGCGATACCGGCTGGAGGAGGAAGATAAAGATTTCTCACTCAACCCTCTTCCAGCGGATCAAACAGGGGTCCCACCGATAAACGAGTTACGCCCGCAGCCTCTCTCCGGGCTGGAAGGTGACTTTCTCTATAGAACGCCGGGCCTGCTAAAGCGTCTGCGGAAAGAAAAAATCCGCCTGTTGATTGGTGATCATGTTCAGGAAAGCCGGGAAAATCTGCGCCAGCAGCTTTTTGGCGAGTCTGAGATAGAGATCGTGGGGATGGCTGCGAGTGGAGAGGAAACCGTCCAGATGGCGCTGGAACAGCAGCCCGACATTGTGCTTTTGGACACCCACCTGCCTGGCATTGACGGCTTCACCACCTGCGAGAGAATTGTCCAACAGCTTCCTGGCGCTCAAATTATTATGATGTCTGCCTGGGGCACAGAGGAGTATGTCCGGCGGGCGATGTTGGTCGGGGCCAAAGAGTTTTTGATCAAACCTTTTTCTGGTCTTGAACTGGCCGTGAGCATCCGGCGGGTGTACCGGTCTGTCGCCTGGCAGAGGTTACACGACACCGGCACAGCTTCCTATCTCCTGGACACTTTTGATGACTTGAAAGAGCGTCTTCAAGCCAGGTTGATGGCGGAACTGGAGCCAAGAATGGATGTTTCACGCCCGGAAGAAGTGCGGCAGCTCATCCAGGATAGGTTTGACCAAATTCTGGCCCAGGAAAATATTATCCTCAGCCGGCCAGAGCGGAAACGCTTGTTTGAAGACCTGGCAGCCGAAATTCACTTGGGGCAAAGCAAAAGTGAGCAGCAAACAATTCAGCCTGAGAGTGAAGCTGCGGTTGATCTCGACGAAGGTCAAATCGGGACGGCAGCAGAATGGCTTAAGGTTGACAGACTTGGTAATAAGATTGAATTAAGCCTGCCGGTGACAAATTTAGCCGAGTCTCTCGCCTTTTATGACCAACTCGGCTTCGCCAGGGTAGATGGCGGTGAGAAGCCTTATCCCTGGGCCGTCATTTCGGATGGTTTAGCCCGGCTGGGCTTGCACCAAACGCTCAAACTCACCCAGCCCACTCTCACCTATTTCGCCCCGGATATGCCGGATCGCCTGAAGCGCCTCCGCCAAAAGGGGGTCAAGTTCAAGGCTGAACAAAAAGATAAGAAGGGGCGACGAATCGGCGCGGTGATCGAATCGCCGGATGGGCAACTGTTTTTCTTCTTTACCGGCGAGGCTAAAGCTCAATTGATTGGGACAGACACAAGCATGAAGGAATCTGGGATCAATGGCCGCTTTAAAGTTGGGCAAACAGTGCGGATTGTCGAAGGCCCGTTTGAAGATTTTTTGGGCACAGTAGACGAGGTTGACCGAGACCAGGCCAGGGTAAAAGTACAGATCAGCTTTTTTGGCCAGGAAAAGTTAATCGAGTTTGATTTTATGCAGGTTGAAACTGTCTAACCTGCCTTTACGGCGCTGATCCGGGCGGAGTCTGGTCATTTCGGACCTTCACCTCGAGCAGCATTTGATGAATAACTCCCAAAGCCTGATCCTGCGCCGCCAGGTGGTTGAGAATCGCCCGGATTTCCTCTTCCGCTTTCTGATTGATCAGGTAATCGTTGTGAGCTTCCAGCCGATCCCTGGCAGCTTGCCGATTCTGGCTCATCATGATAACCGGGGCGGTGTAAGCAGCCTGCAAAGAGAGCACCAGATTCATCAGAATAAACGGGTATGGGTCCCAGTGACGCACCCAGGCGGTAACATTGAGGATCACCCAGCCGGTCAGGATGACAGATTGGATAATGATAAACTTCCAGGAACCAACAACCCTGGCCACTCCATCCGCCGCTTGCTGGCTGAGGCTCAGTTGTTCCTCGAAGACCTCGTTGACATTCGCCACCGGGGGATGTTCATGTCTGAACGGTTCGGGAAAAGGCAGTTTCTTCAGCAACATTTCTCCTCCAAACGAGAATTTGTTACAAGGCCGAGACTGATCTCAGCCTCACTCTACCTCCGGCGCTTCCGGCGCAACGCGAAAGGTGGACTCGTTGCGATACGTAACCAACCCCGGAGCCGCGCCCTTGATGGCCCGAACATACTTCTTGAGAGTGACATCCACCTCGGCGCTGGTATCATTCCGGGCGCGAGAGTAATAGGCGGCGACGGCGGCAGCCCAGAAGACATCAGCCTCGGAGGGCAAACCCTGGGCAGTCGGGATGATTACGTGCGCACCGGGCACATTACGGGCGTGCAGCCACAAATCATCGGTGGCGGCGCGATTGAAGGTGAGGTGGGCATTTTGGAGAGCATTTTTCCCAACCCAGACGGTCGCCCCATCCGGGGCAGTCAGGCGCAGGTAACGGGTCGCGTTCTTTTTTTGCTGTTTTTCGCGGCGGGTCAACGGGCGAAAACCGGCGGCAGCTAATTCCTCGGCCACGGCGTCAATCTCCGGCCGGTTTTCGGCCATCATCAAATCTTGTTCCAACTGTTCCAGGTAGTTCTCTTCCAGCGTTATTTTTTCCAGTTGCGCCGGAATCTCACCGCCGGCGCGGAGGGCTTTACGGTAGCGGCTAAAATATTCCTGGGCGTTTTCGCTGGCCGAGAGAGCCGGGTCAAGGGCCACTTTAAGCTGGCGTTCTCCAAAGGGCACGACCAGCTCCTTTTGGCCCGGTTTGACCTGGTAGGCATAGGTCAAAATAGCCTCACCTTTTTCCTTGAGCGCGTTCGGGTCGGCTTGGGCCGCCGCATCCTCGGCCAGACGCTCCCGGCGGCGGGCCAGTTTCTGGCGGGCATCGGTGATGGCCTGGAGCAGCGGGGCTTTGGCGGCGGCATAGCCGGAAGCAGCCTCCATAAAGTAGATTTCAACGGCGGTGGAGAGGGTCTCATAAGGTTGAGTCCGGGGCAAATGCTGCAAGGGATAGGGCGCAAAGGCTAAAGGCCGCTCCTCCTCATCCAGGGCCAGCGTCGGCTGCCACTGCTCCTGGGCCAGTTGGTCGAACAGACTGTGGAAGGCAGTCAGCAGGGGGGTCAGGAGTGAAAGGCCACCCACTTGGGTTTCGATACTGCCGGTGGCCCGGCAAACGATCTCACGGGCCAGCAACGGGCTGACTCCGGTTACGGTTTCGGTCAGCAGGCGGGTTAAACTCAACTGCGGCGAGGCTTCGGCCAGTTCCTGGCGCAGCGCAAATTCGGTTAAGTCGGTGGGGACCAGCTTGAGCTGGGGGGGAGGTGGTTCGTAAAGTTGGCCGGGGAGGAGGGTGCGGGCTACCCCCCCCTGCCCCCCCCCTCTTGAGGGGGGGGAAGTGAGAGATTGCTTGGTGAGACGAGCAACCCCCAGAATGGTCTGGTCCAGGTCCAGCAGAATAAGATTGCTGCGTGTTCCCATTAATTCGACAGCCAGAATGGTCGAGCCAACCGGGCTGACAAAGCTGAAGTAAAGCAGACGTTCATAGGCCGGCTGGTCAACAGCAGCCAGCCGAGCACCGTGCATATATTTGCGCAGAACCAGCATGAGCGGCGTTTCGTGGCCGACGCCGCGCCGCACCTTCTGGTTGCTCAGAAACAGGCGCGGCGCCTGGGGTTCTGCGGACAAAATCAAGTAGTGCCGGATCGGGTGGACGTAAATTTCGAGGCCGTAGGTCAGAGAGTTAATCTGGGTAACCCGCTGGACGCGACCCCCCAAAATTGTCTGGCGCAGCTCGCTGGCCATGGCGGCAGTGGCGAAAGTATCAAAAGTCATGAGCCAACACTTAAGGGCAGGCTGAAGCGGATGGTTGTTCCCTGGCCATCACTCTGGGCCGAGATTTCACCGCCGTGAGCAGTGACGAGATTCTTGGCAATGGCTAATCCCAGGCCGGTTCCCCGCGAATTGCCCGCTTTGTAAAAACGATCAAAAATGTAAGGTAGAACTTCCGGGGAAATGCCCGTCCCGGTATCGCTGACGGCAACTGTCACCCGCTGTTCACCGGCGTTGAGTTGGCCTGTCACCTGGACCCGTCCCCCGGAAGGCGTGTGGCGCAGAGCATTGGCGATCAAATTCGCCAGCACTTCGCGGATGCGGACGGGGTCAATTTCTAACAAGGGCACCTCCTCAGCGATGGCGGCATTTAATTCAACATCCGCTGCCTCGGCTTGAGCACGAAATGAAGCGAGGGTCTCGCTGGCGAGGACGCTCAAATCGGTCGGTTCACGATGAAGATGCAGCGCGCCGCTTTCCGCTAAAGCCAGGGTGCGCAGGTCGTCAATGAGCCGGGCCAGCACATGGGTGTCTTCCAGGATCGGCCTGAGATGAGCATCGTCGCGGGGATAGACGCCGTCAAGCAGTCCTTCAAGATTGCCTTGAATTACGGTTAACGGTGTGCGCAGCTCGTGGGTCACATCGGCCAGCAGATTGCGGCGCTGAGTTTCGTCCAGTTGCAAGTGTTCAACCATGGCATTGAAGGCCCGCAACAGGGCGCGGACCTCGTAGGGACCGCGTTCCATCACCCGAGCAGAGTAATCCCCACTTTCCACCCGCCCGACCGCCTCCATTAGCTCGCCAATCGGCGTGGTCACCCGCTGGAGCAGCCGCGCCAGCAGCACCAAGCCGACCAGGGCGATCACGAAACCGCCACAAAAGAGGAAAGGCGATGGGCCATGCCAGGTATCCGGTCTCGTTGAACCGACGAAGGTAAGCCAGGAAGTGAAGGCGCCAACACCGGCGGCGAGTATCGCCAGAATCACGAACAGGCCGATAATTTTCCACAAGAAAACGCGGCGGTTTCTCCGCCAGGGCGGTCCATGCGGCGGCCATGGTTCATCGTCGGGCCACCAGGGCGGGCGGCGGCGGGGGCGAAAATGAGGCGGCATCAGCTACTCATCGTAATTGTTCAGAATATGTTTTAAAAGCTCAGCTTGGATTGACAAATCCAAGCCACCTCTGCCGGATATAGCTATCCGGCCGGAGCTTTTAAAACAAGCTCTCAGGTGCGGCGCACCTGTTCTATTCATCAGCAAATTTATACCCAACTCCATACACCGTTAAGATATAACGCGGTTCGCGAGGGTCCGGCTCCAGTTTGCGGCGAATATTTTTGATGTGCGCGTCAATGGCCCGCTCGTATGACTCAAAGGCGACGCCATGAACGGCATCCAGCAGTTGTGAGCGGGTGAAGATGCGCCCCGGCTGGCGGGCCAGCGCGGCGAGCAGTTCAAACTCGGTCGGGGTCAACTCGATCAGTTGGTCGTCCAAAGTTACCCGCATGCGCGGCACGTCAAGCGTTACCTGGCCAATGCGGATCAATTCTTCCGTCACGGGTGTTGCTTCAGCCCGGCGCAGCACTGCCCGGATGCGGGCAATCAGTTCCTTGGGGCTGAAGGGTTTGGTCAGATAGTCGTCCGCGCCCAACTCCAGGCCGACCAGCTTATCCGACTCCTCGCCCCGCGCGGTGAGCATGATAATGGGCACGTTTGACTCTTTACGCAGGGCGCGGGTTACGTCGAGGCCGTCCATGTCGGGTAAGCCCAAATCCAAAACGATTAAATTGGGTTTCTCTGAACGAGCAATGGCCAGGGCGGCTTTGCCGGTTTCGGCGGTCAAGACGATACAGCCGGCGTGTTCCAGGTAATCGCGGGCGAGTTGAAGAATTTTAACTTCGTCATCAACAACGAGAATGGTTTTCATCTTCGTTTTCGATTAAGGCAACTCCAAGAAAATAATTATCCAAAGTCCGTGATACGTAATGCGTGATGCGTGATGGTATCCAGGCAAGATTTCTTACGCATCACGTATCACGCATCAAGTCGGTGAGAACAATTGGATGATTTAAATCTTGGAACTGCCTAACCAACTGTTTTTCAAGTGTGGTCATTTTCATCGCGACAAATCCTTTTTTGAGAGGAGAAACGCCTGATACTCGACGTTTCCCCCCTCCTGTTGACCTGCCAATCCCTCAACTTTCCACCGACGACGGCGGGGTTTGCTCCGCGCCCTGATTATGGGCCTGGCGATGCCACTCGTCAAACATGGGTGGGACGCCCTTATTCCAGGGACCATGCCGCCAGCTATGCCCTCGGTCCCACGGCCCGCCCCAGACCAGTCCACGCACCAGCAAAAAGATGAGCAGGATGAATAACAACGGCCCGAAGCAGCCAAAGAAACCAAAGCCAAAGGGCCGGGGATGCCAGAACGGCCCGCCGTAGTAGGGGTACAGTCTGGCTCCTTCTTCCGGCGTAAGCGCAGCCAGTTTGCCGCTCTCAGCCAAACCCTGGGCGACCCCGACGTTATAAGCAACTACGCCCAAACTCGCCGCGCCGGCGATCAAGACCAGCGCCAACAAAACACCTAAAACAATTCTCCTGTTCACAGTTGTTTCTCCTTTCACTCCGACAGGAATTTTATTTTTCAACTTTGTGAACAGGAGTGTAAGGCTCGATTGTGAACCAATTGTGAAGCAGCGATGGAGGTCTTGCGGAGGCTAAAAGATCAAAACAGGGCTAACTTGGCCGCCAAATCTGCGGCGGTATCATTGCCACGCATCCGAATGCGTTTGAGTTCGAACCGATGGTTAAAGGATTGCTCAAGACCCCACTGGGTTGTGACCGCCCCCCAAAAATTGGCCGACTCCAATACTTTGATCGTCAGCTCGTCGTAGCGGCCGGACGGGTAGCAGAAAAAGCGAACCGGCTCGCCAATCCGTTCTTCAATCGCTTCTTTGGAACCGAGGATTTCATAGACTAGGAAGTCCACATCTTTGCCGGTCAAATCGGAGTGGCGGTAGCTATGCGAACCGAACTCCATTCCGGCTTGATGCATTTCCTTAACCATGTCCCAGGAAAGATAATCTACATTGTTCTCGTCAATGGGTTGGGTAAAGACAAAAAAAGTGGCCGTATAGCTGTATTTGCGCAGCAGGGGAAAAGCGTGCTCATAATGGTCGCGATAGCCGTCATCAAAAGTAAGAATAATGGGCTTGGGCGGAAGAGTCGTTTTTTCACTGAGGGCCAAGGATAGCTGCTCTAGGGAAATAGTTTCATAGCCTTCCTGGCGCAAGTAAGCCAACTGGGCTTCAAATTGGTCGGGCGTGACAGACAGATCGCGGCGAATAACGTCGGCGCCGGCAGGCGGGACAGAGAGGTAATGGTACATCAGAATTGGCACCCGCAGGGTCAAGCCTTTGGCGGTGGGGGTTGGCTCCGGGGTGGGGGTATCGGTGCTGGTGGGTGTCGCCGAAGGTAAAGGAGGCTCCGTTGGAGTGAGGGTGCCGGTAGGCGTCTCGGTGGCGGTGGGGGTGCGGGTGGGGCTGGGGGTAAAGGTCGAGGTAGGGCTGGGGGTCGAACTGGGGCTGGGGGTAAAGGTAGGGGCCGGGGTTGAGGTAAAAGTGGGACGGCGGGTGAGGGTTGGCGAGACAAGAAGGCTGGAAGAGGCAGACCCTGGATTATAACCGGCGACAAAGCCGAGGCCCATTTGAAGGCCCACAACGACGAATAACAAGGGGGCAACAAACCAATAGCGAGCTAAAGCCCGCACTTTTGACTTCACAAACGATGTCCTTACTGATAATGCAAATCCAGATCAAATTTGGAGTATACGTGGGGTTAAAGAGGCTGTCAAAGTCACGGCACCGTATCTATTCCTCATCAAAATCCACCAATTCGCCGGAGGGGGCCAGAGTTTTGATGCGCAACTCGGCGCTATCTAACTGCCGGTTGCAGTACTGAGCCAGGACCATGCCGCGCTGATAGAGCGCCAGGGCTTCTTCCAGCGGCAAATTGCCAACCTCCAATTTCTGCACAGTTTCTTCCAATTCACGGTAGGCTTGTTCAAAGCTCAGTGTTTCGAGGGTGAGTTGGCTCTTTTCATTCATAAGATATTCCTCTTGCGGCCTGACCGCCGACCACCGACGGCCGACCGCTAAACGATGCAGTGGTCAGCGGTCAATCGTCGGCGGTCGTTTTTCCCACGCCAGCGACCACTCAATTGCCCGCTTGATTCCCTCCGCAAAAGATACCTGTGGCTGGTAGCCCAGCATTGTTTTAGCCCTGGTCAAATCGGCTGCGTAGAAATTGATCTCGCCCGGCTGGATAGGCTGGTCAATGATGGTCGGGGTGACACCCAGGTTGGCGGCGATGGTTTCGGCCAGTTGCACCAGGGTCGCCGGGCTGCCGGAACTGAGGTTAAAGGTTTCATTAACTACTTCGCCGGTGAACAATTTGTCAATACCCAGCATCAGGCCGTTAATACAGTCGTCCACATAGGTAAAATCTATCATCTTGCTGCGGCCGTAGATGGTCACCGGCTCACCCCGGCGCATCTGGTCAATAAAAATATGCAGCACACGAGTCATGCGTTCGATATCGTTGTCATAGCGGCCGTAGACATTACTCAGGCGAAAGACCAGGTACTTGAGGTCATAACAGTTAGCATAGGCATAAACCAACATTTCGTCTGCCATTTTGTAGGCGGCGTAGGGGCTGAGGATATGGAAGACATCCGTGGTGTCTTCGGCCACCTGGGGCGGGGTCGGGCGGCCATAAACCTCCCTGGAACTGCTAAAAATGATGGGCAAGTTCTGGCTGCGACAATACTCCAGCACATGAAAGGTAATTGTCGTATTTTCGTGGGCGCGGCGGGGGTCTTTGACCAATTCGTGAACCTTGGCGTTAGCCGCCAGATGGACCACCAAATCGGGCCGATCAAAGCCGGGTTGGATTGAAGCAATTTCCGCCGGGTCGGGCATGCTTTCAGCCAAGTTATGTTGCAAGGCAGGGATTTGATCCGTCCAGGTATTTTGGCGTTTGTCAATACCGACAACCAGATTTCCTTTTTGCATGAGGGCCAGGCACAAATTGGTGCCGATTTGCCCGCTGCTGCCGGTGACTAGAATTTTCAAGGTAGTTTCTCCGAGATGATAATTTTCCTATTGCGTATTGCGTGTTGCGTAAGGCACATCATGTTTCAGGGTGAAGCCTCGCTTTGGGACTCACTGTTGCTCCAAACTCTCCGCCACTTACTTTGACCACAATTTCATCGTCCTGGCTCACTTGAGCCGTCTGGGTAACAACAAGCTGCCCCTTTTGCACAATGGCATAACCGCGGGCCAGGGTAGCCTGGGGATTGAGCGTGTCCAGGCGCGCCGCTAAAGTTTTCACCCGCTCCTGCTGGAGTGAGAGATAGTGCTGCACCGTTCGGCCCGCCCGGCTAACCAGGGTATCAAGCCGCTGGCGATAGTTGTTGAGGGTGGCTTGGGGCGAAATCCGGCTCAAAGCCCACTGCTGCCGAGTGACATCGGCTCGGGCCGAGGCAACCTGCTGCCGGGCGGCATCCAGCAAAGCCAATTGCTGAGCATAGATCACCCGTTTGAGTTCCACTTTATCGGGTGTGACCAATTCGGCGGCGGCAGAGGGGGTGGGAGCGCGCACGTCGGCCACAAAATCGGCGATGGTGAAATCAACCTCGTGGCCGATGCCGGTAATGAGCGGAATGGGGCAGGCCGCTATCGCCCGGGCCAAACGCTCGTCGTTAAACGCCCACAAATCCTCCAGGCTGCCACCGCCCCGGGCCAGAATGATGACATCCACCTGCTGCTGCGCAATCGCAGCCAGTGCGGCCACCAGTTGCAGCGGGGCGCTCTCGCCCTGCACCTGCGCCGGCGCCAAAATGACCTCGGTGATGGGATAGCGCCGGCGCAGCACGTTGAGGATATCGTGCAAAGCTGCCCCCGTCGGCGAAGTGACCAGGCCAATTTTCCGCGGAAAGGATGGCAGCGGCTTTTTCAACTCGGCGTCAAACAAGCCCTCCGCCGCCAGCTTGGCTTTAATCCGTTCAAACTGGGCCGCCAGCGCCCCCTGCCCGGCGGGCTGCAAATCGTCTACATAAAATTGATAATTGCCGCCGGCTTCGTAAACGGAGACCCGGCCATGGGCCAGCACCGCTTCGCCTTCCCGCTGGGGCAGGTAAACCAGTTGGCCTGCCTGCGAGCGCCAGATGACGCAGCGCAGACTGGCGGCGGCGTCCTTAAGGGTGAAGTAAATGTGGCCCGACGTGGCCGCCTTCCAGTTGGAAATTTCCCCTTCCAGCCACAGGTCTTGCAAGGTCAGGTCGGCCTCAAGTTTGCGGCGGATATAGGCATTAATCGCGCTCACGCTGAGCACACGGGGGGCATAGTCAAAAAGTGGGAGCATGTTGGATTTTATATTTATCTATCCAACCAAATAATCCACAATACGCAGTTCATCATTGATGGCGCACTTATCTGGATCCCAGACAAGCATGGTACGACTTTGATTGATCTCATATTTCTCTCGCTCGCCGGGCAGCGCATTATAAAGTGTAGGAATCCACCATAACGGTATGGATCGTTCATCCATTAATTCGATGTGAATATACTTATCGTCAAAACGCACCCGGTGGATACGAGCCTCTCCCGGAAAGGTATAAGCCGAAACAGGATATTGAATCTTGTATCGTTTAATATCAATCAAGCTGCCCTCTTCCAATATCCTTGGGACTCATGTTAATTACAGGAGTTACGCAGTTGAAGGATTTGCCCCCCTCTAACTCTCCCCAGAGGGGGGAGAATTAGCTTAAGTCCCTCCCTTTGGGAGGGATTTAGGGAGGGCTTTTCCACCCACCGCGTAAATCCTGTTAATTATACCACCTGGATTCCAAATAAGCCCTTTGTGTTCGGGTCTGCCTCCAGCTCACTCTGTAAAATGGCCTCGGCGCGAGAGCGGGGGAGGAGCATCGAAACCAGGCGGACCTGCTGGCCGGCGGAGCCATCCTCTTTGCGAAAGACGGCTTTGGTGAACTGCCCCTTCACCGGGATGGTAAAGCGCTGGCCGAAAAATTCCACCGTGTAATTACCCAATTCAGTCGCATAAATTTCAAAACCGCCGATGCCCCACTCCGGCTTGCTGCCGCTGGTCACCTGCTGCCGCCGCCCGCTGGGGCTGGTGATAGTGATGACCGCGTTGGCTACGCCAATATCGCCGACCAGCAGGGGCAGGCCGGTTCCCTGGGACAGGTCTACCTGCCACCCGCTACCTGGCGGCGCGGGGAGCTGCAAGGTCAGGGTCACTTTTTCCTGGCCGTTGTTGGCCACCGTATGGCTGATATCACTGTCGGCGACCGTGATTACGTAGCTGCCCGCGGCCAGATTGGCAAAAGCGAAGTAACCCTGCATCTTGGTCGTTGCCGTTAAGTTCAGTCCATTGCCGGTCAAATGGACGAACCAATCGGGGACAGGCCGGTTGAAGTAATCGAGCAGGATGCCTTCGATGATCCCTGTCCCCTGGGCCGGGCCGGTCTGGCGGAAGGTCAGCCGGGTAAATTGGCCGTTCATGGGAATATCAAAGCGGTACCCGGCGACTTCCAGGACATACGTCCCGATTTTATTGGCGTAAATTTCAAACCCACCGGGGCCATATTCCGGCTTGGAGCCGGAAACGACGACGACCGAAGCGCCGCCAGGAGGGGTGATGCGAATCGGTACGTTGGGCTGGAGCCAATTGCCGACCAGCAGGGGCAGGCCGGGGCCGCGCACGGCATCAACGACAATGGCCGGCCGGGTTGGGGCCGGCAGAGTCAAATTGACGGTCAACTGCTGGCCGCTGGTTAGGGATAAATTGGTTTGGCGGATACCGAAATCAGGCACTTCCAGGGTATAGGTTCCGGCAGGAACGTTGCTAAAGCCATAGCGACCATCGGATTGGCTCCGGGCTTCCACAGTTTGGCCGGCGCCCGTCAAAACAACCCGGATATTAGCGGCCGGCTGGCCGGCCTGATCGGTTATGAGGCCCACAATCGCACCGGCCTGGACGGACGGGGTGATGGGGGCAATCGTCACGCCGGTGTAGTAATGCTTGATAATGGCCTCGTAGGGCTGCCCTTGCGAGGCCAAGGCCCGCGCCCCATATTGGCATAAGCCAACGCCGTGTCCCAACTTTTCGCCTTTGTCGGGGCAGGGAACGCCGCGCAGATAGGGCACGGGCGCGCCCTTGAAGACGTCCTCGTTGTTAAAGGTATGGCCGCCGCAGTTAGCCGAGAAGATGCCGTTCACGGTCTGGCTGTTGTAGCTAGCAACGAGGTTTTTGGTAAGTTGAATGGCTTCGTCGGATTTGGGGTGAACTTTGGTTGGATCGAAGTTCTGGCAGTGGGCCGGGCTGGTACAGATATCGGCGTTGGGGTGGCGGGGATGCTCGATGGCGTATTGAGCGTAGCTGCGGGCAGCTACCGCCTGAGCTTTGACCGCCTCGGCGGGCCAGAGGGCAGGCATTTCCGCGGGAACCACCGCCCGCAGGTACTCTTCCAAAAGCATCACCTTCACCACGCCATCGTCGAATAAAACCCGGATCGTTGGCGCTGCGGGAGCGCCTTCGCCCGGCTCGACTTCGCCGCCGGTCGTAACCGGCACATCCGGCATATCTTTCAAGCGAGCCAGGTGCTCGGATAGATTGCGGACGCGCTGCGCCCAGGAGTTGGCGATATTGCCGGGGCTGTTGGTTGGGTCCAGCCAGAGAAAGTAGGTTACGGCAATAACACGGGCGTCGCTCAGACATTGTTGGGCATGGTAGATGATCTGATCGGTAAAATCGGGATCAGCCGCGCCGAAGTTGCCGGCTTCGTCAATGATTACTTTGGCTTTGAGCTTGTAGCGAGCCTCGAACAGTTTCAGCACGCGCCGCCAGCGAAAGGCGTACCACGAGGACAGAACCGGGTCGTAAAGCCAGGCGCGCTCGGAGCCGCCGGCATGTCCCCAGTAAGAATGGAAACAAATGATGTTATTGAAATAATCGCGGATGGTTTCGTACAGGTAATCGTAGCCGGCCCAGCCTTCGGTCGGCTGGCCGTTGTCATCCGGCGAGCCGTCCTCATGATGGCCAAAGGCAAAGGGCGGCGTGACCAGCTTCATGTCCGGCACACGGCTTTTGATAACATCGGCGGTCATGCGGACCCATTGGGCGTACTTTTGATAAAATTCAGGCGTCGTATAACTTGGCTGGCTGGCCGGATTCTGGTCGCCATTTTCGTAGTGCAGGTTCATCTCGTTGGCAAAGTAGACGTAAGGGTCAAGCGCCTTCATATCGTTCCACTTGCTGGCAACCTGCTCACCCAGGCTCCGAGCAAAACCAAGCGGGTCCTGCTGCCAGTTGAAGGGATGTTGAAAACGGATAATGATGGGGACGTCGGGGTTGGCCGCCTTGTAAGCGAAGACGCCGTTCACCCCCAGATAATCGTAGAAACAGGTTAATGCACCAGGACGCCAACTGAGCATTTGGGCCGGGTTGCCTGGATGACCATTGGCGACCCACAAACCAGGGCGACGCATAACGCCTCCTCAAACTCTTGCAGAGATGAACCTATTATGACATAAAATGAGACAGATGCAAGCACTACCCGGATTATAAAACAAAAAGCGTGCCATTATTTGCACGCCCTCTTTGAAATCCACCCGGTAAGCCAGGCTACAGAATTATAACAACTGAAAGCGGCTGGTCGCCCGCACGATTTTGAAATTAAAGTTGGTCACGTACTCAAACAGTTTAGTTTGCAGCTTCTGCCAATCGTGGCTGCTCAGAACAGATTGCATGGTCGGCAGGTCTTCGGCCACGCAGCCGGTGAGAATCTGGGGACCGTCGCCAAAAACCGTGTACCAGGCCTCGGTCGGTTGGACGCCCAGTTTCATAATCCCAGGGGCAAATTCACGGACAATAAATTCAAAATACTCACTTTCAGAACCGGGCTTAATGTCCCAACTCATCAATATCTTAACCATAAATGATTATCCTTATAGGAGGTATCTGCAAGCCGACGGGCAAAATTGTAGCAGAGAGGATAGCAGAACAAGGTCATTTCTGCAAGTTGTTTAAATAACCGCTGACCACCCTCAGGATTTACATGGTAACACTTTCTGCTTCACCCAGCAGATTACCCAACACTTCACCCTGACCAAAGGGACCGACAACAGCCAGGTTATAAGCCCTGGGGGTGATGATTTTCTGCGCCACCGCCAGGACATCCTCGGCAGTTACCGCATCATAGATTTGTAAAACTTCTTCCGGGGTCCGAATGTCGTCCATAAATAAGGCTTGGTAAGCCACCCAGGCCGCCCGGCTAAAACTGTCTTCCAGCCCCAAAACCAGGCGGCCTTTGAGGTACTCTTTGACTTTGTGCAACTCGGCCGGGGGGATTGGCTCCAGGCGCAGGCGATCCAACTCGTCCAGAACGGCTTGCAAGGCTTCCGGGGCTCGTTCAGGGTCAACACCGGCATAGATTACCAGCGAGCCGGTATCCTGAAGCAAATTGAGGCTAGAGTCAACCGCATAAGCCAGTCCCTTTTCTTCGCGAATATTCAAGAAGAGACGGGAACTCATGCCCTCTCCCAGAACGGCGTTGAGTACACTGAGTGCATATCGCTGCGGGTCGTGTCGAGAGAGGCCGGGCAGGGCCAGGCAAACATGCCCCTGCTCGATGGGCCGGTCTTCGACGTGCCAGCGTGCCCTGGGCTGAGGCGGTGGAACCGGCTCAAACGAGGGTATCTGGCGCGGTTCCCAATCGCCCAGTAAAGCCATCAGTTCTGCCAGGATGCGGTCCGGGTCAAAAGCTCCGCCTATGGCCACCAGGGCATTTTCCGGGTGGTAGCTGGCGGTAAAGTAGGCCACCAGCGAGTCGCGGCTCAGGCCGGTCAGGCTTTCGGGCGTGCCGACAATGTTATGCCCCAGCGGGTGGTTAGGCCACAAGACCTGGTCCAACAGCACATTGGCCCAGCTATCGGGCGAGTCGTAAATCATGTTCAGCTCTTCGCCAATCACGTAGCGTTCTTTTTCAAACTCAGTTGGCTCAAAAAGAGGATACCGGACCATATCCGCCAGAACATCCAGGGCAGTGCTGGCCTGAGCAGCAGCTACTTTGGCATAATAAACCGTCGCCTCCTGGCTGGTGTAGGCGTTGCTCACCCCACCCACCCCTTCAATCGTTTCGGCGATAATTCTGGCGCTGGGCCGCCGGGTAGTGCCCTTAAAAAGCATATGCTCGATAAAATGAGAGACACCCGCTTCCACCGGGCGCTCATAACGCGACCCGACCCGTACAAAAATACCCAGGCTGACCGATTGGAAGCTCGATACCGGCACGAAGTAAATTCTTAACCCATTGGCTAGCGTATGGAGTTGATACATTTCGACCCGTTTCCGTGGAGAAAGTCCTTTTTGGATAAAAAAACAGGCTGCACTTGAAGGCGCAGCCTGAGTGATTATAGACTGAGTCAGGCAAAGGTCAATTTCAGGCAGTCCTATGGAGCAAGTTGCCAGCTTGCCCTACAAGTCAAAGCGGCGACGCCAAAAAGTGATCCCGCTGCCCAACACCAGCAACCCCAAAAAGAACACAGCCACGGCGACGGTGACAGACGGCCCTCTGGAAGCCGCATTATGAACGACGACCATCTCGCTTTGCCCAGCGCTATCAGTGGTGATAGCCAGCCTGAACGCACGGGCCGCGCCTGGGTGAGCCTGATTAACCGCATGCCCGACCACCAACTCGGCCTCGGCCAGGTTAACTTCGCCCCTTGGATCAAGGGTATCCGCTGGTAAGTCAATCTCGCCTCCGGTCGAAGGCATATTGCTGGGCGGGACAAACTCGTCGCCGGCAGTCGTGGGATTGGCGGCTGAAGCTGCCGGCTGACCTGCTGCCGCAGATTCGGCGCTGTCCGCAACCGGCTCAAGCAAACTTCCCCCGGTGGTCGGCGCTTCGGCGGGTGGGACAAAATCCGCGCCTTCGCTGCCGGTCACACCTGAAGCAGCCAACACCGGCGTTTCGTCACTGCCCACTGTAAAATCAAGCCAGGCTTGATCGGCGGCGCTTTCGCGGTAAAAGAGAGTAGCGGTGTTTCGTATCTTGGTCCCACCGAGCAAATCCACATCGGCATTAACCGTCAGCCGGATCGTCGCTTTGGCTTTGGAGGCCAGTTTATCCCAGTTGAGCACAACCAACTGCCCATCTTCGCCGCCGTCAACAATCTGGCCGTAGGTGGGATCTACCGAACTGCTTACCTTCAACGCTTTAAACCCTCGCGGCATCAAATCGGTGACAATAACATTGGTGATGTCAGTAGGCAGGTTGTTTTCAACGGTCAGGGTAACTTCAAAATTACTATCCGGAGCAACCGTCTGGCTGGGCGCAGCCATATCAATCTTGGCCGGCGGGTCCACGCGTGAACCGCTAAAAACGGCAATATTCGCCACAGTGGGATACGTGCAGTTGAGATATACCCCGGCATCCTGGATGAGTGGTTGAAGCTGGGTCTGCCCCGGGGCTACGCCGACATGTAATTTGGCAATGCCCACGCCCAGGCCGCCCAGGCTATAATTCCCATCGCTGGCGCTGCGGGTGGCCGTCCGCCAACTCCCGGTTTTTAATTCAACCCCCATATCGGCCTGCGGCCCCATACCCCAATTGATGATCTGGCCCTTTGTAGCGGCGCAGCCAGGTACCACGGGGCCGGCTTCCGCAGAGATGTTGCCGGTACCATTGTCGGCAGAGCCGTTGCCGCCACCACCGCCGCCGCCACCGCTACCACCGCTACCACCACCACCGCCGCCACCACCGCCGCCACCACCGCCGCCACCGCCTGTATCAGCGGGTGGGCGAGGGTCTTGGGCGGGTGGGCTGGCATGGACGACCGCCAGCAGATTTACTCCAATTAGCCCTGCTACCATTAGCCCAATCATTAAGCGAAATAGGATTTTATTTCTATTTTTCATTTGACCCCTATTCCTTTAATGGATCATCCATTTTAATACCTCTATGTTACCATACATAAGAAGCTACGTCAATCCACCTTATGTAAAGTCACTGGCATATTCAAAGTCGCTTACCAAAAGTGTGACTAGCCTCCCGAGTAGGCGATAGCCGTATCGAGGGGTGCGGGTTCGCCCAGATGTCGTCCGTTAACCGCACCTCTCGATATGCCTCTGCTTCGTTCCGGCTACTCGGGCTGCTTTTCTACTGACTTTGAACATACCGTGTGTAAAGTCATCATGGATCCCACCGGGGCGGTAGTGAGGCCGGATCAGGTAGATTGCTTAGATCAATAAGTTCTCCTCCTGAAAGCGGGGCAACAAAATGGAGTTCAGAGCGGTTATTACTCTCGTTGCTCTCGACGATGCCGCCATTGGGCGATCCATTTTGACTGAAGCTGTCGGCATAGACAAAGAGATCCTGAGTCCCAGCGACAAAACTGCCGTTCCATATCGTTTGAGGCCCGCTGGGAGCCAACCCACCCACTCCGTTCGAGGTCAGGATGATACTGGCGCCGGGAGCTAACCCCGGCGAGGGGATAGCCCAGGCAATACCCTGTTTGGGAGATACCGTGCTGCCCAATTTATCCCAGCGCTGGTTGCCCGTTGTGGGTGCGGGTGTGGGATTGATGTAAAAGTCAACCCAGAAGCCATTGCCCGTAGAGCCAGTACCCACATTGGTAATAACCACTGTGACCACAACCGGTTGGCCGGCCGAGGGATTGGCCGGGCTGAGTGAGAAACTGCTGATCAGGTCTGGCCGCGAGGCAAAGTCTTTAAAAATAACCGGCAAGAAAACATCCAGCGTCGCCGTTGTGACAGAGTGAGTCACGATATTACTGGTCGTCAACGGGGTCTGGCTGCTAAGAACACGGGCCTGGTTCGACAGGATGGTGCCAGACGGGACGGCTGAAACCGAAACCTGAATGTTGGCCGTGAAGACTTGATTGGGGCCGAGAGCTGGCGTGGTCACAGTGGTGGTCGGGCCGCCGGAACAGTTAGCCGGAGGTGTACAGGCGACAAAAGATACCCCCGCCGGAAGCGTATCGGAAATGACGACGTTGGTGGCCGTTCCGGTGCCTGTGTTTCTTACCTGGAGGGTATAGTTGATGATATTGTTTGGCCGAACTTCAGCGCCCGAAGCAGGATTAGCCGTCTTGGTAATCGTCAAGGCCTGCGTATTTAGAATCAGCGTCCTAGTCTGAACCAAGCTACCAACGGTGGCTGTAATGACCACTACCCCCTCCGTGGAGTTTGAAGTCACCGTTGTTGTCGCTACCCCGCTGGCATTGGTGGTGCGGACGGCAGGATTCAATGAGACCAACGTCAAATCGCTGACGGTAAAGGTGACTACCTGGTTAGGCGAAGCGCCGAAACAGTCGAGGACCGTAGCAGTCACCGTAGCGGTATTGCCACCAACCGCCAGGGGGTTAGGAATTACCGTCAGGTTCAAGTTCGTAGCAATAGCCGGGGTAATGATCCTTATAGTAGCTGTGTCAATCAGCAGTGGCGAGGCAGTGGTCGCCTGGATCGTGGCCAGGTTGGAAGGAGTTCTACCCGTTAGGGTCGAGGTGAAGATACCGGCGCTATTGGTATTACCCGGATTAGGCGAAAAATCACTCGTCGCGCCGGGGATTAGGGCCAGATTCACCTCTTTACTAGGTATGGCGTTGCCAAAGGCGTCGGTCAGGGTGGTAGTCACAGCGGCCGTCTGGCAGACATTAATCGAGGTGGGAACTGCGGTCACCGTCAGGGTTGTGGGGACATTGGGTCGTATCTCAACGTCAACTGTCCCTGTAATGGTGCCACTAATTGCCGTGATAGTATCCAAAGCTGGCGATGTAGCGGAAAAAACCCGGAAATTACCTACTCTGAACCCATTAACCAAGGTCGTAGAAATCGGCGTAATAGTACCAGTAGTATCGTTGATTGTAACGGTATCATTAGCCGAAGTAACCCGGTTGCCAAAAACATCTACAGCGGTGATGCTGATGGGGAAGGTAACGCCGGCGGTTTGCGGTGAAGTAGCCGCCAGAATGAAGCGGTCTACCGCGCCAGGGGTAAAGGTTACAATGGTGGTAGTAATAATGGAACTGCTCGCGCCGCTTATTTGAGCCCCTAGAGTAGTAGTACTGGCAACGGTAGAGGATAGATTGGCCGAAACCTGACCTCCAGAAGTATTGATTACGACAGGTGCAGAACTACCATTGATGGTACTGCCCGAAAGGCTGGTGGTTAGGGTGATGGAAGTGCCGTCAAAAACAGGATTGCCAAAAATATCTTCGGCTTGCGCGCCGGTCAGCACATTCAGACCCACTTGCTGCGTCGGGGGGACAGCGGTGACGGTGAGGGTGAAAGGCAAGCCCGGCCGTCCTTGAATATCTGTTGTCGTAGTAGCCGAGTAACCGCTGCCGGCAATAATAACCGAATTACTGATCTGTCCCCCACTGGAAGCCCAGGGAGAAGTAATCACCTGGCCAGTGAGGGTGATAACGCCAAAACCGCCGGGGGGCAAATCGGTATCAGTCCAGACATATTCCGGCGGTAAAGCCGTTACAAAGGTTGCTTCGGTGCTGCCGGAGACGATATTGGTAACGCTGACCGGGAGGGTGTCGGTGATAAGCACACCTGGCAATGTAATCGTGATGGCGCCGGTATTGGTATAAATAATCCTATACTCGACGTTATCTCCGGCTCGAATGAAGCCGGTAGGCGACACAAATTTTGTCACCACCAGCGTCGGCGCTTGAACCAATGTTGTGATTGAATCGGTAGCGACCACATTGGCTGCGACAACTGTTACATCATTCATTAAAAGCGAATCATTGGGGAGCGTGGGCGGAACAGTGACCGACAGAGTCAAGACTTGGTCTTGACCATTGGCCGGTATAGATAAGCCCGCCCAACTGACAAGACCATTGTTAAAGGTATAACCGGGCGATGCATCGTTAAAGCTGACTCTGCTATCCAATACATCCGTAATGGCCGCGCCAACGGCGTTAGCGTTGCCGTCATTGGAGTAGGCGATGGTATAGGTTAAAACAGAGCCAACCGCTACCGGGCTGGGATCGGCGGTCTTCTGAATGTGCAGGTTAGGGCTGCTGTTAATCGTGTTAAATGTAGTGAAGAATTGGGGTGTAATCACTTCGCTGGAGGTGATTGAAACGACGTTGGTTAGAACTGTACCCAAATCTTGCGGCTCATCTACACTCAGTGTCAGGGTAATAATCCCACCACCGCCCTGGCCTCTGAGGAAGGGGATATTCCAGGCGATATTATTGGTAGTAGTAATACCAGGACTGACAGCAGGAGTGCCAACATCGGCAATATGGCTGGTGCTGAGAGGGAAGGTATCCTGGATAAAGACATTGGTGGCGTCGGCATTGCCGCTGTTGGTATAGCGGATAGTATAGGTTAATTGACCCCCGGCCTCGACCGGTTCGGGGAAACCTACTTTGAATATTTCCAAAACAGGGAGGCTTTCGACCGTGGTAGTGACCACAGGCAGGCCCACGATGTTCACTTCTGTATTCGTAGCGCTGACGGAATAGGTATCGTTGGTAATAACGGTACCACTGGTTAAAGGTGAGGTGACTCGAACCACCATAAACACGCTGGCGGTCTGATTCCTGTGCAGGGGTTCGGGGTCAGTAAAATCCCAGACAACCAGTGAACCATTTGATGAGACAATTCCGTCGGCGGGATTAATAAAACCGGCATCTTCAAATGTAGTATTAGCCGGGACCGTATCACTAATAACCACGTTGCTCGCCGGCCCTTTGGAGAAGCTATCATTGGTGATAGTCAGGATGTAAGTGATGAGATCACCCGCCTGAACAGGGTCCGGCGTATCCTCTTTGGTCACAGTCAGCGTCACCGGGGTTTCAACCGTTACCGTGACGGGAGCGCCCACCGCCGGGCTAAAAACATTGCCGCCGGCAACATTGTAATCTTGATTAACCAGTTCCGTCTTATCAGGCAATTCGTCATTAACGGTGACGGCAAAACTCACCGTGAAAGGGGTATTGGTACTAACTTGTGTGTCTGTAATCCAGGTCAAAACCGGGTTGTTAAAGATAGCCGCCGGAAAAGCCGAGTCGGTGACATAGGTAGTGCCAGCCGGAACTTGGTCGGTAATGGTATAGAAGCCGCTGGTAGCCATATGGCCGATGTTGGTAATGGTCAGAGTATAGGTTAAAACGTCAAGTGGTTCTGCCGTAGTAGAAGGGGCAACGGCTTTACTGATCTCCCAGGTGGGGGCAAAAACAGTCGTGGTAATCGTTTCAGCGCCGGCATCGGCAAAGGGGGAAGGTGAATCGGCTTGAATCCCATAACTGCCGGCAGCATTGGCAATTTGGGTTAAGTCGGGAAGAGGCTGGTTAACCTGGACCACGTAACTTAGAGTAACAGCCGTACCCGCCGTAATAACCCCACCAAAACCAGTATTAGGGGATAACAATTGCCAAAAGGCCAGATTGTCATCACCACAACCAGTTGAACCATTGAAAAGCCAACCGCTTGGCGGATCAATCATCAGGATACACCTGGTATTGGCCGGCACGGTATCCGTGACCGTGACATAGGTAAGATTAAAAGAAGTATCATTTCTGACAACCAAAGTATAGGTCAGTAACCCTCCCTCATTAACAGTCGGGGTAGGGCTGGCCGTTTTGGTAATAGTTAAGCCGCCGGTGGCATGGACTATTTCAGCCCCAAAGGGCAGAGACAGGTCTAGCTGCCCGGAGAAGGGCAAATGCGGGTTGATTCTCGCCGTGAGGGGAAGTACCAATAAGATCAGCGCGAAAACAAAGGCCAATAAAAAAGATAAACTTAGACGAAACCACTTATTTTTGCCGAAAGTTGGTAGAGTATAGATTTTGTTGTCCATGGCAACGCGACTCCCTTTTAAGAGACAAATTGTCCGGTCAGTTAAGATTTAGCGGTATTTCCAAAACCAGACCAAGCCAACAATGAACAAAACTGCACCGGCTAAACCGGCCGTAACCCAGGCGTTTAATAATGAAGGCGTATCCGCCGCTACAGTTTGAGAAGCTGTGATTGATATAGATGTGGCCGTATTGGCTCCGGTTGGATTAGCTTGAGCTTCGAGAGTTGTAGCACGAGCATTTGAGGTCGAGGTCAGGCTGGGGTTAACCGAAAGCTGCGTCGGAGGCGCAGCAGTAGGAGTTGGAGCGGGTGTGTCAATAGGTTGAGCAGTAGGCGATGGGATTGGTGGAACAGTCAACACCGGAATTTGTACAGGTGGGCCAGCAACAAGGGGTTGACTACTTTCTATGGTGGTCACTACATACTCATCCATAATAAGTTGCCGACCCGCCAAATCGGGGGAAATATTTACCGCAAAATCAAAAGCCATTCCTCCGCCTGCAGCAATGGGCTGCTGGGTTACCCAGATAATTTCCCCCGCTTTACCCCGCTGAACCCCACCCACCAGCCAGTTCGCATTGGCAAAATAAGTGTCAATTAAAGTTGTGCCTGCCGGTGTTTTGGCTCTAACAACAATATCTTTTAAGGGCGATTGGCTGACATTGGTGATGGTCAGGGTATAAGTGAAAGGCTGTCCACCGACTGCATGATCCGCCTGTGGGGCTAAGCTAATTTCAAAAGAGGTAGGTTCCTGGGCCAGAGCCACCATGCAAAAACTCAACAGAGCTATTATGGCAAGGGTGAACTGCACCGCCATCATGCTAACAAATCGCTGCACTGAGAACTGCATGGTATCCTTTGGCTGTGACTACTAAAGCTCTGGCAGTTGCGGTAGTTAACATAGAGTCTTAATTGTGGCGAAAAAGATTCGGTGTAGCCTGATAAAGAGCCAATTTTAAGACTGATAGGCCAAGATGTGCTATCGACACTCCCATTATAAGACATAACATAATGAAAATACAGGAGCAAAAGTACCCCGGAGCCAGCCGGTTTATTTAACAAAAAGTACTTGAGCACCGTGCCCTAAAGTACCCATTCCCTTTTCAGCAACAAGGGGCGACATTTTGGCAAAAGCAATTCGGCTTTAGCAGGTAGAGAGAAAAAGTGAGGAAAAATGAGTTATAAAGTGAAGATAAGGAAGCGCCCAGAGCGTCTGTCTGGCAGGCGAATGATCAGAACAGCTTACTGGCTGCGCAGGGTATCCAGGTAACGTTGGGCTTCCTGACTGGCGCGCGGGTCTTGGTTGGAGTTGCGGGCCAAGAATGTTTCAAAAGCTTGGATTGCTTCTGTTTTTTGATTCAATACGTTATAAGCTACCCCCAAACTAAAATAAGGTTCAGCCAAATCAGGGTCTAATTCAATGGCCTGTTGAAGCTGGTCAATTGCCTGTTTAACTGCGTTCGGGTCAGGCGGATTGCCCTTAAGCAGGGCCTGCTGCAAGTATAATGCCCCCAGGTTATAAGCCACATCCCCGTCAGTGGGGTCAAGTTCAAGCGCCTTCTGGTACTGCGAAGCGGACAAATCTAACTGGCCCAATTGGTAGTAAACGACGCCCAGATTAGCGTAAGCGCTTTGAAAATTAGGGTCCAGTTCAATCGCTTTTTGATAAGCAGCCTGGGCCTGCTCCCACTGCCCCGCATCGGTGTAAGCATTACCCAGCTCAAATTGGGCCTGGGCTGAATTTGGATTAGCCTGGGCCGTCGCTTCGGGCGCTGTTACCTGGGTTGGAGCTAGGGGAGATACATTTGCGGGAGTGGCTGGCCCGATTTTGTTTTGTTCCTGAAAGAACTGATAGGCCAGGACGCCAACAATAACCAGGGAGAGAATCGCGAGGATAGTTCGCCACCCCAAGCTCTGGCTTCTTCTTTCTGGTGAGGCATCCGACTCGGCCACCTCTTCGGCTGCTGGTTCGTCGTTCATCTCTAAGATTTTGCGTCAAGCAGCACTATCTGTGTTTCTTCAGGCAGGCTGGACTTGGTTAATTTGAGCGTATCCATCGTGTCCGCTTTAGCCAGCCCCATTTCCTTCAAAAATTTCTCCACCGGGTCCAATTTTATGGTCAAGCCGGGCAGGTGATAATGCATGGGGATGACAATATACGGCTCGATCAAGCTGATGACCTCTGCCGCCTGGGCGGCGTTAAGCGCGTTTTGTCCACCCACCGGCACCATTAAGACCTCGATGCTGCCTAAATCTTCCACCTGATTTTGGGTAGGGACATGACTCAGGTCACCGAGGTGACAGATCGCAATATCCTCCATATAAATCACATAAATATTGTTTTGGACCGTTTCGTCACCGTTCTTCTTTTTAGGCCCGGTCAGATGAATACCGGTAATAAAAACGCCGCCAATTTCATACTCTCCGGGACCATCAACAACTTTAAATTCTCCTTTCAGTCCGGCGGTATGATTGTGGTGCGGGGAGGCGTGGCTGATCGTAACAATATCGGCTTTAGGGCGCGGCAACGACAGTCCCAAGGTTTTATCATAAGGATCGGTAACAACAGTTGTATTGCGGTCTTTCAAGCGGAAACAGGCATGACCGTACCAAGTAATTTCCATAATAAGTTAAACTATTCCTTTGGCAAGACCCAACAGATATGAGGATTTATGACCATTCTACCATGCTTTAGAGGAAAAGGGAAGTTAAACCAACTGTACATAACACATGAATCTCGGCCCAGCGAACAGATTAAAACAGGCTAAAATAAAAAACGGGGGCATGACTGCCCCCGGCTGGTATAAAAAATATGAGTTAGATGATTGGCCGATCGGCCAATTGAGTAGCAAACTTCAGAATCACCCGCCGTAGGTGAGGGGTTTGGGTTAACTGGTACGCGGTTTGATCGTTCCGCGCCTGGGTCTGCTCCAGAATACCCACCAGGGCCAGATCACCCAACTCCGGTTGAATAGAGTGGATACTGCGTCCAATTCGCCGGGCAATTTGTGAAGCCGGGGCAGAAAAGTTAGGGTTATGGGCAAAAAAGGTCAAAATATCCCACTTCAGCAAATCCGTAGCATATCTTTCGACAAAAACTAAAAAATCTACATCAACTTCTTTGGTCGGGGGCCGCAGCAAACTTTCCATACCTAGAGACTCCAGCAACAACTTCCTATAGAAAACTCTAGCTTTTATTGACGGAACTTACAATAGTACCAAGGTCAATCCACAAGAGAATTGGCTTATTTGGGAGAAAATTATAAGGTTAGACTAAGCCGGGATTATAGACTGATTGATTTGGCAGTCAAACTACCAAAAAAGACCAGCCCTTCTTCCCCAGGGAAGGACCTGATTATACTACCAACTGACCACACCGATATGCTCGCAGGTCAGCGTCCGAGGAAGCTGGTCGTCTCTTTGTCCGCTTCCTACCCAGAAGCCGCTGACCTTCTTCCCAACTCTTCCCCAGGGACGACGAAGAGTAACCCCATACATTTCCTTGAGGAAATCATGCCAGCCTACGAGCTGGTCCTTCTTGTTTTAGAGGATTATTCCGCGCCGACCAAAGCTCAGATTGAGGAACTGTTTATCCCCCTGGTCGCTGACGTCGATTGGAACAACAAGATTGCCCAGGAAGAAGCCTCCGGCAACACCGTATTCGTGTTCCGCAAGCGGAATCTGATCGTTGGCGAGCAGCCGATCATTATCCGCTACGGCTACAGCGCCCAGGTCGAGGATATCGTCCTGACCATCACCGGCACCACCCTGCCCACCGGCTACAGTCTCGAAGGGGTGAAGCTGCACGAAGTCGTTGCAGCTGAGAAAGCCAACGACAAGCGGAAAGCCGCTGTCGAAGCCGAGAACAAGCGCGCCGCTGCCTTCGCTCGCTTGGGCTTCTAATCAATTCAACTGCAAAGCGGCCTTCCACGTCCCCCAAGGGGAGGCGAAGTGCTCTGGAAGGCCGCTTTTTTTTCGCCGCTTATAGGCTTCCGTACCCCCTCGCGCTTCGCGCACCCCTTGGGGGTGTGGGGGGGCAAATCAGGGGCTAACGCCCCTCTCCTTGGCTCAGTTGCCGGGGTTTAACGATGCATGGTTTCCTGTTTTGACCCAATGAACTGATTTACCCCCAATTTCTGGGGTACACATTATTCAAGATTTCTGATACAATTGTGAAAAACCGAACAATAAGCCAAGTTGGGAGTATCGGGATGGTTGGGTATGTTTCGGTTTGCTGGCAAATGAGAAAAATAAAGCAGTGAGAAATTTCACATTTTGGGGTATGCTGTTTTTAGTGTTTTGACACACTCTGAATGAACTACGAAGAACCCAAAGGGACACAGTAATTTTTGGGGCCATTATAACCCTTCAATACAAACGGAGATTTCGCAATGGCAGGTCAGATAAAGAAAATGTTAGATCAGATTATTGAAAGCCGGTCTGGGGGCGATTCCTTTCTGGCGCTAACAACAAAGGCCAAAGTAGTTATGAAAGGTATCAATCCTGATAAGTATGATTATAATTCCCCAGATGATCCTTTGGTTGTCAAACATGTGAGACGAATAGCCAAAGAACTACAAGTGCCCCTCCCAGAGGAAACGATGGCCATTAAACCTGTATACTCAATGGAAACATCCCCCGAAAAAAACGCCGCCGAGCTTGCCGCCCAATTATCAGACATCTCAGCCAAGTTCATTTTGTTTTTTGCCTCATCAAACTTTGAGCCTGCTGCTCTGGGAACGGCGATGAAAAATCACTTCCCCAAAGCGGATATTATTGGCTGCACCACCGCCGGTGAACTTGTCAACGAAAAAGTGCTCAAGAATTCGGTGGTAGCAATGGCATTTGATTCCGAAGCCCTGGAAGATGTTGCTATTGGTGTGGTAGAAAACCTCAAAACCGAAAACCAGGTTCCACAAGTATTCGCTGCCTTTGAAGAGCACACCAAACAAAAGATGATAGATCTTGATGTGAACCGATATGTCGGACTTATCCTCATTGACGGTCTGAGTGGCGCTGAGGAGAAGGTGATGGACAAGATTGGCGATCTCACCAATATTCTCTTTGTAGGTGGATCGGCCGCAGATGATATGAAACTCCAAGTCACTTATGTTTTTGCCAATGGAAAGGCGTACACCAATGCCGCGGTATTAGCCCTCTTAAAACCCAAAACCGGCTTTGAGGTGGTCAAGACCCAGAGTTTTTGTGCTGTGGACAAGGTACTCAAGGCCACACGGGTGAATGAAGCCGAACGAATCGTATATGAATTTAACGGCAAGCCAGCTCGCGAGGCCTACGCCAGTGCGGTTGAGTTGCCGGTGGAGCAAGCCAGCAGCAAGTTTATGGACCAACCCTTTGGCTTGATGGTAGAGGAAGAACCTTTTGTGCGTGGTCTTAGGGAGTTCCAAGATGATGCCCTGGTGTTTTTCTGCCATATTAAGGAAGGGATGGAACTCAGTTTGCTCCAACCTACGGATATTGTTCAGGATACCCAGGCGGTCATCCAGGCCAAGAAGGAAAAACTGGGCCAAATTTCTGGCTTGATCCACTTTAACTGTTGCTTCCGGGCACTCCAATTAGAGCAGTGGGGACAATGGGAGAAGTACGGGAAAATCTTTGCCGATATTCCTACGGTGGGATTTTCCACCTATGGCGAGCAATATCTGGGACATATCAACCAGACTTCCACGATGTTGATTTTTACTTGAGTAAAAAAATAGTGTCGTTCCCAAGAGCAACAAATGAACACAGGTGAACTCGGTCGTTAGCCCGTTCAAATAAAAGTAACCTCATTTAATCCTCACGCGGACATCCGAAAAGGCGCTCCGCGTTTTTTATTTCCCCAGACCTTGATGAATAACATCACCTATATCAGGAGTGAGCATCATGCAGTTCCCCTTCCAAATCCTCGATTTCGATAAGCAACTCCGGCGGCGCAGCAATCCCCAACAGGGCCTGGCGCTCTTTGAGCTTATTCAGCCGGCGCGTCTTGGCGATGAGCTGGGCCTGACGGCCCGCGGTTTGGAGGGTTAGCTCAGCTTCGAGTTGGTGGGTCGTCTGCATCGCCAGCAGGATACGGATATGCCGGTAGAGTTTAGCGACGTTGACCGGCTTTTGAAAGAAGCCGTCCACGCCCCGCTGGGCCGCCTCCTGCCGGGTGCGTTCGTCGCCATACGCGGAGACTACGATCACCGGGAGGCGGGAATTTACTTTACAAATGATCTCAAGCACTCTCCACCAAATCAACTTCCCCAGGGAAGATGAGGAGTAACCTCATACATTTCCTTGAGGAAAACAGCCATTTCATCAATTCAATCGGAATAAGGAATGAGCCAACTTACAATGTTCGACATGCCGGCGACGATCCCTACCCCCAGCCGTATGTCCCAACAATTCAAACTGTTGACCAGCACGGAAACACAGGAATGGTACACCCACCCTGGGTGATCGCCCTGACCCGCCAGGTGATCGGTGACATTGATCTGGACCCGGCGAACTGCGCCGCTGCTCAACAATGGATACAGGCCCGTCGCTTCTTCATAAAAGATGATAACGGCCTGCGTTGGCCGTGGCACGGGCGGGTCTTTCTGAATCCCCCCTATGGCAACTCCTGCGGCAAAAGTAATCAGGCGGTCTGGTCATCCAAATTGATCGCCGAGTACCAGGCCCGGCGAGTCACGGAGGCGGTGTTATTAGTTAATGCCAAACTAGGGTATGACTGGTTTACCCAGCTCCTCAAATATTGGCCAATCTGCCTGGCCTATGAACGCATCTCGTTTATCAACGCGGTGACGCTGGCCGCCGACAAGGGGCCATCGAAACAAGCCAGCGCCTTTGTGTACTTCGGGCCGAACTACGGCCGGTTTGAGGCCGTATTCAGCGAAGTGGGCCGGGTGTTACCAGCCCTCAATCAATGCTTATAGCAATGCGGTTCTAAATCTTTCCCCAGGGAAAAAATAGCGGGATTTTTGATTCCCCCCAGAAATTGGGGTGTTCAACCCGTTTAAGATGTGATAAGATACGAGCATAAGGGTTAAGTTAATCGCCATAGCAAACCTTTCTTCTCCTCCTCATTGAAGCAGTCCACCATACCGGTATGGTGGACTGCTTCGTTTTTGACCTGAAAACCCCCAAAAATTGGGCTGCCAAGTTTGTGAGAATTCCGGTAAGATGGTGAGGTTTAATTGACTCATAGGAGGTTCCTCGATGACGACATTTGTTGCCCTGGATTTTGAAACAGCTAACCTAAGCCGAGATAGTGCCTGTGAGATCGGAATAGTACGGGTTGAACGACTAAGAACGGTTTATCAGGACTCATTTCTTATCAAACCACCCACCACTTTCTTTTTAGATCGCTTCATCGAAACACACCGGATTACCTGGGAAGCGGTAAAGGATCAACCCACCTTTGGTGAACTCTGGAACGAAATCAGGTTCTTTTTTGAGGACGTTGATTTTATTGCAGCACATAACGCTCCTTTTGACAGGAGCGTTTTAGCTGCTTGCAAACAGATATATCGGAAAAGGATTCCAGAATTTCCCTTTCTCTTGTCTCTGTACAGTCGGTCTTAGTCGTAAAGTGTGGGATATTCGCCCGACCACTTTGCCGGTCGTGTGTCGTGAGTTAGGCATTAAATTAAGAAATCATCATAACGCCCTTGACGATGCTCTGGCTTGTTCTGAAATTGTGATTAGGGCATTTCGTGAGAATAGCGGCAGAAGAATCATCGGTGAACTGACAGCATAATGTCCTGGCCGCAGCCCAAAATCTTTACCTCTCTTACAATGCTCACTTAAGGAAGCTCTCTTTGCCCGCCCGCTTGCAGGCATCGGCGTGGGGTGGCCATAGTAAAATAAGGCCAGAGAAGTTTGACCTTTAGAAAGTGCAATGGTCTGGAATGGATGACCAGATCCGAACTTCACCTACTTAGAAATGAAGTTTCCAGACATAATTAAAACCTTCTCGAAAACTATAATTCGGTAGAGAAGGAGGCTCACCGTTTAGAGATAATTGGCAAATAGAAATCAAATACCTTCTCTAATGTCACTCCATAGTTACCAACAATCCAGCCCGACTCACTGGAGGTCATAGCTATATCAAATAGACCTCGATTGGTTGGACTGGGGAGTAGCGTCCACTCACTGCCATTCCAATGCAGAATGACACTGCCATTAGGATCGAAAGGATCGGGAATCACCCCAATCGCCCATCCCTCGCTGGCCGAGATCATCTCCACTGCCGCTAGATTAGCTGTGGTAGGACTGGTAAACTGCGCCCACTGCTTCCCGTCCCAATGTAGAATTGAGCCTTCGCCTCCGACAGCCCACCCATCATTGGCTGAAACCATATCTATCGAATTTAGGTAGAGCGAAGGTCTATTGAATAAAGTCCAGGTGCTTCCATCCCAATGAATCATGGCCTCATATCCAACAGCCCACCCATCATCGGTTGACACCATCGCTATGTCAGACATTGGTGGGATATTGGAACTGGTGAATTGTGACCACTCGCTTCCATTCCAGCGGAAAATAAAACAACTACTGACATCATGGCAACCCATAGCCCAGCCATCCTTAGCGGATACCATCGCTACAGCGTATAATGGCCCAGGTGAGGAATAGCTCTTGGTCCAGGTAAGACCATCCCAATGGATAATACCACCTTCCTTGATATCCATATCACCACAACACGCACCCACCGCCCAGACATCATTCCTGGAAACCATTGTGATGGCGTAAATATTATCAATATTCGTGGGATTTTCTACCAGGATCCAGGTGTTGCCATCCCAATGGAGAATTGTGCCGTCATATACTCCACCCGCCCAGGCATCGGTGGCCGACAGAGCGGCAACAGAGTCGAGCGAACCAAAGAAAACAGATTGTGTTACCAGGGAGGAAGGTCTCGGGTGCTTGCGCCAAGCAGCTATCTGGCGGGATAAATAGTCGAAGGTTAGATGCGTCCAGGTACTTCCTTCATCGGTACTGCCCCACAAACCGTCAATTTTGCTCAGCAAGAGTCCCCCAGGGTTGCCATAATCAAGGGCTAGTAGACCAGGCGTGCGCGCCGGAAGTTTTTCCCAGGCATTGCCGCCATCGAGACTTCTGTAGATGAAGCCCGAGTTATGCGAAGCAGCCCCTAGATCGCATTCAACGAAAAGGATACCGGTTTTAATTGGATGGGCAAACAATTTGTTAGGTACTTCAGGATGAGTGCATAAAGGTTGTGAAGCCCAGGTAGCCCAACGAGCGCCGCCGTCAACACTCCGTTTGCCTTCGTTACCGGCTAACCCATACAGTCGGTTAGGGTCTTTAGCATCAAGGACCAGAGTATCAACCGGAAAGTTTTTTAACGACCAGGTATGACCGCCATCATCACTCTGAAGCCAATTATTGCTGGCAAAAGCCTCTCGCACATAAACTCGATTGGCAAGAGAGGGGGATGGCACGGGCGAGCGAGCTTGATTCTTTAATGTGGTCCAGTTTATCCCGCCATCTTTGCTCAAGCGAACGGTGTAATTGGTGACCTCTGCCCAATGGATGCATATTTGGGTCAAATAAAGCTGGTTAGGATTCGCCGGTGAGGCAACAAAGTCGGCGATGGCGTCTTCATCGCAAATATCAGCGCGGGGAAGGGTGAATTGTGCCCAGGTTTGGCCGTAGTTGCCGGTGCGATAAATTGTCCTGTCTTTTGCCACTAGAAATCTAATCGGAGAGGCGGCCGCTTTGGAGCGAGGCGCCATTGCTATTTTTAGGGGATTGATGACAGTAGGGTCTACCGGCCAGGGTGTGGTGGGGAAAGTTTGCCAGGTCTGGCCTCCATTCAAACTGTAAATAGGTCTACCTCGTAGATCCTCAACATTGGCAAAGACTACATCAGGAAGCGCAGCGGAGGTAACTAACTGATCCAGATGTAGCACATAGCCTGGGTCCGTTAATGGCTCAGTCTGTGCCAGCGTATCCGCTTTTGGCTTTAAGGGATAAATTGTCTCAAAGAGAAAAAAAACGCTTGTGCTTAAGATAGTGGTGAGGAATAATGCCAGGATCACTTTCCAGATCAAAATAGACTTCATTGTCGGCCTCCTCTCCTTAATATGTCTAAGTGGCCTTCCGTCAAAAAAATTTACCTCCTGGCTGGGACTGGCTCCCCACAACGACATCTCTGGCGGCTAAGGTGTTGCGTTCCCGCACCCTCAAAGCCGGGAACTGGGCCGGTCAGGCCTTCCGCCAGGCGGCTGCTTCTGTCACCCGCTCCAACTCCGCCTTCGGAGCCTTCTATCGGCGCAAACGGGCCCAACCCTGTCTACTCCTCAATGACTTCGAAATTAATAATCTCATATCCCATTTCCTCATCGGCTGTTCGCTCCTCATAATCAATAAATATCCGGCGCGGATAGCCAAAATCTGGATCATACTTCGCCTCGATACTGTAAGCCTCGTTATCAAGAGCCTCTTGGATAATGCCAAAAAGTTTATCTATTGTGTCAGTGTGTTCGAAACCCTGACTATCCACAGGTGTACTATCTAGGGCAGAGGTAATAGAAACCATCGTGTTATCCCGCACTTCAATCACAACAGCCTGTCTAAACTCAGGCGGGCAGAAGCAAATAATTTGCAATGCATAGCGATAGTTAGGTATGTTACGACCAGCCCAGCGCTCTCGGTTTTGCCGCAGTTCAATGACCGTTATTGACCTGTTCACTTGTGAGCGCCACCCCAGATAATCCGGCAAGGCGCACGCAGAGAGAACAAATAATAAAGTTATAGTTATTAAGCCTTCTATGGATCGTATCTTCAGATGTTGCTGAACCTGTTGAATACAGTTCTTCATAGATCGTCTGAACCAAAACTATCCTTGACCAACCGGCCTCCCTATGCTAACATGTCCTCACAATAAAAAACGTGGCCGGGCCTTCCGCCTGGTCATCGGAAATCAGGAAAGACCCCCGGCCAGTCGCCAAACTCTCGGGGGTCTTTGCCTTTGTTTATTTTATCACAAATCCCACTTGGGTTCAACGGCAAAAATTGGAAGTAGCTGCATCTGACAGCAGCCATTCGGCCAATGTCATCAACAAGGTAGCCCTGCTTCCCCAGGGAAAGGGTTTTGTTGGGACGAAGATTCAAATAGATTGCGAGGCGAATAATATCATTACAAAACTGTAAGCTCAGAGGGGTTGTCACGAAGGGGAGAGTCGTGTTACAATAAGGCTACACAAACAAAAGACCCCTCGGCTGCCAAACCATTAGGGGTCTTTATCTATTTGCTGTGACCAGGTAAAGTGGCCTGGCCGAGCTGTGTTGTTAGGCATATGGTAGCACAGAGGCGCGGTCTGGTCAAGGACGGCGCTTTTTTGTGATCGTTCAGTCATTGGTAGGAATTGGGGTAAAATAAGAGAAACATTGATTCCCGCGGGATAGAAAGATGCGTTTACAGATAATACTGCCCCAAGTAAAACCGGCTGAACTGAAAGCCCCCGAAC
>BOKF01000058.1 GCA_016860845.1 Chloroflexota bacterium
TCATCCAATTGTTCTCACCGGCTTGATGCGTGCTACGTGATGCGTAAGAAATCTTGCCTGGATACCATCACGCATCACGCATTACGTATCACGGACTTTGGATAATTATTTTCTTGGAGTTGCCTTAGTGGAAAACTGAGCTGCCGGAGGAGTTGCAAGGGCTTACGTTGGGTTCAACGGGTGCGCCTGCGCCACTCTTCCTTAAGTTCCAAAACTGATAAATCGTCTTCGATCTCCAGAAAATCCTTGAGCAGGCGGTTGAATTTGGCGGCTTCGTCCAGCATGGGGAAATGCTTGGAGTCGGCCAGACCAATAGGACGGAGATTGGGCCAATAGCCGTTTATACTGCGGGCAGGGCCAGGGTCAATCAGATCATCCTTCTCCCCATAAATGGCTAAGCCCATAAAATCCCGGTGCTGGCTGAGGCTGTGCAAGCGGTGGCCAACATCCATCTGGGTTACGGATTGCACGCTTAAGGGGATGGCGCCAGGACTGGTTTTCTCAGTCTCCTGCTGCACCTCTTTGTAGGCAATTTGTCGTCGCCAGAATAATTTAGCAATGACCGAATCGCTTGCAAAATTGAACAACCTGCGGCTGATACTGTCTGGTGTAAGGGGCAGGCTGACAGTTACAACTTTTTTGACCTGATCAGGATAATTAACAGCATACTCAATTGCCACGGCTGCGCCCAGAGCGTGGCCCACCAGCGGAAAGTGACTAATGCCCATAGCGTTGACATAGCTATTAATCAGACTCACATAGTCAGCTACACTATAGCGAGGCTTTGACTTATCCGAGTCGCCAAAGCCCCACAGGTCCAGGGCATAAGTCCGGTATTTATCCGCCAGGGCCTCCATCGTTGGCACCCAGTAGCGCCACGAGCCAAGCCAGCCATGGATGAACAGCACCGGTTTACCCCGCCCAAAAGCTTCGTAATGAACCAGATCTCCATCAACAATTAACGCGCTCATGCACTTTCTAAAACAACCCAGGGCTTCAATTGGTTACGCCTCACATTTTGCCATATTTAATTAAAACCTTGATGAGACGCTGGGGTAATTCTTCGGGGGCAAAAGGCTTCAAAAAATAGGCTTCAGCGCCCACCTCGTAACCCTTCTTAATATCCTCGGCTTGACCCTTGGCCGACAAAAACACAACCGGGATATCTTTGGTCTGGGCTTGCTGTTTAAGCACCTTACACGCCTCAAATCCATCCATCTTGGGCATACGAACGTCCAGTAAAATTAAATCCGGCATTACTTCGACTGCCTTTTCAACCGCTTCTTGCCCGTTAGGAACGGTGATAACCTCAAAACCGGCAAATTGCAGGCTAAAAAAAATCAATTCTCTGATTTCTTGTTCGTCTTCGGCAACCAAGATCAAAGGACGACTCATGAACTTACCTATTGGGGGGTGATTTTTCACATATTAAAATGTGCATTAGTACATTGTAATTTGTATTTGGATAATAGCATATTCCCCTTTCGAAGTCAATAGAAAGGGGTAGCTCTCCTCTAAACTTTAATCTTGCGCATTATTATTGATATATGTATACTAAGATGTAAACCTTAAGGTTTCATTCCGTACTCGGAAGCGAAGCTCTACAAAGGAGTAAGGCATTGTCCGAATTTGGGCAGTGGTTAAAAGCAACCTGGGAGGCATTGGAGGGGCGAACAGGAGAGAAGTACAGCACCCGGCGCTTATCTATCGAGGCTGGCTTAAGTCCAAACACCCTCTATCAGTTGCTAAAACATCCGGAGGTCAAACCAAGCCCGGAGACTTGCCATAAGTTAGCCGCTTTCTTTGGGGTGGAGCCACTGCTTGTTTTGGAGATGGCAGGACATGTCTCTACCGTAGCGATCACCGAAACTGTTGCTGAGCTTGAAGCAGCTTTACGCCGGAGCGACCTGCGCCAACTTTTGCTTAGCGCACAGGACTTATCGCCGTCGGAAGTGCAATTGGTCCAGCAGGTGATAGATCAACTGAGAATCAAACACCACGAAGTTGAAACCCAGGACGTGGCCCGAGGCGCAGCAGTGGCCCTGGTGGTGGAGGATACACCGGATGCTCGGGCGCTTTATGTCCACATGCTCCAGGCGGCCGGTCTTAAGGTGTTGGAGGCGACCGACGGTCAGAGCGCCCTGGAACTAATGCAGACGAGCGGAGCGGTTATTGATATGGTTCTGATGGATTACCGGATGCCTCGCATGAATGGAGTAGAAGCCACGCGGGCGATTCGCCAGCAATTCCCCAATTTACCAATCCTATTTGTCTCTCACTGGGATGAGCCGGAGATGAAAAAAGCTGCCTTTGAAGCCGGAGCGGCAAAATATCTGGTTGCGCCGGTGGAGTATGATACACTCGTCGAGGCAGTATTGCAGGTAAGGCAGCGAAATAAAACAAATGTGAACTAAAGGTTTACCGCCGAATCTAGATCACCTTTACCCAAAAAGAAATCCGCTCCTGGCCTTTATGTTTCATTTTCTTGTAACGGCGCTCGACCTGGATAGTCTTTTTGGTTTTATCTGCCAGTTCCAGGGTATATTCAGCCAGAGAAATCTTGCCGGCATCGGCGGGGGTAAGGAGGATGAAGCCGCCCAGGTGAGCTTCATAATCAGGGCGTACTCCCTCAGGCGGAACGATGATGAAGTGAGTCTGGTGGGGAGTGGTCAAATGATAATCTACCCCGGCGACCAGGCGTCCCTGCTGCAACAACATACCGCGTCCTTCTAACGTATCACCAGGGTTCATGAGAGGAAGATTGGAGGACTGGAGGACTGGAGGATCAGATATAAATCTTCCAGCCTTCCCTTCTTCCGAGCCTCCATTCCTTATTTCACAAAACCAATTTGGCCGGGAGGCCAGTAGGAAAACCAGGCTCGACCGACGACATCTGATAACGGAATTGTGCCAAAGCTGCGCGAGTCGTTGGAAAAGCTGCGATTATCACCCAATACAAAAATGTGAAGCGGAGGGATAGTAGTGGGGGCATAGAAGCCGCTGGTAGCGCCGGCCACATAAGGTTCATTTAACGGCTGCCCGTTGACAAAAACCCAGCCGTCATGAATTTCAACGACATCGCCAGGCAGGCCGATGACCCGCTTGATGAGGAGTTCGTCGCCCTGGCTTTCCAGGCGAATTACCACCACATCCCCCCGTTCGGGGCCGCTCAAGCCCAAAAGCTGCCTGATTTGGCGATTGTAAGAGAGTTTTTCCACCACCAGCCGTTGATCGGTGTGCAAATTAGGTTCCATGCTCTGGCCGTAAACGCGGGTCGCTTGAGCCAAGAAAAGGTTAATCAGTAAGGCAATCAGCACGGCCGGAACGATGGTTTCCAGCACTTCGCGGATCAGGTGCAAGGTTCGTTTGAGAAATGATGGCTTAGGTCGTGGTTCGGGTTCCAGGTAGTAGAAATCTCCTGGCTCAAATTGCTGGTGGTACATGCACACTCCTTGAAAACAGACTGCTGACGATGGTCAAACTATCTTTGGATGAAAATGGCCTGGTGGAGTGCAAAAGTTAAACTTTCGCACTCCGTAAGATATCTTAATTAGCGCCGGTCGCCGCCGCGCCGGTCACGGTCGCCGCCGCTGCGCCGGTCACGATCACCGCCACCGCCACGGCGGTCACGGTCGCCACCGCGCCGGTCACGATCACCCCCACCGCCACGGCGGTCACGATTGCCGCCACCACCGCCGCCGGGCCGGTCGCCGGGCCGGCGGTCGCGTTCACGGGCTTCTTCGACCGTCCAGCCTTCCAACACGGCCTGGCGGGAGAGCCGGATCTTGCCAGCGCTGTCAATATTGGTAACCATGACCATGATTTCATCGCCCAGTTGGACCACATCCTCGACCGAAGGGACCCGGTAATCGGCCAATTGGGAAATCGGCACAAGGCCGTCCACATCGGGTAAAATCTCCACAAACGCCCCAAAATCGGCGATACGGACAACCTTGCCGGTGTAAATTTTGCCGATTTCGGCCTCTTCGGTAATGGCCTCAATGCGGGCTTGAGCCTGGGCGCTGGCCTCTTGATTAGCCGCGGCAATGTAAACGGTGCCGTCGTCGTCAATATCAATCTTGGCCCCGGTTTCTTCCTGGATGGCCCGGATCATTTTACCACCGGGGCCGATGACCTTGCCAATCTTTTCAGGGTCAATCTGCACCGTGGTGATGCTGGGCGCGTAGGGGGAGAAGCGTCCGCGTGGTTCGGCAATGATTTCGTTCATTTTTTCAAGAATGTGGAAGCGGCCTTCTTTCGCCTGCGCCAGCGCCAATTCCATCACATCCCAGCGCAAGCCGCTGATTTTGATGTCCATTTGCAGTGCCGTAATTCCCTGGCGCGTCCCGGCCACTTTGAAATCCATATCTCCCAGGGCATCTTCGAGGCCCTGAATGTCGGTCAAAACGGCAAATTCATCACCCTCTTCGACCAGCCCCATGGCCACCCCGGCCACGGGCGCTTTGATCGGCACGCCGGCATCCATCAGGCTGAGGGTGCTGCCACAGACACTGGCCATCGAGGTCGAGCCGTTAGAACTGAGCACTTCAGACACCAGGCGCAGCGTATAGGGAAAGATTTCAAAATCGGGCAGCACGGCAATCAGGGCGCGCTCGGCCAGGGCGCCATGGCCAATTTCGCGCCGGCCCGGCGAGCCTACCCGGCCTGTTTCGCCGGTGGAGAAGGGCGGGAAGTTGTAATGGTGAAGGTAGCGCTTGATTTCCTTGGGGCCAAGCGTGTCCATGCGCTGCTCATCACGGGGCGTGCCCAGGGTGGTCACCGTCAGAACCTGGGTTTCGCCCCGGGTAAAGAGACCAGAGCCATGCGCGCGCGGCAAAATGCCGACATCGCCCCATATGGGCCGAACCTCTTTCAAGCCGCGGCCGTCGGGCCGGACGTTATTTTTCAATATCCGCGAGCGAACCGCTTTTTTGAGAGCGCTGCTGTAAACGGCATGCACATCTTTGAGCTGAACCGTTTCATCAGTTTCAAGATGGGCCACCAGTTCATCCCGTACGGCGTCCATTGCGGCCTCGCGGGTTTGCTTGTTGCCTTCCACCTGCAGGGCAGCCTCAATTTTGCCATCCAGAAACGCCATCACTTTTTGCGCGGTCTCTTCAGGAGGGGTGCTGATATTAAGCTCGCGCTTGGCCTTGCCCACCTGGGCTTGCATCTCTTTCTGCACGCGGATCACATCCTGAATAGCACCGTGGGCCAGGCGCAGCGCCTCAATCATTTTGTCTTCGGGAATTTCATTAGACCCCGCCTCGACCATCAAAATGGCGTCTTCCGTTCCGGCAATGCGCAAATCGAGTTGGCTGCCTTCCATTTCAGAAACAGAGGGATTGACCAACAATTGACCATCTTTCAGACCAATCCGCACGGCGCCCACCGGCCCACCCCAGGGAATGTCAGAGATCATGAGGGCCGCGCTGGCGCTATTAATAGCCAGAATATCCAGGTACTTTTCCCCATCGGAAGAAAGCGGCGTGATGATAATTTGGACTTCATTGCGGGAATTTTTGTTAAACAGAGGGCGCAGCGGGCGGTCGGTCAAACGCGCGGTGAGGATAGCGTCTTCACCAGGACGGCCCTCCCGGCGGAAGAAACTGCCGGGGATGCGTCCAGCGGCGTATAACTTTTCTTCAAACTCGACGCTAAGCGGGAAGAAGTCTATGCCTTCGCGGATACTGGTCGAAGCGGTGGCGGTGGTCAGCAGGAGACAGTCGCCGGAGCGAAGCGTTACGGCCCCGCCGGCCTGACCGGCCAGAACGCCGGTTTCAAAAATGAGTTCGTCGTTGCCCAGTTTAGCAACAAAACGTTGGGGTTGTGGTTTAGCCATGATAATGTAATAACCTCCTCAGGTTTGTGGCTCCCCGGGAGGTCAGGAACTGGAGAAAATTACAGAAGCAACGAGAGAAAGAATTAAGAAATAAGAGGTAGGCACGCGAAGCGAGGAGTGGGAAATAGTTCTAATTTCTTAATTTTTAATTCTCAATTGTCTCTGTCGCTTTATCCAAATCCTGTCCCGGCAGGAGCCGCTAAAATTAAAATTTGACCATACGTTTATAAAGCAAACGAGTAGATAGGGTAAGTGTACCCGCCTCTACTCGTTTGAAGATTTACCATCCCATAGATAGGGTTATTTCCGCAGCCCCAGCCGGTCAATCACTGCTTGATAGCGAGCCGGGTCTTTCTTTTTGAGATATTCCTGATGATGCCGGCGCTGGCCCACCAGTTTGAGCAACCCGCGCCGGGAGCTGTTATCATTTTTGTGAGTTTTGAGGTGCTCCTGAAGCTGGTTGATCCGAGCGGTCAACAGGGCAATTTGCACGTCTGACGAGCCGGTATCGCCCTCTTTAAGTTTGAACTGCTCAATAATTTCCTGCTTTTTGTTTTGGGTGAGTGACACGAAATAGTCTCCTTCGCTTGTCGGGTGGTGGGCCGACGCACCCTGGCATCAGGCTCAGACCCCTAGTTTATAAAAATGTAATACGTGATGCGTGAAACGTGAAAGATCATCACGTTTCACGCATCACGCATCATCCTCAAATTATATCACGCTTTGAAATCGGGAGCAAATGAGGTAAATTATGTCTTGCGGATTGTAGCCAGGGTTAACCTATGCTAAAATAGCCGTATTCTGCTAAACTGCGAACAATTTGGAGCTTGAGGAGGAACAACGATGCCTAATTATGATACCGGTGCTGTTCGCAACCTTTTGACTCAAGTCTTCCCTGATGCCGACGAGATCGAGTATTTTCGTGACGACTACTTCAAAGAGGTTAAGTTTGAGCCAGACATGCCCTTGAAGAAGCGAGCGCATGTGCTCACGCAGCACTGTGCAGAGAATAATCAGCTCGATAAACTGCTGGCCTTGATGCAGAAAAACTTCCCGGCCAAGTACGCCGAACTGAGTGCTACACTGCTTTTGGAGGAAACTCCCCCTGCTGCTGCGACCCAACCTGCTACAGTGGGGTCTCAGCAACCTGCCCCTCCCGTTGCCGAACCAGCCGTCTCAGCCGTCTCCGCGCCCCTGGCATCACCCGATCCAACTAACGGAGCAGCCGAACCAGCCGCCGAGCCGCAAGGACAGGATATTTTTATCAGTTATTCCACCAAAAATCTGGATTTTGTGCAGCAGTTGTACCAAAAGCTAACCAGCCGGGGATTGTCGGTTTGGTTTGACAAGCAGAGCATCGAGGGAGCGACTCAATGGCGTGAGTCCATTGTCACCGGGATTATGAACTGCAAGGTCTTTTTGCTCGTTCTTTCCCCCGAGTCGGCCGCCTCGGACAACGTGCGCAAAGAGATTGACCTGGCCGAACATCACAAAAAGAAAATTTTTCCCTTGATGTGGCGAGATGTCAAGCCACTGCCGCCTTCGATCCAATACCAATTAGCCGGTACCCAGTACATTTCTTTCGATGGAACGCCATCTGAGGAAAACTTCGATAAAGTCTTTCACGTCGTTAATAGATTATTGGGCGGTTCGGCGGTAGCCGAGGCAGCCGCCGGTGAGCAGACTATCCAGGCGGCCGGGATTACCGATAAAACGGCTGCCTCAACTGCCCCAACCCCTGGTTCTGGCCGCCCCCGGCGCGGCACCGCCCCGGAAGTGAGCGCGATTGCCGCCGGAATTGGAGTGATGACCAAGGTGGTTGACCGGATAGAGGGATTTACGTCCCCGGAAAAGGATGCCAACAATACCGAGCTAAAATGGCTGTTTGTCGCGGCTGATCATTTCCTCAATATTCGGCGGGGTGAGGTTCAGCGCTCGGTTGGCGTGTCCGTTGAGACCCCCCCCGAAGCCGAAACGACTCAGCCAGCAAAAAATGCTACAATTCTAGCCAGTGTGGATGATTTCTCGATGCAAATGATCGAGAGCCAAATCCAGGGCATTATCAAACAAATCAATATCTATATGAGAAATCTGGCCTTTGAATTAGATAAGCAAGCGCAAATGGGCGGGCAGGCAGGCTCAAACATTGCGCTAAAGAACTCCATTGATGCTCAACAGAAAGCAATTATTGAGCGGACCCAGGAATTAGCAAACTTGATGCAGCAAATTTATGGGGTTAAGGTTTACGCGCCCGATATTGTAGCTGAGAAGTTGCCATAGAGGTATATCATTATGAATGTTATCATTCCCCTGGCCGGCTTTGGCACGCGACTGCGGCCGCACACTTACACCAAGCCCAAGCCGCTGATCAATGTCGCCGGCAAACCGGTGCTGGGCCACCTGCTCGACAAGCTCCAAGGGCTGAATATTGAGGAGATTGTCTTTATCGTCGGCTACCTGGGCGACCAGATTGAAACTTACGTCAGCGCCAATTACAGTTTCAAAGCCCATTATGTCGAGCAGAAAGAATTGCTGGGGCAGGCCCACGCTATCTACCTGGCCAAAGATTTGGTAGCTGGGCCGACCATCATCCTGTTTGTGGACACCCTGTTTGAAGCCAATTTGAGCAAGCTCAATCAGGAAAAAATGGATGGGGTGATCTACGTCAAAGAAGTCGAAGACCCGCGCCGGTTTGGGGTAACGCTGGTCAACGAGCAGGGATACATCACCCGGCTTATCGAAAAACCCGACAGCATGCAGGACAATCTGGCCGTTATTGGCCTCTATTACGTCAAAGACGTTCAGCGTTTGATGGCCGCAATAGAGTCGCTGATGGAACAAAACCTGCAAACCAAAGGCGAATTTTACCTGGCCGATGCCTTGCAATTGATGATTGCCGACGGCGCTCAGTTCCGGCCGGAAGAGGTCAGCGTCTGGCTGGATTGCGGCCAGCCGGACACAGTGCTGGAAACCAACCGCTACCTGCTCAAGCACAATATGGACAACAGCGCCGAGGTCGCCAGTATTAGCTCCATTATCATCCCGCCTGTTCATGTCCATCCCAGCGCCAAGGTCAAGAATTCGATTATCGGCCCTTACGTCACCATTGCTGCCAACTGTGAAATCGAGGGCAGCATTATTCGCGATTCAATCGTGGATGAAGAATCTTATATCAAAGACGCCACCCTGGGTGAATCTCTGATTGGGCGCAAAGTAGACCTGGTAGGTCGCTACCGGCGCTTGAATCTGGGCGACTCAGCCTACGTGGACTTCTTATGAGGCGATGACAAGTGAGGCGATGAGGCGATGATAAGAAGTTCTCGCCTCCTCGTGTCTTCGCCTCTTCAGTGCCTCGCCTCATCATACAAAGGAGATCAAGGATGATCGTCGGCGTACCCAAAGAAATTAAAGATAACGAGTACCGCGTCTCCATGACGCCGGGGGGCATCCACCAGTTGGTGGTGCATGGGCATACCGTGCTGGTAGAAAAATCGGCGGGTGAAGGCAGCCTTTTCTCTGATCGAGATTTTGCCGAAGCCGGGGGAGCCATTGTTTCCTCGGCGGAAGAGGTCTGGGGCCAGGCCGATATGATCGTCAAAGTCAAGGAACCGCTGCCCGGCGAGTATAAGTATTTACGCTCCGACCTGCTGCTCTTTACCTACCTCCACCTGGCCGCCGATAAGACACTCACGCGGGCGATGCTGGACAGCGGGGTGACCGGCGTCGCTTATGAAACCGTCGAGTTGGCCAATGGGACCCTGCCCTTGTTAACGCCGATGAGCGAAGTTGCCGGGCGAATGTCCATCCAGGTTGGGGCGCATTACCTGGAGCGGCACGCCGGCGGACGGGGTAAATTGCTGGGAGGTATTCCCGGGGTGCGCCCGGCCAGCGTGGTCATCATCGGTGGGGGCGTAGTTGGCACTAATGCCGCCCAAATGGCCCTGGGCCTGGGGGCGCGGGTCACGCTTATGGATATTAACCTGGACCGGCTGCGCACCCTCAGCGAAATTTTGCACGGCAACTTCGAAACCATCGCCGCCAATCCTTACACGGTCGCTCGCGCGGTGCGTTATGCCGACCTGCTGGTCGGGGCAGTGCTGGTCAAAGGGGCCAAAGCGCCGCAGTTGGTGACCCGCAAAACGGTCGCAGAAATGAAGGCAGGCAGCGTTATTATTGATGTGGCCGTAGACCAGGGGGGCTGCGTCGAAACAACCCATCCGACCAGCCACTCTGACCCGACCTATTTCGTTGACGGCGTTTTGCACTACTGCGTGCCGAACATGCCCGGCGCGGTGCCGCGCACCAGCACGCTGGGCCTTTCTAACGCTACGCTGCCCTATGTCATCAAGCTGGCCGATAAAGGCTTCAAAGAGGCTGTCACTGCCGACAAACCCCTGGCCTTAGGGGTCAACACTTACCAGGGCGAAATAACCTATCAAGCTGTGGCCGAAGCCTTCGGTCTATCTTATAAACCATTAACCCATTTATAGGCTAAGTCTAAGGCTGAGTCTAAGCTCTTTCTCAGCCTTAGACTCAGCCTTAGACTCGAAAATCTATCCTATGCGTTCATTCATTTCAAATCGCGTTCAACAAGTTCCACCTTCCGGCATTCGCCGCTTTTTTGATATTGCCGCTACCATGAGTGATGTCATCTCGTTGGGTATCGGCGAGCCTGACTTTGTGACTCCGGAACCTATCCTGGAAGCAGGGGTCAGTTCGCTGCGGGCCGGGCACACCCACTACACCTCCAATACCGGCACGATCGAGCTGCGGACGGCAGTTTCCAAGCAGTTGCAGAAACTTTATAACGTTGAATATGACCCAGCCCTGGAAATCCTGATTACGGTCGGCGTGTCCGAGGCGATGTACCTGGCCTTGACCGCCATTCTCAATCCGGGCGACGAAGTGATTGTGCCCCAACCATGCTTTGTCGCCTATACCGCCGAAGTCGCCCTGGCCGGCGGCACGCCGGTGCCGATTGCCACACGGGTGGAGAATAATTTCCAGGTTACTGCCGAGGAAATTGAAGCAGCCATTACCCGCCGCACCAAGGCCCTGCTGATTGGCTACCCTAACAATCCCACCGGCGCTGTGCTGGAGCGCGAAACGCTGGAGGCCATCGCCCGCGTGGCCCAAAAGCACGATATTCTGGTCATCTCGGATGAAATTTACGACCGGCTTGTCTACGGCATCGAGCACGTTTGCTTTGCCTCGCTGCCGGGGATGTGGGAGCGGACGATTTTGCTGGGCGGGTTTTCCAAAGCCTACGCTATGACCGGCTGGCGGCTGGGCTATGCCGCCGCCCCACCCGAACTGCTAGGAGCGATGAATAAGATTCACCAGTACACCATCATGTCCGCCCCGACCACGGCGCAGGAGGCAGCGTTGACGGCTTTAGCCCAGGGTGAAGAATCCGTCGAAGAGATGCGCCAGCGCTACGACCGCCGCCGCCGCTTGATTGTGGATGGGCTGAACAGTATCGGGCTGAAATGCTTTGAGCCGCGCGGGGCTTTTTATGCCTTCCCCTCGGTGCGCGGCTCCGGCATGGACGACGCCGAATTTGCCGAGCGGCTGCTCGACGAGGAGCGGGTGGCGGTGATTCCGGGCCGGGCCTTTGGCATCGGTGGGGCCGGCTACGTGCGCTGCTCTTACGCCACGGCGTATGAAAAAATCGAAAAGGCGCTGGAACGGATGGCCAATTTCGTGCGCAAGCACGGCTAAATTTAATGTTGTACGTTTACAGGTTGAACGTTTGAACGGTGAACCGTAAAGGTTGAACGTTCAACCTTAAACTTCTTAACTTGGCGGGCTTCCCACACTCCCAGCAGGCCCACATAACCAAACCCAAAGGTATACAGCAAAATAAAGGGCACGGCAAAGAGATTGCCGCTGGCCGCCGCAATCCCGGCAGTCACCAACGAATAGAGACTGAGGGCCAATTCGCCCAGAACCAGGCCATCTACCGGCAAGCGATAGGCGCTGCTCTGCCACTGGTCGGCAGTGGAGGTGACATTGAATTTGGGCGTCCGCCGGAAGACATTGCCGACCCCTAACAGGGCTTCCAGTACCGCCTGCGTGTTGCTTAGAGCAATACCGCTGCCCAGAAAAATCAGCAGGGGCATAACCTTGTAATGCTGCCGCCATCGAGTCGGAAAGAGCGCCATCTGGGCAACGGCGTACATCAAAGGCGGCCCCAGGCTGAGCAGGCTGAGGTAAATCAAGGGGAAATGAAGTTGCCTTGTGCCGCCGCTTAGCATCAAAATAGGGGTGATGACGGCCAGAATGACCATCAGAGGATGGGCCAGGTAGCCGCTCAAGTGGATCAACGCCTCTAATTTAACCGGCCAGGGCAGGGGCGCACGGCAGACCTGCCAGCCCAGTTTTTTTAAGCACTGAATCGAGCCTTTGGCCCAACGGAACTGCTGCCGCTTAAAGGCCGCTAATTGGGGCGGAACCTCGGCTGGAGCGACAACCTCCGGCAAATAGAGACAGCGCCAGCCAGCCAGTAACGCCCGGTAGCTCAAATCAAAATCCTCAGAAATGGTGTCGCCCTGCCAGCCCCCGGCATTCTCAATACAGGCCCGCCGCCAAACTCCCGCCGTGCCGTTAAAGTTAAGCATCAGCCCGGAACGGTTGCGGGCTGTCTGCTCGACCATAAAATGGCCGTCCAGGGCCAGGGCTTGCGTTGCCGTGAGCAGCGAATAATCCCGGTTAAGGTGTCCCCAGCGGGTTTGCACAAAACCTAACCGGGGGTCGGCGACCAGGTAAGGCACGGTTTGTTTTAGAAAATCCGGCTCCGGCACAAAATCGGCATCAAAAATAACAATAAATTCTCCGCTGGCCGTCTCCAGGCCGTATTTCAGCGCCCCTGCTTTGAAACCGGTGCGGTCACTGCGGTGGAGTAGCTCAATATTAACCCCTCGCCGCCGGTGTTCGACCACCTTAGCTAAGGCAATTTCAGTCGTTTCATCGGTCGAGTCATCTAAAATTTGGATCTGGAGCAGGTGAGCCGGATAGTCCAGTCGAACCACAGCGTCAATCAGGCGTTCTACAACCAAAGCCTCATTAAAAATCGGGAGTTGGACGGTTACAAGAGGTAATTCCTCTTCCTTTTGCTCTTTGGGGAGGGGAGAGGTATGCCGATGCTTGAGAAAAAGGGTGGTTAACAGCCAGGTATTGCCGGCATAGAGTGCCAGCAGAAGTGCGGTCACTATGTAAATAACAATCAGTATTGACAAGTTCATTACTCCCTAAAAACACAAGGTCTGCTAACCCCAAACAGCAGGATCAAGTGTTGAAGTGTGATGTTCGTTACACCTGACACTTAACCCGGCATGACACGTGAAACATGAAACTTAAAGGGGCTTGCAGACAACAGGGGAGCAGTATAGCACGATTGAGAGCGGGCTACAAAATCTTACTGCGCCGAAATTCACAAAAAATGGGCGCCAATAAGTCGAAATGTTTCTTGATATTGATGACGGATTGTGATTTAATAATGAGAGAGGTTAGATGATGTTTGGCAAAAAGCCCAGCCTGGCCGAGGCCCAGGCGCTTATGGTCAAAAAGCAACTGGCGGCGCGGTCAGTTACCGACGCGCGCATCCTGCAAGCAATGGGCGAGATTCCGCGCCACCTGTTTGTCGAGGAAGATTTATGGGATCAAGCCTACAAAGATGGCCCCTTGCCCATTGGCTACGGCCAAACAATTTCGCAGCCCTACATGGTTGCTTTTATGACACAGGCTCTGCAATTGTCCCAGGATAGACGGCCGGTTGTCTTAGAAATTGGGACAGGCTCGGGTTATCAGGCGGCGGTTCTCAGCCGATTGGCAGCTCAAGTTTACAGCATCGAACGCATCGAGCCTCTGGCAGACCAGGCGCGGCGCAATTTGCAGACATTGGGCATCCAAAATGTGGAGATTAGGGTTGGCGACGGCGGCTACGGCTGGCCGGAGCATGCTCCTTATGATGGGATCATCGTCACGGCCGCCGCACCAGAGGTGCCAGCTCCGCTGCTTGCTCAACTTAAAGAGGAAGCCATGCTGGTTGTGCCCACTGGCCCCCGGCGGCATCAGCAGGAACTGCTCCGGCTCCACTGGCACAATGGCCAAATCGTGGAAGAGGATTTAGCTCCCGTCGCTTTTGTACCGCTCATCGGCGAGCATGGCTGGGAGGAAGATGAATGAGACGTGGCTACTCGATGCTCCCCACCTAATAGACTTTATCAATTATCCTCTTTACGGAGTGAAAAAATGCACTTTTTCACTCCGTAAAGACTTACGCAAAACATGTCATTGTGAGCGACGAAGGAGCGAAAAATCCCTAAAATCTACATTTACAAGCCAACTCTTGAGGGATTCTTCCCTCCGCTACACTCCGTTCAGAATGACATGCGTAAGTCCTGTCGGTAAATATTACGCCTCACACTCCCGTTACAGGTGAGTTATGCCTTGTGTCTGGCAAAAACCAACCCTAAAGCCAAAAGCGGCAAAATCCCGGCCAGGCAGGGCAGACCCAAGGGGCTGTTTTTGGGTTCAGCCGGTGGGGCTGGAGTTGGCTCAGGGGGCAGTTCGGCCAGCGTTGAGTCTTGATTAGCTTCGGGCTGCGCCGTTGGAGGAGTATTTTCCACGGGATTGGCCATTTCCGCAGAAGAAGCAAGCTCGGCTTCTTCGGTTGCAACTTCAGCCGGAGCGTCAGCGGCGGTACCGGGCAGGGGAGGCAGGTCCAAACTGGCCCGAAAAGCATTATCCAGGCCGTCAGTATCCACGCCCAGGGCTTCCTGCAGAGCCTCATCATCCAACGATCCTTCTGCAAAAATAGAGAGCAATTTAGCCATCTTCTCCGGGCCATAGGTCTCAATAATGAATTTGACCACCGCTCCGCTCTGGCCATAAGCCAGGTTAGCCAGCATCGGATCGGCGGGGAAGGGGCTGGACAGGGTGCGCAAAGTCATTAGCTCATTCCTTTGGACCGCATCATCAAAGATGGGAGCAAAGTCGTCAATGAGTTTCTCGGTGTCTTCATTGTAAACGGCAATGCCCTCGTCCAGCCAGCGCGGCAAGCCTCGAAAGGGATTATCGGTTGCCTGGTGAATGACCAGGTGACTCATCTCGTGGGTGGTAGCTCGCAGGCCCCAATCCAATTGGCTGGGAGGAACCCCAATGACGACCACGCCAAAGGTCGTCATAGCCTGTCCCCCGGTCCATTCCTGGGCATTGGAAGAGAGCGCGCGCAGCAAATCCTGGTGGCTGGCATAGATAAATATTTTTATCGGGTCTTTCAGGCTGATGCCCACATCGCTGGCCAGGGTGTCCAGGGCCACATTGGCCCGGTTGAAGAGAGCCTGGCCGAAGCTGTCGTCGCCTTCATACCAGTAAAGGGTTAACCGCTCATTTTCCAGGGTTTGCCACTCGTAGCGATTATCCAGATAGAGATAGCGCTGCTTTTCGGTTCTAAGTTCGTTGCCGTCAGCGTCAACAATTTTCCACCAATAGTTCAACTCAGTGCCGGGCGGCATATAGTTTTCCGGCTTGGTCTGATCAATCTTAAACTCGGCGTTGATTGAGGTACCGGGGGTAAACTCGGCTCCATTACGCGAACTGGCTAACTGGCCAACCACCTGGTACAACAAATCCACCTCGATAATTTCCGTCGTACTTTTGGCATTCAACGTAAAGGTGATGTGGTCACGAAAATTAGCATCAACTGATTGATCAACAACCTGGATCGCTTCTTGAGCAGCAACAACCCCAGGCCCAAACACCAAACCCAACATTAAAATAAACGCCAAGCCTAATTTTTGATAGAGTCGCTTCATCTTCGTCCTTACCCAGCTTTAATCCACCAGTTTACCCGGTTGCGGCAAATCCGCCACCGCCGTGTTGATCCATTTATCACCCTCGTCAATGAGCATTACCGGAATATCCTCTTTAATGGGATATTTGCGGCCACAGTCTGGCTCCGAGCAGACAAGCCAGGTCCCGTTTTGAACCAATTCCAACCGGCCGGGATCATCGCCGGGTTTGCGGGTATCACCGCTAACACAATAGGGGCAGCGCAAAATTTCTAACAGATCGGGGGCAACGGCCATTGCTAAATTCTCCTCTGCGGGTATAGTTTTTCAGGATTCGTTTCATCTCGTTTTCTCTTTCCTCTTATTCTCAAACTGATCCTTCGACCTCGTTCAGGATAGGGTTTGGGAACAAGAGGAAACGACAAGAGTGAGCAAAAATAGTATAGCCACATTTAAGGAACAATCAAAAAATCCAGATGCACTTAGGCTGCACCTGGATTTTGAGCTCTGCGGGAAATTTACAGACGTGATCAGGCGAATTGCTTAAAAAGTTCGCCGGAAGATGACCTCGTAGGACTGGTGATAGAGCGAGTTGGCCGTAGTATCCTCGCCGCAGGCCTCGTTGACTCCGTAATCAGGGGTAATACCTTCCGCTTTCTGGCTGGTTGCTCCCTGAATTTCGACAGAGTAGGTTCCTTTGAACATGGCAAAGTCAATGCGGCCAGGGGTATTTTCTTTAGTCTCGGTTTTGGCGATCACAAAGCCATCTTCAGTCGCTGCCCACTGAATTTTAACCGGCACCCCATTGATTCCCTGACCGGTCGCATCTTGCACTTTAACAAAAATATGGTGATTGCCGTGGTTTTCACAGGGGGTAAGCTGGCGCACGCCGACCAGGGCAAAGTCCACTGCGGGCGTGGGAGTCGCTTCCGGGGTGGGCGTATCGGTTGGCGGCAAAGGCGCTCGGGTGAAGGCCCGCGTGGGCGTGTCGGTGGGGGTGGGGGTAAAAATTGGTGTCGGGGTCTCGGTGGGGGTGGGGGTATTGGTCGGCGTCGGCGTCGAGGTCGGAATAGGGGTTTCTGTTACCGTCGAGGTTGGCGTGGGCGTCTCCGTGGGCGTCGCGGTTTCGGTTGGCGTGGGCGTGGCAGTTTCCACAAAAGGGAGGGCCGCTACAGCGCCTTTAGCCCCCTCAAATCGAATTTGATTGACAATGCTGCGGTTATCACCGGGGCGAGCGCCGTTATCTTCAAAGTTGGCGGCCAGAGCTTGAATGATCCATGAGGGCGCCATAATCCCACACAGCCAAATAATAATCAGCAAGAAAGCTAATAACCTTAACTTGGCCCCCAGGCTGCGTTTGGCAAACCAAACCGAAAAGCTGTTGCGGTATTGTCCAATCCTACGATTCGACATGGAGCGGGGAGCCATCCGGCTGGAGCTGGTAGACCGGCTGTCATCGACTCTGGGTTGAGGGGCAGCTTGGGGTGCTGGGAGCATTAAGGGCCGCGACCCAGTATGAGCCGGCCCCTGAGCCGGTCGAGCCGCTGCTGAAGGAGGCCGCTTTTTCTTGTCACGCCTGACCTGGGGCGAACCTTGCCTGGCGCGCGAGGCCGCCGCGGGCCGGGAGTCCCCTTTTTTGACTCTTTTGGCTGGGGTGCTCCTCCCACGGGAAGGGACTGGCTCAGGTCGCTGCACGGGAATGGGTTGAGTCGGCTGAGAAAAGCCGCCTGGGCGGATGGCCGGCATGCCCATCGTGTTTTGAGAATGAACAGGTGGACGCTGTGGTGGCATTCCCTGTGTAAATTGCGAGTGAGACGCCGGACCCGGACGGGGCACCGGCGAGACAGCCTGAGTATGCTGCGAATGAATAGGCGGTTGTGGCGGCATGCCCTGGTTGGACTGAGTTTGCGGCGGTAAAGCCCGCATGGGCCGGGCTGAGCCGACCCGGTGGACCGGCACAGGCGGCATGCTCATTGGGCGAGATGGGTTGACCTGGCCAGGTGGAGGTGCATATGGCCTCTGGGGTCCAGGGGCAGGCTGAAAACCGGCTCCGGCAGGCAGCCCTCGCTGGGGTGCAGCCCCCCGCAGGCGGCCCATCGTCTGCTCTAGCCGCTCGCTCAAGATTCGGGTAAAGGTGACAGCCAAGTTGGGGTAGCGGTGCAAAAAGTCCTCAAAATCGGCCTTGGTTAGCACCCAGATTTCGGTTTCCGCTACCGCGTAAGCGGTGGTCGGATGGCCTTTGCCGGAAAGCAGGGCAATTTCACCAAAAAAGTCGCTTGGCCCCAGTGTCTCCAGCAAAATCGGCCCTTGCAGGGTATTGGCCCAGTGCTCTACCTGGCCCCGCTCGATAAAATACATCTCATCGCTGGAGCGGCCCTCGTAGTAAACGGTGCTGCCTCCCTGGTAACGGCGCGGCTGCAAGCGAGCCGAAAGTTCATCCAACTGCATGCGGGAGAGTCCCCCCAACAGCGCCACTTTTTTGAGGTGCGGTTCGACGGAATAGGTATCGCCCGCATTGAAACTCTCGCGGAGGGCGCGGCTGAGGGCCACGCTGAGCTGAGGGTATTTGACAAGCAGGTGATCAAAATCGGTGCGATAAAGACCCCAAAGGTTGGTAGGGGTCGTGGCGTAGGCAGTAAAGGAACGTGTTTTGCCGGTCAGGAGGACTGTTTCGCCAAAAAAGTCGCTATCCACGAAACGCCCCACCAGCTCGCGCGGTTTACCCGGCGCCTCGCTGATGGCTTCAATAGTACCCGAGTCGACGATATACATCGCTTCGCCGGGGTCGCCCTGATTAAATACGGTTTCGCCGGCGGGAATATGGCGCAGCAAAAGTAGGCGAGCTATATCACCCAGGGCCTCTTTGGGCAAATCCTTAAAGAGCGGGATACGTTTGAGAATGGTCAGAGCGTGAGCCTGGTCGGCGGCGGTCAGGCTGGAGCGCAGGTTGCGGCTCAGATTAGATTTAATAGAGGGAGTGGCTGCGGTCAGGCTGGCAAAATCGGGGGGGGTGAGCTGCCACAGGATAACTTCGGTAGCGGCCTGGGCAGTGTTGGAATGAGGCTTGTTGGACAGCACTGCCATTTCGCCAAAGGCTTCATCCTCGGCTAACTCGGTATAATCGGCATCCGTCTCCCCGATCAGGCGAACCGTCCCTTGTTCGATAAAGAAAATCCCGGTGGGTTGGTCGCCGCTGCGGTAGATAGCCTCACCGGCAAAGTAACGCTTTGGCGAAAGGTGCCGGGCAATCAGGCCGCGTTCGCGCTCGGATAAACTTTCCAGCAGGGGAATGTCGTTGAGTTGGGCGGTGAGGCGCTGTTGATATTGAACAATGCCGGTCCCAAAAGCCAGCCCCAGGTGAAGACCGATTTCGGACCGTTCGGCGATGAGATTGGCCAGGGCGTTGTTGTCAAGCGCCCAGACGACGACATTGCCGGTGGCGCGGGCGGTTAAAGCGTAAGGCCGCCCCAGAAAAAAGTCCGTTTCACCCAGCAGGCTGCCGGGTCCCAGATTGGCGACAACCGGCCCTTTGTCGTTAGCCGAGAGTTTAACCCAACCTTCGTTGATCAAGTAGAGGGCATTGCTGTCCCCATCTTTGATAAAGATAGACTCGTTCGGTTGGTAATCTTCCAGCCGCATCCGTTTGCTAAGGGCGCGCTGTTCTTCCTCCGTCAACTCGGCAAAAAGAGGCGTGTTTTTGATAAAATTTTCGTTCAACGCAAGTCCTTCCTCGTTGATTTTAGATTTTGGATTTTAGATTTTAGATTGTCTGTAATCTCAAATCGTAAGTCCAAAATCATTACAGGTAGGCACATCAATTTTGGATTTTAGACTTTAGATTTTGGAGGTAAAGTCAAATGTCTCTCCAAAATCGCAAATCGCAAATCGCAAATCTCCGGGTTCCCCCCTACCTGTTAACGCCCTGCTGAAAGACAATTTGCCAGGATGGCGCAATACCATCCGGCAAATCAGGGCAAAGATCGCCACCACTGAGGCTTACTTCCGGTGTTGTCCCTGCAACGGTGACACTGACTAATTTTACTTGATAACGTTCATCCGGCTCCATCTGGAAATCGGCGTAGCCGGGGTCTATGTCGGGTTTGAAGCCGGTAAAGAGGCGGTCGTCGCCGCCGGCCCAACTAACGGCTATTTCAACGCCGGGTACACCTACGCCTAGTCTATCACGAACATAGATTCTTAGCAATCCGCCGCTGGTCTCATCACACAAAACGACTGACTGGGCCACGCCAAAAGGCGAATTAGGACCTGGCGTCGGTGTCCGGGTTGGGGTTGGGGTGAGCGTGGGCGCGGGGGTACGGGTTGGCGTGCGAGTCGGGACCGGTGTTTGGGTGGGTGTTCGCGTTGGGCTGGGGCTGGGGGTGCGAGTCGGAATGGGGGTCAAAGGTGTTGGTGTTTGGGTGGGGCGCGGCGTTGGAGTTGGAGCCAGCGTGGGTGTTGAGGTTGGCGTGGGTGTGGGTGTCGTTAGAAAAGCGATCATTGGGCGGGTTGTTTGACCCAAAGCATCGGCCAGAGTGACCAGAGCGATAATGTCGCGGATATCGCGTTCTTCGGCAATGTAGCGCTCGGTCAGATTGACCAACAATTGGTTGATATCTGGCTCCGCCAGCTTGGCCAGCCTGGCCTGCGCCCGGCCTTCATCCCGTTCATGATAAAAGGCGGCAGCAATGAGCCGCAGATAAATTTCTTTATCGGCGGGTCGCAAATCTGCCGGAGTGATGGGCAGGGGACGCGGGTCGAGCACCCAGCCGTACATCAACGAGAGCGCCAGACCAACCGTAAAACCAAACAAAAAGCCGCCTATCCACCAACCCCGATCACGACCCTTTTTTGCCGATGATCGCCGCGGCGTTTCAGGCGGCGGAGGTGAGGCCACGCTTGCCTCTTCTGGTGTCATTATTTCATTATCGGTTTGTTTTTTTTAACCTGCATGGCCCTGCTGTTACAGTTGACCTCAGACGGCCTATCTTACGTATAAGTTCAATTAATGTCAAAATTCACTAATACGTCTTCTTAAAAGTCACGTTATAGGCATAATGTCCCCGGCAAAGTTGATTATTACTTTTGCGTTGAAGACAATCATTCATGTCCCGGCAATAATTGGCCTGGACCAGCCACTCATTGGGTATATCCTCGTCCACCGAACTCAATTTGGGCGTCACATCGCTGGTGGCAGGTGAGCCATCGGCGTGCTTAGTGACCATTAAGGAAAAGCCATTCTTCCACAGGTCATATTCCAACTTGCCCGGTCCTTTTTCGCCGCTGACTTTGGGCGGTACGGCGTGGCCAGTATCTTCCACAATTACCCCATCCATTGGATTGCCGGCGGCATCCACCACGGTGACAAAAATCGAGTGAGCACCAGGGCAACCGCCGTAGCTAGGGTTGGGAATTAGATAGGCTTCGGCGACAACGTAATCAACGGCCGGCTTGGGTGGTTCGGGAGTAGCCGTCGGTTCGGGTGTGTTGGTTGGTGGGCCGGCTGTGGGCGGGGGCGGTGCGGGCGTATCGGTGGGCACTTCGGGAACAGGCGTATTGGTTGGGACAGGGGTATCGGTCGGCAAGGGCGTCGCCGTTGGGGTGTCGGTTGGCAAAGGGGTCGGGGTTGGGGTGTTGGTCGGCAAGGGAGTTGATGTCGGCGTCGCCAGGGCGGCGATCATAGATTCGGTGCTGGCGCCCAGGGCGTCGGCCAGCAAAAACAGGTTTTTTGTGTCGGGGTTACCTTTGCCGCTTTCCTGCAAATAACGGTCAACCATAAAGGAGACATACTGCTCGGCATTGGGCAGGTGCAAGGCGCGGAGGCGCTGCCGGGCGGCATCTAAATCCTTGTTACCGGCATAATCGGCGGCGATATTGAGAACCTCCGCTTCCACTTTCGGCCCGTCAACCCGCGCCTCACCCTCATTGTTGGCCGAGGAGACGGCTGAAGTCACTCCAAAACCGACAATGATCCCGCCGATAGCTAAGGCCAGGCAGAAAAGAGGCACCACAATTACCGCGATAATGAGCAAAGTTTTAGAATTGTTCATAAATCTCAAAACCACTTACCATGTCCGTTGAAAAATCACTTCCCAGGAATAGTGGCCCCAGCAGAGCGAGTTATTCCCCACGCCAAATACCCCGCTGTTCCACAGCACATTACAGGTCGCTTCGTCAGGGCAGTAACCGGCTTCAATCAGTTTGGGGATGCCGATTTCCCAATCATTGGAGCTGAGCAGCTCTGTAACCTGGCTGGTCACCGGGCGACCGGCAGTAGGGTCATTTTTGACAAAAATTTTGAACCCGTTTTTAAACAACAGATACTCGGCTTGACCCTCCTTACCGTTCTTCGGTTCGGTTTTTGGGCCGGGATTATTCCAGACGTCGCCAATCTCTACCCCATTGATGGGATTGCCGGCGGCATCAACGACGGTGATGTAAATATTGTGATTGCCCGCACAACCACCATTTTCATCCTTGGTCATTAAACGTTGTTTGGTGACAACATAATCAAACTCCGGGGTCGGGCTGGGGGCAGGAGTCGGCGTGTCGGTGGGGGGAGGGGGCGGAGCGGTGGGGGGAGGCGCAGCCGGTTCAGGGGTTGGCGTGTCGGTAGGTGGGACTTCTTCGGTGGGCGCGGCGGCAGCCAGAGCTACGGCATCAGGCGTGGCTGTAGACTCGACCACCATCGTATTAGTTGGCGTCGGAGTGGGCAGCGGAGTATCAGTTGGGACAGGCGTATCCGTTGGGATAGGAGTTGGGGTAGAGACGTAGGCAATCATCGAAACCGTGCTGACACCCAGTGCATCGGCCAAGCGGACCACATTTTTGATATCCTGATCTATGTCGCCACGATTGGTGCGGACCATCTGCTCTGCTACCAGAGAAACGTACTGGGCCGGGTTGGGTACCTTGAGTTCGGCCAGCAACTCGCGGGCGCGGTCAATATCTTCGTGCTCGGCAAAATCTGCCGCAGCCATAACGACAATCTGTTGAGCTTCGTCTTGGGATAAATCTGAAATTTTAGCGTTGACAAAGCGGGTAGGGAAAAGATACCAGGTTACAGCCAGGCCAACCAGCAAGGCCAGCAAGCAACCGATAGGGGTAATTGACAGGAGAATCAGCAAGCGGCGGTCAATCTTTGATCTACGATTTCTCTTTCTACTCATAAAAATTTCAAATGCTACTTTTCAAAATGAGAGGCCGCTCTCCCGACTGAGAAAGTGGCCCCACCGCGACCGGTGGGCGAAATGGGAACTCGCCCTAGCACATCATTATGAAAAATGTTATAATAGTCGCGTTTGTGACAATATTCGCCAGAAAAAAGAAAATGCCGGAGGTGGGAATCGAACCCACAAGAGCGTAGCTCACACGATTTTGAGTCGTGCGCGTCTGCCAGTTCCGCCACTCCGGCATGGCTATCGGGTTTCTAGTATAGACTACATGCGGGCATACGTCAAATTGCCTAAGCCATGTGTTAGTTAAAACGCCAAGCATAAATATTGAAGATGCGACGCCCTTAAATGCGAGCAAATTGGAAATTTTAGCCGAGAAAGTGCGTCGCGCCTGAGCAGTTAATAGTATTGAATGGACGAGACTCGGGTTATCAAAGAAGCCCAAAAGGGCAGTTTAGCTGCCTTTAATCAGTTGGTGATGGCTTACCAGGGGACAGCCTATAACGTCGCCTATCGCGTCATTGGCAACAGCGACGCTGCGGCTGACGCCTGCCAGGATGCGTTTCTCAAAGCCTACCAGGCGATCAAACAATATCGCGGCGGCTCCTTCAAAAGCTGGCTGCTGCGCATTGTCACCAACGCTTGTTATGACCAGATGCGCTACAAAGGCCGCCGGCCGGCTACCTCCCTGGAAGACATGGTGGAAAATTCCGAGGATCACAGCGAAAAACTGACCAACGGCAGCGAACGGCCCGAAGAGTCCATTCTGCGCGGTGAACTCAACGACTTGATCCAACGAGGGATCAACCATTTGCCGGAAGACCAACGGATCGTATTGGTTCTAAGCGACGTGCAAGGTTTCTCTTACCAGGAAATTGCCGAGATTGTGGGCCAGCCCCTGGGGACTGTCAAGTCTCGATTGAGCCGGAGCCGGCAGCGGCTGCGCGACTTTTTGCTGGAGCAGCAGGAACTTTTACCGAACCAATACCGTCTGAATAATGAGCAGGCATAAATCAGGTTTAAAGCCTGATCGCCTTAGAGCAGGTTTTTGTGATGGCTGATAATCAAACCCATCAATTCAATACCGATCACATCCGCGATTTGCTGTCGCCCTATCTGGACGGCGAGGTGACGCAGGAGGAACGGGCGCTCGTAGAGCAGGCTCTGGCCGCTTCGGCAGAATTGCAGCGGGAGTTAGAGCTGCTGCGCCGAACAGTGGCCCTGGTAACGGCCCTGCCACCCATGCCGGCCCCTCGTCCTTTTACCCTGACCGAGGCGGCTGTGAAAACTGTGACGCCTGCCCCACAGAGCTTCTTTGGCTTGCCGAGCTGGTTTAAAGGTGCAGCCGCGCTGGCAGCCATGCTGTTGTTCGTGCTCGCGGCTGGCGGCATCTTCTGGAGCATGCAGTTTGGCGGGACCAGCCAACCCGCCGCAGAGGTAGCCAAAGCTCCGGCAGTTGCCCCTACTATCGCTCCAGAAGCGCAATCGGCCGCCGCTCCGGCCGAACCGGCGACGCAAGCAGAAGCTGCTCCGGCTGGATCTGCCGCCAGGGAAGCTGCAACCCAGGCTCCAGCCACAGAAGAAGCGATGGCCGCCGCCGCTGAGTCTGTGGCGACGGAGGCTACTCCTACTGCGGTGGCATCGGCGGCTACCCTGGCCATCCCCTCACCGGATGAAGCGGTTGACCAGGCCGCTCCCTCACCGGCAGATGAAGTTCCTGCGGCTGAAGGCCAGGCAATTACGGCAACCCAGGCTGATGAAAGCGACGCAACCGAGCAGTCTCTAGCAGCCCAGGCTCCGGCCGTTGCCCCTGGAGTCACGGCGACACCCTCACCAGCGCCGACGGTTTTGACCTTTGCCGCCCCGGCTGAGGAAGCTCCTCAAGAGAAAGCCGGGGGAGAAGCCGAATCGGCGGCAGCAGGACAAATGGCCCCTGAAAGCGCGGCCGCCCCAACAGAACCGGTTCCTCCAGAGAATGCTGCCGCAAGCGCCGCAGCGCCAGCAGAGCAATTGACCGCCGAGAGTGCGGCTGCCGCAACCGAAGCGCCAGCGCCAGAGTCGCTGGAACTCAAGCAAAGCGCCCCACCGCCTACACTTACGGCTACAGTCACACCTCAACCCAGCGCCACACCCGTGGTCCTGCTGACCCTTCCTGCTCCGGCGGCTACACCTGTGGCCACTGTGCCGCCCGCGTCCCCTGCCCAGAACGCTCCGGTTACCTTTTGGCTGGTTGCCGGCCTGGTCGTACTGGGACTGCTGGTTATCACCGGTTTGATCCTCTGGTTGGTGAGCAGAAGCCGCCGCTAAGCCCCTTGATAATCGTGTTGACTTTTGTGAAAAATGACATTACAATGGTTTATAAGTTAAGCTAAATCATCTTTAAGCCACTAAATCTCTCATCAATGTTTATAGACAGCCATGGCAAAAGCGAATATTCTTGTAGTTGACAGTGACGAAGGCTTCGGCTTCATGCTCAAAGAGGGGCTGCAAAATAGCGGCCAGTATACTGCCAGGTGGGTTCACAGCGGCAGCGATGCCTTGCAGGCAGTGATTGAGCAAGCCTTTGATTTGGTGATTATTGACATGGCCTTGACGGATATGCCCCCGGCCAAGCTGGTACAGGCCATCCGCGAAGCCAAAAACGGGATGCGGATTATGATGATCCCGTTAATAGGTCAGGACCTACCCGATAAGATTAAGGCTCTGGAGATCAACGGCATTCTAACCAAGCCGTTTTTTGTGGGTGACTTACCCGATTTGATAGACCAGGCCACCGGGGAGCGCAAAAGTGTTCCCCAGGCACGTCCTGCGCCCGCCCCAGTTCCGCCTCCTCCGGTAAAACCGGCTGCTCCACCGCCGCCTGCTCGTCCTGCCGCCGCGCCGCCAGCCTCCCCGCCTCCTGCACCTGTTGTCCCCCAAACAGCACCAGCTCCTGTCGCCGTTGAAAGCGCCATTATGGTGGACGAAAATTCTCCCTTGACTTTTGTTACCGTGCCGCAGGAAACCATTCGTTACCTCCGCGCCAATGAAACCGAAATTCTACGCCTGCTGGATGACCTGAACCGAGAAGTTCGGGCTGAAGCGATTTTGCTCATTGCCGGTCTGGAGTTGATTGCCCAGGCCGGGATGCTCAGCCGCGTTCAATGCCGGGAACTCACCCTGTTGGTGGCGCAAAGCTCCCAGGCAGCCGCCCAGGCTGCCAGTTTTTTGGGTGAACGAGCGGGTCGCTTTGCCCAGAGTTTACACGAAGGCAGCGAGTATCGCCTCTATTCGTTAAGTTTGGGTGAGGGGATTTTATTGTCGCTGGCGCTCAGTTCAAACGTACCGTTAGGGATGATTCGGCATCAGTGCCGCCAAACTGCGGATCAACTGGCAAAATTTATCATCGAACGTTGAACGTTCAACATGGAACGTTCTTACCCTCGTAGCCTTGCCCGCGCCTCGGCGCAGTGAGGGCAAGCGTCGCCTTTATAATCCCGGCCACAGCGAGAGCAGGTCTTTAATTCAGTTGCGGTAACGGCATTGCCCACCGGGGTCGCAATCAACATGATCTCAACGCCGGCATGTTGAGCGAGCCACTCCAAAACTGGCACATTATTGATGGTGGCCCCATCCGGTCCTACGGTTAAAACACCGCGTAAAACCTGTGCTCCCATTTCGGTAACATTGATGGTTAATTTGCGGGCCTCACTTTTTGAGATGGCCATGCGCTACCTCCTCTGCTTCAGCATCTTTATTTTCTGAGCCAGAGAATAAACTTCACGTTTGCCCCAACCGCTCTGGTCGGTCAATTGGCGCACGGCGTCTTTTACAGAAGCGCCGCCAGCCAGCGCCTGAGCTAACCCTGCTTCTACCTGAGCTTGATTCCACTCTAGTTCAGGCAGCGCACCGGCCACGATCAGGGTAAACTCGCCTCGAGGCTCTCGCTGCGTCCACTCCTGCTGCGCCTCGGCCAGCGTGCCCCGCCAGATTTCTTCGTGCAGTTTGGTTAATTCCCGGCAAACCGCAACAGAACGATCCCCGCTCAAAAGATTAATCATATCGGCCAGAGTCTCTCGCAGACGATGAGGCGCTTCAAAAAAGACCAGCGTTGCCTGTTCAGCCGCAACTTCTTGCAAGAACCGCCGCCGGTCGCCGCGTTTACGAGGTAAGAATCCCAGAAAAAGAAAGCGATCGGTGGTCAAGCCGCTGGCCGGCAGGGCGGCCATCAGAGCGCTGGGGCCGGGAATAGAAATCACCTGGAACCCCTGCTCAACCGCGGCGCGCACTAATTCATAGCCGGGGTCAGAGAGAAGCGGTGTACCGGCCTCGGACACCAGGGCCACGTCTCCCTCGGCCAAAGCAGCCAAGACGCGACCCTGGCGAGTCACTTTATTGTGCTCATAATAACTGACCAGCGGGCGACGAATGTCAAAGTGTTTCAACAACTGGCCGGTGGTGCGGGTATCTTCGGTGGCGATAAGGGATACTTCCCGCAAAATCCGCAATGCCCGCAGGGTAATGTCTTCCAGGTTGCCTAACGGCGTGGCGACAAGGTAAAGTGTGCCCATTCTAATCGTCAATGGCTCACAGTCAATTGACAATTGATAATTGACAGTTGATTATTGACCATTAAATCCAGACCCAATGAACAATAAGAAATCATTTGCAGGGGTTTATCTCGAAAGGTTGAAAGTGGTCAGAGCATGTTCTAAGGCAGCGACAAGTGCTTTATCTTGCTCTGGCAGGACGGTGCGCGGGTCGAGCAGGAGCTGCTGGTTGTCAATACGGGCGATAACGGGTGGGTCAGCCTGGCGCAATTGGGCGGCCAGGGCATCTACGGAGGGAACGGTCACAGCCAGGGCTTTAGTTGGCAGGGTTTGGGCGGGCAAGCTGCCACCCCCTACCGTTGAGATGCTGTCTACTACCTGTAACGGCAATTTGGCAAATTGGGATAGACTGCGCAAGGCACGACGCCAATTCTGGGCGCGACGAGTCAAGGTAGCCAGATCAGCCGCGATCATGCGCCAAACAGGAATTTCAGTGGTAGCCTTACCTTCGAGATAAGCCAAGAGGGTGGCCTGTAGAGCCGCCAGGGTAGTTTTATCTACCCGCAGGGCACGGATCAAAGGATGCTTTTTGATCTGTTCGATCAACGCCGCCCGGCCCAGAATCAGCCCCGCCTGGGGACCACCCAACAACTTATCGCCGCTGGCGGTGACCAAGTCAACGCCGGCAGCTAAACTCTCCTGGATGGTCGGCTCGTGAGCCAAGCCAAAGGGAACCGTATCCAGGAGCGTACCCGAACCGAGGTCCTCCATGAAGGGGAGGTGATAGGCTTGAGCCAATTCGGCCAACTCGGCCAGAGTGGGCTGAGTGGTAAAGCCGATGATTTGATAATTGCTATAGTGGACGCTCAGTAACAGGCCGGTACGCTGCGGGTCAATGGCTTGTTCAAAATCCTGCCGATAGGTGCGATTGGTTGTTCCAACCTCGACCAAATGCGCACCGGATTGGGCCATAATCTCCGGGATACGAAACCCGCCGCCAATTTCAATCAGTTGGCTCCGGCTGATGATAACTTCTTTGTCTTTGGCCAGGGCGCTCAAGGCCAGGATGACTGCGCCGGCATTGTTGTTGACCACCACGGCGGCTTCAGCGCCCGTCAGGCGGCAGAGCAGATCGGCGGCATGGGTATAACGAGAGCCACGCGCGCCTGCTTCCAGGTCGTATTCCAGGTTGGAATACGTGGAGGCAGCCTGAAGCATCGCTTGCTGAGCGCGCTGACTTAATAAAGCCCTGCCCAGGTTAGTATGGATAATTACCCCCGTTGCATTGATAACCGGCTGCAAAGAGGGACGTACGGTGACAGAGAGGCGGGCCAAAATGGCTTTAACCAACGCAGCGGCAGATTGCACGGGTTGGCCCGCTATAATACACTGGCGGGCCAGGTCTAATTCGGCCCGGATGGCGTCAACAACCAGGGCATGACCGTGAATTTCAGTCAGTGGAGCGAGTTGATCGTTCTGTAGAAGTTTGTCCACGCTGGGCAACTGGCGAAGTTGAGCCTGCATGTTTTTAGCCTCGCGTCAGGAAAAAGGTTTCAATCAGAATAAAGACGCCCAACAGCACGGCGGCAATTGTCCAATTCAACGCCCGGATCAGTTGGAGATAAGCCAGCACAATGCCGAGAAACCCCACCCAGGCCCCTTGCCGGATGAGTCGGGTTTTGTCACGCTCCAGCCAGCCGGGTCTGGCAAACCGATGATTAAAGTAGGTTGTGATCGGAATGGTGGCGCTACCCAGCCCCAAAAATAAAAAGGTGAATAAGAGCAGTTGCGGCTGAGCTAAAACCGTATCTGGATTTGGCCAGAGATTAGTAACTACGTAGTAGAGTCCCAAAAAGCTCAAAGCCGCGACAATTATTGATAACAAAACCCACCATATAGGGCGCATGAATTCAGAACGATTTAGGATTAACCGGGATTTCGGAACATTATACCTCATTTAAAGATAAACGTCATCTGGACTATGAGTAAGTTATCCTATTTGTTATTGTCATGATTAATCTTTATTTAGTAATATATAGTAGAGATTGGGGATAAGTGGATAAACGCTAGAAGTCACGCCTTTACTACTAGATATAGCGAGAAAGTAAGTAAGACGACTATATCTTGATTAGGGTGCTTCAAAAGTTGTGGGGATAATTCTGAGGATAAAGAAGAGGGAGTTTTAATAGATAAAGTTAGCAAATTTTGTCAAATCGAGTGGATTCTATATTTTGGGTGGGGGAGGCTAGTTATACCTATATGTAGTGTTTACGTGAATAAGGACCAAATTGGATTAATTGAGGAAGCTTAAAAGTTATCCCCAAATAGGGCTACTTATCCACAGTTATCTAGGGGTTATCCACAAAATTGAGCAAAAATTCACTGTTAAAAAGATAGAAACTGACAAACTTGTAGGTCCGTCACCGTTATTTAAGCCAAATTTGTATCTGCCTCGAATGGTTGTTGGGGTAGGCCGGGCTTGGAAGAAATTTTGTTTTTGCCAGAGCCGGCCGTTTGTAGCAATAGGTATTTTGTCCAGATTGAAGCAAAGTTATCCCCAGTGAGAATCAGTTATCCACAGTTATTTGCACAGTTATCCACAATTTTAGTGTGTTATTGACAAAAAAGGCAACTGCACGCGAACAGTTGCCTTTTTTTGAACAGCGCAAATAATAGAGGGATAGGCGCTGAGTTAGTGTCTCTTTTGTTGATAAATTATCTCTCGAATAGATAACATCTCCCGGCGCAGCCTGTCATTTTGTTCAATTTGGGAGGCAATCTTCTCCCAGCCGTACATGACCGTGGTGTGGTCACGCCCGCCCAGGGCCTCACCAATTTGGGGAAGCGATGCGCCGGTTTCCTCTCGGGCCAGGTACATGGCCATCTGCCGGGCAAAGGCTACTTCTTTACTGCGACCCCGTTTGATGAGGACCTCTACCTCAATGCGGTAGAAAGTGGCTACGGCAGCAATAACCTGCTCGACGGTGAGTTCAGCTTGCCGCGAGACGATGTCCTGCAGAGCGGCATTAGCCAGCTCGATATTGATCGGGTGGCGCATCATGGCGGCGTGAGCAATGACCTTGTTGAGCGCACCTTCCAGTTCGCGGATGTTGTTCTGAGCGCGCCGGGCGATGAATTCCATCACATCGTCGGGAACACGCACGCCCTGAGAGTCGGCTTTGAAGCGCAAGATGGCGATGCGGGTTTCCAGGTCAGGCGGCTGCACGTCGGCCAAAAGACCCCATTCAAAACGGGAGCGCAGCCGGTCTTCCAGGGTAGTGATCGCCTTAGGCGGCCGGTCGCTGGAGAGGACAATTTGGCCGCCGGAGGAGTGGAGGGTATTAAAGGTATGGAAGAATTCTTCCTGGGTACTTTCTTTACCGGCAATAAATTGAATGTCGTCAATCAAAAGAAAATCGGTTGTGCGGTATTTTTCACGAAATAAATCGGTGGATTGGCTGCGGATGGCATTGATCAGGTCATTGGTAAAGGTTTCGGACGAAGTATAAATCACCGTCCGGCCGCGGGCCAGGGCATAATGGGCGATTGCCTGGAGAAGATGGGTTTTCCCCAAACCTACCCCCCCATATAGGAAGAGGGGGTTGTAAGCGTCGGCGGGTCTTTCGGCTACCGCCAGAGATGCCGCATGGGCCAAGCGATTTGAAGCACCGACAATAAACTGTTCGAAGACGTACTTGTGGTTTAGCATGAGGCGCTCTTTGGCTTCGCGATAATGACCGTTACCGTTGTTGTTCCCGTTCTTTGAAGTCTGTCCGTTCGCCGGTTCTGGACTCTGGAGCAAGGGGGGCGGTGGTTGGTCACTGATAGCTTCCGCAGTCAGATGGTCTACCGTAAATTGAATATTGACAGCGCGCCCCAACACATGGGTCACTGCTCGGCTAATCGTAGCAAAGAGTCTATTTTCTAGCCAATCTTTAGCAAAAGCACTTTTGGTTCCAATGACCAGCCTATCGCTGTCCTGAGCAACAATACGGGTATCTTTGATCCAGGTATCAAAAGTAGCCCGTGTCATTTGCAATTGTAACTGACCTAAGGTTGCCTGCCAAACTTGGTCGGTATCCATAATAATCTCCCTAAGATACTGAGGACATAACAGCTTCAGGAACGATTTAGAGACAAAAACGTACAGGGTGCAACGAAAGTTGACCTTTACGTTTAATATGCGCCTCGGTGATGAGGGTGAACTGGCTGCGGGTGGTGGATTATTTTGATGTATAGACGGTGACTGTATGCTGGAGATCTTACTGCGGAAAGTCTCAAGAATAGATAAATTGCAGCCAAATAGTTGCAATTTAAGAACCTATCTCTTTTCGTGGGTGTTATAAAGAGATAGGAATGATAAAATCCAAAAGTCTATGGCAAAAAATGAATACTAATGAGGAAAGAAGAACCCTCCACTACAGTCGAGTCGAATTTTACCAAACCTGCTATCCCCTGGCAATAGCTAGACCTTAAAAAAAGCCTCTTCTAACTTTTTTTTAAGAAAAGTTATGGTTAGTCACAATCTTTTTGTGGATAAGTTGTGAGTAACAGAAAATAACTCCCCGTATAACTTTGTGCATAACGTGGGGATAACTTTGACCCAAAAAAGACTTAACATGATTTGACAAAAGCCCCTCAAGTTGTATAATCATTCACAATTATAAAAATAAGTGCAGTTTTTCTCTGGGCCAGCCGCAGGAGTCTAGCAGCATCAATCCGGCGGTTTTTTTTTGGCTCAAAAATGTATGAAAACGAACAGTTAAAATATAATTCTTAAGCAAAGAGGTATTTAATCGTGTCTGAGCGAATAACGGGAACGGTTAAGTGGTTTGATGCGGCCAAAGGCTATGGGTATATTGATGCAGGAATTGGTGAGGATGTTTTTGTCCACTACCAGGCGATTATCGGAAATCAATTCAAAAACCTGTTAGCCGGTGATCGAGTTGAATTCTCGGTCAATCACAGGCCCCGCGGGCCGGTGGCTTTAGAAGTCACCCGCGCCTAGCCACTCGATCCATCAATTTGATGAACCAGCCCCGGACACACCGGGGCTTTTTTTAAACGCTTATGCAGATTGCCAACCTCAACAACCATTTACTATAATTTCAAGGAGAAATTACCTATGGCAACCAATCAAAAATTAAAACTAGTGCCCCTGGGGGGGCTGGGCGAGGTCGGAAAAAACATGCTGGCCGTAGAATATGGCCGCAATGTACTGATTATTGACGCCGGCGTGATGTTTCCTGAGCAAGACATGCTCGGCGTTGATTTGGTCATCCCCGACTGGAGCCAATATCTAAAAGACAAAAAAGAGTGGGTGCGCGGCATTGTTGTGACCCACGGCCATGAGGATCACATTGGGGCGCTGCCCTACCTCCTGGCCGAAATCAATGCGCCGGTGTACGCCACCCGCCTGACCATTGGCTTGATTGACGTCAAGCTGCAAAAACACGGATTGGCCAGCCGGGCTAACCTGCATGTCGTCGCGCCGGGGGAACGCCTGGCGCTGGGCGGTCTGTTTGAGGTGGAGTTTTTCCACGTCTGTCACTCCATCCCCGATGCGGTCGGGCTGGCAATCCGTACCCCGGTGGGGCTGATCATCCACAGCGGTGATTTCAAATTCGATCACACGCCCACCTGGGGCTTGCCGCCCGATTTCGGGACGCTGGCCCGCTTTGGCTCTGAGGGAGTGCTGGTCCTCCTGGCCGATAGCACCAATGCTGATAATCCCGGCTTTACCCCTTCTGAAAAAACTGTGGACGAAGGGCTGGATAAAGTTTTCCGCGAGGCCAAAGGGCGAGTCATCCTGGCCACCTTCGGTTCGCTGATTTCACGGGTACAGCAAATTATCAATGCTGCGGCCCGGCACAACCGAGTCGTCGCAGTAGATGGACGCAGCCTGGAAGAGAGTGTGGGGCGGGCGCAGGACCTGGGGTATCTCAATGTGCCGCCGGGAGTGCTGGTTGACCTGGCCCGCCTCAAAGGTCGTCCCGATCACCAGATTGCCATCATTGCAACCGGCAGCCAGGGCGAGCCAAGCGCCGCCCTCGGACGCATGGCTAATGGCAAGCACCGGCATATCACCGTCAAGCCGGGGGATACGGTGGTCATGTCCTCGCGGACCATTCCCGGTAACGACTATATGGTGGGGCGTGCGATTAACAAGTTGTTTAAGCGCGGCGCACGAGTTATCAACAGCAAGGCCGACAACGTCCATGTGAGCGGTCACGCCAGCCAGGAAGAGCTAAAGTTACTGCTCAGCCTGGTCAAGCCGAAATACTTTATGCCTGTCCACGGGGAGCCGCGCCATCTGCACGCTCATGCGGAATTGGCGCGCGGCCAGGGCGTTCCTGAGCAGAATATTTTCATTGTCGAAAACGGCATGGTCGTAGAGTTTGACGAAAATGGCGCTCGTTTAGCCGACCGGGTTCCTGGCGGCTGGGTCTTTGTGGACGGCAGCGGTGTAGGTGATATTGGTCCGGCCGTACTGCGCGACCGTGAAATGCTGTCGCAGGATGGCTTTGTGCTGGCCGTGGCTCGACTGGATCAAAAAACAGGCCGGCTCATAGGCCGCCCGCAAATCGTTACGCGCGGCTTTGTTTTTGTCAAAGATAATCAGGATTTAATCGAGCGAGCCGAGGATGAGGTCATTGCAGCGCTGCGCATGAATGGGTATCAAGACCCCCAAATTACCATCCGTAAAGCCTTGAGCGAGCTGCTTTACAGCGAAACGCAGCGGCAACCGATGGTAATTCCGGTAATTGTGGAGTCTTGATAAGACCAGAAGTTAGGTAAGCCCTGCGTAGTGCGCGGTGAGTGTTCCGTTTTTTACGCACCGCACACTACGATAAGTATATTTGTTTGGAGCACTTATCGGACTTACCGGGAAATGTGCATCGGCATAATGACGTGGGTAAACTTGTCATCGCCAATTGGCCGGATGACGCCGGGACTAGAGGCGGCGCTAGTTTCCAGGACTACTTGGGGGCTATCAATAATCGAGAGCACATCAATCAAATATTTGGCGTTGAAGGCAATCTCCATGGGGTTGCCTTCAATAGAGGCATCCACGTCGGCCACGTTGTCGCCTAATTCGGCGCTGGTGGCCACCAAAGTGATCCGGCCATTCATCAGTTCGTCGCCGGTAGGGGTGATTTCAAGCTTGACAATGTTGGCCGAGTCGCGGGCAAACAGGTGTGACACGCGCACGGCTTTAAGGAAGCTGCCGGTGTCCATCACGCTCCGAGTGGCATAACCTTTGGGAATGATCTGGTTGTAATCAGGGAATTTGCCCTCGATTAGTTGAGAGACCAGATCAACGTCTTGCAGGTGAAAAAGTATCTGCTTGCGGGCTGGGGTAATGATGACTTCGACCGGCTGCTCCTGGTCGCCGGTGATGCGGCCCAGTTCCATCAAGGCCCGGGCCGGAATGATGACCTCCATCATGTCGCCAAAATTCTGTTTAAGGACGGTCGCTTTAACGGAGAGGCGGAAGCCATCGGCGGCGGCCATGGTCAAGTTGTCCTCGTTGAATTGAACCAGAACGCCGGTTAAAATGGGCCGGCTTTCATCGGTGGCGGCTGCAAAAACAACCTGATCAATGATGGTTCGCAGCGACGATGGTTCAAGCTTGATCATAGCCTCGCCGCCGCTGGCGGCGGTAGGCACAATCGGGAACTCCTGCGCGTCAATGCCTTTGATATTTGATTCAAAGCGGGCGCAGCGCAGGTTAAGGGTTTGGGTGCTTTCGTCCAGCTTCAAATCAATCCGTTCCGGCGGCAGCGAGTTGACAAATTCGCCGAGCAGCCGAGCAGGGACGGTAATCGCGCCTTCCTGGGCTATCTTTGCTCCCACCCAGCAGTTAATGCCGATTTCCAAATTAGTAGCGGAAAGTTTGAGCTGGCCGTTATCTGTTGCCAGCAGGACATTTGACAAAACCGGCAGCGTGCTCCGGCTGGCTACGGCGCGTCCAACGATACTCAACCCCTTAGCTAAATTTTCTTGTAGGCAGGAGACTTGCATGGCTGACCTCCCCTGGTCGGCAAAAATGTTTTTCAAAGGCTAAAACTATTAATGAATGATCTGGGGGTGCATAAAATACCACAATTAGTGGCATCTTGCAACACAGTATACTACATTTTGTAGCAGAGGACAAGGCAATCAGGTTAGGAATCAAAAAGAGGCGGCGAATAACTTTCACCGCCTCTTTTTATTGCTTACGAGCTGATTTAAGGTTAGTCTTTACGATTGAAAAGGCCAACTGCGGCGCTGACACCCAGGGCAATCAACACCAAGCCGCTAATGGCAAGAGCGCCGCCGGAAATATTTCTCGGCAGAATTGCGCCGGAGGCAGGCAGGTTACTGGTCGGTTGACTGGGCGCGGCGGGTTGAGTCTGTCCTGTCGTCGGCACAAGGGGTTGCGGAGCTGCCCCCGCTCCCACTAAAGAAACATCGTCCACATCGAAGTTGACTTCCGTACCGGTGGGGAACTTTTTGAGGCCCCGAATGAATAGGGTAATGCGGTTAGAACCACCGGTTTGGATGGTGCCGGTAACAGTCTCATAGAACAGGGGTATATCTTCGGGATATTCGCCGGTTGAGCCTAAGCGGAATTGTTCGGTCAGCGGCATCAGAACCCAGGTTTCGACATTGTCATAATTGCCCTGGCCCGAAAAATCAACGCCCCAGTGCATTTCAAATTCATGTTTGTTGCGATCGGCGGCTTGAGTCTGGCTGCGCATAATGGCGTTAATAGTCAGACTGTAGGTAGAATTGGCGGTTACGTCCACGGTTTGGTGAATCGCAATAACCCGGTCCAGAATATTCGGCTCTACCTGAAAAATTTCCATCAGTTGAGCACGTTTATCGGTGCGAACTGCTTCCACCCATGTCTCGTCGTACCAGCCGAACCAGGCTTGTCCATTGCTGTACGGCAGCCAATGGAGGGCGACGCCGTTGTTGCCGTTGGGATCTCGCTCTTCAAAGCTGGGGTTTCTAATAAGATTAACGCCGCTGCCCTGGTTAGGGGGGAGTTCTCTTTCAATAGTCTTATCGAACGTAGCGATGGTAAAGCCGGAGATAAGAAAAGCTGACAAAATTAAAAAAGTCAGGAGTACAGTGGCTAAAATCTTGTTTCTTGGGGCCGATAGCTTCATCATCGGGTCTCCTTGTTTTCGCCAATCTACTAAACATAATAATAGGGGCAACCGGATTTTTACTTATCATAACATAACTATATTAATTTTTCAATACGCATAGTAACATTATGGTAAATTGACAGGTAGTAGATAGCAGAAATGTCAAATTATTGTCCCTATATTCTGGGGGAGATCACATTTAAGGGAGTTTTGAAATCGTAGATACCATCTTTATAAGACCAGTGACGCTGGCATTCCTGGCAAACAAGAATTTCTTCTGTGGTAAGCCCCGGTTTGGACTTGGTGCGGACAAGGTGAGTAGCATGGCAAATAGGACAGCGGAAAAAATTCGGTGTTGTTTGAATGGGTGGTTTGTGCGCTTGAGCTTGAACAAAGATGCTTGGTGTGAGCTGCCACAAGTTACCCGTCGGCTGGGCCCAACTATCCAGCGTTACTAACAAGGAGGTAGGCAACAGGCGCTTGAGTAAATTGATACGATAGTGGGAGACAGACCGAACATTTTTTAGCTGGAAGCCAGCTTTTTCAAATTGCTGGCGCATCCAGGTGGGGTGAAAGTTGAAGTTCAGTTCGACAAATTCATAGGGCAAGTGGTCAAAAGGACTCCACTCCTGCCGGCCAAGCAGCCAGCGCAGTAAGGCTTTAAGATGGAACTTGCTGGCGTACTCGATCACCGCAATGCCATTGGGAGCGAGCAGACGATGCAATTCGCTCAGGGCGGCAGGCACATCAGCCAGATGGTGCATAACCCTGACCATAGTCAGCGTTTCGAATAGATTATCCACAAAGGGCATGCGGTAAATATCGGAGACGACATAGATAAAGCGGCTATCAGTACCTAAATACTTCTGCGCTTCCTCTAACTGCGTCCGGGCGTAATCAGTGAGAATGACCTGCTGGTAGCCCTGGTACATGTCTGCCAGCCGGCCAAACCCGGCCCCAATTTCGATGAGCCGCTGCCCCTGTGGTGGCAGCAGGTTCTGGAGAGCGATGCGTTCAATGTGGTCTTCATAGGCGCGATTTTGGCCCTCCCAAAAGTTGGTCCGGTAGCGGCTGCCTTCATAATCACAAATACGGGGCAAGGAATTCTCCTAAGTGGCCTAGATGTTTCACGTGAAACAATCAGAAAAAGCTGAGGCGACAGCACGAGGACACGATGAAGCTTATCACTTCGCCTCTCCGCCTCACCAATCCGCGCCTCTCAATAAGCATTGCGGTCAATGAAGATATTGAGCACAGTGCGAATCATAATTCGTAAATCCAGCGCCACCGACCAATTCTCAATATACCACAGGTCATACTTGGTCCGTTCGATAATCGAGGTGTCACCTCTGAGACCATTGATCTGTGCCCAACCGGTAATACCCGCTTTCTCGCGATGGCGATCCATATAACGCGGAATGCTCTGCTTGAACTGCTCGACAAAAATAGGCCGTTCGGGGCGGGGGCCGACCAGGCTCATATCTCCAAGCAAAACATTAATAAATTGCGGAAACTCGTCAATCGAGAAGCGGCGAATGAAGGTGCCCAAACGTGTGCGCCGATTATCATTTACGGTAGCCCATATCGGCCCGGTTTCCTCTTCGGCATTGGCCCGCATGGAGCGGAATTTGAGCATCATAAAACGTTTACCGTCCAGGCCCATGCGCTCCTGCGTGTAAAAGACCGGCCCTGCGGAGTCGAGTTTTATCAAGACCGCCAGAAGCATCATGATCGGCGACAGGATGACCAGGGTTACAGCGCTACCAGCCATGTCAATGATGCGCTTCACCGTGAGCCGCCAGCCACGTAAGGCGACATCCCGCATAGTCAGTAGAGGTAATCCGCCCAAGTCACCGATAGAAACCTCGGTCGCCATAATTTGAAATACGTCGGGAAAAACTTTGATCGTCACCCGGCCCCGATCACATTTGCTGGCGATTTTGAGGATTTCCTGATGCGAGGCTTCGGGCATGGCAATAATGACCTCGTTGATTTTTTGCGATAGAATTAGATCAGGGATGGCGTCAGTGTTCCCCAGCACGGGGCAGTCCTGAACAGCCCTGACTTTGGCCTCATCGTCTACAAAGCCGATGACCCGATAGCCCAGGCCGGGGGTACGTTTGATTTTTTGCATCACCATGCGTCCGACTTCACCGGTGCCGATAATCAACACCCGCTCCTCGCCCCAATTGCGGGCTTGCAGGCTGAGCTGCACCCGTGACTGGATAGCTCGGCCTAGGGAGGTAAAAATGATAGTGAGCATCCATACATAAACCATCATCAAGCGCGGGTAATCAAGCGTGTTCTTGAAAAAGAAGGAAATCAGTGCAATCGAAATGATCATGCCGACGGAAGCAGCCCCAAAGATGGAATAAAACTGATCCACATAGGAGAGGGAGCGTTGGCGATGGTACAGGCGATAAAAAAAGAAGACAACCAGAATCGCTGCGATATGGACGACCAACATTCCGCTATATTCTGAAAATGGCAGGATATTTTCATAATTCGAACGCAAGCGGAGTTGATAACCAACAAAAAATGCCAATCCGGTCATAAGTACATCAACGACGACCAGAGAGATGGTAAATATTAAACGTGAATGTTGTTTCATCGCTGCACTTCCGTTAAAGGGTATGGTTAACCTTGTTGGTTTTGAACAGATTGGCGAGGTGATACTTCAATTGCAAATATCGCCAGGGTAGGTTGATGCCGGTCACCACCAGCCCATGCAGCCAAAAGGGCGTGCTGTCGGCGTAGAATTTACGATAGAAAATGTCCATGGCCCGGTAAAATTCTATCTGGGCTTTGGGGCTGTGACGGCTGGCGGCCCTTTTGACATGGGTGACGGTCACTGCCGGATTGTAATAGATTTTCCATCCGTGAGCCTTGATATGATAAGCCCAATCCAAATCTTCGCCATACATAAAGTAGGTTTCATCCAGCAGGCCCGCCTGAGCAATTGCCTCCCGCCGGACCAACATAAACGCCCCCACCACCGAGTCTACTTCGATCAACTCATCCGGGTCGGCAAAGGTCATATTGTAGCGGCCAAACAGCCGGCTACGTGGAAAGAGTTTGGAGAGGCCAATCATGCGGTAAAAACTGACCTCTGGCGTTGGGAAGGTACGGCGGCAGGCCCGGTCAAGCGTGCCATCGGGCCGAACCAGCTTCGGCCCTACAGCGCCGGTTTCGGGATGATTGTCCATAAAAGCCACCATGTCGGCCAGCGCCGTAGGCGGCAGGAGCGTGTCGGGATTGAGCAGTAAGGCGTAACGGGGGGCGTCCGGTTGAGGCGAACCATCGGCATTAAATCCAACTTGGCGCAGGCCCTGGTTATTGGCATGCGCAAAACCACCATTCATTGGGTTGGCCAGCAGAATAACCTGGGGGAACTCCGTTTCCACCATTTTGGCGCTGTCGTCAGATGAAGCATTATCCACTACGACCGTATTAAATTTAAGCTGGCCCTGGCTGGCATAGATGCTATTGAGACAATCTCTCAATAAATCGCGAGTATTGTAATTTACAATGATAACGGACAAATCTAACATAGCTTGATTTAGCTGCCTTTTTTGTCTCAACTATCATACTTCATCCAAATGAGGGTCTGGCTTTCCTTAAAGCCAAATTCTTTGTAGACTTCAATGGCCTCTTTATGATCGGCGGGATGTTTAAGAGTAATGCCTGCACCCCGCCACGGGTATAAATAGGCCAGCGCCCGGCCAATCAACGGTTTTTCCAGATAACCGCGCCAGTCCGGGTGAACGATAAGATCAAGCTGATGAGCTTTACCCAAAACACCGGGGTGAATATTGAGCGTAGCCACAAAGCTGTCCCCATTCTCCACGACCCAATATGCCGCCGAACCGCCGCCCACAACTTTATGGAAAAAGTTGGTCAGCCACTGCTCCTGGCCGTCCAACCGAAAGCGGGTTTGCCGTAGCGGCCACTCTCTTTGAACTTCGGGGGGCACGGAGGCGCTGGCCAGGTGATAGGCCTGACGGGCATCAATGACGTCAAAGTGGCGGGGCCGCAGCCTGACTTCAGTCGGCAGGGGCGGCAAGGCCTGTTTGTCTACTTTGGGAACACGCTGGAGCCGCAGGTAGGTTGTCCCGGAGATTTCTTTGAAGCTAAGCGACTCATAGAGATGCCTGGCCGTGGTATTGTCGGCGCGGACCTGCAGAGAGATTGAGGCGCCGTGGTATTCCTTGACCAGTTCCATGCCGGCGTACATCAAGCCGCGGGCAATTCCCCGCCCTCGGTAATTTTTAGAAACGGCGACGTTGCTGATGAGCCAGCGCCGCGACCCAGGCGCAGTGCGGTTGACCGTAATATTGCCCACAATCTTGCGGTCTTCCTCCCAGACAAAGCCCGACAGGAAATCGTTATGGTCGGAGCTGAAAATAACCATCCACCACAAGAGGGGTTTCATATAGCTCAACCAGCGCAGCTCGCGCAAGGCACTCTGGCCGGAACGGTCGAGGTCGTCGGCGAAGGCCTCTTCGATGAGATCGGCCACGCCTCGCAAATCTTTCAAGGGATCCATCGGACGGAGGCCAAAAGATTGAGTTCGAGAACGGGTTATGGCTGCCATTACCCCAATTATAACATTTTCTGAGCTGTCTGTCACATTAAAAAGGCAAGCAGCATTGCGCCCTGAGAGGACTTTTGGTAGACTACGACGACCGAAGATGGTTGATTTGGAAAACCGAGTTTTTATTACGTTTGGTTTATAACCAATGGCTCTGAAATTAGAATGGCTGCTGGCTGTCCTTATCATCGTCATTCTGACTGCTTGCCAGGGACGGCCAGTGTCGAGCGCCGCCGAAGCCGAAGCCGAAGCCCATTATTTTATCGAAACGGGCCATACCGTACGCGGTGACTTTTGGCTTTTTTTTAATACCTACGGCGGCGTGGGGAGTCTCGGCTATCCGCTGACCGAGGAAATCGAGGTGGACGGCTGGACGGTGCAATATTTTGAAAAAGGGCGGCTGGAACGCCACCCGGAGAATCAGCCGGCCTACCGCATCACCGTTGGCTGGCTGGGCGATCTCTTGCAGCGCCGCCGCCCGCCCCTTCCCGCCGGGTTGATTCCTCGCGCCGACGACCCCAACCGGCGCTACTTTCCCGAATCCGGCCACACCCTCAGCGGCGACTTTTTGCGCTACTTCGAAACTCACGGCGGCACGGTGCGCTTCGGTTTACCCATCAGCGAACCATTTTTGGAGGAAGGGCGTTTAACCCAGGATTTGCAGAGCGCCCGCTTTTTCTGGACGCCTGAGTCCGACCCGCCGGTAACGTTGGAGGATATCGGGCGAGTGCATTTGGCGATGAGGGGGGAGTTTCAGTAAGTGGAAGGATTCTTTACAGGGGAAGGGAAAGAATTCTATTTATCCACTCCTCTGGCTCAGTTGCTACCCAAATAAGCACCAGATCATCCACCGCTGACCTGATAGCTAGCTTTTGCGGGATAATTATTACCCCACCACTTGTTTCATTGGTTATGAATTCAGCAAAATATTTAGGCATGGTTTTTCGGTCGTGTGTTACCAGGACTCTACCTGTTTTAGCTGCTAAGGTTAGAACTTCGTTATCATCTAACCCAACTAGGCTCGCTGCCAACGCCGTCTGAAAATCAATGCTTGGTTCACGCCGCAATAGAGCTTTGACGATGATTTGGTTTAAATCGGCATCTGCTTGAAAACGAACTTTCATGGTTCGATGATCTGCAACTGCCGTCTAGCCTGAATGAGCTTTTTATAAAACTGGGGATCGGTTTGATGGGTCACTTGTCGTAAAGACTCAAATTCGGCGTCAGCCTGTTGCAAGTAGGCGTCAATTTCTTTCTGATGGGCTAGGTAATAAGTAATCGCTCCGTACACCTGTTCCAGTGTGAGTACTGGAAATGCCTCAGTCGCAATTGTTTCAGGCGACAAACCCTCCAGGAAGGCCAAAACGATAGAATCAAGCGAGATGCGCGTATTAGCTACCCAGTATCCCTCGTCGCGTTTTTCGATGTATTGTTTTTCCATAACAAACCTTTGTTTTAAAAGCTGTCCGAAAGTATTAATCTATTTCTCTGCTGTACCAATCCTCATGTAATGACCAACCCCCGCAGGACAGACAGGCCGTCCAGCGCCATTGATGCCCGCAGCCCGGACATAGCCCGTGCGTGGTAAATGTATTCCAAACCGCGCCGCACCCCTCGAAGAAATATTCGGGTGGGCCACATGGAGCGCAATACCAACGGCTTGACGCTTCGGGCCGCCAGTGGCATAAAGGGCAACGAATCCAAATGAAATCTGCTGCAGCGTTGTCCAATTGGACCATGACATCGGTAATTTCTTCCGGGGCCAAGTTTCTTTTTAAAAGCAGCGGCCCAGGTGCTAATCGTTGATCGGGTTCAGGCCAAAACATTTCAGGATTGGCTTTCCTTCGCCTCCACCTCCGCCTGAGCCTGTTCTGCTAATACCTCGTCCTCCTCATCCTCCCAGCCGATGATCCAGACACAGGCTCCGGCCAGCAGAATAGTCGTAATCACCAGGGCCGTCCATTGGCCCGGCGTAAAGCCAACCTCCCGAGCCGACCAGACTAAAATAATGACCATGCCAATCGCCAGCCCTATCCACGAGGTAACTTGCGGATGGTCGCCGGCAAATTTCTTGAGTGCATCCATTAGGCTTCTCCAAAAAGTGAATTCGTCTAAAGTGAGGCCGCTGACCCCCTCCCTTCCCTCCCCCTAAGAGGGGGAGGGTTAGGGTGGGGGTTACATCGGCACCATAATCCGCTGCTCGCGCAGCTTCTTGTAGAGCAGTACACTGTTTTCCGGCTGCCACTCTTTGGCCGCGTCTTTCCACAGGTAGCCCAGATCCTTGGCCTGAGCCTGAGCGTACCCCTGGCTTTCAAAAAATTCAACGGGTTTTGGCCCGGCCTGATTCAAGACAAAGACCATCGCCACCTCACAGGAGAGCTTATTGACCTCGTCGTGGATCATGTCCAGCATTTGCTGGCCTACCTTCGGCCACAGATCATCCCGCAGCATGTAAAAATCCTGCAAGCCGGCAATCAGATTTTCGGCTTGCCAGCCGGCCACACCGACCACATAGTCGCCGGCCATGGCCACGATGTACCCCCGGGTGAAGAGCGACTCCATCATCTGGCTGAGATCGGGGTTGAGCGCGCCTTTGGTAGCCGTCGCAATCAGGTTGGCCATTGCCTCTAAATCCTGCCGCTTGGCCCGGCGGATCGAAACCTCGGCCACCTGGACTTCGGCGGCCGGCTTGACTTCAGGCGCGGGAGCCGGTTCGGCCACAGCCGGTTGGGCTGCACCGGTTCGCCCATCCAGCAGCGCCGTGTACTGCTTTTTGACCAAGGCCCAAGTTCTGGCCAAGTCGCCGCTGTTATCTATCACTACATCCGCCTTGGCCACCTTTTCCCCCTGGGATGATTGGGCTTTAATCCGCTGCTGGGCCTGTTCCGGCGACATTTTGCGCCGCTCGACCAACCGCTTGAGCTGCACCTCGGGCGGTGCGACGACGACCCAGGCTGATTGGCAGTGCTCCGTCAACCCCGACTCAAACAGCTTAATCGCTTCGACGACGACCACCGGGGCTGGCGAGGCTTTTATCCGGGCCAAAACCTCTTGGCGCACCGCCGGGTGGGTAATCGCTTCCAGGCGAGCCATCGCTTCCGGTACGGCAAAAGCAATCCGTCCCAGGCGGTCGCGGCTGATTTGCCCGCTGTCCGGGTCTACCACAAACCGGCCAAACTCCTCGACAATGGCCTGATAGGCCGGGCCGCCGGGGAACATCGCTTCATGAGCCAATTTATCGGCGTCAATCGTAGCCGCGCCCAATTCTTGGAGCATGCGCAGCACCAAACTTTTGCCCGTGGCAATATTGCCGGTCAAACCGATGACAATTTTTTCTGCCATAGTTACTCTCTCCTCCAGATGTATAGGCGGCCCCCTAAACTGCTTCCAGTTCGGTCCATTGGGTTAATAACTCCTCTAATTTGGCTTCGCTGGTTTGATAATCCTGGCTCAATTTTTGCAGTTGGACAATATCTTGGGCCTGGCTGGCCGCTTCCAGTTTTTGGGCCAAATCCGCCAGATGACCCTCGGCGGCGGCAATCAGGCTCTCAATTTCGGCGATTTGCCTGGCCTTTTTTTCGCTGGCCCGCTTCTCGGCCTTGCTTTGTTCGCGGCTGGCTTGACTGGTTGACTTGGGCGTTGACCCATTGGCGGACGGGCCGCTCTGGTTCTTCTGCGCTTCCCGCTGAACCAGGTAATCGCTGTAGCCACCCTCGATGACTGTCACCGTTCTGGTGTCTGGCTCCAGCGCCCAGGTGTGGGTAGCCAGCGCATCCACAAAATAACGGTCGTGCGACACCAGCAGAATAGTGCCGGCAAAATCGTTCAGCACGCTCTCCAGGTTCTCTTGCGAAGGAATATCGAGATGATTGGTTGGCTCGTCGAGCATCAAGAAGTTGGAGCCGGTTAACGTCAGCTTGGCCAGAGCCACCCGGCTGCGCTCACCCCCCGACAGCGACCCGATGGGCTTGAAGACGTCGTCGCCGGAAAAAAGAAAACGTCCCAGGTAGTTGCGGGCCTCGCCGATGGGCAGGTTTTGCACCGCCAGAATTTCGTCCATGATGCTGGCCGCGAGGTTAAGGCTGGCCTGAGTTTGGGCAAAGTAGCCCACTTCGACCCCCGCCCCAAAGCGAATGGCCCCGGCTTTCGGTTTGACCTGCCCCAGGATGGTCTTGATAAAGGTTGTTTTGCCCGCCCCATTGGGACCGAGCAGGGCGACGCGCTGGCCGCGCCGGATTTCCAGGTCGGGACAGGTGAAGAGCGGCTGGCCGTCGGGATAGCCGACCACCAGATCGTGGGTGGCTAACACCAGGTCGCCGGAGCGCAGCGTGGTTTGCAGCGACAGCTTCAGCCTTTTGTGCTCGACCGGGCGGTCCAGCTTTTCCATGCGCTCCAGCCGTTTGCGCCGCCCCTTGGCTTCACGGGTGCGCTGCCCGGCCAGGTTGCGCCGGATAAAATCTTCTTCCTTGGCGATAAACTCCTGCTGGGCCTGATAATCTTTTTGCCGCCGCTCGACGCGCTCCTCGCGCTGCTGCACGTAATGCGAATAGTTGCCGCGATACGCCTCAATCCCTCCAAACAGCATTTCCCAGACGCGGGTGGCCACCTCATCCAAAAAGTAGCGGTCGTGCGAGACGACGATGATCGCCCCCAGCCAATTTTTGAGGTAATTTTCCAGCCACTCTACCGCCGCCAAATCCAGGTGGTTCGTCGGCTCGTCCAGCAGCAGCAGGTCAGGCTGTGTCAGCAGCAGATGGGCCAGGTGGGCGCGGCTCTGCTGGCCGCCACTCAGTTTGGTTAGCGGCAGCGCATAATCCTCGCGTTTGAAACTGAGGCCGGTCAGCACCTGGTCAATGGTTTGCTCGTAGGTATAGCCGCCGGCATGCTCAAAGCGAGCTTCGGCCTCGCCATACTGTTCCAGCAGTTGCTGGTGACGCGCCGGGTCGGTTTCGGCGGCCAGGGTAGCGGCCAGTTCCTGCAAAGCGGTTTCCTGCTGCCGCAATTCGGCAAAGGCGCTTAAGGCCAGGTCCCACAAAGTGCCGCCGGTAGAGATGAGCGAGGGGTGCTGTTCCAGGTAGCCCAGCTTCAGCCCCCTGGCCGCATGCACCCTCCCCGCCGAGGGCTGCTCCAGCCCGGCCAGAATCCGCAGCAGCGTGGTTTTGCCTTCGCCGTTTGGGCCAACCAGGGCGATGCGGTCGCCGTGGCTGACCGACAGGGTCAGGCCGTCAAAAATATCCTGCGCTCCATAATGTTTGCCAAGATTTTGCGTGGTTAGAATAGTCATAGCGAGTTAAATCTGGGTAGACCTCTAAGAAACTATTTCTCATTATACCATAAATTGAGACCGAGGCTCAATTCTACCATTCGCCGCCATTGCCGACAAGCCGGTCTTTTTACGTTTTACGTTTTACGTTTTATACTACCCTCAAAATTTCACCGGAGGAGTTTATGCCTTACACCCCCATCTTAGCCACTCTCGGCTACATCATGTCACCCGGCGGCAAAGAGACGCTGCTGATTCACCGCAACACCCGCCCCGGCGACCTTCACCTGGGTAAGTATAACGGCCTGGGCGGCAAATTGCACCCCGACGAGGACATCATTGCCGGGCTGCGGCGCGAAATTCGCGAGGAGGCCGGGATAGAATGTGAGGAAATCTTGCTGCGGGGCACCATCAGTTGGCCCGGTTTCGGCCAAAATGGGGAGGATTGGTTCGGCTTTATTTTCCGCATTGACCGCTTTTCAGGGATACCTCTGACTGAAAACCCCGAAGGGACGCTCTCCTGGGTTCCTGTCGAGCGCATTCTGGAGTTGCCTCTGTGGGAGGGCGACCGCTATTTTCTGCCCCTCGTCTTTGGCGGCGACCCGCGCCAGTTCCACGGGGTCATGCCCTATGACGGCGGCCGGCCGGTGAGCTGGAGTTACAGCTTGATTTGAAAGAAGTAGCACAAGGATTGGGACTAACGAATTATTTTTAGTGATTGACACAGACCCTAAACTATTATAATATAACCCTTATATACCTTCATTTTCTTTTTCCCCGCCTTCAAAGCTGAAAACCAAATAGCAACTCGACCGGGTTGCTGTAGTTGTGTTCTTGGATCATGGACGTGTCACAAGGATGCCACCCTTGACTCGGATCCTGCACATTCATCTACTGGGCGATTTCCGCTTGATTTACGGCGACACCCCGCTGACGACTGTCAATACGTCGCGCCTGCAATCGCTCCTCGCCTATCTGGTTTTGCAGCGCCACGCGCCCCAATCACGTCACCACCTGGCCTTTCTCCTCTGGCCGGACACCCCCGAAGCTCAAGCCCATACCAATCTGCGCACCTTGTTGCACCGGCTGCGCCTGGCTTTGCCCGAAGCTGATCGCTTTCTCCAGGCTGATGCTCAAACCGTCCGGTGGCGATCCGACGCCCCCTTCACCCTCGATGTGGCCGATTTTGAGCAGTCCTTCATGCAGACCGCTTCCGCAACAGTGCTGCAACAGGCCATCAATCTGTACCAGGGCGATCTGCTGCCCGGTTGTTACGACGATTGGATTCTGCCCCACCGGGAACGACTGCGCCAGGCTTTCAGCCAGGCCCTGGAGAAACTGATTATCCGGCTGGAGAACGAGCGCGATTACCCGGCTGCTATTCGCTCCACCCAACGGCTATTGCGGCACGATTCTCTCCACGAAGCCACTTACCGCCGCCTGATGCGTCTGTATGCCCTTAACGGCGACCGGGCAGGGGTGCAGCAAGTCTACCAGGATTGCCTCGCCACGTTGCAGCGCGAATTGGATGTAGCGCCTAGCCCGGCTACCCGGCAAGCCTATGAGCGCCTGGCCTACATAGACACCCCGATCACCACGCGCCACAATCTCCCGGTTCAGCTCATCCCCTTTATTGGCCGGGAAGAGGAACTGGCTCAACTGGCTAACCTTCTGGCCAATCCAGCCTGCCGGCTGTTGACCCTGGTGGGGCCGGGCGGTATTGGCAAAACCCGCCTGGCTATTCGAGCCGCACGGGCACAAATTGGAGTGTATCTGCACGGCATCTACCTGGCCTCCCTGGCCGCTACGATCTCGGCGGATTTCCTGGTTTCCGCGCTGGCCGATGCGCTCAACTTCGCCTTTCATGGGCCGGAAGATCCAAAAATCCAACTCCTCAACTATTTACGCGAGAAAGAGATACTGTTGGTGTTGGATAACTTTGAACATCTCCTTGCCCCTACTGAGGATGGGAAGTCAGGGGGGGCAGGCTTACTGGTCGAAATCTTGACCGGCGCCCCTGAGGTCAAACTCCTGGTAACTTCGCGCGAACGCCTCAACCTGCCGGGTGAGTGGCTGTTTGAAATCGAGGGCTTGAGTACTCCGCCCCCTGTCTCACCCCTAACGGGCCTTGATACAGCGACGAAGTTAGAAACTTACAGCGCTGTGGCCTTATTTCTACAGACGGGTCAAAGGGTACAAGCTGGCTTCTTGCTGGAGGAAGAAATCCAAGCCGCGGTGGCTCATCTGTGCCGGCTGGTAGAGGGGATGCCCCTGGCCCTGGAGTTAGCTGGCGGTTGGGTGCGCTCGCTCTCCTGCGCCGAAATTGTGCGGGAGCTGGAGCAAAACTTGAGTTTTCTGGCGACCTCGCAGCGTCACGTCATCGAGCGCCACCAGAGCATGCAGGCCGTGTTTGACCATTCCTGGCGGCTGCTCTCGGCGGAAGAGCGGCACGTCTTCCGGCAGTTGTCCGTTTTTCAAGGCGGCTTTCGCCGCGAAGCCGCCGAGCAGGTGGCCAGCGCTTCCCTGCCCCTCCTATCCGCGCTGGTAGATAAATCCTTATTGCGCCGGCAGCCTTCGGGCCGCTATGATTTGCACGAACTCTTGCGGCAGTATGCCGCAGCCCGGCTGGCGGAGGAACCGGAGGAGCAGGAAGCGGTTCAAGAGCGCCACAGCAACTATTATATGGAGTTTCTCCATCTCCGCTCAGAAACGCTGCAAAGTAGCCACCAGCGACAGGCTATGGCGGAAATTAGGGTCGAGATGGATAACCTGCGCTCGGCCTGGCTGTGGGGGGTGGCTCAGGGGCAAGTCCAGAAAATTGGACGGTCGCTCTCAAGCCTGTGGAGATTTTACGATGGTTACGGTTTGTTTCAGGAGGCCGAAGCCACCTTTGGACAGGCTGTGGCGGAATTGACCGGAGCAATTGAAATTAGCCAGATAGACAAGCCTCACAGAGCAGGTGATGAGGAAAAACAATCTCAGATTGTGCTGGGACAATTGCTCGGGCAGCAAGGTTGGTTTGCTTTCCGGTGTAGCTGGTATGAAAAATCCAGAAAACTACTCCAACGCAGTGTGGCTTTGCTCCGTCAATGGGGCGCGCGAGCAGAGTTGGCCGATTCGCTCTACTATTTGGGAACATTGGACTGGCAGATGGGCAATTATGCAGAGACGGAATCGCTCTTGCGGGAGAGTCTGGTTATCTACCGCGAGTTGCGCCTCCGAACCGGCATCGGCCTGAGTCTGGGTATATTGGGCTTGACAGCGCAAGCCCAGGGGCAGTATGTGACCGCGAAAGATTTGATGCAACAATCTTTTGGGCCGTTTAAAGAAACGGACGATCAACTTATGATCGCAGCCGCCCTCGGTTTTATTGCGCCTGTTCTTCTGGCTTTGGGAGAGCGTACCCAGGCCAAACAACGGTTACAGGAGAGCCTGGATCTCCTCAGATCGCTGGGTTACTCCTGGGGACTGGCGCTCTGTTTTAACCACTTAGGGCTTCTCGCCGATTTGACCCAGGAAACTGAACGGGTGGAGGCTCAACGCTTGCATCAGGAAAGCCTGACCATTTTTACAGAACTGGGAGACCGCCGCAGTATGGCGCTCTCTTTAAATTATCTCGGCCAAGTTGCGGCCACGGCGGGCCATATTGCCTACCCGGAAGCCAGACAACATTATCTGGCCGCTTTACAGATGGCCATAGAAGTTCAAGTCGTACCGATTGCCCTGGCTGCTTTGACCGGCCTGGCCGCCTTGCTAGTTGCCCCGCCAATTGAAGAGACAAAAGCTGATCTGATTGAAACGAAAGCCCGCGCCGCAGAATATCTGAGCCTTGTCCTCCACCACCCCGCCAGCCAGCATGAAACCAAAGAGCGGGCCGGCCGCCTCCTGGCCGAGTTGGAAAGCCAACTCCCGCCCCAGGTCAGCGCCGCCGCCCGCGCCAGAGGGCAAACCCGTCCCCTGGAAGCCGTCGCCGCCGAGATTTTGGCCGGAATGTGACCATTATCCTACCCCACTGTGCCCCTTGCACCCTCTTTGTCACGCTCATGAAGCGCTTTTGAAACGCTCCTTTTGCTATACTGCTCGCATATCCTCAAATACAACATCTCAATCCGTTGCTGCCCCCTCCACTTCTAAAAATTTAGCCTAAAGGCAGGTTTCCATTGGCGGCAAAAACCCCGGAAGCCAACGATTCACCGTCCCCGCGCTCACACTTGTTCACAGTGCGGCTGTGGTTGGAAGAGCTAGGCCACGGCCAAACCGAATGGCGCGGCCAGGTTCAGCACGTTCTCAGCGGGGAAAGCCGTTATTTTCGGAATTGGGCGAGCCTGCTCGCTTTTCTCCAGGAGATGGTGTCGGGCGATGGAGCAGGGTCTCAAGATGAGACCCCGATAGAACGCTGATACCGCTGATGAACCCGCAGATAAACGCCGATCTACACCGTCCCGGCGTCCTACGGGATAAAAAATTTCTGCGAAAATCAGCGTTAATCAGCGTCATCTGCGGTCTATTATGAAAAGTTGCGCCTGGCGTAATCTATGAGGACCAAGCTATGTTCAATATCTGCTACAATTGCGGCGAATACAGGGTAGACAAGATCATCGAGCCAGGCGGCCCCTATGCTGTTTGCCCGGTATGCGGACACCAACACCCTTTTCGCCAACTGCCGCTGCTGATTGTCGCCGGAGCTAGCGGTGCCGGGAAATCGGCGGCGGGCCAAAGACTGCTGGGGAAAATAGAGGAAGTTGTTTTGCTGGAAGGCGACCTGTTATGGCGGCCCGAGTTCAACCGCTCAAAGGTAGGCCATCACGACTTTTTTGAAACCTGGCTGCGTGTTTGCAAAAATGTAGCCCAGGCCGGGCGGCCGGTGGTCTTGTTCAATGCCGGGGCGATCCCAGAGAATGTTGAGCCGTGTGTGGAACGGCGCTACTTCTCCGAGATCCACTACCTGGCCCTGGTGTGTGACGATGACCTGTTGGCGGAGCGGCTGCAAAAGCGCTCGAACTGGCGCGGGTTCGACGACCCGGCGGTCATTGAGCGGAACATTGAGTTCAATCGCTGGTTCAAGGAGAACGCGAACCAGACCAACCCGCCGCTTGAACTGCTCGATACCAGTAGCGTCTCGGTGGAGGAGACGGCCCATAAGGTGGCGGGGTGGATTCGGGGGAAGGTGGGCAGGTTTGGCGGTGGATAGAGTACCGACCTGATCGAATACTTTTTTATTTCGACGGCTACATCCCTGTGGAAATAGGGAAGTTATTTAAGTATTAGATAGAAACACACATCAGTTAGCTGGGTCATATGTGGGTAAACCTTGTGGTATCGTCAGTTTACAGCGCGCCAAAAAAGAAGGTCAAAGATGGGACTCACAGAAAATAATCAGCTTCATCTTAGACAGGGGCGTTACATTCTTGCCCTTGTTCTCGCTTGCTGTGCCCTGCTTCTATTTTCACCCGTAGCTTACGCAGATGGTCCAGATGGCAAAAGTGGAGTAACCCCAAACACCATTTCACTTCCTTCGGGTCCAGGTTCTATCGAAGGGCTGGGCGAGTCCTTTCAACCCACGTTGAATACAGGGACAGCCAAATACCAGATCGCACTTATGCTCCCCCCAGGCACAGCCGGGAACACCCCTAACTTGGCGCTCAGATATGATGGAGGCGGGAGTGATGGCACATTAGGCTTTGGCTGGCTGATTGAAATCCCCTATATTCAGCGGCAGAGCGATAAAGGCATTCCCCGGTATGTGGAAAAGAACAATGATCAAGATGATGACCTCGATGGGGAAAAGGATGAACCTGATGAGATTGACACATTCATCGATGAGTCTCGCGAAGAATTGGTGGCGGGCACAGACGGGTATTACTTCCGCAAGAACGAGAGCACGTTCATCCGCTATCATCGGGTCGGTGAACATTGGACAGGTACCCTTCCTGATGGCACCGTCATGGAGTTTGGGGTAACTGCCAGTGCCCGCGTATCAGATGAGGCAACCGGTCGGATTTACCGTTGGATGTTGGAGCGTAGCACCGACCCAAACGGCAATACGATCATCTACTCCTATAAGTCATTCGACGGGACAGAAAACATCAACCAGAAGTACCTGTCGGCAATCACCTATGGTGCTGGCGCCCCTCCGTGGGAGAATTTCCATTTTGTCACTTTCAAGTATGAAGATCGCTCTGATTGGTTTGAAGACGGGCGGTCCGGGTTTCTCGTTCGTACCGGCAAGCGAATTGAAGAAATAGTGATTGGCACTCAAGGGCCTGATCTCCCTAAGCACTTATCCGGTGATTTCAATAATGATGGTCAAACGGATTACCTCAATCGGAAGTACCAACTTAAGTACAAAGGGCATCCGCACTGGTCTCTTCTGACATCAGTCACCTGGATTGGCGCTGACGGCACAAGTAGATATCCACCCACGGTTCTACGGTATACAACTCCAGTTCTCACAGATGAGATATCAGTAACTGGCCATATCCGCAGCTCGGAAAACGCTCCGCCGAGAGTAATGGATAATGAGTTAGTAGACCTGGTGGATCTCAACGGTGATGCCTTGCCCGATATTCTCGAGACTCGGCAGTCTCCTGACCCTCACAAAGCTTATCTTAATTTAGGTGAAAAAAGCCTGGGGGACAGCAAAGAAATTGAATGGAAAAGCTTCGACTATATTTCCGGTGATAGTCGAGCCGACTCTATCAACCTGGAGCGCAGTTCTGGTGCCATTGCCCACTTGGCCGATATGGATGCGGATGGGCTTGCAGATCTTGTCTACGAAGACGACGTTGGGAACAAAGTTTATTATTTTAGAAATCAGTCGAACGTAAGCTGGGCGAATCGTCGTGAAATGAATACGGCAAGCTCTGCACCGCCTTCTCCCTTCGGCACAGAGCACGTCAAGACCGCTGACTTAGATTTCAATAAGCACATTGACATCATCCAGAGTATCCATGTCGGCAATGGGGTCAGGTACCGAGTCTGGTTCAATTTGGGCGACGGTCGTTTTTCAGCGATGAAACTCACTACTCCTGCTTTAGGCTTTATGCTGTCCGATCCAGGGGTGCATATTGCTGACATCAATGGTGACCGCGTGCCAGACATCGCGCGGGTAAGACCTAACAAACTTGAAGTAACTGTTGGAATAGGACACGGGAATTTCGCAGAATCGGTATCAGTACTTTTGCCAGACAACTACACCCTTGATTTCCTACAGGTTGAGAAGGCGCAGCTTCAAGATATTAATGGAGATGGTCTGGCCGATCTGGTGATTGAACGGGCGACAAATGACGAGCTGTGGTACTGGATCAATCTGGGAAACTATTCCTTAGATCCCATGCGAAAAATCTCCGATATGCCTGCTGCTCATGGCCTTAACCGGGCAACACGTTGGGCGGATCTAAATGGGAATGGTACGACAGATCTGGTTTATGCCGATCAAAGCTCGGCCTCCAGAATTGAAGTAATAGATATTGGAGAACTCCTGGAAAGCGTTCCTAGCCCCAATACTTTTCAAATAAGGTGATGAGGCAGCTTCTTGAGGTATACTTTTTGATTGACGAGATCAAAAAAGGAACCAAAGGAGAGCTACCCCATCGGCTACAGGTTACGCGAGATAGAAGCAGAAAGC
>BOKF01000059.1 GCA_016860845.1 Chloroflexota bacterium
AATTACCTAAACTACCCCTTGGCCGCCATTTTTGTCACAGAAATGGGCCTTTCGGCATCAATTTGAGGCCAATTTTGGTCAGTTTTGGCTACTTATAGCCTGATATTTGAATTTTTTGACAGCCTCTGAGGACGCTTGATAATCAAACATCAAGGTTTACTTTACTTCAAAATTGGGTACTTGTTTAGGAGTGATAAACTGATGAGTAAAATCCCGGAAAAATTTGAACAAAACTATGAGTTAATGGAGTATCTTGCTCTACATCATATATCAAGTTTTTCTGTACGTACCCCTCTAACTGCCATTATTGGTTATTCCGAGCTATTACTTAAAGAGCTACACGGTCCTATGAATGAACAGCAACGAGCAGGCTTGGAGGGTATACATCACGTTGCGGAACAGTTATTGGAACAGATAAATATTTTTCTGGATGCCACGCCTTTCATTTTTGACAAGAAAAAGCTTTACTTAAGTGATGTGAATCTGCTACAAGTAATCTCCTCGTGCCTATCTCAAGTTCAGGAGAAGGCGAAATTTCAGGTCATACAAGATATTCCTGCCAGCTTACCGACTATCAAGGCAGATGAAGGTCAAATATATAAAGCGCTCTATAGTATTGTGGAGCTTGTCAGGCAAATACATCCGACGAGTGAGGGTAGAATTGATCTTTCGGTTGGTCAGACTGAAGATTTTATAACCATAAGTTTTTCAACAGAAAAAGGCGAACCTTTACGAAAGAAAGTCAATCCTGAATTATTCATCGCTCAGTCTATTATTGAATTGCATAAGGGGCAGCTACAGATAGAAAGTTACGATGATAGTAAATGGGTTATCGTTTGCAGCCTACCCGTAAAGCCCTCACATGTATAAGGCAAAGGCAACTTCATTTCCTTCCTCACTTCCAAGTACTCGATCATCCCCCATTTGGCCTTATAAAGACATCCCACTACAAAGAAATTTTTAGCCTCAAAAATCCTCTTTGATGTTATAATAACCTCAGTTCGGAATTAGCTCGAAAATCACCCTTCGATACGGGCTAACGCCCTACTCAGGATGATTTTCGGCTAAAATATCGCACCCTGAGTAGTCCTGAGCGAAGCGAAAGGCGTATCGAAGGGTGCGATTTGGGAAACTCCGAACTCAGGTTAATAAACAAAAATCGGTTCAGGGGGAGATTGGCAATGAAGCGCAATACCGCATTCAGGCTGTTTGTGCTGGGACTAATGCTGGGGATTTTGTCAGCAATTTTGCCGGAGCCGGCGAAGGCCCTGGAAGCGAGCAGCGAAACCGCAGTCGGCACGACCTTGACCTACACCGGCCAGTTAACCGACGAGGACGGCGACCCGCTGGACGGCGTCTACGATTTTGAATTCAAGGTCTATGATGCCTTAACAGGCGGGACCCAGCTTGGCCAGGCGGTCACTAAAGATAATGTGACCGTAGAAGATGGCCGCTACACGGTGGACCTGGATTTCGGCGGGCGTGTCTTTACCGGCGATGTGCGCTACCTGGAAATCAGGGTGCGGCCCGGCCAGCGGATTGACGCCTACACCCTCCTCGAACCCCGGCAGCGGCTATCGGTCGCGCCTTATGCCCTGGCTTTGCCTCATCTCTGGACAGAGCCGAACGCGACCAGTCCCAACCTGATCGGCGGTTTTCGGGACAACAGCGTTACCTTTGGCGCGGTGGGGGCAACTATCGGCGGTGGAGGAACGCAGGGCAAAGCCAATCGGGTAACCGACGATTACGGCGTGGTGAGCGGGGGCCATAACAACCAGGCCGGCGATGATGCCGGGCTAACCAGCGATAATTCATTTGCCACGGTGGGCGGCGGCCTGGCCAACCAAGCCTTTAATGCCTACTCGACGGTGGATGGCGGTTGGCTCAACACCGCCAGCGGTCCTTTTGCAGTAATAGGCGGGGGCAGTCAAAACGAGGCCAGCAATATCTACACGACAATTAGCGGCGGGCTGGATAACACGGCCAGCGGTGTCGGCGCAAGTGTAGGCGGCGGCTGGTTGAACAACGCCGCCAACAGCTACACGACCATCGCCGGGGGCTATAGTAACAAAGCCGGCGAGGTCTACGCGGCGATTGGCGGGGGCAGCTATAACAGCGCTGCCGGCTCCTGGTCTGTGGTAGGCGGGGGCTATAATAATAATACCCGTGGCGCGTACAGCACCGTTCCCGGCGGGCAGGATAACCTGGCCGGGGGCGATTTCAGCTTTGCCGCCGGGCAGCAGGCCAGGGCGAACAGTCGGGGTTGCTTTGTCTGGGCTGACGCCTCTAACACCAATCTCGACTGCAATCATGCCAACCGCTTTATGGTCCGGGCCAGCGGCGGGGTTTATTTTTTCAGCAGCGTGGATCTCAATTCCGGGGCCGCTTTGCCGCCCGGCAGCGGTTCATGGGCCACCTGGAGCGACCGCCAGGCCAAGGCCAACTTTGCCCCGGTGGACCATCAGGATATTTTGACCCGTCTCAGTGACCTGCCCATCCACACCTGGAATTACAAAACACAGGACCCCGCTATTCGCCACATGGGACCAACCGCCCAGGATTTTCAGGCTGCTTTCGGCCTGGGCGAGGACGAGCGCCATATCAGCACCGTAGACGCCGACGGGGTGGCTCTGGCCGCCATCCAGGAACTGCACCGGCTGGCCCAGGACCAGGCCGCCCAGCTTGCTGTCCAACAGCAGCAGATTGCCGCGTTAGAGGCTCGGCTGGCGGCGTTAGAGGCGTTAATTGAAGCCCAAGGAGGGGGGAAATGACCTATCGCATCTGGCTGTTAGGCGCTCTGCGCGTCGAGGGGGCCAGCGGAGATATCCATCTGCGTGGCCGTAAAATCCAAAATCTTTTGGCGTTTCTGCTGCTCCACCCGGATATTCCGTACACCCGCGAGTTTATGGCTGACCTGCTCTGGCCGGATACCCCGCCTGACCGCGTGCGCCGCAACTTTTCAGATACGCTCTACCGTCTGCGGCAGGCGCTTGGCGGCGATTGGTTAGAGGTTGAGTCGGATAAAGTGTGGCTGAAGCCCTCGGCTAACCTGTGGGTAGATGTCTGGGAATTTGAACAATTGCTCAAAGCTGATGATGCGGCGGCCCTAACCCAGGCCATCGGCCTCTATTCTGGCGATTTATTGCCGGAGATTTATGACGATTGGATTCTGTCCCGGCGAGTCAATCTGCACGAACGGTATATCACCGCCCTGGAAAAACTGGTTGAATTTCAGCAGGACCAACCCAATCTGCCCCAGGCCCTCCACTACGCCCGGCGCTTGATCACCGCCGAGCCACTGCGTGAACACAATCACCAAACCTATCTCCGTCTGCTGGGGCGCTTGCGTCATCGCAATGAAGCGCTGGCGCATTACGATCACCTGCGCGATTTTCTGCACAAAGAATTGAGGATTGACCCCATGCCGGAGACCCAGGCCATCATCGCGGCTATCCGGCAAGAGTTAACCCTGCCTGACTTGACGCTTTCCCCAACTGAACGCACTCCTTTTGTGGGACGAACGCGAGAGCGAACCATCTTGTTAGAGGCTACCGAAGCGGTTGTGGCCGGGCATGGCGGCCTGATTGCGGTTGAGGGTGAAGCAGGCATTGGCAAAAGCCGTCTGATACGCGAGGTTATCGCTGGCATGCGCTGGCGGGGTGTGGTCGTACTGACCGGCAGCGCCACTGAGCAGCCAGCCGCCTACCCTCTCTTGCCCCTGGCCGAGGCGCTGGCTGAAGCCCTGACCGGCGCCCGGGCGGCCCAGGTAGAAGCGCTTTTACCGGCCCAAACGTTAGCCCGGCTGGCCTCCCTTTATATACCGTGGCGCTCGCAGGTTGAATTACCCGATTTACCCCCGCTGCAGGCCCGGTTACTTTTTCACCAGGCGCTGATCCAATTATTTCAAGTACTGGCCAGCTTCAAGCCGCATATCCTGATCCTGGACGATCTTCATTGGGCCGACCCGGCCTTGTGGACCGCCCTTGAGGCGTTGGTTCCTGTTTTGGCCCAGCAGCGCCTGCTTTTGATCCTGGCTTACCGCCGCCCTGAGATTGAGCGCAATGCCGGTTGGGAAACCCTGCGACACTGGGAGCGGGAAAGCGCCATGCAGGTAATGACCTTAAAACCGCTGACCGAAGCCGAGACCGCCCAAATGTTGCCGTCCGAATTACTGTCTGAAATCCCCCAGGTTCTGGCCAGTACCGGCGGCAACCCCTTTTTTATTACCGAAGTACTGGTCACCATGGCCGAGGGACGCGCCCTTCACGACAACACCATCTTGACCCGAGCCGAAAGACTGCCCAAAACAACATTCCAGGCCCTGGAAGCGGCTGCCGTGCTGGGTTCAGAGGTCCCCTATCAACTCTGGAGGGCTATCACCGGCCTGCCTCCTCATTTTTTGGCCGAAGCCAGTGAACAACTGGAGGCCCATTATTTTCTCCAACCCAGCAAATCCGGCTACACTTTCAGCCACGACCTGATTCATATGGCCATCTATAAGCATATCAAACCGAGCCGCCAGCGGCAGCTTCACCGGCAGGCAGCCGACACCCTGGCCCAATTTGAGGCGAATAACCTGCGCGCCCGCGCTTTTCACCTTGACCGAGCCAGGGCCTACCCTGAAGCGGCAGCATTGTATCGCCAGGCCGGAGAACAAGAGCTGGCCCGATTTGCCTTCAAGGAAGCGCAGGCAGCCTTTGATCGCGCATTAATTTTGATGCCGCTTACGCCGGCCCAAGAACGGATTGAAACCTTATTGGCATTAGCCCGGGTCTGCGATGTGACCGGCGACCGGATCCGCCAGGGAACCGCCCTGGCAGAGGCGCTGCAAGCGGCGCGCCAGCTAGCCGATAAAACCTTAATTACCCAGGCACTCTTGTTATCAGGCCAGGCCGCTGCCCAAACCGGACAGGTTGAGGCCGCCACAGCCCAGCTTACTGAAGCGTTAACGTTGGCTAAACAACTTGGCAATGAGACACAGCAACTGGAAACTTTCTTTCTCCTGGGTGACCTCGCTGCCCGGCGCGGTCAGTTTGATGAGGCCAGGGTTCACTTTGAGACGACCCTCAGCCAAGCTCAAAAAATGGGCAACCGGCAGCACGAAGCGAATGCATTGAGGGGTCTGGGCATTGTGGCCCGGCAGACAGGCCAAATCGAACAGGCGCTTGACTGGTTTGAACAAACCCTGGCCGTGTACCGGCAAATAAACGACCGCTTCGGCGCTTCGGTTATCCAGGCCAACCTCCTGGGCGGGTATTACTACCTGGGCGCCTGGGATCGCCTGTTGGCCCTGGCCGACGAGGCCCTGGCCGTGAAAGAGGCGCTGGGAGACCGGCTGGGGGCAGCGGTTGTACGCCAAAATCAGGGGCTGGCGGCTTATGCCCTGGGTGATTTTGGCCGGGCGCGGTCCCTGCTGGAGCAGGCTGTGCGCGATTGTGAAGCCAGCGGAGATCGGCGCACCGCCGGGTTAACTCATAACGTCTTGGGATTGGTAGCCGAAGGCGAAGGCAGCCTGGCCGGAGCCCAACAGCATTATGAAACTGCCCTGGCTGTCGCCGGAGAGGTTAAAGCCGAAACTGAAGCGGCCTATGCCCAACACGACCTGGGCGCCTTATATCTCCACCTGAAGGAGTCTGCCAAAGCTGTCCCTTTGCTTGAAGCCGCTCGCACCACCTGGACCAAACAGCAGAATGAGTTACTCCGGCTTAAGAGCGAAGCCTATCTGGGGCTGGCCCGGCTCTCTCTGGGGGAACATGCAACAGCCGAAGCGTTGGCCCAAGCAGGCTGGAGCGCCTTTCAACATGGCCTGCCCCGTGGAGAGCAACCACAAGCCTGGCTCTGGACGCTCTCGCGTTTATGTGATGCCTTGCAACGCCCGGAACAGGCCGATCAACTGCTCCACGCGGCTTACCACGAATTGCAGCGCCAGGCCGGGGTCATTGCCGACGCCGCCATGCGCCACAGCTTCCTGGAGCGCGTGCCCTTAAACCAAACCATCGTGGCTGCCTACGACCGGCTAACTCACGCGGCGCGTTACCTGACAGTTACCCTGGCTCGCCGGGATGCGCCGCTAGGCCGGCCATTGACCGCGGCCGAAACGGTCACCATCCGCTGGACTATCAACGGGCCAGAGGATGAAGCTATCGCTGACAAATCGGCCCGCCGGCGTTATCGCCTGCAACGTCTGTTGGAGGAGGCAGCCGCCCAGGGTGCGACCCCCACCGATGAGGATTTGGCCCAGGCCCTCGGCGTTAGCCGGCGCACCATCCTGCGCGATATGGAAATCCTGGCCGAGTCTGGCCTCACCTTCTCCACTCGCCGCCGGGCCAAGCGGCAAATATCCTTACCCCCATTTTGCCTCAATTTTGTCACAATAGTGGTCCTCAACAGCCTCGATCCGCTCACTTATTTTTTGTCACAATAGTCTCTTAACTTCTCCACCCAACGATAGTTCACCGATACCCTTAGGCTACAATCGAATTACCAAGCAGGGTTGCCGATAAGGCCCTGTAATGAGAAACGCGATGAGGATTTCGTGGCTAGACAGCGTTTTGCCTTTGTGCTGCGGCTGTGGCTTGAAACAGAAGCAAGTGAGGTCAAAACCGGCCCGATGCTGCGTGGCTCTTTGGAATTGGTGGAGCCAAAACAAGTCTATTACTTCAGTTCTTTTGAACAAATCATACCGATTTTGCGCAACATTACCGGCTGGGAAAACCGACCCGATTCTGATGAGGGTGGAGAGGAGGGCGAAATGTAAGAAGGGATTGCGCCGATGGGTAAAGAGTCTATCGCTCAAATCAGCTTTTAATCATCACAGATAAGGGGGTATTATGCACTTTTTAGTAACGAGTCAAGCCAGTAAGCTAGGGATTAGTCTCTGGGGAGGAGTATTTTTGGTGGGCGCAGTAATTGTGGCTTTGGTTGGGTCGGTGCGCCCGGCACTGGCCGCCGCCTGTACGGTTACACCGGGGTCCGGCGCTTATCCATCCATCCAGGCGGCGATTAATGACTCCAATTGCGATCCGATCAATATCCCGGCAGGCACACACGCCGAGAATCTTACTATCGCCCGTAGTTTAAGCCTGCAAGGTGCAGGAAAGACGACGACGATCATTAACGGGGGTAACTCCAACCGAACTATAACGATTAATGCGGCCGGTATAGCGGTCTTTATGAATGATCTGCGCGTCACCGGAGGCAATGCGACTTCCGCCGCAGCAAACCCCGGCTTTGGCGGCGGTATGCTGGTGGCGGGAGGAGCAACCCTGCATGGGCAGAATTTACAGGTTGATAACAACGTAGCCTCTACCGGCAGCAGCACAGGTTTTGGGGGCGGCCTGGCTGTGCGTGATGGGTCAGCCTATTTGACCAGCACCACGATTTTACAGAATGTTGCTAAGGGCGGCGGTACAGCGGTTTCCCACCAGGGGCAGGGCGGTGGGTTGTATGCGGCGGGTAATCTTGGCGCGGGCCGGGCGATCTTATCCCTGGTGAATAGCCAGGTTTCAACTAACACGGCTTACAACGTTGCCTCTACTGCCAGGGGAGCCGGCGGCGGACTATACGTAGGTGAAAGCGCCAATACTCAACTCAACCTAAATGGAAATAGCTGGTATGGCAACGTTGCCCGCAGCAGTTTAGCCAATGCCGGTGACGGCGATGGGGGTGCGGTGGCGGTAGTCACCCTCAACAGTACGGCTACAGTGACCATTGCTAACGATAGTTTCAGCGGCAATACGGCTAATGCCAGCAATAATACCCTCTCCACCACCGCAGCCAGGGGGGGCGCTGTTTTTATAGACACCAATGCGGCTGTATCCGGGCATAATATCAACGCCACGTTGGCCCATGTTAGTTTACAGAACAATAAGGCCAAGACCGGCAGCGGCGATGCCGTGGGTCAAGGCGGCGGACTCTATGCGGCTGAGAGCAGCCTGACCTGGCAAGGTGGTTTGCTTCAAAGCAACATTGCCGCCGTAACCGGTTCCGGCCAGGGTGGCGGGATACGGCTCTCCGGCGGACCGCTGGCAGCCAGCCGGTTAACCATTCGCGACAACGTGGTGCGGCAAAGCGGCGGCGCCGCCACATTTTTGGAAGGCGGCGGCATCCAGGCCAGCGGCGCAGGCAGTGATCTTAATTTGACCAACAGCATCGTGGCCGGCAATACCGCCTCTGGGGGGTTGGGAGCTGGGCTGTATATTAACTACGCTGGCGTCGGTCAGAACGAGGTAGGCCGCATCACTTATGTCACCATTGCCGACGACACGCTTAACGGCGCTCAAGGCATTTATTATAGCGGCAGTGCCGGGGATAGACTTTTCATTACCAATACGATTGTCGCCAGTCACACCACCGGTATTCATAATCAGGGCGCAACCGGCACGGTTGAAGAGAATTATTCTCTCTTCTTTGGCAACACCAGTAACACGGTTGGCTCAGTGGTTGGCAATGTGGGCAGTTCTAGCGGCAATCCGGCTTTTGTCAACCCGGCCGGAGGAGATTACCATATCACCTCTAATTCGGCAGCCAAGGATAACGGCACCAATGCCGGCATAAGCGATGATATTGACGGCGATACCCGGCCCCAGGAGAGCGGTTTCGACATTGGGGCGGATGAGTTTGCGGTGAAGAAAACTTACCTGCCGATCATCCAAAAGAATTGATTCGACCAGGACAGGCAGAGGGCTGGCTTCTTACTAAGTGAGCCAGCCCTCTAAACCTCGTTTGTGATACTTTCTCCAAATCTCCCGTCGCTGCCTCCATTGACCACGAGTTTCCATCTTTGTCTGCCAGCAAAAGCTGAGCAGCTTCCGGCCACTCGACGGTGCGGAATAATCGTTTATCGTCATCAATCAAAATGATCGGCGAGAACGTGGCCAGGTCCGCCCGAGCGATGGGTTTCCAGCTTGAGTGTACCTGGTCTCTAACCCGACTTTGGCCAAAAAAACCGGGCAGAAAACCGATGCTAGGCCGGCACCAAATCAACAGCCTCTGTTTTCAGTCGCTGATTCCGGAAGTCAGAAGGGGAACAGCCCAGGTGTGATTGGAACGCGGTAGCAAAATATTGGCTCGAATTGAAGCCGGAGGCAAAGGCAACCTGGGTAATGCTCAGATCGGCCTGTTCAACCAGGAGCCGGGCGGCCAGGTCCAGACGGCAGTGGATTAAATACTCCACGGGAGTCATATTGGTGAGTTGCTTGCAATAATTGGAAAACTGGCTGCGCGACAGGCCGCATTGTCTGGCCATTGCCTCTAAATCCCAATCAGATGCGGCGTGCTCCGGCAGGACAGCCAGGAACATTTCGACGGCCCGCTGGGAGGTTGGCAAATGGCTGTCGAGCGGGATTTGTTTTTGCTGCAGCATCTCCAGCACGGCAATGGCCAGCTCGTTGATATACAATTTCAGTTTGGTTTCGCTGCTCTCCGGCTCGTGGCTTTCCAACAGCTCGGCCAAGCGGGTGAAACAGCGGGCAATTTCCTCATTGGCCGGCCAGACCGGCTGTTCGTTGTGGCTTAACAGCCGGGTCAACTGCTTCAAGTCACTCCGCGAGCAAATCAGCCAGTCGGGCCAGCGCCACCTCTGGTTGGGCCGGCGCACGTTAACATCCAGAATCAGCCAGTAGAGCCGGCTGGCCCCGACCTGTGGGTTCCCCACCCGGTGGAACTGCCAGGGCCGGGTGATGGTCAGGTCGCCTTTTTTGAGCAGCCAACTTTTGCCGTCAACCTCAAAGCCGGTCTTACCCCGGGCCAGGTAGGTGAACTCGATCCCCTCGTTGCAGTGCAAATCTAACCCCCAGGATTGAGGACGCGGAGCATCCCAAATGCCAATCGAACGCACCTCCGGCAGGGTTGTGGGCGGCAGGCGCAAACCGGGATAGCTTCCCCGCGACCAGGCATGCAGATAAACTTCGCCTCGCTGGGCCGCGGCTTTAAGCGGCTCGCATGTGTCGGCATAATAAACCTTGTCTTTGTCCTGAAAAATAACCGGCAGGTCAGCCATAGCCTTTGCCTCGTTGTTTAAATTTTACCAATCTTTGATTTCGAAAGACTCTAGGCAGGTTTTGAGATATAGTCAAATTGACCAAGATCAAAATTAAAGGGAAGAGAAGAGATGCTTTTGAAAAGAGATCTCACAACAGTTTTAGCCGGGCTGTTGGGTGGGCTGCTCCTAGGCAGTCTATTCGGCGGATGTGGTACGTCTGCGCTTACCCCGACGTACAAGGACATTGCCTATGCCAGCACCTCCAGCACCCAAAAGCTAGACCTATACCTGCCACCGGGCGATGGGCCGTTCCCGGTTGTTATTAATATTCATGGCGGCGGCTTCAAGCTGGGCGATAAGAGCATGGTAGACCAAGTCCTGGGAAAAAGTTTGTTGAATGAGGGGTACGCCATCGCCAGCATTGACTATCGCTTGTCTGGAGAAGCGCAGTTCCCGGCGGCAGTCCTCGATGCCAAAGCAGCCGTCCGGTTTTTGCGGGCCAATGCCGCCCAATACAAACTGAATCCCGACAAAATCGCGGCGTTTGGGCAGTCTGCCGGTGGAAATCTGGCCTCAATGTTAGGCACAACAGGGGATGTGGCGGAATTTGATGACCCCAATCTCGGCAACACCGGCGTGTCGAGCCGGGTCCAGGCGGTCATTAATTGGTTTGGACCTAACGATTTTGGGCAGATGGACGTCCAGGCCAAAACGCAGGGCTGTTCGGCCAGCGACCAGGCGCATAACAAAGCCGATTCCTTCGAGTCGCTGTATCTGGGGGCAGCGGTCCCCACCGTTCCAGAGCTGGTCAAGCAAGCCAATCCGATCACTTACATCAGCCAGGATGATCCGCCCTTTCTGATCCAGAAAGGAGATCAGGACTGCACCGTGCCGGTTGAAAATACGAAAATGCTGGCCGATGCCCTCCAAGCGGCCGGACTAGATGTGCAATACGACCTGCTCAAGGGAGTTGGTCACGGGGACGGCTGGTTCACAACCGTCTTCCAGAGCGAGGGCAACATCCAAACCGTGCTCAACTTTCTAAACACTAAACTAAAATAAATATATCGTGCAAAGGAGAAACTAAAATGAAAGTCGGATGTTTTGCGTTAATTGATCCCTTTTCGGTGCTGCATCACCAACTGGGCCGCATCCAGGAGTGGGGCTTCAAGTACGCCGATGTGACCGACAACACCGACGGCGGCTGCCTGGGCGTTGAGTTTGGCTTTACCGCCGTGGCCAGCCTCGACGCCAACCCCTTTGATCTAAAGCGGATGTTCGAGCAGCACGGCCTGACCATTACCAGCTATTGCGCTCACGCTAACCTGCTTGACCCGGCTGCACCGTGGCGCTACGGCACGGCCCAAATTATTAAAGCGGTGCGGGCGGCGGCGGCTATGGGCGTCAAGCACGTCATCACCACCGAAGGCGATCCCAAGACCGAATTTGGGCATACTCTCTCGGAGCGCGAGGCCCTGTTCAGCATCCGCGAGAAGCTGTACGAGCCGCTGCGCATGGCCGCTGACTACGGGGTTAAGATTTTGCTGGAACCGCACGGCAAGTACACCGACTCGGTGGATTATATGGAAAAAATCCTGGAACTGTGCAACTCCGAAGCGCTGGGAGTCAACATGGATACGGGCAACTGCTGGCTGGGCGGCGGCGACCCGGTCGAGATGATCAAGCGGCTGGGCAGCAAAATTGAGCACGTCCACTGGAAAGATTGGCCCGCCGAGATGGAAGCGCAGCGGGGCAAGGTATTTGGAGCCGGTATGTCCATCATCCCCCTGGGCACCGGCGTGGTGGACATCAAAGGCGCGTTTGAGGCGCTCAAAGCGGCCGGTTATAACGGCTACACCACCCTGGAAGTGGCCGGTGAGGAAAACGTCAAGCAGAGCTATGCTTATTTGAAGTCTCTGGGGGCGGAGTAAGCCGCTTGGGTGATAGGTGTCATTGGGATTAAGGAAAAATATCACTTGGCTTACAGTTAAAAACAACTTAATATTGACTCGGAAAAGTTCAAACCATTCAGGTAAGGTGGCCTGGTTGTAAGACCGGGCTGAAAAGGGGAAGCCGGTGCAAAGCCGGCGCTGTCCCGCAACTGTGATTTAGCAACGTCGCTAGCCAGCATTACTCCAAATAAGCAGCAGAGCGAGTCGCTAATTAAGCCAGAATACCTGCCTTACCCATACAATCACGGGTACTCCGCGGCAGAGAGGGTGATTGGTGTTAACTATGCATCAATCGCCCTTTTTTGTTCTTAAGGAGGTGATGAATAAGGATAGCTCTATATGCACATCAAACACGATTGGACCATTAATTTCGACGAAGAACAATTTATAACCTTTCACGGCGATTCATTTGCCAGATTGCTGCAAAATTCCACCCGGCGTGAAACGCTGCGGCAGGCCGTGGCCGAAATGACCCAGGCGGTTAAACCGGCAGCCTGCTGGGATACCTTCCCTATCCAGAAAATCATGCACGAGAAGTTAGTTCTGGCCAATGGGGTGCGTATTGGCGGCGGGCCGGTGGTGCAGGTAATTGGCGGGGCGGAGGAGCTGATGGTCGCCATCTGCACCGTTGGCCCGACAGCGGACGAGGTGATTGCGGCGGCTCAAAAACAAAAAGATCTGTTCAGAACCATGCTGTTAAATGATCTCGCGGCCTGGGGGGTAGATATGGTGCGGCAGCAATTGTGCCTTCAATTTGAAACGGAAACCCGCCAACAAGGGCTGCGGGTCAGCGCGCCGCTCTCACCCGGCGAGTCGGTTTGGCCGATCAAAGAGCAGGCCATCCTTTTTTCGCTGCTCGACGCCGGGCAGATTGGGGTGTCTCTCAGCCCTTCGATGGTCATGACGCCGCTTAAATCGCTGTCCATGATTATGGGCTTCGGCGCTCAACCGATGGGCGTAGAAGGCGCGTCGAACTGCGATTTTTGCTCGATCAAGGAGCGCTGCTCCTACCGCCGCCTCCGCCCGACAGCGCAGCCAGCCCCGGCACTTTAAATCAATCCTACCCTACCAGACAACAGTCACTAGATTTGAGGTGGTAATCGCCTCGTCACGGGTCAGAACTCCATCCACCAGAAAAGGTTGAGCCAAAGCCGTACCGACAATCAAAGCGTCATGAATATCCAAATCAGCAGGCATATACTGAACTGCTGTAAGATCAATCGGGTAAATGAGGCAGCGAGGATCAGTATTAAGGATAAGTAATACCTGCTCAAGAGTTTGGGCAAAGCGGCCTTTCCCGGCCAGGTATTTGATCTCAGCCAGAACAATAGCCGGAATGATGAGTTGAACCGTGGGGTCTCGAAGAATGGTGCGAGCCTTATCGCTGAGGCGATTGTCTCCACTGATAAACCACACTAAAGCATGGGTATCTACCACAAAGGTGGTCATGGAAGGTCTTCAGGAATTTGGTACTCAGCAGTCTTGATGGTCTCAAGACTAAAATCGGCACCGGCCCACATACCTTCAAGGTCAATAAATTTGAATGATTGGTCGTGAGTTTGTTCTTGTAGCCGAGCTACCAAATCATCTACTCGTGCCTGAAGGGTTTCGATAGTAGTTCGAATGAGATGAATATCCTGCTGAACACGAGTCACTTCTTTCAAGAGGTTTGTATCCATTGTTCTCCTCCTGCCGAATGTATCTTATAAGATTATAGCACGAGAGGGTAACGATGAAAACCTTAATCTTGAGCCAAAACTACAACCCCAACTCCCCCCACAACCGATCCACCTTCGCCTTCACCGCCGGGTCCATCTTGATCAACTCCGGCCAGCCGCGCTGATAATCCTCCAGCGGCCCTTTGGCCGTGGCATCCAGGCCGATTTTGCCGCCGAAAGCAAAGCGGTAGCTGGCATGATCGAGGGCGTCAGTCGGACCTTCCTGAATGAGCACATCCCGCGCCCAATCCACATTGTTGAGCATGTGGAAGTAGGCTTCCTGGGTATTCTGCACATCCACGTGCTCGTCAAAAATGACGATGCACTTGGTCAGCATCATCAGCCCCAGCCCCCATAAGCCGTTGATAACCTTGCGGGCGTGGCCGGGGAAGCGCTTTTTGATCGAGACGAAAATCAGGTTGTGGAAGACACCTTCGGCGGGCATGTTGACGTCCACAATTTCACCCAAGAAAAGCTTCATCAGCGGCAAAAAGAGGCGCTCGGTGGCCTTGCCCATCCAGTAATCTTCCATCGGCGGGATGCCGACAATCGTGGTCGGGTAGAGGGGATTTTTGCGGTGGGTAATAGCGGTGACATGCAGCACCGGGTAGTCGTCGGGGGGGGTGTAATAGCCGGTGTGATCGCCAAAGGGGCCTTCGGTACGGCGCTCCGCAGGATCAACATAGCCTTCAATAACGTACTCGGCCTGGGCCGGCGCTTCGATGGGCTGGGAGACGCACCTGACCAGCTCGACCGGTTTGCCGCGCAGCCAGCCCGCTAATAAAAATTCATCTATACCGGGCGGGAGAGGGGCGCTGCCACACCACATCACCGCCGGGTCGCCGCCCAGGCTGACGGTGACGGGAATCCCTTCGACGCCATTTTCCTGGGCCACGCGGGTATGTTCGGCCCCGCCTTTGTGGATTTGCCAGTGCATGCCGAGGGTGCGCCGATCATACACCTGCAAACGGTACATCCCGACATTGCGGATGTTGGTCAGCGGGTCGCGGGAAATGATGGTGGTCATGGTGATGAATTTACCACCGTCGTTGGGCCAGCACTTGAGGATCGGCAGGCGGCCCAGGTCCACCTCGTCGCCTTTGTAGACGACCTCCTGCACCGGCGCTTTGTTGACCAGACTCGGCTTGAGGCCCATTGAGCGCAAAGCGTTGAGCATCTCCAGGCCCCGCGACAGGGCCGGACCAAACCCCTGCGGCAGCTTGGGGTCAATCACTTTGGCCAGGTTGTCACGGAGTTGGTCGAGGTTGTCCACCCCCAGCGCCCAGGCCATGCGGTCGGGGTGGCCCAGGCTGTTAATTAGCACTGGAGTGTCGTGACCGGCCACATTTTCAAAGAGCAGGGCCACATTTTTGTCAAGCGGCCCTTTGCTCACCCGGTCAGTGATTTCGGTGATTTCCAATTCGGTGGAAACGGGGGTTTTGATGCGTTTGAGGTGCCCCCGCTTTTCCAGCAGGGCGACAAAATCATGCAGGTCTTTGTAAGCCATATTCCTCGTCTTGCGTGTTGCGTGTTTCGTTTTCTCTTCACGCCAGAGGCAACACGCAACACGAGTTTATAAATTCTGCTTAATCCTTCTCATACGGCACGCCGTCTGAAGCGGGCGGGATGGACTGGCCGATGACGCCGGCCAGGACAATCATCGTGACGATATAGGGGGCCATCAGCAGGAACTCGCTGGAAATCGGGACCTGCTCAATGCCCAGACCTTGCAGCTTGACCTGGAGCGCGTCGGCAAAACCAAAAATCAACGAAGCCCCAAATGCTCCCAAGGGGGTCCACTTGCCAAAGATCATGGCTGCCAGGCCGATAAACCCTTTACCGGCGGTCAGCAGCTCGTCAAAACGGCCCACCGAACCAATCGTAAAGTAAGCCCCACCAATCCCGGCGACCATACCGCCCATAATCACGTTGATATAGCGCATCTTAAAAACATTGACGCCCAGGGTATCGGCGGCTTTGGGATGCTCCCCCACGGCAATGGTGCGCAGTCCCCAGCGGGTATAAAACAGCATAATGTGGGTAGCAATGACCAGCGTAAAGAGAATATAGATAATCAAACTATTTTCAAACAGGAGCGGGCCGATAATGGGAATGCTCGACAGGCCCGGAATTGGCAGTATTTTGAAGGTGCCGCTGCTGTTAAGGGCCTGGATCGGCTGCAAAAAGCGCTGGCTCAGAAAACTGGTCATGCCGGCGGCAAAAATATTAATGACCGTACCGCTGATGATTTGGTCCACCTTGAATTGGATCGAAAGCCAGGCATGAAAAGCCGCCAATAACCCCCCGATAAGGATTGCGCCGAGCAGACCCAACAATAAATGCCAGGGGACAGCGTCCGACAAATTGGCGGCGTCCAGGCCCCGGCCAATGCTGGCCAGCCAGGCCGGAAAGAGCGGTTCGCCGGTTACGGCATCCACCGCCTCGTAATTGCGAAAAATACTGGAGACCAAGACTGCGGCCATTGCCCCGCTTAACATCATGCCCTCGATAGCAATATTGACCACGCCGGCCCGCTCGCACAAGATGCCGCTCAATGCGCCAAAGGCAATCGGCGCTGCTCGCAGCAGCGAGGCGGAAACCATGCCCAACAGATTCATGGACTCGCCCCGCGCGGCCCAGGTAAGAAAGCCAAACACAAAGATCAAGGAGACGACGAGCAAAACTAAATTTACCCTTTTAAAGCCCCTGGCCAGTTGCCAGCCCCCAGCAAAAGCAACGACGACGGCCAGGCTCCACAAGGTTGACTGGGTGGGCAGCACCCAATCTTCCAGCCGGGGAGCGTTGGTTCTGGCACCGGGGTTCAGGCCAAAAGAAGTGGTCATATCGGCAGTGGTGTTCAGAGCAAATAGAGCGACAATGGCAACTGCCACCACCAGAAAGAAGATGCCCATCCCCATGCTGCGCCTGTCTCTAACGGCGAAAGCCCTGGTTGAAAGTGCGGCTGTACTCAATGTAACCTCCTGAATTCGTTTCAACGTCCAATGTTCAAACGTTTAACGGATTACGCGCCCCAACCCCGGGTGAAGGTAGCGCCTTCCGCCTCTGATTTAGCCCTGACTCGATACACCCAGCGGACAATCGCCGGGGCAGCAATAAAGACAATTACCAAAGCCTGGACAATGGAAATGATGTCAATCGGGATGCTGGCGATAGACTGCATGCGGGTCGCGCCGTTGCGTAAGGTACCAAACAGCAGCGCCGCCAGCACAACCCCCAGGGGATGGCTCTTGCCGAGTAGGGCCAGGGCGATCGCGTCGAAACCATAACCGGAGGAGAAACCGCCGGCCAGAAAGTGGTTAAGGCCCAGTACCTCGTTGGTTCCGGCCAGGCCGGCCAAGCCTCCGCTAATGGCCATGGTCAGCACAATGATTCGCGTAATTTTGATGCCGCCATAGCGGGCGGCATTGGGATTGGCCCCAACCGTGCGGATTTCAAAACCCAGCGTGGTTTTGAAAAGGAGCCACCAGATCACAAAGGCGGTCAGCAGGGCCAGGAAAAAGCCCCAGTGAAAGCGGTAGCCTTCAAAAAGCTGCGGCAGGTAGGCGGTGGGGAAAATTTCGGCGGTGACGGGTCTATCGCCGCCGGGCCGGCGGAGAGGGCCGGTAAAGGCCCAGTCAAAAAAGCGGAAGGCAATATAGTTCAACATAATCGTATTGATGACTTCGTGAGCGCCGGTTTTGGCCTTGAGAATACCTGGAATAGAGGCATACAACGCCCCACCCGCCATTCCACCGAGCAAAGCCAAAGGCAGGTGGATAAGCGCCGGTAAGCGGAAGCTGTAGCCGATAATGACCGCCACCGCCGCTCCAACCAATAATTGCCCCTCGCCACCGATATTAAATAACCCACCCCGAAAGCCAACGGCTACGGCAAGTCCCGTAAAAATGTAGGGAGTTGCCGCAACCAGGCTTTCACTAATGGCAGCAGCACTGCCCAGTGAGCCGGAAAATAGAGCGCCGTAAGCCACCGAGATACTCTTCCACACGGCTACCAGGCCCGCGCCCAGCCCACCCTCGCGGAAAGCAGCATAAACAGCAGCATCGGTAACAACGATGATAATGCCGCCAATGACCAGGGCCGAAAAAACGGCCAGGGCCGGGATCAACAGGGTATCCAAGATGCTTTTGAGCAGGTTGGATGTTGGCGGCTCTTTACCTTTGGCAGTAGATGGTGTTACTTTGGCGCTTGCTTCCATAGCTTCTCCTTCAATGCCACTTCAATTTTCTATCAGGATAGTACGGTTATTGACATCATTCACTGAACAAGTTTGCCACCGACAATGAAAAACCGGCCAGAACTCCCTCACCCTGGATAATATCATCCTCACCAAACTTCTGAGCCTCAGTGCCAGAACGATAAACGTAGATAGCTCGGTTTTCCGGCTCAACAATCCACACCCATTCCACCCCGATAGAGAAATATTCCTCCAATTTCTGCTGTACGTCCTGCCAGCGATCATCGGGTGACATAATTTCGACCACCAATTCAGGAGCGACTTCCAAAAAACCCCTTGTCGGTCTGCGAGGGGAGCGGTTTTTTGAGATGAACGCCACATCCGCCCCCCGCACTCGATCAGGTTGGCGGCGAGTATAAATACCCACTTCACCTCCCAATACCCAGCCCAACTTCTTAGGTTGCACAAAATTACTTATTTCAGATCCCAGGTAAAATTCAATGTACGCATGTTCGCCCCCGGTTGGACTCATCGGTACGATTCTCCCATCAATTAACTCACATGGGCCAATGTCGCCCATCGCCAGCAGTTCTTCGCCGGTAATGAGTTTAGCTTTAGAGAGTACTGTCATCTCCTGCATCAATCACCTCATCGTCGCAACAACGCCAACACGTAATCTAAAAAGCCCTCAACCTCTACTTTATCTGCTGCCCGAATAGGCCGGCCTGTTTCAACTTCCTTGGTCCGCCCGGCGCTTGGCCCTTCGGCAACTACCTCGGTTTGCACCTCGCGGAAGGTGATGAACTGCGGCCCGCCCAGATAACCGGTCGTCAGCGTGTCCCACATATGGTAGACATACTCATAACTGGGAATCGTGCCCAGAGTCAGCGCCCAGCATTGACCGGCTAAATCGGAGAGGGGACAGCGGCGCTGCCGGGCGAGCCGCTGCAAGAAATCACGAGTGACCGGCACATGATTGGTTGCATCCAGCGGAAAGAGAGTGATCGGCACAGATGACTGCCACAAAGAATATGTGGCGGGCGGGTCCCAGTAGGCATTCCACTCGGCGCTGCCGTCGTGCTCGTAATCGCGCACATTGCCCTTAACCTGGAGCGCCCCACCCATCCAGACAACTTCTTCAATCTTGGCTGCCAGGTCGGGTTCCTGGGTCAAAGCCAGGGCCAGGTTGCTAACCGGCCCGGTGATGAGCACGGTCAATGGCTCCGTAGCTTCACGCAGTTTCCGGGCGATAAATTCATGGCCCGGCGCCGCTACGGGAGAGGGCAAAGGTTCTTCATTCTCGTTGAGAATGGGCAGGGCATCAATGGGATAAGGCTGAGACCGCCACGTTTGCGGGAAAGGATTTACTCCATGCAACATTCCCTGGCTAACCGGAATATCCAGCCGATCAAAGAATCGCAAGATTTTGAGCGAACTCGACGTGGCCGGTCCCAAAAAACAGTCTGCCGGTGTGACAACTACCCCGGCCAACTCAAGGTGCGGCATGGCCAGCACCATCATTAATGAGAGCAGATCGTCCACCCCGCCATCATGGTCAAATAGAACGGCTCGCTTCTTGGGGGACTCGGTCACACCACCTCTCCTAACGTTCAACGTTTGAACGTTGAACGTTATAACACCACTTCAACGTCAACCTCAACCGGCTCGACCTCGCCCTCAACCGGCAAATCACTGGGACGATGGCCGGCCATGAGCAGGCCCAACTGCTCTTTAGTCACCCGGTTGGCCGGCAGAATATCCACAATTTTACCCTCAAACATCACCGCAATCCGGTCGCTGAGGGCGCGGATTTCGTCCAGTTCGGTCGAAACGACCAGAACAGCGTCACCCTCATCCCGCTTTTCGATCAGGCGGTGGTGGATGTACTCAATAGAACCCACGTCCAGCCCACGCGTTGGCTGCGAGGCAATGAGCAGCTTGATTGGCCGGGAGAACTCGCGGGCCACAATCACTTTTTGCTGGTTACCCCCAGAAAGGGTTTTGGCTGCCGCTTCAATGCTGGGCGTGCGCACGTCAAAATCCTTGACCAATTGGGCCGAGACCTCGTTCACCTTTTCTTCGTCAATCACGATGCCCCTGGCAAAGGTGTTGTAATAAGTATTTAAGATCAAATTATCTTTTATAGGGAAACTCAACACCAGGCCATCCCGCTGCCGGTCTTCTGGAACGTGAGCGACGCCTAATTCGGTAATTTGGCGGGGTGAGGCGTGATTGACATTTTGCCCGGTAATCTGTATCATTCCGCTCTGGACATGGCTCAGGCCGGTTAAGGCTTTGACCAGCTCGGTTTGGCCGTTCCCCTGCACGCCGGCAATGCCCAGGACCTCTCCGGCCTTCACCTCAAACGAAACACCCCTGACGGCCGGATTACCCCGATCATCATTGACATGCAAATCTTTGACCACCAGCACCGGCTCGCCGGGCGCAGCAATCTTTTTCTTAACCATTAATTCGACAGACCGCCCGACCATCATCTCGGCCAATGATTGGGGAGTAGCTCCGGTTGGGGTGGTCGTGCCCACCGTTTTTCCGCGCCGGATGACTGTAATCCGGTCGGCTACAGCCAGCACCTCTTTTAGTTTGTGGGTGATAAAAATCAACGATACGCCCTGGGCCACCAGCGATTTGATAATGGTGAAAAGCTCTTCTACTTCTTGCGGGGTCAGCACTGCGGTCGGCTCGTCGAAAATGAGGATATTAGCGTCGCGGTAGAGGACTTTAATAATCTCGACCCGCTGCTGGATGCCCACCGGCAAGTCTTTGATATAAACGTCGGGATCAACATGCAAGCCGTATTGGCGCGAAATTTCGCGGATGCGGTTCGCTACTTTTTTGCGGTCCAAGAAGATACCCCGGTGAATTGACTCTTCCCCCAGCATGACGTTCTCGGTCACTGTCAGCACCGGAATGAGCATGAAGTGCTGATGCACCATGCCAATCCCCTGGCGAATGGCATCGGTTGGGCCGGAAATTTCGACTTTTTGGCCGTTGATGAAGATTTCACCTTTGGTAGGTTTGTACAAACCATACAAAATATTCATCAAGGTGCTTTTGCCGGCGCCGTTTTCACCCAGCAAAGCATGAATTTCACCCTTTTCCAGGGTCAGATTGATATTATCGTTAGCCAGAACACCGGGGAATTGTTTAGTAATACCGCGTAATTCCAGGACTGGAGGCATAAGCGATCCTTCCTTTGGACTCCACTTTGAGTAGGTACTCTATTATAGCACAGGTTAGAACGGCGTAAAGTGAAAAATAGACCTCACAGGTCTTAAAGACCCGTGAGGTCTAACTTCTTAAACAATCTTTTCTCGGATTTTGGCGCTGACGTAATCGAGGGTAGCCACCACAATGGCGATGGCAATCATCTGCACACTAGCCTGGCGATACTTGAGCAGGTTCAGGTTCTGCTGCAATAAGAAACCAATACCGCCGCCACCGGCAAAACCGATGATGGTTGACATACGCACGTTGATATCCCAGCGATAAATGGTAAAGGCGATATAGGGCGGCACAATCTGGGGCATCACTGCGTAGATAATCGTCTGCAAGCGGTTGGCCCCGGTGGCAGTGACCGCTTCAAGCGGGCCTTCGGCGATATTCTCGACTTGCTCCGAATAGAGTTTGCCCAGCGAGGCGATGGTATGCAACGTCAGCGCCAGTACCCCGGCAAACGGTCCAATACCGACCCAGACCACAAACACAATCGCCATAATCAGCGGCTCAATCGAGCGCAGCGTATTCAAGATAGTCCGGCTGGTATAATAGATAATCATGCCCGTCGGCATTGGACGATCGGGGCTGAACGCCAGCGCTGCCAGGCCAAAGATGATCGCGCCGATGGTCCCCGCCAAACCGATGTAATACCAGGGATTGGCCGGTTGATAGAGCCACGTTACCACAGCAGCCAGCAGACCAAACAGGATTGCTCCGGCCAGCAGGGCAACGACAACACTAAAAATTTTCGCCCAAACGGTGTTACCCAGGCGGCGCAGTAAGCCCTCCGAAGCTGCGCCGGCCAGCGAAGCTAGGGCAAACGCGCCGACAATGCCGCCAATCAAAGGCAGAAAAATAATTAAACTATCCGAAATAACAAAGAGGAAATTGCCGAGAAAAGCAAAGTTCCCCAATACCGCCATTAAACCCTGGCTCAGCCTTAGCCCCAGCCCGCCGACAATGCCCAAGACGAGAGCGGTACCTACGATCGTCAACAACCCTAGCCCATACCCACGCATGCTAGCCATCCAGACAGAGTGGCCAGGGCGACTAGCTGCCTGAACGGTAAGAAACAAGAGCGCCGGCACCAATAACACGGCTGTGGCAGAGGCATTATCGCCGCTAATCAGGCCGGCTATCCCGCCACCAACCGTACCAAATAACCACCAGCCTGCCCACCAGCCCAGCGGAGCCGCGACAAGTAAAGTCAGCCAGCTACCAAACGTGCTGGTTATCTGGATCATCAGATTGCGGGCTGATAGAAAGCTAATCGGGATAGATAGAATCGTACCCAGGGTCGTGGCGATCAAGGCCAGAAAGATGGTCTCAATAATCTTGGCGACTGTCTCGTAAACTGTCGTGCTCGGTTCAGGCCAACCGGATGTTCGATTAACAACCGCGCGTACGGTCTGCGGCTCCTCAGAAGTACGATCCCGCCTGAGGCTAACCGTTTCTACAAAATTACCCTGCGGGTCAGACCTGACAACCTGATTGGTTAGAGGTAATTCAACCGCCCGGCTGGGATCGGCATTGTAGGGCACAAAGTAGAGAAAAATATCCTCTCCTGGCTCAAAGCCGCTGCCTTTGACCTCAATTTCACTGGCAGGAGAAGCGCAGCGCACAGACAGTTGGATTGCGGGGCCAGTTGTAGCCGCCGCATCCGGCAGTTGAAATTGGGCAGCGGGACAGGGTACCAAAATCGGCGCTTCGATTTCCAACCGTTCTGTTTCATACTCGGTTAGATCAGGCCGAGCCAACGAGCGGATAACATTAATCAACTGGCTCTGCCGTCTTTCCTTTTTAGGTTCTTCCAGGTTGATCTGAGTCACCTGAAACCCATAGGCAAAAACAACGATGAGGACAATAACTAAAAGAAAGGTTCGAACAAAGCGTTGGCCCGGCTTGGCGTTTTTATCGTTCATCAATCGTACTCCTCTCCTGCGACCGCCGACCACATAACCCGCTTCTTGGTTAATGTTAGACAAGGAACTGGCGGCGGTCTATGGTCGGTGAGGCGGTCATCCAATCCGCTCGGCATCTTGACCGTAAATCTCCCTGAAACGCTGGTCGTTAATCTCGTGCGGCAGCCCATCAAAGACCAGCTTTCCCTGGTTCAGGGCGATGGCCCGATCAGCGTAACGCTGCACCAAATCCAGAAAGTGCAGGCTGCAAATGACCGTGATCCCATCCTCTTGATTGAGCTGCTTTAATATTTTCATAATGCTGTGCGCCAGCACCGGGTCAAGGCTGGCCACCGGCTCGTCGGCCAGTAGAATTTCCGGGTTTTGCATCAAGGCGCGGGCAATGCCAACTCGCTGCTGCTGGCCACCGCTTAACTCGTCGGCGCGAACGTAAGCCTTATCGCCAATACCGACCCGGTCCAGCTTGGTCAGCGCCTGCCGTACATCCTCTTTAGGAAAGCGATTAACCAGGCTCCACAGCGGGTTGATGTAACCAAGCCGCCCGGCCAGCGTGTTGATCAGCACCGAGGAGCGGGTCACCAAATTAAAATGCTGAAAAATCATGCCAATCCGCCGCCGAATCCGGCGGATCTCTTCCGGCGAAGCGGCGGTGACATCCACACCCTTCCAGACGATTTGGCCGGCGGTTGGCTCAATTAAGCGGTTGATGCAGCGCAGTAGGGTGGACTTCCCGGAGCCGCTCAGGCCAACCACTGCCAAAAATTGGCCCGGCTTGACGCTAAAACTGACACCATCCAACGCCCGGACTTTGTTATCATACACTTTAACCAAGTTTTTGACTTCCAGCAAAAGCGTCTCCTCATTGTTAATAATCAGTTGCCAATCCTCAATTATCAATTACACATTGACGATTGGCAATTGACTGTTAACCATTGTTTTTATTATAAAAATTGGGCAGGGGACGAAGCGCATCCCCCTGCCCAATTGCATGTTACCTTACAAACCCATAAGCTGGGCCGGGTCTACCTTTGACCAACTTCATCATTATTTGAAGATGTCTTCTTCGGTGTAACCCAAGGTACTGATCAGGCTGCGGACCGGATCATAGAAAGAGTCTTCTACCGGCTCCATGCCTGTCCACCCGTAGAAATCTTCGTTACAGATAGACTGGGCGCACTCTTCGGAGCCGGCAAAAGCGACCATCGCATCAATGATCTGCTGCCGCAACTCTTCGGGAAATTCGGGTGAGAAGCTCATGGTGTCGTTCGGAATTTGCTGGCTGAGGCTCAGGATGCGCACTTTCTCAAAGACATCCGGCGCCGTTTCAGCCGCAGCGCAGCGGGCATCGAGAACTACAATGTCGCCGGCCGTGCAATTTCCATCAGCATCGCGAGTGACGGCCGCCGGATCAAAGGGTTCGGGATCGTCGCCATACTCCCACCTCGGGTCCATTAACGGCGGGCTGAAGAAGGAGGTCGCAAAGTCAACGTCGCCGTTGTAAACGGCCAGCACCGCCTGGGGATGGCCACCCGCCTCGACAATCTCGCCGGGTTCAACTTTGGCTTCGGTCAACATGACCGAGGGGTAGAGGTAGCCGGAGGTCGAACCCAGGTCTGGGACGGCCCACTTTTTGCCGGCGAGGTCCTCGATAGTCTTGATATCGCTGTCGCGCTGGACGAGGAACTGCGTGGTGTACCAGCTCAGGCCACGGCGCACAGCCGCGGCGCCGACTTCGACGCCACAGTTGTTATTGGCCAGCACGTAACCCAGGGCCGGGATAAAGCCGATGGTATTTTCTGGCGAGGCGCACATCGCTTCAACTGTCGCCGCATAGCTGGTCGGCACATCCACTTTGAAGGTCAGGCCGGTGGCTTTGTTCAGGGCTTCGGCCATCACTTCACCGCCGGTCACAATCACCCCGGCATCCACCGAGGGCACAAACAGCACATTGATCGGGCTCTCGGCGCTGCCCAACTCGCCGGCAGCGGGAGCAGCCATAGCTTCGCCACCTTCGGCGGTCGCTTCTGCCGTACCCTCTGCCGCCGGTGCGGCTTCCACCGGCCAGCCGGTGCTGATGCTGCCGTCAATGATGCCCGCTTCAATTTCGGCCAGGGCGTCTTTCACTTCCTGGGACACGTCGTCGTCATAGTCGTAGAACGGGGCCAAGCCGACACCGCCATTCTCCAGGGTGCTCACATAGTTGGTTCCCCCTTCAAACGTCCCATCATTCATGCGCTTAACGGCCTCGTAAACGGCTACATCAATCTTTTTGAGAACGCTGGTCAGGTAGACCTCCTTAGCGTCGGGATTGGTTTGGGTCAAATCCGCGTCCACCCCAATCACCTTGAAGCCGCGATCCAACGCTGCCGTCGCCGAACCTAAGCCAACCGGGCCGGCCACCGGGAAGATGATGTCACAGCCTTCGTCAAAGAAGTTCTCGGCAAAGCTCCGCCCATCGTCCAGGCTCTCAAAGTTGCCGGTAAATGAGCCATCCCCACCGCCTTCTGCGGCCGGGTCGGTCTTCCAGCCAAGAACCTGTACCTCCGCGCTATTTTTCTCGTTGTAATACATTACACCATGCTCAAAGCCAACCATAAAGGCCGTTACCGGAGGTATCTTGATCCCCCCATAGGTGCAGACCGTCCCGGTTTCACTCATCGCCGCAGCCAGGTAGCCCGCCATAAAAGATGGCTCCTCTACGGCAAAGAGCAGGCCCATGTCCCCTGAGGTCTGGCTCGCAAAGTCTACAATCGCAAACGGTACATCCGGATTCGCTTCCGAAGCCACCTTGGTCGCATCGGCCAACAAAAAGCCAACGGTGATGATCCCGTTGTAACCCTGGCCTAGAAATTCGCCAATGTTCTTCTCGTAATCGGTCTGCTGCTGGCTTTCCAGGAATTGAACTTCAAGACCAAAATCCTTACCTGCTTTTTGCAAACCAACCCAGGCCAATTGGTTGAAGCCTCTATCGTCAATCCCGCCGACGTCCGTAACCTGGCCATATTTCTTGGCCCCGCCTTCAGCCGGAGCGGCAGCTTCTTCCGTTGCCGCCGGAGCTTCGGTTGCCGGAGCAGCAGCCTCTTCCGTCGCCGCCGGGGCGGCAGCTTCTTCCGTTGCCGCCGGAGCCGCGGCTTCGGTTGCCGGGGCAGCCGGCGGAGGCGTTGGCGTGGCGGCGCCGCCACAAGCGGCTACTAAAATGAGCACTACTAAAAGAGTTGCTAACAAAAAGAAACGTTTAGTCATTTTGTTTCTCCTCCAGTGAGAATTTGGTAATAAGTTAAGTGAAACTGAGTTGCTTTCAGTTGGGGGGATATTTCTAAGGATGATCACCTCCTTTACTGACTCTCATAAGAAACCAGTCAATGGAGTTACAGGTTAGACCGTGGAGCAGCAGGTCGTGCCTGGAGTATTGAAGGATAGTAAAGCCTACCAAAGTACTACTCTATTATAATCTACCTATTCAAGTGAGGCAAACAATACTGATTTCCATTTCTTTAGCGTTAAACAGGAAGATTTTCTCGGCCAACAGATTATAAATCACGAGGGTTATCGAGCGGTAAAATGACTTCAAAGGTGGTCGTTACCCCCGGCTGGCTGTGAGCGTTAATCTGGCCGTGATGGCGTTCAACAATAGCGTGGGCTGAATATAAGCCCAGCCCCAGGGCCTTACCGACCGGCTTGGTGGTGAAAAAAGGCCGGAACAAGCGCTCAAAGTCTTTTGCGGCAATACCACAGCCGTTATCGGTGATAACTACCTTGACCTCGCGCGGCGAAACTGCCTGGGTTGAAATGGAGACGACAGGCTGGCTGGTGTAGCCTACCACCGCATCACGGGCATTCAGGAGCAGATTCATCCAGACCAGCTTCAAGTGGCTGACACTGGCCGAAAGTTTAGGCTGCACCTCGTAATTCCTGACCAGTTCGACCCGATCTTTTTTCAAAGAGCGAGCCACCAGGGCCAGAGCGCCCTCGATGGTTTCAATCAAATCGGCCTCAATAAAAAAGTAAGTTTCCTGGTTGGAGAACTCCAGTAAATTTTCGATGATCTTTTGGATGCGCAGCCCGGCCTTCAGGATATCGTTGGTCAGTTGGTAAGCTTCGCCGTTTGGTTCAGTCTCCAGCAGTAGGAGTTGGCTATTGGCCATGGTGATGGTCAGCGGGTTATTGATTTGATGGGCCACACTGCCGGCCAGTTGCCCGACCGCCGCCAGGTTGGCCGAGCGAAACAGTGAGGCCTGCCAGCGCCGCCGCTCCGATACATCCTGCCCGAAGACCACGACCTGCTCGATGTGGCCAATGCGGTTGCGGATAGGATAGATCCGAAATTCTTGATCCTTGAGATACGGTTCGGTTTCATTTTCGGGCGAAATCCAGGTGGTTTCTCGGCCCGTTTCCAGCGACTCCTTGATCCGATTCAACAGTTCCGGCGCGGCCTGGGTCCAGGCCAGGGACAGGCAGCTTTTGCCGATCAATTCACTGGGGCGATAGCCCTGGCGTTCGGCCTCAACCTGGTTCAGGGCAATAATCGTCAAGTTCTGATCTAAAATATAAAGACCGTCTGCAATCCCGTCGAACAAAACTTGCAGGGTGTTCCGGCTGTGCAGAATTTTCTCCCGGCTCTGAGCCAGGTCAATGTAGGCCGAGGCCAAATTTTCAAACAGGCGCGCGTTTTCGATGGCAATCGCCACCTGGTCGCAAAAAATAGACAGCCAGCGCCGGTGGTTCGCACTAAAACCATTCTGCCCCCGGCTGCCCAACCCCAACACACCGATGAGTTTGTCCCGTGAAACCAGGGGAACAAGTAGTGCAGACTGGATCGGCGAAGCTTCAATTTGCTGGCGGCAGACAATCTCCTGAGTCAAAGCCGCCTGCTCGGCCAGGGTAAACAGCACGACTCCCGCCGCATCTTGCTCAGCCTGCGCAGTGGTTTCTAAGGGGCAATTCAAAAACCGGTTTCGATCCAGTTTGCCGCCGGAGTCGGTTAGATAAATTCGGGCCATATCAGCCCTGGTGAGACGGTGCGCTTTGACCAGGACGATTTTGAGGGCTTCATCAAACTGCCAGGTCCGGCTGATTTCCTGCGTGGCCTGATGGAGCAGCAGCAGAACATTCTCAGCCGAGTCTTTTTGGTTGGCCTGGCTTGTCTCCGCCTTAAGCCCTTGAATTTCTAAAATTCGTTCGATTTTGAGCGTTAGCTCGGCGGCCTCGATGGGGCAGAGCAGATAATCGGCGGCCCCGGAATGAAGCTGCGCCACAGCCTGCCGGCGGTCCTGGGTCTCAACCAGCAAAATCACTTCGGTCTGGGGGGCTATGTCTCTAATTTCGGCTAAAAGGGACTCGGTTTCAAAGACGCAGCGTAATAAGGATAAATCGGCAACCAATAGCTGATAAGGGTGCTGGGACAGTTGCGCCAAAAGCTGGCTGGCATCGGTCAGACTGTCAACCCCCACCATGTGAAGGTTAGTTTGAAGAGCCTGTTGCAGTTCCAGCGCCTGGGTGGAAGCGAGTAGAATAGAGTGGGATGGATTCATCTTTTTTGCCTGTTTCGGTACAGCAGCAACGATACCTTTACTATACCATCAGCCAGGATTATTTTCAAAGCCATCCCCTGAATTCAGCCGGCATCAAACCGCTTGTATATGCGGGTGGGGTAGGGTAAAATCCCCAACAAGAAAGGGCTTCTATGGACATCCTCGCATCCCAACTGGACCCCAACGGTGAGCAATTCCAACAAAACGCCGCCCACAACCGGCAACTGGCCGAAGAACTGCGGGCGCGGCTGGCCCAGGTGCGCCAGGGTGGGGGGGAGCACGCCCGGCAGCGTCACGCCGAGCAGAACAAGCTCTTTGTGCGCGAGCGGATTGACCGGCTACTCGACCCCGGCTCACCCTTTTTGGAACTCTCGCCCCTGGCCGCCTGGGAGCTGTATCACGGCGACGCCCCGGCCGCGGGCATCATTACCGGCATCGGCTCGGTGGCCGGGCGCGAGTGTATGATTGTGGCCAACGATGCCACCGTCAAGGGTGGCACCTACTATCCCCTGACCGTTAAAAAGCATCTGCGCGCCCAACAGATCGCCCTGGAAAACCGGCTACCCTGTCTCTACCTGGTCGACTCCGGCGGCGCGTTTCTAACCCTGCAAGACGAAGTTTTCCCCGACGTGCATGATTTCGGGCGCATTTTCTACAACCAGGCGATAATGAGCGCCGCCGGTATTCCGCAAATTGCGGCGGTGATGGGTTCTTGCACCGCGGGCGGAGCCTATGTGCCGGCCATGAGCGACGAGACGGTCATCGTCAAAGGCGTTGGCACGATTTTTCTGGGCGGGCCGCCGCTGGTCAAAGCCGCTACCGGCGTCGAAGTGACGCCAGAAGAATTAGGCGGGGCCGATGTTCACACCCGCATCTCCGGCGTTGCCGACCATTTTGCCATAGACGACCCGCATGCCCTGGAGATTGTCCGCAGCATCGTCGCCTCGCTCAATACCCGCAAGCAGGTTGCGCTTGACCTCCAGCCGCCGGAGGAGCCACTCTACGACCCCGCCGAATTGTACGGCGTCATCCCGGCCAGCTTCAAGGTCGCCTACGATGTGCGGGAAGTGATTGCCCGGCTGGTGGATGGCAGCCGCTTCCGCGAATTCAAAGCCCGCTACGGTCCTACCCTGGTCTGCGGCTTTGCTCATCTCTACGGCTACCCCATTGGCCTTGTGGCCAACAACGGCGTTCTGTTCAGCGAGTCGGCCTTGAAGGGAACCCATTTCATCGAGTTGTGCGCAGCCCGGCATATTCCGCTGCTCTTCCTGCAAAACATCACCGGTTTCATGGTCGGCCAGGAGTATGAAGCGGGTGGTATTGCCAAAGATGGGGCCAAGATGGTCCATGCTGTTGCCAACGCCGCCGTGCCCAAGCTGACGGTTATCATCGGCGGCTCCTTTGGCGCGGGTAACTACGGCATGTGCGGCCGGGCCTACAGCCCTCGTTTCTTGTGGATGTGGCCGAATGCCCGCATCAGCGTAATGGGCGGCGAGCAGGCGGCGAATGTCCTGCTGACCGTTAAGCAGGATCAACTGGCCCGGCGCGGCCAGCCTCGGCTGACAGCGGAGGAGCAAGAAGCCTTCAAACAGCCCATTCTCGACAAGTACGAGCGCGAAGGCAATCCTTACCATTCCACGGCCCGGCTGTGGGATGATGGCATCCTCGACCCGGCCGAGACCCGCCAGGTTCTCGCCCTGGCTCTCTCTGCCTGCCTCAACGCGCCGGTTGAATCGACCCAATTTGGAGTATTCCGTATGTAAGGGAGTAAGGAGTAGGGAGTAAGGAGAACTTGTTTCCCCTACTCCCTACTTCCTACTCCCTACTCCCCTGGTTGCGATGTTCAATAAACTTCTCGTTGCCAATCGCGGCGAAATTGCCGTGCGGATTATGCAAGCCTGCCAGGAAATGGGCATCGGCACAGTTACTGTTTACTCCGAGGCAGATGCAAGCGCGCTGCACACCCGGCTGGCCGATGAGGCCGTACTGTTGGGTCCCCCCTCTGCCAGCGACTCTTATTTGCGCTCTGACCGGATCATCGAAGCGGCCCGGCGGACAGGCTGTGAAGCGATTCATCCCGGCTACGGTTTTCTGGCCGAAAACGCCGATTTTGCCAGCGCAGTGGTGGAGGCGGGACTGGTTTTCATCGGGCCTGATGCCGCAATCATCCGCCTCATGGGGTCAAAAACAGCGGCGCGGGAGGTGATGCAGGCGGCCGGGGTTTCGGTTGTGCCGGGTTACCATGGGCAAGAGGGCAGGGGAGATGAGGATTTATTGGCTGCTGCCGAGAAAATAGGCTTTCCGCTGCTCGTCAAAGCTGTGGCCGGCGGCGGCGGTAAGGGCATGCGGCTGGTCCGGACCACCGCCGAGCTGCCGGATTCGCTGCAATCTGCCCGGCGGGAGGCGCTGCATGCGTTTGGGGATGAGCGGGTTTACCTGGAAAAATACCTGGCCAGCCCCCGCCATATTGAATTCCAGATTTTGGGCGACGCTCACGGCAATGTAGTCCACCTTTTTGAACGGGAGTGTTCGGTGCAGCGCCGGCACCAAAAAATTATTGAGGAAACGCCCTCGCCGCTACTGGCCGGGGATAAGTCACTCCGGCAGCGCATGGGCCAGGCCGCCGTAGCTGCGGCCCGGGCGGTCAACTATGTTAATGCGGGCACCATCGAGTTTCTGGTTGACGCCGGACGCAACTTCTACTTTTTGGAAATGAACACCCGGCTGCAGGTTGAGCATCCCGTTACCGAACTCGTCACCGGGCTGGATTTGGTCAAGTGGCAACTGCGGGTCGCTGCGGGAGAGGCGCTGCCGTTTGAGCAGGCCGATCTTTCTCAGCGCGGCCATGCGCTGGAGTGCCGGATCTATGCGGAAGATACCGCCAACAACTTTCTACCGGCGACAGGCCGGGTTCTGCGCCTGGTCGAACCAGCGGGGCCGGGAATTCGCGTTGACAGCGGTCTCTCCCCCGACGACGACGTAACGCCCTATTACGATCCGCTGCTGGCCAAGCTGATTGCCCTGGGCGAAAATCGTCAGGAAACTATCCGCAAAATGATGGCGGCCTTGAGGCAGTATGTCATTTTGGGAGTTACGACTAATCTCTCTTTCTTGTGCGACCTACTGGCTGACGACGCCTTTCAGCGGGGCGACCTTAATACGGATCTGATTGACCAGCATTTTAACACTTGGCAGCCCCATCGGGCCGTTTCGCCCGACCTGGCTTTGATCACGGCGGCGCTGGCAGAGATGCTGGCAGGAGGCGAAGAGGAGAGGAAAGGAAGAAGCGACCCCCATCCGGGGACAGTGGAGGCAAGAGGCGATCCGTACAACCCGTGGCGGCAGTTGTCCAATTTTCGAGTGGGGAAGGTTAATCAAAAATGATAGACTCTAGGACGATGATTAAGGCGATGGTTTTTGACGCATATGGCACCCTGTTTGATGTCCATTCGGTCATTGCCCTGTGCAATGAATTGTTCCCGGAGCAAGGGCCGGCCTTGAGCCACCTGTGGCGGGCCAAGCAGTTGGAATATACCTGGCTGTTGAGCCTGATGGGCCGCTACGAGGATTTCTGGCATGTCACCGAGAAGGCGCTGCGTTTTGCCTGCCGGGCGCATAAACTACCGTGCGATGAAACGCAGCAGGCGCAGTTGCTGGAAGCCTACCTTCGCCTGGAACCTTACCCTGAGGTTCACCAAACTCTAACCGGACTGGCCGGTTATCCCCTGGCGATTTTATCCAACGGTTCGCCCGCAATGCTGGAACCGCTGGTATTCAATGCCGGGTTGCAGGGAACTTTCGCCCACGTTATCAGCGTGGATGAGCTAAAAATTTACAAGCCCAGTCCCCAGGTTTACCAACTGGCGGTTGACAAACTGAGCCTGGAAGCACAAGCGATTGGCTTTGTCTCGTCCAATTCTTTTGACATCATCGGGGCGACAGCCTTTGGCTTCCGCACCTTTTGGGTCAATCGGGCAGCTCATCCTCTGGATGAACTGGGCGTTGTCCCCACGATGACCATTAGCAAGTTGACCGATTTAGTGGAGATTTTGAATCGCTGATGTCTCTGATGGCACTGAAAATGCGCTTTTTTCGCGTCGCACCTAACCTGGACAAACTGCCTTCAACCAAAAAGGAACACAGAGTCTCACAGAGAACTCTCAGAGATACACAGAGAGCATTATAAAATTTCTCCGCGAATCTCTGCGTCTGCTCTGTGTGGCTCTGTGTAAATTTTCTTGCTCAAGGTACAATAATCTCATTGTTTAAGCACTATTTTTAGTGATTTCGGCAGTTCAAATTGGAATGACACAATTCAGTTATCAAATCGGCGATGAACTAAAAACCGTCACAGTCGAGCAGGCGGGCGACCGTTTTCGAGTGACCATTGGGGATAGAGTCTATGATGTTGCCGCTCGACAGCACCAGCCGGGCGAATTTGACCTGGAGGTAGAGGGCCAGCAGTGGCGCGGCTACGTGGTCAGTGACGACAGCCGGCGGTATATCGCCATTGCCGGGGAAACGTGGGTCCTGGAAGAACCTCGACCCCAGCAGCCGGGGCAGTATGGCTCCCATTCTTCCGCCGACTCCGGCCACCTGGAAGCGACCATGCCCGGCCTGGTCCGCGAGGTCTTAGCTATAGAGGGGGCAGCCGTCAAGCGCGGCGATACCCTGGTGGTGCTGGAAGCTATGAAAATGGAGCTGCGCCTCACCGCTCCCTACACCGGGCGGGTCAACCGGGTTCATTGCGCCGCCGGGCAGGTGGTCGAACGGGGGCAGAAGTTGGTGGAGTTAGAGGAAGAGTGAAAGTAAATTCAGGGAAGAATGGAAGGCTGGAAGGTTGGGAGATTACCATTCTTCCAATCTTCCAGCCCATTAAAATCTAACTAAGGTAAAGAATCTAAATCCCCAACCGATTCCGCCGGAGCATCTCCGCGTTTGTTTGGACGGTACTGACCTGATGGCCGGACAACGGCAGAATGCGCTCGTGGATGGTGTCAATAATCCATTCTTTCTGCGGGAAGAAAGCCTCCTCTAATTCCGCCGCCGGGGTGATCCAGTTGCGCGCGCCGACAACAGCCACCGGCCCATCCAGATAATCAAAAGCCAGTTGGCTGATATTGGAAGCCATCGTGTGCAGGAAAGAGCCGCGCTCGGAGGCATCCGAGGCCAGCACCACTTTGCCCGTCTTTTTGACCGACTCGATAATTTTCTCGTAGTTGAGCGGGTTGATAAAACGGGCGTCAATCACCTCGGCGGAGAGGTGATACTTCTCCTCCAACTCTTTGGCCGCATCCAAAGCGCGATAGAGAGTGGACCCAATCGTCACAAGGGTCAAATCTTTGCCACTGCGACGCAGGGCCGGCTCGCCCATTTCCACTTCGTAATACTCCAGCGGCACGCCGCCTTCCACCAAAATTTCCGGCTCGGCGTAGAGACGCTGGCTTTCAAAAAAGACCACCGGGTCGGTGCCGCGCAGGGCCAGGTTGAGCATGCCTTTGGCGTCGTAAGGCGTGGCCGGGAACATCACCTTCAAGCCCGGAATGTGGGCCACAATCGAGGTCCAATCCTGGGAGTGCTGCGCCCCGTACTTGGCCCCGACCGAGACCCGCAGCACCAGCGGCATTTGCAGTACGTTGGCCGACATGGACTGCCACTTGGCCATCTGGTTAAAGATTTCATCCCCGGCCCGGCCCATGAAATCGCAGTACATCAACTCAGCCACCACCCGGCCGCCGGACAGGGCATAGCCCACCGCCGTACCGACAATCGCCCCCTCGGAAATGGGCGAGTTGAACAGGCGGTGATAGGGCAGGCACTCGGTCAGGCCCCGGTAGACGCTGAACGCGCCGCCCCAATCCCGATTTTCCTCGCCGTAAGCAATCATGGTCGGGTCTTCGTAGAAGCGATGGATTAACGCCTCAAACAGAGCCTCGGCATAGGTCAAGGTTTTTAGCTTGGGCAGGGGTTTGCCGTTTTCAAGACCAAAACGAAACTTTTCCTGGGTGACTTTCAAACGGCTCTCTTCTTTTGGAATGAGCACTTCAGGTGTGCCCTCGGCCAGCCGGTCCTTGAACTGATTGAAAAACATCATCTCGCCAATCGTGTCTACCATCGTATTAACGCGGGGCGAGATATCCAGCGACGCGGCTGCTTTGAGCACGTTGACCAGCCGGTTGGTCGCGTCCGCAGTGATGCTGTCAAGCTGTTCTTCGTCGGCGTGGCCGTTTTCCAGCAAATACTGCCGGTAATTGACCAGCGCGTCATGCTGCCGCCACAGGTCAACTTCGGTCTTATCGCGGTATGACGAAGCGTCGGAGGGCGAATGGCCGGAGAAGCGATAAGTCACCGTGTCCAGCAGGACCGGCCCCCGGCCCGCCTCCAAAATTTTCCGCTTGCGTTCGATGGCATCGGCCACCGCCAGCGGGTTGTAACCGTCCACGCGCTCGGCGTGCATGGCCTCCGGGTTGACTCCCAGCCCCACCCGGGCCAGGATGTCGAAGCCCATCGTCTCGCCCTTGGGCTGGCCGCCCATGCCGTAAAAGTTGTTCATAAAATTGAACAGCATCGGCGGTGCGCCGCCGATCTCTTCCGGCCAGAGGGTGCGGTACTGATCCATGGCCGCAAACATCATGCCCTCCCAGACCGGTCCACAGCCCATCGAGGCGTCGCCGATATTGGCGATGACGATCCCCGGTTTGCGGTTGACCCGCTTAAAGAGCGCCCCGCCCACGGCAATATCGCCCGAACCGCCGACAATAGCATTGTTCGGCATCACCCCAAACGGTGGGAAGAAGGCGTGCATCGAGCCGCCCATGCCCTTGTTGAAGCCATATTCTCGGCCAAAAATCTCGGCCAGGGTGCCGTATAGAGTGTAATTGACCGCCAGCGATTTGACATCCCCCCGGCTAAACGGCTCAACTACCCGCAGCGTCGCCCCACCCATGTACGACTCCATAATAGTCGTCAGTTCCACTTCGCTCAGCTTCTCAATTGCCGAAAAGCTCTTGGCCAAAATCTCGCCGTGGCTGCGATGGGAACCAAAAATGAAATCCTGGGAGGTCAGATGGTAGGCTTGGCCCACCGCCGCCGACTCCTGCCCGATGGACAGGTGGGCCGGCCCTTTGTGGTTATATTCAATCCCTTCGTAAACCCCTTCCCTTTTGATACGGTCCAGCATCGTCTCAAATTCCCGGATGTAGACCATATCCCGGTAGATGCGCACCAGGTTTTCCCGGCCATACTTTTCAGCTTCCGCCTGGGGATTGGGCACGTAGGCATTAATCGGGATTTCTACGCTCTTAAGGCACCCTCTCTGCCGGGCTTCGGTGGGGTCAATGGTGATTAGCTTTGTCATGGTATTTTCCTCTTATTTATAGAGCCAGTAACAGTTCGATCTGCGCCAGCCCCTGGGCTAACGCCTGCAAAAAACGAGCGGCGGGCGCGCCGTCAACAACCTGATGATTAATGGTCAGCGACAGGCCGAGATGCGGGATAAACTGCACCTCGCTGTCACGCTCAACCGGCTTCAAATTGATATTTCCCACCCCCAAAATCCCCACCTGGGGGGCGTTCAAAACCGGGGTAAAACTCTCGATCCCAAAACTGCCCAGGTTGGTCACTGTAAAGGTGCCGCCGTTCATTTCGTCCGCGGAAATGGTGCTATCGAGACAGGCAGCCGCCAGCCGTTTGGCTTCCTGGGCGATCTCTTTCAGGCTGAGGGTATTAGCCCGGCGGATAACCGGCACCATCAGGCCGCGCGGCGTATCCACGGCCAGGCCCAGGTGGACATTTTTGTATTGGGAAATTACGTCGTCGCTAAAGGTGGCGTTAAGCTCAGGAAATTGGGGTAAGGTCCGCGAGACCGCCAGGAGCAGGAGGTCATTGATCGTCACCTGGCGCAGGCCCAATGTCTCGGCGCTCTCTTTCAGCCGCTTCCGGTAGGCCAACAGGGCCGCGGCATCGGCAGAGGCGTTGAGCGTGAGTTGGGCCGTGGTTTGCAAAGAGTTCAACATGCGGGTGGCAATGACCTTGCGGATACCTTTGACCGGGATCGCTCGCATCTCATCTTCAACCGCAGCAGGAGTCACCACCGGAGCGGGAACGTCCGGTTGAGCGGCGACAGCTTGCAAATCATCGGCCATAATCCGGCCTCTCACCCCGGAACCGTGGTCAGGTACCTGGAAGCCCCCCTGTGCTGCCATAGATTTAGCCAGCGGCGTCATGACCGGTTTCTGGGCCAGCGCAGCCTGCACATCCCGCTCGATAATCCGTCCGGCAGGACCGCTGCCCGCCAGACTGACCAGGGCCAGCCCTTTTTGTTTGGCCAAGTTTCTGGCCCGCGGTGATATTCCCACTGCTGCATTCGCCGCTGTTTCGACAGCTTTTGTCAGGGCGGTTTCCGGCACTTTCGCTTGGTTGCCTACCTCAACCGCTGTTTGGACTGGTTCAGCAGCAGAATCCTTGTCTTTGGCTCCAGCCGGCCGTAGGCTGCTGATATCTTCGCCCGGCTGGCCGATTGCGGCGATATTGGTCAAGACTGGAACATCATCGCCCGCCTCAAAAAATAGAGCCAGGACAGTACCGGCGGCAGGGCTTTCGACCTCGACCAGGGCCTTGTCGGTCTCCACTTCGGCCAGGATTTCTCCCGCCGTTACCTGATCCCCAACGTCTTTCTTCCAGCCGACGATCAGACAGCTCTCGACCGACTGGCCTTGTTTGGGCATAACAACTGCGGTTGCCATAACTGTGTTACCTCAATGGGGTAGATTAACTTGATAAATGTGTTTAATGATCTCTAAAACGTAAGGCGTAAAACGTAAGGAATAAGAAGACATTTACGCATTACCTTACACGACGACGATTTCAATCCCCGCTGCTCGTACCCGCTCCATCAAATCCGCCGGGGCGTGTTCATCGGTAATGACGGTATCAATTTGATCCGGCCGGGCAAAAGAGGCCAGACCCACCCGGCCCCACTTGGTCGCATCGAGCACGGCAATGGTCTGGCGGCACATGCCGACCAGGGCACGTTTGACCTCGGCCTCGTCGGCGCTGACATCGGTCAGCCCTTCCGGCAGGTTCAGGCCATGCGCCCCAAAAAAGCCTTTTTGAATGTTGAATTTCCGCAAGAATTCCAGGCCATCTACGCCAATAAACGAAGCCGTCTCCCGCTGTAACGTTCCCCCCGACATAACCACCCTGATACTGGGTGTATCCTGCATTTCTTGAGCGACGACCAGGCTGTTGGTGATGATGGTCAAATGGCGGTGATTCTTGAGGTGCGGCACAATCGCCAGGACCGTGCTGCTACTGTCGAGAAAGATGGCATCGCCGTCGAGGACCAGGGCTGCTCCGGCTTGACCAATCCGGCTTTTTTCCTGGACCTGCCGCTGCCGGCGTAGAGCCAAGGCCAACTCGTACATATTGCCGGCAGGAATGGCTCCACCGTGGGTGCGGACAACCAGATTCTGCTCAGCCAGCGCCTGCAAATCGGCCCGGATTGTTACCTCCGACACGCCTAACTGCTGGCTCAATTCAGCCACCGATACGCGGCCCATTAAGTCAACCTGGCGCAGTATCTCCTGGCGTCTTTCTTCCAGATAGAGTTCCTTCGACCACAACATAAATAATTGTGCTTACGAGTACTTTACTTTTACTTTCGATTACTTTCATATTAACACAAAACAAAACTCCTGTCAACCCTGAACTAAGTTCTGTTGATATTTCATCAAGTTACCTCGAAAACGCAGCCTTCGATACGGCTGACGCCTACTCAGGATGCGTTTTCGGGCCGATTTCGCACGCTTCGATACGCCTTGAGGTACTCAGCGTGCGAAATCGGCAAATGTCAACAGAACTTAATTACGCCGAGATGGGTTGAATAGCCCGTCTTCAGCGAGAGGAGCGTAATCTTCCTGGGGGTAGGCTTCGGCGACGAGATCGTCTAAGGGAATACTCATCTCAGGCGTGTATCCCGGCGATCCGTACTGCCACGGCTTGTCGGGTACGGGCAAAGGAATGATTGGCGGCTCAGCCTGGCGCTGAGATCGCCGCAAGGCCAGTGTCTGCTTCAAGCCACGGCGCACCAGCGGGATACGCACGACCAGCAAAACGACGAGCACGGCCAGATAGACGTTTAGTTCGTAGATGGCCTGCGGGTCGTGGACCAACACTTTTTTGCTGGCGCTGGTGGCCAGGATCGCGTGCATAACGCCCACGCTGCCAGCGAGATAGACCAGCCGGTGCAGCCGCTTCCACTGCTTCCTCAGCCGGTGCATTGCCCAGCGGTTGGAGGTCAGGGCCAGCGCTGTCAGGATCAGCAACCCCAGCAAGCCGAGAGCGATATAGAGCTGGATCGGCCAGGCCAGCCAGGCCCACCCGGCCTCTTTGAGATAGACCAGCACGTGCAGAACGGCGAAGCCGAAGGCCCACAAGCCGGCCGGTTTGCGCAGGCTGATCAGGCTGCGCCAGCCGAAGTAGATATGCAGCGGCGTTATGGCCAGGCAGACCAATAGAAAGCGGATGGCCCACTTCCCGCTCTCCAATCCAGGATCAAAGGTATCGGTGGCGTTCCAGTCCGTCCTGCCCAGGCTCACAACGAGGGTCAATACAGAACCGGCCCATAGATTGAGCGCTATCCAACGCCAGTTTGACGTTAGCCAAGCCATAGCATCTTCTCCTATGCGGTGATCTTCTACCTATATACACCGGCTGGGTGAGAGCGGTTCCCTGGCTGATCAAACTGGCAGATAAGCAAAAATATGACGAGTGTGATATCCAGAACTAGGCTCTGATCTCTGCCTGATGCGCCTCGACCATCTCGGCCATGCTCTTGAAACAAAAATCATACGGGGGCCTTTCGCCCGGCGGCATGGTCGCCCCGAAACCCTCCTGCCCATGCCGGCGGTAAATCCAGCAGGTCTTCAGCCCGTGGCGATTGGCCGGAACATGGTCATGAAACAGACTTTCGGCGGTGTGCAGGATGTCGGATTTGCCAATTCCCCGGCTTTGAAGCATCGTCAGCATATAGTCGAAGTTAGCGTCGGCCGGTTTATAGCTGCCAATGTCCTCGGCTGTATAGATGGCATCAAACTCAACCCCCAGCTTGCGGTTACTGGCCGCAAAACTCTCATTATCTACGTTTGACAAAATCACGAGTTGGTAATACTGCTTGAGGTACTGGAGTGCGCCGGCCGAGTCAGGAAAGGCCGGCCAGTCCTTGATGGAGCGGCCATAGCGGAGACATTCATCCCAGCTCACGCTGAGGCCCCATGCTTCAGCCAGTCGCCGGTAAACAACGGCCAACAAATCCTGATAACGTTTGGCCGGCGTCTGGCGCTGCTGGCTCGACTCATAGCGCGCATGGGCCTCAAGGATTTCATTCCGGGTGAGTTCCCGCTCAAGCCGGTCGGTGAGAGGCGCCAATCCGGCGACCATGCCACGCTCCCAATCAATGAGCGTCCCATAACAGTCAAACGTCAATACCTTAAAGTCTGTAAGTTTCATCCAACCTTGCTCCTATCAGGTTCCAAAGACACAGCCAGGGCTGCGGCAGCATGATTTAAAGCCTCATGGGTGGCGAGATGGGTGTGATTATGCGGATTAAAATCTCCGATAATCCCAACTTTGAGGGGTTGGTTCATTTTTCTTGCCTCCTCCTATCTGGATATGAGGATGGCCTGGCCCTTGCTTGATAACGTCTCGGCGACGGAAATCCCGGGCCGGCCAAAGGGACGCAGTTGTAATGTTTCCCCCATACTTTACCCAAATTTACACGAAAAGCCGCCAAAATTCACGCTTTTTTCCACTTCAAGCACGCTCAGTTTGATATGGTGTGAGTGTGTTTGAAGTATAGCACAGTTTTGAAAGGAAACTAAACATCCGATGATGATCAATTGAAAGGAGGAGCAGAGACAGCAGACCAGGATATTCGCTGAGAGCTGAGGCAATAGGGCAGGGTGAGCCGGGACAAAGGTTGGGGGGTTAATCCCAACCCCTGTTGGAAATCCAACCCTTAAACCTATCTTTCGGGAGATTAAAACTTGTTCGAATTGGCGTAGACTGAACCACAACTCAGAAGCAAGAAACAATGTTGGCGTTACAAACATCACAAACCCTTCCAAAAGGGGCGATGTGCTTCACTGTCGGTGGAAGAAGAAAGGATGAATGAATATGGTCTGGACACTCTTGAGCGGCGCTTTACTGATTTTCGCCTTGCGCCTGATTGAAGTTTCCATCGGCACGATCCGGACAACGATGGTTGTGCGGGGTAAACGAATCGAGGCGGCGGTCCTGGGCTTTCTGGAAGTGAGCATTTGGGTTGTCGCGGCCAGCCAGGTGATTGGCCATCTCGATACCGTTTGGAACGTCGTCGGCTATAGCGGAGGCTATGTAGTGGGGACCCTGGCCGGGATGTGGCTGGAAGGCCGGCTGGCCCTGGGCCATGTCGATATCCACATCGTCTCCGTAACCAAAGGGCTGGAGATGGCCCAAAAGGTGCGCCAGGCAGGCTACGGGGCCACCCAGCTACCCGCCCAGGGACAATCGGGTCCGGTACATTTGATTGAGGTGGTTGCGCCTCGGAAACAAGTGGCCCATCTCCTGAGCCTGGTGGATGAAGTGGATGCGACCTCGTTCGTCACGGTGACGGAAGCCCGGCAGGTCATGCATGGCTATCAGCACCTCGTTAAGTAGCCTCTGGCCTGCCACCAAGAATGAAAGTGTCTTTCTGATTAGAGCCGAAGGCTCTCAACTACCGAACAAATCAGCCAGCGTGATGCCTTTGTCGAGCGCATGCTCAAATCAACCTCAGGCATGTTTGACATCTTCACCATCCACATCGGCCATAAACTAGTTCTTAGTCAAGAAACTATTGTCGGGTAAAGGTGACGTAACTTGATTCTGGCATCAGCAGTGGTGAACTGCCAGACGATCTTGACTTGCTCAGCGTTGCGCCGCTTTTCCCAGGCTTGCACTTTATCAACCAAAATACTCTTCTCGGCGATGCGGTCGTTGGTACATTGCCGGGCTAAGACGCTCAATTCGATTTCCGCCATGTTCAACCAACTACCGTGTTTGGGGGTAAAAACGATTTCCAGTTTCTCGACCAAGGCGCGGGCTTGCTCGGGCGGTAGTAATTCGTACAAGGCACTGAGCTGATGAGCGGACAGATTATCTTGGACCAAGGTAATCTTGGCGGCGGTCGGGTAGTAAGGTTGACCAGTTCAATCACTACGGCCGCCCAATCCAGGCGGGTGTGCGTATCGCGAACCCGAACGTAACAACGACCGGTCAATGACTCACAGACCATATACAGATCACAGACCCCCTCTCGGTAGTATTCGTAATCGACCAGCGTTGTCCCATGGGCCGTGGTCAGCGGCGAGCGGACCTCGGAAATCAACTGCTTGGGCGACTCATCCAAGCACAATAAGGGGTGCTCAGGATCATAAGGGCGTTGATAGACATCCAGGACCGCTTCCATCTGGCACACAAACTCGGCACTCTGCCCCGGCGGAATTATCCAGCCGACCCGCTGCTCAGGCTTAAGTTCGTTTTTTTTAACAACTGGCGGACACTCTCATACGAAATGCTGTCCACATAGTCCAGTTCGACCATCTTTTCGGCCAGCAGCCGCATCGTCCACCGGTTCCGACCCTCCGGCACCGGACCCAGCCGGAGGGCGATCACATGGGCTTCAACTTCGCCATCTATTTTGATGACCTGCGGTCCGCCGCTTGATTTAGCCGCAAGCGCCACTTCAAAGCCCTCTTCCACAAAGCGTTGGCGCAGTCGTTCCACGGTGCGCAGACTGACATGATAAGCCCGCTTGATTTGTTCGTCCGTCATCTTCAGGCCGCCTTCGGCTTCATCTGCCGCCAACAACAAGTGCGCCCGTCTGATTTTGGCCGCCGCTTGTTTGCCTTTACGGATGATTTCTTTCAACTGCTCACGTTCGGCGGGGGTCAGGGTCACATGATATTTTTTGGTTGACATCGTTCAGCTCCTTAAGCTCGATGTCAGTTAGTTTATTATCTTTATGTCACCTCGTCAAAAGTCTATTGACTAAGAACTAGTTTGCTAAAAACATAAAGCTCGTCCAAGCTGTCGGTGCCTAAACCACAGCTAAGGAGCGAGCTTTATGAGTGACGAAGATTTTATCATAGAACTATTTTGGCGCATAGATGAGAGCCTCAAAGATGTGCCCAAACATAGCCAAGCCAGCTTGTATCCGAGTGAGGTCGTCACCTTGGCGTTACTGTTTGCGCTCAAAGGCGGACACAGCCGGGCCTTCTATCGCTGGCTGAAAAAGAATTGGCGGAAACTCTTTCCGCACTTACCGCATCGAACCCGCTTGTTTCGTTTGTTTGTGAGCCATCAAGCCCTGACCGAACGCTTTATGGCTGAACCCAGTTTGCTGGGGGTGATTGATAGCTATGGCATTGAACTGATCCATCCGGTGCGGGAGGGTCGTAGTGAGCAACAAATCGGCAAAAAGGGCCTGTCCAACAAACGCTGGATCGTCGGGGGTAAACTCTGTCTGCTGCTCAACCACTTGGGTCTGGTCGTGGATTGGGATTTTGACACCGCCAATGTTTACGATGCGGTCTTTCAACCGCTCATTACCAAGGTGATGGACACCATGCTCGTGTTTGCCGACAGCCATTTTCACGCGGCGGCAGGCGATCCGCCCAACTTGAAAATCTGTCCCAAAGGCACCTGGAATGAGCGGATGGTTATGGAAACGGTTTTATCGATGGTGACCACCATTTGTCACTTCAAGAAAGTGTTTCATCGCACTTGGGATCAATTCAAGATGCACTTGGCCTTCACCATGGTCTTATTCAACATTTTAACTCAGTGGGATGGCCTTGAACCCGATGACACTGGTTTTGTGCCACTCACCATTGCTCAATTTAGTCTATAAAACTAGCACCATTGGTTATTAAGTGGAACGGCTTCGCGCCGAAAAGAACCTGACTTAACCACGGATTTGCCAGGCTCTGCCATAAGTTATGATGGTCGGCACTGGGGCGAAAGGCAGAAGTTGATGATGAGCTAAGCCACCATGCACCTTAGAGGAATTGACTTCTGAGGTTTGAAGGGCTGATGCCTAATCCCTCTAGGGAACTTTCAGAAGCTCCCTTACGGTAACATCAAACGACTTGGTCTGGGCTTTAGCCCGGGCAATTTCAAGCTGCTGCGCCGTCAATTGGCGCTCCAGTTCCAGGCCCAAATGCTCAGCCCGGTCTCTGGCTTCCTGGGTGCTGGCCGGGTGACACGAGACACAGATGGAAAGTTCCAAAGCCTGTTCAGCCTGGCCAGCCCGCGCCGCCAGATAAGCCATCCCAACCAGCGCATCCAGCGCCAGCGGAATAGCCTGAACTTCCAGCGCCAGCGACAAGGCTTTAAGAAAGATACGCCTGGCTGCCAACCCATCGCTCGCGGCTGCTTTGATTTCGCCCAAAAAAATGAGCGACAAAACAATATCCCAGCCCGTAACAAATTCGTTGAAGACATCCAGACTGTAGTGGATGAATGTTTCGGCTTCGGGGAGTTTTTCCTGGGCCAGGGCGGCCAGTCCCAGGAAACGAAAAGCCGTGCCCATCCCCCAGCGGTTGCCTAATTCGGTACACAGGTGGAGACTCTCTTGCAGGTAGGCTTCTGCCTCTTCATAGTAGCCCAGTTCAATAACGGTGGGACTGATAAAATTTAAGCCCAGGGTTAAGGCATGAGGGTCGCCTACAGCCCGCAGTGAGTCCAGGCTGGCTCGCATTTGTTCATACCCCTCCTTGTAGCGACCTAACAGGCTGGCGATGTAGCCCTGGTTTAGACGAGCATAGGCCGCAAACCAGGCATCGCCTGTCGTCTCAGCGCAGGCTAGCCCCTCGTTCAGGCGCGCTTGAGCCTGGTTAATCTCCCCGTTCAGGTGGGTAATGATCCCGCTATAGATCAATGAGTGTGTTAGGAGAGCGGGATCATTGAACGGGCGCAGAAGCGTGAGGCTATTGTCGAACAGGGCCAGCGCTCGGTCAAACCGGCCCCAGCGAAAGAAAAGCAGTGCCTGGTACGCTAGCGCCTGACCCAATGCTTTTGGCAATGCCTCGTCGTCTGGCCTGGCCTGCAAGGCTTGAACAACCGTTTCCAGGTGTTCGATGCCATCGCGCAGCCAGCCCCCTAATTCAAACAGGCGTCCGAAAGCGGTCAAACTAGGTCCGATTAGATCGAATTTTTCCCACTTAACCGCCCAGCTCCAGGCCGCTCGTACGTTCTCTATTTCATCGGTCAATTCCCGCAGGGCCTCACGCAGGGCCGCGCTCTTGAGGGCCTTCTCCCGATCCCGCAGCATCGCCAGAAAAAAAACGCAGTGCCGGTCGTGGACCGCTGCCCGCTGCGCACCTTCGCCCAAATGGGCTAGGGCATACTGCCGTACCACTTCGTGCAGATCATAACGCCCTTTTTTCACCCGGCGCACCAGGGATTTGGCAACCAGTGCCGAAAGAGAGGACAGGGTCGCCCCGGCGACCTGCGCTGTGGCTTCTCGTCCGAAACCGCCCTGGAAGATAGCCAGCCGGCACAGCACGCTACGTTCCTCGTCCGCAAGCAGGTTCCACGAATGGTCAAAGGTGGCGCGCAGACTCTGCTGCCGGTGGGGCACGCCTCGCATCGAACTTTCCAGAAAATCCAGGCTTCGCTCAATCTCCCGGGCGATCTCCCGGCAGGTCAGCACCGACACCCAGGCTGCGGCCAGTTCGATCCCCAGCGGCATCCCTTCGACCATCTGGCAAATGCGCGCCACCGCCGCCTGCTCTTCGGCTCGGAGTTCAAAGTCCACCTGTGCCCGCCGAGCGCTCTGGACAAATAAAGCAACCGCGCTGTACTCAGCAACCCCTTCGGGCTGGTTAGTTGGCGGTACGGGTAATCCCTGTATTTCAAACGTCCATTCACCGGGCAGGTTCAACCGTTCCCGAGAGGTAACCAGCAGTTTCACGTCTGGAGAATGTTCCAACAACTCAGCCAGTAGGTTCATACCCTCCAACAAGTGTTCGACATTATCCAGTACCAGAAGCAGCCGTTTTTCCCGTAAATAGGTCATGAGTTGCCATTGGGGTTCAACCATGCCGGAGAAAGTAAATCCGAGAGCATCAGCGATGGCCGGGACGATGAATTGGGCTGACGTGAGCGGGGCCAGCAGTACAAAACAAACTCCATCGGGAAACAGGGTATTTTGCGTGGAACCTACTTCGAGGGCCAGGCGGGTTTTGCCAATGCCACCCGGGCCGGTCAGGGTCAACAACCGGCATTGCGGGTCACACAGCAGCCGGGCCAGTGCCGCCAATTCGGCTTCTCGACCGATGAGAGGGGTAGCCGGTATGGGCAGGGGACGAATTCGCCGGGGCTGATAGTGCTCCATCACTAAATTGGCTGTCGTCACGGGTATTGGGGGGACCAGCCGCTCGACTCGCAGATGGCCTCGGGCGACTTGCAGAAAGGTTGCCCGCTGTTCGGGGGGCACCTGAAGACAGTTCGCTAACAGTTCGGCGAGTTGGCGGGAAGGCCGCCGCTCGTCACTCTCGATCTTGCGCAGCGCAGACACGGAGCAGCCGATACACTGAGCCAACTGTTCCCGCGTCAAATCCAGCGCTTTACGCTGCTGAACGAGCCAGGCCCCGAACGAAACTGCTGCCTCCATCGCTCACCTCCTCCCCTTGCAGGTCAGGCGGAACAACCGTTCACTCCCACTTTGGCCGTGGTCAGTCAGAGAAGGGAAGCAGACAGCGGGATGGTCCGGTTCGGCCCCGACAGACCGAATGGCTCTATTATACCACACTTTGGGTCAGCAGGTGTAACACATTTGGGGACACTGCCTGGGGCAGCGAGTGCCCCCAAATCGGAGCAGTTGTGTGGTTTAATGCTATCAATTCAAGCAAGTCAGGTAGATGAGTAAACGGTTACCAGAATAACCTCCTATTCACTCCCTGAAATTTCACTGAAGCAAGGATAAACGATGACAGCAGGCCAGAGTACACCGTCTCAACACACAACTCTCAATCAAGGGTGGCAGGTATTTTTCGAATTCAGGCTGTCCCTGGAATCGGGCACTTCCCTGCGGGTAACGGACCTGGTTGTTGGGACTGTAGAAGCGTTGCATTGGCCAGTAGAACCCCTGGAGCAGCTCAGGCTGGCTTTGGTTAAGGCCGTTCAAAATACTGTGGCCCAGAATCACCTGAACCATTTAGACCTGCCCCTGGTTATCCGGGCATTTGTTTTAGAAACGGGTGAGGCAGGCCAACCGGCCGGTTGGCCTGGCGACGAGCCAAAGCAGCCCCAATGGCCTGGGGGGATGGTTCGACCGGTTAGATGGTCACCTTCACGGGGCTGGGGATTTTTTCTGGTGCAAATGCAGGGAGATGCTTCATCGACCGCGACCGGTGCGGAGTATCACCTGATTGAATTGTTTCTATATCAGGAGAGCTAACTTTTAGGGAGGAAGGAGAAAAATATGATCGATCATTATTCACTGCTACTGGACTTTGCCTATTAACGGCAACAAGAGATGTTCAAGCAAGCTGCAATTGAGCGTCTCTATAATCAGCAAAAGGGAAACCGACCAGGTTTGCTTCGGCAAGCTGGCCATCGTTTGGCCGAGGCTGTATAGCCAATAAAAGTCCGCCATCAATCAAATCCGGCTGCTCCGGTGTTAGGTCATAAGTAGGCGGCAGCGAGGAAACTATTAACCAAATACCAATTTTAGGAGGTTTATCATGAATACTTTTTTGGTCTATCTGATCGTGTTACGGATATTTCACTTTGTGGGTGGAACCTGCTGGTTAGGTGGGGCTGTCATCTTTCACCTGTTCCTGGAACCTACCGCCAAAGCGACGGCCCCCGGCAGCGGGCAATTCATGCAATATTTCATTGTCCGCCGCCACTATTCGATGTTTATGGGGATTTCAAGCCTGTTGACAGTTCTGTCCGGAGCTTTATTGCTGTGGCACAGCTCCAGCGGGTTGGAGGCCCATTGGCTCACCTCAGGCCCGGGGATGGTCCTAAGCTTTGGCTCGATGCTGGGGATTATTGCCGTGGGAATGGGATTTTTTATCATTGCCCCCACCGCTCAACGGTTGATGGGTTTAGGCCAGGCCATGCAGGCTGCCGGCGATCCCCCTTTGCCGGAACAGGTGAGTGAGATCCATCATCTCGAAACCAAGCTGAACCAGGTGGGGTGGACCGAGTTTGCCCTGATGGTGGCCTCTCTCTTAACGATGGCCGTAGCTCGCTACTGGTGGTTCTAAATGAAACCGCTGCTCCTGGCTGTCCCAATTTTACTGTTTACCCTGGCTGCTTGTGGAGACGGCGTTGCTGAGCAGGTGACGCCATCCCCGGCCCTGGCTGCCGGAGAAAAGATCGTTGGAGAAACACTGTTGCCCTGGCCCACTCCAACTCAAGAGCCAGCCGCCGCGCCCGCCCCTCTGCCGGCCGGAGATCCGGCGGTTGGCGAGAAGATTTTTTCCCGCACTTGTGCTACCTGTCACGGCCAAGATTTGTCTCAAAGCGAACTTGTCGCCACTCATACAGACCAGCAACTGGCCGAGTTCATCAAAGTAGGCGGTGCTCCGGGCGGCCCTCTGGTGATGCCTCCCAGAGGCGGCAGCCCCTCGCTGACCGACGAAAATCTGGTTGATCTTGCTGCCTATCTGCGCTCTCTACAAAAGTAATCATAGTAAATGTTAATAAAGAAGGAATAAATTATGTCTATCATCGATACGCTTTATGTTGGGTCAATCCTGATCGGGTTGTTTTTCGTACACTTTGTTATGCCGCTCCTCCTCATGTGGCTCTTAAAGGTCGTCACCTCCTGGGCTTTTTATGATATCGGTACCATTTCGATTAAACCAAAATTTGATTTGAAACCTATCCGCCCATACAGATGGACTCGTCCGACCAGTACTACCGAATAAGACCCTCTCCCGTTCCCGTTACGACTTTCTGCCAATTCGCTCATTTTCATTTTATGACGTACTGGGGTCGTAAAAAGTTTGAACTTTTCGGCCCCTTATTAAAAGTGGAGGAAACTGATGAAAGTATTCAATAGATTATCTAAATCTAGTTTGCGTCTGTTGATTTCAATCGGCCTGGTTGGCCTGATCCTACTGCTGCAATTCAGTTTAGATAGAATTGAACCAACTGCGGCCGATGGCCCGCCGATCTATCTGCCGTTGATCACAAAATCTCCGACCAATAATCCTCCCCCGGCGACGGGGGGACAGGTCGCCGCTTTCTGGCTGCCTTACACCAGCGTCATTGGCGACCTGCTCCCTACCTACGGCGTGAATGTCGCCGTAGACAGCACCGGCAGCATTCACGTGAGCTATGCCATCTTCACCGGCCTGGATAACAGCCAACGACCGGCTTATTACGCCTACTGTCCCACCAATTGCGCGACTCAGGCCAATTGGACCCGCATCCGCTTAAGCAATTTCGTTCAGGACGTGCGGCTGGCGCTCGACGCGGCCGGCCATCCCCGCATAATGCTTTACACTTCAAACAACCCCAACCTGGCCGATAATGACCATGAATATCAGTATGCCGTCTGTGATGGCGGCTGCACCAACAGCGCCAATTGGACGATTACGGTTGTCACTGCCGTCAACGAGATTCCCGGCCAGCGCAGTTATCAGAACAACCGCTATTTCGCGCTTGATCCGTGGGGACGCCCGGCTTTCGTCTTCACCACGGGGACCGGCACCGCTTATGCCTATTGCGAGCAGGCTTGTACCGATGCCGCCAACTGGTTTGCCCTGGCCCTCATTAACGATCAGTGGTCCCATAAAGCCGCCCTGGCCTTCACCCCAACCGGCGATCCCCGCATTGTGATGGATTACTTTGATGCCGATAACGTCCGTACCCGTCTGGTCTACCTTGGCTGTGAGACCCTGGCCTGCGCGAACTTGCAAGGCCGCTTCCTGATTACCAACACCGCTAACGGCTCTCCGGCTTCCATTGGCGGTGAAGCTAATTTCGGCCTGCGCATTGATCACAACGGCCAGACCCGGGTCGCCCTCTACACTGGCAGCGTCGTCACCCCTCCCTTGCAACTTACCAGCCTGCACTATCTGGGCTGCAACACCGACTGCCTCAACCCCAACGCGGACCCCTGGAGTCTGATTAACCTCGGGATACCGGCCTACCAGGGCGCAGGGGTTGACCTGGCGCTCGACCCGGCTAACCGGCCTCGACTGGCCTACGAATTGGGTGGAGAGGGACTCGGTTTTGCCTGGTGCAACACCAACTGTGAAACCACTGCCTCGAATTGGCAGAGAAAAACGGTCGAATCTACCTCGGCCATTGTTGCTCAGTATCCTAGTTTTCCCCCCTATAGCTGCCCCATTCAGACCTGGTTTAACGGTAAACGGCCCTCTTTGACCCTGGACCAGCAGGGTAATCCCCGGGTGGGTTATGATGCTGAACATTGGTGGGGTGGTTACTTCTCGGACGGGAGTAGATGTGAGGTAGATGTCCCTCTGGCCCGCTTTGCTATGTTTACTCAGCCTTAAATCCCTCAAATATGAGTGAGAACATTGCTTGCGACCCCAAACTTGAGTCACGACGATGGTTTGGGGGTCGCTCGCAATTTGTTCGCGCGCTGCAATAGCAGTAACGCTCTTTAACTAAACTCCATCCTGCTGCAAAACCTCGTCCACGACAGTCTCGAAGGTTTTGGCCTGCGCCTGTGCTTGAGCCGTTTCAATCTGCTGGCTCGTCAATCGTGCTTCGAGTTCTGCCCACACTATTTCCGCGCGGGTTTTTGCCTCGTGGGTGGTAGCAGGATGGTGCGGGCTACCAAGCCAGACCACCGTCACTCAAACTGTTTCAACTCCCGCCCGTGGGCCCACACCTCCCTCATTTAACCACAGCAGGATAACGGCTGACCTGGACGGGCCGAGCCGGATCGGCTACGTCAATCACGTTAAGGACAGTGGTAGCACTGAGGCCCTCGGTCGTAGAAACGAGATAGAGATAGTGATCTTGTCCGGCTATCGAGCCTACCGATCCAGTGGGGACGAGGTATTGGCCAACTTGAGTGGGCGACGCTGGGGTTGAAGATCAGACGATGTTGATTTTGCCCATTCTGATCCATCATATAAATCTCCGGGTTGCCATCCCGGGTCGAGACAAAGACAATCTGGCGGCCTTCAGGCGACCAGGCAGCAAGTCATCGGCCGGGTCGTTGGTCAGTCGATGCAGTTGCCGGCTTGAGGTCGTCCCGACTGAGGGCGAGCGTCTGGCTGATAGCCTCGCTGCTGACAAAAACGTAGTTTTCATCGGCCAGTAGATGGGCTGGCATTCTGGTTGAAACCGCACCCAGGGCCAATGGGTCAGATTGGGCCAGGGATGTCAGGTCGGTGGGGGGTCCAGTTGTTGGACAAGATTGCCCCTTTTTGAAATGCGTTGTATGGATCGGCCCTGGTCACCTAGAGAGCTTTGAGTTGACGATTCGCATCACCGGCCAGTTGGCCCAGCCCTCTAACGTGAACTCATAGCGAAAATTGGCCTTATCGCTGGAGGTGGACACACAGGCATAACGCACTTGGGGTGGCGGTGCTGCCAAAGGTTGGCAACTGGTCATACCGGTGGGCCCCCCAGATCGCCCCACGATCACAAAGAAGAGAATGGCGGTTATTCCGGTCAAGCCCAGGGTGACTAACAGCTCCCACAGCTTGAGCCGCCTGGTCCAGAGGGCGACCAACCCCAGCGGCAGCCCGCCACAAGCCAGGAGCGCAGAGATCGCGCCGTCGAGGAAGATCCAGGGTGGGGCCAACGTGAGGCCAAGCGCCCACCACATCAGGCCCAGGCTTGGCCCCACCAGCACCAGGATGAGAATCGTCAGCGCAGTCCGGCCCTTCGAGCGCCGCCTTTGAGGAGTATGATTATTATTCATTAGAATCGTCCTTCTTTCGCTTGTTACGCAGCAAGATGAACATAGTAATTCCCACGCCGCCTGACAATCCCAAAATCGAGCCACAAACGGTTGATACGAAAAGCCGCTCCAGTAGGGAAAGGCCTGTAGTGAAATGTTGCCATCGCCATACACTACCATCTTCAAGAACAACGAAATTAACCTGAAAGCCGGCTTCAAAATTACAAGCCTGAACTTCGCGGCTATCAATTACTCGACTGGGTGGAGCAGGCACCTCAAAGTACACCGGGGGATCACAAGGTGGATTCGCTCGGAAGTCTTCTGGCACGACTGTTTTTTCGATCCAATAAGCATCAGGCGAGCAGGAATAAACCTTTTGATCGGTTGTTTTGACGTACACAACCCAGGAGTAATTTGAGAGGCCAGTACCTGCGGCGAGAATTTCAGTTGCCTTTTCAGGAAGCGGCTCTAAGGGTTTCCAGCCCAGCATCGTCCCCCTCTGCCAGGCTATACCATACCACCCGCCACCGAGGCAGCCCAAAATGGGCAGCAAAAGGAGAACGCTAAAGATGGGTGCGAGAAGGGTAAAGGAAACTAGCCGCTTACCCCTGTCTGACCTGTTCATGTCCACTGACATTTACCCCCTTCTAATGTTGGCGTGCATTCAAAATTACTCCTGTTTTACCAATAATGTCTGAACGCGAGCGGTTAACGCCTTAGTCCGTAACTGTCCACATCCCCGCTGCGCCACAACAGTTGCTGTACTCAAAACCAATGAATCCATCCGGCACATAAAACTGAAAACTGTAGCTCGTTGGGTGTCGCTGGTAGAAATTCCGATTATCATAAGTCACAGGTAACGTACCGCTCAGTTGAAGCAATGGTGGCAGCGTGACATCCGTCGAGAGGAGCGGGGTAATATTCTCTGGGTAATGGGCATGCTGGCGTTTGTAATCTTCGAGCTGAGGGATCAATGACTCTAGCCAGGCTTGAGCACGCTGAACTTCTCCATTGCGAAAGGTTTGAGCGAGAGGGAAGAACGCGCCTTGCAGCACACAAAACAGACTGATCAGGAGCAGGATGGTGTTGAGCGAGTGAGGTCGCGCGGCTGGTTGGGCTTGAGTGCGCCGCCGAAAGAGGAACACGACCCCCATCAGGATCACTCCGAACAGGATGGCTAACGCCGGAACAAAGCTGAAGACTGCGAGTTGCCAGCGGTTGAAATAGGCTAGCCCAGCGGCCACGGATAAACCGGCCAAAACGATGAAACCACTGCATACGGGAGTTTTGAGCTTCATAAATCAATCTGAGGATTCCATATTTGAGCACTTTCCTCAACATTTTATTGACAGTTTAGCTGAGGGGTGTCTCTTTCTCGTTACGGCAGACGTTACAAACTTTTTCTTTCTGTGGATGTAGGGGTAGGCACAAGGCCGTGCCCCTCCCCATCATTATAATGACCGTTACCGGTTCGTCTCCTCGTGCGTCTCCAAAAATGTCACGGCGGATTGAGTTGATAATTCGTTATCCTTTTGGTACAATTAACATCTCAACCCCACTTCCTATGCTGTATAAATTCCCCAATTACCACCGGCTTAGCGATGACATGGTTCTAGCAGGTTGCAGGTATTTTCAGAGCAACGATGCCGAATTTAAGAATATGCTTATTAGTATTACAGCGCAATGTTGCTGACAAAATAACCAAAAAGACAAAGGCATGGTATGTTTCTCCAACCACGAGCCAAGTGGGAAGGAGAAAATACCATGCCTAACGAAATTATAACCAAGATACAGTTTA
>BOKF01000060.1 GCA_016860845.1 Chloroflexota bacterium
AAGAACTTTTCAATTTCAAGGTTCCGCCACCCCGTTGGACCCCGCCCAAACGGCGCGGCCGGCCTTCTCAACAAACCTTGCAACTGGTTGAACAATGGTGTAACTAACCACGATTTAATGCAGTGCTACCGGGTCAACAAGTGTGAGATAAAATGTAGGATTGGATCAACAAGTGTGAGAAATGGGTGTTTTTGGGGGTCAAAATCGAGTGGGTTGACCAGGTTGAGGGCCTTAAAAATGGCTCATGTATCGCTACTTTTGGGGCCTTTTCTCATGAGGTTGAAACAATCCTCAAAAACCGTTCACAGTAATTGATACAAAACTACCGCCAAACGGCCCTATCCGTCATAGTAATTGATACAAACCTCAGCGAAATCCTGTTTCAGGGTTGTTGATACCAGCCTACTTACCCTCTCGCGCCCAGGAAGTCAGCCAGGGGTACCTCAAAAACCTGGGCCAATAATTCCAACTCAAAAATAGTGAAGTCGGTTAAGCCTCGCTCGACCCGGTTGACCCGCCGCCGGGAACAGCCCCTCCTGCCGGTCAAATTTTATCCCCTATCCCCTCAAATTAACCTGAGTTTAATCGGACGCGACGCGGCTGCCTGACCGGGTGGCACCATCTGCAGGGCATTGGGCAGAGCGAGCCGCAGATTTGCCCACCTCATTAGCAGATTTGACGACTATTGTCTTTTAAGTTACAATGGCTCTGGTCTAGACCTCTAGGGTGGAAATCATTGACTCTCGACAAAAGACATCCTATCCCTTTGTACTATCAACTGGCTGAACGCATCCGTGAATGGATTCAAACGGGTGAGCTGAAACCAGGTGCTCAACTCCCCTCAGAGCGGGAGTTAAGCGAGCAGGCTGGTATCAGCCGGATGACAGCTCGCCAGGCCATCTCTTACTTGATGCGAGAGGGAGTTTTGGAAGTTAAGCCGGGCGTTGGCACTTTTGTGGCCGAACCCAAATTGGCCCACGATGTGCTGCATCTGCTTAGCTTTACCGAAGAGATGATGCGCCAGGGTGAGCCAGCAACTTCACGGGTTTTAGAGCAAGCACGGGTTGCCCCACCGGCTTATGTAGGTACAGCTTTGCAACTGCGGGCAGATATATTTACCGTCAAAATTGTTCGCTTACGCTTGAGCGGAAATCAACCCCTCCTCCTGGAGACAATTTTTGTGCCAGCCGACCTGTGCCCTGGTTTGGAGCAGGAGGATTTGGTAGTGAAATCTCTCTATGCCTTGTTGGAGCAGCGCTATGGCTTACAGCTTGAGCGGACACGTCAAACCCTGGAAGCAACCATTGCCAACGATTATGAAAGCCAATTGTTTGGGATTGAATCCGGTACACCCATGATTCTGCTGGAAGGTGTCACCTACGGGGACCGAGGTCGCCCGGTGGAATATTTCAAGGCGGTTTATCGCGGCGACCGGTTTAAGTTTGAGTTAGAAAGCCAACGCCAGGTTGGCCTTGATGAAACGTCCGGCCCCCCCCGCATCAGCGTAGTGTTGGCTTGAAACAGTTATAAGCCCCATTATTCTTAAAGCCTGGAGGGAATTTTATGTCTTACCCTGTCAAAATTGGCATTATTGGCTGCGGCAGTGTGATGAGTGGCCCCTATATGTCGCTCATTGAAAGATTGCGTGGGCGCGGGCAGGTTGAAGTGGTCATGGCCTGCGATGTCGTCGAGGCCAAGCGAGAAATGGTCCGGGAGCGATTTGGCATCACCAACTTTACGACCAGCCCTCAGCAATTGATTGCGTCAGATCAGGTGGAGTTGGTTATGATTTTAACCTCGATGCTGGAGCATGGACCGCTGGCCCGCGCTGCGTTGGAAGCCGGTAAGCACGCCCTGGTAGAAAAGCCTATGGCGGTCAACTTAGATGAAGCGGCTCAATTGGTCGAACTGGCTAAAAAAAGTCCTGGTTATCTGGTTTGTGCTCCCCATATCATCCTCAGCCCCACCTACCAGACTATCTGGAAGCGACTGCGGCGGGGTGATATTGGCCAAGTGCTGTCGGCGCGGGCTTTGTATGGCTGGGCTGGCCCGTGGTGGGGGCGGTGGTTTTACCAACCCGGCGGTGGGTCATTGTTTGACCTGGGCGTTTACAATGTGACCAGCCTGACTGGGCTGCTGGGGCCGGTCAAGCGGGTCATGGCCATGACCGGCGCGGCCATCCCTGAACGGCTGGTGGAAGGCCAGATGATGCGGGTTGAAGTGGAAGACAACGCCCACGTGCTGCTGGATTTTGGCAAGTCGGTTTTTGCTGTGGTTACCACCGGCTTTACCATCCAAAAATATCGCTGCCCGGCGATTGAACTGTACGGCAGCACCGGGACGATGCAAATGATGGGCGACGATTGGGACCCCGAAGGGTATGAGTTATGGCAGAATGAGGTTGGCGCTTGGCAGATTTTTGAAGAAGCTGATCCGGCCTGGCCCTGGACAGATGGGTTACGCCACCTGGTGGAATGTATTCAACAGCAAACGCCGCCGCTGAATACCCCGGAACATGCCTATCACGTCCTCGAAATCATGCTGAGAGCACAGGAGTCAGGTCGCGACGGGCAGGCCAAGTTGATTGAAAGTACCTTCAAGCCGCCCGTATTTGACCCAGAGCTTGAGGGTGAAGCGGCTCACCTGGTCCACGACCGGAGTTTTTAATCGCTTAACATTTTTGAAGGGAGAAAACACCCCATGGGTTACGCCTCATCTCCCCGGCCCACTTTTACCGGGCCGGCCCATATTCCCTACGAAACGGTCACGCGCCACTTGTGGGGAGACAAAGTAGCGGGCGAGGTGGCCGACTGGATCTATGTCTCCAGTGATAAAATTCATCAACTGGTTTTTGGCCTGCCGCCGGGGGGGGCCTTTCGCCATTCCGACGACTATCGCACCATTTTTGCCGCCGACGAGGTGCTGTATGTGCTCAGCGGGGTCATGGTTTTGAGCAACCCCGAAACCGGCGAGGTGCATCGTCTGCTTCCGGGTGAAGCAGCCTTTTTTCGGCGCGACACCTGGCACCACGCTTTTAATCATAGCACCGAGCCGCTGCGGGTGCTGGAGCTGTTCGCGCCCCCGCCGGCAAAAGGGACCTCGGGCGCCTATGCCCGGACCAAACCCAACCTGACCGCCCCAAAATATGGCCCGGAGCAATGGTTGGGCCAGTGGCCGATGGCTCAGGTTGAGGCCCGGCGCAGTTTCACCATGCAGGTGCTGCGCGAAGCCGATTATTTATGGTGTTTAGAAGGACACAGCCAGCAGGCGCTGGTCGGCCTTCTGGCGGCCACAGAGCACCTGACCGCGGGCACACTCAGCCTGCTGCCGGGACAGCAGACCGAGCCGCATGTTCACGGTGGCGACGAGAGCCTGTATCTGCTCGAAGGCACGCTCAATGTGCGCCTGCCCGACAACGAGGGCCAGCGTTGGTTTGAACTTAAACCCAGGGATGGCTTTTATCTGCCGGAAGGCACACCACACCAGTATTACAACATGTCAGACCGGCCGGTGAAATTTCTTTTTGGAGTTGCACCCAATTATTCGATGCCGACAAATGGCCCAGCTTAACCAAGCCCAAAATAATACTCGGATCTGTGCCATTGGCCTCGATATCGGCGGCACTAAAATTGCCGGGGGATTGGTTGAGTTCCCGGCAGGTCATGTTTTGCTGAAACGGGTAATTCCCACCCAACCGCAGCGCGGCGGCGAGACAGTTTTGGCTGAGACGGTGATACTAGCCCAAGAACTCTTGGCCGAAGCCAAGCAGCTAGGCTTAGAGATTGCGGGTATTGGTTTAGGCGTCGCCGAATTGGTTGACCCGGCGGGCAATGTTACCAGCGGCCACACCATTCCCTGGCGCGGCCTGCCGGTGCAGGCGACTTTTGCCCGGCTGGCTCCTGCAGTGGTCGAGTCGGATGTGCGGGCAGCGGCCCTGGCCGAGGCGAAATTCGGAGCCGGACAGCCCTTCAAACATTTTGTTTACCTCACTGTGGGGACAGGCATCAGTCACTGCTTGGTCCAGGCCGGACAGCCCTATAGCGGCGCACGGGGCAATGCCCTGGTCCTGGCCAGCGGTCCGCTAACGATAACCTGTCCCGAATGTGGGGCGAAGGTGAAATGGGTATTGGAAGAGATTGCCGCCGGTCCGGCCCTGGTGACCCGTTACCATAAGTCACTCGCCTTAGTTGATGGCCTGGAGTCCAAGGTACACTTTGGACTCCAAGCCGCGAGCCAGATTACACGGGGCGAAGATGTACTGGCTGCGACCCATGCAGGCGACTCGCGGGCAATGCACGTCGTTAAAACGGCCGGGGAGGCGTTGGGTGTTGGCCTGGCCTGGCTGGTCAACGTATTGGACCCGGAGGCAGTCATTGTCGGCGGGGGGCTGGGCCTGGCCGGGGGAGTTTACCGGGACAGTTTTATCGCTTCCACTCGCGAGCATATCTGGGCTGAAGCGGCGCGTGATTTGCCCATCCTGCCCGCGGCGCTTGGCCCGGATGCCGGGCTTATCGGCGCAGCAGCAGCCGTGATAAGGCAGCGAGACGAAGAAACGAAGCGGCCGAGGAGTTGAGGAGACCAGATGCTTATGAAATTTGACCTCCTGCGCCGCCTCGCCTCCTCGCGCTACCTTCTCCTGCGCTGGCCGCTTATCCGGCATCTGCGGGCGATCCAATTTCGGCGGCTGCGCCCGTTGGACAATGGCCGCTTAACCGACAGGACCCAGGTGGTCCGGTATTACTGGGATCAGTTTTTGCATAAATATCAGGCCGATATACATGGGCGCGGGCTGGAAATCGGCGAGACCAGCACCTTACGGCGTTACGGCGGCCAGGCGCTAACTCAGGCCGAGGCCATTGATATTTCGGCCCATAGCCCGGAAGTTGCCATTGTGGCCGACCTGAGCCGGGCCGATCACGCGGCCGCCGATACCTACGACTGCTTTATCAATCAGTTCAGTATGCCGGTCATTTATGATGTTGAGGCGGCGCTTTACCATTCGATCCGCCTGCTCAAACCGGGCGGCGTCTTATTGGTCAATTTTGCCTGTGTGGACTATTATCTGTATCGAGGCTTGGATATGGGTACCGGCGCGCCGCTGTACATGTACTGGATGTTCACCCCCCTGCAAGTGGCCCATATCCTGCACCGCCTGGCCCTGACCGAAGCGGATTATCAAATGGAAGTCTGCGGCAACCTTTTCACCCGCATTGCCTTTTTACTTAACCTGCCCGCCGAAGAACTGACCGACCAGGAGTTGACTTTTAGTGATCCCGGCCAGCCCTTATTGATCTGCGTGCGGGTGGTTAAGCCAGCCAACTGGCAGGCGGTCAAACCCGTTTATCAAGACCCTTGCTGGCTGCCCCAGATTCCCCCAGCTCGCTCCAACCCAATCACCGGCCATTACGGTGATGAGTATCTGTGAGTTGCACTCCGTTACAAACAAACTAATCAGCAAATAAGCAATCCAGGAGGTGAAAGCGGCACTCGAGTCAATCTAAAATCTAAAATCCAACATCCAAAATCAATTCAATGGAGGAGTTCAATGAAGAAGGCAATAAGCATTTTATTGTTGTTGGCGTTAATGGTAACGTTGGCCCCCCTGGCCGCGCTGGCCCAGGATGAAGTGACCTGCCAGACTGACGCTGTGGTTCAGGCCGACGATTGGCTGTCGAAGCTGGCCGATAAATTTTTGGGCGACCCGCTGGCCTACCAGGCCATCGCCGATGCCACTAACGCCAAAAATGCGAGCGATAGCAGCTACGCCAAGATTGACAACGTGGACATCATCGAAGTCGGCTGGAAGCTGTGCATCCCCAGCGGCGAGCAGGCTCAGGCCAGTCTGCAAGAGAGCGCTGCCCCCGCCCCCGCCGGTTCAACCGTGCTCAAAGTATGGGACATCTGGACGCGGGGCGTAGACGGCGAGACGATTGAAACGCTTGACCGCGAATTTGAGGCTGCCCACCCCGGCGTTACCATCGAGCGCACGGTCAAATCTTTTGACGATATGAAGGCCACTGCCCAACTGGCTCTGAGCGGTGCGGACGGCCCCGATGTGGCCCAGATCAACCAGGGCCTGTCCGACATGGTCGCGCTGGTCAAGGCCGGCCTGCTGACCGATTTAACCCCCTACTGGCAAAAATACAATTGGTCCAAGCGCCTGGCCGCGCCGCTGGCGGCCCGCAACAGTGTGCTGGGCGATGGTTCGGCCTACGGCCTTGGCAACCTCTACGGTATGGCCCCTACCGCCGAGTTTATCGGCGTTTTCTACAATAAGGAGAAATTCGCCGCTGCCGGTCTCACCGTGCCCAAAACCTTGGACGAGTTTGAAGCCGCCCTGGAGAAGCTCAAAGCGGCCGGGGAGACGCCCATCATGTACGGCAACCTGGACGGCTGGCCGGCCATCCACACCTACGGCGAGATTGAGAACGCTTACCTGGAAGACCCCGCCTATATGGATAACTTTATTTTTGGCCGGGGCGATGTCAGCTTTGATATTCCGGCCAACGTTCAAGCGGCTGCCAAGTATAAAGAGTGGGCCGACAAAGGCTACTTCCTGGAAGGTTTCAACGGCATTGGCTACGACGACGTCTGGCCGCTGTTCACTAACGACCAGGGGGCGATGTTGATTACCGGCACCTGGATGGGCGCTAACCTGGAGGCCGGGCCTAATGCGGCCAAGCTGGGCTTCTTCCTCCTGCCGCCTCTCACCCAAGGAGCGCCCAAATTGGTTGTTTCCGGCACGTCAACCGCTTACACCATCCGCAAAGGCTCGCCCAACACCGACCTGGCCGCCGAGTACATTGACTGGATGATGTCGGACCGGGCGATGGGCCTGTGGCAAGAGGCCGGCCTGGTGCCGGTGGTGCCGGTAGACCCGGCCAACCTGGAAGCTGACACCCTCTACAGCGATATGGTCATTGCCTGGAATCAAATTAATGAAACCAACAGCATGGGCCACTACCTGGATTGGGCTTCCCCCACCTTCTACGATACCATTACTGCTGCCTTGCAAGAGCTGGGCGGCGGCCAGATTACCCCCGAAGAGTTTGTCCAGAAGCTCCAGGCGGATTACGCTGCATTTCAAGCTGAGAAACAGTAGGAACTCATAGCAACTTGTGGGAACTGGAAGCGGTTCAAGTTCCTTTCAGTTCCCACAAGTCCCCTCTGTTTTACCAGATTTAAGGAGACGCCGATGCTTCACCCCCCCAAAGCCACCTCTGCCGGTTACAAACCCGGCCAGCACGCCTGGACGGCCTACCTTTACATTCTGCCCGGCTTCCTTATTTACGCGGTTTTTGTGCTCTGGCCCATTGTTGATACCCTGCGCTACAGCTTTTACGAGTGGGACGGCTTCAGCCCGCCCGTCTTTGCCGGTTTTAGTAACTACACCCGGCTGCTGGGCGACCAGATTTTTCTGATTGCCCTGGGCAATAATCTGCTTTTTATTGTTTTTTACACCCTCTTGCCCATTCTGTTGGGCCTGTTTTTAACCGCCCTCATGACTCGCCGCGCCCTGTGGGGCCTGACTTTTTTTCGGGCCGGCCTGTTTTTGCCTTACGTTATGTCGGCGGTGGTGGTGGGCGTGGTCTGGCGCTGGATTTACAACCCGTTGTTTGGGCCGCTCAACCAAACCCTCAAAGCGGTGGGCTTGGACGTCTTGGCCCGACCCTGGCTGGGTGATTTTGTCTGGGCGCTGCCGGCGGTGGGTGTGATCGGCACCTGGGTGCAGTACGGCTTTTGCATGGTTCTCTTTATTGCCGGGGTGCAGCGCATCGAAGAAGTGCTCTACGATGCGGCCAAGCTGGATGGAGCCAACGAGTGGCAGCAGTTCTGGTACATCACCCTGCCCGGCCTGCGCAGCGAAATCTCGGTGGCCCTGGTGAGCACCCTGATTGCCGCCCTGCGCATTTTTGACCTGGTTTTTGTGACCACCCGCGGTGGTCCGGGCAATAAAACTATGGTCGTGGCCCTCCATATTTACAGCAACGCCTTTACCATCAACCGGGTTGGCTACGCCGCCGCCATCGCCGTGGTGCTGACGGCGATCATCCTGTTGATTTCCTACCTGGTCCTGACCCTCCGGCAAACTACGGTGGAGGCTTAACATGAGGCAGCTTGACACCGTCCAACAAAAACTGCCGGTCAGCGGTCAGCGGTCAGTGGTCGGCGGTCTTTCTTCCCGCTCGCTCCGGGCGCTCCCCCTCTACCTGCTGCTGACCCTCTTTCTGCTGCTGGCAATTATCCCGTTTGCCGCCATCGCCTTGACGGCTCTCAAAAGCCAGAATGAGCTGGCCCGCGGCGCGTTCAGCCTGCCGGAAGTATGGCGCTGGTCCAACTATGCCGAAGCCTGGAACCAGGGCCGCTTTTCCCAATATTCGTTGAGCAGCGTTATCGTCGTCATCCCGGTGGTGCTGGTTTCCACCCTGCTGGCGGTGATGATGGGCTACGCCTTTGGCCGCATGCGCTTTCCCTTTAGCCGGACGCTCTTTTTTATCCTGCTGCTGGGCATCATGGTGCCGCTGGAGGCGCTGATTATTCCGCTGTACTACAATCTGCGGGCCATGCGCCTGCTGGATACTTACTACGCCCTGATTTTGCCCCAAATTGGCCTGAGCGTCTCCTTTGGCACATTCTGGATGCGCGGCTTTTTTGCCCAGGTGCCGCAAGATTTGGTAGACGCGGCCACCGTAGACGGCTGCAACAGTTGGGACACCCTCTGGCGCGTCTTGCTGCCCATCGTCCAGCCGGCCATTTTAAGTATGATGGTTCTCTTTTTTATCTGGACCTGGAACGACTTTTTACTGGCCCTGGTCCTGGTTTCCACCGAAGAGCTGCGCACACTGCCGCTGGGCCTGGCCTTCTTTCAGGGGCAGCGCACAGCCAACATCCCCCTCATTGCCGCCGGGGCAACGATGGTCGCCATCCCGGCGATCATGATGTACATCGCCTTCCAGCGCCAATTCATTCGTGGCGTCACCGGCGGGGCGGTGCAAGGATAAACACCTATGACCAAAATCGTTTTGATTGGCGCCGGCAGCGCCAGCTTTGGCGCCAATATGCTGCGCGACCTGTTCATCGCGCGAGAAGAACTGCACGGCAGCACCATCGCTTTGGTGGATGTCAACACCTCAGCCTTGCAGGTGATGGCGCAGGTGTATCAACGCCTCAACGAGGCAATGGGCCAGCCCTTTCAGCTCGAAGCCACCTCTGACCGGACCGAGGTGTTACCGGGAGCGCAATTTGTCATCGTTTCGGTGGCGGTCAAGCGCACCGAGCGCTGGCGGCTCGACTTTCAAATTCCGCTCAAGCACGGCGTCAAACAGGTGTTGGGCGAAAACGGCGGTCCGGGCGGCCTCTTTCACGCCATGCGCAATATTCCGCTGCTGCTCGACATCTGCCGTGATATTGAACGGTTTTGCCCCGGCGCCCTGGTGCTCAATTTTACCAATCCGGAAGGTCGTCTCTGTCTGGCCGCCAGCCGTTACACCCACCTGCGTTTTGTCGGCCTGTGCCACGGCATCGGCATGGCTCAGACCGCTATCGGCCAGGTGCTCGACCTGCCGCCGGCAGAGATTGACCCGAAAGCTGGTGGGTTGAACCATTTTAGTTGGGTGCTTGACCTGCGCCGCAGGTCCACCGGCGAAGACCTATACCCGGCCTTCAGACGCGCAATAGCCGAGAAAAAGATCGAAACCATCGTTGAAGACGATGGCTATCATTTTGGGATCAAGTTGAGCCATTACCTGATGGACACGTTTGGTTTGTGGCCCCTGCCCTCCGACGACCACGTCGGCGAGTATCTGGCCTACGCCTGGGAATACTGCGGGCTGGAGGGCTTTGACTTTGCCAACTTTGAACGCTGGGGGGCTGAAAATTGGCGGCGATTGCAGGGCTGGGCCGGCGGTCAGGGCCTGGAGGACGACTTAATCCGCCAACCCTCCGGCGAGCGAGCCATTCCGATTATCGCCGGGGTGTTGGGCAATACCCACCAGCACGAGTTGTCGGTTAATGTGCCTAACGGCGGCCTTATCCCCAACTTGCCGGATTGGGCCATCGTCGAGGTTCCGGCTGTAGTGGATGCTACCGGCGTGCACGGGCTGCCCCTCGGCCCGCTGCCGGAGCCAATTGCGGCCATGTGCCGCACCCAGGCTGCCATCATTGATCGGGTCGTCGACGCGGGCGTTCATGGTGACCGCCACGCCGCCCGGCAAGCCTTGTTGCTCGACCCGGTCATCACCAGCATTTCCCAGGCCGAGGCCGTTTTGGATGAGATGCTGGCAGTCCATCAAGAATTTTTACCCCAATTTAGGAGGGAGTAGGGAGTAAGGAGTAGGGAGTAGGGTAAAGCAAGTCCCCTTACTTCCTACTGTCTACTTCCTACTCCTTTTCTTCAGACTACTGGAAAGGATACACCCATGCTCCCCACTAAAATCGTCATTATCGGCGCAGGCAGCGCCATTTTTGGACTGAATACGGTGGCGGCTTTGCTGCGCAGCGAGCGCCTGCGGGGCAGTCAGTTGGCCCTGGTTGATCGCAATGCCGAAACCCTGGCTCTGATTGCTCGCCTGGCCGGGCGCCTCAACCGCGAGTGGCAGGCCGATATGATTGTTACGACCCACACCCACCACGCCGACGCCCTTGAAGACGCCGAATTCGTCGTTTCGGCCATCGAAGTGCCGCCTCGTGAAAAGCTGTGGCAGTCAGATTACGAGATTCCGCTCAAATACGGCCTGCGCCAGCCCTATGCTGAAAACGGTGGGCCGGGGGGCTTTGCTCACGCTGCCCGCAACATCGGCCCGGTGCTCCAGATTGTGCATGATATGGAACTGGTCTGCCCCGACGCATGGTTCATCAATTTCACCAACCCGATGATTCGCATCTGTGACGCCGTCGCTCGTTACAGCGATATCAAGGTAGTCGGTTTGTGCCATCAGATTGGGGTGGGTTATGCGATGGTGGGCCGGGCGCTGGCCCAAGATTTCGGTCTTGAGATTGCCGAGGGTTTCACCAGCGCTCACGCCTCGCCTGTTTTCATCCCGGGGACCCATCGTATGGCCGAGCAAGCGCTCGCTCGTTTTGACATCAAAGCTGCCGGCCTCAACCATTTCACCTGGATGCTCGACGTGCGGGACAAGCAGACCGGCGAAGACCTTTATCCGCTTTTTGCCGAGCGTTGGGCTGCCCTCGATCCATCGTTTGAGCCGCTGACCCGCCGGGTTTATAAGGCGTTTGACCTGTTTCCCATCCCCGGCGACGAGCATTTGTGCGAATATCTGCCCTGGGTCAGCGACCCGCTGACAAAGCCGTGGGAAAAATATGATCTTAGTTTGTACGAATGGGATTTATGGGATCAAATGCGCCGCGACGGCCATGGCGATATCGCCCGTATGGGTGAAGGTGATATGAGCATTGACGCGCTGCGTGACGCCGACAGCGAAGGCGCGCTGGAACTTATCGAAGCCATGGCCGGGGCAGGCAATCATTACCACCTCGCCGTCAACCTGCCCAACCAGGGCTACATCACCAATCTGCCGCAGGGTGCGATTGTAGAAGTGCCGGGCCTGGTCGCCGGGGCGGGAGTGCTGGGGGTAGGAGTCGGCCTGTTGCCGGAACCCATTGCCGAATTGTGTCGCCGCGAAATTACCGTGGCCCAGCTTGGTGTAGACGCCGCCGTCAACGGCGACCGCCAGGCCGCGCTGCAATGCCTGTTACTCGATCCGGTCGTGACCGATCTGGACGTGGCTCAACAGATTTTGGATGATTATCTGGAAACGTACCGGGAGTACCTGCCGCAGTTCTGGTAGGAGATAGAATAGGCCAGGTTTACTATAAAATCAGAAAAGTCTCGCCATCCCACAGAAACCAGATCGGCCGAGCGACCGTTCGGAACCAGTCTGCCTTTGCTGTTCAAAGTTAATCGTCGCCCTCCTATCCATAGGCCCGAACCGCAGCCAAAAAAGCGGCAATATTCGCCCCCGGAACATCAGGCTCGTCAATATCGTAGGCGGGGCAGAGGATCAATCCCGCTCGACCCAGCGTCTCGACCCGTTCTTTGACCTCCTGCCGGATTTCGGCGGGTGTGGCAAAACTGAAGGTGGTTTGACGACCCACCGTTCCCCACAGGGCCAGGCTGGGACCAAACTGCTGCCGGATGCGGACCGCGTCCATATACTCAGGTTGGAGCGGATTGATGGCATTGACCCCGATCTCGATCAGATCGGCAATAATCGGTTCAAAGTAGCCATCACTGTGGTAAAGTACCCCCAGGTCGGACTTGATGGCTCGGGCGGCCTGGATGATCCGGGCCAGACGGGGCTTGAAGAATGTTCGCCACATCGTTGGGCTGATGATCATGGTTCGGGGCATGCCGACATCGTCGTCGAGCGCCAACACATCTATGCCCGCCGTTGCCAGCGTCTCGGCATTACGACAGGCCAGCTCCGTTAGCCGGTCGAGCAGGAAATGCGCCCAGTCCGGGCGCTCAAGCAGGTCTAGCAAAAAGTTCTCCAGCCCGCGTAAACGCCAGGCCGCTTCAAATAATTCACCGCCCAGGTGAGGCAGATTGCCACCAGCGGCCAGACCGCGCCAGTGCAGCGCTTGCACCTGGTGAGCCAAACCTTTGACGTGGTAAGGGATGTGGACATCGGGAAAGGGGAAATCACGCAGATCGTCCAGGCTTTGGGCCAGGGCCAGGGGATTACTGTGCTTGGGGTTTTGGGGCTGATATTGCCAGCGAGTATAAGTCGTGACCTGGGCCAGTGTGCCCAGACGGGTGTTCGGTGGATAGGGCTGAGCGGTACGTCGTAGTTCTTCCTCTTCCGGCGAGGGCGGAAACTGGATAAAGTCTACATCCACCAGATTGTCTGGCGCCTGGCCTGGCGGCAGCAGGGTTCCAACCTCGACGTGGTAAAAATTCAAGGCACAGGGCACTCGGTCTGGCTCTGCCCCGGCCAACGCCAGCAGGATGCGCTCACGACCATTCATACCTATCACCTCAAGAGCAGTATGTGAACGGACGGCTAAGTAGACAGTAATGGTGCAAAAAGATGTGGATTATCGGTTTTGGAGACGCGCCCGACACCCACAGTATAACACACAATCGGACAAGAGGAATATTGCGCAAAAAAATCAAGAAAAAAGTAAATATCTTTGCATCATTACAAAATAAGTAACTTATCTTGCATTTTTAGATAATGTAGTCTATAATTTTAGGAGTTGCACAATTAGGAGCTAATTTCAACAAGGCGCTATCATGAATAGTGAAGAAGTCAAGAATCTCAAACTTGAAATACTGATCCAGGAGCATTTTGATAACCTGACCAAGAGCGAGAAACGTATTGCTTCTTTCCTGCTCCAAAAACCGGAAGAAGCTGCTTTCCTCTCGATTTCTGAATTGGCAGCTCAACTTGATCTAAGCGAGGCCACCGCCGTTCGCTTTGCCCAAAGCCTGGGGTTTAACGGCTATCCGGATCTACGCGAGATGCTGCAAGCATCATTTCGCCACCAAGTCACCCACTCTACCCGTATTAAAGAACGGCTCAGCGAGCTGCGCCAGGACGGCAATATTTTTGAACAATTAGTTGCTTCTGAGATTGATTACCTCACCCAGGCTCTGCGCACCGTAGATCGAGCGGCAATCGAGCAGGCGGTTGAGTTGATCAAAAACAGCGAGCGCATCTTTATATTTAGCCTCGGTCCCTCAATTCCCCTGGTAGATTTGCTTGAGATTCGCCTGACTCGCTTTGGCCGCCACGTCGTTACCATGACGACTACCGGGCGAGAAATCCTGGAACCCTTGCTCCTCTTAAATAATCGAGATGTGCTCTTTGCCATCGCCTTCTTCACGGCTACCCCTACCCTCAAATTTGTGCTGGACTACGCCCAAAAGGTCGAATGTCCGGCTGTTTTGTTGACCGATACGCTGGAGCCGGTAGTAGGTGACAAAGCCAGAGTGGTGCTGGCAGCTCGCCGGGGGCCAGTCTCCTCCTTCCATTCGCTGACCGTGCCGATGACCATCATCAATGCCATCCTCTTGACTCTGGCTCAAACCGACCAGGAGAGAACTTTATCTCATCTCGACCTCCTGGATGAATTAAGGCGTTCCTACTCCTTTCCTTCGGGGGCAGAGGATAAAAAATAATCAACCTTGCCGGGGGCACTTTCAAGGAAGAAAATGTCACCACTCCTCCTCATCACCATCTTAATTATCCTGGCCTTGATTTTTGATTTTCTCAACGGTTTTCACGATAGCGCCAACATTGTCGCTACCATGATTTCTTCAAGGGCTATGACTGCCCGCGCCGCCTTAACCACCGTCGCCATTGCTGAGTTTGTGGGGCCATTTGTTCTGGGCGTGGCGGTGGCCAAAACTATCGGCACCGAGGTGGCCGCCACACAAGCCATCACCATTGCCGTCGTTATGGCCGCCCTCATCAGCGCCAGCTTGTGGAACCTCATTACCTGGTACTTCGGCATCCCCTCCAGCTCTTCCCACGCTCTCATCGGCGGCATTTTGGGTGCGGTCGCCCTCGGTTCTGGCCTGGCCGTTATTCGACCTGAAGGGGTCTGGAAAATCGCTCTGGCCCTATTCATTTCGCCGGTGGTGGGTTTTGTGGCCGGCTTTCTGATCATGTATGTGACGCTTTTCCTGGCCCGAGGCGCAACCCCCAAAGCCAATATCTTCTTCAACCGCATGCAAATCCCTACCGCTGTGGCCCTGGCCTTAAGCCACGGCGGCAACGATGCCCAAAAGACAATGGGCATTATTTCCCTGGGGTTGGTGGTGTTGGGTTTTCAACCAGACTTTGCCGTACCCTGGTGGGTCATAGTCTTAAGCGCCGCCGCCATTGCCGGCGGAACAGCCACGGGTGGCTGGCGGATTATTCACACCCTGGGTGGCAAATTTTATCGTATTCGCCCTGTTCACAGTTTTACCTCGCAACTTACTTCGGGAGCCGTGGTGTTGGGCGCCTCACTGCTAGGGGGGCCGGTCAGCACGACCCAGGTGGTCAGTTCGGGTATCCTGGGGGTAGGTGCGGCCCAGCGAAAATCTCAGGTACGCTGGGGTGTGATGGGCGACATCGCCGTAGCCTGGATTTTGACCATCCCCGCCGCCGCTGGCATGGCTGCTCTGCTCTATTTTCCTATCAATTTCTTAGTGGGTTAGGTGGTAACTCATGGGTATCAGCATCCCCTTTAGAAATAAACAAGAAAACAAGTTTATTCAATCGCTGATTGAGCAATGTGAAATCACGGTAGAAGGAATCAAGCTTCTGGAAGTCTGCCTGGACCAACCCGACGAGGCCGCCCTGGAAAAAATGAGGGCCAAGGAGTATGAAGCCGACGAAATCCGGCGGATTCTTATTGACGAGCTGCATAATACCTTTATCACCCCCCTCGACCGTGAAGACATCTTTAACCTCTCGCTGCACATAGACGAGATGATTGATTACGCGCTGACCACGCTGGAAGAAATGGTCCTGCTGAAGGTACAGGCCGGCGACCACCTTAGAGCAATGGTGTCGCTGGTGCGCCAGGAAGCCGAGGAGTTGACGATGGCCATGCATCGCCTGAGCAGCAACCCCCGCGTGGCCGGCGATCATGCCCGCCAGGCCAAAAAGCTGGAAAACGAGGTGGACCATCTTTACCGGGTAGCTGTAGCCGATCTGTTTACCAAGCCTAAAGATTTTAAAGAGTTGATGGCCATGCTCCGCCGCCGCGAAGTCTTTCGCCACGTCTCCAATATGTCCGACCGGGCCGACGCCACAGCAAATGTGTTTGGTATGGTGGTGATGAAATTGACCTAGGCGCTACAAGGGAGGCTTATGAAAATTCAGGCTGTTTTTTTTGACATGGGCGGTACCATCGAAACCTTTAACCACACTCATGAATTACGCCTCCAGGCAACCGCCGACCTGCATAAACTCTTGTTAGAGGCTGGTCTTGACCTCAATCTTGAAGTCGAGCAACTGTACACTGTTGTGACAGAAGGGTTGGCGCGCTACCATCGCTGGCGTAAGGAATCGCTGGTGGAACTGCCTCCCGCCAGAGTCTGGTCAGAATACATTTTGGCTGATTATCCGGTTGAGCGGGCGCATTTGTGTGAGCTGGCAGAATCGCTCTCCCTCTTTATCGAAACCCGGTATTACCAGCGTTCCATGCGCCCGGAAATGCCGGCAGTTCTCGAAGCTATCCAAAAAATGGGCCTCAAGCTGGGGGTTATTAGCAATTGTCAATCTCTAGGGCTGGTTCCCGGCAACCTGGCTCAATATGGCTTGAAACATTACTTTGACCCGATTATCACCTCCTCAAGCTATGGCCGGCGCAAGCCCGATCCCGCCATCTTTCATTACGCGGCCCGGCTGGCCGGTGTACCCACCAGTCACTGCGTGTACGTGGGCGACATGATTTCTCGCGACATCAGCGGCGCTCGCCGGGCTGGATTCAGCCTGGCCATTCAAATTCGCCATGACGCCAAAGGCGATGATCAAGCGCCGGAAGGCGTTATCCCTGATATCGTAGTCAACGATATGCGCGAGCTGGTGGATATTTTGGCCGGCGAACTCCAGCGGTCGGCGGCCCACGCTGCCAATGGCCGAAACTCGCCCCGCCGTTTACAGGCGCTTCTTTTTGATGCCGGCGACATCCTCTATTTCCGCCCGCACAAGCGGCGACGTTTTCACGCCTTTCTCCGGGAATTGGGGCTGTCTCAAGCTTCTATTTCGGACAAGAAAGCCAGCCTTCAGACCCAGGCTTTTGCGGGTCAAATGAGCCGGGATGAATATTTGCAAGCCTTGGTTAGGCTGTATGGTGTGCAAGACCCGCAGCAGGTTGAGCGCGGCGCGCTGATTATGGAGGAAGATGAGAGTGACGTTCAGTTTTTCGATGGCGTTGAAAAGACGCTGCTGGCGCTCAAGCAGCAAGGTTTTCTCCTGGGGATCATCACCGACACGGCCCAGCCGGTATCGGCCAAGTTGCGCTGGTTTGAGCGAGCCGGATTCGGCCATGTGTGGGATACTATTGTTTCCTCCCAGGAGGTCGGCATCTGTAAACCGGAGCCGCAAATTTATGAGGCCGCCTTGCAGCAGCTTGGCGTGCTACCCAACGAAACCGCCTTTGTGGGCCATGAGGCCGATGAGTTGGATGGGGCCAAGCAGGTAAATTTGACCACAATTGCCTTCAACTATGAGGCTGGCGTGCAAGCTGATTTCTACCTGGTGCATTTTTGCGACTTATTGAAACTGCCTTTGATTGCTTAACGATTTACAAAGCCTGCACCTGATTTTGGACCAGGAAGGTATTAAACGGATAGAACACTTGATAGCGTAGGAGCATTACCTATGGAAACCCCGGCAGAAACTCAAGACAGTCCGATAACCCTCAGGACTCTGCCGCGCAATGTGTGGGCAACCAGCCTGACCAGCTTTTTTATGGACATCTCCAGCGAGATGGTCATCAACCTCCTGCCTCTTTTCCTGGCCAATGTATTGGGCTTAAAAACCAACCTTATTGGCCTGATTGAAGGCGTGGCCGAGGCGACGTCGAGCCTGTTGAAAATTTTCTCCGGCTGGCTATCCGACCGGCTGGGAACGCGCAAAAACCTGGCTGTAGCCGGTTACGGGATTTCGGCTCTGGCCAAACCTTTCTTCTACCTGGCGAATGGTTGGGGCATGGTGGCTGCCGCCCGCTGGGCCGACCGGGTAGGCAAAGGTATCCGTACTGCCCCCCGCGACGCCCTCATCGCCGACTCGATTAAACCAGCCCAACGCGGCCTGGCTTTTGGATTTCAGCGAGCTGCCGATACCGCCGGGGCCATGTGTGGGCTGCTGGTAGCGCTCGGTGTAGTGTGGCTGGCCCAGGCTAACACCCTGGCTCTGAGCGCCGACACCTTCCGCACGATAGTCCTCATCAGTCTGATCCCGGCTGTTCTGGCGGTGCTGGTTCTGGCAGTTGGGGCGCGGGAAGTGCCGGTGACCGGTCAACAGGCCGCTCCCCGATTTGCTTTTCGTTCATTGGGCCAGCCGTTTATGATTTTCCTCGTCATTACCACCTTGTTTGAGTTGGGCAACTCCTCCGACGCTTTCCTGGTCCTGCGAGCGCAGGAACGGGGTTTGAGTGTTGTGGGCGTTTTGGGAATGCTGGTCACTTTTAACCTGGTTTACACTCTCATTTCAACGCCCGCCGGGTCGCTGTCGGATCGGATTGACCGGCGCTGGGTGATCGGTGGGGGCTGGCTGGCCTATGCGCTCATCTACCTGGGTTTTGGGCTGGCTCAATCCGGCTGGCAAATCTGGCTGCTGTATACCATCTATGGTTTGTACTACGGCCTGGCCTACGGCACCACCAAGGCCTTGATTGCCGATCTAGTGCCGAGCATATGGTTGGGAACGGCCTACGGCACCTATAATGCCCTGATGGGAGTTCTAGATTTTGTGGCTTCGGTAGTGGCGGGGGTATTGTGGCAAGGAATTGGCTCCTGGAATGGTTTCGGAGCACCCGCTCCTTTCCTTTTTGGGGCGGGGATGGCTTTGTTAGCCACGCTGCTCCTGGTCTTTTGGTTGCCTCGAATGAGCGAATCATTGCAATTTTAATGAAAATAAAGTTGCATAATTTTTAGAAATGTGATATAATTTTTCAAAACATAAAAGAAAGTTACAACTCCACAGATGAGCTGGCGCCGTTGCCTGGCTCACTCCGGCTAGTATTAAGGAGGTACTTCGTGGAAATGATAAAGCCCACTTCGTTTTTAAGCGCCAAACTGGCCGCCCGGCCACCAAGCCAAACTCTGGCCCCCCTTCAGCTTATCCTCGCCTTTCGGTCATAAAGCTCAACAACATGGAGAATAGACTATGGAAGTCCCTGTAATGGTTCAGCCGCCTCGGTCTCTGCAAATGCTGGCCGCATTCAGGAGATTTACCCGCTGGCTGACAAGCGCCAAAGTAATCCTGGCGTTGATCATGTTGGTCATTATGTACTACATGGTCCTGGTCCCTTTATATCGGATGGTTGAGACGACCGTGACCTACCAGGAGAGAGATGTGGCGACTATCTCCGGAGCCGAGTTAGGCGAGCTAACCCTTTATCACTGGGCCAGGATGTTGTCAAGCCGGGTCAGCAAAGTTTATCTGTATGACCCCTTGTTGCATTCGCTGACCATTTCAGGGGGCGCTACCGTTCTGTCACTGACGATTGGCGGGCTTTTGGCCTGGTTGTGTATCCGCACCGATATGCCGGGCCGAAAGCTAGTTAATCAACTGGCGCTGCTGCCCTACATTATGCCCTCGTGGACCATTGCCCAGGCCTGGACAGTGATGTTCAAAAACCGGCTGGTGGGCGGCTCACCGGGAATTTACGAGTATCTGCTGGGCCACAGTCCTCCCGACTGGATTTCTTACGGGCCGGTCCCCATTATCATCAGCAGTGCCCTGCATTATTACACCTTCTTTTTTCTGTTTGTGTCGGCGGCGCTGATGTCCATCGACTCCAATCTGGAAGAGGCGGGCGACTTGATGGGCGCGAGTCGCTGGCGCATTCTGAGGAAAATTACTTTTCCCCTGGTCATCCCGGCTTTACTGTCGGGTTTTATCATGACCTTTTCCAAAGTCATGGGGACCTATGGCGGCCCGGCCATTTTAGGCGTGCCGGTTAGATACTACACCGTCTCCACCATGATTCGTTCCAGTATCGGAATTGGCGATAAGGCGGATGGGTTTGTGCTGGCTATCACCTTGATCATGTTTGCTATCGTCACCATCTACATCAACCAAAAAGTGATTGGGACGCGCAAGAGTTATGAGACGATTGGCGGGCGAGGTTTTGTGGCCCACCAGACCAGGCTGCGTAATTGGAAAGGCGGCCTGACGGCGATTGTGGTCATTTTCCAAATCCTGGTCATTGTCCTGCCGCTGGGTCTGCTGCTGTATGATACCTTTATGTTAAGATCAGGGATTTACAGTCCCAGCAATTTCACCTTGCATTACTGGATTGGGGAGAGCGTGCAGAGTATTTCCAATGGGACGCCCGGAGTTCTGCGCAACCCTAAAGTTTATTCCAGCGCCTGGAACTCCATCCACCTCTCGCTTTGGACGGCCTTTTTTACCGCCCTGCTGGGAGTTGTTCTGGGTTATGCTATTGTCAAAGGCCGGGGCACCCGGCTGGCCAAACTGGTTGAGCAGTTAGCCTTCATCCCCTATGTGATACCGGGCATCGCCTTTGGCGCGGTCTACATTTCGATGTTTGCCAAACCTTTTGGGCCAATTCCGCCCTTGTACGGAACCTTTGCCCTGCTGGTCATCGTTTCGGTGGCGAAACACATCCCCTATTCGTCTCGTTCGGGCGTGGCCGCCATGATGCAAGTGGGCCGGGAGCTGGAGGAAGCAGGCGAAGTAGCCGGGGCTAACTTCTGGCAGCGCTTCCAACGCCTTATTTTTCCGCTGACCAGCGCCGGCTTTGTGGCGGGATTCCTGCTGACATTTATTACCACTATGCGGGAACTATCCTTAATCATCTTGCTGACAACCCCTTCCACCGAGGTTCTGTCGAGTTTAACTATGGGTTATAAAGAAAATGGCGACGACCAGATGGCGAATGCAATCATTATTATCCTGATTACCCTGGTCGTCATCGGTAACTTTGCCATCGGACGGTTCCGGGGCGGCAGCCTTAAAAAAGGCCTGGGCATGTAAAGGAGAAAACAATGGGCACACCCATCACTATCAAGAATCTCACCAAAAATTTCGGCGATGTCATTGCGGTCAACAATGTCAGCCTGACCATTGCCCCCGGAACGTTCCTGACCCTCTTAGGCCCTTCCGGCTGCGGCAAAACGACCTTGCTGCGCTGTGTAGCCGGTTTGGAAGACCCGGACGAAGGCGAAATTTATATTGGCGATAAGCTGGTGTTTTCTCACCAGCAAGGTATCTCGCTGCCGGCGGGCAAGCGAGACCTGGGGCTTGTTTTTCAGAACTACGCGCTCTGGCCCCATATGACGGTTTACAAAAATATGATCTTTGCCCTGGAGGTCCAAAAACTGCCCAAAGTCGAAATGGATAAACGGGTCAAAGAGTCCCTGGCTGAAGTGCAAATGGAAGGGTATGAAGACCGCTATCCGCGTGAGATGAGCGGTGGGCAGCAGCAGCGGATCGCCCTGGCCCGGATGCTGGCCTACCGGCCCAAGGTCTTTTTGATGGATGAACCCCTCTCCAACCTGGATGCTCGCCTGCGCATGGATATGCGGGCCGAACTCAAACGCCTGCACTTTGTTTCCGGGGCGACCACTATCTATGTTACCCACGACCAGGTGGAGGCCCTGACTATGTCATCCAATATTGCGGTGATGAAGGACGGGGTTCTGCAGCAACTGGATACCCCCGACCGTGTTTACCGCTACCCGGCCAATCTGTTTGTGGCCGATTTTATCGGCAACCCCAAGGTAAATTTATTGGATGGCACGGTGAGTGAAAGGGATGCGGTTGATTTTGGCAAGTTTAGAGTTCCCCTCGACACGCATAACGCGAATGGAGAAGTGGTCGTCGCCGTCCGGCCGGAAGATATTGCCATTTTGACGGAACCCGCCCCGGAAACGGTGGAGTTCACCGCCTATTCCGTTTTGCCGGCTGGGGCCGACTCCACCATCCTGGCTCGTCTGGAAGATCTGGAAATCACCGTCAAAGTTATGGGCATTAGCCCGATCAGGATGGACGACAAGATTTGGCTGAAATTCAATCCTCAAACATTGAACCTATACGACAAAATGAGTGGCGGTTTGATTAACTCGAAAAACTAGGATTCTATCAACTTCACCTTAGTGACAGTAGTTACACGGTGAGCCTAACCATGTCATTTCGACCGGAGCGGAGCGGAGGGAGAAATCCCTAATGCCGCCTCTTGCCAAAGACGTTTCGAGGGATTTCTCGCTCCTATCGTCGCTCGAAATGACACGACCGCGTAACTCCTGTTAGTGAAAGGAGGGAAAGGGAAAAATCACAGGAGACGAGAAGATTGTTTCAAAGGTTTCGTTTCAACTATCTTACTGACTCGTATGGAGGAAGAAATGACGGCGTTGATAAAGATTTTGGCGCTATGTTTGTTGGTCACTTTTATTGCCGGCTGCGGCGGCGCAGCGCCCGCGGCCCAACCGGCTGAACCCGCCCAGCCGGCCGAAGCTCCCGCCGCAGCAGCTACTGAAGAGGTCAAGCCGGTGGAAGCTCCCGCCTCGGCTGCCACCGAAGAGGTCAAGCCCGCCGAAGCGGCTGCGCCTGCCGCACCGGCCGGACCCGTTTGGACTGCGGAAGACGAAGAATGGCTAAAGTCTGCGGAACTGGACAAGTTTGCACCGGCCAAGCAGGATTGGGCCGCCATCGAGGCCGCGGCCAAGAAGGAAGGGGTGGTGGTAGTTTATGCCAACTCTTCCCGCATTGAGAAAGAAATCGACCTATTCCAGGAAAAATACCCGGATATCAAACTTGAAGGCTATGATGTGGATGACATCGTCACCAAAGTGACCGAAGAGCAAAAAGCCGGGAACGTGGTGGGAGATGTCTGGTTCAACAGCGATGGAGCCCAGTTCTTTGGGGAAGTATATCCCAATGGCTATGTGGTGCCGTTTGTCCCCGATACCCTGCTCGACGTGATCCCCGCCGAGTACCGCAATCCGTTTGTGGTTTCACGTCAAGGGGTTCGCGCCCTGGGCTACAACACCGAGCTAAACCCCAAGGGCTGCCCCATCACCAACTGGTGGCAGTTGACCGAGCCGGAGTGGCAAGGGAAGATCTTTATCGAAGATCCACTGGATGATGTCAGCACAATGTCTATCCTGACCTCCCTGACCCAGCATGGCGATGAATTTGCGGCTGCCTATAAAGAATATTACGGCAAGGACCCCGTTCTGGATGAGGATACGCCGGATGCCTCCTGGCTGTGGCTCAAAAAGTTTGCCCAGAATGGCCCCGTGCCCGAACCCGGCGGCGATGAGACCGTCCAGGCTTTTGCCTCCCCGGGGATGAAGGAAGCCGGGGTTGGCTTCACCTCCTATTCCAAATATCGAGACACATTAGACGGCGAACTGGTCTTTGATGTCTGCAAAGATGTCAAACCGGTCATGGGGGTGCAGACATCCACCTATCTGGCAATCACCAAGCGCGCTTCCCATCCCAACGCGGCCAAGTTGTTCATTAATTTTGTGCTCAACGAAGGCTTTGAACCCTGGAACGTAATTGGCGATTACTCCGCCCGAACCGATGTGCCTGCCCCCGAAGGCGCTATTCCGAGAGGTGAATTGAATGTCTGGACCATGGATGATGCCTATGTTTACAAAAACATCAGCCAGGTACGCGATTTCTGGACTATCAATTTCCTGGACTAACATCTCGCGCTAACAAACAAAAAAACGGCAATTAAACAGGGGCGCAAGCGCGCCCCTAATCAAAATATACTCAAGAACAGGCAGGAAATGTTCGTGAGTAGATTGACGCTGCCCAGCTACGGGAGGCATGGGCAGGAGAAAGGTGAAACTAATGAATCAAAAAGTCGAAGCCATTTTTCTCGACGTTGGCAACACCCTGCGGATTGTGGTGGAAGATGAGCCGTTCACCGCCCAGGCCAGACAACAACTGATGACTCTGGTTGGAGTGCAAGAACCGCTTGAGCCTTTCTTTGAGAAACTGGACCAAAGGTGGAAAGCTTACCGGAAATGGTCCTTTGAGAATCTAACCGAGGCTTCCGAGAAGGAATTGTGGACTCGCTGGCTGCTGCCCGATTTCCCGCCCGAAGAGATAGCGCCGCTGGCCGGCCAATTGACCCGGATGTGGCGCGACAAGGACGGGCGGCGCGTTCCACGGCCCGATGTTAAGCAAACGGTGCTGGAACTGAGCCAGCGCGGTTACACCCTGGGGATTATCGCCAACACCATCACCGAAACGGAAATCCCCGACTGGCTGGAAGCGGATGGTCTCACCGCTTACTTTAAGGCGGTCGTTCTTTCTTCTAAAGTCCAATATCGGAAACCGGGGCCGGAGATCTATTGGGAAGCGGCCAGCCGGATCAACGTCGAACCGGATCGCTGCGCCTACGTGGGGGATAATCCTATCCGCGATGTCGAGGGAACCCGGCGGGCCGGCTTTGCCATGACCATCATCCTTTTGGATGGAAATGAGGGTAAGAAAAGATCACCTTCGGAGGAGATCAAACCTGACCGAATCATTCACGCGTGCAGTGAACTCCTGGATATTTTTCCACCCCGTGGGTCGTGGTTGCCAAGTAAGTGATGGAGTCCCAAAGCTCAGTTTGGACTCCGAAACCATCACTTGCAATCTAACCACTACCACCCCGTGTAACCACTTAGCTGCGAGGCAAGAGCAGGAAATGAAGGATAACATCGAAGCGATCTTTTTAGACCTGGGCAACACTCTGAGGTTTCTGGTAAAAGATGAAGCCCACCAATCCCGCGCCCGGCAGAAGATTACCGAGCTGATCGGAACTGCCGAGGACCCCGCCGTCTTCTGCGAAAAGCTGGATGCTCGCTACAAGACCTACCGCAAATGGGCCTTCGAGAATATGATTGAAGCGCCCGAAGCAGAACTGTGGACTCGCTGGCTGGCGCCGGAGTTTTCCGCCGAAAAGATCGCGCCGCTGGCGGTGGAACTAACCTATCAGTATCGCCAGTCAATGGGGCGGCGGGAGGTTCAACGTGACGGCCGGGAAGTGATTGTTGAACTGCGCCGGCGCGGCTATACCCTGGGAATTATCAGCAACGTCATTGGATCGCGTGAAATCCCTGCCTGGCTGGAGGCAGATGGTTTCGCCCCCTATTTTAAATCGGTGCTTCTTTCTTCCATTTTCGGACGCCGCAAGCCCCACCCGGAAATTTATCTCGAAGCGGCCCGCCGGGCCGGCGTCAAACCGGCGCGGTGCGCCTACGTGGGCGACAATCTTAAACGCGACGTGACGGGCACGCGGGAGGCGGGTTTTGGCATGTCCATCATTCTAATCGAACCAGCAAAGCTAGAGAAAGAGCCGCCCACGGATGAAAACAAACCCGACCGGGTTATCCACGAATTCAACGAACTTTTGGATATTTTTCCGGCCCGCCACCGGTGATGAAAATTCGCCCTCACCCTAACCCTCTCCCTCTGGGAGAGGGAACTCTTGGCTTTCTCCCCTCGCCCTTTGGGAGAGGGGTTGGGGGTGAGGGCTATTTACGAAGGAGTCATTTATGCTGACCAACTATCTCACGCGCGGCGGCATTGCCCTGGCAGATGCCGTTAAAGAGTTATACAACGAGGGACAGACGGATTATTGGCTTGAACCGATGGTCGTGATGGACGGGCAAGGGGAAGCCATCGGTTGTATCGAAGATGGTGATGCCGTCATTTTTTGCTGCCGCCGTGGCGAGCGCGAAATCCAGCTAACCGAGGCATTTGTCGAACCGGAGTTTGATCGTTTTCCTCGGTGCAATTTTCAAAATCTCATCTTCGTAACTTTGACCCTGTATCACGAAAAGTTCAAAGACCTGCCGGTTGCTTTTGCCCCGGCAAAAATTAAGGACACCCTCGGCGAAATTGTCAGCCGGGCCAACCTGCGCCAACTGCGGACCGCCGAATCTGAAAAATTTGCCCACGTCACCTTTTTCTTCAACGGCGGCAGCAACCAACCGTTTGCCGGCGAAGACGATGTCCGGATTCCTTCGCCCAAAGGGATTCCTTTTGATCAGGTGCCGGAACTGAGCCTGCCCCGGGTGACTGAACAAATTCTACACGGTCTTGACCAGCGGTACGATTTGATCGTGACAAACTTTGCCAACGGCGATGTGATTGGTCACACTTCGAATAGCCAGGCTAAGATCAAATGCGCCGAAGCGGTGGACCTGCGGCTGGGGCAGGTGGTCAACGCCGCGCTTGCCGCTGGCTATGTGGTTCTGGTGACCGCCGATCATGGCATCCTCGAACTATCAACCAATCCCGATGGAACGCCTAATGTGGCCCATACAACCAACCTGGTGCCGTTCGTTCTGCTTGACCCCCGTGGGACAGTCCCGGTTAACCTGCGCGACGGCCAACTGGCCGATCTCGCCCCGACGGTTTTAGAGGCGCTTGGCCTGGCCCAACCTGCTACCATGGAGGGCGTGACTCTTGCGCCAGGGTATGATTGGGACGGGCAACGGCGGGTACTGCTTATCATTGTTGATGGGTGGGGAATCGGCCGGGATGATAACTCGAATCCCATCTTTCTGGCCCAAACCCCGGTCTGGGATGATCTGCTTCGCCGCTGCCCGTGCGCCCGCTTGCGGGCCTCCGGCGAAGCGGTTGGGCTGCAAGCGGGCAAACCCGGCAACTCCGAAGCGGGGCATACGAATATCGGGGCCGGACGCGTGGTGCTGCAAGATGATGTGCGTCTCGACCTGGCCATGAAGGATGGTTCTTTCTACACCAATGAGATCCTTTGCCGGGCGATCCAGGAGGTCAAGCAGCGCAACACCCGCCTCCACTTGGTTGGCCTGTTGACCGAAAAAAGCTCGCATGGGTCCATTGACTATCCGCTGGCGCTGCTGCAAATGGCTAAAGCCAGTGGTTTAACCAATGTTTACCTGCACCTCATCTTTGATGGGCGAAGCACCGAGCCGGGCAGCGCCCCCGCCCTGCTGGAAAAGTTGGAGAGCCGGATGAGAGAAATTGGGGTGGGGCAAATTGTTTCCGGCGTGGGGAGAGGCTATGCCCTCGACCGGGATGGAACCTACAGCAAAACCCAGCGCGCCTACGACGCCTTTGTGTTTGGCGTTGGGAAAAAGTGCATCGCGAATTGACGGAGGTATTTCCGTGGATTTCAAAATTGAATTTGGAGAACACGCCTGTGGGCGCGGTAGTCTTGGCGTCTTGCCGGCAAAAGATGTGATACCGCTGGCGTTGGCCAATGCGCGGTGTATTGCCAAGTTCGGGGTGTAATTTGTTGAATAAGATAAGTGACTGAAAGGCAAACCTATGTCCGCCTCAAACCCTTTAGCCAGTCCAGATGTTTTTTCAGAGAAACTGTACGAGAAAATGAAGCAGATTAATCCCGGCATAGAGGATTTGGAACTTTATGAATTCCGCTATGCGCTGGGCCATCTCTCGCCCAAGCATGACGATTGGGTTTCTATCGTCCTGGCGGATAAGGAGGAGATTGACCAGCGCTTGAGCCAGATTGATTTCTATCACAGCATTAAACTTAAACCATGCGTTGACGGCAGAATTGTATTAGATGAAACCATTATTTCGCTGACCAATATGCTGTTCGTTGGCCTGGTGACAGGAAAATACCCGGTTGAGTGGATCAACCAACGCTTTTACTTTGATATCAGGGGATTTCATTTTTTCATTCGGACGCTTTATTTCACCGATAAAATTCTGACCCACCTGGGTGGTCGGCCATTTAAGTGTTTTGAACAGAAACAAAAACAATTGGAGCGGCATCAATCGCTGGGCTACAAAGAATTCAGGAAAGCAAATGCCGAAGTGGATCAATATTTTATGACCAGCGTCAAGCAAATTATTGCGGTCAAAGGGACGCCCATGATCATGGCTATTGCTGGGCCTACGGCGGCAGGCAAAACCGAAATTGTTGAGCGGCTGCGTTGTTCCTTTAAGCAGGAAGGCCAAGATGTCACTTCCATCGAAATGGACCACTTCTTCACCGACCGGGACTATCGGGAAGCGAAGGGTATTCATTCGCTGGGCAAAGCGGCTATCCATTTTGAGCTTTTTAAACAGTGTCTGGAAGACATCAGCCAGGGCAAAAAGATATGTACGCCCCGCTACGACTTTGTTTACGCTACCTCCAGCCACGACCTGGACGGCCGCTTAAAGCCCGGCTGTGCCCCCATTGAGATTGAACCGGCCGACATCATTTTTATCGAGGGCAATTTCCCCTTTCTTCTGCCGGAAGTAATTCATTTGATTGGCCTCAAAGTAGTTTACCTGACCGATGACCCTATCAGACTCAAAAGGAAGTGGAAGCGCGACGTTGATTATCGCAAGAAATATGATCCTAACTACCTGCGCAACCGTTTTTTTAGAAACCAATTTTTGATGGCCGAGAAATGCTATCTGCCGCAAATGGAAGTGTGTGATCTGGTTGTTGATACGACCGGCGCAGCTTTGTGGGCTACACCAGAGATGGCTGCCATCCTACAAGGCCGTTACGAAACCGCAGCACATCCTCACCGATAAAATTTGCTTCTGACTACTGTCTACTGATCACTTGTGTGTCTACTATTTCTAAAGGAGTCGTCACGAGCCTGCGGCACCCCACCAACAATGAAAACGTTATTCTGACTACTGGCTACTGACGACTGACTACTATTTTGAAGGAGTTAATTGTGCTTAACATCGCCTTATCCACCATGTGGGGTATCGGCCGTTATCAAAATCTGGCCGATTTTTTCAGCGCCGGCGCAAACCTGGGCTTCACTTGTTTTGAGCTGAATCACAAGGTTACTTCGGCTATGTTGGAGTATGTAAATTTGCCAGCCTACCATTTCCCCAGCGTGCATGAACCGTGTCCGGCGGATATTGCCGTGAGCGAGCTCAAGGCGCGTAATTGGTTTATCTCCTCACCCCGTGAAGATGAACGCACCCTGGGCGTCACCGCTGTCCGGCATAGTATTGACTTGGCCCAGCAGCTTGGCGCGCAAGCTGTTGTGGTGCATCCCGGTAAAGTTGATATGGATGAGTCGCTGGAAAAAGTCTTGCGCGACCTCTACCGAGCCAACCAGGCGGGCAGCCCTGAATTTGCCGAAGCCAGTGAGCGATTAGCTGCCGCTCGCTCCGACCAGGTCGAGATCAACCTGCGTGCAGTGCAGCGCAGCCTGGTTGAATTGGCCCGATATGCCGGTTCCAGGGGTATCCGGCTGGGCTTGGAAAATCGTTTTCACTACTACGAAATTCCCCTGCCCGACGAGCTTGAATTTCTGCTGGCTCAAAAGTATGAGGGCGAGGTAGGTTTCTGGTATGATGTAGGTCACGCTCATGTTTTAGAGCAGTTGGATCACTGCCCCCACGAGGGGTGGCTGCGCCGTTTCGCCGGACGTATGGTTGGTGTCCATCTGCACGACGTGATTGGCCTGAACGATCATCGCGCCGCCGGGTTAGGCCAGGTAGACTGGAAAATGGTAGCGGCCTATCTACCGAAAAATATTCTGTGCACCTGTGAATTTCAAAATGATAATACGCCAGAGCAGGTAGCCCACGGCCTGCGTTTTTTAGCTGAAAAGGTACTTGGAGTTGACGGAAATGAATAACCTCTATGACATCGCCCTGTTGGGCCATTACACCAAAGACACTATTGTTTCCGCGTCAGGCACCAGGCTAGTGGATGGTGGAGCTTTTAATTATGGCGCGCATGTGGCTGTCCGCATGGGTTTAAATGTTGCCGCCATCACTCGCCTGGTGGAAGAAGATCGCCACGTAATTGATGAACTTACCCGGCTTGGGATAGATGCCTTTGTTCAGTATAGCCCCTATTCCACCTGCCTGCGGTTGGAATACCCCACTTCCAATTTAGACAAACGCCTCATCTACGTCACCAGTACCGCTGGAGCTTTTACTCCTGTGGAAGTCGAACCGGTGCAGGCGCGGGCCTTCCTGGTAGGTGCGTCCATGCGAGGCGAAGTTAGTCTGGAAGTGATCGAGGCCCTGCGGCGCAAAGACACCCTGCTGGCTGTTGATGTACAGGGTTTTGTACGAGTAGACCGTGAAGGGCAGTTGGTCTATGAAACCTGGCCGGAGATGCACCCGGTACTGGCCTGTGTGGATGTGCTCAAAACCGACGCCGTCGAAGCCGAGATGCTCACCGGGCAGCCCGATATACACCAGGCCGCCCGGATATTGGCCGATTTGGGACCGCGGGAAGTTGTGCTGACTCATCGTAATGGCCTGCTGGTTTATGCTGACGGCCAGTACTATGAAGCGGGCTTTTTCCCCTGCAAGTTAGTAGGCCGGAGCGGCCGGGGAGACACCTGTATTGCCGCCTACACGGCCAAGCGCCTCAGCGCATCGCCCGCCGAAGCCACTCTCTGGGCAGCGGCGTTGACCAGTTTAAAGATGGAAGCTGAGGGGCCTTTCAAAAGGGAAATAGGTGCGGTTGAAGAACTTATCGGCAGCATGTACCAACCCCTGGGTCAAAAGTAAAAGTTACCCTCCCAGCACAATCCCGGCTACACCGGCAACAATGACACAAGCGGCGCTTAATCGCAATACGGGTGCTGCCTCCCGTAAGAACCACGCGCCCAGTCCAACGCCAATGACAATACTTAATTGACGCAGAGCAACTACATAACTTGCCTGAAATGCAAGCTGGTAACTCCAGAGGATGAGCCAGTATGCGCCAAACACCCCAATTGCTGCGACTGCCGCCCAACCCCAACTCGCCCAGCTTGATTGGTCCGCTGTTGATTGTCCCATTGCTTTCAAGATCAACCAATACACGACCGCAGAAGCGGCCCCCTCATAGATGCCGTACCGGCCTGCCGCCCACGGGCCTCGCGGGATAAAATCGGCAGCGATTTTGTCAGTGATAGTGTAGCCCACAATCGAAAGCGCAGTGATAAAAGCCCACAGCATGGTTCGATTCCAATAGCGTCCCAGACTGAATCCTCGCCAAGACTCCAGAGGTATCATCAGGCAACCGATGGTGACGAGGATCATCCCCAGCCAGGCCACCAGTGAAGGTGCGCGGCCACGAGCTACATCCCCCATAGCTACCAGGAGCACCGGCAGGGAGCGGGCGATGGGGTAAACAATGGTAAAATCACCAGAGCGATACCCCTGGGTCAATCCCAGGTAGTAAATGGCCTGAAAAATACCGGCGACAATCAGATACCCCCACACCTGCATCAACATGGGTTCTGGCCCAAACTCCGCCATAAGGACCGGGCCAAGGCCAAGCACACTTGTGACAATCGTGATCTGCAAAAAAGTAGCATGAGAGCACTGGCTGCGGAGGATCAAATTCCAACCGGCATGAAGAAACGTTGAAAGTAAGACGAGGAAAATAGCTAAAGGGGGCATGAGGACAGCAAGCACCTTTCCATTGGGTGAGATTTCACGACCAGCAGCGGGCGTTGACGATAATCCTAATGCATGGCCATCTCAGGCAAAAATTTCTTCAACACAGCGCCCTTCCCAGTCAGGATGAGGATTGATCTTAAGTAGCCGGGCCAGAGTTGGCGCGGTATCAAGCAGGCTGACCGCCGTTTTTAGCTCATAGCTCTGCCGGATTCCTGGCCCGGCCACGATCCAGGGAATGGTCATATCCTCCGGCGAGTCGGTGCCGTGGGTCCGTTCGTGGCCCCCGTGGTCGCTTTGCAGCAAAAGCGTGCTGTCAGCCGGCAACGCGGCCAAAAGCGTTCCCAGGGCGCGATCTACCCGCGCTAGTTGAGTCAAATACTCTCTGGACATCCAGCCATGGCGGTGGCCAATGCTGTCAACGGTGCCAAAGTAAACAAAGATAAAGTCAGGCTGATCTGTACTGAGGTAGCGCACCGCCTCATCTGCGATGACCTGGTCACCATTGAGATCAGTATAAACATTGTCCCGAAAATAGGAAAAAGCCAGGCTGCCGGGCAGGTTGAGATTTCGCAGCGGTTCCCAGTTATAAAAGAAGGCGCAGCGCTTGCCGACGGCATGAGCCTGATCAACCAGACCCGGCAACGGCCGGGCCATCGGCCGCCAGTCGTTGGTGGTCACGCCGTGGCGTTCCGGTGGTACGCTGTGGAAAATAGACATGTGGCATGGCAACGTCACCGAGGGCATGACCGATGTGGCCCTGAAAGTAAACGCCCCTCGCGCCGGTAAAGAGGCCAGGTTCGGACAATTCGCTGCCGCCAGCGCGTCCGGCCGAGTTCCATCAATCAGAACAAATACAACTAACGGCATCAGCTCTCCTCAGACTTCTAACGCAGAATTTTTGGGGAAAAATAAGACCGGTAGCAGATAAAAGACTGCTACCGGCCAGTTTTATCACAGAACTGCGCCTGGGTGACTAATTTTGATAAACGCTCAACACATCATGGTTGATATTGGTGGCAATGCTCAGCTCGACGCCCTGATTGGCGGTGAGATCAATTGTGCCGGTGGTCGCGACAAAGGGCAAACTGGCGGTGTAATTGTAGCTACCCGGCGGCAGCGACAGCGTGGTGGAGCTATTGTCGGCAATCGAGTAGGTCTGGTTGTTAATGGTAAAAATCAAGGTGTCGCCGGCATAATTTTTGACCAGCAGCCCTTCGCTGGCAGGCGTGACCGGCGCACTGGCTGGAGCAGCCACTCCGCCGGATGTAGGCAATGCCCCAGGGGCCACGGCGCCCTGAGGGGCGGCTCTGGCCGTCAAATCTTCCTGAGATAACTGCAGCTCAACCGGCAACGGCAGCGGCGATGGCTCGCCAATATCATAGTCGGGTTCCGGCTGCAGCTTGGCCGAGAAATTCAGACCCATCACCTGGCCCGCGGCCAGACTCAGCTCACCGTTAAAGCTGCCATTGGGCACGCTGGCGGTGTAGCGATACAGGCCAGGCGCGACGTTGATCTGCAGGTGGCCCGGAATATTGTTAGCCGCCGGTGGCACTTTGTAAAGGGTTCCGTTCAGGTCCACCGTCAATTCGTCGCCAACATAATTTGTCCAGGCAATGCTGCCCTGGCCTGGCGCAGCCGCTACAGGCTGCCACGTATCACCGGCGGGCGCTTGCGGCGCGGGAGTCGCAAACGGGTCAACATCAAATACAAAGACATATTCCTTGGGTTTTTCTAACACGTTACCATCGCGGTCCAATGCGGCATTGGTCATTTCCATACGCGCCGCCTTGCCCACAAAACCGCCGGAGGAAATAACAAACGTGCCGGCCGAGCCGGTGTTCACGCCGGGAACGTTGGCCGCATACTTGTGCTCGCCGGGGGCCAATTGCAATTCCAGCCGCCCCCCGCCGGGCACAGTGGCAGTGCCGGGGATGGTGTAGGTCACATCATCCAGGTCAAACACCATATCCTGGCCGAAATAGTTGATAAAAACAAAGTTGGGTTGGCCAGAGGTACCCTGTTGGGCATACGTGGCCGAGGGGAAGCTGCCTATCATCAGGGCGATAAGAAGCAGCAATCCCCCTACGAGTAAAAGGTTTTTCCTTACCATGAGGTATCTCCTATCTGCAAAACCTTAAAAATATAACGGACTTGGAATAATTATACCTCAAGGATCAGAAAACCTTCAATGGCATTGGAAAAACAGCTTACCGTTTGTAAGGTTTATCCAGGAAAGCGTGCTGGTAGAGCCAATCTTCCAGGTCTTTGTTATTTGGCTCGGTGATCATGGGTCCGCGATTGTAGCCTTTAAGCGAGCGGTCAGCAGGCCGGGGTAAGAAATAGGTGTAAGGCAAATCCTCACCGGGATTGGCCAGGATGATGGTCGGCACACTGAGAAAACCGGTCCACTCCCTGACCCGGTCGGCCATAGCGGGGTCAGTACTGATGTTGATCTCACGATAGGGGATATGGTAGCGGTTTAGTAAATCGCGAGCCAATGCTACCGAGGGGCAGTAGGCGCTGCGGACGTACATAACAATTTCTTTGTCCATATGGATTTATCCAGTTCTGAAACGATATGGATTAGGGAGATGACGCGGGCGGAACAGTAAACCTCGAAATCTCCGCATTGTTGGCGTTGCTCAAAATGATGGTCGTGCCTGGGGGCCAGGCCGCCTCCCCTTGATTCAGGTAAAGGTCGCTGGCCGTGTTTTCGCCGGCTACTGTATGAATGCGGATACTGCCGCCGCTAAAGAGGATAATATCGGGGAAGGTAACCACGCCTAACGGCGAGCCTTCCAGTTTCCAGTCCTTCAGGCTGGTCCCCGCTCCCTGGTTGAGAATGACCAGGGTTTCCTGAAAAAGATCACCCGGACTGTTCACCTCACTGATGACGACTTTGATTTCGTCGAAGGGCGGAGGAGTGAATGTGGGCAGCACGGTTGGCGTTGGCCCTGGCCGAGTGGGCGAGGGGGATGGCGTCGGGGTGGAGGGCGGTCCCACGGTTGCTGCCGGCTCAGGTGGAACCGCCGCATCGGCGGGCAAGGGGGTCGGCGGGTCAAAGGGTAAAGGCGTATCGGTGGGGATGGGCATGGCGGTAAAGGTTGGGGTCGGCAGCGAGGTGTCGTTGGTTGGAATGACGAGCTGCTGGCCGACTTGAATAAAATCCTGGTTGGTCAAGCCATTTGCCGTCATCAAGTCGGAAAGTGACACGCCAAATCTATCGGCAATAGCGCCCAGGGTATCGCCGGCTTCAACCAGATAAGTACTTGGCCGGGTCGGTGGGGCGGTCGCATTAGCCTCCACCGAGCTGGCGGCAGCCGGAGGCGTACCACTCGCCGGTTCAGGATTGGCTGCGGTGGTTCCGTCCACCTGGGTTGCTGGAGTAGCAACGTCGCCGGGTAGGGCTGGCCGGCCGGCAATCAACACGACCGCTACACTGATCACCAGCGAGATGACCGCGTTGACGCCAATAATCAGGGCGAGTTGGCCCGGCGGCAGGCCGACGCTGGTCAAACCTCGCTGCCGGTATTCGGGGTAGTCGTCATCATAATCGTAATTATAACGGGATTCGTCCATCAGCTTTTGTCCCTGTTTCCATCCGAGTGCCATTATACTCCAGATTAAGATGGCTGACAATGAGCGACCGAGTTCGTGAGCAGGCCACGCTTCAGGTGTGACCTGCTATTTGGCTTGACAAACCGGCCAAATGGTAGTAGAATATCTAGGTATTAAGATGAATGTAAATGGAGGAGAGTTATGACCAAACTCGATCTGCGTACCGGCAGTACAGCAGTGATGGTGCTGCGGCTGCTGGCGGAAAAGCCAATGTACGGCTATCAAATTGTCAAAGAGCTGCAAGCCCGCAGTGAAGGTTATTTTGACCTGGAACAGGGAACCCTGTATCCGGCGCTGCACCGGTTAGAAAAAGATGGTCTGGTGGATAGCAAGTGGGAAGTGGTTGAAGATGGGCCTTCCCGCAAATATTACCAAATTACCGAGGCGGGCCGGATCGAACTGGAAAAATCGGCCCGGCAGTGGAGCGACTTTTCCCGCCATCTCTTAAAATTGTTAGGTGGAACGGCACAGTAGGCCAGGTAAATATGACTTAGGTGGGATTGCCTAGTCATTTCAAATCCTGTACGCTATAGACGTTAGCCTAGATGCGCCAAAAGGCACTGCCATCCTTACCCAATTTTGTGCTAAAGTAACCTGCGGAGTCACTTGAGTCTATGTCTGCCATCGAACAATACCTGAGGGATTTCAAGAAAACGATTCCAGGCGAGCTGCAAAGCGAAGCTGTTGCTGAAGTTCATTCTCACCTGGAAGAGCTGACCCGTGAGTGGCAGCGGCGCGGCCTGTCGCGCCTGGAGGCCGAGAGTAGGGCGGTGAGCCAATTCGGTGTGCCACGGCACATTGGCAATCAATGGCGGCGGGCAGCCGGTGTCGTTGATTGGCCCGACATTCTCCTGGCGGCCCTGCCTATCCTGGGCATTACCGGCCTGGGTTGGGAGTTTGCCGGCAAACTGATCCCTCTACCCGTTTATCTGCTTATTTTTGGTTTAGGCGCGTTTATCGCCTGGCAGCGGAGCTGGCCGACCTGGTGGTATGCCTGGTTGGGCTGGCTCTTTTTGGCCTTGCTGGTCAAACCAGAAACCCACTGGGCCTTTTTCATCATCTTTCCCGTTCTGGTCACTCTGCTGGCCGTTGATAGTTGGCAGCACGCAACCTTAATGACTCTGCCCTTCACCACTTATCTGGCCTTTGCCACCCTTATTCAGCGCCAGCAGCTTGTCACAACCGGATGGGGACCGGGTAACGTTTACCCTGGCAATATCGTTTGGCTGGAAACGGCATTTTCGATTTTGTGGATTGCGGTTTTGGCGGCCAGCTTACGGGCAGCACGGCCCAGCCGGCGCGGCGTCTACCTGCTGGCCGGGCTGATTGGCACCCAATTGATTTACGTCGGGACCGTCGTATTGATGATTATGGTGGCTAAAACTTTTCCCGACTATTTTATCACGACCCTCACAACGCGCAGTCTGCTCCTGCACAAACTGCCGCTGGGCCTGGCTACGATTGGGCTAACCCTCTACCCGTTTTTTGTTTGGCTGGCCGCTCGCTGGATTCAGCGGAGTAAACCCCGGCCTGGCTTACCGGCATAAAAGGTTCCATTCTATTTCCTGGCGACATAGCGCCAGGAGTTTTTTTTGACATTCTGCCTAGATAATCTATTTATAACGATAGATAATACCGGAGACAATAATGAGGACAAGTCGGCGTGGGTTCTTAAAAGCTTTGGGGCAGGTCGTGCTGGGCAGCGCTGCAGCCGGGGCAGTTGGCTATGGCTACAGCACCGAAATCGAGCCGGACTGGCTGAGCGTGGAACAGGTGGAGATTCCGGTCAAGAAGCTCGGGCCGGCGCTGGAAGGTTTTAAGATTGTCCACATGAGTGACATCCATCTGCATCCTTATACTCAGCTTGAGTTTGTACAGAAAGCGGTCGCTAAAGCTAACACCTTGCAGCCTGATCTGGTTGTTTTAACCGGTGATTATGTGCTGGAAAGCGCGGACTCGATTTTTGAACTGGCTCCGGCGCTGGCCGGGCTTAAGGCTAAATATGGTATATTTACCAGCTTGGGCAATCATGATCTGTGGACCAATGCCGAAGTTGTCTTAGCCGGCTTGCAGCAGGCTGGCTTACCGGTTCTGGTTAACGACGGCGTGGCTTTAGGGGTTGGTTCAGACCTCCTCTATTTGGCCGGTCTTGACGACGGCTGGAGCGGCCAGCTTGACTTATCAGCAGCGCTGGCTAAATTACCCCAGGATGCGCCCGTAATTCTGTTGGCGCATGAGCCGGATCTGGCCGACACTTTTGCGCTGGATGGCCGCATTTCGCTGCAATTATCAGGCCACAGCCACGGCGGGCAGGTTCGTTTGCCGGGGATTGGAGCGCCAATTTTACCCCACATGGGCCGCAAGTACGATCAGGGCTTGTACCGGGTGCGGGAGATGTGGGTCTATACTACCCGGGGCATCGGCCTGGGTCCCGTCCCGACCCGCTTTAATTGCCCGCCCGAAATTACAGAAATCACGTTGGTTGGAGCGTAACATTACTCTTAGGAGGACTTACATCATTGACCATTAATCTGGTTATTCTGGCATTGAAACGAATTTGGAGCAGTTTATGCTGGCTTTTTTGGCTGGGTTGGTCACTTCTTGGCCTGGGGCTGGTCATCTGGTATGGGCTGCGCTGGTGGCCCGGCGACCGTTTTTTGCCGGTGCGGCTCTTCAATTACTTTATGCCCTGGCTGCTGTTGGGGCTGGTGCCCGGCCTGGCCCTGGCCGGACTGGCCCGGCGCAAATGGGTCGCCCTCATCCTGGCAGTGCCGGCTCTCTTCATTGGCCTGACTTTTGCCCCGCTCTTTCTGCCCCGCCCGGAAGGGGTACTGGCCGCCAATGCCTCCTTCAAAGTAATGAGTTACAACGTTTGGGCCCGCAATGATGAAATGGTTGAAGTGGCCGGCCTCATCCGGCAGGAGCAGCCGGATATCCTGCTGCTGCAAGAGTTGTCGCCGGGTATGGCTCGGGCGCTGACCAGGGAACTGGCCGACTTGTATCCCGGCAGCCAACTTTACTGGGCCTATGAGTCAAGTGCTTATCAGGGGATTATTAGCCGCTTTCCATTGACTCCGGTTGAGTTAGCCTACGATAAAGGGCGCACCCAAAAAGTAATTACCGCCACCCCAGCCGGACCCATTGCCGTCTGGAATGTGCACCCCCATACGCCGCTCCCCTGGTCGCGGCAGTACCGGCAAATCTCAGCTTTAGCCGAGGATATTGCGGCCGTGGACGGGCCGCTCATTGTGGGCGGCGATTTCAACACAACCGATCAATCGGAGACGTATCACCTGGTGAACCAGTATCTGCATAACGCGCATTGGGAAGCCGGTTGGGGCTTTGGCTTCAGTTTTCCGGCGCATCAGCCCCGCTTTAGAGATATCCCTATCCTTACCCCCGTCATTCGCATTGATCACATTTTCTACAGTCCCCATTTTTTTGCCAGCAGCGCCCGCACCTTGAGCGCCTCCGGCGGGTCAGACCATTTCCCGGTCACAGCAAAGTTGTCGCTGGTGAGGTAGAGAAGAGGCGAGGACTTGGAAGAGATAATCTTCGTCTCTTCGCCCCCTCGTTTCCTCGCTTCACCCCGGAATCCAGATCCGCTCGGCTAATTTCCCTTCACCGACCCGCATAGCATAGGCACGCAGGCGCTGCTCAATATCGGCCTGCGTCTCGAACAGGGTTGGCGTCTGTGAGGCGTAGGCGTAGATGCTCTGGATTTTGGCCTGCAAATTTTCTTCGGAAAAGAAGTGGAGTTGGGGCTGTAAGGGAGTGGCTTTTAGAGCAGCCAGAGTGGTCTCCAGGGTATAGCCCCAACCCGCGGCAGCGTAGCGCGAGTCGGGGTCCGCGTAAGGGTAATCCTCATAAAAGGCAATGGTCCAGCCCTGCCGGTGTAACTGCCAGGCGGCAGCGTGGACCAACCGATGGTCCACGTGATGGCCCACGCCAAGGGGGGCATAGATCAGCACGTCAGGCTCCGCCGGGACGAGTTCCAGCAGCGCTTCCACAATTTTGGAAGTCAGGGGTAGGTCGTCGGGGTGGATGGAGTCGAACAGGTCGGCGTCGTGGGTGTAAAACCATTGGCCTCGCTCTGGATGACCGCGGTAGATACAATCATTGAAGTTGAGCCGGAGATAATCGGCGCCCAGAATTGCCAACGAGGCGCGGTCTTCGGCCTCTCGTGTGGCAATGACATCGGCAGGATTGCCCCAGGTGCGATGCAGCCACTCGGCAAAAGGAGAGAGCGGCTCGCCGGAGGGCGGCGGGGCGGCGCAAATAGTAACGGCGAGAACCGCTTGTCCCGCCTGAACCTGTTGGTGAATGGCTCCTCCGCAGGACAGCGAGGCATCATCGTAGTGGGGAGAGAGGTAGATGTGGGGGTACGAGTGGAACATAGTGATTCTGTCAATAGTCAGACGTAGTGTGTCTTGCGTGTTGCGTAGATATTTACGGAATACGCAAGACGCACCACGCTGCTTTCTCAGTTGCCTTTACAACTGAAAATATCGTAATAATGAATCGCCGTTTCAATGCCCCGGTAAAAATTGGGCAGGTGGAATTTTTCGTTGGGAGCATGCAGCCGGTCGTCGGGCAAGCCGAAGCCCATCATGACGACGGGCATATTCAGCAGGTTGTCGAGCAGGCTGACCACTGGGATGCTGCCGCCCTCGCGCATGTAGTAGGGCCGGCGGCCAAAGCCTTGTTCGTAGGCTTCCGCCGCCGCTTCGACGGCGGGGGCAGAGATGTCTACCACCGCGCCATCCCCACAGTTCATTTCTTCAATCGAAACCTCCATCGTTTTGGGGGCGATGCGCTGGATGTGGTCAATAAAGAGCTGGGCTGTTTTATCGGCGCTCTGGTTGGGCACCAGGCGCATGCTCACCTTGGCGCTGGCAACAGCAGGAATGACCGTTTTTTGGCCGGCGCCAACAAAACCGCCGCGGATGCCATGAATGTCCAGCGTGGGCCGGACGCTCTTGCGTTCCGCCGTGGTGTAGCCGGCCTCGCCCCAGAGGGCCGGGGCGCCGGTTTCAGCCAACACCGACTCGTCCGTGACCAGGCCGCTGTTCACCGCAGCGCGTTCGGCGGGGGACAGGTCACGCACCTCATCATAAAAGCCGGGAATGGTCACTCGGCCCTGCTCATCATGCAGCGAAGCCAGCAGTCCGACCAGCGCGTTGAGGGGATTTTGGACCACTCCCCCATAACTGCCGGAGTGTAGGTCGTGCGTTGAACCCCGCAGGGTGACTTCCAAGTAGGCCAGTCCGCGCACGCCGGTAATCAGGACAGGTGTGTGGGGGTCAAGGATGTGTGAATCGGAGATGAGGGCCGCATCAGCCTTGAGTAAATCCAGGTTAGCTCGCATGAAGGCGCTCAGGTTCGGACTGCTGATTTCCTCCTCGCCTTCCAGCATGAATTTGATATTGAGCGGGAGCTGTCCGGCTCCTTTGAGATAAGCTTCGACTGCGGCAATATGGACGTAGAGCTGGCCTTTGTCGTCGGTAGTACCCCGGCCAAACATATTGTCGCCTTTAACCGTAGGCTCAAAAGGAGGAGTCAGCCACTCGTCCAGGGGATCAACGGGCTGCACGTCGTAGTGACCGTAAATGAGCAGGGTTGGCGCAGCCGGGCCGGCGTTCAGCCAGTCGGCATAAACAATGGGATGGCCGGCCGTAGGCATAATTTGAACATGGTCGAGTTCTAGGCTGCTCAATTTATCCGCTAACCATTGAGCGGTGCGCTGCACGTCGGGTTTGCTTTCGGGGAGGGTGCTGATGCTGGGGATGCGCAGCAACGCCTGCAAATCCTCCAGGTTCTCGCTGCGGTGCTGTCGAGCATAAATCAGAGCGTCTCGATGCATACAAAAGGGTTCCTTTCATGGGTCAATTGGGCGGATTATAGCATTGCCAGGCACAAAGCCCGAATCTTTAAACTTCAAATTTGGACAAAGTTTCGATTTGAAGTATACTTGTCGTTTGTGTGTTTCGACCGTAACCACAAGTAATGTCACTGCCTGTTGTCAGTGGCCCGTTGTTTGTTTTAGAAATCTTTCAGCAGACTACGGACCACTGACCATAGACACAACAATTCATTCCGTTGATCTTTGTTGCAACTGGGGAGTTACTCTAATGAAAGTTTTACTTATTCAGGATGTTGACAATTTGGGCTATGCCGGCGATGTCAAAAAGGTGGCCGATGGTTTTGGGCGCAACTATTTGATCCCGCGCAATATGGCCGTTCTTGCGACTGCAGGGGCGTTAAAACAGGCTGAGACGATTAGTAAGGCCGCTGAAAAACGCCGCGCCCACGAAATGGCCGATGCCCAGGCCATGGCTAATCAATTGACCGGCGTGGAACTATACTTTGAACGGCGGGCGGGTGAAACCGGCAAGCTGTACGGCTCCGTCACCTCGGCCGACATTGCCGACGAAATCAAAGCCAAAACCGGCCTGGAAATTGACAAGCGCAAGGTCGCTCTGCCTGAACCGATTCGGCAGTTGGGCGAGCAGGCGGTCACGATCAAACTGATGATTGATGTGGCGACAAGCATCAAGGTTCATGTTCTGCCCGAGGGTGGCATTTTGGAGCGCGAGCGCCTGAGCAAAGCCGAAGAGGAAAAACTGCTGGCTGAAGTGGAAAAACCGGCCGAAGTTGAAGCACCGGCCGAAACTGAAGCACCGGCCGAAACTGAAGCATAAATTACCCGGCCCAAGAGTTTAGTTGAGCAAAACCCGCGCCTCAGCGCGGGTTTTTGATTCAAGATCAAAAGTTTTTTCAAACTAAACCCCAATCTCGTTCCCACGCTTCGCTTCAGTTTGGGAACAAGATTATGTGGTAAGCAATTTATGTTCCTTTTCGCCCTTTAGCGGGGACAAACGTCTTTATCGTTGGGTTAGCGAACCATTGCTCCACATCCGCAGCCAGGCGCTCAAAATTAAATGTATCCAACTGGCTCGCCGCCTGTAAACTAATCCCTTTGATCAAGGCAATCACTTCTGAGGCCGCACGATGGACATCAAGATCGGGCCGAAATGTACCCTGGCGTATTCCCTCCTGGCAGATAGCCTCAATTTGGGCCTGCCATGCCTCATTCAAATTCCTGAGAATAGCGCGCATGGTCGGGTCGCGCTGGGACCTCAAGTGGAGTTCGGTGAAAACGACGAACATCTGCGGCGCTTGCTGCAATTGGTACTGCAAATCCAGAAAGATATGGCGCAATTTTTGAGCGGCTGTTTCACTACCCTCGGCAGGGAAGGGGGCCTTGAGGGTGAGAAACAGGTGGACCATATGCTCTACCACCCCGCGAATGAGATCTTCTTTGCTGTTAAAATAGTAATGCAGGGTGGCGATGTTGACTCCGGCCTCTGCCGCTATATCGCGAACCCGCAACCCTTCAAAACCTTTGGCGGCAATGAGCTGATAGGCCGCCAGAACCAGCGCTTGGCGGCGAATATCGCTGCGGGACGACCCGGGTAGAGGTGTCTGTTTTTTGCCAGGAATGCTCTTTTGCTTCAACCCTACCTCTTTTCAAGCAGGTGCTTGATTTCTATTCTAACACCACCTAGAAATTATGTCAAGCACTTGATTAAAAAATAAGCAAAAGACATAGTCTTTTCAAGTGATAATCTTCAGGACTTACGCAATTCATGTCATTTTGAGCGACGAAGGAGCGAAAAATCTCTAAAATCTACGCTTGTAAGCAGATTTTCGAGGGATTCTTCACTTCGCTACGCTTCGTTCAGAATGACATACGTAAGTCCTGAATCCTTTAGCGCGCTTCTCTCACATGACAGGACTTACGCGGTGGGTAGAAAAGCCCTCCCTAAATCCCTCCCAAAGGGAGGGACTTAAGCTAATTCTCCCCCCTGTGGGGGGAGTTAGAGGGGGGCAAATCCTTCAACTGCGTAACTCCTGTCACATGAGTAACTTCTACTTTGGCCAGCCAGGCCGGCAGGGCCTCAACCAAACGCTTTAAAATATCCTTCGCCCCTTCGATAAAAACGTGAATATTGCCGTCATACGCTTCGCCGCCGCTGCCGCCGACCAAATCGCTGACGCCGCGCAGGATCAGGCAACGGGTCTCATTGTGGGCCGCTACCCAGGCAATGGCCCCTGACTCCCAATCCCCGGCTACAGCGCCGAATTCCGCTTTCAGCCGTGAGATATCTTCGACCAGCAAATCCCGGTCGGCGGAGACGAGTAAGGTCCGCTGTACCGGGTGGGGGTAATTCTCACCTAACCAGGAAAGATCAAGGATGGTGGTATAATGGGCGATATGCTCGTCGTGGTCGCCCATCTGCTCGATGATATCGTAGACCAGTGTACGCTCGGCCAGAACAATGGCGCCCGGCATGATTTCCCCTTCAAACCCGCCGCACGTGCCCAGGTTGACCAGTAATTTAGGTGACCAGCGATCAATCACATATTGGGTCGAGGCGGCGGCAGCGATCTTACCCCAGCCGCCGTGGAAGAAAATAACCGGCTCAAGGCGTCCGGCCACAGCCAGATTTTTGACAAACCACTCCCCCATGGGTGAAGGTTGCGGCTGAATACCGGTCAAAAGGGTACGGATGGCTTGCCATTCGATATTGGCAGAAATGATTACAACAAAATTAGCCTTGTTCATGACATATACCTGAAGATGTATCCTTTTCTTATCACGGGAGGGAATTTGCTTATCTCCTTAATGTTATAATAATAGGAGAGTCATTTTGTTATTGCTCTTTGGATTCAGCCTGTCAAAAGAGAGGACAAAAATGAGAAATCCTTTGACCCAGCATAAAGATTTGAAGTGGAAATTGACCTTTAGTGTTTTGAGCCTTATCCTCAGTGCTTTGGCGACACGCCTGGCTCTATACTTGACCAATAAAATCTGGGGCGAAACTGAAAGCCTGACCTAGTTTTGGAGTAACTATGACCCAAACTGTTCCACCCTTGATTCCCAACTGGTCTACCCGCCGGGTTATCCTAGCCACTTTAGTGGTGTTGACCGTTGCGACTGGTTTTTGGCTGCTCTACCATTACCGCTTGGTTGTCTTTATTCTGTTTGTGGCTATCGTGATTGGCATAGCCATGCGGCCGGCTGTAGCCTGGATGCAGCGTCGTGGTGTATCTGCCGGCGTGGGCGCTATTCTGGTCTACTTGGTCTTACTGGCCCTGCTCATTGGCTTCGGCTTCCTGGTAGTGCCTCTGTTGATTGATCAAATCGCTACCATTTCGGCCTCATTACCCGATTATTACGAGAGTTTGCGCAACTTGATGATAAACTCTCCCAGCCGGCCCATCTGGCGCCTGGGGCAGCAACTGCCGGCGCAGTTATCCTCTCCTTCCATTTTACCTGGCTTGAATAACGAAGTAGTCCCCCCCGAGGGAACCGATCCGATGGATACCCTCGTCCTCCAGACTTTGAATTATGGAAGCCTGATTGGCTGGGGTACCTTCGTTACCCTGGCGACGCTCTTATTAGGCTTTTACTGGATTCTGGAAGGGCAGCGGGCCACGCGAATGATCTTATTATGGATGCCCATGTCGTGGCGGGATGGAGCCCGTGATATTTTTGACGAGATTGAAATCAAAGTGAGCAGTTATATTCGCGGGCAGACTCTCCTTTGTTTAGTTATTGGCGTTTTATCCCTGGTCGCTTATCTATTGATTGGTTTACCTTATGCGCTCGTGCTGGCCTTAATTGCCGGTCTCATGGAATTGGTTCCCTGGATTGGGCCGGTATTGGGCGCGCTTCCGGCTCTGCTGCTGGCGCTTTCAATTGACCCGATGCTGGCGGTTTGGGTGGTGGTAGCAACCCTTATCATCCAGCAGCTTGAAAATAATGTGCTGGTGCCCCGGATTATGGACGAGTCAGTCGGGGTTAATCCCATTGTTACCCTCCTCTCAATTGCCGCCTTTGGCTCGCTGCTCGGCCTGCTGGGCGCCATCCTGGCTATTCCCATGGCCGCGATTATTCAAATACTGTTGGATCGCTTCCTCATTGGTCCAAGTGCAGTTGAGCAAGAAACACCAGCGGGCCGAGATACTATGAGCGTGCTGCGCTATGAAACTCAAACGCTGATCCAGGATATGCGGCAGCATATCCGGCAGAAAGAGCTAATTCCCGACGAAGAGAGCGACCAGGTTGAAGAGAAAATTGAGGCCATTGCCACCGATCTGGATAGTATTTTGGCCCAATTTGCCCCTTCTGAGGCCACGGCATGAAGCGACTGGCCTGGTATACTACCGTTGTTTTGGGCACAACCACCCTGGTGCTGCTACTATGGCAGTTCAGCCAGGAATTTTTGGTGTTCCTGCTCTCCCTGGCCATGGCGGCGGCGGTTCGCCCGTTAATAAATTATTTAAATCAGCGGTACCGCCTGTCACCCGGTCTGGCCTCAATCCTCATTTACGCCGCAGGGCTGGTCGTCATCGGCGCTCTGTTTTATACCATCGGCGGTTTACTGCTGATCGAACTGCAACGCGCCGCCAACAACTTTGCCTTAACTTACGAAATTATTATAGGGCAGTGGCCGCAGGGCACAGCTTTTCAGCAGGCCATCGCCGAGCGATTGCCGCCGCCCGTTGAATTCTATCAGGCCCTGGCGGGTGAGCGCGGCACTCTGCTCGTACAAACGCTCTTGGGCGTCACCTCAGGCTTTTTTGTTATTATTGGCCAGATATCCGTAGTTCTGGTGTTAAGCGTTTACTGGAGTATAGACCGGGCGCGTTTCGAGCGGCTCTGGCTTTCTTTGTTGCCGGCTGAGCAGCGCATCGGAGCGCGAGAGGTCTGGCGGAATAGTGAGGAAGGGGTTGGTTCTTATATTCGGAGTGAATTGATCCAGGGCTTTCTGGCCGGGCTGATGTTGGGCTTCATTTACTGGATGTTGGGGTTACAATATCCTATCACTTTAGCCCTGGTCGGAGTGCTGGCCGGTTCAATTCCGATGGTCGGCGCTCCTCTGGCGGCAGCGCTGCCGCTGCTGGTCGGCTGGGCCAGCAATCCATCTCTGGCTGTTGCCGCGGCCCTCTCTACAGCAGCCATCTTCCTTATCTTAGAAGTCGTTGTCGAGCCGCATTTTTTTGAGCGTAATCGTTACAGCTCGCTGCTGATGGTGTTGGGAATGATTATCCTGGCTAATGATTACGGCCTGCTGGGTCTGATTTTGGCTCCGCCCCTGGTTGTGGCGGTTTCTATTCTATCCGGCTATCTGATGCGCCAGTCGGTTCCTACCGCAGCGCCCAAGCCCGCCCTGCAAGTAGCCGATTTGCAGGAACGCTTAGAATCGGTGCAAATGATGGTGAATGAGTTGGACGAACCCCTGCCGGTAGAGGCAGCCAGCATGCTCAGCCGTCTGGCTAAATTGATCGAAAAAGCCGGTCAAACTGTACCGCCCGAACCTCCCCCAACTTCCTCCGAAGGTCCAGCCGAACGGTTGCCGGTTATACCGTCGGTGCCCCTGGGAAGTAAATAACCTTGCTCAAGCCAAAGTTTTAATCACCGCCGCGTGCAGCAGCCCATTGCTGACGATGACGCCGCGATTGTGGAGCATCTTGCGACCGCCGGCAAAATCCAGCGGCTGGCCGTGCATGTCAGTCACACGCCCACCGGCTTCTTCCACAATCAGCGAACCGGCGGCATGATCCCAAATATTTTCGCGGTATTCAGGCGCTTTGGGTGAGGGCAGGCGCAGGTACAGGGCCGCATCACCACGGGCCACAATGCCGTACTTGGCCTGGCTGTCCATGCGCAGCGAGGGCTGGGTGATTCCGGTGGCCCGCGCCAGGGCTTCCTGCCGCGCCTGATCCCCATGCGCCGCTTCGACACTCTCGGCAAAGCGCATGCCGGCCTGGTCGGTTTCGCGGGTCACGTGAATGGCGACAAAGGCGTCACTGTGCAGAGGGGCCATCGCCGCGCCCTGACCCCTGACCGCCACAAAAACCACCCCGGTTAGATGGCCCGGCTCGTCTAATTTCAGGGGCAGGGCCGGACAGGCCAGCGCCGCTACTTTGACCTCACCCGCTTCAATTAAAGCCAGAGCCACCGCGTACTGGTCGTTGCGTAAAAAACCTTTGGTCCCATCAATCGGGTCCAGCGTCCAGAAACGCCGGGCGAGGGCGCCATTGCCGGCGTCAATCCAGCGGCAAATGGTTTCAGGGGTAGCCTCAGGTTGAAAACGCCGCACGTACTCCGTCACCTGAGCCAGCTTGGCCGCATTTTCTGGCTTTTGCAAATCTGTCGAGTCTTCCTCGCCGACAATGGGGTCCTGTGGAAAAGCCGCCAGCAAGCGCTGACAGACCAATGCTTGCGCTCCAAAGTCGGCGATGGTCACCGGGCTTTTATCATCTTTTTGCAGCGCCTCAGCGCCAATCATCGTGGTGCGCACGGCCATGCAGAGGTCAGCCGCCCGGGTTACAGCTTCGATGGCAGTATGTTTTTCTTGGGTGTAAGTTGGGAGCATCTTTCTTTCCGTTCGTAACTCCTCAATCTGTGGGCTAAAACTAAAGAATTTTGCCGGGATTTGGAGATTTGGGGATAAAGAAGTTATAAAAGTCTTCTAACCCGGCGGGGAAGGATCCCCTAATCCCGGCCCAAAACCAGCCTCTGTCGGGCCAGTGGAGCAGTTACGGTCATTGTATAGTTTTTAGGAATTTGTGCCAGTTGGGAAAGGCGGACTTAACGTTTCTGGCGCAAGGGGAGCACAATGTGGAACTGGCTGCCGGGGAAGTTTATTTCGTCGTGGCCGGGACTCTCAACCCAAATTTTGCCGCGATGGGCCTCGACGATGCCCCGGGCAATGGCCAGGCCCAAGCCCGGCCCGGCGCCTTTGAAAATCGTTTTGCCGGTGGAGTGCAGGGCCAATTGGCCGGTTTGGTAAAATTTAGTAAAGATCAACTCACGGGCGCTGGGGTCAATCCCGATACCGCTGTCACTGATGACGATTTCGATACCGGGAACGGGGATGTCGAGGCTGCCATTCAAGCAGCGGCCGGTCACGGTAATTTTGCCGCCGTCAGGAGTGTACTTGATCGCGTTGACGATCAGGTGATAGAAGACTTTCTGTAAAGCGTCAGGATCGGCCATAATGGAGGGCAGGTCACTCATATCGGCGACCGTGAGCGTCAGCTTGCGCTCGGCCAGGGGGTCGCTGAAAGTTTGGGCCAACAATTCGATGATCGAGGGAATGTGGACAGGCTCCGGATAGAGTTCCAGAACCCGGCTGTCAATTTTGGTAATATCGAGCATGCTGGTGACGATTTCTTGCAAGCGAACCGCGCCGGTATGGATTCCCTTAACCAGCTCCAGGCGATGAGCGTTTTCTTTGACGGTAGTGTCGTTGAGCAGCATATTGCTGTAGCCGCGCAAAACGGTCAACGGGGTGCGCAGTTCGTGGGCGGCAATGCTAATGAAATCGGATTTAGTGCGGTCCAGACGTTCCAACTGGTCGTAAGCCTCTTGGACTGCCACTGTGCGCTCGCGGACCATATCTTCAAGCTGCTGGGAAAAGCGGACAATTTTGTCATAGAGGCGGGCATTTTCCAGGGCGAAAGCAGCCTGCCCGGCAAAAGTGGTGGCGAGTTTAACTTCGTCCTGGCTAAAAGCATTGGGAATTTCACGCACCAGCGACAGCATGCCAATTACCTGGTCGAAACGGGTCAGCGGGACGCCCAGCCAGGCGCGGGCCGGGGGCAGAGTTTCCACGTGCTGCCAATCGGGCCGCTCCGACACATCAGGGATAACCAGCGCCTGTTGGGTTTGGTAGATTTGCTGGAAAACATCGTCTTCCTTGATCGAGACCCGCAACTGGAGGGGATGCACGTCGTCGGGAAAGCCGCGAGCAGCCACAAGTTCAAGCTCATCTTTATTTTGCAGCATCACCGTCGCCCGGTCATAGGGCACGGTTTTAGCCAGGTACTCCAGAATGAGGTTTAGAACCTCCGGCAAATCCAGGGTACGCGAGAGGACCTGGTTAACTTCGTACAGAGTTTCGGCCAGTTGGCGGCGTGTTTTTTCACTTTGATAGAGGGAGGCGTTTTGGATAGCGATTGAAATGTGGTCGGCCAGGGATTGGAAAACCGGCAGGTCGTCCAGGCGAAACGCAGCCGGCTGGTCACTGGCGATGTCGAGCACACCCAGTACCGATTTGCCCATCAGCAGCGGTAAAGCTAGTTCGGAGCGCATCGCGGGGATAATATCCAGGGGAATATAATGCCTGTCTTGGGAAACATCATCTATCCGCGCCAGCCGCCGATTTTTGGCGACCCAGCCGATAATACTCTCCTCGTTTACCTTCAGCCGGAACCCTTTCTGGAGCAAGCTGCGCCCCGCTTCTCCAGTCCCGGCCTGAGCAGTCACGTAGCTGCCGCCCTCGTCCAGCAGAAAAACGCCGACAAAATAATAGCCGTAGCTCTCTTTAATCAGTTCAACCACATAGTTAAGCAGTTGGTCAAGATCGAGGATCGAGGTGAGATGGTAGCCTACGGCAATACTGGTTTCGAGCTGCCGGTAGCGGCGATGCAGCTCTTCAGTGCGTTCCTGTACCCGCTGCTCCAGATCGGCGTACAGGCCGGCCAATTGAGCCGTTGCCGTGTTGAAAGCTCGACCTAAATGGCTCAGTTCATCGTCGCCGCTGACGGCAATGGTCTGGTTAAGATTGCCCTGGGCTAAAGCCCTGGCCCCGGCATCCAGTTGAGCCAGCGGCTGGGCAATACTGCGGGTAACGGCAAAACCCAGGGCGCCGGCGGCCAGCAGCGTCAAAAGGCTGACGAGGATCATGGTAATTAGAGCTTGCCGTTGCACCTGCTCCATGTTTTCCAGAGCATTTTGCTGCTCAATCGCCACTTCGGCGTTTATCTCCTCGACTAACGCCTGGGTGGCTCGGCTGGTCTGCGGAAGATCACTGTTAAGCCGCGCTTGCAGTAAAATCCACTCGTCATCTCGGGCCAAACTCATCAGAGCATCTATCTGTGTGGGCAGCGAGACCTTAATACCTTCCAATTGTTCAATTTGCTGGAAATGGCGGGGAGGCGGTCCCAGGGTATTGATTGCTTCGTCCACTATTTTGACGAAATCTTCCCGGAGCTTAAGCGCCGCCGCTTCAAAAGGAGTGCTTGGGCTGCGAGAGAGGGTGAGGCGCTGCAATTCGTCTTTGAGGATCAAAACGTGGTTGTGAACCCGTAGAACAGCGCTGGCCTGGGTATCTGCTTGGTGTAGACGTTGAGCCTGGACCTGAATGGTATTCAACTGCCACAAGCCGACCGCCGTGCTGAGAAGCATCAGCAGCAGCATAAGGCCAAAGCAGAGGGCTAGCCGGGAACCAATTTTCATCCGTCGCATCTTGTAACTGTAAACTTTTCCGAATCGTCTTTGCTGTTATCGGGCGTGTTTTGGCTGTCTGGGCATGGGATTGTTAATGCCGCCAAATATAAATTTAGTATACCATATTTTAGCCTTTGCCATCTAAGTATTTGGTACTAATCAACTTGGCAACAAAAAAGGGGACCAGTGCGACTACTGGCCCCCTTTTCCAGGTCCTATTCAGTTGTAATTAGCGATTCCAGCGCAGCCGCAGGGCGAGGCCGCCGGCCAGCAGAATCAGGCCCAGAGCCATCGCCGCCGCCAGCAGGTAGATATTCGCCGGGATGTCGCCGCCGGTCGCGGGCAGAGCGGCCGGGGCGGCCTCCGCCGGGGGCAGGAGGACGGTGTCAATGACGTGAATGACGCCGTTGGAAGTCTCGATGTCGGTGATGATGACCTGGGAGTTGTCATTGAGGAAGACATTGCCGCCATCGACCTTGATCGAAACAGGCAGACCGGCGACGGTATCAGCCGAGGTCAACTTGACGACATCGGCGGCCATGACCTTGCCGCTGACGACGTGATAGGTCAAGACCCGGGTCAGTTCATCCTTGTCGGCCAGGAGGCTGTCCAGGGCGCCGGCGGGGAGCTTGGCGAAGGCGTCGTCGGTGGGGGCGAAGACGGTGAAGGGGCCAGGGCCTTTGAGGGTGTCAATGAGGCCGGCTGCGGTCAGGGCGGTGGCCAGGGTGGTGAAGCGGCCATCGGCCACGGCGGTATCAACGATGTCGGATGTAGCTTGCTTGGGCGGCGCTGCCAAAGCCTGGGTTACGCCGACGACCAGCAACAAGACAACCAGGACCAGCGGTACAAACTTTTTGATAGGACTAAACATGTTTTCTTCTCCTTAGTATTTTTTGCGAGGTCAGTTTATTTTGATAAGCTTAAAAGATTTCTTAGCGGCCAGGGCAGGGGAGTGAAATTCTGCCCTGGCCGTTGCATCAGGTAGGGATAGCTGGCGGATTGAACTTCAGGTTGGCGAGTGAGCAGCTATCTCCTGGGTCAACACTCACTTAATTCGAAGGGAGCAGGACAGTATCAATCACGTGGATGACGCCATTGGAAGTTGCTACGTCAGGAATGATGACCTGGGCGTCGTTGACCATCACTTTGTCGCCGTCCACTTTAATTGAGACCGGAAGATCGGCCACCGTATTGGCGGAATTTAATTTGACGACATCAGCCGCTTTGACGTCACCGCTGACTACGTGGTAGAGCAGAACTTTGGTCAAGGCTTCCTTGTCGGCCAGCAAATCTTCAAGGGCGCCGGCGGGGAGCTTGGCGAAAGCGTCGTCGGTGGGGGCGAAGACGGTGAAGGGGCCAGGTCCTTTGAGGGTGTCAATGAGGCCGGCTTCGGTCAGGGCGGTGGCCAGGGTGGTGAAGCGGCCATCGGCCACGGCGGTATCAACGATGTCTTTCGGCTGCGCCGGAGCGGCCATGGTCTCACCTGCCGGCGGGAAAAGAACGTTGTCAATGACGTGGATGACCCCGTTGGCCGCCTGGATGTCGGTGATGACAACTTCGGCATTGTTGTTCAGGAAAACACGCTTGCCATCCACGATGCTGATAGCCACCGGCGCGCCTTCAACGGTATTGGCTGCGGCCAGTTTGACCACGTCGCCGGCCATCACCTTGCCGCTGACCACGTGATAGAGCAGCACCTTCGTCAAGCTGGGCGTGTCGGCAATTAAACCATTCAGATCACTCTCAGGAATCTTGGCAAAGGCGGCGTCGGTCGGCGCAAAGACGGTGAACGGACCAGGCCCTTGCAGGGTTTCAACCAGATCGGCCGCCTGGAGGGCCGCAACCAGGGTGGTAAAGCGGCCGTCGGCCACGGCAATGTCTACAATGGTGGGACCTTCAACCATCTGGCTGGTTTCGGCCTGAGCGCTGCCAGCCGCCGGAGCAGCTTCCGCCGAGCCGGGGATGCAGAGGGTCTGCCCAACGCTGATCAGGTTGGGATCGGTTAAATTGCTGTAAGCAGGATCAGTTGCGGCGGCAGCGTTGGTCGCCTCAAAAATGGCATTGTAAGCCTGGTTGTCGCCCAGGAATTTGGCGGCAATCTTGCTCAGGGTATCGTCACCCTGGACCACGTAATTTTCCGTGCAGACCGCAGCCATTTGACCTTCAGCCATTGCCGGTTCTGTCATGGCCGGCGCTTCCGCCGGGGGCAGGAGGACGGTGTCAATGACGTGAATGACGCCGTTGGAAGTCTCGATGTCGGTGATGACGACTTGCGAGTTGTCATTCAAGAAGACGTTGCCGCCATCCACCTTGATCGAAACAGGCAGACCGGCGACGGTATCAGCCGAGGTCAAATTGACGACATCGGCGGCCATGACCTTGCCGCTGACGACGTGATAGGTCAAGACCCGGGTCAGTTCATCCTTGTCGGCCAGGAGGCTGTCCAGGGCGCCGGCGGGGAGCTTGGCGAAGGCGTCGTCGG
>BOKF01000061.1 GCA_016860845.1 Chloroflexota bacterium
ACGTGGACGGGCAACCACTTGGGGCGGGGTGGGGCTGATTTCGGTCTGCTCCTCGCCTAAAAACCAAGGGGGGGTAGGGGAAATTTTTTACTCCTGCCCTCTCTTACCAAACTCCGAACGATCACTGTTAATGGGGCGCGTCCCTTATTTTACTTATTCGTTGGGCAGTGTTTTGGCGAGAGCTTGAACTTTTTCCCACTCTTCGGGAGTGTTCATATTGAGGAAAGAGTAAAATTGAGGGTCGAACCTGGCCACCTCAGCCCGTTCGAGATAGCGCACGGATACCTCGTCAAAAAACCCGATAATCCGCAATTGGCCGGCTAACAAGCGCCGCTCGATAGCGGGGAGGCAGGTTTTACTGTAAACGGCATGGAGAGTTTCGGGCTGAGGGGGTTTAATTAAAGGGACAACTACATCCGCTGTTGGGGCCAATTCCATCAGATACTGTAGCAGGCCAACGTGTAAAAAGGGCATGTCGCAAGCGACAACCAGCACATGAGGGTAACGCGCCGCCTGAATGACACTGTAAATGCCGCCCAAAGCGGCCTTGTCAGGATAAATGTCGGCGACAATTGGCAGGCCAAACCGGGCGTACTTCTCAGGTTCATTGGCGCTGATGAACAAGTCATCGGTCAGTCCTCTAATTCGATGGATGACCCGTTCAATCACCGGCTGGCCCCCAACCTCCAGAAAGGCTTTATCTCGGCCCATCCGTTTGCTTTGACCGCCGGCCAGGATGGCTACACTGACCAATTAAGCGCCCCTTCCCAAAAACCCAAAGAGCCCATACCCGCGCTAGATATGAGCTCTTGGTTAAAGTCAAAACGAAAAAAATTAGCTATGAGAATACAGATAGTTGACTGCTTCGCCCACGGTGGTAATTTTCTGGGCTTCTTCGTCGGAGATTTCCCCCCCAAACTCTTCCTCAAAAGCCATAATCAGTTCAACCAGGTCGAGCGAGTCAGCCTCCAGGTCATCACGAAAGCTGGCTTCCATGGTAATTTGATCCTCATCGGCGCCAAGCTGTTCAATGATGATATCCTTTACCTTGGCAAATACTTCTTCTTTTGTCATTGAGAACTGTCTCCTTTTGGCATAAATTTTTTAAGAGAATTGATTTCTCAGAGGATGCGCTCAATCACGGCGCATTGTACCAACGCCTGTTCAAACTGTCAATGTGTGTAATTCACAAAGCAGCCAGGGCGATTTTAGGGCATTGGCTCATTTGTTACTTGGGCAAACTTGGGCAACGAGGCATCGCTGGTCACCTCTTATCAATGACCAAATGCGCAAATTATATAACCCCACTCAGCTCTGCTAGATACTGCTTCACTCAGAGTTTTAAGGTTACACAGGGCAAAGCGGACCTGCTTAACGGATCAAGTAAATTACCGCCACGACAACGCCAATCGCCACGACGATCCAGCGGAGCGTAGCCGGTTTGATTCGCCCGGCCAGCCGGCCGCCCAATACGCCGCCAACCAGCGCGCCCACCGCCATGACCAGCACCGCCGACCAGACCACCTGTCCCGAAAACAAAAAGAAAAGGGCCGCAGCAATATTGACGCTAAATGAGATACCCTGTTTCAGCGCATTGAGCCGCGTCAGCGAGTCGTCCAGTGTTAGACCGAGCACGGCCAGCACAATCACGCTCAAGCCCGCGCCGAAATAGCCGCCATAGATCGCGGCCAGGCCGACCGGCAGCATGGCCCAGCCCTCGGCCGGCATCGCGGTCCCATTCTGGGCAGCGCGACGCACCAGCCAGGTTCGCAGAGGATCCTGCACCGCCAGCAACCCCGAAGCCAGCAGAATGAGGAACGGAACCAAGGCCCGAAACACCCGTTCCCCGGTATTGAGCAGCAGGATGCCGCCGACGATCCCCCCGATAATTCCCGCGGGCAAAGCCAGCCAGAGCCGCCGTTTTTGACCCTTCAGGTCGTTCGATTGGGCAAAAGTGGCGCCCAGGTAGCCGGGGCAAAGCGCTACCGTATTGGTCACGTTGGCCGCTACGGCCGGAATACCTACCGCGGTGAGCATTGGAAAGGTGATCAACGTGCCGCCACCCGCCAGCGCGTTCACTGCTCCCGCCGCCACGGCGGCTAAGCCGATGAGAAGATAGTCAAGTCCGTTTAACATCGCCAGATAATATCGTAAGAGTACGAAAAAAGCCAGTCAACGCCGGTCATCTCCTCAAAAAAGAGGTGGCATTTCCTCGCCTTATCCCTTCTCTTCTCACTTACGCCTGGTTCACAAATTCGCGGTGATGGACCTCGACCAGGACCGTCACCGGGATTCAATCATTTCCAAAAATAATTCAGCGACTTCAACCCCAAATGCCGGATCGTCAACGTGCCGGGCATACTCAAGAATAGGAATATCGGGACGCAAATCTGCCCGCAAGGCTTCCAGAAAAGCAGCATCGGCAGCGGGATTCCAGAAAATGCCGCTCTGGGGATTAGCCTCATCGGGCGGGAAACTGGGAATGGACAACCCCTGGGTGGGATAGACGATCTTGAGCGGGCCAACTGCCTCGTTCAGCCGCTCGGCGAAGCGCCGGCCCAATTCGGCCATCTCCGGCTCAAGGGTTCGCACCAGGGTAAAAACGGGGTTATGGGTGTACATGGGCCGCCCGCGCAGATGGTCGGGAATTTCATGGGGCGGGCCGTGAACGGTGAAATCAATGCAGCCGGGGACAACGATTTGGGGCAGCCCCAGGCGGCCGACCACCCGCAGCCGGTTGGGTCCCCCATTGTGGAAACCGCCGACCAACTCGTCCGCCAGCTCATCGGTGGTGAAGTCAATCACGCCGACGAACAGCCCCTGTTCGGCCAGTTCTTCCATAGCCGGGCCGCCAACCCCATTGGCGTGGAAAATGATCGCCCCGATCCCGGCCTGGGCCAGCCGTTCTTTGGCCGCCATGACCGCTCTGGTGGTATTGCCGAGCATGGTCATAGCCACGTAGCGATGCTCGGTTTTTAAGTCAACGACGTGGCCATGAGCGAGCATTCCGGCCAGGGCCGCCGCCATATTGTCAAAGAGGGTCTGGGAGATGGGGTTGAGGCCCAAAATGTCAACGATGGAATGAATGACCATCACATCGCGCAGGCCCATCAACGGGCCAAAGTAACGCTTGCCGGAAGCAATCGGCGTGGCCAGCAATTTAGGCACACCGACCGGCAGGGCTTGCATCGCATGCGCCCCCAATACCGCTCCTTCGGCTCCACCGAGGCAGGCCACCCCCTGCAAGCGGCCGGCGGCGTACAGGTCCAAAACCACCCGGCGCACTCCTTTCATCATTTGGTGGACGGCAGCGCCGCGACTGCTCGCCTGGCGCAGCATGTCGAGGGTGCTGCCGGCCGCCCGGGCCACCACTTCCCGCCGAAAATCCGGCTCAATGTCCAGCGGCTCGCCGAGGATGCCGGAATCAATGACCAACGTTTTCAACCCCAAATCACGGCAGCGGTCGCGCAAATAGGCAATCTCAGGCCCTTTGGTATCAAGCGTACCGATCAGGGCTACAGTTTTAGACATAGTCTCCTCTTTACAGGGTAACAGGGTAGCAAAGTCGCAGGGGAACAACTTGTTTCCTGGCTACCTGCCGTTCGCTTTTTTAATCGCGTGCTTGAGGGTCTTGGCCGAAATTTCGACCAGCCAGCTATAGAACTCGTCGGAGAGGACGCCGCTGCTGTGGCTTTCGATGAACATGAGTTGTTCGGGGGTCAATTCAGCTTCGGCGGCAGCCATGGCGTTCTTATAGGGGTTAGCCGGGGTGCGATCCAGGGGAGGGACAAATTCGACGGACAGGGCGCTGTCGTAGCCGGCCGCTTTGAGCGTCGTTATCAGGCGCACCCAGTCATAACTACCCTGGCCGCAGGCCATGCGGTTGTTGTCGGCCGCGTGGAAGTTGACCAGTTTTTTGCCAGTACGCAGGATGGCCTGGTACATGTCGGCTTCTTCGATATTGATGTGGAACGCATCGAGGCAGACACCACAGTTGGGGCCAACTGCAGCGGCCAGCAAAAGGGCCTGATCGTGGCGATTGAGGAAGTTGGTTTCAAAACGATTGATCGGCTCCAGCCCCAGGACGACACCGGCTTTCTCGCTGTGCGCATAAATCTCTTGCAGCCCTGCGACGGCCCACTGCCACTCCTCTTCCGGGCTGGCCATGGCCTTCACCTTACCGACCTGGGAGGGAACAACCGTCATCTCGCGACCCTCTAACTCTTTAACCATGGTGACACAGTCCTTAATATACTGCACCGAGCTGGCCCGCACCGCTTCGTCGGCGTGAATCAGATCGCGCCCCTCAAACATCAGTGACACCGAACCAAAGCAGTTGAGCTGGTACTCCTTGAGCAGCTTAAGTACGTCTTTGGTCTTATATTTTGCTGGCTCGCCTTCGATCTCGATGCTGTCGTAGCCATATTTGGCCAGCCGCCGAATAGTTGTTTCAATTGGCTCGGCCCGCATCCAGTTGTGCATTGAAATAAACATGGGGTGTAGCCTCCTCGTATTTGAATTAAGTTGGGTTTACGCTTTACGTCGAGCTAAGACTGCGGGTCTATTGAATCACGTCCCAGACTGCGTAATTTTGCTCAAACAAGTTACGGGTAGCGTAGTATAATTTTTCAATCCGGTCAAACGCAGTCATAGTTTCGGTTGAGCTATACATTTGGGGCAAGTGCAGCAAGAGGGGCAGAGTGAAATTTAGAAAAAAAAGCCCCCGGATCTCTCCGGGGGCGCTTGAAGTTAAGGGTAACGACTCAGGCATGGCATTTCGACCGAAGGGAGAAATCCCACATACCGATGTGGCGTTCCAGGGATTTCTCGGCTTGTGGCCTCGAAATGACATTGGGCTGAGCAGTAACTATTTTTTACTCACTCCAGCCGTGAGCGTCGCGAACCTTAAGCATAACGGCGAGGATGTCGTTCCAGGTTTGCTGTTTGAGCATGACCTCGTTGGGGAACATACAGCCGTCCCAGCAGATATGCCTAAAGGCTTTGGTCAGATTGCCCTGTTCGTCACGCAGCCAATGGCCGGCGTCGCGGGGAATATCCAGTTTGCCGTTAGGGTCCGTAGCCAGACAATGCCGGCCGGTCTTGTCGTGCGAGCCGGTCCCATGCACCGTGGCGTCATTCTGGGCGACATGAAAGTCAATTGTCCAGGGGCGCAGGGCGGCGGTCATTTTGCGCAGGCCGGCCTGCAACGTCTCGGTGTCGCTCCAGTCAAAATCTTCAGGCAGTATTCTGTGCTCAGGAGCGTTATAACCAAGCAGGTAGAGCAGGGTATGGGCCATATCCGCCTGGAAACCGATATTGGGCCGGTCAACCCGCTCCAGCAAATCCACCATATCTTTCCAGTTGTGCATACCGCCCCAGCAGATTTCCCCTTCTGTGGCCAGCTTCTCGCCAAAATCCGCGGCAATATCGCAGGCCTCGCGGAACACCTCGGCAATTTTCTGCTGGTTTCGCTCCGGGTCCTTGGCCCACTCCGCCGGGCTGGCCGAAGAGTCAATGCGGACAACACCGTAGGGCCGGACGCCCAGTTCGGTCAGTCTCTTGGCGATGCGGGAAGCTTTTTTGACCTGGATCAGGAATTTGTCCACTTCCTCCGGGCCGCCCAACGTTGAGCCGCCGCCGGTCGGTCCCCAAACCGGGGCCACCACCGAGCCGACGACAAAGCCCATCCCGCCAATCTTGTCGGCCAGTTCTTTGATCCCATCATCGGACACGTCAATGCTGGTGTGCGGGTCGGCCAGAAACAGGTCCACCCCGTCAAATTTCTTCCCATTTACCTCAGCTTTGGCCGTAAGGTTCAGCATGGTATCCAGGCTAATTGCCGGTTCGGAATCTGTTCCCTTCCCGACCAATCCCGGCCACATGGCATTGTGGAGTTTCGGATACTCGTTGTTCGTCATTTTTACTTTCTCCTGTTAAGGTAAGTTTATCATTAAAATATTTTTTCGCGCTGCCGGAAAAAAGCTGCGCTGTTTAACTTTCAACCTGCACCCACTGCCCGCTCTTGCCCGAACTAAGAATGGCATCGCAGACATTCTGGGTTATCAAGGCGTTCTCAAAGTCCGGCTGCGTCACTTCGCCTATTTCCAGACCTTTCAGGAAATCGGCCATCTGATGGATAAACGAATGTTCAAACCCAATCTGCAGTCCGGGGACCCACCAGTGGTTCATGTAGGGATGGTCGCCGCCGGTGTCACTAACGTGGATGGAACGCCAGCCGCGCAGTTTCCCTTCGTCGCGGTGGTCAAAGTATTCCAGGCGGTGTGCATCATGCAGGTCCCACTTGATGGAAGCGTGCTGCCCATTGATCTCAAAGGTGTAGAGTGCTTTATGACCGCGGGCATACCGCGTTGCTTCGAACAGGCCAAGCGACCCATTGGCAAAATCGCACATAAAGAGAGAGGCATCGTCTATACCAACAGGCTCGACCTTCCCGGTAAGATTATGGAAGCGCTCCTTAACGAAGGTTTCGGTCCGGGCCGAGACGCGGCTGATGCCGCCGTTGAGCCAGATGGCGGTGTCAATGCAATGGGCCAGGAGGTCGCCGGTAACGCCGGAACCGGCCGCGCTCACATCGAGCCGCCACAAGGCCTGACCACCCTGCGGCAGATCCGTGGAAATCGTCCAGTCTTGCAGGAAGTTGGCCCGATAGTGGTAAATCCGGCCCAGCTTGCCTTCATCAATGATCTGCTTGGCTAGAGTGACCGCGGGGACACGCCGGTAGTTGTACCAGACCATATTCGGCACGCCGGCCTTCTTGACCGCCTCCACCATCTCCCGGCCCTCTTTGCCGTTCATCGCCAACGGTTTATCGGTCAATACCATTTTGCCGGCGTCGGCAGCAGCCATGGCAATCTCACAATGCACATTGTTGGGGGCGGCGATGTCTATCACGTCTATATCGTCGCGCTCCACCAATTTGCGCCAGTCGGTCTCGTAGCTTTCCCAGCCGGCAGTCTCAGCGAAGGTGCGCACATTCTCTTCATTGCGGGCGCAGACAGCCTTCAACACCGGTTGATATTTCAGATCAAAGAAGTGGTTCGCCTGGCGAAAAGCATTCGAATGCGCCCGCCCCATGAAGCCATAGCCGACAAGGCCAATATTAAGTTTTTTCATAATAGTCTCCTATCTATTTTTAAAAATGGTTAAGTTCTGGCCAAACGCTTGACCATGTTTTCTCTCAGGGCTTTGATGTGCTCCCGCATGAGGTGTTCAGCCGTTGAGCCATCACCCGCCAAAATCGCTTCAATAATTTGTCTGTGTTCAAGGGAACCATCAATGAGATACTGATCTGTAACCCGATTATCAGCGCCGACCTTTTGCATCCGATTCCTGGCCTGCATTGTCAGTTGTCCCAGCAAGCGGTTAGGGCAGAAATTGTTGAGTGTTTCATGCCATTTTATGTCTATTTTAGACCAGGCGGCGCGATCTCCCCGCCTGGCGGCGTGTTCCAACTCCTGGGTGAGGTTTTGGATAACCTCTCGCTGCTGCAGAGGCAGGGATTCAGCCGCCAGCCGGACGACTTCCGGCTCTAGCAGCTCTCGGACGTGGATAGCATCAAAAATATCTTGCATTGAGGGAGCAGCGACGGTAATCGCCCGGCCGGGGATGATGTGGACCAGACCTTCCTGGGCGAGTTGCTGCAAAGCTTCACGGACAGGGGTCCGGCTGATGCCCAATGCTTTGGAAATGCGGGTTTCGGAGAGGGGATCGCCAGGTTCCAGGCTGGCGTGGGTAATGGCTTCCTGGATGCGTTCATAGGCCACCTGGCGCAGCAAACGGGAGTCGGCCTCGTCAATACGGTCCATCTCCATAAGATACTGTTCCAATTTGTCCATCCCGTTGGCCACTTATGAACACTCCCCTTGTATTCATATTCTTACAGTATTTAAGTTGTATACAGGTAGTATGGGGCAATAATACAACGTTTAGGTAATATTGTCAAAATCGTCGTTTGGGTGTATAAATCAGTAGCCAGTAGCCAGTAATCAGTAGTCAGACTTTTTCTGACTACTGGCTACTGATTACTACCTTACTTATTTTTATACCAAAGGAGGTATCTCTCACATGGTTAGTGGCAAAGAGGAAGTGGCAAAACTGCAACGCAAATTAAAATTTGGTATGATCGGCGGTGGGCGTGACGCCTTCATCGGCGCGGTGCATCGCCGGGCGGCCATCTCCGACGGGTTTACCGAATTTGTGGCCGGCGCCCTCTCCAGTGACCCCGGCAAAGCCAAACTTTCGGGTGAGGATTTATTGTTGGCCCCGGAACGCAACTACGGCACATGGCAGGAAATGCTGGAAAAAGAAAGCAAACTGCCCGAGGGGGAGCGGATTGATTATGTCTCCATTGTGACGCCCAATCACGCCCACTTTGCGCCGGCGCTGGCCTTTGTCGAGGCCGGTTTCAACGTTGTTCTGGACAAGCCTATGGTCCACAGCAGCGAACAGGCGCAGAAGCTGATTGAGGCGGTGGAAAAGAATAAAGTTGTCTTTGGCGTCACCCACAACTACACCGGCTACCCCATGGTCAAGGAAGGGCGTGACTGGGTCAAGTCCGGCAAATTGGGCAAAATCCAGCGGGTTGTGGTGGAATATCCGCAGGGCTGGCTCTTGAAGAAAATTGAGGAAGAGGGGCAAAAGCAGGCCGAATGGCGCACCGACCCGGCCCGCTCCGGGATTGCCGGGGCCGTCGGCGACATTGGTTCCCACTGCGAAAATCTGGTCAGCTACATCACCGGGCTGGAATTGGATGAAATCTGCGCCGATTTGAACACCTTCGTGCCTGGCCGCCGCCTGGACGACGATGCCAGCGTACTGCTACGCTTCAAAAATGGGGCGCGCGGGGTGCTGTGGGTCTCCCAAATTGCGACCGGCGAGGAAAATCACCTGACTATTCGGGTCTACGGTACCGAGGGCGGGCTTTTCTGGGACCAGGAGCATCCCAACCAGCTTCGCTTCATTCCGCCGGGAGGAGCGGTTCAGGTTTACAGCCGGAATAATGGCGTTTTCTGCGCCGCGGCGGCTCGAGCGACCCATCTCCCTTCGGGACACCCGGAAGCCTTCTTTGAAGCCTTTGGCAATATTTATATGAACGTGGGCGACACCATCCGGGCCAGGTTGGCCGGCCACGAACCGAGCGAACTTGAACTGGATTTCCCCTCGGTTTATGACGGCGCGCGCGGGGTCAAGTTCATCGAGAAGGTTGTCGAGAGCAGCAAAAGCAGCCAGAAGTGGACTAAGTTCTAAACATCTATTTCCTCTCGCTTTCGGCGGGAGGACGCAAAACCAACTCAAAAAGGGCCAACCGCTGTAGGTTGGCCCTTTTAGTTTCTATTGACATAAGTTGCTGCGAAAATACACCCTTCGATACGGCACTCGCTTCGCTCGACCTACTCAGGCGCATTTTCGGGCCGATTTCGCACACTGAGTGCCCCCAAGGTGTATCGAAGCGTGCGAAATCGGCAAATGTCAACATTTGAGCGGTCAGGCCAGCTCGCAGCAGTACTCCGGCGCTGGCAGGGCCATTTCAGTCTCTCTCAGCTCCCTGGCCGCCCGCTCGCCGGCTTCGACCTCGTACTGGTGCATCAACTCAATAAATTCTTCGGGACGGGTGCATGTCACCAGCCGGGCCTTGACCTGGGCAATGTGGGCCAGGCCGCGCACGTATTTAACCACGTGCTTGCGGAACAGGATCAGGCCGCGCTCCTCGCCGTAAAACTCCAGCATTAAATCTAAATGGCGGTGGATCAACTTTGACTTCTCCGCCAGCGTCACCTCGTGGAGGTCCTTGCGCTGGAAAATCCAGGGGTTGCCGATAGCGGCGCGGGCGATCATAACCCCATCGCAGCCGGTGTAACGTTTGATCCGCTCAATGTCGGCCACGCAGGTGACATCGCCGTTGCCGATGACCGGGATTTTGACCGACTCCTTGATTTCGGCAATGGCATCCCAGTTGGCCTGGCCGTTGTAAGCCTGGGCTTTGGTCCGCCCGTGGACGGCAATCAGCGCCGCCCCGTTGTCTTCCAGCACCTTGGCCACTTCCAGGTAATTCAACGACTGGCTGTCCCAGCCCAGGCGAATCTTGCCGGTGACCGGCACTGAGAGCGCCCGCGTCAGCCGGGCAAAGATGCGCCCGATTTTGGCCGGCTCACGCAGCAGCGCCGCCCCGGCCCCCCGGCCCGATACCTTCGGCACCGAACAGCCCATGTTCAAGTCAATAATGTCCGGGCCAAGCTGTTCGATCCGGCGGGCGGCTTCCTCGATCTTGTCCTCATCGCTGCCAAAAATTTGGAAGGTCATCGGCCGCTCAGAGGGGTTAAAATCCAACATTTGCCCCGTGCGCTCGTTGCCGTGCAAAATGCCGTCCACCGAAACAAACTCGGTATAACTCATGGCCGAGCCATACTCGCGGCAAATGAGCCGGTAGGGTTTGTCGGAGAATCCGGCCATCGGCGACAGGATCACATCCCCATACACAGGAATGTGGCGAATCATGAAGCTGGGTTTAGATTGGGTTAAGTTAATCGCTTGAGAACTCATTCTACTGAAATGCTATCGCTCAGTTTGGCTCATGCATGGGCCTCTGGCATGATAGCGCCCTCAAAATCGGTGTCAAGTAAGGCGGCCCCGTTGAGATTGGCCTCGCTCAAATTGGCCAGGCTTAAATCGGTGTAAGCCAGGTTGCTGTGACTGAGGTCGGCCTGGGCCAGATTAGCCCGGCTCAAGTTGGCCCGCTCCAAATTAGCCCGTGATAAGTTGGCCCGCGAGAGGATGGCCTCGTAGAGAAACGCCTGGGTCAAATCGGCCTCGGTCAAATCGGCCTGGGACAAATTCACCTCAGCCAGGTTCGCCTCGACCAACTTGGCCCGGCGCAAGTTAACCCGGACCATGTTAGCCTGGCTCAGCACAGCTTTGCTCAATATAGCTTGGACCAAACTCGTCTGGCGCAGGGTAGCTTCGGTCAGGTTAGCTCCACTCAAATCGGCCCCTTCCAGGTTAACCTTGCTCAAATCCACCTCAATCAAATTAGCCCCGCTGAGGTTGGCCTGTTTGAGATTAGCCCCGGTCAGGGTAGCCACGCTCAAAATGGCTTCGCTTAAATTGGCCCCCGCCAGATTGGCATGGGTCAACTTAGCCCCCTCCAGATTTGACTGGCTCAGATCCACCCCGGCCAGATCCACCCCGCTCAAGTCCTGGTGCGACAGGTCAAAGCCGCGCAGCGAAGTCCGGCCCCCGGTCACTTTCCATGCTCTGGCCAGTTCATACTGCTCCTGCCGGTCGCCGGCGCTGATTTCAACAGGAGGCAGGTCGAGGACAGCCTGTCCGCCCGGCTGGATTTCCCAGGGCAAGGTTTCGGACAAGCCGAGCAAGTTACTGACCGAAACCGGATTAACCGGCGTGACCACATTCAATGGTTCCACGCTGCCCAAATCCAATGGTGCGCCCGGCGGAGCGGCTGTAGTATAAAAACGGGTTATCTCGGTCCCCAGAGCCTTGACCGCTTCCGCCAGGACCAGGGTAGGATCGTCAGCCCCTTCGACGACGACCGTCGCCCACTGCCGCCCCTCGGCGGGATAGAGCTGGATAGTAACGGTTGAGGAGATCATAGGTAGTTCTCGCTTCTTCTTTTATTGACTATTGACAAATGAGCCTTGCTTATTGACGATTGATAATTGTTAACAGCCAATTCAATTGTTAATCGTTAATTTTTTCAAGAGATATAAAGTCAAAGCCAGCAATCCCAGTCCCCAGGCTAAGAGGGGCCACCCGCTCAGTCCCCATTGGCCCGTTTCCGGCAAATATTTGGGGGTTGAACTACTCGTCACTGGGGTGGCGCTGGTCACCGAGGCCGTGTTGGTGATAAACTGTTCAAGAGTTGGGGCTACTGCGGGAGTAGCCGTGCTCACAACCGACATCGTCGCCGTGGGCGCAGGGATATCTTCGTCATTATCATTATCGTCATTATCGTTATCCTCATTATCGTTGTCCTCATTATCATTGTCCTCACCGCCGATAATGGTAATGGGCACCTGGGCAAACCCTGCGGCCAAGGTATTATTGAACTCGTCCAGCGCGCCGGCCGTGCTGGCCTGATTAACCGAGCCGTTAAACTGGGCCGCTGCCGTGAAAACGGTGGTCACCACGACCGTGCCAAAAGGCGGAATATCGCCGAACTCGGTGGTCAAATCCGCCCAGGCCAACACCCCGGGGCTGGTGAAGGTCGGGGTGGGAATAGCAAAGTTAAATTGCAATATCGTAGCATTATAGGTATCAGTCAGAGGCAGGTAAGTCATTAGCGCCGCGCCGTCGTTGGTGATGAGGTGGGTAAAGGTGACCGGGAAACCAACCTGAGGGACGCTGCCCGGCGGGAAGACAGCCTTAAAGAGGGGCGCTCGCCCGCCAATCGCCTCATCTATTTCGTCGGTCGCGTTGGTATCGGAAATTGCGCCCACTGTGCCGGTAATATCCTGCGCCCTAACCCTGTTGACCACGGCGGTTTGGGGGTGTTCGGCGGTAAAGAAGACGGTAAAGGTCAGCGTTTGACCCGGCAAGATTGGCGGCGTAGCGACGTTAGTCCAGGTCAGGACACCGTTGCCGGGGTCAATCCCATCCGGCGCGGGCGCGCCGCCGGCAAAGGCCAACACACCCTGGTTGTAGGTATCAACCAGGGTCACATTGGTCAGGGTAAAGCCGGCGTCATTGGTCAGGGTGATGGTGAAGCTCAGCACCTCGCCCACCCGCACCACCGGGCTGGTCCGGTTCAGAACTTTGTTTAAGGTCACAATACCGACCTGGGCGCGGCTGATCTGTTGGATTTGGGCCAGGCTTAACAGGGTCAATACCAACAGTCCCAAGGCGATGAATAAGGTCTGGTACAAGGCTCTTGATTTCATGGCTGGCTCCTTAAATTGATAGACCTATTTGCCCATTATTCGGAAAAATAGTTAGGCCGAGCCGCCCTCCGTTCGCGTCACCAGTTCCCACAATCGCAGGGGGCTGAGCGGCATCTCCAGGATTTCCAGTTCCGGCAGGTCCAGCGCGTCTTCCAGGGCCTGGGCAAACAGGCAGCCGACCGGGATGGCCCCGGCCTCGCCCGCCCCCTTGATCCCCAGCGGGTTGAGCGGCGAGGGCGTTTCCTCGTGCCCCAAATCCATGCGGGGGACATCCAGCGCCGTCGGCAGCAGGTAATCCATAAAAGAGGCATTGAGCAGTTGCCCATTCTCATCGTAGACGAGTTGCTCGTAATAGGCGTTGCCAATGCCCTGGGCTACTCCGCCATGCACCTGCCCTTCGACAATCATCGGGTTGATTAGCCGGCCACAATCGTGGACGACCACATATTTGAGAATTTTCAGGCTAAAGGTTTCCGGGTCCACCTCGATGATCATGGCGTGCGCGCCGTTGGCCGTCGCCCCCATTTTAGGGCCGAAGTAGGCCGTGCCTTCCAGGCCCGGCTCAGTCCCCGGTTCAACCGCGCCGCGCAGAGGATTAGCCTTAGCCGCCAGCGTGGCCAGGCTGACCCTTGAGTCGGGCACACCGCGCACCTGGGCAAAGCCATCCACCAATTCGATGTCGGCTTCGCTGGCCTCCAGAAATTCCGCCGCCAGTTTGATCACTTTCTCCCGCACCATCTGGGCTGCGGCATTGACCGCCGAACCGGCCACCACCGCGCCACGGCTGGCAAAGGTGCCCGTCCCCCAGTTGAACTGGCCGCTGTCCCCGGTGGACACATAGACATCCCGCACCGACACCCCCAGCGCGTCGGCGGCAATCTGGGCAAAGGAAGTGTAATGCCCCTGCCCCTGCGTGCCCACCCCGGTCACCACGGTCGTTTTACCGCTCGCTTCAACCTGCACCCGCGCCCCCTCGTAAGGGCCAATGCCGGTCCCCTCGATGTACATGACCAGCCCAATGCCGACCTTCTTGCCCGCCAGCTCGCCCCGCCGCTTGGCCTCCCGAAACTCATCCCAGCCAATCATGGCTTTGGTCTTGTTCAGGACGGCCTCGTAGTTGCCGCTATCAAAAACCAGGGGGGCAAAATCCTGGTAGATAATCTCGTTGGACCAGGGGAACCGGTCGGGCGGGATCAGGTTGCGGCGGCGAATTTCGACCGGGTCCAGGCCAAGCTCTTTGGCCGCCAAGTCGAGCAGCCGCTCCATCACAAAAACGCCGTGCTGCCGTCCCGCCCCGCGATAAGGCGTCACGATTGTTTTGTTGGTAAAGACCACCTTGAATTCGGTGTAATAATTGGGCACGATATAGGGGCCGAGCAGGGTGCATTGGGTGTTCAGCGGCGGAGTCAGGCCGTAGGGATTGTAAGCGCCGGTATCGTGCAGGAAAAAGTCCTTGACTCCCAAAATTTTACCGTCTTTAGTCAGGGCAATCTCCGAGTCGTGGAGCTGGCTGCGGTCGTGAGTCGTGGCATAGAAGTGTTCCTGCCGGTCCTCGATCCATTTGATAGGCCGGTTCAGCCGCATGGCCGCCCAGGGGACCAGGGTTTCTTCGGGGTAGAACATCATAATCTTGGGGCCAAAGCCGCCGCCGATGAAGGGCGCAATGACCTGCACCTGCCGTTCCGACAGGCCGAACATGGCGGCCAGGCCGTTGCGGATGGGCAGCGGGGCCTGGGTTGAATCCCAGACGGTCAGCTTGCGAGCCAGCGGGTCGTAGTGAGCCACGATACCCCGGCCCTCCATCGGGGCGGAGATGCCGCGATCATAGGTAATGCGGCGGGAGATGACCAGGTCGGCTTTGGCTTTGGCGGCCTCGTAGTCGCCTTTGCGCTGGATGACGTGGGCGGCCATATTGTGGCCCAAATCCTCATGGATGGCGGCGGCCTGCTCGGTCAGACCGGCCTCCAGCTCCAGCACCGGGTCGAGCGGTTCGTAATCAACGACGATGGTCTCTACGGCGTCTTCGGCCATGTAGCGGCTTTCGGCCACGACCATGACGATGGCTTCGCCGACAAGCCGCACCTTGTCTTTGGCTAACTGCGCCCCGGTCCGCGCATTAAAAATCACATGCTCGGCCGGAGGGGGCGGCACCAGCAGCGGTGAGGGCTGCCAGAAGTCGCCCAAATCCGCCGCCGTGTAGACGGCGACCACACCCGGCATGTTTTTGGCCGTTTCGACATCAATCGAGACGATGCGGGCATGGGCATAGTCACTCCGTTTGAAGGCGGCATGCAGCATGCCCGGAATGTGAATATCGTCCACAAACTGCGCCCGACCGGTCAGCAGTTGAGGGTCTTCGTTGCGTTTGATCCGCGCGCCGAAGTTTCGAGTGGTCATACCGCCTCCCGGAAAATAGTAGACGGTAGACAGTAGACGGTAGACAGGGGTAATATGTTCCTGCGACCCTGCAACCCTGTAACCTTTTCGTGATTGGTGGTGTATTTCTGGCTCATGATAGCTCCTTCATTTTCCCGGCCGCCAGTTTGACCGCCTCGACAATATTCTGATAGCCGGTGCAACGGCACAAATTGCCGGAAATCGCTTCGCGGATTTCTGCCTCGGTCGGGTCCGGGTTTTCTTGCAGAAAGGGGACGAGAGTCATCAGGAAACCAGGGGTGCAGTAGCCGCACTGCAAGCCGTGCGCTTCCCAAAAGCCCTCTTGCAGCGGGTGAAGGTGCTCGGCATCGGCGGCCAATCCTTCGACGGTGGTAATCTCGTGGCCGTTGGCCTGCACCGCAAACATAATACAGGAGCGGACAGCCTGCCCGTCAAACAGGATGGTGCAAGCGCCGCAGACACCGTGCTCGCAGCCGACGTGGGTGCCGGTCAGACCGAGTTCATGGCGTAAAAAGTCGCTCAACAGCAGTCGTGGTTCAACGGCTCGCTGATATTGTTTGCCGTTGACGACGACGGTGATATTGAAAAGGCTGGACATTTATCTCTCCTCGAAAACAGTAGACAGTAAACAGGGAATTTATCTATAGGGTGTAGGACGAAGTCTTGCTACCCCGCCGGCTCAGCGCAGCTCGCCCGGCACAGGCCGATCTTTGATACCCAGAAAGCGCTCGATTTCCTGCTCCAGAAAAAGGGCTTCTTCCGGCTCGTTCAGGCCGGTGAGCAATTTTTCGGTGGTGTTCGCCGGGGTTACCGCATGCACTTCATAGGTAACGCTGGTCGAGCGGCGGCGGTGGCGCACTTTTTCCTTGCAGTAGACCTGGGTGATGTCACTTGCCGCCAGACGCCTGTTACCCAACCAGGGTAAGGGACCGTGCCGCGTTGAGAATTCGCCTGTGTTGATCTTTATTTCGGTCACATTAACCAGACTCGCCAGGGCAAAATAAGCCAGAAATAGGCCGACAGCCAAGTGCGGCAGGAGACACAGGCCAAAAGCTCCGATCCCTCCCTGATCAGCAGCCAGAAAACTGCCAAACCCAAACACCAGGATAAAGCCGTTCCAGAGCAGGCAGAACGGGATCAGAAAAAAGACCACCGGGCTAAACCAGCGGCGGGTTATTTTCATGTCCCCGCCCAGGGTTTCAATCTGCATCCGTTTGGGTTTGACCACGTTGAATTTTTGATAAGCTTCTTCCAGGGAACCGGCATAGGCAAACGAGTCGGCAAAGCTAAAAACGGCGTTACATTCAAGGCATTTGGCGACCATGCGCTCCATATTAACGTTATCGGCGGTAATCTTGGCGCCACAGCGCTTGCAGATCAGGTCCATGCGTCCTCTCGTTGTTGTGGATATCGTTACTTGGTTTTGGCTCGTTCAAAAGCCTGGGTCAACACCCGCTGGGCCAGCACCCTGGCCAGGTGGCGCCGAAACCCGGCGGAAGCGTGGATGTCGCTGTTGGGAGCGATGTCAACCTGGGCGGCCGTTTCGGCGGCGGCGCGAATGGCTTCTGGACTAGGCGTCTGGCCGATGAGCGACTCGACCGCTTGCTGGGCTTCGACCGGGCCATCGCCCACGCTCAAAAAAACCAACTTGGCCGCCTGGCACTGGTCACGCTCGTCCAGCGTTACCACAGCCGCCACCCCCACCAGGGCATAATCGCCGTGGCGGCGGGACATTTCGGTGAAGGCCCAGCCGCTGCGAGGAGGCAGGGGCGGCAGAGCAATCTCAACCAGCAGTTCATCAGGTTCCAGGGCGGTGGCAAACAGGCTGACAAAGAATTCATTAGCTTCAAACCAGCGTTCGCCCTTCTGGCTGCGGGCGCAAAACCGGGCATTCAGGGCGGTCGTCACCGCAGGCAGCTCGGCCGCCGGGTCGGCGTGGGCCAGGCTGCCGCCAAATGTGCCCCGGTTGCGGATTTGGGGATGGGCAATGTAGGGCATCGTTTCGTGAATGAGCGGGGCACGCTCGGCCACCAGCGGGTCGCGCTCAACCTGACGCTGGCGGGTCATCGTTCCAATTCGCAAGCCGCCCTCATCACCCGGACGAATGTAGGCCAGTTCGGCGATGGGGTTCAGGTCAATCAGGACGCCGGGCTGAGCCAGCCGGAAGTTCATGGTCGGAATCAGGCTTTGCCCGCCAGCCAGGGGTTTGGCTTCGTAGCCATGTTGGGCTAAAAGAGCCAGAGCTTCTGCCGTGGTGGTTGGGGCAAAATATTCAAAAGGGGGTGGTTTCATATCATCGTCTTTCTATTTATTTCCTAAAGCTCACGCTTTAATAAGATCAAGGAGACGGGGCAGGACTTCAGCCACATCGGCCCGGATGACCACATCGGCGCGCGAGTCCATGCAGGTGGGCTGGTAGTTGATGATCATTAATTTAGCCCCATGGTGCAGGGCCAGCTCTGGCAAATCCGAGGCCGGGGCAACTTCCAGCGATGATCCGGCTACTAACATTAAATCGGCCTCTTTGGTAGCCTCTTGGGCCAACACAAATTCTCGCATGGGAAGCTGTTCGCCAAACAGAATAACATTGGGTTTGAGGACGCCGCCGCAATGATGGCGGGGAACCTGACCATCGGCAATAAATTTAGCAAAGGCTGCCGCTGAATCTTGCACCGCATAACACTGGGTGCAGGTCACTTCGCGCAAATGGCCGTGCAGTTCATAGACGGTTTGCGAACCGGCCTTATGGTGCAGGTCGTCAATGTTTTGAGTGATGACCGCCTTTAATTTCCCTTCCCGCTCCAGCGTCGCCAGGGCATAATGGGCCGGGTTGGGCCGCGCTTCCAACAGGAGCAAGGAGAGAGGCCGGACCCAATTGTAGAAACGCTGCGGATTGTGACGAAAGGCAAAGATGGAGGCCACTTCCAACGGGTCAGTGTGATCCCACAGGCCGGAAGCGGGGCTTCTAAAATCTGGGATGCCGGAGGGCGTGCTGATGCCAGCTCCGGTCATCGCTACTATCCTGCGCGCCTGGTCAATCAACTTTGCTGCTTGTTGAATTTGATCATCTAAATGCATAACCGTACCTCAAGGGTGGAAGCAGGGAAGAATGGGGGGTTGGAAGATTGGAAAAGATTTCCAACCTTCCATTCTTCCAACTTTACTGATTCGTTAGGGGCAGGGTAAAACAAAAAGTACTGCCCTGTCCGGCCTCGCTTTCGGCCCAAATTTTTCCCCCATGCGCTTTGACAATCCGTTGGGCAATATGCAAGCCCAGGCCGCTCCCCCGGGCCGAACGCTCGCTCTTATCTTCCACCTGATAAAAGCGAGAGAATATGCGATCCAACGCCTCGGCGGGAATCCCGATGCCGCTATCTTTAACTTCGACTTTTAGTTCGCTCTCGTTGGTGGAAGCCGAGACAATCACTTCTCCGCCAGCATTACTAAATTTGATGGCATTACCGATTAAGTTGGTCAACACCTGCTCCAAGCGGGGGGCGTCGGCTATAATCGGCGGCAGCAGGGCGGGCAGTTTGGGCGTCAGCTTAACCTTTTGCTGGTGAGCGAAGCCCTGGAGTTTGAGCGTGGTCCGGTGAATTACATCCAGCATGGATACAGGCTGGCGCTCAAGCTCCAATTTACCCTCATCAAATTTGGACAGGTCAAGCAAATTATTGACCATCTCGCCCAATTGAACGGCCTGGGTGCGAATGATCGAAAGAAACTCCTGGCGGGTGGTGGGGTCCAGGTTTTCGTCTTCTTGCATCAACTGGACAAAGCCCTGGATAGAAAAGAGGGGGGTGCGCAACTCGTGGGAGATGGTAGACATAAAATCATCTTTGAGCTGCTCTAATTCGCGCTCACGAGTAATATCGTGGACCACGCGAACCTCGCCCAGCGGCGTGCCGCTGTCGTCTATGACCGTAGTGGAGAAAACTTGCAGGGTGCGCGGGCGGGGTGTCTCGATGGTGATTTCTTTGGACAGCACTCCCGTCCGGGCGCGATGGGTGGTGGTCGAGGTAATCTCGGCCAGACGCGGAGGCAGATCCGGAGAATGTACTTTCTGGCCGACAATTTGGCCGGGGTGCATACTGAGCATCATGGCCAGGGCTGGGTTGCAGGTAACAATCACTCCCTGGGCATCAATCAGGAGCAGGCCGTCGGCCATATATTGGATGATGGCCTGAGTTTGCTGCTGTTGTTTGGAAACATTGGCAAAGAGACGGGCATTTTCAACTGCAATACCGGCCTGGGCAGCGAAAATAGTCAATAACCGCTCCTGCATCGGCCCAAAAGCATTCGGCTGGGTATCGTCCACATTGATGGCGCCAATAACCCCCGTGTGTGACAGCATCGGCGCAACCATCAACGAGCGCACTTCTTCATCGAAAAAAATAAACCCCGGTTCTTGCCGGGCATCAGGCAGATAAATTGTCCTGGCTTCGGCCACGGACCGGCCGGCAATACCTTCGCCGACGCGCAACTGGGCCATTTTTCGCCACTGCGGTTTTAATCCAGAAGCAGCCTCGATTTTTAAATTATGGCCGCTCTGGTCAAGCAAAAAAATACAGCAACTGCGACAGCCCAGGGCATGCCGCAGCGAGTCGACAATCATATCCAGCACCGTCTGCAACTCCAGCTCGCCAGCAATTTTCTGAGCCATCGTATACAGGGTGGCAACTTCGCTCAGGCGCTGGCTGGTTTCATCAAAAAGCTTGACCCGTTCCAGGGCCATGGCGGTTTGGGTTCCCAGGATACGGCAGAACTGAATATCGTCGGCGGAAAAGTTGCGATTGGGGTTTTTGTCGTAGATTTCCAGCAAGCCGGAAACGCGCTTGTTGGTTTCCAGTGGGACGGCCAGCACGACGTTCCAGGTCGCTTTATGGTCCGGTCCTCCCTGAGGAATTTGCCAGACCAGTTCGGCGCTGGTTTTGGCGGGATCAGCCCGGCCAATAATGGGACGATTAGCCTTTAAGAGTTGTTGGCTAATAGGATCCTTAGAAAAGTGAATAGGTGTTTGGACTTTGCGCCAGGTGTGAGCCGGATTACCCGGATAGCGGACCACGTACTCGGCCAGGGCGGTGGTGGTCATAGCCTTGTCGTCAACCTTACAAATAACGCAGGCGCCGGCATCGAGCGCCTCGGTGATTTTCTGCGTCATCAGCTTCAGCACGTTTTCGCCATCCAGATTGGTCCCCAGGGCGACAGTGCTCTCGTAGATAAAGGTCTGTTCGCGTAAGCGGCGCTGGAGGGCTGTTTGCAGCCGGGCGTTTTCAATGGCTACCGCCACGTGGTCGGCCAGGGCCTCAACAATTTGGTAGTCAACCTCGTTGAAGGCATTAAGCTGGCTGCTCTCGATATCTAAGACTCCCGCCAGGTTATTGCCGACCAGCAGGGGAGCCGCCAGTTGAGCCTTGATTTCCGGCAGGGTCGGGTGGGAGCGGAAATGAGAATCTTGGGAAATATTGTTGACCAATACTACCTGGCCTGTCGCAGCAACGCGGCCGACAATAGTCTCTTCGTCAACGGCGAGTGAAACCGGTTCTTTGAGCTTAACAGACCCAGCTTTCCAGGCAATACTTTGCAGTTCGAGTCGTTGTTTGCCCGGATTAAGCAAAAATAGATTGACATATTCATAGTCAAAATTACGCTGAATCAGGCCCACCACCTCGTTTAACAGTTCGTTAGGGTGCGAGCGATCAACAATTTTCTTGTTAAGGTCAGTTACCGTTTGCAGGTAAAGCGCACGGCGGTTTAGAATGGCGGTATCGGGCCGGCTTTCGCGCACCAGGGAAAAATTAGCGGCAGCTTTGAGAATGCGGTTCTGCATTTTGGTCAGGCTTTGCCAGGCAGCAGCATCCAGGCGGTCTGCTTCGGCCTGGGCTGCTTGAAAGGTCAACCCAAACAAATGGGTCAGGGTTAGCCAACTGTTCTGCAATTCGGCGCTGCTTCTGGGTGGACCGAGGAATTGATTGAGGTAGTGAGGAATCTTCCAGGGAGTCACCGCAGCAGCGTGGAGCAGAGCCAGCCAATCCGCCAGTTCAGGCGGGGTCTGAGTTGGTGGAAAATCGGCCAAAAAGTGACCCCACCGTGCTTTTAATCCGGGAACAATAACGGCCAGCCAGGCTTTAAGTTGCGTCTCATCAGCAATTTCTGTCGGGTTGTGTTCTAACTCTTGTGTCGTCATAAAAGGTGTCGGAAAAGGTCGGCCTCCAGCCAAAGCCTTGATTTGAGTACAGCCATTTTACCATAACGGCCCGGATTAGACAATGCGAATCTTGCTTGGAATGTTCGCGCCGAACTTGTGCGCTTTGGACGAACCGGCCCAACCTATGCTATAATCCGGTCAAATTTCAAAGTAAGAGGGTTTTTTGTTTTAATGAGAAGGTTTTTGCTGTTAGTGCCGGCTCTCCTGTTAGTGCTTACGCCCAGCCTCGCTTGTAGCCTGGGTAGAGTCAGCCAGGTGACGCCCACCCCCACCAAAACGCCCAAGCGTGTCCTCGCCCTGGATCGTATTCCAACGGCCACGCCGACTCCGGCCGTGACCGACACGCCTACCCCTTTGCCGCCAACGGAGACGCCCACGCCTCTACCGACCGATACCCCCACTCCCTTACCCCCCACCGATACCCCGACGCCGCTGCCGACCGACACCCCGGTCCCTCCCCCGCCGCCGCCACCGACCGATACCCCCCTTCCACCCCCACCGACCAATACCCCGGCCCCTCCCCCACCGACCCAGCCTCCCCCCAGTCAAACCACAGTTACGGTAGAACTGCCGGATGGCAAGGAGTTTGGGGCAAATGACGAGGTAAAGATTGTCTTTGTGGTGCGGAATCCCGGCGGGGTCAAGGAGTTCACCTGGGGTATCTTTACCCAAAATCTCACTTCTCTTAAAGGCGGCGACCACGATTGCGGGGGGACAACGGAATGTCGTTTGGAAATAGAGGAAAACGCGCCGCCGGTTCCAGGGACTTACATTGTCGGCGCTGACGCCATTGGCGCCGACGGTAAAATGGTGCGAGGTATCGGGGAAATTTATGTCCATTGAGCCAGATGAAGCTCACCTACCTGCTTTATCGTCTCGGCGGGGTGATTGTGCCCAGAACACCGCCCCGCTTGGGGTATACCTTGTGCCACTGGCTGGGCGGAATAATTTACCGATTCCATAAACCGGGCCGGGCCACTGTTCAACTCAACCTGCGGCGCATTTTGGGGCCGCAGGCCAGCTCGCTCGAAGTTAACCGCCGGGCCAGAGCGACCTTTAGTTACATCCTTTACAACTATTTTGATCTCTTTCGTTTGCCGGCGCTGGACCGGCAAACGGTGGCACAACTGGTGACGGTCACGGGCTGGGAGCATGTCGAAGCTGCGCTAGCCGAAGGTCGCGGCCTGGTGATGATTTCGGCGCATCTGGGAAATATCGAGGTGATCCTTTATGCACTGCTCATGCGCGGGCTGGCGATTACTATTCCGGTCGAACGCCTGGAGCCGCCCGAACTGTTTGAGTATATCTGTGCCCTGCGCATGAGCCATGGCTTAAAACTCATTCCTGTTGACGGTTCTCTTTTGGATTTGGTCCGTACCTTGAAGAAAGGCGGCGTAGCCGGGCTGGCCGGCGATCGAGATATTACCGGAAGCGGCCAGGTGATCAGCTTTTTTGGCTACCCGGCTCATTTACCCGACGGCCATGTCCGCCTGGCTCTAAAAACCGGGGCGCCGCTGGTCGTCGGTTTCAGCCGCCGCAACCCCGACCACACCTACGAGGCCTATTTCTTGCCCGCTTTCAAGCCGCCAGCGGATAAGCCTGAAGAGGAGCAAGTTGCGGCGGGGATGCGATTTGTCGTTAGCGAGATGGAAAAAGCAATTCGCCAGAATCCTGAACAATGGTCCGTGACCGTACCCATTTGGGCCGACTCCCCCGCCTCATGAAAATTGCCCTCATCTCACCTTATGACTTTCCCTATCCCGGTGGCGTCACCGAACATATTATTGCCCTGGCCAGAGGCGCCCGGCAGCGCGGGCACGATGTCCACATTTTAGCGGCTTGCTCCGGCCAGCAAGGAGACTTTATTCCTCAGGCCAGGCCGGTGACGCGCCGGGTAGTGTCCATCCCGATTGCCGGAGCCGTGGCCAGGGTCGGCCTGTCGCCCCTGAGCTATGTCCGCATCAAGCGGATTTTGCAGCGTGAGGCCTTTGACGTGTTTCACTTGCACGAGCCGTTGACGCCCAGCCTTACCTGGTGGGCGCTGTTACACGCCCGTATGCAGCCCCAGGCAGTTACGGTTGGTACATTTCACGCTTACCATGAACGGCCCAACTGGCTCTATACCCACAGCCGGCCCATTTTTGGCAAATTTTTTCGCCGGCTCGACAGCCTGATTGCGGTTTCCGAGGCAGCTTATGATTTTGCCCACCGCCTCTTTCCCGGTGATTATCGCATCATTCCCAACGGCGTTGACTTGAGCCGCTTTGGCCGGGATCGTCACCTGGCTGAAGATGACCCGGATCGCCCTCTCACTATTTTATTTGTGGGCCGGCTGGACAAGCGCAAAGGGTTTCAAACCTTATTAGAAGCCTATCTCAGGCTCAAACCCGATTACCCTCGTTTGCGCCTTCGGGTTGTTGGCCCTTTTACTCCCAGGGAATGTGCGCCTTACCAGAAGATCGCCGAGGCCCAGTTCGTAACGGGAATCGAATTTGTGGGTTATGTCTCTCCAGAGAGACTGCCCACTTTTTATCACCAGGCTGATATTTTCTGCGCTCCCTCTCTTGGCTATGAAAGCTTTGGGATTGTGCTTTTGGAGGCGATGGCGGCTGGATTGCCCGTGGTAGCCTCCGACATTGCCGGATACCGCACCGTCCTGTCCGACGGGCAGGAAGGCCGTTTAATCCCGCCCGGACAAACAGAATGCCTGGTTGAGGCCGTGCGCCAATTGTTAAATCAGCCTCAGCAGCGCCAAGCAATGGGACAGCGGGGCCGGTTAAAGGCCAGCCAATACAATTGGGATCAAATTGTGGAACAAGTCTTAGAACTCTACCGAGAAACTATTGAGCTTAAAACCAGGGACCGGCACAAGAGTCCGAGCCAGGTTGAGACAGGGCTGGCTTCGCCTTGTATCACCTCCGGCTGAAAGGGTAAGTCATGTTCACCGAAGCAGCACGTAAATATTTCCGCATTCTTTATGAACCACCGGCGCGCCTCTTCAGTTCGCTAGGAGTGTCGCCCAACGTGATTACAATGGTTGGTTTCTTCTTGATGGTCGGCATCGCGGTTGTGTTGGCCCAGGGATACCTGTTTTGGGGGGGTATCTTGATTATTATCGTCGGCCTGTTCGATGCTATGGACGGTACTCTGGCTCGGATGGTGGGCCGGACCAGCCGTTTCGGGGCCTTTCTTGACTCCACCCTGGATCGCTACTCCGAAGCCGTCATTTTTTTGGGGCTGTTTATCTATCTAAGCGGGCAAAACCAAAGACTGGAACTGATTTTGATTTACGCCACCATCGTCGGCTCGCTGATGGTCAGCTATGCCCGCGCCCGCGCCGAAGGTATTGGCATCCCTTTGAAAGATGGCTTGTTTACCCGGTTCGAACGAGTCTTTCTCCTGGTGGTTGGCCTGTTATTTAACCAACTGGTGATTGTCCTCTGGATTCTGGCTGTTTTTTCTAACTTCACTGCGCTCCAGCGGATGTACCTGGTTTGGCGGATTACCGGCGGCGAAAAAGGGGGATAACAACCAATTTTGGTTTTGGATTTTGGATTTTAGATTTCAGATGGCTATCATACCTCCATCTAAAATCCCGGTAATGTTTACGACAGCGGGCAGCAGGTCAGAAATCCGGCTAAAACTATGCTAGCACAAGCCAAAACCGAAAATTTGAAACCTGAAATTGAATGGGCGGCGATTGAAACAGAAGCAGCCAACTTATTAAGCCGCTACCTGCAATTTGATACCACCAACCCGCCCGGCAATGAAATCGCTGCCATCGAATTTTTAGCCGAAATCCTCCATGAACGCGGCCTGACCCCTCAAATCATCGAATCTGCGCCGGGCCGGGCCAACCTGATTGCCCGTTTGCCGGCTCTGCCACGCGCAGCCGCTCCACCCTGTCTCCTGTACGCCCACGCCGATGTTGTGCCAGCCGATTCCGCCGACTGGTCGGCGCCTCCATTTAGCGGCCAAATCAAAGATGGTTTTGTTTGGGGCCGCGGCGCGCTTGACGATAAAGGGCTGGGGATTGTCTTCTTGCAAGCTCTGACCTTGCTCAGAAACTGCGCCGCCCCGCTCAAGCGGGACATTATTTTGTTGATTGCGGCCGATGAAGAAACGTGCGGCCGGTATGGGGCCGCCTGGCTGCTGGATCATCATCCCGATTTAGTCCAGGCTGAGTACGTCTGGGATGAGGGGGGAATGGGGCTGAGGCAATCGGCCACGGGCCACTATATTTATAGTATTGCCGTTGCTGAAAAAGGAGCTTTGACCGTGCGCCTGACCGCCCACGGCGCTCCAGGCCATGCCTCCATTCCCAACGGCAATAATGCCTCCGACCGGCTGGTGCGGGCCCTGGCCCGCCTGGCAGAGTGGCACCGGCCTATTCACCTGACCCAGCCGGTCATCGAGATGCTGGCCAGTCTGGCCCCAAGCCAGGCCTTTCCCCGTACGCTGCTGTTTGCCCACGCCAGGAATAAGTTAACCTGGCCCTTTCTTTTTCCGCTGCTTGATAAAAGTATGCTCTTTGCCCCGCTCATTCGTAACACCGTCAGCCTGACCATGCTGCGCAGCGGCCAGAAGAGCAACATCATTCCGGCTCAAGCCGAGGCTAAATTAGACATCCGCCTCCTGCCGGGCGAAGACCCGGCGGCAGTCTTGGGTGATATCCGGGCTATTATCAAAGATATTCGGGTGTCTGTCGAGGCGGAGGAGATGCCTGTCGCCCACTCCCCCAGCGACACGGCGACCGAGTTTTTCCGCACCCTGGCCGATACCCTTCTCACTCTCGGCCCGCCGGGATTGGTGACACCCTACCTTACCCCCGGCGCTACCGATTCCCGCTTCTTCCGCCGGGCCGGGATGAAAGCTTATGGTTTTATGCCGATGCTGCTTGACAACCACGAACTCAGCCGGATTCACGGCGTTGACGAACGTATCTCTACCGCTAATTTACGGTTTGGCATTCAAGTAGTCTACGAGACGTTGCGAAAATTGGGAGGATAGAATTAGATGGGGGGATTTTATGGATAGCTATAAAGATACTCAACCGCACCGTGTCGTGATTATTGGCGGCGGGTTTGGCGGTTTATACGCGGCCAAAGCTTTGGGGCGGGCGCCCGTACAGGTCACAGTGATTGACAAACGAAACTTTCATCTCTTTCAACCGCTGCTGTATCAAGTTGCTACGGGGGGGTTGTCTCCAGGTGATATTGCTTCGCCGCTGCGAGCCGTGTTGAGCCGTCAAAAAAATACGCGGGTATTGATCGGCGAGGTGATTGATCTCAAGCCAGACGAGCGGAAAGTGATCCTCCGTGACGGCGAGCTAACTTACGACACTTTGATTGTGGCTACGGGGGTGAGCCATCATTATTTTGGCCATGACGAATGGGCGCAGCGAGCGCCTGGTTTGAAGACCGTCGAGGATGCGACCGAAATCCGCCGGCGGATTTTTCTGGCTTTTGAAGCCGCCGAACTCGAGACGGATCCCGAAAAGCGGCAGGGCTGGCTCACTTTTGTCATTGTCGGCGGCGGCCCCACCGGGGTGGAGTTGGCCGGCGCCCTGGCCGAATTAGCTCACAAAACGCTTAAAAACGATTTTCGCTCCATTGATCCTGCGGAGGCTAAAATTCTGCTTTTGGAGGGCGTGGAGAGAGTCTTACCGCCCTATCCTCCAGAGCTGTCGGCCAAAGCTGAACAATCGCTTGTTTCACTGGGGGTCACAGTCCAACCCAAAACGCTGGTTACCGATATTCAAGATGGCTGCATCACCTTCCGCCGGGGTGAGGGCCAGCCGGAACAGCTTCGCGCACAAACTATTTTATGGGCGGCGGGTATGAAAGCCTCAGCGCTAGGGCAAATTCTGGCTGATCGAACCGGGGTTGCCCTGGATCGGGCCGGGCGGGTTATGGTCGAGCCTGACCTGTCCCTTGCCGGCCACCCCCATATATTTGTTATTGGCGACCTGGCCAATTACTCTCATCAGGGTGACAAACCGCTCCCCGGTGTAGCCCAAGTAGCCATGCAGCAAGGGAAGTACGTGGCCGATTTGATCCAGCACCGGCCACAAGGCAAAAACCCAGTCCCGTTTCACTACCGCGATCCCGGTAGCCTGGCCGTGATTGGCCGGAATGCGGCCGTGGCCGATTTAGGATCGTTGAAGTTCGGCGGTTTTGTGGCCTGGCTGATGTGGGTTTTCATCCATATCTTTTATTTGATTGAATTCGACAACCGGGTTATGGTGCTGTTTCAATGGGCCTGGAATTATATCACCCGCAAACGCGGCGCCCGCCTGATCACCGGCCCGGACCCTTTTCCCCTGGTTGAAAGTCGTTAGAAACGGAGCAGGTGAGGATGAGTCCCTCAAAACAAGACAAACGCCGGCAGGAGGAACGTCTAAAACGCCTGAAGTGGAATTTGGAGGAGCACCAGCTTCCCACAGCAGAGTCAACCGAGGCAGCCCGTGCCCGCCGCGAGCAAGAGCGAGCCGATTTGATCGAACGGCGCATTCAGGAAGCAATGGCGAATGGGGAGTTTGACAACCTGCGCGGGCGGGGCCAACCTCTGCCCTTCAATACCAATCCTTATCTGGACCCGGCCCAGGAGTTGGCCTTTGGGCTGCTGCAAAATAACGACATGGCCCCTGATTGGATTGAGCGCGACAAAGAAATTCGCCAGGAACTGGCGGCGGCGCGCGATAGGCTGCGGTTAGCCTGGCAGGATTATCAGGCTCAGCCGGCCAGCGAGGCCGCCTGGAAAGCAGCCATCACTCAATTTGCCGAAGCGTTGATCAAACTCAACCGCAAAATTGACCATTTTAACCTTATCGTCCCGATCCCGGCCAACCAGCGCTTCCGGCTGCGCCTGGAAGATGAACTCCGTCGGGTTCAGCAGGCGTAAGCAGTTAAAAATTATCTACGGCTCCGCCGACAATCGTTGGGCCATCTCACTGGCGCATTGCGAGAGTTTAATCTGTCCTTGGACCTCTTGCCAGTTGCTCCAAGCACCCAATTCTTTGATTAACTGACCCCGGTTGTCAATTTGTCTTAGCAACGGTTCTGCTTCATCCAAACGGTTAAGCCATAAATAGGCAAGACCCAGAGCCTTCACGGTAGCCTGATTTCCTGGCTCTTGATGGTGGGCTTTTTCCAGATACTCAGTAGCTGGATTAAACTGGTTCCAACTCAAGGCCATCATACCCAAGCGCCGATTAGAAACAGGATTAGCAGGGTTTAGCTTGAGAGCACGCTCAAAGTAGACAATTGCCTGTGTTGTTGCCACTTTGCGAGCAGTATCATCCAAACCAGGCGACAGGTCAGCCTCGGTTTGATAGATGGATCCCAAATTAACATACCATGCACTCAGTAAAGGTCGCCAAAAAAAGATGGCTGTCAGCCCTAAAACCACGATAACACTTCCTACCCCCCACCAAACCCGGTAATTTACAGGGCGACGCCCCCTATCAAGCTTAACCTCCAATTCGCTAAATGAGCGACACCCTATTGCCACTGTCAATCCTAATGCCGCAAATAGCATGGGCATTGTCCAACCGGAACCAGAAAACTGGGGGGAATCGATCAGGCCATGGACAACAACAGCCGTCATTCCTAACCAGGCCGCTCGAAATAAGGTCGGGTATGGCTGGTGAAAACTAACCCGCTCTATGCGAACAACAAAGGCATAAAATTCAATGAGCAGCCAGATCAATGCGACCAGCCCCAATATACCCAGCCCTAACGCAACCGACAGGAATAGATTATGTGAATAGGTTAAAAATGGGACGTGCAAGAGCAATTGGTAACGGGAATAAACCAGGGCAAATGGATCGCCCAAGCCGATGCCGGTGAAGGGGTAATCACTCCACAGATAAAGACTGTTGCGGTATAGGGTAAAGCGACTGGCGGTTGTGTTCAAAGCCGAGTTGACCGCCGGGGTTGCCCATCCACTTTGAGTTAGCCTGACAACGACAAGGACTACTGATGTCACTGCTGCCAGCCCTGCGCCAGCTACAGCCAACCGCAAACCTCGATTACGGATGAGCAACAATCCCCAAATAGCTCCAGCCACAGTCAAGCCTACCCAGGCCCCTCGTGACCCAGAAATGAGCACCGCATAAACAATCAGAGCTACAACAAGGCCCCAGGCGATGCGCTTGCCCCCAGATGCTCCCCAAGCCGTTACCAGGCCGAGGAACACCGTCCCTTCCAGAAAACTGGCTACAGCGTTAGGGTGCGGGGTAAAAAAGACCAGGTTAGGTAGCAATGAGCCAGTAACTCGGCCTAAATCTGCTAGCAGCCCCACTTCAAGGGGATAGTTAAAGTGGCTGTACTGGCCCACAAAATAACAGGCGACCAGAGCAGTAGCCATGACCAGCCCCCTGCTCAGTCGCTCGGGCGAAATACAGGTGTTAATAATGGCAAAAAAGAGAGCTATACTGCCTAACAGAGTGAAAAAGAGCGGCCAACTCAAGTTGGGGTCATAACTGGCCCAGATCCCTACCAGGCCACTACCTCCCAACAAGGCGAGCGCTCCGCTCATAATAACGGGGCGGGTTAGCCGACCTAAAATTAACCAGCGGATGGCCCAGGGCAATAACGCTAAACCAAGTGCAATTTCAACAACTAAGGGATTCAGAATTTGCAGAACGCCGACAGCAATTAAAGGAATTGGCCAGAGCAGTTCCAGGGCCAGAATCTGGTCGGTATAATAGGCTAGAGATGACTGTTGGATACGGTAATGCAAGCTGGACAAGAGAGATTTACTCCTTGAAGAGCCGAGGATATTAAATGAATCTTAGGTTCTAGTCTATGCCAACCCCACCACCACCGCCGTTGCTGCCACCCCCTTTACCACCATCACTACCGCCAGGGGCTGCAAACAGTAACCGGCCGGGTGGAGCCTGGAGGCCCAGGTCAGTGTATTTGGGACTGATACGCACCAGAGCAACTGTCCACAAATATTCGCCGCTTTGCCCTTTCACCCCGAAAGCATCTTTGATATTTGTTTCCAGCTTGTAAGTATCATTGCCCAAGTTTTTTATAGTACCATTTTGATTGTCCAGCACAGCATTGTGTACCCCTGTTGGTGGCATTCCTTCTCGCCAGACCCGTACCTCAAAACCATAATCAGGCGGCAGGGGGCCGGACCACTGCCACTCAAACGTCATTGGTCCATACGAAGGTTCAGCAGAGGATAGGGGCGTGAGCAGGGTAAAGGAACCCGTCGGTACACTGGAAGGAGGTGTAGGGGCGGCAGGGGTGGGCGTATCGGAGGCGGGAACCCGACTTGCAGTAGGAGTAGCTGTAGGAGTCAAAGTGGGGGGGGGAGAGGTTGGGGTGCTGGTGGCAGTCGGCGTACCGGTAGACGTTGGGGTATGGGTTGGGGACGGGGTATGGGTTGGGGACGGGGTATGGGTTGGGGACGGCACCAAAGCCGCCAATTGCTCATAGGCCCCTTCCTCAATCCACAAAGCAGCATAGAGTTCACCATCACTCAATAGAGTCTGCTGGACTCGAGGCTGCCAGCTTTCATCCAGGTTTATCAGAGTGATAAAGTCTGCTAATGCTTGATTCGGCTTACCCAAAGCTGCAAAAGCCCGTCCTCGATCAAAGTAAGTTCCGGGGTTGCGATCGTTCATTTTGATTGCAACATTATAGGCATCAACGGCTCGTTGATACTGATCTTGAGTATGATAAAACTCCCGCCCCCGACGCCATTGTGAGATCTCCATCCCTAACTCAATTGATCCCAAAGATGATGTATTTTTCAATTGGCCCAAAGATTGAACCATAGCCTCAAGCAAGGCATTGTTTTGGCTGTTGTCTACCAGATATGGGTCTGTATACAAGCCCTTTATTACGGTAATCAACTGCTTATCCACCGTCTGCGGGTTAGCCAGCTCAAACAAGGCACGTTGATCATCTGGACTGAGTTCCTCAAAAAATAAGCGGCGAGCCTGGTCCTCAAAACCGGAGAGGTTGAACAACTTGGCCAGGTTAGTGAGACGTTGTTCAGAGTTGGTCGCACTCTTGAAACTATCAACAAATACCTGGGCCTCGGCCATCCGCTGATTCTGCCGTTGAATAGACAAACCAATACCCCCACCTAACAAAAGGACAAGTATTACCGATATGGTGGCGACAAAGTAAACCCATTTAACCGGTGTAGTTGCCTTGATCCAATCCGGGTTGAAGACTAGACGGTAAATTTCATTTCGTATCTTCAAAAAGCCATTCTCGGCTCGGACCAAGCCAATGAGCTTTAGCCAAGCCTGATCGCGTGATTGTTCATCATAGGGTACCTGTTTCGCCTTATATACCTCTCGATAGAGAGAGAGTAAGTTACGTCGCCGCGAGTTGGCTCTAACATCGTCTTTTACAAATTGTAAATTAGGTTCATGGTGGTGGCCTGCGGCCGAGTGAAACAGTCTGACCACCAGTTCATCAACCCGTTCGTCATTCCAGTGTCCATCCCACATCTTGATCACTGTCGAACACAGTTTTTGGGTTAGATAAGGATGACCATTCGTCCAGTAAAAGATGCGGGCAAAGATGGCTTCTCCCTGCCCTGCCCCAACAGCCTGCAAGCCTTGTTGGAAGACCTGTGTTTCTTCCCAACTGAAATCATTCAGTTCAATTTCATGGGCGCTCGTGAGCAGGGAACGATCAGAGCCTTTTATTAAATCTGTTAAAAGAGCCACACCCAAAAGGACAAAGGTCAGTCTGGTGTATGCGGCGTCGCTGATACGGGTACTATATATCGATTCAATCGTGGTGAAGATGCTCTTTAAGAAAGCCGGATGTAGGGCGGCGTTGATCCCATCCAGGAAAATAGCAATGGGGCCTTGGACCTCGACCAATACCACATCATGAAGGAAGTTGATAAAGCGGGCTTGGACGTCGAGAGTAGCTTGTTCTGCCCACCAGAGGTCTGGGTCTGAGGAGAGTTTCAACTGCAACTTCAAACGTTTGATCACCAATAAGTATAATTGGGCAATTTCAATATTAGGATTAATGCCACTCACATCAACCGTGACCGTATTAAATCCTTTTTGCTGCAATCGCCAATCGGTGCGCAACATCAAACTTGATTTACCCATGTGATGAGGCGCAAACACATGGCAGAATTGACCGGCCATAATCGAATTGAACAACTCATCATCCGCCGGACGCTTCACATAGACAGGAGAGTCTGGAGGCAAGGCCCCACTAACGAAAAAGTCAATATCTTTTAGAGCCGTACCCGCCTGGTTTGTTCCTTTAAGAGATTCTCTTACAGGGTTTACGCCATTTTGGGCGGAAGGTTCTCTCACCTTAATCGTCAATTTTCCAATTTGACCATTCTTATCTACAGAAAATTCGCCTGGTAACGCCATCGCCTTACCACTCTCCTTCATTTTCCCTTTAGGATTGTGGATCAAATAACTTCCCCAATCTCATTCCCAAACTGACGCGAAGCGCGGGAATGGAATTAGGGGGTAAATTAATTGGCTCGCGTTCTTTAATAACACTGGAAATCATTATCATTATATTCGTAAAAGGTTTGAATCTCGTTTGAAAACATCTATCAAGTTAGTTTGGCTTAACTTTTTTCTAACCTTTTTCATGTATTTTCCCTACTGGATTCTCATCTTTTTGAGTTTTAATGATGAGAACAGTTACTCGTATTTTGTAATTGGGACAGCCCCATGGACTCTTTACAGATACTCTTTGTTAGCCCTTATCTGCCCTCGCTTATCCGGGTGAGGCCCTACAATTTTATCAAGTTTCTGGCCGAGCGTGGGCACCAAGTCACTCTATTAGCATTAGAACCACCCAAAGAAGATACAAGTAGTTTAACCTCGTTGCGTCAGTGGTGTCAACAAGTCCATACAGTACCATTGTCACACTGGCGCACTCTGTGGAACGGGGTACAGGCTATTCCTGGCCAGACTCCCTTCCAGGCGGCTTACTCCCGTTCACCCCAGATGAATGCACTCATCCGGCAAATCCAAAATCAGAACAGCTTTGATGTGGTGCATATTGAGCATCTGCGAGGAGCTGAACTGGCCAGGGCGGTCAATGGGACACCGATTGTGTTCGATTCGGTTGACTCAATCACCCTGTTGTTTGAGCGGGTCCTCCAAGCCGGCCCCACCTGGCGCAGCCGCTTGATAGCCTGGTTAGATCTGGCTCGTACCCGTCGTTACGAGGGTCGTTTCCTGGAGCGCTTCCAGCGGGTCTTGGTTACCTCGCCGCACGATCGCGACACAATGACTAAACTAGCCGGGGCTTCTAACCAGGAGAATCGGCTGGTTGTGCTACCGAATGGAGTGGACCTGGATTATTTCCACCCGCTAGACATACCCCGTAATCCCGCTACTCTCGTTTTCACCGGCAAGATGAGTTACCATGCTAACGTCGCAGCGGCGCTAGATTTAGCCACCCAGGTCATGCCACTCGTCTGGCAACGTGTGCCCGAGGCTCGCTTAGCCATTGTCGGCAAAGACCCAACCGCTGAATTACTGGCTCTGACTGCTGATCCACGGATTATCGTCACCGGTACCGTGCCGGATATGCGTCCCCATTTAGCCCAAGCTACGGTGGCCGTTTCACCCATGCGTTACGGGGTCGGCATCCAGAACAAGGTTCTAGAGGCAATGGCTATGGGCGCCCCGGTCATTAGCACACCGCAGGCAGTATCCGCCCTACAGATAAAACCCGGGCATGAGGTCTTAGTCACTGACTCCGCGGAGGCTATGGCCAAAGCAGTGGCAGCGGTACTGACCGACGCTGAATTACGTCAGCGCCTTGGTCAAGCAGGTCGGTGCTATGTCGAAACTCATCACGATTGGAAAGCAGCCGCTGCAAAACTGGAAGCGATCTACCGAAAGGTGATTTTAGAGACAAAACAATAGATATCAGAGGTAATAGGCCATAATACTTATTAACTTGATTGACTAACTAAGCCAAATAACGTATACTCTCGTGGCAGAGAAGCAGGTTTTCCAAGCTAGACCATTTGTCAATCCTTTCGATTGATATGCTCTTTAATAAAGTTCACCTACAGGTCTTTGAACCAAGTTGAGATCAGAAGGGAATTTATGTCATCTATTTCGGCAAAAATGGCGGTTGAAGCCACGGGAAGAAATAAGCATCCAATTGACAAAGGTACATTTTCTCCGACCCCGGAATTAGATTTCAGCATCTTCAAGGCCAGGGAAATCAGAGATATCTTAAAGAGTAAAGCCCATTGTCTACAGGCAGGCTTCTCGCCTGACCATGCCATTATCGTCACACTGAACGAAATTCGGAACCACTACCTATTAAAAGTTGGCTTACCCACTTATCTTAGCCAGATGTTGGGGGAGGTAGGTCAGGTTCAGATCCAATACTGCAATTTGTACAGTGAGAATGGTCACCGTTTAGAACTACAGCCAAATAACCCGCATCAACCGCTACAAAGATTTTTGAAGGAGCATTTTCACTGGGACGAGCTGCCATTCAAAGTAGAAATACGTAAAGAGCCGACCTCCGGCCATATTGAGGTTCGCTATCTTTAGCCCCAGTAAATAAGTTGGTAATTTAGCCCCGGTCCAAATAAGCCTTAGCAGCCTACCAAAGAATCAATGGTAGGCTAACTTATATTAGCCCCATTCCAAGGCCAAGTGTTTCCCCCTGACCCTTCCTCAGTGCAATTTTTCTAACTTTTTTCACACTTTTCTTTGACTAGGTTCTAATTATTTTGTAGTTTAATACCCATAGCTCCTTAATAACGAAGTGTATTGACTCAAGTAGCCACCATTGATCCCCATCCGATGGCCTTAACCCGTTCAACCTTTACAGCATAATGAGGATAAAAAAATGGATATCCAGGACCTCAAAGCATCAATTCGGCACTATATTGCCCAAAACCTTTTATACAGTAGTAATGGTTTCAAGTACGACGATAACGCTTCTTTCCTAGAAGAAGGTATTGTCGACTCACTCGGGATCATGGATCTGATCATGTTTATCCAAGAAAATTTTGGAGTTACGATTAAAGATGCGGAGTTGACGCCGGATAACTTCGACTCAGTCAATAGAATAGCTCTTTATACCCAATATAAACTGCGTGAGACCGTTCACTGAAAGCATTCAGCCTACAGTTTTTTTGCATGAGTCCCAGCCCGGTGAGTTCACTCTAACAAAACACTCCCATGAATACCAGCGACTATCTCCTCCAAACAAGTCAAGATCAGCACCTGGCTCTCATCACCAGTCAAGAACGCCACACTTACGGGAATCTGAAAGAAGCCAGCGCCTGTATTGCTCAGGAATTATTTACTCAGGGAGTGCGTTCTGGCGATAGAGTTGGTTTACTTAGTACGAATTCACTCTTCTGGGTGGCCAGTTACCTGGCTATCTTAAAACTCGGTGCGGTGGTAGTGCCCTTCTCGGCAACCCTCCCCCCATCCGAACTGCAACTCAGACAGAATTTTATCCAATGCAAAGTAGTCTGTGTGGAGAAGCGGTTCTACCAGCGTTTACCCATAAATGTACCGCTCGTATTGGAAGACAGCCTTAAAAGTGCGAGTACATCCTCATGGGAAGAGATTCCTTCAAATAGCGACGAACAACAGGATGCTGTCCTTATGTTCACCTCTGGCACCACCGCACGGCCAAGAGTTGTTCGAATAACCCATCAAAATATCCAGGCTAATACAGAATCAATCATCAGCTACTTAGAGTTAACATCAGCCGAGCGGATGTTGAGCATTTTACCTTTTGATTACTGCTTCGGCACTTCCTTGTTGCATACCCACTTACGGATAGGGGGATCGCTGGTCTTGAGTCGTTTTCTTTATCCAGAGGCTGTCTTGAATTTGCTGGAGGCGACGGAGTGCACTGGTTTGGCCGGCGTCCCCTCTATTTATCAAACCCTCCTGCGAAACACCACATTTCCCAAGCGACAACTTAAGTCATTACGGAAAGTGCAGCAAGCGGGTGGGAAGCTATCGAACGTACTCATCGAAGAATTAATAGCGGCTGTACCCGCAGCCCAAGTTTATGTTATGTATGGGCAGACCGAAGCCACAGCGCGGCTTTCCTACCTGCCGCCAGAATTCTTGAAAACAAAGTTGGGATCGGTGGGACGCGGAATCCCCGGAGTAGAATTACGGATCTTGGGTGAGGCTGGAGGAGAAGTCAAACCTGGCGAAGTAGGTGAGATTGTAGCCAGAGGAGCTAATATTTCACCCGGCTACCTGGATGACCCGGAGGCAACTGCGGAAAAATTTAAAGACGGAGCATTGTACACGGGTGATCTGGCTACGGTGGATGAAGATGGGTTCATCTACATCATGGATCGCAAAGCCGACTTTATCAAATCGTATGGGCACCGAGTGAGCAGTCAAGTGGTCGAAGCCTGTGTCCTGGAACTAGCCGATGTCGTTGCTGCGGCTGCCATCGGCGTGCCTGACCCGGTTCGAGGTGAAGCCATAAAGGTTTATGTCACCTTACGTAACGGCTCCCCGTTAAATCCAACCGAAATTATTGGGCACTGCAAGCAGCGACAACCAGTTTATGTCGTTCCGCAAGAAGTCATGGTTGTCAAAAGTCTGCCTATGAACGAGAATGGCAAAGTACTCAAGTCGGCGCTGCGGCAGCAGGTGGCAGAAATGGGCCAACAAATAATTTCAGAGAGTAACGGAACACGATTATGTGTGGCATTGCCGGGATAGTTAATTTGACCCATTCCGAACCAATTTTAGAAGAACACCTGCGCCAGATGTTAGCTATGATTCGGCATCGCGGGCCGGACCAGTTTGGTATTTATTTGGATGAGCAAGTGGGTTTAGGTAACGCTCGCCTCAGTATTATTGACCTGGATGGTGGGCAACAACCCATTGCCAATGAAACCAAGACTCTCTGGATTGTCTTTAATGGCGAGATTTTTAATTATATCGAATTACGGCCAGAGTTAGAAGCACGCGGCCATTATTTTGCGACAAATACCGATACCGAAGTTATTTTACATTTGTATGAAGAATATGGCCCGGCTTGCCTTCAACTGTTGAATGGTCAGTTTGCGATTGCCCTCTGGGATAGTACGAGACAAACACTTTTCTTGGCCCGCGACCGGATTGGCGTGCGCCCTCTATTCTACACCGTAGCCCAGGGCGCCATGATTTTCGGCTCTGAGATTAAAGCTATCCTGGCTGATCCACGGGTGCAGGCCGAATTTGACCCGGTGGCTTTAGGCCAGGTGTTCACATTTTGGAGCGCATTAACACCTCGAACCATTTTCCGGGGGATTCTGGAAGTGCCACCAGGACATTATGTGCTGGTTCGCCAAGACAAAATCAGCGTCGAACGTTACTGGGAGTTGAATTTATCTGAACGAGCTGGGGAATGTAACCAAAAAGTTACCCAACAAGATGAAGTAAATTATTTAGATGAATTCCGTAGTCTACTCTTAGACGCTACTCAAATCCGCTTGCGAGCCGATGTGCCGGTCGGGGCTTACTTAAGTGGCGGCCTCGACTCTTCCGTCATCGCGGCAATCATCCGCAACTATACCACCAACCACCTTGATACCTTCTCAATTAGCTTTGGCGACCCCAACTTTGACGAGAGTGTGTATCAATATAAGATGGCCGATTATCTGGACACCCAACATCAGATGGTTAGGGTCACTTACGAGGATATTGGCCGGGTCTTCCCCGAGGTAGTCTGGCACGCAGAAACACCTCTGCTGCGTACCGCTCCTGTACCGATGTTTTTGCTCTCCAAATTAGTGCAGCAGCATAACTTTAAAGTGGTGTTGACTGGAGAGGGGGCAGATGAATTCCTGGCTGGCTACAATATTTTCAAAGAGGCAAAAATACGGCGCTTTTGGGCCAGGTATCCCGAATCGAGCCTGCGGCCATTGCTACTCAAACGACTTTACCCCTACATTTCTAACCTGGCGGGCGGCAATATGGCTTACCTTATCTCCTTCTTCGGTCAAGGTCTAACCGATGTAGAAGCGACAGATTATTCGCATACCATTCGCTGGCATAATACCCGCCGTAGCCACCGTTTCTTCTCCGATGAGATCAGCCAGGCTATCGCCAAAGCCGGCAGCGCAAAAGATAATTGGATTGATTATCCCCCTAATTTTAAACGTTGGGGGCCTTTACAACAAGCCCAATACCTGGAGATCACCACCTTCCTGTCTCCTTACCTGTTATCATCACAGGGGGATCGGATGGGGATGGCCCATTCGATCGAAGGACGTTTCCCCTTTCTCGACCATCGGGTGATAGAGTTCTGTAACCACCTGCCCAGTCACCTCAAATTGCGAGGCTTGACTGAGAAGTATCTCCTGAAAAAAGCGGCCCGAACTTGGCTGCCGGCTGAAATTTGGCGGCGGCCCAAACAACCTTATCGGGCTCCCATCCAGCATAGCTTTTTCCCTTCCTCTCCATGTGGAGGAGATCTTGACTATGTAGGTGATTTGCTATCACCTAAAACCATCGCCGCAACTGGCTTATTCAAGCCGGAGGCCGTCAGCCAACTGGTGAGCAAGATCGAACGAGGGTTGCGATTAAGCGAAACAGATGAGATGGCTCTGGCAGGTATCTTGTCCAGCCAGCTTATCAACCAGCAGTTCATCACCAATTTCAAAATGATGCCGCCTCTGGGTATCCATGATAATGTCAAAGTCTGCGTCAGTCAGAAGTTGGCTATGCAATAGGGATAATCTATGAGTTTCAATAAACGTGTCCTGGACATTGACCCCGCTACTGAAACAGAACGCCTGGTTTCATGGCTACGCCAGACTGTCCACCAGGTTTGGCGGCGCTTTGGCGGAGTGGTTGGTATTAGTGGTGGGGTTGACTCGTCAACGGTTCTGGCGCTCTGTGTCCGTGCTTTTGGGCCTGAACGAGTAGTGGCCGTGATGATGCCTGATAAAGATTCAGATTTCAGCAGTGAAACCCTGGCTCGGCAATTAGCCGAGCAATTTGGGGTTGAAGCCATCCTGGAGAATGTAACCCCAGCCCTGGAGGGCTTTGGCTGTTATGTGCGCCGCGACGAGGCCATTCGCCGCATTTTCCCAGAGTATGATCCAGCCACTGGTTATAAAGCCAAGATTGTGCTGCCTTCAAATCTACTGGGCGATAACACGCTCAATTTCTTCTCTGTCACCATAGTTTCTCCAAGTGGTGAAGAAAAGACACAACGCTTACCTACTGGTGAGTATCTACAAATTGTTGCCGCTTCCAATTTTAAGCAGCGCAGCCGTATGGCCACCCTCTACTACCACGCCGAGTCACGCAATTATGCCGTCATTGGTACGGCGAACAAGAATGAACATGACCAGGGGTTTATTGTAAAATATGGCGATGGCGGGGTGGATATCCAGCCAATTGCCCATTTGTTTAAAACCCAAATCTATCAACTGGCCGAGTATCTTGAAGTCCCAGAGGCGATTCGACGGCGGACGCCGACCTCTGACACCTACAGTGCCCACCAGACCCAAGAAGAATTCTTCTTCCGCTTACCTTTTGAAACGATGGATCTCTTATGGTATGCCCAGGAACACAATGTGCCAGTATCGGAGGTGGCTCAGGTCATGGGTTTATCTGAAGTTCAAATCCAACGCGCATTTGATGATTTCACGCGCAAGCGGCGCACTACTCAATACTTACGTACACCGCCCCTGGAAATTATGGAGCGCAATCCATGACACAACGGCTGTTACTACTGAATGGATTGGCTATATTTGCGGTAGTTTGTAATCATGCGGCCACCTGGGGACATGCTGCTCTATTCTGGTGGATATATGGAATAGTAGATGAGGTATCCAAACCCAACTATGAACATCTTGGTACTTTTTCTTATTATGCTTTGTTACTAATTTCAAAATTTACCATTTTCGCCGTGCCTTCGTTTCTATTTGTGACCGGTTTCTTTATTGCTTACACGGCTCGAGGCACACAATCTACTCTGACCTGGAAGATTGCACAAACTAGGCTTAAATGGCTTCTCATACCCTATCTTATCTGGTCTGTGGTCATATTTATTTTTAACTTAAGATTTGGGGGAGTGTCACTACCCAGTGAATATTTAAAGCAACTTATCCTCGGGCAAGCAGAAGGAACCTACTACTATATACCACTTCTCTGCCAGTTCTATTTCCTTTCTTTTGTTATTTTACCCATAGCCAAACATCACTGGCGGTTGTTACTCCTCGTTTCAGGATTCATTCAGGTGGTCTGCATAACCTTGTATTACCTGTATACGTTTAATACCCCGATATTGGGCCTGGCGACTGCTCTACCTCCCATTTCCATCACCTTTTTCCCCCCCACAATTTTTTTCTTTACCTTTGGAGTTGTTGCCGGAGTCCATTTGGAGCACTTCAAACAGATTCTGACCCAAATCAAAAGATTTTTGCCACCCGCTGTTTTCATTTTGGCCCTGGCCTCTGTTATAGAAGGTGATGCCTTTTATCGTGCTACTAATCTGAGGTGGCATGGTGGGTATCAAACCCTGCCTGCCGGCTTGTATGGCTTGGCGTTTGTGCTGACTTTTCTGGCGTTTTATGACCTTAATATCCCATTTTCAAAGTTGATCCATGAATTTGGCCGACGATCGTTTGGTATTTATCTGATCCATGCCACTTGGCTGGGTATTGTTGCTCATACCATACGTATTTTTATGCCCTCAATCCTCAGGTTACAGATTCTATATCAGCCAATTCTGATTGTTTTGGGCATAGGTACACCATTTCTGTTAATGTCGTTAACGATCAAGTCTCCCCTACGAAGCGCTTATCGTTATTTGTTTGGCTGAGCCGGCCTGATGAAATAGATTGAGCATCCCCGGAACAGGAGAATGTATATGAGTCCAATAATTTTAACAGTAAATGGCCAAGAAAAAACAGTAAACATAAATCCTGACATGCCGCTGTTGTGGGTATTGCGTGATATACTCGGCTTAACCGGCACCAAGTATAGTTGTGGCGTGGGGATATGCGGGGCGTGCGTTGTCCACTTGAATGGGCAGGCTGTACGTTCCTGCATTACGCCGATTTCGGAAGTTACGGATCAAAAAGTTACCACTATTGAAGGACTACCCGGCGAGCAAAACCACCCAGTTCAGCAGGCTTGGCTGGCCGAAAATGTAGCCCAATGCGGTTACTGCCAACCCGGACAGATTATGAGTGCAGCAGCTTTGCTGGCTCAAAATCCCCAGCCAAGCGACGAAGAGATTGATCGGGCCATGTCTGGTAATATTTGTCGCTGTGGCACGTATCAACGGATTCGCCGGGCTATTCACCGCGCCGCTCAGGAGACTTAAGATGGAAATACAATCAACGCTCACTCGCCGTCAATTTCTAAAAGGTTCTCTGGGGGCCAGCCTGGTCCTGGGTTTCCAACTGGCTGGTTGTCAAAGCTTAACTGCACCCCCCACGGAGCAAGGCGGTGGAACTTTCCAGCCGAGCGTTTTTCTGAGAATTGACCCTGACAACACTGTTACCATTACCGTACCCAGATCAGAAATGGGACAAGGGGTACGGACCTCGCTGCCAATGATTGTAGCCGAAGAACTGGATGCCGACTGGTCATCCGTAAGGGTGGAACAAGCCCCAGCCGGTCAAGAGTATGGTGACCAATTTACTGGGGGTAGCACCAGTGTCAGCACATTTTGGCAACCCCTACGTGAAGTTGGCGCAATTGCCAGGACGATACTGATAACCGCAGCCGCTCAAAAGTGGGGAGTAGATCCACAAACATGCACTACCGAAAAAGGAAGCGTGATACATCAGGCCAGTAACCAGCGTTTGACCTATGGTGAGTTGGCGGAGATCGCAGCTCAAGCGCCCATGCCTGACCCGGCAAGTATAACTCTCAAAGATCCTAAAGAATTCCATATTGTAGGTACGCCCACCGGGCCAATAGATAACCCTCAGTTTGTTGATGGTAGCGCCGTTTTTGGCCTGGACGTTAAAGTTCCCGGCATGCTCTATGCTACTATTGCTCGCTGCCCCGTTTTTGGCGGTAGGCTGGTCAGCTTTGATGCGACTGGGGCCAAGGCCGTTGAGGGTGTGCAAGACGTTGTTGAGATTGATAACGCCGTAGCTGTTGTAGCTGAAAACACCTGGGCAGCCATACAAGGACGGCAAGCACTCCAGATCACCTGGGATGAAGGTCAACATGCCACCCTCAACAGCGAGAGTATTCGTCAAAACATCTTAACTCAACTGCCCCCTACCGTAGCCATTGGGAGTGATGATACCCAGGCGCAGACACGCGGTAAGCTGGAGGTCCTTTATGAGATACCCTACCTGGCCCATGCAACGATGGAGCCAATGAACTGCGTAGCCCATATGAGTTGGAACGGAGGCGAAGTTTGGGCGCCTACCCAAAATCCGCAAGGGGCTTTTTCCCAGTTGCCTGGAGGACGACTTGTCCGCTATATAAAGCGAAAGCTTGGGACATCTTTCGATTTACTTAAGGTCAACGTCACCTTGATCGGCGGGGGGTTTGGCCGGCGCCTCGAGGTGGATTACATCGGCGAAGCCATGCAGGTGTCTCAGGCAGCAGGTACGCCCGTGCAAGTGGCCTGGACTCGTGAGGATGACATCCAGCATGATTTTTATCATCCCCTGAGTTACCACTATGTTAGCGCCGACCTCGATCCAATGGCAGAAATGAAACAGCAAAGTTATTACGGCCCCTCCGAGGTTCGAGTCGGGGCCTGGCGCTCAGTGGAGCATTTTACCCAGGCTTTTGTGCAAGAATGTTTTGTAGATGAACTGGCCGCCGCTTTAGGCCGAGATCCTTATGAACTGCGGCTTGAACGAACCCAAGAACCCCGTCTCAAAGCGGTCCTGGAATTGGCCGCAAGTAAAGCCAATTGGGGCAGCCCCCTGCCGGAGGGATGGGGGCGCGGGATTGCCTGTTATGCAACCTGGGGGAAATCTCCTACGGCTGAAGTGGTCGAGGTCTCAGTTGCTCATGACGGCAAGGTACGAGTCCAGCGGGTGATCTGCGCTATTGACTGTGGTATCGTCATTAATCCAGATATGGTCAAAGCGCAGGTGGAAGGCGGGATTGCTTTTGCCCTATCGGCGGCCTTGAAAGGAAAAATCACTCTGGAAAAGGGCCGTGTTCAGCAAAGCAATTTCCACGATTATCCAGTTCTGCGATTCGACGAAATGCCGATTGTAGAGGTATATATTGTACCTAGCAACGAACCGCCCAGCGGTGTGGGTGAAATGAGCGGCCCTCCCTTAACTCCTGCTGTAGCTAATGCAGTATTCGCTGCTACAGGCAAGCGTATCAGGCGGATACCGATCCAGGGTGAAGATTTACGAAATGCTTGATATGTTTGATGATATTCCAGACCTGTGGGTCATGCGCGAGCGCTAATTTACACCTAATTTAGCCGGAACTTCTCTACTCCGCTGTAAAGTAAACGAACCGAGAGTTGTTAGGAATGCTTTGATTGACTACTTGGACCGGCATCAATTAGTCGCGCAGAAATGACATGTTGAATCTCGCTTGCCAATCGCAAGGCGTTGAGACCATGCCGGGCCGGAATACGGGGAGTTGTACCTTCCACAATGCAATCTATAAAATGCTGCAATTCCAAAAAGAGGGGTTCGAAACCGGGCACGTGGATGCGTTGCACAACGCTTTCCTGACGATACTTATTGCTGCTGTAGTACTCCCCAACGGTTCGGCGATGTACCAAAACACTTTTGTTTAATAAATCACCTTCCACATAAGCTTCCATAGCCGTAACCTCAATTGATCTGACTTTTTGTTCAGTGACTCGAGAAGCCGTCACGGTCACGAGTGGTCCGGACTGGAAGCCGAGATGGGCCACGGCATGATCTATTTTTCCACTTAAAGCTGTTAGCCCATAGGCATTTACAGAGATAGGATCCTGCTGGATTAGGTTTAACACCAGGTCAAGATCATGGATCATCAAGTCAAAGATAACGTCAACATCGGTATTGCTACCCTGATAAGGACTGAGGCGGCGCAAGTTAATCGCCAGGGGGGTCATCTCTTCTAATACATTTTTCAACTCCGAGTAAGTCGGATTGAAGCGTTCGATATGCCCAACCTGAACAACCAGATTGCGGTCCTCAGCGGCTTGGGTGAGCCACTCCGCCTGTTCAACGGTTTCGGTAATAGGTTTTTCAATAATTACATGAATGTCCCGAGCCAGACAATGCATTGCGATCTCAAAATGGAAAGGGGTCGGGGTAACCACGCTGACTGCATCTACATGCGCCAAGAGATCATCAATATGCTCATAAAAAGGCACTTCATACTGCTGCGCAATCAGATTTCCCACCTCAAATCTTGAATCACAAATTCCCACCAGTTCTGCTCGTCGCAAACTTGAATACACCCGACAATGTCGTTGACCCATTACGCCAGCGCCAATAACGCCAACCTTTACCTGTTCCATTTCTTTTTATCTTTTAACCATTGTAATGTTTCAAAAAATATCAACACCCCCACCCCTGGTCATCTACTGTCCCGGTATCCTTCGCCACTTTAAAGGAACAGGCAGCCGTTGCCACCAGCGGCGCTGGGTAGGGTGAGCCGGTTGACCAGCCATACCCTGCCCACTATGGCTGTAATACTGAGCATATTGATTGGAGTTCCCGTCTCTCTGGGAAACCTGGTTGAGTATCGTGCCCAAAAGATTAGCCTCTACCTGACTCAACCTTTTGATTGCCAATCTGGTCACATCCCGGCGAGTGCGTCCCGCCTGGGTAACCAGAATGACGCCACCAGCCCGCTTGGAGAGGACGGCCGCGTCAGTCACAGGTAAAACCGGTGGGCTATCAAAAATTATGACATCGGCTAGTTGCTCCAAGTGTTGGACTAACTGGGCCATTCGCTGCGAACCGAGTAATTCGGCCGGATTAGGGGGCAGGGGCCCGCTGGTGAGCAACTGCAAATTTTCAATCCCGGTATTTTTCATATGGCTGTTAAGTTCGAGCTCCGGTGAGCGTAACAGATCGGTAAGACCACCCAGATTAGGTACTCCGAAGATCTTATGCTGAGTCGGCCGTCTCAGGTCGGCATCAACGATAATAGTTTTGAGTTCGGCCTGAGCCATGATGATGGCCAGATTGGCCGCAGTCATGCTCTTTCCCTCACCGGGATTGGAACTAGTGAGCACAATTGATTTGGTTGGTTGGTCAACACTCATGAACTGAATGTTGCTCCGTATCAAACGGTAGGACTCGGCCATGGACGAGAAAGAGCCGTGGGAAGTAATCAATCTATCCATGTAGCTACTTCCCTTGATTCGTTCGATACTACCCAGGGCAACCAAGTCCAGGGATGTACTTACATCCTCGGCTGATTTGAGCGTATCGTCAAGATATTCAAGCAATATAGCCGCACCTACGGCCAACATAAACCCGACCGCAGCGGCCAGGAGCACATTAAGTTTAACGTTGGGGCTAATTGGCGTGGTTGACAGTTGGGCCGGTTCAATAACGGTTAAGAAATTCGGGCTGTCTCCCCCTTGAATAAAATTCAAGAGGCCGCTATAGGCTGTTTGCCATTTATCTAATAAGGTTTCTAAATCAGTTATTTGCGATTGTAAATCCTTTATCTCGCGAGCACTTAAAGCAGCGTCCAGTTTTGATCGAAGTTCCTTCACCTGTGCCTGGGTCGTCTGGATTCGTCCTTCCAATTCAACTAACTGATTCTGCACAAACTGACCCCGGTCCTGACGCGCTTTGTTGGTGGGTGAAGCAGGGCTTTGTAAGATCAGTTGCCGGGCAATTTCATCAGCAATGGCCACCGCCCGCTCAGGGGAGATGTCCTGAACCGTAATCCCAAGCAGTTGTGTGCGTGGAATCGAATAGGCATTCACTCGCCACTGCAATTCTTGCCAGCCGATATCAAGTCCTAAGGCGTCAGCCGTTCCCTGTAGCACGGGCTGGCGGCGAGCAATTTGAGCGTATGACTCGGCTAATTGTTCGGTGAGGGTAAAATCACTTCCTTCAGGATTGGCTTTTTGAATAACCTGTCCCACCATAATCGTGGTGGTAGTCTGGTAAATACGGGGTTGTTGTAAACTGGCGAAATAGCTGGCAAGGGCGGCAATAGTGGTACTGAGCAAAACTAACCACCACCATCTTAAAATACTTTTCAAATATTGACGTAAATCCATAATAATATATCCCTCTATCGTTCCTTATCCGGGGGAGGAGCCGGATCCAAGTATTTGACCCAAACCGGTCCCCAATCATTATAGGGGGTCCAATGATCCCAGCCCATCAATAATCGTTGGTCACTGCCGTCGGCGTTCATAATCCACAATTGCTGATTTCCAGTGCGATTTGACATAAAAACTATCTGCTTCCCATCAGGCGACCAAGAAGGCGATTTGTCCCACTCCCAGGTATTGCGCGTGATCTGATGGGCCTCGGTACCGTCGGCCTTGACTAGCCAGATTTCGTCATTACCACTTTCGGTAGCCACAAAAGCAATCTCATCACTGACTGGCGACCAGGCCGGATCATAAACGATCCCTGCCCCCATTCTGGTCACAATTTTTTCTGCTTTGTACTTGTAATCATAGACATGGATGGCCAATTCTTCTGTGGGCCGCCGTAGGCCAGTTTCATCATCTTCGACATTTGTCCACAGCAATTGCTTAGTATAGGCCTGATAGACCGTATCGGCTGAATAAGTATCCCGGTCCCGAGCCACCTGATAAGGCCAAATATCCGTCAGGCGGCCTAACTCCCCCGTTTTTGGATCGAAAACGTAAACATCAGTGGGGGGCCGGATAATATACCATTTCAACTCCTGTGTATTCGGATCAGAAACTGAAACGAGCGTGCCTGGCGGCGGCGCCGTTTGCCCCGTTAATTGCGTATACTCGTCTGCGCTCAGCGATTGGTTTTCCCCATAGATTTCCCGATCCGACTTAAAAATAATTTTACCCAGTAAAGCAGTTGGAAGATTGGGTACAACCGTTGGCAAACTAGCAGGAGGCGGCGTAAGTAGATAAGGAACAAGATCATAAGCCGGCGTTGGGGTAGCTGTGACTACGTTGGGTGGTATTGGGCTGGGTGTCCCGGTAGTGTAGGCTATCGCCGTGGCCTCCTCAGCCAAAAACTGAGCCGTGGCGGCATTGAGCGGGGTGGGGGTAGGGGTAACTACGATGGGGGTGACCCAGTTGGCTGGAAGCGGGGTGGGCAGGTTGCCACTCTCAGCCTGAGCCGTAGCTGCCGCAGACAACGTGGCTGCCGCAAAGACTGTTTGGGGGGTCGGGGTGGAGGTGATCAGCACAAAAGTGACCCCTGTATTATCGGACGAATTGAACAAAGCGGTCGGGGTGGCAGTCGAGGTGGGGGTTGGGGTCGGGGTGGCAGTAATTGCGTTAGTGGGAAGCGGGGTGGGTGTACCAGTGGTCAGTGCTTCCGCCTTGACTATAGTTGCCCTGGCCTGAGCGGTGGCGCTATTCTCAGGGGCTGGAGTAGGTACAATAACCAAATAGTCGGGGATGGGTGTAGCGGTCACCATGTTGGGCGGCACAGGGGTAGCCGTGCCAATACGAGTAGCTTCGGCCGTCATTTGCATGGCAATCGCTGCGGCGGTCACCACATTTTCTGGTGTCGGGGTGCTGGTCACAACGACATAATCAAAAGGTGGCGGTGTAGGCGGTGGCGGACCCACATTAAGGAGGAGAATAACTTTATTACCATGACTCTCTGAACCATAACCGGTATCCCAGGCAAATAGGTTATCCGGGCCAACTAAAGGTCCATCTATTCGAAAGGAAACCTTTGGTTTCTCATCCTCAATGATCCGAGTTTCCAGTATTTTTAACTGAGAAGGCGATAACTCAAAAAAATTGGTCTGGTCTTCCGCCAAATCTTGAACGCTCAGGATGGGGGTCAAAGTCTGTAGAACAGAGGCGTTAAAAATCTCCTGGAAAGTATGCCTACGCCATTCCTGGTCAATCTCCGGGTCCAGGAGGCGAAGCGCCCATGTCGCACCGTCACTTGAGCGGTCAATATGGATAGCCAGGCGGTCCTCGCGTAAGCCGGTTAGTTGGAGCACAGCAGAAGCAATGGGCGCACCACGTGGGATTGGACTAAGATCAAATTGAAAGGCGCTGACATAGACTTGGTCCTGAAAAACACCGGCATAAAGGTAAGAGTCACCAAAATGATTACCTTTGCCTTCGTTGCTGGCCAACCAACCCATATCATTTTGCGCGGGAGACAAGGTATAGATGCTCCCATTTTCCACCGGGGTAGGGGTGGCCGTGAGAGCGGGTAGTACTGCCGCAGGCGCGGGAGACGGCGTAGGCTCTTCAGCCACACTCTCAGATGCGATAGGAATAGCTGTTGGGCTAACTGTTGGGCTGGGTATAACTTGATTAACTGTGGGGGTCGCCAAGTTTTGTCGAAAAGACATGCTACTGTAGTAAAGAATACCAGTAATAACCAGTAACCCGACCACCAAACTGGTCAAGCCCCACAAAACACTTCGCCATAATGAAATTCCTGCTAGACTTTGACTTTTTGGCTTCGGTCCAACCGTAGAAAGAGGATAAGCCGACAGAGACTCAGGAACCAATTCCACAAAACGTGGACAGTCGCCATACCGATGGCTGAAACAAAAGGCTGACTGATGCTCCAGTCCAATCGGGGTAACTGGCCCAGCGGCAAAGCAGCGGTGCGCCGTTTCAGGATACGAAAACCGTGAGTCGCGGTCATCAGCCAGTCCCAGGTAAGGGCATATTGTTTGTTGCTTGGGGTGGTTGGCCTCAGAGAATTCCATCACATCACCCTATCACAGGGAATTTTATGCAATCACCAATATTTCACAAAAAATTTTAACAAAATTTAATAATAACTTCGCGTGAAGTTAGTTAGAAAATAGTTAGAAAAGAGAGGTGTTTTGAACTTTGGCAGGGCGCCAAGCCAGCTTTACCTGTAAATCTACGAGCGCAGCGCCGCCAAAAACAAGCAGGAGGGTATCAACAGGCAGACCCATACCAATCTGGTTTAGTTTGAGCGGAATTCAGCCTGACCTTGGAGTTCATCATCTCTCTACCATCATTAACTTATTATAGACTTCATCCCAGGCTGAGTAGGTTACTTGCCAATCATACTTATCCAGAACAGTTTGCCGCCCATTTTGGCCCAACTGTTGCGCCAACGTTGGATTTTTAAGAATCCGGATAACTGCCTGGGCAAACGCTTCGGCCGTATCGGCGATGAGAATATTTTTATTATCTTCAATTTCAATCCCCTCAGCCCCGATAGTGGTTGAGACAAGCGGCAATCCCCAACTCCAGGCATCGAGAATCTTAACTCGCATCCCGCCGCCCGCATGCAGCGGTACGATAAAAGCTGCGGTTTCGACTAAATAGGGAGTTGGGTCAACCACATAACCTGTCACCTCAATCCCCTCCCCTTCTAACCCGGCTGGGGGGTTCTTACCGATTATGGTTAATACGGCCTGGGGTATTTGTTCACGAACCTGAGGAAAAACGTGCTTGGCAAACCAAACTATGCCCTGAGCATTGGGGGGCCAGTGCAGCCCCCCTAAGAAAGTAATCCGGCAACGATTTGCCGCCCGTTCCACCGGTCTAGCCTCAGTTGGGTTGGCGCAAATGGGAATAACGGTCGAGGTTGTCTGACGGTTGACAGTTGGTTGCGGTAAAGCAGCTACCGCCTGGCGATCCTCTGCGGTGACCCAGACCACGTGGTCAAAACGATGGCACACTTCGGGTTCGTAAGCAGTGAGTAAGCGCGCTTCACGGGCCAAAAAACGTTGCTTGATCGGGTTAGAGTCTGCCTCGGCGAGACGCCTGGGGATAAGATAGACAGCATTATGTTGATCGAGGATTAATTTACTTTGCGGCGAAGCCGTTTTGGCAGCCAGGGCGTATTGGGCCATCCAGAGCTGATCGGCATGGATTACGTCAAACTGCTCTGACTGGACCAATTGTTGAATCTTAACGTTCATTGCCGGGATTTGATCACGAATGATGAGAAAGGGTTGTTGGGTCAGGAGGCTTTGTGTCAAAAATTTGAGATCACGCAGCCGGGTGCGCTGCATCGGCACGGTATGAACTGCCTGGCAGAATTTAGCCAAATGAGCAATATCTTCGGGTTTATCAGTCTCACGCACGAATGTCAGTAGAGTTACTTGATGCTTTTGGGTCAAATGACGCAGCACATAATAGCTACGCATTTTAGGACCGGCGTCCACCGGAAAGGGCAAAACTTGACTTAGAAATAGAATACGCACAATAGGTCCCACTCACTTTCAGATCAGTTTGGGCCTTACTATCAGGTTTCAAATCAAATAGGTTAAGGAAATATGGCTGGTTGTCAAGAAGGAAAGCCAATAATCCGGGCTATGGCCCAGAATTTTTGTGGATCACAGGCAGGTAAGTATTCTGTTGGCTTGTTACCGTATCCGTGACCGTGCTGCTCTGCGCCTGGCTGACCTCACTGCTCGTCACCGAAGCCGTGTTCACTATCTGCGTCTGGTTGGGGAGAGGCGTGTTGACCTTGACCGCATAGGTTACGGTGATGCGCTGCCCGGCTCCAATCGTCAGGTTGCTGGCCAGCGTAGGCGGTGTGGAACCCTTTGTGCCAGCGCCGGATGGATTGAGGACAATACTATCCGGCACAAAGGTGGTGTTAACCGGTACAGGATCCGATACCAGGCCGCCGGTAGCGTTAGCCGTGCTGCTGTTGTTGGCGACCACAATGGTGTAGGTAAGGGTATCGCCCGGCGCCAGCACCCCACCATTCCCATCCAGTGAACTCTTCTGGATGGACAGGATCGGCACACTCGTCACCGTATCCGTGACCGTGCTGCTCTGCGCCTGGCTGACCTCACTGCTCGTCACCGAAGCCGTGTTCACTATCTGCGTCTGGTTGGGGAGAGGCGTGTTGACCTTGACCGCATAGGTTACGGTGATGC
>BOKF01000062.1 GCA_016860845.1 Chloroflexota bacterium
CGGCCGCCCTGCACTTGGTGCGCTACTATCAAAAACGCAATCATGTCGCTTATCTGTCTCATCGTAAATCCAAATTGGCTCAACTTGGTCTCTCAGCCGTGGTCAACATTGCGCTGTAATATTAGTTATCTCTGACAAATTCCTACTTAATTTTACCACTCTAAAACAGTTCAATCAAGCAGAAGTTTAACCGCCTGGATTTTTTAGGACACATGGCCCAAAATTCAGTGACTTTTGGCCCTGTTGTTTTTTGTTTTACGGGTGTAATCTGAGAAGTACTAAAAAAGTTTTTATTTCCTTCAGTCATGATGGAAAGCACGGTAAAAGTGGATTATTTACCAACAGCGAAGAGGCTATCATGAATAAAAAGTTTATCTTTCCACTCGTCTTTGTAATTTTCCTCTGGGTACTTGTGCCAGTTTACGCCGCCCAACCCCCGGTCGCTCCAGGGCGTGAAGTCCTGGCTTTACCTAAATCCGATATTGTTCCTTGCAGTACCGCTGGCACCCTTAGCGTATGTCTGGATAACACATGCAGCACTTCAACAGGCCCAGGGACTTGCAGTGGTCATGGAGGTGTAGTCGGCACGCTCTTTAATCCTTCGGGTGTCCCAGTCGAAGTCCACATCTCAGTAAGTGGGTCAGCTTCTTCTGGATCGGGAGAGGGCCGGCCACAATATACTCTTGCCCCAACTATTCCATCTGACCCGTACCAACCCCTCGGACCCGCACCAGTTTCGTCACCTCAATCAACGCTCAATCAACCTGCTCTAACTCAGATTCCGGCTAGTGGCGGCATTTTAGCTAACCAATCAGTACCACTTCATCTAACATCTGCTATATCTGTACTCTTAGTTATGGCAGTGATGGCTGTAAAAGCAGTCAGCAAGAAATAACGAACTCTGTAACTATAGTCGGGTAGAATTAAAATAAAGAAAGCTGGCCTACAGGCTGGCTTTTTTGTTTTGGACTTTAAAACTAGGATTTGTGTTATATAAAGAATGCGCATCATTCGTAAGCGGTAGTTGATTCTATAGAATAGATATGTTACAATAGATTTATATTATGGAAAGTAGTTTTGAGGAGCAGTAGCTTATGGCACACTTTGAACGCAAATCAATCGGTGTAATGGCAGCTCTTGCTCTCTTGCTAACCTTTGTTATCCCTCTACCCAGCCAGGCCGGCGACCCGGATAAAACGATTGGCGGCATCAATCCAAATCATTACGTTTGTGTAAACGATAAAGGTGAGATAATTGATCTGGACAATGATGCAATAAGCGGGGATGGGGATAGTGTCACCTATGATCCTGAAAAAACGATTGATCTGAATAAATTAGAGGAAGAGTGCGACGATGCCGATAATGAGTCGGAGGGAGATTTTGACCTGGAGCTGATCCGCCGCTCCCGGCTTGAGGGCTTCGTGGTTGAATTTCATGCCGACCCTGGCGCTCCGGGTGGGTGGCGGGGGGTCTTCTCCAGGGACGTGCCGGTGTTTATCACCGGCCCCGGTTTTGAGGTCTTTAAGGGTTCGGACAAGGATGGCTCCTTTTATTTTGACAACCTGGGCGCCGGCCCTGTCACCTTTAACCTGCGCTTGCCCGCCGATGCCCATCCGGTAAACCCCAATGTTACGATAGTGACTAATGGGCTGCCGAATACGACCAGCGGGATTTACCTGGGGTTTTTTCGAGGCGATGTGGCGCCCCCGGATGTGACAGCCTTGACCGGGCCTGACGGAGTTCCCTTACCCTTGGCCAATTACACCTATGATGAATCCATTGAGTCTGCCACCGATCCGTTTAGCGGGGAAGTGAGCGGGATGCCCAGTGTTGGCGGTGTTTTGCCCCGGCAAATTTCTCTGGTTTCTGTCGTTTTGGCCGTTGTTCTTGTGATTGTTTTGCCGGCTGTCGGTGTGCTCAAAGCTCGTCGAAATAACAACGACAACCAAGAGTAAGTAACTTTGCTGTTTCTGCTCACAACCTCTCTAAATCCACCGGCTCCAAATCAGGATTGTCGGTAGCCGTCCGGCCAACTTTGGCCATGTCTACCCAATCTCCGTTGAGCTTGACCCGGACTACGTCGGCGGTGAAATCGGTGTTGGTGCCCAGGGCATCGTCGTTGCTCATCAGACTGGAGCCGACGCCGTAAATGTCAACAGGCACGCCCAACTCCTCAAACCATTTAATTTTCTCCGGCCTAAAGCCCCCGCTGACGGCAATCTGCACATTATGGCAGTAGGTTCTGGCCCGCTCGTGCCAGGCGGGCGGCAAATTCCAACCGGTCCAGGCATTATCCAGCGCCTGCCGCACCAGCCAGCACAGCCGGGGATTGACCCCGTTATCCAACTTCTTGTCGCCCAACGGCTGCACGCTCACATCACGCATATTGCCCGATGTATCCAGGCGCACCCCGTACAGCCTGTATTTCTGGGCTGTCTCTTCGTCGCCGGTCTCGCACGCCGCCTGGTAGCGTTCAAACATTGCTTTCAACACGGCCAAACTGGTGCCGACGCTGTCGTTGTTAAAATCTACCAGGGCAATACGCGGCATCTCCGGCGGGCGTACGGCGGCAAAAGCCAGCATGGCCTCAACCGTATCGCCCAAAAAGCAGGCGATGGCGGCATGAGCCACGGTACCGCCGCCCAAACCGCCCCACCAGTCCCCCTGCGCATCGGTGGATACAAACGAGCCAACCTGCTGCTGGTAATCGCGATTGAAACGATGCACCGCAATGTCATAGGCATAGCCGTCGGCGGCCTGGACTTCATGCACGTCAAAACGGGCCGGGAAGAACAGCACCGGTTTGCCGCGCGCGGCTTCCAGGGTGTTGTACACGTTGGTCGCAATGCGGCTGGCCCGGGCCAGCGCGCCCAGGATAGGCGTCTCCAACAGGGCAAAATCCCGGTAGCGGCCTCTGACACGCATCACCGGCTGCACCCGGCGCGGGTCGCCGTGGTAGTAGGTTATGACCCCATCCTGCACCGCCTCGACCCGCAAACGCGACCATGTTTCAACAAATTTGCCCCTCTCGTCATAATAACCGGTGCAGTGGCGCAGCATGCTCAAGGCTTTGTCAACCCCGGCGATCAGGGCGCGCGGCTCGCGGCGGGTAAAAACCTGCATCTCGACCTCGATATCGCCAGTGGCCAGGCTGACCGGATCAATCCCCAACTGGCTCAAAACAGGGCTGTGCCCACTAAAACGATAATCACGCTCGGCCAGCGCCTGCAAGGTTTGGGCAATATTGACAAAATATTTGTCGGAATACCAGCCCTGCCGCATGCGCTCGATATCGAGCTTAAAGGTGCTGTTGGTTAAGCGTCTCCCGTTAAAGATAGACATAAGAACTACCTTTTCCTTGCTTACGAGGGGTAAAATATAAAACGTGGTGCGTATTGCGTATTCCGTAACCCTTACGCACCACACACCACGTATTACGATTATAAACGATGACCATTTAATGCGCCACTGTTTGCAGTCGTTTCATTGTCAGCCGGGAGGGGGTGGGCAGGTAGGCGTCCCAGTGGAGGATTTCGTCGAGCTGGTAAGCCCCACGCACGACTTCGCGGGTCGTCGGGTCCACCTGGCGAATGGCTCCATCCAGGGTGGCGATAGCTTTGGCTTTGTTGAAAGCTTCGGCCACTTCCTGCGGCAGGTCAATGGCTTGTAGGTTGAGGCCGTTAAAGACAACCCCCAGCGGCTTCAGCCGGTCGGCCAGCAGTTGGCTCATTTGCCGCTCGATCCGTTCGCGGGTGGCAGGCTTGAACAGGTCAGGCACGGCGTAGTCTCCCACGAGTTTGCGTAAACAGATGTCGGCATGGCGGGCAATCGCTTTTTCGGTGTTAGCCAGGCCGCGCAGCCGCTGGCTGACATTCTCGGTGATGAGTTCGGGTTTCAAGGCATAAGTGCCGGACCAGTTGATGTTGACCGGGACGCCGTCGCCGGTGGCAATGGCCGCGGCCTGGCCGGCAATCAATTTGGTTTTAGTTTCCAGCACAAAATCCACTTTTTCAAAGGGTTGCAAGACGTGCCGGCCGGCGGGCAGCACTCGCTTGATAAAACCGTCACGGTTGATGGTCACGGCGATACTGTCTTCACGCACAACCTGAGTTTGCCTGGAGCGAAAGATGACCGCGCCAAGAACTGTCAAGATTACAAAAACCGTTGCTGAAACTGTCAGGAATGTCATGGTGAGCCTCCGATTGAGTCTGATTTCTAAATTCTTAATTCTTATTGGCCTGCTACTCCACCTTGGCCACGACTTCAATCCCATTGAGCCGCATGTGATAGAGAAAGATGGTGTGCAGCAGGTCGCCATCGTGCGGGATTGCGCCGATTTCGGCGGCAACGGAGACGGGCAGATCGTAGGTGTCCACGCAGTCCACCGGCACAATCACCCGTACCTTTTCGTTACGGGCATTGCCGCGCAGCTTGAGATGCATAGCCAGTTGGTAGGTGCAGAGGTCGGTGCAATCGCCGACGGCGATGAAGGTGTTGACCTGTGGGTGCGCGGCCAGCCAGGGTTCCAAATCCGTGCCAATCGCCGAGTTGATAGACTGTTTGGGCAGCACCTGGAACTGGTCAAAGAAGGGCAGCTCCTTGAACTTGTCTACCGTCTCGCTCTCGCGCGTACCCCGGATGCAGTGGGGCGGATAGCTCTCAAACTCAACCGAGTCCTCCGGGTGGGTGTCTTGGGTGAGAATGAAATTCCGCACCCCGGCCTGGTAGCTCTTTTGAAAGAGGGCGGCAATCGGCTCAACGATGGTCGCCACGCGCGGGCTGGCCAACGCGCCTTCGTAGCAAAAGCCATTAATCACATCCACCGAAATTATGGCTACATTCTTCGGCTGGTTGTTGACAATCTCGGCCAGCGGCTTGGGCTGCAAGCCCTCTTTCCACTCGACGACGTAATTCAAAAAAGGTCTGCTCTGTTCAATCAATTGCTCTGCATTCATTTTTACGCTCCTAAGTGTGTAAATCACACTATTATCTTTCAAATAAAACGCCAAAGCGTTTAGTGTTTTATTTACACTAACTATACCCGAAAAAAAGGTTTTTGTCAATACTACACTAACAATTTTAAGGTTGGGAAACCGACCACCGACCAGCGACCGCAGAAAAGGAAACTCTGGCAGCGGTCAGCCGTCGGCGGTCGGCGGTCTTATCCTACATCCAGGGGAAAGGCGCGTTCGATTTGGGCAGCGCCTTTTGCTGCTCAAATCGTTTGAAGGAGAAGGGTTCGAGTAGTCTGCTGGTTTCGCCGGTCAGAATGCGGGCCACCTGCTCGCCCACGCCGATCATCTTAAAACCATGATTGGAATCGGCGATGACATACGTGTTGGGGCGCATAAAGTCAAACACCGGGAAGTTATCGGCAGAAAAAGCGCCGACGCCGCCGGAGGGTTTCTTGGAGGCAAATTGGCGCTTGCCCTCAAAGCGTTTCATGCAGTGGGCCAGCGACGCCACCCAGATATCGTAGAAATCCTCGCCGACGCAGTAATAGGGGCTGCGCGTGCCGTAGGGGTCCACCTCGCACTCCGCGCCCACGTCGAGCGGCACTGCGCCGCCCTGCACCGCGTGCTTGTCCCGTTTGAAGTAAATGCCCCAGGGCTGGTCCCAGACCAGCCGCCCGTCCTCGCTGTAGAGAGGAACGTCGCTGTCTACGTGTACCAGCGGCGGGCGTAAACCATCATTGGTAATGTGAATGTAGGGATTAACCTCGATTTCGCCTTCTTGTAGAGCCAGGAAGCGCCACAGATCGGTTGTTTGGCCGGGATGGCGCGGGTCGGCAACCTTGCCCGGCAGGTCGAGCATGCGCCAGACATTCTTGATCCATGGGCCAACCGCCACCACGACATGCCCTACCTCGACCTCGCCGGTGTCGGTTTCGACGACCTTGACCGAGCCGTCGCCGTTCAGCTTGAAGCCGGTCACCGCCGGTCCGATCACAATTTGGGCGTCTTCGCTCTCGGCCTTAATGGCCAGGCCGTGAATGGCCTGCTTGCTCCAGGCGTGCCCCCCCCGATGTTCGTGTAACACGGCGGCGAGCTTCTCGGCCTGCCAATCGTAGAAAATCCCCTGCATATACTTTTTGACTTCTTTTTCCCCGGTCACCAGCGTCGAGGGATAGCCCAGGCTCTGATGGCGGGCATAGATGGCCTCCAACCCCTCCCGCATTGGCTCAAACGAGGCGGTCAGGTAGCCGACCGAGTTGTAGGCGAAGTAATCCGGGTCCGACTCCCAGATATCCATGCAGTGGATCATCAAGTGGGTCATCGGCTCCTGGTAGTAATTGCAGCGCACATTGCCGCAGGCTACCCCCGACGCCCCCGCGGCAATCCCCTGCTTTTCGATGACCACGACATCCTCGCCCCTGCCCTTGCCCGTAGCTTTGAGATACTTGGCCAGGTGATAGGCTGTCGAGAGGCCGTGGACCCCCGCCCCAATTATTAAATATTCAGCTTTTTTGGGTAACGCCATTTTCTCTCTCCTTCAAAATAATCCACAGATTACACAGATTTCGCAGATAAAAAATAAAAATCTGTGCAATCTGCGAAATCTGTGGATTCTCATTGACAGTGGTGTATTACAAATCAGCCATTCTGTATTACATTTACATCGGCAATCGGCGCGAACTGCGCCCCGGCCAGCCGGGACAAATCCTGCTGGCTGAGTTCCAGACCCAACAGGGGGTCGCCGCTGCTGATGTTGACTTTGGTGCAGTGGACAATCGCCTGATCAAAAACGACCGGCACCTCGGTGGGCAGGCAGAGTGGAGCGACCGCCCCTTGCACGGAGCCAGTGACGGCTTGAATTTCCTCCGCCGTGGCAAAGGTCAGCCGTTTCCATGCCTGAGCCTGGGACAGATAAGCGCGCACCGCCTGGGGGTCGAGCCGGGCTGTCCCCAGGATGCAGGCCATAACGTAGCGGCGCGGCTCGGCTTTCTCCCGCAGCAGAATAGATTTGACCATCTCTTCCGCCACCACACCCCGCTGCGCTGCCGCCGCTTCGACCGTAAAGACCGGCTCGGCATGCGGCAAGCGGCGGTAAGCAATACCCTGCGTGTCGAGCAGGTCGGTGATTTTAGTTTTGAGCGAATTCTGAGGATTTTCCACTTTGGTTTGCCAAAAGATCCACAGATGCACTCAGAGGGGCACAGATAAAAAACAAAATAAAAAATCTGTGTTAATCTGCGTTAATCTGCGGACTAAAATACAATCACTCCCCGCGCAATCTCGCCGCTCAACATGTCGGCATAGGCTTCATTGATCTGGTCGAGCGGGTAGGTCCGGGAAATCAGCCGGTCGAGATCAAGCTTGCCTTGCAGGTACAGGTCGGCGTAGAGCGGGAAATCGCGGGCGGTGTTGGCCGTGCCATAGTAAGAACCGGTGACGGTCTTCTCCTGGCGGGTCAGAATTGCGCCGGGCAGGTTGGTGCTGCTGCCCATCGGGGCCACGCCGACCAGTGTCACCGTGCCGCCGGGCCGGACCGCTTCCAGGCCCTGCTCTTGCACCGCCGGGATGCCGATCGCTTCAAAGACGTAATCCGCACCCCGGCCCTCGGTCAGGCTACGGATAGAATTGACCACCTCCGGCCCGGCCATCACAAAATCGGTCGCGCCGAACTCCATAGCAAGGTCACCCTTGGCCTCGCTGCGGTCAACGGCAATAATCCGGCTGGCCCCGGCTAGTTTTGCGCCCATGACAATACTCAGCCCAACCCCGCCAGCGCCAAAGACGGCCACGCTGCTGCCGGGCCGGACCCTGGTCGTGTTCAGCACCGCCCCGACGCCCGTCGTCACGGCGCAGCCAATCAGCGCGGCGACCGTCAGCGGGACTTCCTTCTTCAACGGCACGCAGCACTCCTGCGGGACGACCGTATGATCGGCAAAGCAGGCCAGGGCGCTGAAATGATAAACAGACTGCCCGTCCCTGGACAGCCGGGTACTGCCGTCCATCATCGTCCCGGCCCAGAGCGGGCCGACATAAGCCGAACACAGACTGGGCCGGTCGTTGAGACAGTAAAAGCACGAGCCGCAGTTGGGCGCCCAATTCAACGAGACGTGATCGCCCGGCTTGACCCGGCTGACGCCTTCCCCCACTGCCTCGACCACGCCCGCCCCTTCGTGTCCCGGCACAACCGGCGTGACATGTTTGGTGGCCCCGGTCATCAAATGCCAATCGCTGTGGCACACGCCTGCTGCCGCCATCCTGACCAGCACCTCCCCGGCTCGCGGGGATTCCAGGTCAAGCGTTTCGATCTGAAAAGGCTGGCCGACTTCGTAAAAAACAGCCGCTTTAACTTTCACGAACTTGGTCTCCTAAAATTTTGACTTAAATGAGCGTGTTGCGCAGTGCGTAATGAAAGAAGTAACGGAACACGCATCACGCACCACGAGACTTACATTTCGAATGGGATAACCCGCTTCTAAAAAGCTTCCCGGTACAACTGTTCCATCACCGCTTCGCTGACGGTGCGGGGGTTGGTCCACCAGTTCAGGTCAATCTTGTAGGCATTGTAGGCCATCCCTTTGATCATCTCCTCGCTTACGCCGACATCGCGCAGGCGGGTCGGCAGGCCGACATCCACATTCAATTCCCGCACGGCCTCAACCGCCCGCTCGGCCCGCTGCCGGACCGACCCCTCGGCGGGCACGCCCAGCGCCTCGCCGACGCGGGCGTATCGCTCCAAAGCGCCGACCATGCTGTAGGCCATCTGGTGCGGCAGCATAATCGCATTGGCTACGCCGTGCTGGACATCGGCAAAGCCGGAAAGCTGGTGGGCCAGGGAGTGACAGGCGCCCAGCCACTTGGAGCTGATGCCGATGCCGCCAATCATCGCCGCCAGGGCCATCTCGCGGCGGGCCTCCCGATTTTGCTTCTGGGCCACGGCCACGCGCAGACTCCGGCCAATCAATTCAATGCCATGCAGAATCATGGGGTCGAGCGCCGGGTTGTCGTTGGTCGAAACATAGGCCTCGATGCAGTGGGTCAGCGCGTCCATGCCGGTGGCGGCGGTGAGGAAAGGAGGCAGGGTCAGCATGAGTTCGGGGTCAATCACCGCCATGGTTGGCACCAGAAAAGCGCCGCCGACGCCCATTTTGAGCTTGCGGCTGAGATCGGTGATGACGGCCCAGGGTGTGACTTCGGCCCCGGTGCCGGCGGTAGTGGGGATGGCAATCATCGGCGTCATCTGGCGTCCGGGCGGGCGGGTCTTATCACCCAACATGAGGGCGTACTCGGCGATTTTGCCCCCGCCGCCGGCGGCCAGGCGGACCCCTTTGGCCGTGTCCAGGCCGCTGCCTCCGCCGACTGCCACAATACAATCGGCCTTGCTCTCGTTAAAGGCGATGACGGCGGCGTCAACCGACTCGGTATCCGGGTTGGGCACGACCCGGTCATACAAATCATAGCTGAGCTTGGCTGCTTTCAGCGAAGCCGTGACCGGCTCGGTTAGCCCGGCTGCCGCCACGCCGGGATCGGCGATGACAAAAACGTGACCAGCCGGCAACGCTTTGGCTTCCCGGCCCACCAACTCCACCGCGCCAAAGCCAAAGTGAACCTGGCCCGGCCAGATGTAGTAAGAGAGGGATTGAGTCGTCATGAGTTTATCCTTGTAAGTCTATAAAGAGCGGCGTGATGCGTGATGCGTGATAGTAATTTCACGCATCACGCATCACGTTTCACGAGTCATACAGATTCTTGCCTTCCAGCTCCCGTTCTCGCCGGGCGACATAATCCCGCAGGGCTTCGGCAACAGCCGGGTCGAGGGGGGGCGGCTCGTACTGGGCCAGCAGCTCTTGCCAGACGCTATGCGCCCGCTGCATGGTATCCGGGCTGCCGGCTTCGCGCCAGGTATCGTAAGGCTGGCGGTCGCTGAGAACGGATTGGAAGAATTCGGTGCTGTAGCGCGCTTGGGTATGTGTTGTGCCAAAATGATGCCCGCCCGGCCCCACCTCGGCGATCATATCCAGGGCCAGGGTTTGCTCGCTGATCTCGAACCCGCCGAGAAAGTGGTAAACCATGGCTAGGTTTTCGACATCAATGATGAACTTTTCAAACGAGGCGGTCAAGCCGCCTTCCAGCCAGCCGGCGGCGTGCATAATCAGGTTGCTGTGCGAGAGAATACAGGGCCAGAGCGTCCACAAGGTTTCATAGGCGGCCTGGGCGTCGGGGATTTTGGCGGTGGTCAGGCTGCCGCTGGCGCGATAGGGTAAATGATAGCGCCGGGCCAGTTGCCCCCCAACTGCCAGTGCCCAGGCGCCCTCCGGCGTGCCAAAGGCCGGGCTGCCGCTTTTCATATCCACGTTGGTGGTGAAGCCGCCGTAGATGGCCGGCACGCCAGGGCGAACCAGTTGGGTCAGGGCTACCCCGGCCAGAGCTTCGGCGTTTTGCTGGGCCAGGGCGGCGGCCAGGGTAATAGGACTCATCGCGCCGGCCAGGATGAAGGGCGTGATGTAGCAAACCTGCCCGGCGCGGGCATAGGTGATCAGGCCGCCGAGCATGCGGCTGTCGTAGCGCAGCGGGCTGTTGACATTGATCACATCGCCGATGACCGGGTCGCCGGATAGATCGCCAAAAACGATGTGGGCCAGGGTGAGGGCGTCGCCGGTGATCTCGCGGCCGTGGGCGTTTTCCATCACCGCCTTATCGGTCAGCATGAAAGCGGCAGCGAGCCGCCGTAAATGGCGCAGTGAGACCGGCACGTCGTGGGCTGTCACCTGATCCCAGGCGGCAAAGTGCAGGACATGGCACATCTGCGACAGTTTCAGGAAGTTTTCGTAATCCTGGGTGGTGCCGGGCCGCCGGCCCATTGTTAGATTGGAGGCGTAGACCATGCCGCCGCAGGGGCCAAAGGCCAGCGAATTGCCGCCGATGAGCACGTTTCGTTCAGGATTGCGCGCCCGCCAGGTGAAGGTGGGCGGGGCGGTGGCGATAGTCTCCAGGAGCAGGTCACGATCAATCCAGATATGCTGGTGGGTGCTGTCTACTTTAGCCCCGGCTTTGGCCCACAAGGCCAGCGCCTCGTCATCCAGAAAATCCAGGCCGACCTCTTCCAGGATGCGCATGGAGGCCAGGTGCAGCGCCTCAAGCTGGTCGGGAGCCAGGATTTCGAGCGGGGGCAGCGGGTTGCGCAGGTGGCGAAAAGGGATTTTGAGCAGCGGCGACTCGGCGCGTTGTCGCCGCCGTGCGGCTCGCCGGTCCGCCCGTGATGGTTCCAGAGTCTCAGTCATCTTTGCTCCGTGAATTGCTGGCAGCATGGGCTGAGGGTTATTCTCCAGGGAACAGCCAGGCGCGACAAACTGATGTGTTGCATAATGTGAAACACTGTTCCCGTTGGAGCTTGGCTATTATATCATAGTTCCAGGGGGTGTCAATCCCGGCTAAATGTGTGTGCTATAGGAGAAGAAATTCGGATAGCGAGGGTCAGCGTGCAATTTTTCCAGGTGGGCCTGGACCAGCACGCGCACGCGGCGAGCATTGTCTGCGGCTTGAAAGGCTTCGGTCCGGCCCAGGAGCGACTGCTTGATCTGCTTAAAAGTGGCTGTTTCTCCCCGCCGGAGGGCTTGAATAAGAGTGCAGGTCTCGGCTACTTCCGCCTGGGCAGCAGCCGTCAGAACGGCGTGAGGTACGCCCGCGTCATCCAATGTAGCGCGCATGGACTTTTCATCGGCGTTTGCTTTGATTTCGACCTGGTGCAGGTAATGGCGGATGAAGTCCAGTGGGTCGAACGGCTCCAGGAAAATGCTGATATCCTGGCCGGTGGTCAGGGCAAACAGGAGCAAAAACCCGATTTCGGTGGCAGCGGCCTTTGAACCGGCTTCGGCGACAATGGGCAGCAGCAATTTATCGGCCCCTTTTTTAGACTCAAGTTCGATGGAAAGCAGGGTGCGCATAGCCAGGCCCGTTGCGAGGGGATTGGGGCTGTGGTAGGGAATGTCCCAGGCTTCGGCCACAGCGCCTTCCGACAATATGCTCAACGCGTACCCTTCGCCGGTGTACGGCGCGGCGAGCCGTTTTATCTTTTTCTGGAAGCTGTCTTGATAATCCTCGACGTAAGGCCCACCCGATCCCCCCACCAGCACGCGCAGGGGATAGTTTTGTTGGCGCTGGCTCTTTTTGGCGAGATAATCATTGAAATCTAGGCCCGCGTGAGCTGCCTCCATTTGCTGTCGTGCCGCAATACAGGCCAGGTGGGCTAACTCTGCTAAATCATCGCCCCGATGAAGCTGCAAAAAGCGGCTGAAAATCGGGTTGCTGTCTATCTCCTCCATGAACATTTCGAGGATCATGTACTGTGCCACAGCGCCAGGGTCATTCAGACTGGCCAGCAAGTTATCTTCAATGGAGACGATGACGACCTGCCCTCGCAAAGCCGCCGAAGTCAGAGCCAGGCCCACTTCGGCGATGGAGCCGAGGCTGCCGTTTACAAGTTCATGGTTTTCCAAGCGGATAATGATAACCGCTGCATCGGCCAGCACCTCCGCTTCGACGGCCGCATAGGCCGGGTCCCACCCCTCAATTTGGGGGTCAAAACCGGGCATGCCCGTCTGCCTGAATATGGCCAAAAATTCAGCGGCCTTGCGCCACATGGCCGCGGCATGGGTTGACCCATACCAGCCGACCAAATTCAAAAGATGCGTTGGGGTTTTTTCCAGCTTGGCTTTCTGGCTCGGCCAGGTAGCCGGCGTGATGACTAAATCACTTGGAGTTGTCGCTGTCATGGTTCACACCTCTAGCTAAACCTAGCCTCAATTGGGAGAGTCTGGTACAATAGAAAAAAGAAATTAGAAAGTCAGTATTTGAGGTTGGCTTCTTATTTCTTACTTCTCATTTCGTTCTCTTACCCCGTTCCTGGTCCATTATATCATACTCACATTATGCTGTCTATGGAGGTGAGGCAATGACGCGCCCCATTCACGCCCCACGCGGAACGCAGTTGACCTGTAAAAACTGGCTGATTGAAGCGGCTTACCGCATGCTGCAAAATAACCTGGACCCCCAGGTAGCTTTTGACCCGGATAATCTCATTGTCTACGGCGGGCGAGGACGAGCGGCGCGCAATTGGGAGTGCTTCGACGCCATTCTGGAGTCGCTGCGCACCCTGGAACCGGATGAAACCCTGCTGGTGCAGTCGGGCAAGCCGGTCGCCGTATTTACCACCCATGCCGACGCGCCGCGCGTGCTGCTGGCTAATTCCAACATCGTCCCGGCCTGGGCCACCCAGGAAAATTTTGATCAGTGGGAAAAAGCCGGGCTGATCATGTACGGCCAGATGACCGCCGGGAGCTGGATTTACATCGGCACCCAGGGGATTTTACAAGGCACATATGAAACGCTGGGGGCGCTGGCCCGGCAGCATGGTTGGGGCACGCTGAAGGGTAAGTTGGTCGTAACGGCCGGTCTGGGTGAGATGGGCGGGGCGCAGCCGCTGGCAATTACCATGAACGAAGGCGTCGGCCTGCTGGTCGAGGTGGATCGCTGGCGGGCCGAGCGGCGCTTGTCGCTGCGCCAGATTGACGCCATCACCGACAACCTGGAAGAGGCGATGACCTGGGTGGACGAGGCCCTGGTGCAGCAGGAAGCGAAGTCCATCGGCCTGATTGCCAACGCTGCCGAGGCCCTGCCCGAACTGGTCGCCCGTGGGGTTGTGCCCGATGTCGTCACCGACCAGACCTCGGCCCACGACCCGCTCTACGGTTACATCCCGGCCGGCTTGACGGTGGAAGCCGCCGCCGAACTGCGCCAGCGCGACCCGGCGGAGTACCAGCGCCGCGCGATGGAATCCATGGCCCGGCATGTCCAGGCCATGCTCGACTGGCAGCAGAAAGGCAGTGTTGTCTTTGATTACGGCAACAATTTGCGCCAGCGGGCTTACGATTTTGGTGTCAAAGACGCCTTCGGCTATCCCGGCTTTGTCCCGGCCTACATCCGTCCCCTCTTCTGTGAAGGCAAAGGCCCCTTCCGCTGGGTCGCTCTCTCCGGCGACCCGCAGGACCTCTACACCACTGACCAGGCCATCCTGGACCTCTTTCCCGAAAATGAGCACCTGGCCCGCTGGATTCGCCTGGCCCAGGAGAAGGTTGAGTTTCAGGGCTTGCCCGCCCGCATCTGCTGGCTGGGCTACGGTGAGCGGGCCAAAGCCGGCCTCAAGTTCAATGAACTGGTCGCATCCGGCCGGGTCAGCGCGCCGATTGTGATTGGCCGCGACCACCTGGACAGCGGCTCGGTGGCCAGCCCCAACCGCGAAACGGAAGGAATGCGCGATGGCTCGGATGCGATTGCCGACTGGCCGCTGCTGAACGCCCTGGTCAACGCTGTCGGCGGAGCGACGTGGGTCAGTATTCATCACGGCGGCGGCGTGGGCATTGGCTACAGTATTCACGCCGGGCAGGTCATCGTCGCCGATGGGACCGAGGCCGCCGCCCGCCGCTTGCAGCGCGTCTTGACGGCTGACCCTGGTATGGGCGTTGTCCGCCATGTGGATGCGGGCTACCCGGAGGCGGTAGAATTTGCCAGGGAGCACAGGGTAAAGATTCCGATGTTGAAGTAGGTTTTGGTGATTTAGATGGCTATATTGACCAAAGAAGAGATTATAGAGGCTTTGAAACGTCTGGGAGAGTTAGCTGAACAAGAAGCATCCCCGATTGAACTTCTGTTAATGGGAGGGGCTGTTATGGTTCTGGTGTATAATACGCGAGTATCCACTCGTGATGTGGACGCCTTGATTCTTGCTCCTCCAGAGGCTCGCCCTATCCTCAGTTTGGTCAAACAAGTAGCCCAAGAATACAATCTGCCGGAAGATTGGTTAAATGATGGGGCTAAGGGTTATTTGGTGGGTCTCAGTTAAGGGCCAATAATTTTTTCAGCTCCCGGTATCACGGTCAAAAGCCCGGCCGTAGTCCAACTTTTGGCAATGAAATTATCTGCCTGGCGTGACGATGTGGATATAGAAGACGCTCGCCGCCTCTTACAAGACCTGAGTGGAGCGCGAGAACAAGTGTGGCAAGCTGTAGAACCTTACTTGGTTCCCGGCGCAGAATTGAAAGCACAATATGCTTTTTTAGACCTATGGGAGTCTCTCTATGGTACGAATTGAACAACTGGCTGAAGCGGCGCTAAAAGGGGAAGGGGTCCTCCTGAGAAGTTTAGTGCAAGATTTTTTTCGTGAAAACCCAAGCTTGGTTGATATCCCTAAGCCTGCCGTGAATGATCGGCATGTGCTAGCAGCTTCGGCCTCATTCTTGGAATTATTTTCCTCTCGATTGAAACAAGATGCTCCACATTGGACAAAAGAGGTGGGGCCGCTGACCGAACCCATCTTTTTACTCAAAGCGGCGGCGACCATGAAGCGTCTCCGTCAACTTTGTGAAACAGAATCGCCCGAACCCTTGCGAAAACGGGGCTTCTATGCTCCGCCTAATTATCTTGAATTTGCGTAACACAGCTATCTTCAAAGTTTTTGCCTAACAGTTCCCTTAAGAATGACTCAAGATACTGCAAACTATCCAGGCGCTAGCGGCGCTCAGATCATCCTACAGGGCTTCGACTCATTTCACCAGCGGTTTAAAGCCATTACCCAGCGGGCCAAAACCCGCTTTGAACAGCGCGATTGGGGAGGGATGCAAAAAGATGCCGTAGAGCGATTGGAGCTGCGGGAAAAAATTGTCAACGGGGCCAGGGCTGAATTAAAAAGTTACCTGGGCAACCGGGCCAGGTACAAGGCCGTGTGGGTCTGGATGAAAACCTATTACTCCGAGCTGACGGCCGGGCGCCCCGACCGCGAGCTGGCCGAAACCTTTTTTAACTCGGTGACCCGGCGAATTTTTGGTACAGTGGGTGTTGACCCGGATATTGAATATGTCTCATTCGACTTTGGTGCGCCCCTGGCCCGACCCAAAACACCCATTTTTAAGCTGTACTATCGCCGCAGTACGACCTCGGCGCTGGTCAAAGAGATTTTGCAGGATTATTCCTTCAAAGTTGGCTACGTTCAGCTTGACACTAACTGCGCTTTAGCCGGCGCTGAAATTGAGGCGCACTTGCGGACAGTGTTTGGGCATCGGCCCGTCATTGACGTGGCCGAAATGGTCACCACTATTTTTTATCGGAACAAAGGCGCCTATCTGGTGGGCCGGCTGCGGGTGGGGTCGCAGATTGTTCCTCTCGCCTTCGCTCTGCTAAATTTAGAGCAAGGAGTCGTTATTGATGCCGTCTTGCTCACGGACGACGATCTGAGTGTCCTCTTCAGTTTTACCCGCTCCTATTTCCACGTTGACGTCGAAGAGCCGCGGGCGCTCATTACCTTCTTGAAATCCATTATTCCTTTGAAACGTATCGCCGAGCTGTATATTTCCATTGGTTACTACAAGCACGGTAAAACCGAACTTTACCGTGATTTCATGCAGCACCTGGCCCAATCGGCTGACCGCTTTGAAATTGCCAAAGGCGAGCGGGGCATGGTCATGGTCGTCTTTACCCTGCCCTCTTATGATATCGTTTTTAAGGTCATCAAAGACCGCTTCAGCCAGCCCAAAAAGACCACCCGCCAGAAAGTGATGGACCGCTACCAACTGGTCTTCAGACATGACCGGGCCGGCCGGCTGGTAGATACCCAGGAATTTGAGCATCTCGCCTTTCAAAAGGATCGTTTTAGCCCCGAACTGCTGGCCGAACTGTTGCAGGTGGCAGCTCACAGCGTGATAGTGCAGGGCGATACCGTCATTATTAAGCATCTCTACACCGAGCGCCGCCTGACCCCCTTAAACCTTTACCTGAAGGACGCCGGCCCGGCGGCAGCACGCGACGTGGTCATTGACTGCGGCAAATGCATCAAGGATTTGGCAGCAACCAATATTTTTCCGGGTGATTTTCTGCTGAAAAACTTTGGCGTTACCCGGCACGACCGCGTGGTTTTTTACGATTACGATGAACTCTGTTTTGTGACCGACTGCAACTTTAGAAAAATCCCCCCGGCCAGAGACTTCTACGAGGAATTTGAGGCTCAACCCTGGTTTTATGCCGACGAAGCCGATATTTTTCCTGAGGAGTTTAAAACCTTCCTGGGATTATCGGGCCGTTTGCTGGAGATTTTTACTGCTCACCATCAGGATTTGTTTGAGGTCGAATTCTGGCAGGAGATGCAGGCCCGGCATCGCGCCGGAGAAGCGATGGACATCTTCCCCTACAAGTTGAGTAAGCGTTTATTACACCACGAGCCGATGTTTACGGAGTGAAAAAGTGCACTTTTTCACTCCGTATGACCCCATCAAAGTGAGAGGTATCAGTTAATGAAAATTTTACTGTCCGTCCCTAATATCAGTGAAGGGCGCAATCTCGACGTGGTCGAGCAGGTTGCCGAGGCTGTCCGCCGCACGCCGGGAGTTAAGCTGGTTGACTACTCCTCCGACGCCGACCACAACCGGTCCGTGCTGACCTACCTGGGCGAGCCGGAGGCGGTGCTGGCCGCGTCGAAGGCGATGGCGAGCAAAACGTTTGAGTTGATTGATATGAGCCAGCACCAGGGGTCCCATCCGCGTCTGGGTGCGGTAGACGTGGCCCCGTTCATCCCTGTGCGCAATATGGACACCGCCGAAGCGGTCGAAATCTCGCGCCGTTTTGGCCGCTTTGTCGGCGAAATGGGCGTGCCCGTCTACTACTATCGTGAGTCGGCCACCCGTCCGGAGCGGTACGATTTGCCGGCTATTCGCAAAGGCCAGTATGAAGCCCTGCCCGAAAAGCTGAAAGACCTGGCCGCGTGGCAGCCCGACGAAGGGCCGGCAGTCTTTAACGCCAAAGCCGGGGCGATGGTCACCGGCTGCCGCTTCCCCTTGATTGCCTTCAATGTCAACCTGCGCACCACCGACCTGGCCGTTGCCAGGCGCATTGCCGAGGGCGTCCGCTTCAAAAATGGCGGCTATCGCCACGTACAGGCCATGGGCGTGGACCTGAAAGAGCAGGGGTTAGTTCAGGTTTCGATGAATTTGACCAACTACCTCGAAACGCCGCTGCCGCGGGTGCTGGAGACCGTCCGTTTTGAAGCCGCTCGTTATGGCGTCGCTGTCGCCGGGACGGAGATTATTGGTTCTATCCCCCTGGGCGCGGTCGAGGAAATCATCAAGTATTATGTCCAGGCCCACGATTTTAAGCTGAACCAGATTTTGGAGACGGCGTTATTGGAATGATACGTGATGCGTGATGCGTAAAGAATCTCACGCATCACAAGTTGATGGATAGGCAGGCTGATATGAAGGTTGATTTGCTCATCTGTAATGCCGCCCAGCTCGTTACCTGCGCCAGCCCGGATGGCCCCAAACGAGGCGAGGCGATGGCCGATGCCGGCTTGATGGCCGACGGCGCTCTGGCGATAGCCGACGGCCAAATTGTCGCCGTTGGCCCCACCGCCGACCTGCGCGCCGATTTCAGCGCCGATGAAACGATTGACGCCAGCGGCAAAGTTGTTTGCCCCGGCTTTGTGGACCCCCATACCCACGTCGTCTATGCCGGCGACCGGGCCAACGAGTTTGAACTGCGTATCCGAGGCGCAAGCTATATGGAGATTATGGAGGCGGGCGGCGGTATTGTCAGCACCATGCGGGCTGTCCGGGCTGCTACGGTCGAGCAACTGGTAACCGAATCGCATCCCCGGCTCGATGCGATGCTGGCCCTGGGCACCACGACCGTTGAAATCAAAACCGGCTACGGCCTGGATACTATCAGTGAATTGAAGATGCTCCAAGCCATCACCCTCCTCGCCTCCTCGCACCCCCTTGACCTCATTCCGACTTTCCTCGGCGCGCATGCCGTCCCCCCAGAGTACAAAGACCACACCGACGAGTACGTGGACTTGGTTGTCGAAGAGATGCTACCCGCCGCCGTGGCCTGGTATCACGCAACACACCCCCAGAGGCACGCAAATGACACCGAACACTTATCACGCCTCACGCATCACGCATCACTCTTCTGTGATGTTTTCTGCGAAGCCAACGTCTTTGACCGGGAGCAGTCACGGCGGGTTTTGGAGGCAGGTTTGGCGCTCGGCTTGCCGGCCAAAATCCACGCCGACGAGTTTGTCAACTTGGGTGGCGTCAGCCTGGCCGTGGAATTAGGCGCGACCTCCGTAGACCATCTCGACGTGACGCCGCCGGCTGAAGTTGAGCTGCTGGCTCAATCGAATACAGTGGGCGTTGTCTTGCCGGCGGTTAATTTTAACCTGGGCAGCAGCCATTTTGCCAATGCCCGGAGCATGATGGATGCGGGCGTTGCCCTGGCCCTGGCGACCGACATCAACCCCGGCTCGGCCCCCTGCCCCTCGATGCCGTTGGTTATGGCCATCGCCTGCCGTTACCAGCGTCTCCTGCCCGCCGAGGCGCTCAACGCCGGCACGATCAATGCCGCTTATGCGCTTGGTTTGGGGCATAAAGTTGGTTCTTTGGAGGCCGGCAAGCAGGCGGATGTGTTGATCGTCAACGCCCCGGATTACCGGCACTTGGTCTATCAGTTCGGGGGCAATTTGGTGGAGCGAGTCGTTAAAAGGGGACAGGTAGTTTTGTAGTTGTGGTATAATTATGGCGAATAATTTGGGTCAATTCAGGAGGAAAAATGGCGACATTTCAGTTTGATCATGAAACTATGCCCACACCTGAGGAATTTACGCAATTACTCCGGGTTAACGATGAACAGTATGATCCCGTTGAGGAGTTATTGAGCTTGGAGCGTGAATTAGCCGATTTTGAACAAAAACATAATTTATCTTCACCCGAATTTTATCGTCAGTACCAAGATGGTCAAATCGGTGATGCTGTTGAGTTTGTTAGCTGGGCCGGACGATATAAGCTTTATCGGGAGCACAGAGTTGACCTCCATCATCCTCGACGGTAAAACTCTGACCATTGACCAGGTTATCGCTGTCGCTTACGGCCGGCCCGGCACGCCCAGGGTGGAACTAAGTGATGAGGCCAAGGCCAAAGTGACTCGCGCCGCCCAGGCGGTGGAGCAGTTGCTGGCCCGGGGTGAGGTGGCCTACGGCATCACCACCGGCTTCGGCGCGTTCAAAGATCGAATCATACCCCCGGAACAGGTTACGGAGCTGCAGCGCAACATCATTATCAGTCACTCGGTTGGCGTTGGCCAGCCTTTCGACATCCCCACCACGCGGGCGATTATGCTCATCCGGGCCAATACCCTGGCTCGCGGCCACTCCGGCATCCGTCTGGCGACGCTGCAGCGGCTGCTGGACATGCTGAATGCGGGCGTTCACCCGGTTATCCCGGAAAAAGGATCGCTCGGCGCCAGCGGCGACCTGGCGCCCCTGGCCCATATGAGCCTGGTGCTGATCGGCGAGGGCGAGGCTGAATACCAGGGGCAGCGGCTGCCCGGCGCGGAGGCGATGCAGCGGGCCAATTTGCAGCCGGTAACTTTGGCAGCCAAAGAGGGACTGGCCCTGACCAACGGTACGGCGGTCATGTGTGCTCTGGGGGCGCTGGAATCCTATCGCGCCCGGCTGTTCAGCCGGATAGCCGACATTGCCGGCTGCCTCAGTCTTGAAGCCCTGCACGGCACACCGCTGGCTTTTGACGACCGGATTCATCAACTGCGGCCTTATCCCCGGCAGTTGAACTGCGCCAATTACTTGCGCGCCCTCCTGGTGGAGAGCGATTTTACGCGCCATCACGATCCTACGAATGTTCAGGATGCTTATACCCTCCGCTGCATCCCCCAGGTTCACGGCGCAGTCCGCGATGCGATTGCCTATGCCCGGTGGGTCATTGAAATCGAGTTGAACTCTGTGACCGATAACCCGCTTATTTTTATTGACGACACAACTGAAGAAATCACTGTGCTTTCCGGCGGTAATTTTCACGGGGAGCCGCTCGCTATTGCCATGGATTATCTGGGCATGGCCATGACCGAACTGGGTAATATCTCCGAGCGGCGGATTATGCGCCTGACCGACGAGGCCAGCAATGCTCAAACTCTCCCCGCCTTCTTGACCAAGCAGGGCGGGCTAAACTCCGGCTTTATGATTACCCAATACACCGCCGCCGCCCTGGCCACCGAAAATAAAGTCCTGGCTCATCCGGCCAGTGTGGATACCATCCCGACTTCGGCCAATGTCGAAGATCATGTCAGCATGGGCTGCACCGCCGCCCTGCAAACCCGCCAAATCAACAGCAATGTCGAGCTTATCCTGGCCATAGAACTCATGGCTGCCGCCCAGGGCATTGATTTTCGCCGGGAAAAATTGGGCCAGACTGCTCGCCTGGGCCAGGGCACGCAGCCGGCTTATCAATTGATCCGCAAGCAGGTGCCCTTTCTGGAGAAAGATGCGGTGATGTATCCCTACATTGAAGCCGTGCGCCAACTGGTAGCAACCGGCCAGATAGTTGTGACGGTCAATAAGCATGTCCAGGATATTTGGGAAGTGTAACATAATCCTGATTTTTTTGAAGTACTTGCACAAAAATAAAAGTATGGTATGATTATGCCCATCGTTCATATCCCATCCATTCATTTCGTCGTCGCCGACAAACAACACTCACCGCCGCTCACGACCTGTGCCGATAACCTCCTGGGGTAAAGCGATTTGGTTTTCGGTGTAAGGTTGCTGGATTCCTCTCTAATTTGCTCCAACTCCATCCTTGTAAAATTCTGAGATGCTGGCTAGGCCCTTTTCGCCACTATCTCAGTGAATTTTAATTGAATCAATATTTTATTTGGTTACTCAAAAGGAGGAAAAGCATGGATAAACCCAGGATTTCCAAAAAACAGATGGAGCGAGTCCATCCCTACATTCCCGAAGCCTATGATTTGCTCACCAAAGGGCGCATCTCGCGCCGCGAATTTTTGCGGATGGCGACCTTGCTGGGAATGTCAGTCGGTGCGGCAACCATTGCCGCCCAATGCGGCGCACCGGCTCCGGCTCAGCCCGCTCCTGAGCAGGCTCCGGCCAGCAGTGGGGGCGGGGAAGCCCCGGCTGCTACCCAAGAAGCGACCGCCGCTCCGGCTGCTTCAGGCACCCCCAAACGAGGCGGTGTTCTCCGCAAATCTATGCAGTTGCAGTTGCTCGACCACCCGGCTCGTCTCTCCTGGGTGGAAGGGGCTAATGTCGTCCGCCAGTTTGGCGAATATTTGACCGAAACCGGCTCGGATAACATCACCCGACCCTTCCTGTTGGAAAAATGGGAAGCCAGCGCGGATGTCAAAACCTGGGACCTGTTTTTGAAAAAGGGGATCAAGTTCAACAACGGCGACGAGCTGACCGCCGACGATGTGATGTTTACCTTCGGCGAGTGGTTAAACCCCGATGTTGGCTCTTCCATCCTGGGCTTGATGTCTTATCTGAGAGGGATGCAGGATGTCGAAAAGGTGAACGATTACCAGGTCCGTCTCCACCTGCAAACGCCCAATATCGGCGTGCCGGAGCACCTTTTCCACTATCCGGCCATTGTCCTGCACCGCAAGTTTGAAGGTGACATCATCAAACAGCCGGTTGGAACGGGGGCTTTCACCCTGGAAGAATATGCCGAAGGCGAGCGGGCGGCTTTCAAACGCCGCACCGATTACTGGCAAATGGGCGCGGATAACCAACCCCTGCCTTACCTGGACGAGATTATCTACGTCTCTACCGATAAGGATGCCGGCGTAGCGGCCTTGCAGTCTAACCAGGTGGACTCCCTGTACGATCCCCGGCCCGAAGACTGGCAGGCCCTGAAGGATATCCCCGAATTGGCGGTCAACTCGGCCAGTACGGCGCAGTGTCTGGTGCTGCGCATGCGGGTAGACGTGGACCCATGGACCGACAATCGGGTGCGGACCGCCCTCAAGCTGAGCCAGGATCGGGCAAAGATCATGCAACTGGCCTACTTCGGCGAAGGCGATCTATCCATTGATGCGCACGTGGCCCCGGTTCACCCCGCCTTTTGCGAAAAGCCCATCCCGCCTTACAGCCCCGATGAAGCCAAGGCCATGCTGGAAGAGTACGCCAAGGAAAAGGGCCTGACCCTGCCGCTGAAGGTGACTCTGGCCACCAAAAATGACCAAAAAGAGCCGGAAATTGCGCAGGTGTTAAAGGAACTGGCCGCCCCGGTCGGGTTCGACATCCAACTGGATATTACCGATCCCGACGGGTATTGGGACCGCTGGACCGAGGTTGACCTGGGGATTACCTCCTGGACTCACCGCCCGTTGGATACCATGGTGCTGCCGCTGGCTTACATCAAGGAAGGTATCGGCGCCTGGAACGAAACGCGCTGGTCTGACGACGAATTCGAGAAGCTGCTCCGCCAGGCCGAAGCTACGCTGGATGTTGAGGCGCGGCGCGACATTATGTGCCAGATCGAGGATATTATGCAGGAGCGCGGCCCGATTGGTAACAGTTTTTGGAAGAAGGTCTGGAATATCACCCGCAAAGAGTTTAAGAACATCAAGGCTCACCCCACTGCCTACGACCTGCTCAACGACGTCTGGAAGGACGCTTAAAGTTTGAAATAAAGTGTCGGCCTGCCGGACTCGGGTGGGCCGACACTTTTATTATTCGGGACCGTCCACCTCCTGGAGCGTGGATATTTGTGCCAGCAGGCCTGGCTGGCAGGTCAATTTGTTCCCCAGTTCACCTGTTGGTAGGGTGCGTCCCAATTTTTAAGCGTAGGGGCGCAAGGCCTTGCGCCCCTACCGGAACATATCTAAAATCTCGGACAAACCCTGTTGGCACCATCTGAATGAGAAGGCTAACCCTCACGGAGGAAGCGTATGGCGCGATTTATTATTCGCAGCATTATTTCAACCGTTGTTACTATGCTCCTGGTTTCCATAGCCCTGTTTTTGCTCGTCGAGGTGGGCAGCGGTGACATTACCGTGAAAATCCTGGGTGTCTTTTCCACGCCGGAACAGCGCGCTTCTTACCGCGCTCAATTGGGCCTGAACGACTCGGTCTGGCAGCGTTATCTGGATTGGCTCATCGGCAGTGATTGGCGCGCGGAGAGAAAAGTAGGCTACCCCCTGGTTACGGTTATCAATGCTAAAACCAATGAGCCGGAGTGGTGGGCCGATGTCAACGGCGAGCTGACCCGCTGGCAGTTAGTGGAAGGAGGCCTCCAGGCCTTGAAACGCCAGCCGGATGGCTCGGCGACGGCGCATTTGGTGAGCGGGGAGTGGCAGTTTGACGAAGATGGCAAAGAACATTTCTGGGGAGTTGATACCAAAAACAATGCCGTCAAGTGGGTTCGCGGGGAGGGCAGCGAAGTGTGGGCGCTGACCAAGGCCGGCCTGCGCAAAGAAGGCGACGGCCCGCAGGAGTACATTCCGCTGCGCAAAGGACTCCTCCGGGGAGATGCCGGTAAATCGCTGCAATACGGCCGCCCGGTTTCAGTGACCATGTTCTCACGGGTCAAAAATACGCTGATTTTGGCCGGCGTGGCCTTTTTGGTGGTGATGCCCCTGGCCCTCCTGTTTGGCATTCTGGCCGGGATCAACGAGGGCAAACCAGTAGACCGCTTTATTTCGATTGCCAGCCTGGCGGCGACGGCGACGCCGGAGTTTGTCACCGGCATCTTTCTCATTCTGATTTTTGGTATCTGGCTCAAAGTTTTGCCGGCGGTGGCCGTCTTTTTAAGCGATGACGCTATCTTTCAAGACCCCAAACTCCTGGCGCTGCCCGTGTTGACCCTGACCGCCGTTGAACTGGGCTACGTGGCCCGCATGACCCGCGCCAGTATGGTCGAGGTCATGGGGTCGCCCTATATTCGCACGGCCATCCTCAAGGGGATGCCGCGCTGGCGGGTGGTCCTGCGCCACGCGGTGCGCAATGCGCTGATGGCGCCAATTACCATTATCATGCTGCATGTGAACTGGCTTATCGGCGGCGTGGTCGTGGTCGAGTCGATCTTTGGCTATCCGGGGTTGGGCCAGTACATTTATGACGCTGCTATTTTTGGCGATTTCAATGCCGTCGAAGCCGCCGCCATGTTTACGGTCGTTATTGCCGTTGGCACCCGGCTTGTCGGCGACCTGGCTTACACGTTTCTGAATCCACGCATTCGTTATGCCTGATAACAATAGGTGGACAGTAGCCAGTAACCAGTAGTCAGATGTCAGATTCTGAAACTATTGGCTACTGACATCTGACTGCTGACTACTCATTAAGGAGGCAATTATGGCTGTAGCGCAACCAACCGCTGCCGGAACTATATCCCGCGAAGGGTCTTCGCGCTGGCAGAGTTTGTGGAAGAGCATCTCGATTGTTTTTGAGTCCCGCGTGGCTACGGTCGGCATGGTGATGGTTGCTTTTTGGGTGATTTTGGGCTTGATTTCGCTGGTCTGGACTCCCTACCCGCCAAATGCCCAGGAATTTACTCAGAACCAGCCGCCCAGTCCCGCAAACTGGCTGGGTACGGATCACCTGGGCCGCGACCTGCTCTCCCGCTTGATGACCGGCACCCAGGTGATTTTGCTCAAAACCCGCCTGCCGGAGAGCCTGGGCGGTTTTGCCATCCCCATTGGGGTAGCCGTGTGGGGGGTGCTTGGCTCAGTGACGGTTGGCTCGCTGCTGGGGCTGAACGCGGGCTATCGCGGCGGCTGGACCGACCAGATAATTATGCAGCTCCTCGACGCCCTGATTGCTTTCCCGGTCATTGTGCTCTACCTGGTGGTCATTGCCGCATTGGGGCAAGGCGATCTGGTGGTCATCGTCGCCATCACCATTACCGGCGCGCCGGGAGTCGCCCGGCTGGTGCGCAGCCTGGCCCTCGACATCAAAACCCGCGATTACATCCGCGCCGCCGAAACGCGGGGGGAAAGCCCGTGGTATATTATGTTTGTCGAAATTCTGCCCAATGCTCGCGGCCCGATTCTGGTTGACTCCATGCTGCGGGTAGGCTACGCTATCTTCGCCATCGGTACGCTCGGCTTTTTGGGCATTGGCCTGCCCCCCCCCGACCCTGATTGGGGCAACATGGTCAACGAGGCGCGTAAGAATATTTTTAGCAATCCGATGGCTGTCATCTGGCCGGCCGCAGCCATTGCCACCCTGGTGATTGGGCTGAACCTGTTTGCCGACGGCCTGCGCGAAGAATTAACCCGCTATCAACGCTAGAGGAGGGTCAATGGCTGAATTGGAAAGCCCAATGAGTAGATCGGCGCCGGTTCTTAAATTAGAGAATGTCGCCGTTGCCTACAAGGTGCGGGGCGGCGAAATCGAAGCTGTTCAGGATGTCTCCTTTCAAATCAGGCGCGGGGAAGCGTATGGCATCGTGGGCGAGTCGGGCTGCGGCAAAAGTACTGTAGCCTGGGCTGTGCTCAACTTTTTAGGGGCCAATGGTTACGTTAAACGGGGGAGTATCAAATTCCTGGGCCAGGAACTGGTCGGCAAGAGCGGCGAAGAGCTGCGCCGGCTGCGCGGCGACCAGATTGCCATGGTCTACCAGGACCCCATGCAGGCTCTCAATCCGTCCATGCGTCTGGGCGACCAGATGAAAGAAGTGCTGACCGTCCACCGCGGCTTGAGTGAAGACGCGGCTGAGAAGCGCTGTATGGAGATGTTGGAACGGGTTTATATGCCCGACCCGGCTAACGTGATGCAGCGTTTTCCCCACCAGATTTCGGGCGGGCAGCAGCAGCGGGTGGTTATTGCCATGGCCCTGCTCAATAATCCTGCCCTGCTGATTATGGACGAGCCAACGACTGCCCTCGACGTGACCGTGGAAGCCGCCGTGCTTGACCTGATCGCCGAACTGCGCCGGGATTTCGATACCGGGATTATGTTTATCAGCCACAATCTGGGCGTGATCGCCCGGGTCTGTACCAGGGTGGGTGTCATGTATGCCGGCGAAATGGTTGAGCGGGCGACAGTGGAGGAGATCTTCAAAGATCCCCAGCATCCCTACACTCAGGGCCTGATCCGCTGCGTGCCCAAGTTGGGCAGCAGCAAGCTGGGCAGTGTGCTTTACCCTATCCGAGGCCGGGTGCCGCCGCCCAACAACCGGCCAATGGGCTGTGTTTTTTCGCCGCGCTGCGATTACTGCCGCGATCGCTGCCAGGTCGAACGGCCTGCCCTGCGCCAACTGCCTAACGGCTCCTGGGTGCGCTGCCATTTTGCCGAAGAGATTGACCCGCGCCTGTGGCAGCCCTCGGAGGACATCTTGCCGCCCAAACAAGTGAGTCACGATGGCCCCAGTGAACCGATTTTGAAAATTGAGGGGTTAAAGAAGTATTACGAAGTTCCGGGCAGCTCGCTGAAAGATGTGTTGGGGCTGGGGGAGAAGCGCCTGGTGAAAGCCGTGGAAAACGCCAGTTTCAGCGTGCCCAAGGGCAGCACCTTGGGCATCGTCGGCGAGTCAGGCTGCGGCAAAAGCACCCTGGTCAAAACGATTGTCGGCCTGGAAGACAGCACGGACGGCCAGGCCAACTTTTTGGGCTTTGACATTACCGGCGACCTGACCACGCGCGATGAAAAACTCATCCAGGAACTGCAGATGGTCTTTCAAAACCCGGATTCGACCATGAACCCCTCCTACACCGTTGGCCAGCAGATTGCCCGGCCCATGCAGCGCTTTGGTACCGTGCCTCGGAACAAAATTCGTGGCGAAGTTATCCGGTTGTTGGAAGCGGTCCGCCTCGGCGCGAATTACATGGATCGCCTGCCCCGGCAGCTCAGCGGCGGGGAGAAACAGCGGGTTGGCATTGCCCGCGCCCTGGCCAGCCGCCCTGACCTGATTATGTGCGATGAGCCGGTCAGCGCCCTGGATGTGTCGGTCCAGGCGGCGGTGCTCAACCTGCTGCTGGAAATTCAGGACACCTACGGCACGACCATGCTGTTCATTGCCCACGATTTGAGCGTGGTCCGTTTCTTCTCCGATTACGTGGCGGTCATGTATTTGGGCCAGATTATGGAAATTGGCCCGGCAGAAGCGATTTATGCCCCACCGTACCATCCCTACACCGAAGCCTTGCTCTCCGCGGTGCCCATCCCCGACCCGACAATCCACCAAAAGCGCATTCGCCTGGAAGGCTCAGTCCCCAGCGCCTTGAATCCGCCCTCGGGCTGCCGCTTCAATACGCGCTGCCCGCGCCGCCACCTGCTGCCCGATCCCGACGTCTGCCTGACCGAGCCGCCCTGGCGCGACGCCGGTCAGGGCCACCGCATTTTCTGCCACCATACGCTCGACACGTTGAGCAGTTTTGACCCGGTTATTGCAACCCAAGCCACAAAGGAAGCTAAACATGTTGGTTAAAGATTGTATGACTCGACATCCCATTATGGTTTCGCCGGAGGTTCCGGCGGCTGAGGCGGAGAAGATCATGGCCGAAAACCATGTCCGGCATTTACCGGTGGTCGGCGACGGCAAACGCCTGTTGGGGCTGCTCACGCGCCAAAGGTTGGCCCTCAAGCCTGATGCCATGGCCAGCCTGAACGTGTGGGAGATCAGCCGCTTTCTGTCCAACCTTTCGGTCAGCGACCTCATGCTCAAGGCCGACGAGGTCCAGACCATTACCCCGGATCGAACCATCGAACGCGCCGCCCGGATCATGATGGATCACAAAATTGGCTGTCTGCCCGTTCTTGAAGACAACGCGGTGGTCGTCGGCATTTTGAGTGAAGTAGATGTCTTGCATGCCTTTCAAGAGATGTTGGGCCTGCCCGCCGCCGGGGTGCGGGTGACCATGCGCATGCCCAACCAGAAAGGTGAGTTTGCCAAGCTGACCGGGGTAATTTCTCAACACGATTGGGGCATTATGGGCATTGGCAGTTTTCCCTCGCCGCGCCGTTCTGGCTTTTACGATATGGTGCTCAAAATTCCCCAGGTAACGGTGGATGAGGTGCGAGCCGTCTTAAGTCAGGTGCCTGAACAGGAGATCGTGGATATCCGTGAATTTGCCTGAGAGACCGGCGGAAAAGTATGGAAAGCTTGTTTTTGAGGAAGTTAACCGCTCACGGCATCAATTGGTGCTGAACTATCGCGTTGACGACATCGTCTTTTCAACCACCTACTGGTATGATACGGTTAACTTCCATGAACTTGAAACCCGTTTTGGCCGGGCTTTTATGCGACAGATCTATTTTCACCTGCTTGCTTTTGAGGCCAATAAAGCCGCCAGCCTCAAACCTGAAGTCCTGGATTTGGGACCATACCAGGATCTTTATTCCGACCAATTTTTTGAACTGTGGCGGACGATCTTTCAAAATGTATGGGGCGTCTGGCGGCACGATAATGATATTACCGATTATTTTGGCCCGCAGCAATTAACTGGCCCGCAGCGCCCGCAGCAACCTTTAGCCGGTCCAGTGACGCTTTCCGCAGGAGAAAGATTGCTCAATCTTTGCGGCGGGGGAAAGGACAGTCTGGTTTCGGCCAAACTGTTGGAGCGGGCCGGCATTCCGTATGATGTTATGGTTTACTCCCACAACATTTATGGCCCGGCGCAGCGGCAGCATCATTTGATTGATGGCATGTTACAGCATACAACCGCTTTGAATCGCCATCGCGCCTGGGTCTACGACACCGCGCTGGACTCCCCGGCGGCGCAGCTCTACCCCGAATACGGCGTCAAGCACCTTTTAGCTGCCGAAACGGTCAGCTCCTACTGGACGGCGCTGCCCATCGCTTTGCAGCACGATTATACTCAGGTAGCGCTCGGCATCACCAAAAGCACCGACGAACACAACCTGATTTGGGACAAAACCGGCGAAGAAATCAATTATCTGTGGGGCATGAGCACCACCGCCGAAAAGCTGCTGGCCGATTATATTCAGACGAACCTCGTTTCCAACCTGAGCTATTTTCATTTGCTCCGTCCGGTTTACGATCTCGTGGTCTTTAATCTGTTGTCCAGGGATGCGGCGGCTGTGCCGAGTACGCACTCGTGCGCGCAGCAGAAGCCGTGGTGCGGCCGGTGCCCCAAGTGCATTTACGTCTGGATGCATCTGGTGGCCTACCTGGACGAGGCCGTGGTTGAGCAAATGTTTGATAAGAATCTGTTCGATCTGCCGGAAAACAGAACCTACATCCGCAAGATGCTGGGGCTAGAGGGGTATAAGCCCTGTGACTGTATGGGCACCGTGAGCGAAACCCAAGTTGCTTATCTTCTCTGCCGGGCGAAGGGCAAGACTGGTCAAGCCGTTGCTGATATTGGACCGGGCGACATCTCGCTGGATATAACCGCTTTTCTTCAGAAATATGCCCAGGTAGATCCTCCCTATGGAGCAATTCCACCCGACCTCTATGAAAAGATCAGACCGCAACTTCTTGAAGGCGCCGACCGAGCCTGGAATTACGTCAGGGAGCATCTCCAGGCTTAGAACGGGTGCATGAGGGGACTGCAGATGTTCCGGTTTACGATCTTGGGGCTGATAGGGAGTCTTCTGCTTGGCTGCCAGCTCGCCCCCTCGCCCGCCGCGTCTCATCCCTCGCCGTCCGTGTCCGGGCGGCTGGCTTACATTGGCGGCGATGGCAATGTCTATATCACCACCGCCGACCGCAGCCGGACCCTCGCCGTGACCGCTGACGCCACCGCTGCCGCCGAATACCCCGGTCTTTCCTACCATCGCCTCTCCTGGTCACCTGATGGCCGGCTGGCCTTTGCGGCCGTAACCCGCTCCGGCAGTGAAACCCGCAGCACCCTGTACGTGGCCGAATCGCCGGCAGCGCCGCCCCGGATTGTGGGCCAAAGCGACCAGCATTTTGTCATTTACATTTACTGGTCGCCGACAGCCTGTCCCGGCCGGCCTTTAGAATGCCGGCGTCTGGCTTACCTTATCGAGGAAGATGACAGCATCAGCCTGCGCCTGGTCGAGCTGGAAGCAGGCCGGGTTGACAACCGGCGGGTGGGCCGGGGGCGTCCCTTTTATTTTGCCTGGTCGCCGGACGGCCGGCGCATGGTCTGGCACACCGGGGGCGCTCGCCGCCACAATGAGCAGGCCAGGCTGGTTCTGTACAATATTGAGCGGAATCACGCGGAAGAGCTGCCCCACCCGCCGGGATTGTTTGTGGCTCCGGCCTGGTCGCCGCGAGGAGACCGCTGGCTGGGCGTATCTGCCGAGGCGAAAGTGGACGCCTTGCAGAGTTTTGGCTCCGGTCAGCCGGAAACGCTGACCCGCGCGCTGAACGGGCAGGCGGTCTTTGCCTGGTCGCCTGACGGCCAGCAGGTAGCTTACGCAGTCAGGGCCAAGCCGGGTGATCCCTTTTACGGTCCCGTCCACATTTTCGACTGGCAGAGCGGCGAGACCCGGCGGGTTACGGATACCGGCTTTCAGATCCTCGGCTTCTTCTGGTCGCCGGACGGGCAGCGGCTGGCCTATTTAACCTGGCTGCCCGTGCATGATGCAACCTGGATGCAGTGGCGGGTTTACCACATGGCCGAAAATCGAGATCGGGGCTACAAAGTGTTTGAACCTTCGTTCCAGATGAACTTTATCGTGAACAGTTTCAATCAATATGCCCAGAGCGACCGCTTTTGGTCGCCTGACAGCCGCTATCTGGTTTACGCCGACCGCGACCCGGCGCTGGTCGAGCGTGTCTGGCTGGTTGATACCTGGTCCGAGGATGGCAATCAGGCCATGCTGGTGGATGAAGGGGCCATTGGCTTGTGGTCGTGGAATTAGGCAGAGGAACAGGGTAGCAAGGTAGCAGATTTTCCTGCTACCCTGCTACCTTGCAACTCTGCTCTCTTCAATGAAAGCGAGGTGTTATGATAACGGTTCACGCCGACGTTGTCGGCAGTTTGCTCCGCCCGCCGGAGTTGGTCAAGGCGCAGCAGGATGTGGCCGATGGCTTGATCAGCCAGGCGGCCTTTAAAAAGATCGAGGATTGGGCGGTGGATGGGGCGGTCGCCTTGCAGGAAGAAGCCGGCCTGGACGTGGTGACAGATGGCGAGATGCGCCGTCTCTCCTTCCAGAGCCAGATGCCGGCCGCCGTGGCCGGCTTTGGCGAGTACGATATTGATGCTTTCCTGTGGGGTGACTGGTACGGTGACGAAAGCATCGGCGATTGGAGCAAGGGCCGCCCGCAAAAGCTGGGGGTGGTAGACAAATTAAAACGCAAGCGCCATCTCTCGGCGGAGGAATTTACGTATCTGCGGGCGCGGACCAGCCGTATCCCCAAGGTAACGCTGCCCAGCCCCAGCCTGTGGGCCAATTTCTGGTCGCCTAATATTTCCAGCCACGTTTACCCCACCCTGGACGCTTTTCTGGCCGACGTGGTGGACATTTTGCACGACGAAGTGACGGAGCTGGTCCGGCTGGGCTGCACCTATATCCAGCTTGATGCGCCCCATTACCCGCTCTTGCTCGAACCCAAAACCAGGGCTTTTTACGAAGCGCAGGGCTGGACGCTGGAGCGCTGGCTGCAGCACGGCATCGAACTGGACAACGCCGTAATTGATGGCTTTCCCGGCATCACTTTTGGTTTCCATCTCTGCCGGGGCAACCAGGGCAGCCGCTGGCTGACCCAGGGCAGCTACGAACTGATCGCCAAACCGATTTTCAGGAACATTCATGCTCACCGCCTGCTGCTGGAGTACGACGACGAGCGTTCCGGCGGCTTTGAACCGCTAGCCGAGGCGCCGGAGGACAAAATGGTGGTGCTCGGCCTGGTCACGACCAAAACTTCACGGGTAGAAACTGTCCCGGGGCTGACGGCCCGGATCAAGGAAGCGGCGCAGTTTGTGCCCCTGGAACGGCTGGCCCTTAGCCCCCAATGCGGCTTCTCGACCTCCATTGTGGGCAATCGTATATCGGTAGCTGATGAGAAGCGCAAGCTGAAAACCATCGTTGAAACGGTCCAATCGGTTTGGAGATGATCAGGGTACAGAAAGGCCAAGGATTTCCGTACCTCTTCAGTCCGCCGCCGCCCCGAACTGAAGTTCAGGGCTAAGGAGATAAAAGTACGCTGAAGCGCACTGGTTTGAGCCACAGGGAGTCGGTTTTTAACCGACTTTTACCTAAGTTAGCCTGGGATTTCAATCCCAGGCGAGGGCGGCTGAATAGTGACAGGTTTCTAAAGCTTGTTGTGAGTCTGAATAAAAATCGAGTCCAAAGTGCACTTTGGACTCCAATCATAACATTACCGAGTTTTTGTTTGGAGGTGATGTGTTAATTCGTTTTGCCACTTTTCTTGCGCCCAATATGCGGCCGGTGTATCAATTTATTGCCGATTATATCGGCCAGAGCCTCGGCTGCCCTACCGAGCTGATGGTTGGCGACTCCTTCGACCAATTTGCGGCCGGTGAGTCCGACATCGGATTTATCTGCGGCCTGCCTTATATTCAGCTTGCCCGCCAGGCTCCCTCGCCGGTCGAACTGCTGGCTGCGCCGGTGCTGCAAGGCGAGCGCTATGCCGGCCAGCCGATTTACTTTTCCGATGTGATTGTGCGCCGGGACAGCCCCTATCAGACCTTCGCCGATTTAGCCGGCTGCTGCTGGTCGTACAATGACCTGGACTCCCACTCCGGTTACAACATCACCCGCTACCGATTGGTGCAGATGGGCGAAACGCGCGGCTTTTTTGGCCGGGTCATCGCCGCCGGTTCCCATCAAAATTCCATCCGGCTGGTCTGCGCGGGGGAGGTGGACGCCTCGGCCATTGACTCGCAGGTGTTAGCCATCGAGCTGCGCGACCAGCCGGAACTGGCCGCCCAACTGCGGATCATTGACGTGCTTGGCCCCGCGCCGATTCAGCCGGTGGTCGCGGCCCGGCAGATGCCGGAGAGCTTAAAGGCTGAGGTGCAGGCCGTTTTGCTGGCGATGGGCAATGATCCGGCGGCGCGGAGCCACCTGGCCCACGGCTTTGTGGAGCGCTTCGCGCCGGTTACGGATGCGGATTACGATGTGACGAGGGAGATGGTCAGGGCGGCGGAGTCGGTGGGGTTTATGAGGATTGAGTAATTTGATAATCCAACCCTGATTTGCCTTTGTAACCCACCCCGCGATGAATCGCAGGGCTACTTAACAGTGTCCGATCAATCGGACTACCCTGTTGGAAGGAGTAGCCCAATTCATTGGGCGCAGTTTAATAGCCCGGCGAATTCATCGCCGGGCGAACTACATTCGTTGAGAATCAGCTTAATTAGATTTTATACCAATATCAACCATATTAACTCCCATACAGGCTTGGTTGACGATCATTTAACACGGGTTGAAACTGAAAAATCAGTTTTCCCTCGAGGGATCTGACAAAAGCAGGCGGGGTATTATCACGGAGTGGCAGCACCCAAAACCACCACCAACGGGCACGTCGTGAGGCAGGATGTTCAGCAATACGCCGAGCTATACCATGAGGGCGTTGTGGGCGAACACAGGAGCCAATATATAGAAGTTGCCCATCAGCCCGACAAGCAAAGTATATACCTACTCCGGCTGAAAGTTGTTTTAATTGCTCAGCGCGTATTGGGTATGGTATGGATATACTAACCCACGGGCAAGCCTGTTCTTCCGCTGTAGAATAGGTAGTTGTATTCATAGCACCTCTTCAGCATCTAATTCTGTATCCTCGATCAAGTACGGCTGTCCACGTTTAGAGCTCGCTACTAAACCCCATAAGCCGAATTCATCATCAATCTTTCTAAGCTTTTGGCGAAACTCATCCACAATTGGTTTGTCAACACCTTCTCTGCCCCCAATTGGTGAAATAGTCTGAATGATCTCAGAGAGGTCTTCGATCCGATCACGTATCTTTAGAAGTGCCCGGTTTAGTTTTGCAATGTCACTCTCATCAGAACCCTGATCTATTTCATCCTTAGGATAAGAAAATGTTTCTCGCAACCAAAGATTATCTACTACAGCATAGTCTCCTGCGGCTAGCGGAAGCAAATTGCCATCGGTAGCTACAGCTCGAATTTTTTGATTGTTGTAAGTATTGGCACGTCCATCAAGAATGGCTCGATGCAATTGTCGCAAACCACGTTCGGTTTGAAGCATGGCACGAATTACCCCTGTTCCGCCACGCCGATCCGAACTACCACGGATATCAGTTTGAAGTGCTTGTTTTGAAATTAGCCAATAAGTGCCTAAGATACCAAGTTCAAGAGAGGCAGGACCAATCTGTCCTGGATTTGACTTTAATTCCTTTAGAGCCTGGGCCAAGATCTCGTCTGGTGAGCAATCTGGTCTAACCTTCCATTTAGACGTATCATTACGCCATTCAGGCAAATCTATTGTACGTTGCAAAATTGAACGTAAACTCTGTAGTTCTGATAGCTTGTAATGAGTACGAAAGGCTCGTAACATTAACTCAGCAACAATATTGGGCTTGTCATTGGGACCCAAACGCGGTTTTGCGACAAGGCTACGATAGCCCGCCGAAATTGATGACTCGTTTTTTTCATTATAAAGTACATGGGCAATTCGGGCGGCGCGAATATCAGGATGCTCTGAGAACCCGAGGGATTGTAGATTGGAACGAGTTATATTTCCGGCTAAGTAGTTTCTCTCCTCCGGATTAATTTTACAATCTAGCACAAGCCGATCCAAGACAGCTTCTGCAATTTCGTCATTTTGCGCTCCCTGTGGCCACTCCTTAGGATGACCCACATGAATCTGGCCTACTATAGCCCGACTTGCCGTCACTATATCTACCGGTTCGCCATCCCTAACAGGCTGTAACCCTATAATGATGCGTGCCGGAGCGACCATGGCCCGATGAGCAGTCAGTTCTTGTGTGTTAACTTCTGCTAATGGCTGGTCCTGAACCATCAACTTTCTGCTTAAAATACCGCGCCAAGCTCGGGAGTCAGCCTTCGTCCACTTATAGACTACATCAGTCGAAGTCATGCTCGTTAAATAATGACAATGGGTAGCCCGTGTAGAACCATCAATGGTAATAGGTATGACCACTGCGGGATCACCATTTCGATGAGTCAATTCGGCAAGTACTACGGTAAGAGGTTCGAGTATTCCATCGAGTTCTATTTGATGACGTAGTTCAATGTTATCACTTCGCAAACGCCCCTCAGAATGGTTCAAAATTGTTTCCATGTGGCTACGACTATCGGCGGTAAGGCATATGACCGGTGCCCCACTCTTAGCCGGTTCAACTTGCAACGGGGCCACAATTGGCTCTCCAGGCAATGTGGCAATAGGGTATACTCTGGTCTCCGATTCACGAGGATTAATGGGACTAGCAGAAATAGCCGGGGTGTATATCAATGCCTCGACGACTAGGGCAAAACCACCGGGAAAACGTTTAGTGAGTGGTCTATCTAATTGATTACGAACTTCAGTAGGATCAACGCAAGCTCGTGCTAATGCTTTTGCTTGGGCTTCATCAAGTCCGCACTGTTTAGAAAGCTTCTCAGCCAGATTCTTGTAGGCGGTCTCTTTGGCGAGGTCTACCCTCTCAAGAGGGCGAGGGGAAATAGAAGAAGAATTATCAGCTAACATATCTAACCTCCAAAAATTAATTACTGAAAATTTAGAATGATTTTCGGGGGCCAGATACGTACTGACACCCCGCGCAACAGACGGCTTATGAGCCGACGTGGTTGCTACGGCAGTAGATCTGATGTGTGAACTTGGCAGATCCAGAGTACATTCTAACTAAACGGATGTAGTTTGGCGTGTGCTTAGCAGTCCTAGCGGTACGTTGACGGCATAGGGCTGAGTTCAACCACAAAGAGACGCTACCGTATAGCACATATTTTCTGTACAGTTTAGCAGTAAAGAATTAGTTTGTCAAACTAATTTCCTGGATTTTTAATACCCTATTTTAACGAGCGTTCTTGAAACCCTGCCTCTCTCTCAACAAATTGCTACATTAAATCTAATCCCCAAACGAAATTCCCAACTCACGCGCGGTCAGCATCGTATCGCAGTCCAGCGGGACGGATTTCATGCGCCCGGCGACCAGCTCCAGCGGCACGTAGCGCACGGTCGGCGGGTCGAGGGCGACCATGACCCCGGACTGCCCTTCGGCCAGGGCGCGCACGGCGGCAGCCCCGAAGCGGAGCGAGAGCAGCCGGTCAAAGGTCGTTGGCGTGCCGCCGCGCAGCAAGTGGCCCAGGACCACGGCTCGCGCCTCCTTGCCGGTCAGTTCTTGCAGTTCGGCGGCGACTTTTTCCCCAACACCCCCCAGGCGCTCGGCCCGGCCCAGCTCCTTTGAAATAATTGAGATTGTCCCGTCTTTCGGCCTGGCTCCCTCGGCCACGACGACGATGGAAAAATTCAGGCCTCTCCTGGCGCGATCCTCAATCTTGGCGGCGACTTTGCTCAAATCATAGGGGATTTCCGGAATAAGGATGGCGTCGGCGGTGCCGGAGACGCCGGCATTGAGGGCAATCCAACCGGCGTAACGGCCCATCACCTCGACCACAATGATCCGCCGGTGAGCCTGGGCTGTAGAATGGAGACGATCCAGACACTCGGTGGCGAAGGAAACGGCGGTATCAAAGCCAAAAGTAATGATGGTCTGGTCAAGGTCGTTGTCAATGGTTTTGGGCACGCCGACCACACGCAGCCCCTTGCGGGCAAAGGCGTTGGCAATAGCTAAAGAACCATCCCCGCCGATGGCAATCAGGGCGTCAATCTGCTCCCGTTGAAACGCGGCGATAATCTCGTCGGTGCGGTCTTTTTCCACGAGCTGGCCCTGTTCATCAACGGTGGGGTAGCGCAGCGGGTTGCCCCGGTTGGTGGTGCCCAAAATGGTGCCGCCCAGGTGGGTAATGCCGCGCACGCTCTCGCGCGTCAGTGGGATCAACCCCCCTTCGGGATACTGCTCCGCTAAAAACAGGCCATTGTACCCCTCGCGGATGCCCACGCATTCCCAGCCCCGGTTCAGGGCAGACAGCACCGCCGCGCGGATGACGGCGTTCAAGCCCGGCGCATCCCCGCCGCCGGTGTTGAGGGCAATTCGACGAATTTCTGTAGCCATTGTTTCACCTCCTGGATAAGCTGGAACACAGAGTTTCGCCAAGGAGTCGCAGAGATACACAGAGAAATATTAAGTTTCCCCGCGAATCTCTGTGCCTTCTCTGTGTGGCTCTGTGTAAATTTTCCCCCTCAATATACCGTTCCGATTTTAGCACGGCTTATAAGGCGGGTCGAATCAAGGGACCAGGGAAAGAGTCGTTAAAACGACAGCGTTGTCGGGTTGCGGCTGGCCGTTAACAAAAGCAGGCAGACGCTGGCCTGTGGCCGGATCGTACATGCCGACCAGCAGGCGATATTCTCCGTTGGGAGCGCCGTCGCGGAGGGCCAGGGTGTAGCGGTCAACCACGCTGTCCTGGTCGGCCCAGGCAGTGGTTGGGTAGCGACCAGCCTGGGGTGGATTGTCCCACTGCGCCCACACCTGTCCATCCGGTCCGACAAGCTGGGTAAAGGCAGTGTAATTGCTAGTGATTTTGGCGGTGGACTGCCAGTAGAGGGCTAAAAGGATTTTGGACTGCCTGTCTGACGGGCGTGGATTTTCGATTTTTGATTGAGGTTGGAGGTCGAAGCCGGTAAGCTGGACAGAGTCGCCGAGCTGGGCGGAGAAGGGATAGGGCGGTGGCGTGCCGTCGGCAGGATCGAGGAGGCGGAAGGTGGCGGGATACAGATTATGGCCGATGTCCGTTTCAGCAGCGGTCAGAGGGATATATTGGTACCCGTTGGGCAACGTTTTATCCTGGCGGAGCAGGCTGATTTCCAGGCGGTAAAGGCCGGGCGGGGCGTCGGGATTCAGGCGGAGAGGATAAGTCTCTTCGATAACTTCGCCGGGAACCCACAAGACATTGGGGTAGCGGTCGCCTAGAGTGGCCTGGCGCTCGCCGCCCACCCCAAAATCCTTGTCCAGCAGCTTCAGCGAGACAATCAGCGGGTCGGCCATCCAGCGGCGGGCCTGCCAGCGCAGGGTGATGGGGAGGAGGGAGGAGGGTTGGAGGGTTGGAAGGTTGGAAGGTTGGAAGGTTGGAAGGTTGGAAGGTTCTTCCAGTTTGATAGCTGGCTGGCCGGGAAATTCCAGCGAGAGCGGGGCCAGATAGGGGGTGAAAACGAGGGTCGAAGTCAGCGGGGCGAAGGTGCGCTGGCGCAGGTTGAGGGATAGGCTTAGGGTGGGCGGTGCGCTGGGGTGGTCGGGAACGTAGGGACCGGGGGGCAGGGTTGGTCCGGCAATGAAAGTGGCAGCCTGGGCGAAAGGCTCAGGGCGGTCAGCGCAGGGCAGAAACAACGCCGGGCTAAACGCCGGCAAGGGTGGCCAGGCGTAAAATACGCCGCCGGCTTGGCGGATAAATCGAAGGGATTGATTTTGGCCGGGGTTGGAAGTGTCAAGCCAGGTTAAGGCCTGGCCCAATTGGAGCGAGGTTGAGTCGGTCAAGCGCTGGCTGCCGCGCCAGACTTCTGCGGTTTGGGATAAGTGATTGGGTGGGGAGGCAGCGGCTCGAATGGAGATGAGGGGTTCAGCAAAGGTTTGCTGTAACACCGGCGGTCCAACGGGCAGGGATTCCGGCGAGTCAGGGGCAAGCGGCCACAGTTCGAGATGAAGGCGGTACCTTTGCGCGGCGAGCTGGTCGCAGGTCGGGATGGGCATAAAAACCGTATCGGCCAGGGTGTCGCCCGCTTCCCAGGCGCGAGCCGGATAGCGGCCGTCGGCAAAATGGCCGGCCCAGCAGGCGACAGGCTGCGAGGTGTCGTCCTGCAAACAGAGCGAGACAAGATAATCTTGCTGCGCTTCTTGCTCAGCCCGCCAGTAGAGGGTGACAGGCAGGGCTTCCCCCGCCGTAACGCTCGCAGGGGCATCAAAACCGGCCAGGGCCAGACCGCTGGCAAAGGGCAGGTGATGGCGATAGGTGATGGGCAAGTCGGCGGGAGGAGTGATAGTGACCGGCAGCGTGTCGTAGTGAGGCAGGATGAAGATTGAGGGCTGAAGGATGAAGGCAGGGAGCAGAAAGAAGAGAGTGAATAGAAGATAAAAGATGGAAGATGGAAGATGGTGGATAGCGGATGGCTGATAGTGGATGGCTGATAGCGAATTTTCTTCGAGGATAACATTGCTTGTAATCTGCTTAAATCGTAAATCGTAAATCCAAAATCCAAAATAGTACAGGCCGAGAGAAACAAACAAAGCAATGACGCCCAGCGCCGGATAAAGATGGCGACCCTGGCCGGTGTCAACGGTGGCGCTGAGAATGTAACGGGCCACGACGACGATGAGGAAGAGGAGGAAATGGAGGGTGAGGAGGATGGTGATGCGTCCCAAGGGGAGGCTTCGCTCTGATGCGTGATGCGTGATGCGTGGAAAAGACGCAACACGCAACACGTGGCCTGCCACAGCGCACATTAACAGCACCAAGAAAATAGCATAGACCCAGCCGGGGGCAAAAATTTGCATCCAGCCAAATTCGAACCAGAAGGAGCGGTAGAGCAGCCCGAACCATTCAAACAGGCTGTAGGTGGCGGCGATGGGGCGCACCGATTGGCCGGAGAGCAGGCCAACCAGCCCTTCGGTGATTTGCGGCTCGCCGAGCGAGGCGGCCAGGCCGGGAATGAGGCCGAGTTCGCCGATGCGATTGAAGCGCAGGAGGATGAAGGCAAACCAGGGGCCGGCGGTGAGGCCGAGCGCGGCGAGGAAGGCGATAAGCGGGGAGCGTAGGGCGTGGAGCGGGGAATGTGATGCATGATGCGTGAAGCGTGAAGCGTGAAGCGGGAAATGCGATGGGTGATTGCCTTGAGTTTGTAATTTTCGGCTCTGAGAAGTTAGAGACATCCAAAGCGTAAAGATGACCTCCGGAATCAGGATGAGGCTAAAATATTTGGTGATGAGGGCCAGGCCGAAGAGCGCGCCGAAGAGCGCGAATAATCGGGGTGAAGGGGAGGCGTTTTGCAGAATCATAACCTGGACCAAAAGCAAAAGAGTCGTCAGGGCAAAAACCAGGTTGTCGTCGTTGATAACGGCGCTGCTGCCGGTAAAACGGGGCAAAAAGGCCACAAAAGCGGCCGCGCCAACGGCGATGATTTTTGGTTCGGGGTAGAGGCGGCGGGTCAGGATATAACTGGCTGTAATCGTCACCCAGGCTAACGGCAGCGAGAGAAACCGGACCAGTCGCCAGGCTAAGGGCTGGCCGCGCCAGGGCTTCGTCCTGAGGCTCAGCCCGAAGGGCCACTGCTCGTCCAGCGTATGCAGAACGTGGTTAATTCCCAGCCCATCGCTGGGAATGTGGCGCTCCGGCCGGGCATCAACCCGGCGCACATCCGGCAGGCTCTGCTCGCCGACAAGGGCGACCGGCCAGGCGGTGAGCCAGTAGTACAGCGGGGCCAGCCCTCCTTTGAAGCCGGCCTCGCTGCGTTCGCTCTCGGTAAAAGGCGGATGGCCGGTTCGAGCGACAAAGCGCAGATACTGGTAATGGTCGGTTTCATCGTCGGCTTCGCCGAGGGGCAGGATGATAGCCTGGTAAAGAGTCAGGAGGGTGAAGATGAGGAGAATCAGGAGGAGGGGGAGGTGGGACGTGATGCGTGAAGCGTAATGCGTAATGCGTGATGCGTGAGACATTTTATAGAGTACTTGTCTCCTGGCAATGTCTCATCTTACCACCCGCAGAGTACCGAGATTGACGGCGTAGTCGGGCAGAGGGCCGCTGGGGGTGGCGGCGGGCAGACGCTCGCCGGTAGCAGGGTTGTAGAGTCCGGCCAGGAGATAATATTCGCCGGGGGGCAGGGTGGCGAGGTTGAGGGTATGGGTGTCTACAATAATTTCGCCGGGCGCCCAGAGCGAGGTAGGGTAATCGCCTTGCACCGGGGGGCCGTCGAAGCCGGTCACGTATTCAGCCTTAATACCGCTAACAGCCGAATCGGCCAGAGGGGCGGCTTGCCAGGCTTGCAGAAAGACGGTGTAATTAAGGCTGAGGGGCGTATTGACCTGCCAGTTCAAGGTAACGGATTGCTGGTCGGCGGCGATTTGATAGCTGAGCAGGGTCACTTTGCCGGCGAAATTGATAACCGGGTCAAACCGGGGTGGGTTGGGCCACTGCCAGGGGATGAGCTTGGCGCTGGCAATCAGAGGTTCAACGGGCTGGCCCTCTGCGTTGGCGGTCGGTTTGCCGGGACGGCCCGGCTCGTTGAAATCATAAATACCGGCAGCAATCAACAGCCGCGTCGGAGCCTGATTAAATTCGGCTGTGGGCGTAATCGGCACTTCATAATGATCGGCCAGGATAGCGCCGGGAGACAGCAGAGTCGTCGGCCAATGACCGCCGCCAGGGTAGGTGTCAACCTGGCCGACCACCTGGCGCTGCCGGCCGAGCAGGTGGACGAAGACGCTGTAGTTGAGGTCAACCGGTTCGAGCAGTTGCCAGTAGAGGGTCAAGGGTAGGGTTTCGGCGGGGCGAACGGTCGAGGCGGGTAGGCGATACCCCAGCAGGCGCATCTTGCCGTCGTAGGTGAAGTTGATCCGCTGCAGGTCGGCAGGCAGGTCCTGTTCGGTGAGAATAGATGCTTTCGTATAGGCGGGCGCTATGTATAAAACAGGTGATAGAGCGGCAAAGACAAACAGGCCCCCCGTGCAGAGTAGGGCGACGAGCTTTTGGCCCTGCTGGGGTAGCCACCAGGTTAAGCCAAGCATGCCCAGGGCGGAGAAAGCGGCAATAGCGGGGTAGAGCAGGCGGCCCTGTCCAGCCGGCTGGGTGAGATTCCAGACGATGAAGCCGGCGATCATGACGGTAGCCCAGGTCAGGAGGATGAGGAAAGCGGAGAGTGAGAGGCGAGAAGCATAAAGCGTCCCTCGCGGAGGCTTTGCTCTGAAATGTGATACCTGATGTGTGATACGTGATAAAACAAACGCAGCTACACCGGTGATGGCGATGAGGGAAACTCCATCCAGCACCTTGTAAATCCAGTTATCGGCCAGGATATTGACGCCGCCAAACAAAGCCCAGTAAGCAATGCGAAATCCCTCGAATTCGGCGCGGAGGGTGGCCAGTGTGGGAGCATGGCTGCGCTGGCCGGCGGTGTCACGCATTGCTTGCAGGGCCAAAGGGTCGCCATAAAGCAGGGCGTTGCGCCAGTAGAACCAGCCAGCTATGGCGAAAGCAACGAGGAAGGTGATGGCGCTCCAGGTCAAGGCGCGAGGTAGAAGGGTAGAAGAGAGCAGGGGGGCACCCCCGTGAACTACCGCGGGCAGGTGGGAGCGGAGGGGCAGGGGAGCAGCATTGTTTATTGCTGATTGGCGGTCGGTGGTCCCAAAGGGAGGCTTCGCACTCAGCGGTCGGTGGTCGGCCTGGTAGGCCAGCCACAGAAAAAGCAGCCCGGCTAGAGGAAGCAGTCCCAGGGCGTAGAGCTTGCTCAGTGCCCCCAGGCCGATGAGCAGGCCGAGGAGGGCGGCAAATCGGAGGGTTGGAGGGTTCTTCCCCTCTGCCATTCTTCCAGTCGCCATTTCCACTATGAGCCACAGCGCGAGGGTTACAAACATAATGACGGCGTTGTCGTTGTTGACCGACGCGGAGATGAAAATAAACATGGGGTTAAAGGCAGTCAGGGCCATGGCCCCGGCGGCCAGCCAGCGATTGCCTCGGAAGAGAGTCAGGGCAATAAAGTAGCAGCCGGTCACGGTAATGGCAGCCATAGCAATGGACAGGAAACGAATGAGGTGGACGGCCAGGACGTGACCGCGCCACGGCCAGGTTTCGCCGGGAAGGTGGATGGTGATATTTTTGTTATCAGGACGGAGCGGGTCCCCAATGCTCGTATGGGGATTGTACCAGTACACGTCGGCCCAAGTGCCGCTATCTATCCAGAAAGTCAGGAGGGCGGCCAGGGCATAATAGAGCGGGGGCTGGTTGCCCTCGTGGCTCCAATGAATCTGGGCCTCGCCGGGCCGCTGCACCGGCAGGCGGCCGGTGTCGGCCATGTATTTGACCACCGCGTAGTGGCGCGACTCGTCACCCGCTTCGAAAGGCGGAGTGACGAAACTGTAGACAAGGGCCAAGATGATAAAAGTGAGCAGGATCAATCCGGCTTGAGGGTGATTTTGGATGATTGGCTGCTGGCGCTCTGAGCAGATAACGGCAAAACCTCCTGGGACGCCTCCCATTTTCCGCTATTATAGCACTTTTGCCCATAAGTAGAATTGTTACTGCTTCACCTTGAGGGGGCTGGAGACAAGTTTTACGTAAAGTAATTTTTTATGGGGGGACATTCAGCGTTAGCAACGGTAAATAATCCTGCTGGTTATTTGTCTCTGTCAAAGGCAGCCGGGCCAGGCTGGTGGGGTTGTACCAGCCTATGTGTAACTCGTACGTGCCGGGGGGCAGGTCGGCAGGAACGGCAAGTTGGCGGGAATCGGCGATCTGGTAGCCGGGCTGCCAGAAAGCGGTAGAAAAAGCGGGCGGTCCATCGAAACCGGCCACCTGGGTTTGGGAACTTGGCTCGATGAGGTGAATGAACAGGGTTAAATCCTGGCCCGGTGCGCTCAGGGTTTCCCAATAAAAAGTGAGAGAGATTGGGTCGCCCGGCTTGATAACCGTCTCGGCGGGAGGGCTGTCATAACCCACTAATTGGATCTGCCCGCCAAAGTTTGCCATTAGCCGGTGCTTTGGCTCCGATTTAGACCATTGGCGGGGGAGTAAAGGAATGGCCCCGACAACCGGTTGAACCGTTTCGCCGGCCGGGTTGACGGCGGGTTTGGCCGCCCGGGCCGGGTCTTCAAATTCAAAAAGTCCCATGGCCAGCCGGATGACCGCAGGCGCGCCGGCCTCCGGTAAAACGGGGATGTCGTAAGTATCTTCGAGAATCTTGCCCGGTTCCAGGAGCGAGGTGGGCCAGTTGCCTCCGGCCGGATAGGTATTAACCTGGCCGATCACGGCATTATTTTGGCCTAACAGATGGATAAACACGCTGTAATTTTTGGCAACGGGCCGGACAGCCTGCCAGTAGAGGGTAACCGGCAGCGAGTCGCCGGGGTGTATGGGTGATTTATCAACCCGGTAGGCGATTAAGCGCAGCCCGTTGTCATAGGTCAAATCCAATCGCTCCAAACCGGCGGGGGGCAGGTCAAATTCGCTGATGAGCGGTGTTTTGGCATAAGCGGCTTGAAGATAGCAGAAAGGGCTGATCAGGGCGAGGCAAAAAAGTGCGACGGCAACCAGCAGGGGCAGGGCTGAAAGGGTAAAACGTAAAATATATGTTACAGTTCGGGGAACACCGGGCACAAGTTTTGAGGATTCCGAGCGAAACGGGCCGAACGAGGTAAACTGCCACAGGCTCCAGGCTGTCAAAATGCCTAACGCCGGCAAGGCCGGGTAGAGCAGTCGTCCCCATGAAGCTGGGGTAATTTGCATCCAGCGCAGCAGCGCGGCGAAGATAATGAGGCTCCACAAGGCCAGTATGCCCAGAATGAGCAGCGATTTCGGGTCGGTAGAATGGGCGGGCGATGACGAATTGGGGGGCGGCTTATGGGCAAAAAGCGTTGCTCCATTTCTCACCGCTCGTCCCAGGCCGATGACCAGCCCCAAACCGATCAGATATTTTGACCAGTGTAAGAGCGTATAGAGCCAGGGTTCCCACAAGATTTGACCGGCGCCAAAAGCGGCCCAGAAAGACAGCTCCAGCCCGGTCAGTTCGGTTTGCCAAATTTGAGCCAGGCTGGGCGACGGGTCGAGCGGGCCGCCGCGGTAGAGTAAGTGCGCGTTAAGGGCGGTTGCATCTCCATACACCTGCCAGTTGCGCCAGTACCACCAGCCGGACAGTAATAATATTAGCCCGGAGATGAGGGCTATTTCCATGAGAGAACGGCGCAGGGAGCGATGCCGGTATAAGTCAACCAGCAGCACCAGACCGGTTAGAGGCAGCAAGTAGAGCAAACTGAGTTTGGTCAGGGCCGCTAAACCCAAAATAATGCCCAAATAAATGGCGTAGCGGGTCGAGTTGCCTTTTTTAATCATCAGCGCCAGCACGACCAGGGCCGCCGCCGCCAGGGTCACACTCAGGCTGTCGTTGGTGATGGCCGAACTGGTGTGGAGAAACTGGGGAACAAAGGCGACCAGGCTGGCAGAAAGAAGGGCAAGGATGGAGGATGGAAGATAGAGGATGGAAGATAGAGGATGAAAGAGGCGGGATGGTGGGGCCGGTTGCAATCCAATATCAACAATCTGCCGCCGGTTGTCGGTAGTTGTGGTCATGGCCGGCGGTGGTTGGTCAGCGATGGTTTCCACTTGCTGGTCAGCAAAAGTAATCCGCGCCAGCAGGTAGGTCAGGCTAACCGTGCCGATGCCGGCCAGTAAGGAGAGCCAGCGAGCCAGCCGCGCCGCTATCAACGTAGGTTCTAGCCGCCATGCTTCGTCTGCCGGGTGAAGATAAAGATTGTTGTTGCCGCGCTGCCGCCAGATAAAGGAGCGTTCATCGGCGTAGTGAGGATTACGGGGAGGCTCGGCAAAGTGGCTCAGGTCAAGCCAGGAGACGGTGAGCGCCGCCAGAATATGGTATAGCGGCGGCTGAGTGCCTTCTTGATCCCAGGGCTTGTTCTCTCCGGCTTTTACCAGCGGCAGTTGGCCTGCCGCTTGAATGTGCTGAATAACGGCAAAGTGCTTTAACTCATCCGGCTTTTCAAACAAAGGAACATTGAAATCATAGAGCAGGCCCAGCCCGGTAAAGGCAATTAAAACCAAAAACAGCCCGTGTTTCAAGGTGTAAGGGATAAAACGTAAAGGATAATCCATCTGCTAACTCTGGCCGATTTTGCGGGGGCTATTATAACACATCTTGGTAACTTTGCCGGTCTTGCCTCATCTTGCCTCAAACGGCCCCAGTTTAATCCCCTCTATACCCTCAAACGTCAGGTTGTGCCATTGGCCGGGGCCTTCGGTGCGGTAGGGCAGCAGGTGGAGCGTCAGCGGGCCGGAAGCAGGGGGCAGCGGCAGTTCGTAAAAATCGCCGACGATCTCTCCGGGAGTCCAGAGGGTAGTCGGGTAGCTGCTGAGAACGGGATGGGCGGCGTCTTTTTTGTAAAGTTCCTGCCCGGCAGAGTCGAGCAGTCGTAGCGAGAGGGCGTAGTCCCAGGTCAATTTGTGGGGCGCGCGCCAGTAGAGTGTGAGTTGTAAGACCCCCTCACCCCCCTCCATCTCCCCCCTAAGAGGGGGGAGGGCAGGGAGGGGATCTTGCGGCCAGATTTTGGTGCGGTAGCCGATCAAGTCTAGCTCATCCTCAAAGCTGGCGTTCAGCAGGATAAGGTTGGACGGCGTTTGAAGCTGGGGGGCGGTTTGCAGATAAATGAGGGGACCGAGCATGGTCAGGTAGGGCGTACCGATGAGATCGGTGGGTTTGCGGGTAAAGTAGACCGGCTGGCCTGCCGTACGAGCAGCGGCGACTTTTTCGGGCCAGCGGTCGAGGGGGTTGCGGACGGTTACATCGGGGCGCCAGCCGTTGATGAGCTGGTAGTATTTCAGGGGGGTGTATTGCTCCCAATCACCCCAGATGATGCTGTTGGGTTCGACAAAGGGCAGGCTGCTCTCGACCAGGCGTTGAGCCTGAGAGCCACGCAAAAGCTGACGCCACTCGTCCAGCGGGGCGATGGAGGCGGTGTATAACATTTGCCGGTTCGGCCAGATCAAGGTGCAGGCGAAGAGGAAGATGAGGATAGCAGATAGTAGATAGGGGATAGCAGTCGGGATAATTTTATGACCTGTTTTGTCATGAATTGCCGCTTTAAATCGTAAATCGTAAATCGTAAATCGTAAATCCAAAATCCAATTGATTCCCAGTCCCAGCCAGACGTTGAAAAGCATGTAAGCGGGCATTAAATACCACGTGGGAGCCTCGTTCAGATTGACCACTTCAAAGTCGAGCGTGAACAGCAGGAGCAAGATGATGAGTCCGGCTTGAAAAAGAAAGTGGCGGGTCTGCCGCCACAGCAGCCACAGCCCGCCGAGAGCCGCCAGGACGACGCCCGTCCACGACAGTTGAGCCAGCAGGTCTTGCCAGATAAAGGCCAGGCGGGCCGGTAGAAAGGCTGGATCGAAGGAGAAAAACAACCCTTGCGAGTCGCCGGAGCCGACCAAAAACCAGAAGCTTTGCCAGTCGCTAATGATTTCGTGACTGTAGGGTGGCTGGTTGATTCCCCGAATGTAGATGAAGAGGTAGAGTAATAAGGGAGCAAGGGCAACCAGAAGGAGAGTCCCCAGCCGTTTGGGCTGGCGGAGGAGCTGCGGCGCGTGCCAAACTACCCAGGCGATGAGCGAAGGCAGGTAAAATATCGTCGTGCGGTGGTGAGCCAGGCTGAGGCCAACGATGAGGGCAAGGAGATAGGGGAGAGGAGGGAAAGGTTGGAAGGTTGGAAGATTGGAAGGTTGGGTTAAAGACGAATCCACTCCTCCAGTCCTCCACTCCTCCAGTCTTCCAGTCTTCCACTCCTCCACTCTTTTCTGCCAGAGGATCGCGGCAAGGGTGATGAGGGCGAAAAAGAGGACGTTCATCGAGCGGACGCCGGCAATAACGCTCCACTGCCACATGGTCAGGCCGGCGGCGAGGGTGAGGCCGGCGATGAAAGCGCTGAAGAAAGGTGATGCGTGATGCGTCCCAAGGGGAGGCTTCGCTCTGATGCGTGATGCGTGATGCGAAAGATGGTAGACAATGAGGGCAGTGACGCCGGCGGCGAGAGCGCCGTTGACGGCGGAAAAGAGGTTCATGCGCCAGGCCGGGGAGCCGAAGGGAATGAGGAGGGTCCACAGCTTGCCCAAGAGGATGTAAAGGGGGTAGCCGGTGGTGTGGGGAATGCCCAGCAAAGGCGCGGCGAATTGATGTTCGCCGGCATCGCCGCCGACAACACCGGGGGCCAGGGTGAGCAGGTAGAGGGTAAGGACACTGAAAAAGACGGCAAGGAAGAGGAGGCGTGATGCGTGATGCGTGATGCGTGAATTGTGGGATGCAAAATGGGGCTGAGGCTGCTCTGTGGGTGAGACATTCATAGGTTGAATTTTAGGGGAAAGGGGCGGAATTGGCGAATTGAGAGGGAGAGGGTAACATCGTATGAATCGCCAGGCGGAAAGATTGGTGATCTGCTCACGATACATCTAACAGGCTGTCTAAAAATTACCTAAACTACCCCTTGGCCGCCATTTTTGTCACAGAAATGGGCCTTTCGGCATCAATTTGAGGCCAATTTTGGTCAGTTTTGGCTACTTATAGCCTGATATTTGAA
>BOKF01000063.1 GCA_016860845.1 Chloroflexota bacterium
CCAATTGTTCTCACCGGCTTGATGCGTGATACGTGATGCGTAAGAAATCTTGCCTGGATACCATCACGCATCACGCATTACGTATCACGGACTTTGGATAATTATTTTCTTGGAGTTGCCTTAGTCCCTCCCTTTGGGAGGGATTTAGGGAGGGCTTTTCCACCCACCACGTAACTCCTGGTTAGTTTAATCTTGCGCGCCTAATTGTTGCGATATTTCAACCGCTGCCTGGGTGATCGCCGTGATGGTTGCCTGGCTGGGCTGGTGGCTGCTGCGAGAGGTAAAACCGGCAATGGTCATGGCTGCGGCCACGCCCTGAAAATCCTTCAGCGGCACAGAGATGGCTTTGACCCCCAGCAAGTATTCTTCCTGATCGTCAATGGCGTAACCCTGTTGGCGAACTTTGACCAGTTCTGCTTTATAAGCCTGAAGGTCAACAATCGAGGCCGGGGTAAAGGCGGTCAGCCCGCGCTCAACGAGCAGCCGGTCAACCTCGGCCTCACTCTTCCAGGCCAGAAACACTTTGCCAAAAGAGCCAGCCGAAAAAGGAATTTGCTGTCCAATGGCAGCGGAAACGTGCAATCTTCCCACCGGGTCCACTTTATCAATAACGGTGATTTGGCCGTTGTAGAAGGTGCCCAGCAGCACCGATTTGGATGTCTGCTGCATCAACGCTTCCATATAGGGCCGGGCAATCCGGCGGATATCCATTTGCTCGTGAGCCAGGTGTCCCAGCCGAATCAAGGCCGGCCCCAGGCGATACTTGCGCGACTGCTGATCACGCAGGAGAAACTGATGCTGGCAGAGTGTGTGGAGAATATCGTGGGCAGTACTCTTGTTGAGGGTTAAAAGGTCACAAAGTTCGGTTAAACTGTATTCATCCTTATTTGCGGCAAAGGCCTTTAGGATGTGAATAGCTCGATCAACCGCCGATACCAGAGATGGCATTGCCTCTATTTCCAATCACCTTGATCGGATAACTCCGGCCAATGACCTAGATAGATAATTTCAAATAAAAGAGAAGTGAACAGCATCTAGAAAATAGAGACTGTTCTTTACCAGGGGATTGACTTAAGTTTTGTTGCAAGGACAAAGAATTAGAGTTTCAAGAGGTTGTTCGCTACACCGAATAGAGTTCGGTATAGCGGTCCACAGTATAGCATACGCCGGCCGATCTGTCAATTAGTCGAAACATTTAGTCCGTTAGGAACATAACAGGAGCGATCAAAAAGATAGCTCTTTTGTTTCCAAAAAACCACCCGTTCTGGTATAGCTTGGTTAGCGTGAGCGAGGTATACTTTTTTATGGCTCACAAAAGCTCAGTTTGAGTTTCTATAATTGATTGCGGAGTGAAAAGGGCCTTTTTCACTCCGCACAACGTTAGTGCTATTTACACCCGATGACTCAGGATGACAGCGCTACCGCGCCGGTAATCGTATCATCTTCCCCAAAATCAACCAACTTTTCACCCCGTTTGCGCCGGTCCGCTACGGGGATGCTTTCCAGGGCCAGGCGATGGCGCAATCCCTTGGCCGATAAAACATCACCGGCTTTAGCCTGGCCGGTAGCGATGGCGGCCGCTGCCACTTTGCCGGTCATCTTGGTGATCTCCAAGCTCTGCACGCCCTGACCGCCGCGCCCTTGAAGCGGGAATTCGGCCAGCGGTACTCGCTTGATAAAGCCGGTTTGGCTGACGATGATCACCTGGGCTTTTTCATCCGGCTCGATCACCGTACCTGCCACCAAACTATCCTCTTTACCCAGCTTGATCCCGGTGACGCCGCGCGCCGAGGGTGTCGCCTGCGGATTGACTTCGCTGCCGGCAAAGCGAATAGCTTTTCCCCCGGCGGTAAAAAACATCACTCCAGCCTCATCACTGGCTATGGCAGCAAATAAAGCTTCGTCCTTATCACCCAGGCCCATCACCGTGGCCCATGAGGCTTCGCTCATATTCAGATCTTCAACCTTAAGCCGCTTGGCCTGGCCCACCCGGGTCCCGATCGTGACAAAGCACTCAGGGGCCAGCACACCCCCGCCGATCAGATACTCGCCCTTGGCTAACCCCAGGTCGGCAAAACTTGCCTCAGCCGGTACACGGCCGACCGGCGCTTTCCAGGCCCGGCCTTGATTAGACACCAGCAGCAGGGAGTCCTGAGGCTGCAATTGGAGCTGCTGGAGGTGAGCCTCAACCGCCTTGGCCGTAGCGCCCACTTTGGCCCGGTAGGCGAACTGCTCTGCCTCTGTGCGAAGAACCCCGCGAGTCGTAATCACTACCACCTGCGGCTTATCCACAGTAGCCAGGTCCGCATCAGTCTTCGCTGCCAGGCCGGCCGCCTGATCTTCACGCTCAATGATGACCGTCCGGCGGGGCGTGGCAAATTTATTCTTGAGGGCCGTTGTTTCCTCGATCACTACTTCCAGCCGTTTGGCCTCCGAGCCAAGCAGGGCTTTGAGCACCTTGATCCGTTCCCATAATTCGCGCCCTTCCTCTTTGAGTTTGGTCCGTTCCAGGGCCGCCAACCGGCTCAGTTGCATGGCCAGAATCGCTTTAGCCTGCGCTTCGCTGAATTTGAACTGCTTGATCAGGTTTTGACGGGCCACATCGGCATCCTTTGATTTGCGGATGGTGGCAATGACCTGGTCAATCGCGTCGAGTGCCTTGATCAAGCCCTCGACCACATGCAGCCGGGCTTCCCGTTCGGCCAGTTCGTGGCGGCTGCGCCGTTCGATCACATTGAGCCGGTGGCTGACAAAATGAACCAGCATGTCCCGCAGCGACAGCAGCTTGGGGACAGTCTCCCCTTCGCCGTCGTCCACCAGGGCCAGGTTGGTCACGCCAAAAGTTTGGCGGAGCTGGGTATAAGCCAGCAGTGACTCCAGCACCCGGCGGGGGTCATTTCCTCGGGCTACTTCGACGACGACCCGCATGCCGGTGTAGTCCGACTCATCCCTCAGGTCGGTCACTCCGGCAATGCGCCCCTCGCGGACCTCTTTGGCAATCTTTTCCAGCACCGTACTTTTTTGGACGGCGTAGGGCAGCTCGGTTACGACGATGTCGGCCTTGCCGCCCCGCGTTTGCTCAATATTGACCCGGGCCTGGGTCACTATCCGCCCCCGGCCCGTCTCGTAAGCCGCCCGGATCGTATCCAACACCCCACCGTCTGAGCCGTTGCTGCCGGAGTCGACCCGGTAGCGGTAGATCAGCCCGCCGGTGGGAAAGTCCGGGCCGGGGATAAATTTCAACAGTTCATCCACGGTCAGGCTGTCTCGCTGCTGCCAACGCTGGGCCACAAAAATCAGGGCGTCGGCCACCTCGCCGACATTATGCGGCGGGATATTGGTGGCCATGCCGACCGCCAGCCCGGCCGAGCCATTGATCAGCAGATTCGGCAGCACGGTGGGCAGGATGACCGGCTCCTGCAACGAGCCATCGAAATTGTCTACCCAGTTGACTGTATCGCGGTTGATATCCTGGGTCAATAACTCGGCAATCTGGGACAGCCGGGCTTCGGTGTAGCGCATGGCCGCCGCCGTATCACCATCCACGCTGCCAAAATTGCCCTGCCCGTCCACCAGCGGCTCGCGCAGCGAGAAATCCTGGGCCATGCGCACCAGCGCCCCATAAACCGAGGCATCGCCGTGAGGGTGATACTTGCCCAGCACTTCGCCGACCACGCGGGCTGATTTACGGTATGGTTTGTTCCAGGTCAGGCCCATATCATGCATGGCATAAAGGATGCGGCGCTGCACCGGCTTCAGCCCATCCTCCACCCGGGGCAGAGCCCGGTCAACGATAGTTTCGACAGCGTAGTCAAAATAAGCGCGCTCTAAATCGCTGGTCAGCTCAACCGTTTTCATTCGTCCTCAGCTCCATTCTGGTTGGTTTTGGCGTCGGCAGCCTCGTCGCCGTTGCCGTTCCAAGCTGCTTCTTCCCCGGCCCACTTTTGTAACAGCCAGTGTTTCCGGGGGCCAACATCCGACGACATCAAAACCGACATGATATGCCCGGCCTGGTGGGCATCTTCCACCATGACCTGTAGCATATGCTCGTTAATGACCGGGTTAGCCCCTTCCGTTTTGTTCAGGGCAAAAACTGTCTCCCGGAGCTGGGCCGGATTCATCTCGCCCAGACCTTTGTAACGCTGAATGGTGACACCCTCCCGGCCCCATTTTTTCAAGATACTGTCCCGCTCCTCTTCGGAGTAGGCGTAGCGGGTCTCTTTGCCCTTGTGCAGTTGGTACAGCGGCGCGACAGCCACATAGAGCTTGCCGGCCTGGACCAGTGGTTTGAGATGCCGCCAGAAGAGGGTATGCAGCAGGGTGCGGATATGAGAGCCGTCCACGTCAGCGTCGGTCAGAATGGCGACCCCGCCGTAGCGCATGTCCTCTACCTTGAAGTCGGCCCCAATGCCGCCGCCGATGGCCGCCACGATGGCCTTGACCTCGTTGTTGGACAGGACCTTGGTCACCGAGATACGCTCGGTGTTGAGGATTTTACCGCGCAGGGGCAGAATCGCGTGGTAACGCCGGTCACGGCCCTGCTTGGCGCTGCCGCCAGCGCTGTCCCCCTCGACGAGAAAGAGCATCGTCTGCTCCACCGGCGTGCCGCGAGTTACGTCGGCCAATTTGCCGGGCAGTTCCGACACTTCCAGGGCCGATTTGCGGATGACCAGTTGGCGGGCCGCTTTGGCCGCCTCGCGACCTCGCTGCGCGGCCAGGGCCTGGTTGATGATGACCTTGCCGACCGGGATATTCTTGTTGAGGTAAGCCAGCAGGTTTTCGTAAGTGATCGAGGTGGTCACCCCCTGCACTTCGGTCGTGGTCAGCGATTCCTTGGTCTGGCTGGAAAATTGGGGTGTTTTGGTCATCGTGACATTGACGATCGCCGTCAGCCCCAGCAGCAAATCCTCCCCACGGATGTTGCCCTCTTTGAGCAGTTTCTTATCCGCTCCAAATTGATTGACTGCTTTGGTCAGGCCGGCCTGAAAGCCGCGCACCGCCGTCCCCCCCTGCGGGGTGGGGATGGAGTTGACAAAGCTGTAAATAGCTGTTTCCTCCCCGGCATACTGCATGACCACTTCCAGGGTAATAGAGCCATCGTCGTTCTTATCTTTGAACTGGATCGGTTTGTGCAGCGTGTCCAGCCCCTCATTCAAGGACGCCATGTAATCCAGCAGTCCTTTCTGTGAGAAAAAGAGGCGTTTCTTATGGTCTTTCTTGGGGCCGCGCTCATCATGCAGCTCGATCCGCACGCCGGGATGGAGATGGGCTACCTGCTCCAGCCGCAGGGCCAGCCGGTTGAAATCCCAGGGCACATTTTTGTCAGGGCGCGGCCACTCCATGTCCGGATCGAACCAGGGCCGGTGGGGCCGGAAGTGAACCAGGGTGCCCGTACCGAGGTTAGGGTCGGCCTGAACGGAGATGGTTTTGTTACCTGCTTTCAGCCCGGTGAGCAGCCCGCTTTTGCGCTCAGTTTCCAGTTTGGTGTCGGCGTTGATTTCACCCACAACTTTCTGATTGCCGGGCTGAATAATCTGGACGCCCCGCACCGGTTTGCCGCCGTTCTCAAAGCGCTGCCGGTAGATCACGCCGTTGCGCCGGATTTCCACCACCAGCCATTCCGAGAAGGCGTTGGTCGCCTTAACGCCAATGCCGTGCAACCCCCCGGAGCCGCTCAGATAGGCGTCCTGCTGGCCGTCCTCGCGAAACTTACCACCGGCGTGCAGCATGGTCAGCACCTCGGTTAAGGCCGACATTTTCACATCGGGTTTGTACTCCACCGGGATGCCGCGGGCGTTATCCTGTACGCTGGCCGAGCCGTCGCCATGCAGCGTTACCTGGATGGTATCGCCGTGACCGTTGAGGATCTCGTCAACGGCGTTGTCAATTGGCTCCATGAGCAGATGGTGCAGGCCGTACACACCGTTGTTGCCAATATACATCCCCGGCAGGCGGCGAACCGCCTCCAATCCTTCCAGGCGTTTGATATGTTCAGCACTATAGGTCATTGTTGTTGCCAATTTTTTTCTCCCCGAAGAAACTGGCTTAATTATAGCACAAATGTTCCTTCTTGACCAACTACCGTGGCGAATTTCACATAAAGCCTACTATTTTACTTTCTCCCTGCCTATACTCAAGTGGGTGGCTTCCTGAGTGAAACAAGGGCTATCTTTGCATAGCTCTTGTAGATTAACTGCCTGATTCGTTACCCTACACCTATCTGAAAACGGCAAAATATGGACAGGACCTTCGGCAAGATTAACAGGATAATTTTAGTAAAAATCCTGTAAATCCTGTTAATCTTGTCTAGTCTTCTGGGCTGAATTTCTCTAGTGTAGAGTAACGAAACCGACTGATTAGTTGGAGCACTTTCTGAAACGGTCTTAGGTTATAGACCTGGTTGGCGGTTGGGGTTGATTTAAACCCTTAAACCTATCTTTTGGCAGATTATCAATTGTTCCTTAACTGGTATACTAACTTTGTTTCAAAACTACGCAAACTCTAAGATTGCACACGATACGAAAAGGTTACAAAAAATGAATGCAAAAGCAACAACCCATCACAACCCGTCTAGTCAGGCGGCTTTCGGCCACGCCGTTGTTATCGGCAGCGGTATTGCCGGTTTGACCGTGGCCCGGGTTTTAACCGATTACTTTGCCCAAGTCACCATCATCGAACGGGACCGCCGGCCCGATACTCCGGAAATTCGGCGGGGGGCGCCGCAAGCGCGCCATGCCCACACCTTGCCGGTGCGTGGGCAAACCCTGCTGGAAAAGCAATTCCCCGGCCTCACGGCTGAATTGGTTGCCAACGGTGCGGTGGCGATCAAGGGTGGCAGCGAGATCGCTTTCTTTGTCGCCGGAGAGTGGCATCAAGTTCGGCAGCATGGGGCAATTGTGTCTATCACCTGCAGCCGCCCCTTGTTGGAGCATGTCCTCTATCAGCGGCTTCTGGCTCATCCTAAGATTCGCGTTATTCAGGAACACGGCGTGGCCGGCCTGAATGTTGACCGCAAGGGCCGGCGGGTTACCGGCGTGCGGCTGCGCGGCCGGCCCGGTCTGCTGCCCTCCCTGACCAGCCTGCCCGCCGACCTGGTCGTGGATACCAGCGGGCGCGACTCCCAAACCCCGCACTGGCTGGCCGATTTGGGCTACAACCCACCCCTGGAAACCACCATCTCTGCCTTTGCCGGGTACGCCAGCCGGCTGTACCGGCGGCCTGCCGACGCCGACCCGTCGTGGAAGACCCTCTACATCCGGCCCACGCCAACCAGCAGCACCCGCGGCGGGGTTATCATCCCCATCGAGGGCGAGCGCTGGCATGTGACCTTGATCGGGATGGGGGCCGACTATCCCCCGACCAGTGAAGACGGCTTTCTGGCCTTTGCCCGCAGCCTGCCCACGCCACAGTTGTACCAGGCCATTGCTGCCGCCGAGCCGCTGACCGAACCCTGCGGCTACCGCCAGACGCAAAATCGGATGCGTCATTACGAGCGGCTGCCTCGCTACCTGGAGGGATTGCTGGTCTGTGGGGACGCGGCTTATACCCTGAACCCGGTTTACACCCAGGGCATGACCGCAGCGGTAACGGCCAGCCTGGCCCTGAGTCATACCTTGAACGGGCGCCTGAGCCAGCACCACCCCGGCGATCTGACCGGCCTGGCCGCTGCCTTTCAAAAACAATTAAGCCGGGCCATGGCCGACTTGTGGCAAACGGCGACGGATCAAGACCGGCGCTGGCCGATGGTCGAAGTTAACGAACAGGTTGACCTGGCCAAACGCCAACGCCAGCAGCTCGTGGCCCACATCGCCCAGGCATCGCCGCAGCGGCGGGAGCGCACGAGCAGTAACACCGGTTTGGCTATAGGTTACAGTTAGGCCTGAAAAGGGCATCGAATTCCTGAAACCCCCGACCCAGGAATTCTACGGGATTGAGGCGCCTTTCAGAGACGGCTGCGGCAACTGGTTTAGCCTCACCCAGCACTCGACTGAAAGTGCGGAGAAGTAGCCCGTCCCTTTGATACGGGAAGTACTCTAAAAGTTAGTACCCTGGTTGACAAAGTGCCCGTTTTTACGAACGGACATTTTTTATTGGCCTGGGGAGCAGCAGTCCCCCTCAGACCTCTGATGAATATTGAGGATGAGCTTTGTCTTGTTACCAGGGAGTAACTATGATACAATTCAACCTGCCAAAACGGCTTCTGGCTGGTTGCCGAACCGGAGAGATTCTTTATCCACTTGCTCCAGTCAGAGTACAAGGTTCCTGTTATACTTTTCTTTGGGGGGAAGAAAGGTACTCTGCTTTCCATAAAATACAGCCTGAGGAAAGGTGATGAAACCGAAACCTCTATCGCTCTGGCCTTACGGCCTGGCGGTTTTGTTGGTCGGGCTGGCCACCCTCCTGACCTTCTTTTTTTCCTCATATCTTGAACGAACGGTTTTTCATCCTGTTTTTTGCAGCGGTGATAGCCAGCTCATGGTATGGCGGGCTTGGCTCTGGCTTCCTGGCCATCGTCCTGGCGGCTCTGGCCGGTATTTATTTTTTTTTACCCCCGGCCTTCACTTTAACCCTGGAGAGTGTGGATGAGGTTATACAGCTTATTTTGTTTGTGCTGGTAGCGTTGCTCATCAACTGGCTTACGGAAACACGCACCCGGCTGAATCGCGACTTAAACCGCCAGGTATCCGAACTGCAAACCCTGCTCGATATTTTGCCTGTTGGCGTTTGTGTGGCCCATGATCCGGACTGCCTGGAGATAACCGTAAATCCCGCCGGAGCGCGCCTGCTGAATATCTCTGTTGAGGATAATGCCTCCAAAAGTGGGCCTCAGGGCGAGCAGTTGCCGTTTAAGGTCTTACAGAACGGGGTGGAAGTACCGCCTCACGAATTACCCATGCAGTATGCCGCCGGACACGATACCTCGGTGCATGATGCAGAGTACGACATCTTGTACCCGGATGGCCGGAGCATCAATCTGCTTGAGTATGCCTCGCCCTTGCACGATGAGCACGGCCAAGTTCGCGGTTCTGTGGGCGTTTTTGTGGACGTGACCAACCTCAAGCAAGCCGAACAGGCCCAACGCTTATTAGCCGAGATGCGGGAGCGTAACCGGCTTGCTCAGGAACTCCACGATACCGTTGCCCAGACTCTTGGTTACTTGAACCTGAAAATCGGACTCACCTATTCCCTGCTCGACAGCGATGGCATTGACACTGCCAAAGCCAACCTTCAAGAGTTGAAGCAGATAGTCGGCGAAACTTATACCGACGTGCGTGAAGAGATCTTTAACCTGCGGACCAAAGTGCTTTTAGGAATGAGCTTTATGGAAATGCTGCAGCGGTATATAGACAAATATCACCGCTTCTACAATTTAGATATCCAACTGATTCAGGAAGCAGACCCAGCCCTGTTTGACTTTCCCCCCGAAGTGGCGCCGCAGCTTATTCGCACCATCCAGGAAGCCCTCATCAACATCCGCAAACACGCCCAGGTAAAGACGGCTACCATCCGGCTGGGCCAGGAGCGGGGTCAGGTTCGCATCAGTATTGAGGATGAGAGGCAGGGTTTTGACCTTGACCGTATTAAGGAGAAAACAGCGAGCTTTGGCTTGCAGATTATGCGCGAGCGGGTGCAGAGTGTCGGCGGCAGCCTGGAAGTTGAAACCGCTCCCGGACATGGCACCCGGATTATTCTGCATTATGGGTAGAAAAATGCCTTTTGAACATTCCCCTGCTTCAAACTTTTTTCAAACCGGGAACTGGTATCATAGAATTAGCTTTCCCTTTCAGCGGTTTTTCTTCGATTCCTTGGTTCAAAAGCAAGAGGCACTTGAAGTTGCAGCAGTTCTCCTTATGGAACTTGGGTTGCTGGCGCGAGTAGAAGGAACACATTTTGACTAAAGATAGTCCAGACAGTCATCCCAGCCCCACTAATAAATTGCTGTACGGTGACGGTATTCCTGGTGTGGAAGCCCTCGGCCACACCCTCATCGAGGCCCATGTAGATGGCGTGCTGTTCTTTCTGGCAGTCGAGATTGAATTACTTTTAAAGGACTACTTAAAAAAGAATGGCCTGCCTCCGACCCCCATTGATTTAGAAATAATGATAGCCGAAGCGGCCAAAGCAATGCTAGGCGAATAATTAAAAACCAAGCAGTAATAAGAAAAGCCGCCCATCCGGCGGCTTTTTTATTTAACGCTCATTTCCTCCCCCATTTCCCTTGGAATGCTTAAAATCTGTAGAAATCGGGTGTCCCAATTGAGATGCCCGGCATAATCTCTCAATCGGCCAATTCTTGCGCCCTCTTCAACAGCCGGGCTGTTGCCGCTGCCAGCCGCGCTACCATTTCGGCCTGCCACGTCTCCATCTCTCCCAGGACATTCCGGTAAGTGGTCAACATCCCTTGCACGGCTTGTGGGGCAGCGCCGCCCGGCCCGATGCGGGTTTCGACAATAGCCCGGGTGTCCAATACTCCGGCAAGCTGCTCCTCAGACAAACCAAGAGGGCGACCGAGGACATTGTTAGCAGCCAAATCCAACAGCTCAACCTGGAACGGCTGCCCGGTTTGCAGGCCGGCCCGAACGGCTTGCCCGACAATACGGTGGGCTGTGTTGGCATCAATCTGGGCCGTAAGCATGATAAACTCGGCCAGGTCGGTCGCACTGCCATAACTTTGCTTGGCCCGTTGAGCCATGACCTCTTTATTGACCGTCAAGCCGGCCAGGGTTCCGGCCAGAAGCTGCACGGCTTGCCGGGTCTGCTCCAGGGCCAGCGGCGCCCCGCCGTAGGCAAAGATACGGTTGTCAATCTGGCCTGAAGGCGTGACCTGATGGGCGGCAGCGCTAGCCAAGCGGCCAATCATCTCACGGGCAACGCCGCGCACAAAGGCCAGGCTGTAGGGATTCTTTTTGTGGGGCATGATGACGCTGATGCGGGAATGACGGTCGGCCAGCTCGATAAAATTAAATTCAGCCGTAGCCCACAACTGCAAATCTTCGGCCAGGCGGTCGGCATTCGCTAAAAGGGCAACCGCTGTGCTCAAGACCTCAATCGGCCCATCCGGCTGCCACATCGCATCGCGGGTGTGCAAGACCAGCCCGGCAAAGCCCAGGAGTTCGGCCAGGCGGACCCGGTCCAGGGGCAGCCGGGAGCCATTGGTGCTGCCGGAGCCGGCCGGGCTGAGATTGGTGCGCTCAAAAACGTCACACAGGCGGGCCAGGTCGCGCGTCATGGGCTGGACAAAGGTCAGCAGGTAATGGGCCAGGGTGGTAGGGTGAGCAGTTTGCAGGTAGGTATAATCGGGCATGAGGGTGTGCAGGTGCGCCTCAGCCATGTCAAGCAGCGCCATCATCAAATTGAGCAGCGCGCCGGTCAGCGCCAGCAAACATTCTCGAACGACGAGCAGATAGGCAATAGTGGTTACTTCGCGGCGAGGCCGGCCCGCCTGCAACCAGCCTGCCACCTCCGGCGCCTGCTGGCGCAGCACATACTCGCGGTTGTTGTAGGCATCGCCGCGCGCCGGGTTAAAGGGAAACTCGGCGGCGGGGATAGCATGCAGTTCCAACAGCACCGCCAGTAATTTGGCCCCAATTTCAGGGGGGATCAGGCCGATCTCGACCAGCATAACCGCGTGGGCCAAATCGGCCAGGCTCATGCCCTCATAGAGCAGCGGCCCATCCCCGGCTTCCAGGGCAAAGGCCGAAGCGATCAATTCTGGGGCGGGGCCTTCTTTCAGCCGGTCGCCCAAACCCAGGTGGCCACTCAGTTCAGTCATGGGACAAACTCCTGGCATAATTTTACACTTTGTTTGATTTCAGCCAAACGGATAGCTGCATCGTAAATTATATTCCGGAGCTTGTGGCCCTGCATAGGGTCCGTCCCAATTCTATGGTAACGTAGGACGAGATGGCAACTTGTCCTATAGAACTGCCTAAAATTTGGGGCAGACCCCTCCATATCCTACCTTTGCCAATGTTCTATTTTTATGTTATAATGAGAAAACGATTGCGCAACGGTTTGCGGGAGGTGAGCTATCATCACTATGCGGGACGTGGCAGAACGCGCGGGCGTATCTGTCACCAGTGTCTCTCACGTTATCAACCAAACGCGGCTGGTCAGCGACGACCTGCGTGAGCGCGTCCTGACTGCCATGAATGAATTAGGCTACCAGCCTAATGCCCTGGCCCGCAGTTTACGCCGTAAAGAGACTTATACCATTGGCGTTATTATGACCAACAGCGCCGATCCCTTTTTTGCCGAGGTGACCAGAGGGGTTGAGGATGCCTGTTTTGAGCAGGGGTACAACATCATTCTGTGTAACTCTGACAGCGACCTGGACAAAGAACTCTTTTACACCAACGAATTAATTAAAAAACGGGTTGACGGTATTCTTTTCCTGGCCGCCGGAGGCAAAAGCACTCAGCATATCCGCACCATGCAGCAACGCAAAACTCCCCTGGTGGTAGTTGATCGTTATATCCCTGATCTGGCCGTTGACACCGTTTTGATTGATAATGCCCGCGGCGGCTGGCTGGCCACCCACCATCTTATTGAACTGGGCCACCGGCGGATCGGCTGCATTAGTGGGCCTTCTGACCTCACCCTGAGTGCCGAGCGGGTGACCGGCTACCGGCGGTCGCTCCAAGAGGCCGGTATCCAGGTAGATGAAAGCCTGATTGTCAAAGGCAACTTTCAGTATGAAACCGGCTATCAGGCTGCTCAACAATTCCTGGCCCAGCCTATCCCCCCAACAGCTATCTTCGCCTGCAATGATCTGATGGCGATTGGAGTTATCAATGCCGCCGTAAAACAAGGCTGGCAGGTACCAGACCGGCTGTCGGTCATCGGGTTTGACGATATTCGGATGGCGGCCTATATCAATCCCCTGCTGACCACCGTAGCCCAGCCCAAGTACGAGATGGGTTCTATCGCCACGACCATGCTCCTGGAACGGATTCATAACCAGGAGATGGCCCCGCGCCAAAAGCTGCTGGACACCCAACTTGTCGTGCGCGAGTCAACCGCACCACCCTGTGTTGTTTAAGAGGGAGATAAGTGATGAAGAAAATCGGGATTATCAACGGGCCAATTTCAGCCGTCATCGCCAGCCTGGGCCACACCGATACGGTGGTGATTGCCGACGCCGGCCTGCCTATTCCCAGCGGGCCGGAGCGCATTGATCTGGCCCTGAGCGCCGGTCTGCCCGCCTTTCTCGACACCCTGCGCGTCGTCCTGGCCGAGATGCAGGTCGAGCGGGCGATTGTAGCCAGCGAAATGCTGGAAGTCAGCCCAACTGTTTACCAGGCTGTCCGAACCCTTTTGGGCCAAATCCCCATTGACACCCTGCCTCACGAGTCCTTCAAACAACAGACCCGCTCAGCGCGAGCGGTGATTCGCACCGGCGAGTTTACCCCTTACGCCAACATCATTTTAGTGGCCGGCGTGGTGTTTTAAGGCTGCCTGCCGGGCCAGTATACGCCCCAGAGTCGGCGCCCGTTCGCTGACTTCCGCTTGAATTTCTTGCAGGCGGGCCTCGCTGTTCCCTTCACAACGGACGGTAATCAGCGGCTCGGTGACAGAGGCGCGAGCCAGCACCCAGCCGCCGTCAAAGACCACGCGCACGCCATCCACCGTATTAATTTCGTGACCGGCAAACGCCGCTGGCAATTCGGTCAAGATAGCTTCCCGTTCCTCCAGGGAACAGGGCAGCCGTAAATCGGGGGTAATGGGGTAGTAGGGAATGTCGGCCGTTAGAGCCGACAGGGGTTGGCCGGCCTCGGACAAAATTTGCAGAAACAGCAGGGTCGCAAAAAGGGCGTCATCACGCCCCAATTCGCCAAAAAAGAGATGGCCGCTGATTTCGCCGCCCAACCCGGCCTGTTCCCGCAACAGTCTTGTTTTAATAAAGGTGTGACCCGAACGTTCCATCAGCGGCAGTCCACCCCAGCGTTTGACTTCGTCGGCGACAACGCTAGAACACTTGATGTCGTAGACCACTTTGCGCTCAGCGGGAGTCTGGGCTTGCGGGAGACGATGCCGGATAAACAAGACCAGGGCCTGGTCGCCGGGCAAAATGTGGCCGGTCTCGTCCACAAACACCGCCCGGTCGCCGTCCCCATCATAGGCGACGCCCAAATCGGCCCCTTCAGCCACAATCTGCTCCGCTAGCCCCTTGAGATGGGCGGCCACCGCCGGGTTCGGATCGCGGTTGGGGAAGCGGCCATCAATCTCACAGAAACGCTCAAGCACCTGATAACCCTTGCTGCGCAGCACCGCCGGGGCGACCCGCGAAAAACAGCCGTTGCCGGCGTCAACCACCACCTTGAGCGGGCGTCCTGCTGGAAAAAAGCGGGCAATATCGGCCTGGTACGCCTCCAGCACATCGGCTCGATCCCAATAGCCATTGCCCTGGCGAAACTGGCCGGCTTGCATCTGCTGGCGCAGTGCCTGCAACACCTCTTCCGTTATCGGCCACTCGCCGAGCATCAGTTTGAAACCGTTGTAACCCGGCGGGTTGTGCGAGGCGGTCACCATGACCATCCCGTCGGCTTTGAGCCACTGGCGGGCAAAGTACATGGCCGATGTCGGTGCCAGGCCCGCATCTAAAACGTAACAGCCGGCCGCCAGCAAACCTTCAATCAACGCCCCTTTCAGGATGGGCGTGCTGGGCCGGGCATCGCCGCCGACCACCACCCGCCCTCCGGCCAGGGCTGTCCCCACCGTCTGCCCAAAGTCACGGGCAAAGGTCGGCGTTAACTCCTGGCCATATAAGCCGCGAATATCACAACTTTTGAAAACGCTCATTCTAGATAACCCCGCGCCGCACACGCCTCCTTGAATTGTTGGTAACGGGTTTCATAGGCCCCTGCCAGAGCAGATCGCGGCTCTATCCCTTCTACCAGGCGGACCATCGCCCGCGCCGCCGGAACTAAGCCGTCATACCACGTCCCCGCAGCGGCGATGACCGCCGCACCCATTGCTCCGCCGGTCACTTCGGGCCGAACCAGCGTCCGGCCCAGAATATCGGCGCGCAGTTGGCTCCAGGCCCGGCTGCGCGTCGCCCCCCCGGCGCTGTAGAGGGTATCGCCAATTTCCGCGCCCAGCCCGGCCAAGACTTCATAGGCCAGGCGTTCCACATAGGCCACTCCCTCAAGGTGGGCAGTGTAATCTGAGGCAAGCAGACGATCAGGTTGAGATGGATAGGGGATAATTGTACCGTTAGCGAGATCAAGCACAAATCCCTCGGCGGCGGGCCGGGCAAAGGGAAAACGTTCGCCCAGGCGGGCCAAAGGGTAAATAATAGTATCGGTGGGAGCCATATCGAGCGCCTGGGCATTGAATTCTGCCCACTTTTCTTGCGGAAAGCGCAGGGCGATAGCTTCGCCGCCGGTGTTGCTGGCTCCACCCGGCAGCCAGTAGCCGGTGGGATGGCGGTGGCTGTAGATGCGACCCTGGGGGTCGCGCAAGAGTTGTTGGGTGACGCCTTTAACCACCAGTGTTGTCCCCAGAGTGCTGTTCCAGTCGCCGGGCGCGACTGCCCCGGTGGAAATCTGCGAGGTGCAGCCGTCGGTCATGCCGGCCAATACCGGAATTCCCACCGGCAGACCGGTCGCCTCGGCGCAGGCGGGCGAGATATGGGCAATCACCACGCCGGGCCGGATCACGGCCGGCAGGCGTTCCAGCGGGATAGCCAGCTTCGTCTCGATAAAGTCCGGCCAGCACGTCTGCTGCACATCGTAGCCGGTTTTGAGCGCATCGGAGAAATTGGTCACACCGTATTCGCCGGTCAAGCGGCCGACGACAAAATCGGCGGCGTGGATAAAGCGGTGGGTCGCTGCGAACAGCTTCGCTTCGTGGTGGCGCAGCCACAAAATTTTGGCTAAAGCAAAAGAAGCGTTAAAGCGATAGCCCAAAGCGGCGGCCAGCTCGCTTCCCGCAGCCTGGACTTCCTCGGCTTCGGCCTGCGCCCGGCTGTCGTTGTACATCATGGCCGGTCGCAGCGGTTTGCCCTTAACATCAATGGGCAGGATTGTGCCCGAAGTCGAAGTGACAGCCAGCGCGGAAATCACCTCAGTGGAGTGGCCTTGCGTACGCAGATCCGCGATCACCCGGCGCAAGCAGGTGATGACTGCCGCCCACCACATCTCCGGCTCTTGCTCGGCCCAACGCGGCGGAAGTTCCGGCAGAGGGATTAAGGCGAACGGTTCGGCGGCTTGCGCCTGAACCCCTCCTTGCGGGTCACAGGCCACCACCCGTGCCCCTTGTGTTCCGACATCAATTCCAATAACGAAGGTCATGGCTGATTAATCCAGCGTATTGCGGAAGGCGTTAATACTTTTGGCAAGTTGTTCATCTGCTTCATAGAGTTTATGCTGTTCGGTTTGAGAAATGTAACGCCTCCCATTTCAGCCGCCGCCCCGAAACCTTCGTTTAAGGACTGTCTCAAAGTGCCAAAATCAATCCGAAAAAATGCAGAGTCTGTGCGGTCGGTTACAAACGGTGGTTAGCTGGACATCTGGGCTAAACAAATCTTTGGCTCTGTACAGAACCAGAAATTAACTTTTCTATTTCCATATTTTTCCGACCAGCACCAACATCATCGGACCAACTACACCGATACCAAAAATAAATATCACAAGTAATGTAAGTGTTTATTCGTTTTTCTGCTGGTTTTGCAAATCTCTCCATAGCTTCGAGCTAATCATAAAAACTATCGGACCAACAGCGGCGATACCCAAGATAAAAAACGGAATCAATACCAGTGCTCCGGCATTTCCCCATTGACTTGACATGTCTAAAAAATCTGCAACGCTCAAGGACATACATGATACAAGGGTAAAGCTGACTACCCAACCAATAATAGTGACCAGAACTAAAGATTTTGAAGCGGTTGCAACTCTTTGCAGAATTAGCCATTGTACCACCCCTATAGAGCCAATAACAGCAATGGTAGCTAAAAACATTTCACTTGTTATTGTAAGCGTTTCAAGGATTGAGTAGGCAAGAGTACATCCCAATATGGTTACAAAAGTTGCATTTGCAACAACCCAATTGGACAGAAACTTATGATTCATTCGTTGCTTTATCTCTAGGGTCAAAATCTGACACTCAAAAGTAGTTTTTACTTAGGGTAATACTTAACTTCAGCATTTAACGAGTCCGCCTAACCACAGAATATGGATTATGCTGATTTTTTTATAACCTCAGTTTGGCATTTTCCCGAAAATCACCCTTCGATACGGGTTAGCGCCCTACTCAGGATGATTTTCGGGACTTTATCGCATCCTGGAGTAGCGCGAAACGAAATGGAGCGCGTATCGAAGGGTGCGATTGTGTTAAGTGGGTTGTCAAAAGTTTCTTGAATAATGTTTGACAAAATTCAGGCGAAACTGCCATCTAATTCTTCAAGTTACTCTTGGCAAGGTACTTAGTTACGGTTTTGAAACCGTAACCCAGCCTCACCGGATGTTAATCCGCCGCTGCGTTTTGGATGGGAGCAGGTATTCACCCCGTACCCGGCTGGGACGGCTTAAGCCGGTTCACTACGGGTGGCGATGACATCATCGCCACCATCAAAAGTAGGGGCGGCCGGCCGGCCGCCCCTACCGCTCACTATTCTGGTAGATTAGCCGCAAAAGCATCAATCTCCGCTTGCGAACTGAGCACGCCGATTTCCAGCTTGTAATGGCGGCTGTCGCCGGGTTCCAGAAATTGCAGCCGGCCCTCGGCGCGTTCCTTGGCCCGGCCCCCGGCCCAGTTGGTGGTTGGTTCCAGGCCGCAAACATAGGTTCCCTGCCCCATCATCTTCCACTGCACCAGGCGGGGCAGTTCGGCCAGGGCAAAACGGACGTAGCCGCCCAAGCCCTGCCCCCCGCCAAAAGCCCGGTTGACCAGAGCGGCTTGAGCGTAGCCCTGGCTGTCGGCTTTGGGAATGTGGTAAAAAACTTGCTCCTCGTAGCCAAGCGTGGGAGACTGGAAGTGATTGTACCCGGACAGCCCGGCGGCGGCAACCTCGTCTCTCGGTTTCACCTCGACCGAGGCGGCGAGCAGTTCCGTCTCCCGGCTGACGACCGGAAAGCCAAAATTACAATGGTACAACTGCATGTGCGGCGTGGATTGGTAGCCCTCGTTGATGACAGTGTCTTCGATGAACAAGCGCGATTCACCCAGGCGAGCCGAAATACGCCGTTGCAGCACCAGATTCTCGCCAAAGACAATGGCCTGGCGTACCTGGCCGGTCAGCCACATCTCGTAATCGTCGCCGTGCCAGTCGCCACCGTAGGCCACATGGGCAGCCGGGATATAGGAAGCTCGGCCATGCAGCCCTAAAGGCTGGCCTTCGTCTACCCCCGGCGCGCCGAAATGGGTCAGCCCGCAGGTATTGACCAGCCCGCCATAAAAGCCGCGCAGCCAGCCCAGGCCCTCCGGCTCGTAATAGGCTGGGCCGACAGCCGTGGTCGGGGAGCGCCACGACAGCGATGCGCCGCCGAAACTGGCCCAGCCAATATCCAGGCCCCGGTCAAGGAGCACGGTAAAAGCCAGGCCGCTGCCGGTGCGAAAATCAGCCGCCCGCACGCCCCGCTCGAAGCCATCACCCAATTCACCCAGGCGGACCCCGGCCAGTTGGCTGATATCGCCGACGTGCTGCAGCAAATCGGCGCGGGTATAGGAAGTTCCGAAAAGAGTTGCCATATTTCCTCCATTAGCGGAAACTCCCAGCCCCTCTCGACCCCCTTCCCAGCCCTCCCCCTGATAGGGGGAGGGGGCAAGGAGTCAAGCAGTTCTCTACCTTTTCAAGGTAGAGTTAGGGAGAAAGTTTCCGCTCGTTTGCTATCTTTGGGGGGCTTCGGGGGTTGGGCCGAAGTGCTTGAGCATGACGATGGGGTCGGTGGCGCTGGGATTGTGGATTTTAACGCCCTCCGCCGCTGCTCCGGCCGAGACAAAGTATTCGTCGTGGGTCAGTTGGCCAAAACGGATCAGGGCCGGCGTCTCAATGGGCCAGAGACCCATCGTGCCGTGTCCCTGCATCATAATCAGGCCATACGGGCCGGAATCACGCACGGTGACGGTGCGTCCGGGCAGGATAGTCAACTCTTTGGCGGCGACATACTCATTGCCGTAGGTGATCCACTTTTCGACGTAGCCTTCGGCCTCCATTTCGGCGACAGGCTTGACCGGCAGCGGCGGGCGGAAATACTGCTCTTTCACATCCGGGACGACATTGGCCTCCCAATCAATCATGGAGATGATATAATCCAAGTCTTCCTGCTTGTCTGCCGGCACATTCTTGACCAGCAAGCCCCATTCAATCGGTACATTGTTAACCAGCGACTGGTACATCGCAAAAACGTCGCTGGCCCACTGCGGCTCGTAAGTGCAGAGGCTGCCCGGCGCGTGCAGTAGTCCGGCCGGGACATACCAGCCGGTGCCTAATTCCAGCCGGTAGGCGCGGGAGATGTCGGTGATGTGGTTGTCACCCTGGTTCCAGATTTCCAGGCAGTGACGGACCTGCTCTTTGGTGGTTCCCGGCTCAAGGCCGAAGAAGGTGTGGGGGAAATCGCCGCCGTGGTTATTGGCCTGGGGCGGGAAGTAGTAGGCTTCGGGCTTGGTCTGCATGCCGACCAATTTGGCGTGCTGCTCCATTTGGTGCAGATGGTGCGGCAGCGGCCCCTGGTTGTCGAAAAATTTGGAATACATCGGCCAGGCGTGGTATTTGTCCCATAACCGGTCGCCCAGCAGCTTGGCCCCCAACTCGCCCACCACGTCCTTGAAGAGGATCTTCTGCGGCCTGTCCTCGTTGCCGCTGACTACATAGCTGAGGCCCTCATCGGGCGTGGTCAGCGGGCCGTTGTCGGCCTTGGTCGTCGAGGAGAACCAGCGCTCGTCAATACCGCCCCGATTGGCCCCAAAAGCGTAGTAATCGTTGGGGTGCAACTTGATCCGCTTGCCCGGAATACAAAAGGAGCGCGGCACCCAGTTGGGCGCCAGACGGAGGATACCTTTACCGGCCTCAAGGGCCTCGTTGATTTGTTGCGTTTGACTTGCCATAAGTTGATTGCCTTTCTTTAAAAATAAGGGTCTATTTAAGCCAGGCTAAGGCTGAGGCTAAGGCTAAGATAGATTTGAACTTAGCCTCAGCCTTGGCCTCAGCCTTTTTATCCGGCAAATGCCTTAGCCAGCGCCTCGCGCATGACCGCGACCGGAGCATCCAAGCCCGTCCACATTTTGAAGCCAATTGCGCCCTGGTAAACCAGCATACCCAGGCCGTCGAGGGTCTGAGCGCCCCGCGCCCCGGCTTCTCTGAGAAAAGGGGTGTTGGGCGGGTTGGGGATCACATCACACACGGTCATCCGGGCGGTGATAGTGGTGTAGTCAAGGTCCGGCTTATCGTTGATGTGGGGGAACAGGCCAATCGAGGTGGCATTGGCCAGGACATCGGTATCCGGCGGAACGGCATACGTTTTAGCCCAAGGCACAAACTCGGCTGTGGTCGGGGTCTTCTCGTTGAGCAGGGCGGCCAACTCCTGCCCTCGCTGCGGCGAGCGGTTGACAATGGTCAGGTGGGCGGCTCCGGCCAGGGCCAGTTCAACGGTCATCGCCCGGGCCGCGCCGCCCGCGCCCAAAACCACGACTTTTTTGCCCTGAGGGTCAACCCTGGCATCCTCGCGCAGCGAGCGCAGAAAGCCCTTACCGTCGGTGTTCTCGCCGATGAGCCGCCGGCCTTCTCGCCGCACCGTGTTGACCGCCCCCATCAGACGGGCGTCCGGAGCCACCTCGTCCAGATATTTTAGCACCTCGACCTTGTGGGGAATGGTCAGGTTGATGCCCTGGAAGTTCATGGCCCGCAGCCCCTTGAAGGCATCGGCCAGATGCTCAGGGTAGACTTCGATGGTCAGGTAGCGCCAGTTCAAGTTCATCGCCTGGAAGGCGGCTTCTTGCATGACAATGGTCGGGTTTTCGGCCACTGGATGACCAAAGACGCCGACCAACTCGGCTTTATAGTTGGGTTCTTGGGACATATAATTCCTCCTCTGGTTAGCGGTTGCGCCGCAGATAGTCCAGGTAAACCGCCGCAATAATCAACACGCCGGTCACGACATTCTGCCAAAAGGCGTAAACACCCAGCAAATTCAAGCCGTTACGGATGGTAGCGATAATCAGCGCGCCCATCAAGGTCGCCAGGATATTCCCCTCGCCGCCAAATAAGCTGGTCCCGCCGATGACCACCGCTCCAATCGCATCGAGTTCCAGGCCGGTCCCGCCGGCAGGCTGGGTACTGTTGAGGCGGGCGGCCTCGGTCAGGCCGGCCAGGGCAGTCAACACCCCGCACAGCACGTAAATGCCAATCAAATAGCGCGAGGTACGGACCCCGGCCAGCCGGGTAGCCTCCTGGTTGCTGCCAATGGCATAAGTAAAACGGCCAAAACGGGTGTAGCGCAAAATAAAGTAACAGATGGCATAAATAATCAGCACCGTAATGGTCGGCACCGGCACCACCCCGCCAATCCGGCCCTGGCCCAGGTACTGAAACGAGTCGGGTAAGCCAAAAATGGGGACGCCCTCGTTGATAATCAAGGCAAAGCCGCGAGCAATGCCCATCATTCCCAGCGTCACCACAAAGGGTGGCAGGCGCAGTCCCCCCACGCCGAGGCCGTTAAGAAAGCCAAAAGCCGCGCCGGTGGCCAGGCCGGCCAACAACAGCGCTGCCGTGCCATAACCGGCCTCCGTTGCCTTGCCCGCTACCATCGTACTCAGGGCAAAAATTGAGCCAACCGACAGGTCAATCCCACCCGACAGGATAACAAAAGTTTGCCCGGCCGCTACCAGGGCCATCACCGCTGCCTGAAGCGTGATTTGCAGAATATTGTTGACGGTTAAAAACACCGGCGACAGGCGTGACAGAATCAGCCACATCAAAATGAGAATGGCCGCCATTGACAGAGCCTGGTTATTGATGGCCTGCCGCCACCAGCGCCGGGCAGTTATCTTCCAGGGGTTCTGGGCGGGGGTTTCGGGTTTGGTTAGACTATCCACGCTTGATGACTCCTTCTACCGCCGCGACGGCATGCAGCATAATGCGCTCCTCGGTGGCTTCGGTCCGGTTCAAGACGCCTTGCAGACGGCCGTGGGCCATGACCAAGACCCGGTCGCTCAGCTTCAACACTTCCGGCAGGTCGGATGAGATGAGCAGCACGGCCCCGCCCTGCTCACGGGCGAAGCGCACCATCAACCGGTGAATTTCTTCTTTCGCCCCGACATCAATGCCCAGGGTTGGTTCGTCCAAAATCAGAATACGGCAGCGGGCCATCAACCACTTGGCAATAATCACCTTCTGCTGGTTGCCGCCGCTCAGGTAACGCACCGATTCGCCCAGGTCATGGGCCCGCACAGCCAGTTCGCGGGCATGGTCGTCGGTCAGGCTGACCTCGCGCTGGCGGTTCAGCCAAAAGCGCCCCAGGCTTTCGCGCCAACGAGCCAGGAGAGGCAGGGTCATATTTTCGCGCACGCCCAGGGCCAGGCACAGGCCGCTTCTGGCTCGATCTTCGGTGGCAAACCCCAGGCCGTAACGGGTGGCGTCACTGGGATGGTGGATGGCGGCGGGTTGGCCGTCCACATAAATTTGACCGCTCGCTGCCGGGGCCGCCCCGGAAATCGCTTCGGCCAGGGCGGTCCGGCCCGCGCCGACCAGCCCGGCCAGCCCGACAATTTCACCCCAATGGAGGTTGAAATTGATATTCTCAAAATGGCCGGGGCGCGACAGATTCTCAACCCGCAGCGCCTCACGCGCTTCGCCGGGCAGGGGGGGCAGGCTGGTGTGCTGAATATCACGGCCCACCATCATGCTGACCAGTTGCACCACGCTCACCGCACCGACGGGCCGCGTGCCAATGATCTGGCCGTCCCGCAGCACGGTGACCCGGTCGCCCACCTGCGCCACTTCTTCCAGGCGGTGGCTGATGTAAATAATGCCGACTCCTTTGGCCTTGAGCTGGCGAATCAACTCGAACAGCCGGCCCGTTTCGCGTTCCGTCAGGGCTGCGGTTGGCTCGTCCATAATCAAAATCCGGGCCTGGCGGCGCATGGCCGTGGCAATTTCCACCAGTTGTCGCTCGGCCACCGCTAAATCTTTGACGATGGCGTCCCCGTCAATCGTGGCCCCCACCAGGTCGAGCGCCCGGCGGGCTTCCCGCCGCATCTCCGACCAATCTACCAATCCCAGCGGGGTCAGCGGGGGATCGCCCAGAAAAATATTTTCGGCCACGCTCAAATGCGGCGTCTGGCTGAGATGCTGGTAGATGGTACTGATGCCGGCCCGCTGCGCTTCCTGGGGATGATTAAAATGGTACTCCTGGCCGTCAATGAGAATACGTCCGGCATCGGCTTTGTAGGCGGCGCTGAGGATTTTCATCAAGGTAGATTTGCCTGCGCCGTTCTCGCCCAACAGCACGTGGACTTCGCCATGATAAACATCAAAATCAACGCTTTTCAGGACAGGCACCCCAAAAAACGATTTGCAAATGCCTTGCATCTGCAGCGCCAGGGGTTGGTCAGCCGGGCTTCCGGTGCTGTTAGTGGGATCAGGGTTGTTCATTGATGTGATTTGAGACAGGAACACAAAGATGGGGGGCGCAGCAAGTCACTGCGCCCCCCATTCACCACAAATTACGGATTAATCAGCTTTTGGACTGCTTCATCCTGGTAGTTATCCTGAGTGATGATGGTTACCGGGATGAGGGTTTGCTTTTCGGCAATTGTACCGCCGTTGATAACGGTGTCAATGGCCTTAACGCCCTGATAGCCCATCTGGTACGGGTCTTGAGCAATCATGGCCTCGATGGTGCCATCCTCAAACAGCGGGATCACTTCCGGGTTTGGGTCGAAGGTGATGATACTTACCTGGTCTTGCAGACCGGCCGCTTTGACCGCCTGAGCAATGCCCAAGCCGTTGGGGCCACAGGCGCTGTAGAAGCCAACAAGGTCGGGATTGGCGGTCAGGATGTCGGTGGCCGCATTCAAGGCTTTCGCCGGGTCACAGCCAGTGAACTGGGTCGGCACGATTTCGACGTCAGGAAATTCCTCTGTCATCGCGTTGATGAACCCTTCGTCGCGCTCGCGCCCGGTTTGCGAACCGGCCAGGATGCCCAGGTTACCCACCTTGCCTTTGCCGCCGATGGCGTCAGCCAGCCAGCGCGCGCCTTCCGCCGCACCGGCCACGTTATCGGTGGCGATGTAGGTCAGCGGCGCATCGGAGTCAACGCCGGAGTCAACCGTCACCAGCGGGATGCCGGCGGCAATCGCTTCTTCAACCGGCGGCACGAGCGCCTTGGTGTCGGTCGCCGCCATGACAATACCGGCCGGCTGGGTGGTGATGATGTTGCGAACCAGGTCAACTTGCTGGGCAATGTCCACTTCGCGGGGCACGCCCTGGTAGTCGGTCGAGTAGCCCAGTTCTGCCGCCGCGTCTTCCACACCCTTCTTAACAAAGAGCCAGTAGCTCACGTCCGTTGACTTGGGGATGAAGACGATGGTGCCCTTCTCACCCGCCGCTGGAGCAGCCGCGGCCTCTTCTGTTGCCGCAGGCGCTGCCGCCCCGCCAATTTCTTCGATTCGTTCGGCCTCATTGATATTGTCGAGGGTAATGAGTTTGGGAGTAATGAAGATAGTCTTGGAAGAGGGTTCCGTCCCGTTGCGCAGAAAGTCTGCCAGGGTCCGCAGCGCCGTCTTCGACTGCTCGCCGGGGAACTGCTCAACCGTGCCGTACAGGTCGCCTGCTTGCACCGCCTGCAGCGCTTCCGGTAAAGCATCATAGCCAATGATCGGCACTTCCAGCCCTGCCGCTTTGGCCGCTTCCACCACACCCAGCGCCATGTCATCATTCGCCGCCACAATCGCATCTGGATCAGGCGTCGCCGCCAGGCAGTTCTCCGTCACCTTCAAGCCTTCTTCCCGCCGGAAGTTGGCCGTCTGCTCACAGGCTATCTGGATGTTCTCCACTCCACCTATCTTGTTCTTCAACCCCTTGTCCCGGTCAATCGCCGGAGAGGCCCCAGGCGTGCCCAACAGCTCGAAAATCGTCGCCCCGTCCGGGAACATGTCCAGGATCGCCTGCCCTTGCTGCTCGCCGCCCAGAACGTTGTCCGCTCCCACGTGCGCCAGCACATCCACCCCGCTCACACTCCGGTCTATTGTCACCACCGGAATGCCTGCATCTATCACCTGCTGCACCGCCGGAGCCATCGCATCCGCCGTGATCGGGCTGATCAATAACCCATCATACTCCTGGGCGATCACCGCTTCCAGGTCCGCCGTCTGCTTCGGCACCTGGTTCTGCCCGTCCAGCGTCACTACTTCAACATTGCCCAACTCCGCCGCTTGTTCCTGAACCTGCGTCTCCATAAACACAAAGAACGGAAACGCCATGTCCGGCAACGACAACGCAATCTTCAACGGCTTATCACTCCCCGCCGCCGCGGCCTCTTCCGTCGCCGCAGGCGCTTCGGTCGCCGCGGGGGCGGCTGCCGGCTCTTGGGTCGCCGCCGGTGGTTCGGCTGCTTTTTCTTCCGTGGCCGCCGGCTTTTGTTCCGGGGCGGGCGTGGCTGCGCCGGTACAGCCGCTCAATACGAGCAGTAAAATGGCTAACAAGGTCAGCCAGGTTAAACTTTTTTGCACAACTCTGTTACGCATAAGTTACTCCTCCTTGGGGTAATTTAATGACTGTTGATCGTCCTACTTTGAACCTTCGCCACGTGATTAAGTTTGCGCGTCGCTTCTCACCTCCTTTCGTAAATACTCGTGGGAACTTAAGGGAACTCGGGGAACTCGTGGGGGAGTTCCGAATACGGTCGTCTGTCGTCGTCTGTCGGCGGTCGTTTTAACGGCGGCGGCGCTTAATAAATTGGTCAAAGAAAACAGCCAGGACGATAATCAAACCAATAATAATCTGCTGGTAGTACGAAGAAACATTCATCAGAGTCAGGCCGTTGGCCAGCACGCCGATCAGCACGATCCCGACCACCGTGCCGAAGATGCCGCCCTCACCGCCAAACAGGCTGGTCCCACCGATGACAACCCCGGCGATCACGGTCAATTCATAGCCGACCCCGGCCACCTGCTCCGCCGAATTCAGGCGCGAGGAGAGCAAAAAGCCCGATAAACCGGCAAAAAAGCCAGTAATCACATAGACGCTCAAAATCAGCCGGTCAACGTTCAGGCCGGACAGCCGGGCCGCCTCCTTGTTACCGCCGACCGCGTAGATATGGCGGCCATATTTACTGTAGCGCAGGATGATAAAGGCAATGATGGCAAAGCTGAGGAAAATAATTACCGGCACCGGTACCGGGCCGATCAAACCCTGGCCCCAATAGCGGTACTCTTCCCGAAAGGCGCTAATCGGCTGCCCGTTGGAAAAAACCAGCGCTGCCCCCCGGAAGGCTGACAGCCCGCCCAGAGTGACGATGAACGGCGGCACTTTCAGCTTGCTGACGGCGAGACCCTGCAGCAGCCCACCCAACAGCCCCACGGCCACCGCCGCCGAAACCGCTGCCGGCAGGCCATAGCCGCCTGACTCACCCGCCGCACCGCCGGTGAGCAGCCCGGTTGCGCCTTTCTCAACCGCCGCGCTGACCAGGCCGGCCAGGGCCAGCAGTGAGCCAATGGACAGATCAATCCCGGACGTCAGGATCACAAAGGTCATCCCAATGGCCAGCAAGCCGTAGATGGAAACCTGGCGCAGCACGTTAAAAATATTTGTCGGTTTGAGAAACGCCGGATTTAACGAGGCAAAAATAATACACAGCACGATCAGAAAGATAAAGGCCCCAAAGCGGCTAAAGTACGCCAATGAATCTGACTGCTTGCCCTTACCTGTACCTTCCACGGATGGTGAACTTGTCGTCATGATAAGATTGCTCCCTCTTCTATAGTCTGACCCTGTTTCAAGGTACAGTAACGCATCACCCGTTCCGGGGTGGCTTCAGCGCGGTTGAGTATCCCCGTCACCCGGCCCGCCGCCATACAGACCACCCGGTCGCTCATGGCCAGCAGTTCCGGCAATTCGGACGAGATCATAATAATTCCGACTCCACTCTGGGCCAGTTGGTTCATCAGCGCATAGATTTCGGCCTTGGCGCCGACGTCAATGCCCCGCGTGGGTTCGTCCATGATCAGAATCTTCGGCTGCAACATTAACCACTTGGAAATGACGACCTTCTGCTGGTTGCCGCCGCTCAAATTGAGAACGAGCTGTTCCAGGCTGGGGGTGCGGATCTGGAGGCGGCTGACATACTCTTGCACCTGTTCCCGTTCCTGGGCCAATTTAACAAAACCAAATTGGGAGAGTTGGTCCAGCTTGGATAGAGCGACATTCTCCCGCACGGCCAGGCTGAGCACCAGCCCTTGCTCTTTGCGATCTTCCGGGACAAAGCCGATGCCGTGACGAATGGCGTCCAGCGGGGAGCGAATATCTACCCGTTTGCCTTCGACGTAGATTTCCCCGGCATCCCTGGCATCCGCCCCAAAAATCGTGCGCACTACCTCGGTTCGCCCGGCCCCGACCAGCCCGGCCAGCCCCAAAATTTCGCCGCGCCGCAGTTGAAAGCTGATATTGTTCAACACGGTCGCGTTGGGGTCCAATTTGCTGCCGGTGCGGGTCAGCCCGCGGACTTCCAGGGCAATATCGCCGGCGGCCTCCCGGTCGGCCTGGATTTTATGGCTCTCGGTATGGAAAAATTGATTGAGCGGCCGGCCGACCATAAGCCGGATGATTTGGTCCTCGGTGGCGGTTTTGGCATCCATGTCGCCTACATTGTGGCCATCACGCAGCACGGTGATGCGGTCACATAGGGTGCGGACCTCTTCCAGCCGGTGCGAGATAAAGATCACCCCAATCCCGTCCCGCTTAAGCTCCTGGACGACGCCAAACAGGATGTGAACTTCGGTCTCGCTCAGGGCCGAGGTCGGCTCATCCATAATGATAACCCGCACCTCCAGCGAGAGCGCCTTGGCAATCTCGACCATCTGCTGTTCGGCCACCGACAAATCACGCACCAGGGCGGTCGGCTTGAGATGGACACCCAGGCGGTCGAGCAACTGCTGGGTCCGATCCTGGAGCTGGCGGCGGTTAACAAACAAATGGCCCGGCTCACGGCCAATGTAAACGTTCTCCATGACCGTCAAATTGGGCATCAGATTAAATTCCTGGTAAATGATGGAAATACCGAGCTGCTGGGCGTGGTGAGGATTTTGAATTTGAACAGGCTGGTCCTGGAGATAGACCTGGCCGCTATCCATCTGGTAAACGCCGGACAAAATCTTCATGAGGGTAGATTTGCCCGCGCCGTTTTCCCCAATGAGACCTAAGATTTCGCCTGCCGCCACGTGCAGGCTCACCTGGTCGAGCGCCTGCACGCCGGGGAATGATTTGCTGACATTTTCCATACGTAATAATACAGCCGGTTTATCCATACATACTTTCCTTGTAGTTAAGCCTAGCTTCGTTGGCTAGATGATCAGGCTGTAACGCCGTATAGCTGGCCAAGTCAAAGAACAAGAAATGACAGCGGGCGCTTATCAGGGAGGAACTTAGCAAACGGTTGCGCAACCGTTTGCAAGCATAATAATAACACAAATTAAGAATGTGTCAAAAGGTTAGAGCCAGCGTGCTCTTTTACAAGTACTTCGGGGTAAAACGGCCAAGTATCTACGTCTCTGGGTTTTTATCAAGTTTGCGCTATAGTTATCGTAAAGCAAGCTAATGCCGGAGCAGGCGTGGTTGCAGGTCAAGTTCCACGGCCACAACCATTTCGGCCCAGGATTGGCGCGGATTATGCGGCTGCCACGGACTAACTTCGGCAACGGGTAGCAGCCATTCAGTCAAATCATAGTCGCCTGGTTCCAGGGCCTGGCTGGGTGTGTCTGTGCCTCGACTTTCGCGCAGAATAACGCGGTCGCCGGGCTGGTAAGCGGGTCCGGCCTCGACCCGGATAAAGGCCGCCTTCTGCTCAAAATGAAACTGGCTCAAGTCGGCAATGGGTTCATCAGCCGGGTATTCCCAGTCATAAAAAATCAGCGAAGGCCACAACTGCCCAACCTGGTCGTACAGGCTCATGCGCAGCCGGTAACTGCTGTCGGGATTGGGGTTGGTGACAACTACCACCGCTTCGGCCCGCCCGGCAAAGCCACGGTGGTCAAACAAGATGCTGTTTAAATCAACATCGGCGGCAATGGCCGGGTCAACAGCCACCGCAGCAGTGTCGCTCGGCTTGGCCCGATCCAGCAGGCGAATATGGTCACCGGTGCGATATTCCGGGCCGGGCCTCACGACGACCCGGGCAGCGCGGTCGGCCACGCCCCGCGGGTGCAGGTCAAAGAAATATTGGCGGGAGTGCAGATCATGATCGGCCAGGGTGCAGCACGGAAAACGGTCGCCCACTTGCTCATACAACTCTACAAAAAGATGGGACATTTTTACCTCCTCGGGCCGGCGTCGGCCCTTGAAAAAACGGCCTCAGGCATGGGTTCATGCTCAGCCCCACCGAGGCTTAGCCAAACCTCATCGGGCCAGAGCGAGCGGTGGGGCTGGACTGAGACAAACTTATACCTCGTGGCCTTCTACTTTGAAGGAGACGTCCAGTTTAACCCGATAGACCACGTTGCCGTCTTCAACTCTCAGGTCAAACTGTTTGACTTCGGCTACCCGCAAATCGCGTACCGTTTGGGCCACTGCCAACACCGCTGCCCTGGCGGCGTCTTCCCAGGAAACCTTGCTGGTGCCGACCAACTCAATGATTTTGTAAAAGCTGTGCTCGGCCATGGTGATTCTCCTTTATTCAAACTTAAAAATTACGCATGGTTGGCTAAATTTAATATTCTTTTGTCAGCGTCACAGACCTCCTTTTTCAATGTTTGAGTAATCCTCCTCTTTAAGTCTCACCCCGCATCATAGGCGGCCACTGCCATTGGCAGTGCCTGGACCACCCCATGACCGGCAACCGGCAGACCGACCAGGATGGCGCTAATAACCTCCTCCCGCGAAGCGCCGGCTTTTTTAGCCGCTTCCACGTGAAACGGAATACCGCTTTTTAGGCGCAACGCCGCCAGAACGGCCAGGTAGGCCAGTTCACCGGTTTTCGTGTCCAGGGCGCTGGTCTGTTCAAGGGCCTGGCACATGGCCGCCCAGGCCTGGGCATGCCCGTGGGCTTCGGTCATAAATGTCTGAAATGCCTGGCTGATATGAGGGGAATGGCTGCTCATCATGTCGCTCCTTTTCTAGCGAAGATCCCTGGCCGCAGCGTTTGGGCGGAGGTTCTTCGCGCTACCGTGAACACACCTATTTTAACTCAAGTTGCTACCTTCGAAGCAGCACCCCTCGATACGCCCTTCGCTTCGCTCAGGACTACTCGGGATGCTGCGAAAAATAATCCTGAGTGCTCCCGGTCTTCACCCCACGGCTTTCAGCACCCGCAGCGCCCGCAGCGTGACCCACTTATTGGGCTGTTTCTTTGGCCCAAAGTCCACCCACGTCTTGCCGGCGTAGTCGTATTCCAACGGCCAGCGTCCCTGCCCATCTTGCTTCTGGCGAATAAGGGTCAGGGCATTCGCCAATCTGGGATCGTGCCCGTAGCCCAAGCCGACCAGCACTTCAACATTTTGCAGCAGGTCGGTGACATAGAACACCGGGAAGCCAAATTTCCACCAGTTGCCGCTCGGTTTGTCACTGTAACCCGTGGGATAGTCCGCCAATGCTGGGTCCGTACTGAAAAGAAAATCTACCCCCTGCCGGATGGCGCGGTCAATCAGGGGTGTGCGCCGTTCCAAAGGCCAGCGGCTGAAGGCATGCATCACTTTGACCCCGCCCCAGGCGCAGGGCAGCTTGTTATTTGAACCGCAGGCGAAGATCGGGCCGCACTTGCCAGCATAGTAACGCACAGCTTCCTGGCGTGCTTCAGCCGGAGCCACTCCCTCCCCCGTGACGCTGCGGGCCATCCATTCAAAGGCCGACGCCAGGCGGGGGTCGTTACAGCCCAACTCGACCAGCGCCCAGCAGAGGTTGCCCTGCAGGCAATCTGCTGTCCCCGACGGCGCGCCCGAAGCGGTGAAATGCCCGCCCGCGGTCAACGCATGCTCCAGCAGGTAATTGCACCCCAGGGCAATCCGTTCGTCCTGGCCGGCTGACGCGCCCAGTTGAGCCAGCATAATCACCGTCCAAACAGTAGAGCGGTACTTCGGGTTGTAACCGGGGCCAGGCTCAGCCCAGGAGCCGGCCGGGTTCATCTCGGCCAGAATAGCGGCGATGGGGCCCTGGGTGTGCGCCGCTTGCCGGGCAGCGGCCAGCTCCGGATTGCCTTCTGGGCAGTCCAGCAGGTCACGCAGGGCCAGATAGCGCACACCCGGCGAGTCAGCTTCTAATAACCAGGTTAGAGAATCACCCTTCAATTGATCTTGCCACGACATCACTGCCTCCCTCATTCATACCCATCTACAAATCTTAGCGGCGAATGACCGGCAAATACAGCACGCCGCAAAAAGACCCCGCCGCCGGGGCCGAAAAAGCGGAGGTGTTGTTTTCACTGTCGGACGCGGTGGCGGTGAGATGCGGCCCGTGAAACCCTCCGGTGTAGACCCACTGGCCGCTGCTGTTAGCCTGCGTCTCGCCTTCATAGAAACGACCCTCGTCGGCCTGATCGGAGAAAAGCTGCACTTTGCCATTCGCCGGAGCACCGGCGCCCCTTACCTGCGGGCACTGGACCTGGGTGATGCTCGGCGCAGCCAGGATTTTATTGCCGCCGTTGGTCAGGACGATGCCGGGGCCGGTGTTGTTATAGATACTGTTAAACCAAATCTGATTGCCAATGGCAGTAGCTTCGCTAATCCACACCCCGGCCGGGACGCCGTTGTAGGCAATGACGTTGCTCTGAATGGCATTGCGCGGACTCCCGATCACCCCCACCCCGTAATAGGTGTTGCCCAGCGGCTGGCCGTTTGGGGTCAGCCCGATGTAATTGTTGAGAATGATGTTATCAGTAGTGTTACCACTGACAATAACGATCCCGCTCTCCTTGTTTTGGGCAATAACATTCCCTTCCACCCGGTTCGACCGGGCGCCATCATCCAGCACCAATCCGTGTTGGCCGTTGCCCAGGCCGGCTGTGCCGGAAGCATCGGTGCCAATGAAGTTGGATAGAATGTAGTTCTGATAAGTTCTCACTTCTTCCCAAAGATACACGCCCGACTGAGTATTGCGCACAATCGTATTGCCCTGAATCGTGTTACCATTTGCGCTGGCAATCGTAATGCCGTCCGTATTGTTGCCGGCGATATTGTTCCAATTGACGCTGTTATTATCCGACTGGGTAATGTTAATACCGCCCCCATCATTATCAGAGATGTCGTTCCAATTGAGCCTATTGAAACTGGAAAAACCATTCAGCATTACGCCATCATAACCGTTCCCTGAGATCCAGTTGCCGGTCTCAGGTGATGTTCCCCCCACCTGATTATACGAGGCCCTCCAGAAAATCCAGACCCCATACCCTCTGTTGCCAATATCACCATCAAGCGTACCGATCCCGATTCGATTGGCCTGTACGGTATTGCTCACTGCATTACTGTCTTCAATCCAGACCCCGTGCTCACTGGCGCCGATGAGGTTGCCTTCCAGTGGTCCCGTTCCCCCAATTTCATTAAAACGACCATCAACAATATAGACACCGGCCAAGCCGTTGGGCTCTGGCAGGTTACCCGTCTTACTGGTGCCAATGTAACAGCCGATGACCCGGTTGCTATCGCTGTTTTGGATTCGAATAGCATGACCAAAACAGGCTCGAACCAACATGCGGCCGCCAGGCGAGCCAGCGCCGATAGTATTGCCATTGGCCCTGTTGCATGGATCATCACCTTCAGAGATACGGATACCGGTCTCCAAGCCTTCAATCAGCAACCCCTTGATGAGGCAGTTGTCAGCGCCCTTAATATGCAGCCCTACGGTGGCGGTGCTGCCGGACGCATTTTTGGTGAGGCCGATCCCCGGCTCGCCTGTCGGCCAGCTACCGATCCAGTTGGGACTGGCGTCAATCGTCGTGCCGTCGTCGGTCAGGGGCGGCAGGTTGCTGTTGAGCAGGATGGTTCTGCCGGTCAGGTTAGAGTGAAAGCGGATGATATCCGGGCCGGGGTGACTGTTGGCATACTCTATCCCCGCTCGCAGCGAGTAGGGACCGCTGTCAAGGGTCTGGGTGACCTCAAACGGGACAGGCGCGGCGGCCTGGCCCGGCCACGGCAGGCAGACCAGGAGCAGCAAGGCCAACATGATTCGCCGGCTCACATTGACCCAGGAGATTTTTTGCGCTTTCATCATCCACCTCCTGTGGGCGGCTCTGCCGTTACCCCTGGCTGTAACTTAGGATTTGCGCCGGATGAGCGGCAGGTAAATGAGGAGGACAGGCCGCCAGCTTGGGTTACCATCTTGCTCACCTCTCCCGCCAAGGCCCAGACCCGGACACCCCCGAGCTAAGGCAACTGCTCGACCAGCGCCGCAAATTCGGCCTGGGTAAAGGCTCGGAGCGTTGCCACCTTGACGTTGCCCTGCGCGGCCAGCGCCAGGCTGAAGGTCGCCGCTACTTCGTCGCTGGGCGCTTCACCGATGGCTATATAGTCATACTCGCCCATGACTGCATAGAAGCCAAGAAACTTGCCGCCCGTTGCTTCCCAGGTTTTGATGCTGGCTTCGATGCGCGCGGGCGCGGTCCTGATCGTCTTGATGCCCTGCTGGGTCAACTTCATTAAAAGCACATAGGTTGTCATAAGGCCACTCTCCTTGTTAATGCCTTGCCTCACATTCCAGCACTTGAGAAATGACCGAAGCTAGGACAGGGTCCACCTGAATTTTGCGCGTGCTGGGTTGGCCCTCTCCTTGTCGCCGTTCCAAGTCATGGAGTGCCTTGACCAACCAGGTTACGGCCAAATCGGGAGACACCTTGCCCGTATCAATCACCAGATCGAAGCGACTGGCGGCATCCCAGCGCACCCCGTACCAAGACTCAACGAAAATAGCCCGCATTTTGTCGCTTTCTTTTACCAGAGCCTCAGCTTTGTCCAACTCGGTGATACCCTGTTGCTCCATGACCCGGCTTATCCGAATCGGAAGAGGGGCCTTTACCCGGACGTTTAACACGTCGGCCACGCCATCCAAAACAGCAAAGCTGCCCCGGCCTACAATCACCATGTTGCCATGATAGGCCAGAGTCTGGATAACCCGGTTTAGAAATTTCACCATCGTTGATTTCAGCGTGTCGTAGCGGGACCAAAAGCCTGCCCCAGACTCGTAGGTCTCTTCAAATTGGACAAAGCCATATTGGTTGAGCACTTTTTCCATCAACGCTTTGTCTACAAAATGATAGCCCAGTTCTTGCGCCGCTTTCTTGGCAAGATACGCGCCTTCACTGCCGAGTTCCCTGGATATAGTCAACACAGCCATCTTTTTATCTCCTTCCCCCTTAACGCTTTTCTGCTTCTTATTCGGGTACAAGGAGCTGCGCCTTGGCCCGTTTGAGCCAATACAACTGTTCCTGCCAGGCCAAATGACCGATCAACCAACTGATGCAGTTCATCAGCTCCAGGCGGCGGGCCTCGCTGTCGGTCAGGCCGTCCAAAGCCCGCTGCCATTCGCTGCGGGTAAAATGCAATTGGACTATTAAAGGATGAGGCATTTTTATCTCCTGGTACATCTGGGCAGAAGTAAGCCACCAGTTTGTAGGTGCGGCTTCAGTCGCCCAACCAGCCTTAAAACGACTAAAGTCGTTACTACGAACTTTTCGTCTATTTACGCCGCAGCGTACCGGCCTGCTGTAGTCCGTCTCCGGCGTCCACACTCCAGCTTCTCATTCAAGTCAATAGGCTGGGCTACCCCGACTTGGGGACAACGCCAAGTTGCTGCAGCAGGCCCAAAAAATCCCAACTGGCCCAGCTCTCCACAAGCTTGCCACCCGCAATACGGTCAATGGTGATTCCGGTCACCGTGATCGGCTTACCCGTTGGAGGAATCCCCCTAAATTCACCCAGGTGGGTCCCTCTCGCGGTTACCCGGTTGACCACCTTATCTCCTTCGGCAATCTGATCCTCAACCGTAAAATGGAGGTCAGGGAAAGCTGTGCGGTACATGGTAACCAGTTGGTTGTGGCCCTCAGGGCCATACATGTCGGGATTTCCGGGCATATGACTGACATAGGTGAGGGCATAATGTTCGGGGGCTATGGTTAGGTTCCCCTTGTTCCAGATTTCCTCCCAGCCACGACGCACTATGGCCTTATTTTCTACTAATGACATTGGATGTATCTCCTTATGTGAAAGCTATAGAACTCACTACCCTGGCCGAATGGGTTTGGGAATGACTGGCGACGGCCCCCAAAGTTCATCGCTGTAGCCGGTTGCGTAGAGGCGGAGTTCATTTCTTGTTTTCTGGACATCCTCATTGGCCCACCAGGCTGCCCAGGCCGCCATATCGGCAAATTCATAAGTCACGATCACTTGCTGCGGTGTACCGACCGCCGCCCGGTACGCCCGAAACTCCACCACCCCCGGCACAGCCAATTGGCGCTGGTTCGCGCCCCCAACCCACTTTGTGTAGGCTTCAACCTTATCGGGTAAAATGTCCCACTTCGCCACATAGAGAACCATTTTCGTTTACCTCCTTCGAAAATAGTAGACAGTAGGCAGGGGTACTACATCCCTGCGACCTTGCGACCTTTTCATAATTGGTGGTGTGCCACAGGTTCGTGAACACTTCACCAACATTCACGATTTCGCCGCCGGCAACTGCCCGACCGCCTTGACCATCAGTTGAGCTGCATCCTCCAGCGACCACTTGCCCAGGTTAATCATCAAGTGGTACCACTGGGGATCATCCGGCTGGACCTTGAACATCTCGCCCAGGTACTTGGTCATGCCCCGGTCTCGTTCGGCAATCAATTCCCGTGCCTGGGCAGCGGCACAGCCATGCTGCTGCTGAACGCGATTGATCCGCTCCCCCAACGGCGCAACCAGCCGCACATGCAGCACATCGGGCTTATCCGCCAGCAGGGCCTGGCCGCCCCGGCCGACAATGACCATGTTGCCCCGATCATAAGCGCCCAGAATAACACCTTGAATCAGGTTGCCGAACTCCAGCTTATCCAGCCGTTTGATAAATTGGGTCACCTCCCCGCTGGGGTCCTGTGTCCAGGCCGGGACTTCGGCCACCACGTAAGGACCGGGCCGGAAGAGCTGCTCCATAAAGCTCTTACCTTTGTAATGCTCCTCGGAGAAGTCAACCCCTACATTCTCCAGCAGCCCCATCTCCGCCGCCACCTGACCGATGAGGCTCTTATCAAAATAACGATAGCCCAACAGCTCGCAAACGCGGGCGGCCACCTCGCTGCCGCCACTGCCAAACTGCCGCGAAATAGTGATTACTGCCATGGTACACCTCCTTAATAAATATTGGATTAACTCGTGTTACAGCGGAAGGGGTATTGACCGGCCTCCGAAACAGGGACACCCAGTTTTCTGGGCGGTCGGCGGCTGAACCTTACCCCATCCGCGCCGACAGGTAACTGACCAAATCCTGGAGCGAGACCAGCTTGCCGTAATCAGCCTCCGGCACCTCGACCCCCACCTCTTCGTTCAGGCCAATCAAAAATTGCAGAAAATCAAAGGAGTCGATATCCAGGGCCGCGCGAATGTCCTCCGTCGGAGCCAGAGTGCTAAAATCCGCTTCCGGCGCAATCCGCTTTAATAGTTTAATGATGGTTTCTTTGATTTGGGCTTCGGTTAAAGATGTTGCGACTGTCATTGTATCCTCCACAAACATTCAGATTAAGGGAGCGTATTGCGTGATCCGTTCAAATTTCACGCACCACATACTACGCTATAGCTTATCCGGCTCCTGCAACTGCCGGTTCAACGCTTCCAAAAACTGTCCGCCGCGATGGCCGTCGGTGGCGCGGTGATCCCCGGCCAGGGTCGCTGTGACCACCTGGCGCAGGCCGAGCATGCTGTTCTCCACCCAGGGCTGCTCGCTGATCTTGCCAAAGCCGACCAGAGCTACCTGCGGCGGGTAGATAACGCCATACACTTTCTCCACGCCCAGATCACCCAGACTGGTCAGGGTGATGGTAGAGTCGGTCAGGTCGGAACTGCGCAGCTTGCCGGCCCGGGTGCGCATGATGATGTCACGCATATCCACCATCAACTCGTCCAGGCTTTTCAGATCGGCGGTATGGATGGCCGGGGTGACCAGCCCGCCCTGCCGCAGCGAGATAGCGAAGCCGATGTTGATCGCTTCCTGCGGCTGAAGTTGGTCGTCTACCCAGAAGCCATTCAACTCCGGCACATCTACCAGTGCCCGCGCCGTGGCTTTGATCAGCAGCACCACCGGCAGCAGCCGGTCTTTGATGGACCGTTTCAGGTTCTCGGCCTCCAGCCAGTGCAGCGCCCGGCTCATGTCAAATCGCATCTCCAGGTAGTAATGGGGGATGTCGCGATTGGACCTAGACATAGCTGCGGCGATGGCCCGGCGCATGCCGGCCTGGAAGTCAACCGCCGGTTTGGCTGCTGGCTCTGGTGGTGCCGGCGGGATGGGCGCGACCTCAACCGGAGGTGGAGGTGGCGGCGCTGCCGGCTTTGGCTCGACCACTTTGGCCTTCAATTCTGCCGCCGCCCGTTCGACATCAACCCGCTCGATGGTCCCGTGCGGGCCCGTCCCCTTGACCGTGCTCAAATCAACGCCAAGTTCGCCGGCCAGCCTGCGGGCCAGGGGCGACACGCGCAGTCGTTCTCCCGGCGCGGCAGCGGGCAGCGGCGCCGCCGGCGGCCGCTCGACTTCGGGAACAGGTCTCAAAACCGGGGCTGCTGCCGGGGCCGTAACCGCAACCGGCTCACCCTCTGCCCGAATCAGGGCCAGGACCGTTCCTACCGGTACCTTTTGCGAGGACTGGATGAGGATTTGGTCGAGCACGCCGTCCTCATAAACCTCAATATCAATGATCCCTTTATCTGTTTCCACTTCGGCGATGACATCGCCCTTCTTGACCCGGTCGCCGGGTTTTATTTTCCACTCGACCAGCGTCCCGGCAGCCATGTCAGCACCCAAACTGGGCATGCGAAACTCACTCATGGGTCACCATCCTTTTGACTGTACTCACGATTGTTTCCACTTGCGGCAGGGCGGCATACTCCATGTGTTTGGCATAAGGCATGGGCACCTCTGCGCTGCAGATGCGTTCAACCGGGGCGTCCAGCTCATAAAATGCCTGCTCCATAATCCGGGCGCTGATCTCCGCGGCGATGCTGCCGCTGCGCCAGCCTTCGTCCACAATGAGCGCCCGGTGAGTCTTGGCCACCGAAGCCAGGAACGTTGCCTCATCCAGCGGACGCAAGGTGCGCAGGTCAATCACTTCGGCCTCGATCCCCTCTTGAGCCAGAAGCTCCGCCGCCTCCAGGGTCTTAAACAGGCTGGCGCTGTAGCTCATAAGGGTAATGTCGCGGCCCTCACGGAGCACCCTGGCCTTGTCAATGTCTACCGGCCCGGCATTGGCCGGTAATTGCCCTTCCATGTTGTAGAGAGTATTGTTCTCAAAGATCAGCACCGGGTCCGGATCTTCCAGCGCCGTCCAGAGCATGCCGCGCGCGTCCTCCAGCGTGGCCGGGGTCAGCACCTTGATGCCGGGGATGTGGGCATACCAGCCTTCCAGGCTGTGGGCGTGCTGCGCCGCGAGTTGCCGGCCTGCCCCGGTAGCCATGCGAATGACCAGAGGGATATTGAACAGGCCGCCCGACATGTGCAAAATGGTGGCAGCGTTGTTGAGAATCTGGTCTAAGGCCAGCATGCTGAAGTTGACCGTCATCACCTCCACAATGGGGCGCATGCCGTTCATGGCTGCGCCAATACCCATGCCGACAAAGGCTGATTCCGACAGCGGCGTGTCGCGGATGCGCTCTGGGCCGAACTCTTGCAGCAGGCCCTTACTGACTGCGAAACAGCCGCCGTAGCGGCCCACATCTTCACCCATCAGGAAGACCCGCTCATCCTGGTGCATCGCCTCGCGGAGGGCTTCACGCATCGCCTCCCGGTAGGTTGTTTGGATCATTTGTTTGCCATTGTTGCTCATAGAATCCTCCGTGAAAAAACTCGCAGGAATTCAAGGGAACTCAGAGGAACTCAGGAATCGCACGAGTTCCTATCAGTTCCTATCAGTTCCTTTTTCTGAGTAGACAAACCGGGTCAAATCATCTACCGGCTCCCAGGTGCCGGCCTCGGCAAATTCGACCGCGGCCTCCATTTCGATGGCGACCTCCCGCTCGATTTCATCCAGGTCCTCCGGCCCGAGCAGGCCCTGTTGCTGAAGGTACTGGGTGAAAAGCAGAATCGGGTCGCGCTTCTTCGCCTCCTCGACTTCCTCTTTGGCCCGGTAGAGTTCGGTGTCAAAGGCGGAATGGCCCCGGAAACGGTAGGTGCGAAATTCCAGGAAGTACGGCCCCTGGCCACTGCGAACGTACTCCGCCGCTTTTTGGGCCGCTACCTCCACCGCCAACACCTCCATGCCATCCACGGTTTCAGCCGGCATCTTATAGGTCGCCGCCCGCTTGGCTATTTCGGTTTCAATTTGGGCGCGGTGCAGGGCCATCCCCATCGCGTACAGGTTGTTCTCACAGACAAACAACACCGGTAACTGCCACAGCGCAGCCAGGTTCATCGTCTCGTGAAACTCGCCTTCAGCCGCGGCTCCATCGCCAAAGAAACAACAGGTCACCCGCCGCTCGCCGCGCATTTTGTCGGCCAGGGCCACGCCCAAGGCCAAGGGCAGCCCCCCACCGACGATGGCGTTGCCGCCGTAAAAGCGGGTTTCCTGATCAAACAGGTGCATCGAACCACCCCGGCCCCGGCTGCAGCCTTCCTGCTTGCCGTACATCTCGGCCATAATCGCCGCCGCCGACACGCCGCGAGCCAGCGCCTGGCCGTGCTCGCGGTAGGTGGCTACCACTGCATCCTCGGAGGTCAACGCCTGCATCACCCCCACGGCTATCGCCTCCTCGCCGATGTACAAATGCATGAAGCCGCGAATCTTCATCGCGCTGTATAACTCGGCCGATTTCTCCTCCAGGCGGCGGATACGCACCATTTCGCGCAGCAGGTACAGGCCGTGGGCACGGTCAACCTGGGGTACGGCTTGTTTTGCCGCAGGTTTCTTTTTTGATTGTTCTAAAGTTACTTTTTTCATCATTCACTTCCCTCCAACGTCGAAATATCGCCTTCCGGCAGACCCAGCTCGCGGGCCTTGAGTAAGCGGCGCATGATCTTGCCGCTGCGGGTCTTGGGCAGGTTTTGGTTGAACTCAATTTCCTTGGGGGCGACGGCTGACCCTAACCTGGTGCGGGCAAAGCCGATGATGTCCAGCTTCAAATCTTCGCTTGGCTCGAAACCGGGCTTGAGCGAGACAAAGGCTTTGACCAGCTCCCCAATCAGCGGGTCGGGCTTGCCGATCACGCCCGCTTCAGCCACGGCGGGATGCCCCAGCAAGGCGCTTTCTACTTCAAACGGCCCAACCATGTGGCCGGAGGTTTTGATAATGTCGTCCGCCCGGCCAATGAACCAGAAGTAGCCGTCGGCGTCGCGCCGGGCCAGGTCGCCGGTGATATACCAGCCGCTTTTGAAGGCTTTGTGGTAGCGCTCTTCGTCGTGCAGGTAGCCCCGGAACATCGAAGGCCAGCCCGGCTTGAGCGCCAGGTCGCCCTCGACGCACGGCTCCTCGACCACCTCGACCGAGCCGTTGACCTTGTGGACAATCGCCGCCTCGATGCCGGGCAGCGGGCGGCCCATCGAACCGGGCCGGACTTCCATCGCGGCAAAGTTGGCAATCATGATCCCGCCGGTCTCGGTCTGCCACCAGTTGTCGTGGATGGGCAGCCCAAGGGCCTCCAAGCCCCAGGCTACGGCTTCCGGGTTGAGCGGCTCGCCGACGCTGTGGATCAGGCGCAGGTGGCTCAGATCATACTCTTTGCGCGGCTCGACCCCCAGGCGCATCAAGCGGCGGATAGCCGTGGGCGCGGTGTACCAGACCGTCACCTTTTGCTCTTGCAGGATGTGACACCAGCGCTCGGCGTCAAAATCGGCCTCGTCAATGATGTTGACCACCCCGTGAGCCAGGGGCGCGATCATGCCGTAGGAGATACCGGTGACCCAGCCAGGGTCGGCGGTGCACCAGAAGACATCGCCGGGGTGGAAGTCCATAACATATTTGCCGGTCATGTAGTGGGTCAGGATGGCCTGGTGGACGTGAACCGCGCCCTTGGGCATGCCGGTTGTGCCGCTGGTAAAGTGCAGCACGGCCATATGCTCCGGGTCGGTCGGGGGGATGGTAAAATCGGGCGAGGCGGAGACCAGCAGTTTTGGCAGGGACAGCAGGTCGTCGCTCAAGTCGTCCTCCACGTCGGTCAGCAGAACGTGGCGGAGTTGGGGCAGGCGCGGGCGCAGGTTCGCCACTTTTTGGCTGTACTGCCGCCGCGTCGTCACCAACAGCTTGCCATCGCCCAGGTGCAGGCGCTGGTAGATCGGCTCCGGCCCAAAGGCGGAGAAGAGCGGGCAGAAAACGCTGGTGTTCTTCAGCGTGCCCAGCGCGGCGATATACAGCTCGGGGATGCGCCCGGCCAGGACAAAAACGCGTTCCCCCTGACCGATATCAAAGCCGCGCAGGATGTTGGCAAAGCGGTTGCTCTGCTCTTGCAGGTCCGCATAGGTAAAATCACGAACGGCGCCGTCTCGGCCGAGCCAGCGCAGGGCCAGTTGATCGCGACGCGGGCCAACGGCGTGGCGGTCAACGGCTTCGTGGGCAATGTTCAAACCTTGACCTCCCGGCAGCCCGTCCAATTCTTGCCGGATGGCCTCCCAGGAGAATGTGGCGCGGGTCTGGTCATAATCCCGGAGATTAGGCTGCACTGCCCACTGCTGAAAAGATTTTTTGATGGGTTTCCAGTCCATAATTACCTCCATTGCTGCATGCCAAACAATTTAGCTTTGCTTTAAAGCAAGCATCTAACAGAGGACTTATTGGAGCTGAAAGAAACGATGGGGAGGTGTTTAGTTGAGATCGCACCCGTGCTAACAGGTGGGTGAGCACGTTGGGCAACGATAAGGAGATTTTTAGGGGTCAAGCTTGAGCGGAAGGTGAAACTAGAGGTGCAAGGGTGGCATCAGAAAACGAATAGGCTTTGGGGGGCCATTTGATACCTTTTTGACGGCCCGGCAGACCTATGTCAGCTCGAGAGCATGAGTCTGCCACCTATTAGTATACTCCTAAACGGACAGACACGCTAGTGACAAATGTCACAAGCAACTGTTCTTTGGAACCTATAATGATTTAGGAAAAACCTATGACGTTATTTATAATACCTTACAACGATGAGCCAAATCATTGAAAGCCTGGAAAATTTGCGCCAACTCTTGTCAAAATACATTGCCCAGGAGCGGAAGAACTTGTAAAGATGAGAGGTCAGTAAAAAAGTAACCATGAAAATCCTGATTCTAGGCAGCGGCTTGATGGGTCCGGCGGCGGCGTTCAACGTGATGAATGACCCGAAGGTAGGGCAAGTCCTGATCGGCGATGCCAGCCAGGCGCAGCTTGACGCGGCGATGCAAAAGCTGGCCGGGAGACCGGGGGCGGAAAAGCTCAGGCCCATTCAACTTGACTTAAACGACCAGGCCGCGGCCAGCGGCCTGGTAGGGACTTGTGACGCCGTTGTCGCCGCGCTGCCCCGGCCGGCCTGTATCCTGGGCATTCGTGCTGCTTTGCAGGCCGGCGTGCCCCTGGTAGATTTGACCTGGCCCGCCGAGGAACATATGCCTGGACTGCGGCAGGAGGTCGAAGCGGCCCGTGGACTGATTATCCCCGGCTGCGGCGTCGAGCCGGGCTTGACCGAAATCATGGCCCGCCACCTGGCTGAGGGACTTGACCGGGTGGACGAACTCCATATCAAGTGCGGCGGCATCCCGGAAATACCGACGCCGCCCCTCGGTTACAAAATCGTTTTTGGTGGGCAGCAACTGCCGCTGCGGGAGCAAGATGGGCCGACGGTTGAGGCCGGTCAGCTCAAGCTGGTCCCGCGCTACTCCGGGGTCGAGGCTGTCACCTTCCCGGGTGTGGGCGAGTTGGAAGCCTGGCACGAAACCTTTATGCCCTGGCTGCTCGATTTGCCGGTCTTCAAAAACCTGCAAACCGGCACGCAAAAGACGGTCCGCTGGCCGGGTTTCGCCGCCAAAGCGACCATGCTTAAGGAGTTGGGCCTGCTGAGCCTGGAGCCGGTCGAGGTGGAGGGGGTCAAGATCGCACCCAAAAAACTGCTCGATGCGCTGCTGTATCCACAGGTGGCGCTCAAAGAGGGCGAACGGGACATTACCGTGCTGCGGGTGGAGGTCAAAGGCGAGAAGGATGGCAAACCGCACACGTATAAAGTTGAAATGGTGGATCGCTACGACGAGGCGACCGGGTTTACCTCGATGGCCCGGACCACGGCTTTCACCGGGGCCATCGTCGCCCGGATGATCGCCCGCGGCGAAATCCCGGAGCGCGGCCTGCTGACGCCGGAGCAGGTCATCACCGGCCCAAGGTTTGAGCGGCTGGTGGCGGAGTTGGCGGCGGCAGAGATACGCTTTACTCTAACAACAGAAAGGGTGGAGACGTTAGCTTAGGGGAGGATTGTTTTAAGATACTCAAAGTCCAAATCCAGCATTTGACGGTATACCCCAGATAGAGTATAGTCGTGGTATGAAAATCAAAACCTCTGTGACCCTGTCCGACGAATTGGTTAAAGCCATTGATCAATACGGTCAGAACTATAAAAATCGCTCCGATTTTGTCGAAGCAGCCATCTGGGCTTTTATCAAACAGATGATCCGTAATGAGCAAAACGCCCGCGATATTGAGATCATCAATCGCAATGCGGATCGGCTCAATGCCGAAGCTCTGGATGTGCTGGCCTATCAGGTTCAACTGTGAAACGGGGCGAACTCTACCGAGTTTCTCATCCAAGCAGCGATCCCAAAAAATTCCGAGTTTTTGTGATTGTTAGCCGCCAAGCTTTAATAGACTCTCGCTTTTCTACTGTGATCTGTGCGCCGATTTACACCATCCATGATGGGCTGGCCTCACAAGTAGCAATCGGGATAGAGGAAGGGCTAAAGCACGAGAGCAGTATTCACTGTGACGAGTTGGTGAGTTTACCCAAATCAGTGTTGACAAACTATATCGGGATGTTACCGGCGTATAAAGTAGAAGCATTGAATAATGCTTTGCGAGTGGCCTTAGATTTGCCCGATTAGACTCCCCGGTTCATTTGTTGATGTAGAATTTTTTACCCTCAAATCCCCTCGTCCCGGCAACCACAGCTATTCCGGCATCGCACTATCCCCGACTTCATACAGCCCAAAGGGTAAAGGAGCGCGCACGTTCCAGGTCGCTCACCACCAGCGCACTGTGATCGAGTTTTTTTATCTGCACCCTGACCTCCTTAATAATAGTAACTTTACCCTATACATTATCGGAATTAAGCTTAAAACATGTCATTTCGAGCGATCCGCTACGCGGGAGCGAGAAATCTCTCCAGAGTCACTCTTTAGCCAAGTTTCGAAGGATTCCTCGTTCCGCTCCGCTCCACTCGGAATGACACAAGAACCCTGATTCTTATTTCCGATAAACTCTGTTGTCAAAGCGACCTGACCCGCTCCCCTTTCGGATCCCACAGCGGCTCTGCGGCCACCACCGCCGCAATCCGCTCGCCCATAATTTCCACGTTCAGCATGGTGCCAACCGGCGTGTAGGCCGACGGCAGATAGGTGTAGGCAATGCTTTTGCCCACGGCATAGCCATACCCGCCGGACGTAACCCAACTGACCACCTGCTCGCCGGCTCGAACCGGCTCGTTGCCGCTGGCGATGGCGCTCGGCTCGGCCAGAGTCAGGCAGCACAGTTTGCGCTGCAAGCCGCTCTCTTTTTGTCTGACTAACGCCTCACGGCCGATGAAGTCGCCCTTGTTCAGCTTGACCGCAAAGCCCAGCCCGGCTTCGTAAGGTGTGTAGTCCGGGCCGATATCGGCGCCCCAGTAGCGGTAGCCTTTCTCCAGGCGCAGGCTGTCAATAGCCCGGTAGCCGCCGGCGACCAGGCCTTCCGGCTGGCCGGCCTCCCACAGCGTATCCCACAGGCGCTGGCCGTACTCCATGCCGCAGTAAAGCTCCCAGCCCAGCTCGCCCACATACGTGACCCGCAGGGCCAGTACCGGCACATCGCCGGCGGTCAGAGATTGGGCGGTCATGTAAGGGAAGGCGTCATTGGATACGTCGCTCCGGGTGACTTTTTGCAGGATGGTCCGGGCGCGGGGTCCCCACAGGCCAAAGCAGGCCCGCATCGAGGTGACATCGTCTACCCACACCGAGCCGTCTTCCGGCATATTCAACCGGATCCACGACAGGTCGTGCTGGCCAAAGGCCGTGCCGGTGACGATGAGGAAGCGGTCGGCTTCCAGCCGGGTCACGGTGAAGTCGCACTCGATGCCGCCGCGGGGGTTGAGCATAGAGGTGTAGACCACCCGGCCCACTGGCTGATCCATGTTATTGGCGCACAGGCGCTGCAGCAGGGCCAGGCTGCCCGGCCCGCGCACTTCGATCTTGCTGAACGACGTTTCGTCAAACAGCCCGGCCCGCTCCCGCGTGCCCAGGTGTTCCACCCCAATCGCCGGCGACCAGTGGTGGCGCGCCCAGCCTTTGGGTTCGTGGCCGTGGGCCGCATCTCCCTCGTAGGGGGCAAACCAGTTGGGCCGCTCCCAGCCGGTCTTCTCGCCAAAGACTGCACCCAGCGCCTTGAGCCGGTGGTAAGCCGGGGAGAGACGCAGCGGCCGGGCCGACTGCCGCTCCTCGTTGGGATAGTGGATGTCGTAATACTTGGCGTAGGTTTCGACCGTACGGGCGACATTATAGGCCTGGCTGGCGTAGTTGGCCCCAAAACGACGCACGTCCAGCCGCCATAAATCCCACTCGGGATGGCCGTCAATGATCCACTCGGCCATCGCTTTGCCGATACCGCCCGCCCCGGCCAACCCGTGCGCGCAAAAGGCAGCCGCCACCCAGAAGCCCTTGACCGCCGTCGGGCCGAGCAGGTATTCGCCGTCGGGGGTGAAACCCTCCGGGCCGTTGAGCAGGGTCACAATTTCCGCGGTTTCCAGGGCCGGGACGCGGCGGATGGCGTTTTCCATCAACGGGGTAAAGCGCTCCCAGTCCGGCTCCAGCAGCTTGTTGTTGAAATCGGCCGGGATGCCGTCGAGCGCCCAGGGGGCCGGCTGGCGCTCATAACCGCCCATAATCAGCCCGCCGACCTCCTCGCGGAAGTAGACCAGCAGGTCGGGGTCGCGCATGGTGGGGAAGTCGGCGTGGACCCCGGCGATAGGCTTGGTGATGAGGTAGAGGTGGGCCATCGGCGTGACCGGCAGATTCAGCCCAACCATCCGGGCAATCTCGTCGGCCCACTGCCCGGCGGCGTTGACCACGATCTCGGTCTGGATCGTGCCCTTGTCGGCGACAACGGCGCTGACCCGGCCCTCGCTGAGGGTGATGCTCTGCACCCGGGTGTGGGTCAGAAACTGCGCGCCCCGTTCTTTCGCGCCGGCGGCCAGGGCCATCGTCAGACCGGTGGGGTCAATGAAGCCGTCGGTCGGCAGGTAGACCGCGCCGGCCACGTCGTCCAGAGTCATCAAAGGAAAGAGGTCTTGGGCTTCCTTGGGGCTGATGAGTTCCAGCGGCAGGCCAAAAGAACGAGAGACGGCGACGAGGCGCTTCAGTTCCTCCAGCCGTTCCGGCGACGAGGCCAGGCGCAGACTGCCGACTTCACGCCAGCCGGGGTCGCGCCCGGTTTCGTCTTTGAGCCGGCGGTACAGGTCGGTGCTGTAGCGGATCATCTTGGTCAGGTTGGAGCTGGTGCGCAACTGGCCGACCAGCCCGGCGGAGTGAAAGGTCGAGCCGCTGGTCAGTTCGTTCCGGTCCAGCACCACAATATCTTTCCAGCCCATGAGGGTCAGGTGGTAGGCGATGCTGCACCCCCCCACGCCGCCGCCGATGATGACTACTTGAGCCTGCGAAGGAAAATTGGACACGATTAATAATCTCCTATGTGATGCTGTGGTAAAAATGATGCGTGATACGTGATGCGTGAAATTATTAGGCAACTCCAAGAAAAATAATTATCCAAAGTCCGTGATACGTAATGCGTGATGCGTGATGGTATCCAGGCAAGATTTCTTACGCATCACGTATCACGCATCAAGCCGGTGAGAACAATTGGATGATTTAAATCTTGGAAC
>BOKF01000064.1 GCA_016860845.1 Chloroflexota bacterium
GGGAGCAAAAACGAAATGCCGCTCAGGTGACGATCCATTGGCAATTCACCGCTCAGGACGCTCGGATCAAACTTAGACGTCTCTATCCGGTTATTAAAGAGCAAAATTCAACTTAACTGAGCACTAATTGACGGACAGATTTAATCTTTCACTTTCGAGCAACCAGAATCATCTGAGCAAAGGAATAGGTATGCACGCCAAAATCACCCTGCTACCCGGCGACGGAATTGGCCCTGAAGTAGTCGCCGAGGGAGTCAAAGTACTTCGGGCTATTGGGACAAACTTTGGACATGCCTTTGAATTTACCGAAGCCCCGGCTGGAGGTATTGCTATTGACCAAACCGGGAACCCTCTGCCCGACGAATCTTTGGCAGCCTGCCACCAAGCCGATGCTGTGCTCTTGGGCGCGGTTGGCGGTCCCAAGTGGAGTGACCCCAAAGCCCCGGTGCGACCCGAACAGGGGCTGCTCAAATTGCGCAAGGAGTTGGGCCTGTTTGCCAACATTCGCCCGGTCAAAATCTATCCTGCCCTGGCCAACGCCTCTACCCTCAAAAGAGAGGTGGTGGAAAAAGTAGACCTGGTGATTGTGCGTGAGCTAACCGGCGGCCTTTATTTTGGCCAGCCGCAGGGGCGGCAGAATAATGCCCAGGGCCGGGCGGCGGTGGACACACTGTACTATACCGAAGCCGAAATTGGGCGGCTGATGCGGGTCTCTTTTGAGTTGGCCCGACAGCGGCGCAAAAAAATCACTTCGGTGGACAAAGCCAACGTGCTGGCTTCCAGCCGTTTGTGGCGCGAAGTGGCTCACGAAGTCGCCGCCGAGTTTCCCGATGTAGAGTATGAGGACATCTTGGTGGATGCGTGCTCGATGTATCTCATCCGCCGCCCCGCCGATTTTGATGTGATTGCTACCGAAAATATGTTTGGCGACATCCTGAGCGACGAGGCCAGTATGCTGGCTGGCTCGATGGGTATGCTACCCTCAGCCTCACTGGGGGAAAAGAAAACAAGCTCAGGAGGCGCTTTTGGTCTTTACGAACCAATCCACGGCTCCGCCCCGGATATCGCCGGCAAAGGCATCGCCAATCCTCTGGCCACCATTCTGAGTGTGGCTATGCTGCTGCGCACTTCATTAAACCTCAGCCGCGAAGCCGATGCTGTGGAAGCTGCCGTAGACGCAGTGTTGGCCGCCGGGCATCGTTCACCAGATTTGGCTGGTCCGGGCCAGCCAACCCTTGGCACTCAGGAGATGGGAGATTTGGTGGTAGAGGCGCTAAAACGTTGAACCTTTAAGGCTTTAGAGTTTTACTCAGGGTTAAAAGTATCAGATTTTAAGCAAGAGGGTGAAAGTGGGTCAACTTTCACCCTCTTTTTATTCCAACGCAACTATGACATAATGCTAATGTAACTCAAACTGTAAAATTTTCACTTTATGCTATGCTTAGATTAAAGTAATATGGCAATAAAACTCTGGAGCGGGGGAAACAATCGAATGTCTCAAGGAGTAGTCCTTATGGAACAAGCAGTCCAGCCAAGTAGCGCACCAGCCAAACAAGTTTTAATTGTGGATGACGAGATAACGATTACCTGGCTCCTACGTGAAACTTTGGAACAGCTATCTAATTGCCAGATTTGGACAGCGGCCGGCGGGGAAGAGGCGCTGGCTTTGTGCGAAACAACCTCTTTCGATCTCATCCTCACCGATTATAAAATGCCCGGTATGGATGGGCTGACTCTGGCCGGAGCGATTCGACATTTACAACCCCACGCGGTGATTGTGCTGCTCACCGGAGGCAGCAGCGAAGACATCTGCCAACGAGCTTCCGCTTTGGCCATTCGAAAGATATTGAACAAACCGCTCCGCCTCTCCATTATCCGTGAAACCATTTTAAAGATATTTACCGAAATGGACCAGCGTGAAGTATGAGGTGGATTAAGCCGACAATGATGACCCTGGCCATTCTGGCTGACATCCATGGCAACAGCCTGGCTTTAGAAGCCGCTTTGACTGATCTTGATGCAGTCGGTGGAGCCGATTATTTGCTTGTACTGGGTGATTTGGCAGTTTTTGGCCCCAACCCCAACGGCGTCTTGGACTTGTTGAGAGAGCGTACCTCCATTTTCTACGTGCGAGGTAACACTGACCGTTATTTGATCGAGGAAAAGTATCCGGGCACCCCAGGCGATCAGACCTGGCAAGCTCAGGTTCTGGCTAGCTTTCCCTGGACAGCTATCCAACTGGGTGCGGCTGGTTTACGCTTTCTGAGCAGCCTTCCCAGCCACCAGATCCTGTGTCTGGACTCAGAGCATACGATCCTGGCGGTGCATGCATCTCCGCGCAGCGATGAAGAAAATATACGCCCTGAAACACCTGATGCCGAGCTAACTGAGATGCTCGATGGTTTTAATAGTTTTAATCTGCTGCTTTGTGGCCATACCCACCTTGCCCTTGATCGAGAAGTGGTCGGACGGCGAATTATCAATGTAGGGAGTGTGGGGTTGCCTTTTGATGGGGATCCCCGCGCCAGTTATGCTTTGATCCATCTTCAACCCAATGGACAGTATCATGTTGAATTTCGGCGGGTTGCCTATGACGTTGAAGCTGTAATTACTCAATTGACCGCCGTAGCCCACCCTACGGCTGAGGTATCAGCTTATAACCTCCGTTTCGCTCGCCCGTTGGGCCAGAAATTAGTTTATACAGAACAGATGAGGCATGGACAACACCCTAAAACAACACCCGTCCAGGGAAAATCAGTTTAGACACTATTTAAGAGACGAAAGATGATCGATCCAATGACGCCATTATCATCAAAGCCCTGCGTCTTGATTGTAGAAGATCACGATAGTTTACGCCTGCTGCTACACCAAATGCTAGAGAGCCAAAACTATCGCATCGAAGAGGCTGCAGATGGGGTGCAGGCACTGGCGATTCTTCAACGCTTGCTCCCTGATATCGTTTTACTGGATGTTATGCTGCCCGATCTGAGTGGTTTTGAGGTCTGTCGCCAATTACGCCAGCTTCCCGGCGGCGGTAATCTGCCTGTTATCATGATCACCGCACGGGAAGACGCGGAAGCGATTGAACTGGCTTTTGCCGCCGGGGCCACCGATTACCTGATCAAACCCGTGCGGTACGCTGTCCTGAGTCATCGCCTGAGCCAGTTGCTGCGAACCAGGCAGGCGGAAGAAGCTCTCCGCCAGAGCGAACGTCTTTATCGGGCCGTTGTTGAAGATCAAACCGAACTGATTTGCCGTTGCCGTCCTGACGGCACCTTGACCTTTGTCAACGAAGCCTGCTGCCGCTTCTTTGCTAAAAAACGTGAGGATTTGATGGGGCAAAGTTTTATGTCCCTTCTTCCTCAAGAGGGCCGGAAGATAGCTGCCCAAGCTTTGACGGCACTGACCCCAGAAAATCCGGTAGCCACCGTTGAACGCGAGGTCATTACCCCTGACGGAGAAATCTGTTGGCAGAGGTGGACCGACCGAGCCATTTTTGATGAACAAGGACAGCTCGCTGAGATTCAATCCGTGGGGCATGATATTACGGCTCGCAAAAAAGCCGAAACAGCCCTGCAACAGGTTCTAGCCAAATTGGAACGACGGGTCGAAGAGCGCACGGCTGAATTAACGCTCGCTAATCTACAACTCCAGCACGAAATTGCGGAACGTAAACAAGCGGAAAACCAGCTTCGCGCCTCGTTAAAAGAAAAAGAAGTCCTGCTCAAAGAGATTCATCACCGGGTGAAAAACAATCTGCAAATTATCTCCAGCCTGCTTAACCTCCAGTCGCATTACATTGATGATCCCGAAAACCGCCAGATCTTCCGGGAAAGCCAGCATCGAGTGCGCTCGATGGCTTTAATTCACGAGAAGCTGTACCGGACGGATAATTTGGCCCAGATTGATCTGGGAGAGTACATTCGCGACCTGGCTTTTTATCTATTTCGCGCTTATGACGCCAAGTCGAAAGAGGTAAGCTTTTGTCTTGAGGCCAGCCCGGTTTATATCGGCATTGACACCGCTGTGCCGTGCGGGCTAATTATCAATGAACTGGTTACTAATGCTTTGAAGCATGCTTTCCCTAACGGCAACGGTGGGGAAATTCGTATCAGCTTACAGGTCACCCCCCAGGACCAGCTAACAATCACCATCAGGGATAACGGGGTGGGTTTTCCCCTGTCCACTGACCTTAGCCAATCCAAATCATTGGGGCTGCAATTAGTCAATACCCTGGTCAGCCAGTTGGAGGGCGTTATCACCATGCAACAGCAAGACGGTGCCGAATTTAGGATTACTTTACCCATACCTCCTTGATCTTAAGCCAAGAGATGACTAAACCTGGCGTAAAAGGACCCGTTCATCTCTCCTGGGCAGAAAGAGACGCCGATATGATCACTAAAGTCAAAATCTTGATTGTTGAAGACGAAAGCATCGTCGCCATGGATGTCAAGAACAGATTGACCCGGTTGGGCTATGAGGTCTGCGGTCTGGCTTCGTCGGGTGAAGAGGCCATCCAGAAGGCCATTCAATCTCGTCCCGGCTTGATCCTGATGGATATTCGCTTAAAAGGTCAGATGGATGGCATCATTGTCGCCGAGCAGATTCGGAGCTGGTACGATGTCCCCATCGTCTTTTTAACCGCCTATTCTGATGAAACCACCCTCCAACGGGCCAAAGTGACCGAAGCATTTGGCTACCTGCTCAAACCCTTAGAAGAACGAGAGCTGCACATCACTATCGAGATGGCCTTGTACAAGCATAAGATGGAACGCAAGCTCAAAGAGAGCGAACAGTGGCTCTTTACAACCCTGAACAGTATTGGGGACGGGGTCATAGCCACCGATGCCCACGGTTACATTAAATTTATGAATCCAGTCGCCGAGGCCTTGACTGGCTGGTCGCAGCCAGAAGCGTTGGGGCAAGAAATTAAGGCCGTTTTCAACCTCATTCATGCTGAAACGCGGCTGCCGGTCGCCAATCCCGCCGAGCAGGCGCTGCATTCAGGTAAAATGATTTGCCTGGAGAAAGAGGCCGTCCTGGTTGCCAGGAACGGTCAAGAAATCCCTATTGCCGATAGCGCCGCCCCTATTCGCAACCACCACGAGACGATTACCGGCGCGGTATTGACTTTCCGCGACGTGACCGAACGCCAGCAGGCTGAAACAAAGCTGCGCCGTTATGCCGAGGAACTTGAGAGCCAGAATGAAGACCTGGAAGCTTTTGCCCGCACCGTGGCGCACGACCTGCAAAGCCCCTTGAACCCCATCATTGGCTTTGCTGACGTTATGTTGAAGCAATACCCGGACCTTTCAGAGGATGAAATACGCTCCTTTCTACAGATTATCGCCCAGAGCGGCCGCAAAATGAGCAATATCATTGACGAGTTGATGCTGCTGGCCCAAGTTCGCCGCAAGAAGATTAGCCCCAAACCTCTGGATATGGCAGAGATTATCACGGCGGCCCAGCAGCGTCTAAGTGATGAATTTGAAGCGTATCAAGCTCAACTGCTTGGCCCGGCCCAATGGCCGACCGCCGCTGGATATGCTCCCTGGATCGAGCAAGTGTGGGTCAATTATCTCAGCAACGCTCTAAAATATGGCGGGCGGCCGCCGCGCGTTGAAGTGGGCGCAACTCTCCAAGAGAACGGAATGGTCCGTTTTTGGGTGCGCGATAACGGTGATGGGGTTATACCCGAAGAGCAAGCTTGCTTATTTACACCCTTTACCCGGCTCGAGCAAGTTAAAGCCAAGGGGAACGGTATCGGGCTGTCTATCGTGCGGCGCATGGTCGAGAGTTTGGGCGGGCAGGTAGGAATAGAAAGCGAGGGGGTACCGGGCCGGGGCAGCACCTTCAGTTTTACCCTGCCGGCTACGAATGGCCGGCGGGCTACCAGCGACTCGCTGGCTATCCAGAAAGTAAGAGTGTTGCCGGATGGACATGCAGAATGTTGAAAAATCTGCAGAAATTCAAGCCAGCTTGAGCCAGGTAGCGTTACCTGAGTTTGAAGCGATTGTTGTTCATCGAAAAGTCACTATTCTGGATGCCAACCAGGCCGTAGCGACCATGTTTGGCTATGAACTGGCTGAACTAATAACCCTGACGATGTTGGATTTGATGCAGCCGGAAGCTCGCAGCATCGTCTTAAAAAATACCCTGACCCACTATCAAAAACCTTATCAGGTGGTAGGTTTGAAGAAGGATGGCTCAACCTTTCCCCTTGAGATTTATCACGACACCATTGTTTATCACGATCACAATGTTCAGGTAACAGCCTTTCAAACCATCCCTGACGACCAGCAGGTTGATCAGGTTCTAACTCTGCTCCGCCAGAGCAAACAACAACTGGAAGAAAGGTTACGGCAGAGTACCACCCAGTTACGGTTTCTTAACGAACGGCTGCGCCTCGAACTGGACGAGCGAGCGGAAATGGAGACTAAGCTAAGGATCCATGCCCGCCAACAAGCGGGCGTGGCCGAGTTGGGGCAACGAGCTTTGCTGGGAACCTCACTGCCCATGCTGCTCAGCGAAGCCACCGCGCTGGTTCGCCAGACCCTCGAAGTTAATAATGTCGCCTTTTTAGAATTTGTCCCAGACCGTAATCTGTTGTTGCTCCGGGCAGGGGCCGGCTGGCGAGCCGGGCTTGTCGGCCAGGCTACTCTCCCCCTCAATAACGACACACCCGCCAGCCGTTGTTTTCTGGCCGAGGAGGTGGTGATTGTCGAGGGTATACCTTTTGAGGAACAGTTTAAGGCAGCCGAGTTTCTGCACGAGCAGCAAGTGGTCAGCGGGATATGGCTGACAGTGCGAGGCTCCAGCCGGCCAGCCGGGGTCTTGGAGGTCTGCGCTGCCAAACAGCGGCCATTTAGCGAAGATGACCGGCACTTTCTCCAGGCTGTGGCCAATATTCTAGCCATGGCCCTTGATCGTCACCATGCCGAAACCCAAATTAGAGAATCGCTAAAACAGAAAGAATTATTGCTAAGGGAAATTCACCACCGAGTAAAAAACAACTTGCAGGTTATCTCCAGCCTGCTGGAATTACAACTCGAGCATATCCCTGACCGGGCGACGCAGCAGGTTTTCAAAGATAGCCAACACCGTATCCGGGCTATGGCCCTACTCCACCAGGAATTATACAACTCGGCAAACCTGGCCGGCGTTGAAATGCCGCTATACATCCGCGACTTGGTCAGTTACTTGACGCGATTTTATAACACTCCCCAACGAGGGATTATCTTTGAAGCTCACATTGACGATGTTTCGTTGGAGATTGATCGTGCAGTTCCCTTTGGCCTGCTGCTTAACGAATTGATCTCAAACGCCTTAAAGCATGCCTTCCCTGGTAACCGGGCCGGTACCATCACGATTGAGCTAACGGCAACTGAGGCTAGTCAGTTGATCCTGACGGTGAGCGATGACGGAGTTGGTTTTCCGGCTGGAGTAGATATCCAGCAGCCGACCTCAATGGGGCTACAACTGGTCAACGGGTTGGCCTGGCAGTTGGATGCTACGCTTGAACTGGACCGGAAGGATGGCGCCAGCTTTAAGCTGGCCATGCCCCAGGAATAACCATCCATGTTAGGCTTCTCCCTCTGGAAAGTGTTAGCGTTAAAAATGGTTGCTTTTCCAACGCGTGAGATCGTTGATAAAGCTGAGTGGCGCATGCCTCTCAGCCCAGACGGACGCAAGTGGTATAATCAGTTCTGGCAAAAGTTTTTAGAGGCCCGGTCATGACCCTCCGCTTAACCCTGCTTATTAATCTGGTTCTCTTCTGGCTCGTCGCCTGTCAGGCTGTCAGCCCAACCCCCACTCCAACACCTCCGCCCCTGGCCGACGAGTTAATCTTTTACAATTGGGAGGAGGACCTACCCCAGTCAGTGCTGGAGGCTTTTACCAGAGAGTCTGGGGTTAAGGTCAATTACCTGGTCTACGAGTCGCAGGAGGAGGCCATTGATAACATGCGGGCTGGTCAGGTATATGATGTAGTCGTGATGGAGAGCCGCTTCGTTGGCCTGCTGGCCCGTGAAAAGCTATTGGCCGAGATTAATTATCAGCATGTGCCCAACTTCAAAAATATCTCGGCCAATTTCCGGGATCTAGCCTATGACCCCGGCAATAAATATTCTGTTCCCTATAATTGGGGCTTCACTGCCCTGATCGTTCGCAGCGATTTAGTTGAAGCACCGGTTACCCGTTGGGCAGATCTGTGGGATCCGCGTTATGCTGGCCGGGTGGGGTTATGGCGCGGTCAGCCCCGCGAGGCGATTGCCTTAACTCTCAAGTCGCTGGGTTACTCGGCCAGTTCTGAAAACCCGGCAGAACTTGCCGCCGCCCTGGATAAGCTGCTGGCGCTCAAGCCCCATCTGCGTTTTCTGGAGGATTATGATCCGGCCAATGCCGGCCCCGCCCTGGCCAGCGGCGAAATTGTGATTGCGATGGGCTACGCCAGTGATGTCCTGATGGGTCGCGAACTGAACCCAGCCATCACTTACGTTCTGCCTCAAGAGGGAGCCTTGCTCTGGGGGGATAATTTTGTGATCCCGGCTAATAGTCCGCACCCATATACAGCCGAACTCTTCTTGAACTTTTTGCAGCGTCCAGAGATCAACGCTCAAGTAGCCAACGAAAATCTTTACGCCACACCGAACGAAGCCGCTTATCCCTTGATTAACCCCGATCTGCGCAACAACCCCCTGGTCTTTCCATCCAACGAAGATTTGAAAAAGGCCGAGATTATTCTGCCTTTAAGCCCGGAGGGTCAAAAATTGTACGATCAAATCTGGCAGCGTTTTATGGATGCTGCCCCGCCGGAGAAACGATGAATCAGCTCATCTCGGCGGCTATTACTAAGGGATTATCTTTTAAGATAGATCCTTCCAGCCTGCGCTGGCGGTTAACCTCTTTCTTGGGCCTGGTGCTGCTGGTTACCTTCCTGGTGATTGGCGCCGGTGTTGTTACCTTTGTGCATAACACCGAAGTCGCCGCCTGGCGGGGCCGCCAGAGTGAGGCCGCCCGCAATGCCGCCAATACCGTCGGGGCCTTCATCCGCCGCGCCGCCGATACCCTGAGTCTGATTGGCTTGTTGGGGCGAGATGAGCTGACCAGTAAGCCCCAACTTCTCGGCCAAGTGCTCGAACAAAACCCAGCTCTGCAAGAGGTAGTTTATCTGGATGCCCAGGGTCGGGTGCTTGCCAGCGGATCGCAAGACCAGCCGCTACTGGCTAATTTGTTCACCATTCCTCAATCCCAATGGTTTCTGACGGCCAAACAGGGTCAAAATTATTACGGCAGCTTGCAAACTTCGGCTGACGATGCGCCTTATCTTATGCTTGCCTTGCCCGCTCCGGATGGAGCCGTGGTGGCCGCCCGGCTGCGCATGACCGTCTTGTGGAATGTTGTGAGTGATATTCATTTTGGCGAGTCGGGCCGGGTCTATATCGCCAACCGCGAGGGCCAGATCATCGCCCATACCGACCCTCAGGTTGTGCTGGCCCGTACCAGTTTCGCCGATCACACCTACCTTGCCCAGTCCTTGCAGAACACCACCTCTGAATGGTACGGCGAGTACCAGGATTTGCAGGGCAATCCCGTGGTCGGGGTCACCGCGCCGGTGCCCGGTACCGATTGGGTAGTAGTCACCGAACTGCCCCAACGTGAAGCTTTTGCCGCCAGCCGTTCCGCCTTTTTGGTCATGGGCGGCAGCCTGCTCCTGTTTGGGCTGTTGCTCACTATGGTCGGCGGGCGCTATCCGAATCGCACCATTTTCCGCCCCCTGGAGGAGCTGCGCGATGGTTCGGAGCGCATTGGCGAAGGCGACCTCAGCTACCGGATCAAAATTGCCCACCAGGATGAAGTGGGTCAGGTGGCAAAAGCGTTTAACAACATGACGGCTCGTCTGCACGAACAACGGTTGGCTCTGGAGCAGCAGAACGCTCAACTGGAGGCTATCTACCAAATCGGTCTTAGCTTGACCTCCAACCTTGAAGTAAAGACGGTGTTGGACCTTATTCTAGGCTCAACTTTTAAGTTCTTGCCCCAGCTTAAAGATGCCCATATCTTCTTGTATCAGGAGCGATTAACATTTGCAGCTTCACTCTGGTCTGACGGTCGCAAAGATTATATGGCCGCCGAACCACGCGCTGGGGGTTTAACTTATACGGTCGCAGAGCAGGGTGAAACTATCGTGATCCCAGATACTCGGACCCATCCGCTCTATGCCCACACCACAATGGCCTGGTCCGGGGCTTTAGCCGGCATTCCCCTTAAGATTGGGACACGTGTTGTTGGGGTCATGACCGTGGCTTACGAGCATCCTTTTACCTTTACTGAGACAGAACTGCGCCTGTTACGTCTGCTGGGGGATCAGGCCGCAATTGCCATCGAAAACGCCTACCTGTATGAGCAGGTACAGCAAGAACTGACCGAACGCAAACAGGTCCAGGAGGCGCTGCACCAGCTCAACGAAGAGCTGGAAAGGCGGGTAGCCGAACGGACGGCGGAAGTAGCCGATGTAAATGATAACTTGCTGGCCGAGATTTTAGAACGGCAGCGGGTCGAGGCGGCCTTACGCAAGTCTGAGCTCAAATACCGTCTCTTAGTCGAACAGATGCCGGCGGTGACTTACATTGCCAAACTGGATGAAACAGGCAGTTCGGTCTATGTTAGCTCTCAGATCAAAAACCTGCTTGGCTATTCCGCCGAGGAATGGATGGCGGACCCGCAGCTTTGGTTCAACCTGGTGCACCCTGATGACCGGGACTCAATTATCCGCGAGAGCCAGGCCGCTCTTGCCACAGACCGGACCTACCGTGCTGAATACCGCATGTTCAATCGTGAGGGTCAGGTGGTCTGGGTCCAGGATCAGACCGTTGTTTTGCCAGATGAAGCGGTCCAATCCGGCCTTACTCAGGGCGTGTTGTTTGATATCACCGCCCGCAAGCGGGCCGAGGAGCAACTCAAAACGTCGCTGCACGAAAAAGAGATCCTCTTGAAAGAGATTCATCACCGGGTGAAAAATAACATGCAGGTTATCTCCAGCCTGCTCAACCTGCAATCCAACTATGTTAGCGATACCCAGGCCCTGGAGATCTTTCAGGAGAGCCAGAACCGCGTCCGCTCGATGGCTCTCATCCACGAAAAGTTGTATCGCTCCAAAAATCTGGCCGAGATTGATCTGGGCGAATATGTCAACGATCTGGTCATCTATCTGTTCCGCAGTTACAAGGCCTATGGTAAAGGTATTACCCTCAAGATCCAGGCCGACGATGTTCACCTGGGCATTGATGCGGCGGTCCCTTGCGGCCTGATTATCAACGAGTTGATTTCTAATGCTTTAAAGCATGCTTTTCCCCATAACTACCAGGGAGAAATCCGGGTTGAATTGCAGAAAAATCAGCAGCAGATTTCCTTATGTGTCAGCGATGATGGAATTGGGTTCCCCACCGATCTGGATTTTCAGAATACCAATTCCCTGGGTTTGCAGTTAGTCAACACCCTCGTCGGGCAACTGGATGGCACGATTGAACTCCAAAATGGCTCTGGCACAACCTTTAAGATAAACTTTGCCATCTAATAACTAGCAGGCCGAGAGACAACAGAGGAACCATAAATGGATAAAGCTCAAATTTTAGTTGTTGAAGATGAAAATATTGTGGCCCTGGATCTACAAACAAAGCTCATGAGCCTGGGCTATGGCGTGCCGGCTTTGGCTGCGTCTGGCATGGAAGCAATAGCCCAATCCGCCCGAATACGCCCGGATTTGGTTCTCATGGACATCAGGCTCCAGGGCGACATGGATGGGATCGAAGCCGCCGAACACATTCGGACTCAGCTCAACCTGCCGGTTATCTACCTGACCGCTTACGCCGACGAAACCACCCTTCAGCGGGCGAAGATCAGCGAGCCTTATGGCTACCTCCTCAAACCACTGGCCGAACGGGAGCTGCAAATCAGCATTGAGATGGCCCTCTACCGGCATCACCTGGAACAAAAACTGGAGCAGAGTGAACAGTGGTTAAGCGCCGTTCTCGATAGTATTGGCGAAGCGATTATTGCTACAGATGAAACGGGGCAGATCAAATTTATGAATCCTGTCGCCGAAACCCTCACCGGATGGAGCCAGGCCGAAAGTTTGGGGCGAGACTTGAACGAGGTATTTAATCTGGTTGTGAATCAAGGCTCCCCTCATGGCGAAAACCCTGCCCGACAAGTCCTTGGTAATGAGATGGCCGCCGAACTGCAGCCGCCGGTTCGCCTAACGACTAAAGGTGGCTCAGGTATCTACATTGAAGAAAGCTTTGCCCCCATTAGAGCTGGGCAAGGCCAAATTAGCGGGACAGTTTTAGCTTTTCGTGACGTTACTGACCGCCGCAGGCTTGAGGATGCCCTGGCGAGGAGTCATGAATTATATACGGCGCTAAGCCGGATACAGGCTCGCTTCATCCAGGAAGCCGATGCTGCCGTTCGTTTTGAGGAAATGCTGCGGGCGCTGCTGGAATTGACCAAGAGCGAATGTGGATTTTTGGGCGAAGTTCTTTATACTGCCGATGGGCAGCCTTACCTTAAGCCCCATGCTGTTTGTAACGTTTTTTGTAAGGAACAACCATTTCATGCCGCTGCGCCGCCGCGCCTCGATGGTCTGGATTTTCATTCTCTAAGAACACTTTTTGGAGCTGTGCTCACCTCAGGTGATCCCATTATTGCCAATGCTCCGGCACAGGATTCTGATCAAGGTTGGGTAACAGCGGAACCTTCCCACCCGCAAGCATTTATGGGGCTGCCCTTTCACCACGGGGATCAGATGATCGGTATGGTGGGTCTGGTTAACCGCCCGGGCGGCTACGACCAAGCCCTGGCAGATTGGTTGGAACCTGTTTTATCAACCTGTACCAGCCTCATTATTGCCGACCGGCACGAACGCCATCGCCGGCAAGCCGAGGAGGAAATCCGCCGACGAAACCAGGAATTGACTCTACTCAATCAGGTGATTGCCGCTTCGGCCAGCAATATGGAGGCTTCAGAAATCTTAAAGACAACATGCCAGGCTCTGGGTCAAGCACTGGATGTTCCTGTGGTAACAGCTACCCTTTTTAACCCCCATAAAACGCATGCAACCGTGATAGCTGAATACCTGATCGAAGGCCAGCCCTCTCTCCTGGGCAGAGAAATTCCTCTCCATAACCAGTCCCTTTTCCAGCATCTGCTGGCCCATCCTACCTCATTGATCATAGATAATTTTGGCTGTGAACCCTCTCTAGCGCCGACTCATCTGGCCGGGTGCTGGTTCGACACCGGTTCTTTATTGATGCTTCCTCTGCTCGCTCATGGAGAAGTCCTCGGAAGTCTGAACCTGGAAAGCCCGGAGTTATACCGATTTTCGGCTGCGGAAACAAATTTGGCCTGGAGCGTAGCTGACCAAGTAGCCAGTGCTCTAGCCCGAATGCGACTCGACAAAGAATATCGCCAGTTAAGCGCGGCCATCGAGCAAACGGCGGAGAGCGTGGTTATTACCGACAGCAAGGGGGCCATTATCTACGTTAATCCTGCCTTTGAACAGATCACCGGCTACAGTCGGGCCGAAGTTATGGGGCAAAATCCACGTCTTCTAAAAAGCAACAAGCATCCGGCTGACTTTTACCAAGAGTTATGGGCGGCAATCAGCAGCGGTCTCGTCTGGCAGGGGCGATTTACAAACAAGAAAAAAGATGGTACCCTTTTCATTGAAGATGCCACCATTACCCCTGTTCGCGATAAGCGAGGCCAAATTGTTAATTATGTTGGCGTTAGACGGGATGTAACGCGGGAACAACAACTGGAGGACCAGTACCAGCAAGCCCAAAAAATGGAAGCGGTGGGGCTGCTGGCTGGGGGAATTGCCCATGATTTTAATAATATCCTGACCGTTATCAATGGGTATACCGAGCTGGTGCGTTCGCAGCTACCGCCAGATAGCCCCTTGCAAGAACCGATGGGTACTATTCTGCAATCAGGCAAACGAGCAGCCAGCCTGGTTCGCCAACTCCTGGCCTTTAGCCGCAAACAAATCGTTCAACCCAAGCTGCTAGAACTTAACACGCTGGTGCTAGAACTCAACAATATGCTAAGGCGGGTGATTAGCGAAAATATCCAGATTGAAACAAATCTGGCCCAGAATTTGTGGTCAATCAAAGCTGATCCTCATCAGATGGAGCAAATTATTCTCAATCTGGCGGTTAACGCCCAGGATGCCATGCCTCAGGGGGGCCGGCTTACCCTCGAAACGGCCAATGTGACGCTTACAGCAGCGGACGCAGCCAATTATTCAGAAATTGAGCCGGGCGAATACATTGTCTTAACTATTCAAGATACCGGCCTGGGGATGAGCGAAGAAATCAAGGCCCGTATTTTTGAACCATTCTTTACCACCAAAGAAGTAGGACAAGGCACGGGTTTGGGGCTGGCAACAGTTTATGGTATTGTTAAACAGAATAAGGGGTATATTTTGGTTAACAGCGAAGAAAATCAAGGCGCCTCCTTCAAGGTGTATCTGCCTCGGGCGGGGACAACCCCTACCTCAACCTCAGAAGTGGCCTCCAATGGAGTTCTATCGCGAGGCGCAGAGACAATCCTGCTGGTTGAGGACGAGAACCCCGTCCGTGAATTCATTGCCCTGGTCCTGCGCGAGCAAGGCTACACTGTTATTGAAGCGGCCAATGGTCAGGAGGCGCTGCGGCTAGCCCAGGAATATTCCCAGGAAATTCACCTACTGCTGACCGATATGGTCATGCCTGGCATTAACGGGATGGTCCTGGCCCAGAGTTTGCTAAAGAACCGTCCCCATTTAAAAACTCTGATTATGTCTGGCTATTCTACCCAGTTAAACACCGGTCACGGTGCGTCGCCAGATAATCCTCCGTTTATTCAAAAACCGTTCTCCCGAGAAGCTTTGCTTGGAAAAATCCGAGATCGCTTTAACCGGGTTGGCTATCAAACGAGGTAAGTTTTGTGACCCAAACTCAAATCCTACTGGTTGAGGACGAAAATCTAATTGCTTTGGATCTGACCCACCGCCTGAACAACCTGGGTTATATGGTAGTCGGTTGGGTTCCTTCTGGCGAAGAAGCCATTGTTCTTGCCGCCCAGTTATCCCCCGATTTAGTTTTGATGGATATTAAGCTCAAAGGCCGGATAGATGGCATCGAAGCGGCTGAACAAATTAAAGCTCAACTGGATATCCCCATCATCTACCTTACGGCTTTTGTTGACAAAGCAACAATTCAACGCGCCAAGATTACTGCGCCCTTTGGCTATCTTGTTAAACCGGTAGATGAGCGAGAATTAAGCACCATTATCGAAATGGCTCTGCATAAGCACCAGTTGGAACAGCAGTTAAAACAGTACCGCCTTCACCTGGAGGAATTGGTTACCGAACGTACCGCTGAATTGGCCAGGTCAAATCAACTGCTCCAGGAGGAAATTAACCGGCGCCAAAAAGCTGAAGAGCAATATTTGCACGATGCCTTTCACGATGGCTTGACCAGTCTACCAAACCGGGCCTTATTTGTGGAGCATTTGGAACGTTCTTTGGGGCATGCCCGGCGGAGTGGAAAATATTTGTTTGCTGTACTTATGTTAGACCTGGACCGGTTCAAGGTGATAAACGACAGTCTCGGCCATACGGTGGGAGATCAACTGCTCATCACCACTGCCCGCCGCTTAGAAAGCTGCACCCGGCCCGGAGATACCGTAGCTCGCCTGGGTGGAGATGAATTCGCCGTACTGCTAGATGATATAAAACATGTAGATGAAGCGCGCAGCATCGCCGATCAAATCCACCAGCAAATTGCCTCTCCCATTAACCTGGAAGCCCATGAGATCACCATCACCACCAGTATTGGCATTGTGACTGATGTAAAGGATTATTACCGGCCCGCCGAATTGATGCGTGACGCCGACACCGCTATGTATCAAGCTAAAGCCCAGGGGGGTAGCCAGCATAAAATCTTTGACGTCCAAATGTACACTCAGGCAGTAAAACGCCTCCGCTTAGAAACTGAACTGCGCCAGGCTATTGAGCGCGAAGAGCTAGAAGTCCATTACCAGCCTATCATCTCTCTAGCCAACAAGAGTATCACCGGCGTTGAGGCGCTCTTGCGCTGGGTCCATCCTCAACTGGGCAATATTGCTCCCAGCGAATTCATTCCCCTCGCTGAGGAGACCGGCCTCATTGTTTCATTGGGCCAGTGGCTGCTGGAGAAGAGTTGTGCCCAAATTAAAGACTGGCATTTAGCGGGTTACCAGTCTTTACGCCTGGCGATCAATGTTTCAATGCGCCAATTTCAAACAAGAAAGTTGGCCGAAATGGTCAAATTAGTCCTGACCGATACTAACTTGACGCCCGAGGCGCTTGATTTAGAAATTACTGAGAGTGTGGCTATGACCAGCACTGAACTTGATCTCGTCTGTCTAAGAAAGTTAAGTGCAATAGGGGTACAGTTTACAATTGACGACTTTGGCACAGGCTATTCGTCATTTAGCCGGTTAAAAACCCTGCCCGTTAGCATCCTAAAGATTGATAAGTCTCTTATCAAGGACCTGGTGAGTGATCCGGACAGCCAGGCTATCGTCACCGCAATTGTGGCCATGGCCCACAGCCTCAAAATGAAGGTTATCGCCGAAGGAGTCGAAACAGGGGCGCAACGAGATTGGTTGCAAGCACAGCGATGCGATGAAATGCAGGGTTTCTTGATTAGTCCCCCAGTCTCTGCTGAAACGCTAACCGAACTATTGCAAAAAATCGGTGATTAGGAGGTCCATCTACGCATGCAACTTCTGGAGGATAGCCTCAGACAAATTGAACAGGCCAAACAAGAGTGGGAGGCGACAGTCGACTCCCTGCCTCAGCTTGTCTGCCTGCTCGATCGGGAGCGGCAAATTATTCGGGCCAATCGCACGGTCGAGAACTGGAATTTGGCTCCCGTTACAATGGTGAAAGGCAGAGAACTGCACCAGCTCCTACACCCGGACTGTTTACGTCCAGCCTGCTACCTGGCAACCTTTTTAAAGGCGGCCTGGCCCAACTTGATGGAAGGTCGCTCGGCCGAGACTGAGGCCGAAGACACCTACCTGGGCCGCTATTTCTATTTGCAGGCTCGACCTGTTTTAGCCAAAACCGGGCAGAAGAGTGAAGCGAGCTTCGCTACAGTTGTCATTCAGGATATGACCGAACGCAAACGGTTGGAGGAAGCGCTGCGCCAGGCCAACGAGAAACTGGAACAAAGGGTAGAGGAACGGACAACCCAGTTGAAGCGGGTGGCCTTAGAAAATGTTCGTCTTTACGAGGCGCAACGAGAGCAATACCGGCGTCTTCAGGAGTCGCAAGCCGAATTGATTCGCGTTGAAAAAATGGCTGCTTTGGGACGTTTGGTGGGTTCGATTGCTCACGAAATCAATAACCCACTCCAATCAGTTCAAGGTTTTTTGGGTCTGTTGGAAGAAGAGTTGGCGGCGAGCCGCCGGCCGGAAAAGCTAACCTATTACCTGAATATTGCCACAGGTGAAATTGACCGGATCGCGGCTATTGTCCGCCGGATGCGCGATTTTTATCGTCCATCTAATGTTTTACCACAACCTCATTCACTGGACGAATTTTACCGTTCCACCGAAGCCGAGTTACAGCCGATAGACATTCACACTACACTGGAAAGTGTCCTGGCCTTAGCCAACAAGAAATTACAACAAAATAACATTACTATCGAGCGCGACTGGGTTGACCAGTTGCCCAAGATTCCGGCTAACCCCGATTATTTGAAGCAGGTTTTTCTCAACCTGATCCTCAATGCGGCTGATGCCATGCAAAATGGAGAGGGGGTGTTACGCATCGTCACTGCGTTAGACCAGGCCAGTTTGCATTCCGACCAAGCACAGCCAGTTGTGCGGATTGAGTTCAGCGATACAGGGGTAGGAATGTCGCCAGAAGTCTTAGCCCAACTTTTTGAGCCTCTCTTCACCACCAAGGAACAGGGAACCGGCTTTGGATTATTTACCAGTTACAAAATTGTGGAGGCTCACCAGGGTCAAATTTCCGTCACCAGCGAAGTGGGGCGGGGTACCACCTTCACTATTCTGCTGCCAGTAGAAGCGCATGATGGGGTTAAATGAGCATAAACCAATGCAGGCAAAACTGACTATTTCAGCCGAAAAAGCGCGTCGTCTGCGGGTAGTTACAAATTCGCAAATGTAAAATCAACAGAAAGGTAACGCAACATAAACAGTGGCGGGGGTAATCTTATGGTATAGTGCAGAGAGCACCATTTTGTCACAATCTTACCGCTGTTAAATGGAGAACCTGATGAAACACTTAGCCTCCTACCCCAGACTGGCCGGATTACGTTATCTCGCATGGCTGCTGCTGAAGTGCCCCCGCAGCCAAGAGGAAGTGGTCAGCCGCATGATTGAACCCGTCAAGTTTGCAGGGAATTGGGCCTCTTGGTGGCAGTGTCCTGCTTGTGGTGGTTGGCATGTCACGGTAGTTGGGGTGCAGCATGATGCCAGGCTGGGAACGGAATACGTGGGCAAATTAACCAGGTAGGTTGCCCACAGAGGCTCTCTGAATGCAACACCCGGCATCTATCCCTCGAATTGCCGCTATTTCAGAGCAAAATTATGACTTCTGATTACAAACGAAATAAATCAAGTACAAAATTTGAGCATTTCCGCCAGGTTGATGGTTCATTGACCCGGCGGGCGAAGGGAGCAGGATTAGGGCTGGCGATTACCCAACATCTTGTTCGCATGCATCAGGGCGCTATTGACGTTCAAAGTCAAATAGGCCAGGGTACTACTGTAACTGTACGGCTGTCCATCGAACCTTAGAATAAGCCCTGTCATGAACCAGTATCTTGACCTACAAATTCAGACCCAATTTGTCCGCCGGCAAAATCTGCCTTATGCCCTGGCAAATGAAGATTTGACTGTGACAACCAGCAGTGAAGCCATACGCCGCTGGATAGCCAACCCAGCCGATAATCTCGCTGGGCGACCTTTGCCTGAGCTTTTCCCCGAACTGGTTGGGCTTGAGGACAGAGCCTGCCGGCTGTTTGAACATCCAGCCGAATCCTTGATCATTCCTCAAATCTATCGTCCAAGTTCCGATGATTTCGGTTGTTACTTTGATCTTCATGTGGAGGCGTTTCTCGAAATTGAGCAGACCCTGCTTATTGTAGTGATTGAGGTTACAGAAGAAGCGCGGCTGGAGCAGCGTTTACGGCAAGAGCGAAACGAGCTGCGTTTGAGCATCTCGGCCCGTCAGCAGGCTGAAGCAGCTCTACAAAAGGCTTACGAGGAATTGGAAGATCGGGTGAAAGAACGTACCTTGGCTCTCTCGCGGGCCAACACCGCCTTGCAGCAGCAAATCATCGAACGCGAACGCGCTGAAGCAGCCCTGCGTCAGGCTCATGCTGAACTGGAAAGGCGAGTTATGGAGCGTACCGCCGAATTGGCTCAGCTCAATATCAGCCTGAAGGAGGAAATCGCCGAACGGCAGCGGATTGAAGAGGCCCTGCGGCATAACCAGACCAGATATGCCCTGGCCATTAATGCCGGGAAAGTGGGCGTATGGGATTTGCATATTGAAACCCGAGTCATCTATCTCCAGTCCAGTTTGAAGGCGATTTTGGGTTATGAGGACGATGAGATTCAAAATTTGGGGGTGGACTGGATACGGCTGGTTCATCCTGATGATTTAGATAAACTTATGGCTACTGCCCAGGCCCATCTTGACGGATTGATTCCCAATCTTGAGCTTGAACACCGGCTGTTACATAAAGATGGAACTGAACGCTGGGTTTATACACGTGGTACCGCTATTATTAATAGAGAGACAGGCAAGGCAACCCGCATGATGGGGACGGTGACGGACATTACCGAGCGTAAACTGTTTGAAAAACAGTTATTCGAGGCTGCCTTTCACGACTCGCTGACCGGACTTCCTAATCGTGCCCTGTTCATGCAGCGGCTGGATCAAGCAGTTAAACAGGCTCAAGACCACGATACCTATTCGTTTGCCCTCTTCTTCCTGGATTTAGATCGGTTTAAAATAATCAACGATAGTCTAGGACATACCTACGGCGATCAACTGCTGATGGCTGTTGCTCATCGTCTAGAAGCCTGCCTCAATCCCGGCGATACCGTCGCTCGCTTGGGCGGTGATGAGTTTACCCTGCTGCTTAATCACCTGACAGATCCCCGGCTGGCTAAACAGATTGCCGACCGGATTCTATTAGAAGTCGCCAAGCCGGTTGATTTAGGGGAGCATAAAGTTTTTCCGACCGCCAGTATCGGTATTACTTTGAGTAATAGATCGTATATGCATGCCGAAGACCTGCTACGTGATGCCGATACGGCTATGTATGAAGCTAAAACCGAGGGCCGGGCCAGATGCAAACTATTTGATACCGGCCAGCACACGCGCGCCGTCAGCCGGATGCGCATGGAAGGAGACCTGTGGCAGGCCGTCAAGCGGCAGGATTTTCGAGTTTACTACCAGCCCATTGTTTCGCTACAAAGTGGGCAAATTTTAGGTGTAGAAGCCTTGCTTCGCTGGCAGCATGTTCAGCGGGGTCTGATTGAACCCAGTGAATTTATTGCCTTGACCGAAGAAACCGGGTTGATTGTGCCCCTGGGTAAGTGGATTTTGCAGCAGGCCTGTATCCAGGTTAAAGCTTGGCACGCTATGGGTTATCCCACCCTCCGCCTGGCGGTCAATATCTCGCAACGCCAGTTGGTAGAACGGCAACATCTCCTGGAATCCATCAGCCAAACTTTAGTAGAAACCGGATTTCCAGCTCAAATGCTGGAATTAGAGCTGGTGGAGCCGGTAGTTTTATCTCAGCACAATCATAGCCTGACCGTTCTGGATGAATTACACACCCGAGGAGTGCATCTCTCGTTAGATGATTTTGGGATTAGTTCGTCGCTTAACCTGCTCAAGCGGCTGCCCCTTACGACCTTAAAAATTGACCAGTCTTTTATCAAAAAGATGACCCCTGACGATGAAGCGATCATCCTGGCCATCATTAGTCTGGCCCACAGTTTGAAATTAAAAATAGTTGCTGAAGGCGTAACAACTGCCTATCAGGCTCGCTTTTTGCAGAGCCAGCAATGCGACGAGGCCCAGGGTTATCTGTTCAGCCCTCCTGTACCTGTCGGTGCCTTGACCCAACTTTTACAAAACGGCGGGCAGTTCTCGATCTAAACCATCAACGTTAAGGTGTTCTTTGAAATCTCAATACGATAGGAATGAAACCTTTATCCGAACTTGAGATTTAGGCCAATAGTTCATGTTAGATTAAGATAGGCGGGCCTCGCAATTAATTAAATCGTTACATTTTATCTATTGCAAAGGAGAATAGACCAATGACCCAGCAATCGTCTCTAACCCAAACAAGTATACCCAAAGCGGCTTCTCTGGACGAGGAGCGTACCAAGGCGGACAAACTAACCAGTGAGCCGGAAGGCAGCGGCAAACCAGCTACTTTGCCGCCAGAGTCGAAGGCAGTTCAGCCCCCCACAAACCAGGCGGAACTGGAGCGAGTCCGTGAACTGCTCTTAGGCCCTGATTTAGTTCAGCAAAGACTGCGGGGCGCCGAAGTGAACCGCCTGCGGGAGATTGTTTTTGGCGACCAGATCCAGGAGTACGAACGGCGCTTTACCGACCTTGAACGGGAGATGAAGCGAGTTCTGGCCGGTCTGCGCCAGATGCAGGATGGCCTTAGCGATTTTGAGAAAACCAGACTCAACGTCTGGAAACGCTGGAGCGCGGGATGCATCAGGCCGACGATGAACTCCGGCGCGAGTTGACCAAGCTGCGCACTCACGAGGCCATGCTGCAACAGCTTCACACCCAGGTTCGCCAGCAAGAGATGCTGGGCCAAAGTGTCCAGGATCAAGCCAGCGCCTTACGCAAAGCGGCAACGCAGCAGGAAAGTGATTTGCGCTCACTTAAGGCGATGGTGGAGGAGAATCGGATGACGCACGAGCGCAAGTTGGATAGTCTGAAACGAGAAGTGCAGCACGGCGCGGATGAGTTGCTGACCGAGTTGCGCCAGGTAACCGAGCGGTTAAACATGCAAAAAACTGACCGCAAAGCCCTAGCGAGTATGCTGATCGAAGTAGCCACCCGTCTGGAAACTGGGGGCAACGTGGCCAGTCTATTCGAAGGGCTAACCAGTTCGACACAGGAATAAGACATGCCAACCGGCAAAGACAATGGATACGCGGCGGAACTGGAAGAACTCCGCCGCGTCCTGCTCAAACCAGATGCCCTGATAGACAAAATCAGTCCGGTCATCGCTGACATTTTGGAAGAACAGATCGCTCAATCGGGTGATAAAGTAGCCCAGGCCATTGCCCCCGTGATTGGCGAGGCCATTCGCCGCCAGGTCTATTCTGCCCGCGAGGACATTATTGATGCCCTCTATCCCGTTATTGGCCAGACAGTCAACAAGGCCATGACCGAGGCGGTGCAGGAATTAGCCCGAACCATAGATACTCGGGTCCGGGAGGGCTTTCAACCCTCCCAGAATTTAATCCGGCGTTGGTTAGCCCGCTTGCGTGGTGTCTCGGCGGCTGAATATAATTTGCGCCAGCTCTTGCCCTACGCCATTAGAGAGATCTTTCTGATTCAGCGCGAGTCAGGGCTGTTGATTCACCATCTTTCCAATGAAGCCGTGGCAGCCCAAAATCGTGACCTGGTCAGCGGGATGCTGACCGCTATCCGTGATTTTACCCGCGAGGCGTTTGGCCGGGGAGAAAGTGGCGAACTGGGGGCCATCGAGTATGAGTCGCTCCATATTATTTTGCAGGCAGGTGGAGCTGCCTACCTGGCCGTGGTCTTGGATGGGACTGAACCGCCCGGCTTTCGAGAACAAATGCGCCAGGCGCTCATTCCCATTCACGAGCAGCACTACAACAGCCTAAAAAACTACGATGGCAGCGATGATGACCTCGTCAAAACGGCGGATAAAATTCTGACCTCCTTTTTCCCTATCTCTCGAAATCCGGCCAAACGGGAGGGTCTCTCGGGTTTCCAAAAGTTCATTCTGGTGTTGCTGGCCATGTTTATGATTGTACCGCCGGTTGCGCTTTGTGGCGGGTGGATCTGGCATGTCGAAAGCAGTCTGGCGGCTCTGGCCGTACCTTCACCCACCCCAACCGCTACCTATACCCCCACCCCTACCTTTACCCTGACCCCTACTCCAACAGCTACCTATACCCCCACCCCGACGCCAACCTTCACCAGCACACCGACGCCCACCTATACCCCCACCCCGACCTATAGCCCGACGCCCACCTTTACCGTTACACCCAAACCAGCAACGGCTACGCCAACCCCAACCACCACCCCAACCTTTACCCCCACCCCATCCCCCTTTACAGGCGTGATGATTGGCAATGTTTTCTTGCGTAATGCTCCTTCAACGGAGGCCAGAAGTACCGGCCTGGTTGCGCCTCTGGGCGCGCCGGTTGAAATTCTGGCCCAGCAAGGTGATTGGTACCGGGTACGCATCGTTCTGCCCGGAGAACCGGCGGTTGAAATTGTCGGCTGGATTCAGGCGAGTTGGGTCACTCTACTCAAACCTGTACTCCCAGAACTAATTACCCCTACTCCTATACCATAAACATCATTCTCCTGTGACTCATATGATTGCTGAGGATAAACAAGCGGCAGCAAAGTTCAATAAAAAAGTATGTATCCTGGGTGATTTTTCCGTGGGTAAAACCAGCCTGGTGCGCCGGTTTATTGAGGGTATCTTTAGCGAAAAATATCTCAGTACCATTGGGGTGAAGGTAGATCGTAAAGCGATTACGGTGCCTTATAAAGGGGAAACGGCGCACCTCACCATGATTGTCTGGGACCTGGCCGGCAGCGAAAAGTTCACTCAAGCCCGGGCCAACTACCTGCGTGGGGCGGCGGGAGCTATCCTTGTTTGTGATCTAACCCGTTCTGCAACCCTGGCAAGCCTGTCAGGATACATCACCGACCTGCGCCAACTTAGCCCAACAGCCAAACTCTTACTGGCGGCCAATAAGTTTGATTTGGTTGAAGGCCAGCAAATTGCTTTTCCACAAGTAGAAGCAGCAGCCAACCGTTTCAATTTGCCCTTTTTCCTGACCAGCGCCAAAACCGGTGCTGCCGTTGAGCTAATGTTTCAACGCCTGGGCCAAATGCTACTGGAATAAGGTGATAACGCCTGTGGATAAAGAGCTTGAAGCCTGGGTCCACGCCCACGTTGTCAAAAAGCAAAATATTGCCTATGCTCTGGTTGATGAACAATTGCGTATCCTGGCCAGCAACGAGGCCCTGCCCCAGTGGGCAGTAGGCAGTTCAAATAACATCATCGAGCAGTCGCTCCTTGAGCTGTTCCCCGAGCTGATCGGGGTCGAAGATATCTTGCGCCAACTGGCACGTGACCCCGACCTACCCTTTGTGTTACCCCAAATTCAGCGTTCCCTGCCGGACGGCGCTACCCGCTATTTTAACCTGGAGATTGAACCCCTCCCTCAATTTGGGCATGTTTTACTGGTCATCATTACCGATGTGACGACCCAGACCCACTTGGAACAACAACTCCAGCAACAGCAGCATGAACTGAGCCTGCAAGACGGAACAAAACTTTCGGGACCGCCTATGAGGCCGGACATCTGATAAAAATTCTGAGCCTGCCTTTGCTCATATCATCGCTCTGACAGCCTCTCCCAACAAGGCCACAATCTGGTCCAACTGCGCATCGGTAACGATAAACGGCGGCGCGATCATTACCTGGTCGCCGTTTATCCCATCGGCATTGCCGCTGCTGGGATAGATAATCAAGCCGCGCTCAAAGGCAGCGTCGCCAATCTTTTTAGACACTCCCTGCTTGGCCGGAAACGGGGTTTTGCTGGCCCGGTCAGACACAAATTCCAGGCCCCACATCAAACCCTGGCCACGAATGTCCCCCACGTGAGGGTGATCGCCAAAGATCGCCCGTAATTTCTGCCCCAACTTCTCCCCTTGCACCCGCGAGGCCTCCACCAAATGGTGGCTTTGAATATAGCGCAGCACCGCCAGTCCCACCGCCATGCCGACGGGATGGTGCGAGAAGGTCCCCCCATGCACAAAGTCACCCTGGCCGGCGCGAATGGTTTTGACATCCTCTGTTTTGACGGCAGTGATGGACAGCGGGAAATACCCTCCACCGGCCCCCTTGGCCATGGTGATGATGTCCGGCTCGACTCCCCAGGCCGCGATGGCGAACCAGTAACCGGCCCGGCCAAAGCCGGTCATGACCTCGTCGGCAATCAGCAGCAGGCCGTAATGATCACAGATTTCACGGATAAGCGGCCAATATTCCGGCGGCGGCGCCGCCGCGGCCAGGCTGGCTCCACTGATTGGCTCGGCAATGAAGGCGGAAACTGTTTCTTTACCGGTGATCTTGATAGCATCTTCAAGGGCATAGGCACAGCGCAGACCGCAGGCGGGATAGGTCAGGTTAAAGGGGCAGCGATAGCAGTAGGGTGGCTCGATATGGGGCGTCTGGACCATCATCGGCTGGTAAAGCTGGCGCAGCGACGGCCGCCCGCTGACCGCCAAGGCTCCTAACGTTGTGCCGTGGTAGCTGTGCCAACGTGAAATAACCAGATACCGCTGAGTTTCGCCGCGATCTACCTGCACCTGCCGGGCAAATTTAATCGCCGTTTCAACCGCTTCGGAGCCGCTGCCGAGATAAAAGAAGCGGGGATTTTCCAGCGGCGTCACTTCGGCCAGAGCGGCGCTGTACTCCTCCAGCGCCTGAGTCGTAAACATCGTCGCGTGCAGGTAGGCCGCCGCAGTAGCCTGGTCCGTCATGGCCTGGATAACTTCGCTCACACCATAACCGATATTGACTAATACCGGCCCACCGGAGGCGTCAATGTAGCGCTTGCCTTCCGCATCAACCAGGTAGATACCCTCACCATGTGAAAGCATGGGCCGGGCGTGGCTCATGCGCCGGTAAAAAACGTGTCCGTGGAATTCTTTATATTCACTCATAGGGTTGTAGATTTTAGATTGTAGATTTTAGATTGTAGATTTTAAGGCCGAGCCTTTAAAAAAGCCAAATTCACGCTTTACACTCCACGCTTCACATTGTCTTATGTCGCCTAGTTTGCTATAATGGGGGCTGAAATCAAATTGACGTTGCTGGGCGAATGTGCTACACTGATTTTATGATGATGCCGGCAGTTACCAGGGGTGTGTATCCGGTTACAGCAAACAACCTCCTCCTTTATCGTGTAGCTGCCTTCGATGCCCACCCTTATTTAACCCATGCTATTTTTACACGCCGAGGAGGCTACAGCCAGGCGCCATTCGACACACTCAATTTGGGTCTATCGGTGGGGGATGACCCCCAAGCGGTCAAAAAAAATTATGAGCAGGTCTGCCAGGCAATCAACATCTTACCCGAGCAAACCGTTTCCTGCCACTTGATCCACAGCGCCGATGTTTTAACAATTAATCAGACCAACCGGCAGAAAGTGATGGGCCAGGCCGACGGCCTCATTACTGCCACACCTGGCGTTTACCTTTCGATGCGCTTTGGGGACTGCACCCCACTAATTTTTTTTGACCCATTACGCCGGGCGGTTGGTTTAACCCACGCCGGCTGGCGCGGCACAATGAAAGACGCGGCTGGGGCAACGGTTCGGGCGATGATCGCCCAGTTCGGCTGCCAGGCCAGTGATATTATCGCCGTTATTGGGCCGGCCATCGGCCCTTGTTGCTATGAAGTTGGGCCGGAGGTGCTGGCCGCAGCCTCGCCGGTCTTGCCTAACGCTGCCACGCTTTTTACCCGGCGTAACGGTCGAGCCGGCCATGCCCATTTCGACCTGTGGGAAGCCAATCGCCGCCAGTTGCTGGCCGCCGGCCTGAAGCAAATTATCAAATCGGAGTTATGTACGGCCTGCCGGACCGATCAGTTCTTTTCCCATCGGGCCGAGCGGGGCCGTACCGGGCGCTTTGGGGTGATCATCGGCCTCCGGGGAGCCGGGGCGTGAGCGAGATTGCGGCCAACCTGGAAACAGTTTATCACCGGCTGCACCGGGCAGCGGAGCGGGCGGGTCGTTCAGCCAGCGAGATTACCTTGATTGCGGTCACCAAGACCCAGCCGCTGGAGACGGTCATCCAGGCTTATCAAGCCGGACTGCGCCACTTTGGGGAAAATCGCGTCACGGAAGGCCGGGAGAAAGCCACGGATTTAGCCGAATGGCTGGCCCAGATGGGAGGGGAATCACCCACATGGCATCTTATCGGCCATATCCAGAGCCGGCAGGTGGATGAGGCGCTTGGAACTTATCACTTGATTCATTCGGTGGACAGCCTCAAGTTGGCTCAACGAATTGACCGGCTGGCGACGAGAGACAACCAGCCAGCGGTGGAAGTTCTCTTACAGGCCAATGTATCTGGCGAAGCGACGAAATCAGGATTTGAACTGGCGCAGTGGTCAACTAATCCGGGGCAGCTAGAGGCTTTTTTAGAAGCAGTTGCTCAAATTGGCCGCCTGGACAAAATTATTATCCGTGGGCTGATGACGATGGCGCCCTGGTTCGATCATGCCGAAGACGCCCGGCCCACATTCCAAAGCCTGGCTGCCCTGCGGGCCAGACTCCGGTCGGGATTGCCCCAGTTTGACTGGGCGCATCTTTCGATGGGGATGACCGACGATTTTGAAGTCGCTATTGAAGAAGGTGCGACCATGGTGCGAGTAGGTCGCGCGATATTTGGAGAAAGGGGATAGAGGAAGTAGGGAGTAAGGAGTAGGAAGTAGGGAAGAATTATCTTTTGCCTACTCCTTACTCCCTACTCCATACTCCTTCAGAAACATGCTGCAAAACACCAAAGTTGCCTTTATTGGCGGCGGAGCGATGGGTGGGGCGATGATTGCCGGGCTGACCAAGAAAGAATTGATCAGGCCAGAGGATATCACCGCCAGCGATCCTTATCCGGCTCAATTAGAAAAATTGGCCGCCACTTATCAGGTCAACACCACCCCGAACAATCGGGATGCGGTCAAGGATAAAGATATTATTGTTTTATCTATCAAACCGCAAAGCTTAGGGGAAGTTGGCGCTGAATTACGCGGCCAACTCCCGACCAAAGCCCTGGTGCTGTCCATCATCGCCGGAGCACCGATTGGGAAAATAAGCCAGTTATTGCATCATTACAGCGTCGTCCGGGTGATGCCCAACACCCCGGCCCTGGTGAGCAAGGCCATGTCTGTGTGGACGGCGACCGACGAGGTCAGCGAGCACCAGCGTAACCAGGTCAAAACCATTCTGGCTACTTTGGGCGAAGAGCTTTACGTGGACCACGAAGATTATCTGGATATGGCCACCGCTCTCTCCGGTACCGGGCCGGCCTATGTCTTTATGTTTATGGAAGCCATGATTGACGCCGGAGTCCACATGGGTTTTTCGCGCCGCGTCTCCGAGCAACTGGTCCTGCAAACCATCGAAGGCTCGGTTGCCTTTGCCCGCGACAGCCAGCGTCACCCCGCCGAGCTGCGCAATATGGTCACATCGCCGGGCGGTACGACGGCTGAGGCGCTTTATCAACTGGAAAAAGGCGGCTTCCGCACGGTCTTGTCCAAAGCCATTTGGGCAGCTTATCAAAAATCTCGTTACCTGGGGGGCCTCAAAAACAATGGGTGAATTCCTGGCGTTGGTGATTAATATCGTTTTTCAAGTCCTATGGTGGGCCGTTCTGATCAGGGTATTGCTTTCCTGGCTGCCGATGGCGAATGTTCGGATTGATCCCTATAACCCGGCCATCCGGTTTCTTTACTCCATTACCGATCCCATCCTGGAACCGCTCCGCCGCTTCACGACCATCGGCATGATTGATCTCAGTCCATTGGTTGCGTTACTTCTTTTGGATTTTCTCAGACAAATACTCATTTCTATGTTAGTTTAGCCATGCGTCAGAGGAGACAAGGCCATGCGAGAGTTTAAGATTACCAAAGCCGAAGAGGGCGCCGCGTTTGCCGTTCACATTGTCCCCAAATCCGTCAAAAATGAGGTCGTGGGCAAACACGGAGACGCGCTAAAGGTCAAACTCATTTCGACTACGGTCAGCGGGATTGCCAACGACACCTTGATCAGCTTTTTGGCCCAAAAGCTCAACATCGAACGCGACAAGGTGGAAATCGCCGCCGGCCTCGGCTCGGCTGAAAAGATGGTGGTCGTGGTTGGTCTGACCCCTACCGAAGTGGAAAACCGCCTGCTGGGCTAAGTTTTGGGTAACTTCCCCGCTACCGGCGTCTTAGTTCCTATTTAACCAGGTGCCAGCCGCCGCTAGCCAGAGCCGTTATTGGGGAACTTTTCTACTCCAACCAGCGTCTTAAAGTCAGCTTTACCTAATTTTTTGGTTGGAGGTAATTTTTATGAGATGTACTGTTGGCAAACTCTATCTGGCAATGCTGCTGACTGGCCTGGTTTTAGTTATGGCTGCCTGTGGAGTTGCCGCTCCCCCTGAGGATATTCCGCCGATGACAATTGAAGCTCAATCCGCCCCGGAAACCACTCCGGTGAGCCAACCAGAACCAACGGCGACGAATTTACCCGCGGAAATCTCCGTTCCAGAACCAACTCCTACCCTTCCCTCTGAGCCGGCCCCGACCAGTTTGCCCAACGAAATCAGCGAGCCGGTGTCACCGCTTGTACCACCTGCCGCTGCACCTGCGCCGGTTCAGGCTGACGAAGCCGGCCAACCTGCCCCGACAGTCCCCGGCAGCGAGACCACTGTCGCCGCCGCCGTCGCTGATTTATCCAAGCAGACCGGTGTCTCTGCCGATCAAATTACGGTGGACGCCGTCGAACCGATGGAATGGCCCGACGCCAGTTTGGGCTGCCCCCAGGAAGGCATGATGTACGCCCAGGTTATCACCCCCGGTTACTTGATTGTGCTCAGCGCGCAGGGTCAAACGTATGAGTACCACGCGGATCAAAGGGCGAATGTAGTATTGTGTAACAAGTAATAGTATGGACAAAAAAGCCCCGGACCCACTGAATCCGGGACTTTTTTATTACCATTGCGGCAACACCATCCTGGCGAACGCCTCCAGCCCATCCAGATCATCCTGATCGAGCCACTGCAACATCACCCGCTGCACACCAACTTCGCTCAACCCATTTCTTCATCATCTTCTTCGTAATATTCTTCGTATTCGTCAAAGAAAAACAGTACGGCTGCCGCACCATCCGCTTTATGCTTCATTTCGGTTACTTGCCCCACATAATCCTCCTGGCCCTCTTCGTCAATCAAATACAACTTCCCATCATCAGCTACATAGCCCAACCGCTCATCACCTTCTTCGTAGCTGCCGTAAATCTCGCCATTTGGTTCCACCCAGCCCATATACATATCTTCTTCATCGTAAACTTTGCCGCTGGCATAGTCTATCCGGCCAATGTACTCGCTCTGGCCCTCCTCGTCTTCATAATAAAGTTTGCCGTCGTCGTCAATCCGGCCAATGAGGGTATCGGGCGACATTGCTACGTGTTCATATATCTTAGCCATGGTTGTTTTCCTCTTTCTTGATAATTTGTTTAAAAACTACCAGGGCAGATTTAATATCTGCCCGGCCTACTACCCTTGTAATATCTCCATGGCCGCATTGCGGCCATTCAGGCCGACGACCCCGCCGCCGGGATGGGTGCAAGCGCCACACAAAAACAGTCCCGGCATCGGCGTGCGATGGGCCAGTCGTTTGTCCCACATATAATCCGGCGTAATTTCACCCTGGAAGATATGGCCGCCGGTCAAGCCGACTTTGCGCTCGATGTCGGGCGGCCCCAGTACCTCATAATCAAGGACCGCCTGGGGCAGGTTGCTGCAATAACGCCCGATGGAATTGAGCACCACCTGTCCAACCTTCTCGCGATGGGTATCCCAATCCCCCTCGGCAAAGGTGTGGGGCACATATTGAGAAAAAATGCTCATTGTATGTTTGCCCGCCGGGGCTACGGTCTGATCGTGTACGGTCTGGAAGTAGATTTCCGTCCAGACCCGCTCCGGCAACTGCCCGGCCAGAGCAGTTTCAAAGCAGCTTTGCCACTCGGTTTTAGACAGGGGCGTATCTACCACAGCGTAATGGTGCGGCTCCAGCAGGCCGGGCCGGGCCGTAAAGTTGGGCAGTTCGCTCAAAGCGACATTCACCTTAACGGTACAACCGGTGATGGGCATCGCCTCGACCTGGGCTTGCCAGCCGGAGTCAGCCGCCTCAGCCAGCAGTCGCAGGGTGACCCGTGGATCGGTATTGGAGACGACGACCGGCGCATTGACCCGCTCCCCACCACTTAGTTCGACTCCTTCGCCGGGGATGATCCGGCCTACCGGCAGGCCGGAGGCAATGACCGCGCCGTAGTCGCGGGCAATATCGGCCAGAATGAATGAGACCATGCCCATGCCGCCTTTGACAAAACCCCACTGGCCTAAAAACTCCCCCATCCGCCCACAGAAGTGGTAGAAGTAGATGGAGGCTGTGCCTTTATCAAAGGGGCTGGCGTTTGCGCCAATGATGCCCTGCCCGGCGTAAGCGAGCTGCAAGCGCTCGTCGCTCAGGTAGCGCTCCAGGTACTCCATCATAGACCACTCAAAGATGAAGTTGATTGCCTCCTGGTCACCCTTGAGGCGCTCTTCTACCTGCTCGCGGGTCGGCGATCGGCCAATCCACAGATCGCGCTCGTCGGGCGGGCGAAGGGCGTCCGTTGCCCGGAGAAGCAGCTCGTGCATAGCTCGCCAGCCGGCCAAATCACCCGGCGCCAGCTTTTTGATCTCGGCTTCACAGCGTTCCTCGTCATCCCAGAGATGAATACTGGTTCCATCATCAAAGGGGACAAACATGCCGTTAGCGGGGGTCCACTCGAAACCGCGCGCCCGCATCTGCAGCTCATCAATGATCAAGGGATGCAAAATCCCAGCCACGTAAGCGCAGGGTGAAACTTTATAACCGGGGAAAGGCTCTTCCAGAGTGCAGGCCCCTCCAATACGCTCGCGCGCTTCCAGTACCAGCACTTGTTTACCGGCGCGAGCCAGGTAGGCCGCGCAGGCCAGGCCGTTATGGCCCGCTCCTACCACAATCGCATCCCAGGAACGAGCCGCTAATTCTTTGACCGGCGCAGGCAGACCCAGCACACCGAGAGTCTGGGCGGCAGGTGAAAGTTTAGGGGGCTGAGTTGGCATAGGCAATCACTCCATCATTTAAATAGGTGGCCCTGATTGGGTTCAACAGAGTTTGGGTTGAGGCTTGGGATTATAGCACTACTGTCCCTCGCTTAAAAAATAAGACCCGACTCGTCGTCGGGTCTTGCCAGCCTATTTGTAATTCAAGAACTCTAGCGACGGCCGCTACCTCGATCACCATAGCCGCCCCGATCGCCTCTGTCGCCGCCCCGGCTGCCGCCGCGGTCGCCACCACCACCGCCGCCCCGGCTGCTGCTGCGCGGGCCTCGACTGCCGCCACCGCCGCCACGATCTTCACGGCGCTCAACCGGCCGGGCTTCGTTAACCTTGATTGCCCTTCCTTTCAAATCTTGTCCATCAAGGGCAGTGATGGCAGCTTGGCCTTCAGCGTTGTTGGGCATTTCGACAAAGCCAAAGCCGCGTGATTGGCCGGTAAATTTATCTTTAATGATGGTGGCCGAGGTGACTTCCCCGTGCGGGGCAAAAGCCTGCCTTAAATCGTCATCACTAACGGCCCAGGCCAAATTACCGACATAGATATTCATTGTGATCTCCTGTGTGGATTAACCTTTTGCAAATAGCATAAAATACTTTTACCAATGTTTGACTGCGACGCCAATGGTCAGGAGATAGCAGCACTTTTTGTTAATGTGACATCCGAAATGCCGACCAAAGCCTGACAAGTGCTGAAGGCGCTCACTACCAGCAGGAATAAAAAAGAGCATAGCCCCCTCGCGGCTATCCTCATCCGTTCAACTATTCTTCGATAACCCTCCTCTTCCTCAATGGACCCTGCGTTGATTAAACCACGAAACTTTCGTAGTCATTCTCACAGGGTCGGCCCCAAACGGCCCGAAATTCTCGGGTGGCCGGGCGCATAAGAGCCGCGCCACAACTTTCCAGGTAAAACGGTTCTTCTGGGTGGACACAGATACCGTTGATCGCACTGTGATCGCGTGTCAGGCTCATGAGATCGGCCCAGGTAATTCCCGTTTGGTTAAGCAGTTCCTTGCCTCGATTGAGCCGGGTCTCGGAGCTGGCCCTGGATCGAGGCAGTCTGGCTCGTTCGACATGTATATTGTGAGCAATCAAGCAGTGATTGGTGTGGACCCACGCGCCTGTTTTGACTTCTTGCACATGGTATCGCGAGGCCATCGCTTCCACATTGTACCCTCGGCCGGTCGAGTCCGCCAGCAGATAATTATGGCCTCCGGCCAGTTTCGCCTGAGTGATGCAGGCCAAGGCATCGTCGAGGTTATCTTGAGCCAGTATCTTACGGACAACAAAGGGCCATGTCACACCTGGGCGGCCATCGCCGGCCACCAGGTTGTTAATCCCAACAGCAATTCCCGCCTCATTCATGCCAATCATGCCAATACAGCCAATAATGGTAAAAGCAAGAAAGCGTAAAGCAGCTTCAGGTTTTCCCCGCAGTAAAATCAGGTAGGGCGTCGCAGTTTCATGCATATCCCAGGTTTGGCCCAGGAATCCCTGGCTTTCGGCGGCAATCTCAGGGCTGACAATGAAAGCCGTGCAATCATCGGCGGCGGGGTGGGCGGGGACAACAGTAGGGACTGGGGGAAACTGATGGGAACTCTGAGAAGGTGTGATTTCTCTGAAATCCCCTGGAGTTCCGGACAGGCTTCTGAACCGCTGTTCATCAGCGCAGTAAATGGTGTCAACAAAGTCGGTAAACCCGTTAAGAATCATTAATTCGGTCACGCTTAAACCGACACCCGCGCTGAGGCCGCGCAATTCATCCATCAGCTCCGGAGCATAGGCTTCGTGGTAAGGCAAGCAGGCCTGGCCCAAAGCCAGCACCTCCTGGCGAGATAATTCTTTACCGGTCCAGTTTTTATCGCTGCTCAAGCTGAGACGATCTTTAGTTAGTTCTTGAATTTCTTTGGAGTAAGCCGCCGCGTGCTGACGACCCATCTCAAAAGGGGTACCAGAAACCTCTAGCAAACGCAACCTGGGCATAAATAACCTTGCAAAAAATCACCAATCAATAGCACTCTGGCATGGAGTTAAGCAAAAGGATAAAAACAGGGGAAGATGAGGTAATGCCGCAGAGGGGTGAGGTGTTCATTTTCCTTGTAATTAGGAGTTTAGCGAAAAATTTTGGTTCCTAATCCAATTTTAACCGAACACGCGAATTTAGGCAACTGTACGGGTAGACAGTAAACGGGGAAAGAAATGCTGTCTACTACCTGCTGTCTCCTTTATCTAATACAAACAACTGGCGCATCGTAGAAATATAGACAGCGCCATTGCCGTTGGCAGCTTCTTGTTTAAGGCGCAGGGTGGGTTCGTGCAGAATTTTGTTGACCAGCCGGTGGGTCATCGCTGCTACCAGCTCGCGTTCGTGTTCATCCAAATCCATGCGGTTGAAGAGGCGTTCCAGTTCTCGCTGCCGGAGGATTTCGATTTGCTGGCGCAGATCGGTGATGGTTGAAACGACATCGAGCGAGGCCAGCCAGTCTAAAAAGTCAGCCATTTCGCTTTCGACAATGGCTTCGACATGTGGAATTTCTGAAGCGCGCTCCCGGACATTATCTTCAGCCTGGCTCTGCAAATCGTCAATATCGTGCAAGTAGACATTGGAAATTTCGGTTACATCAGGGTCAACATCACGGGGGACAGCAATATCAATGATGAGCAGGGGTCGAGCCGGACGAGCGACCATTGCTGGCTCCAGCAGCTCTCGGTTTAAAATAGTATGCGGCGCGCCGGTTGAGGAAATAATAATATCGGCGTCAATCATCGCCTCGGTTAACTGCTGAAACGTGATGGCCTGGCCGCCCCACTCTTTGGCCAATTGCTCGGCATTTTTATGAGTTCTATTGGCTACAACAATTTTGGAAACCCCACGCCGCCGCAAGGCCTTGACGGCAACAGCCCCCATTTCGCCGGCCCCAATCAACAGGATTTGCCGCTCCGATAAGTCGCCCAGCAACTGGGCAGCCAGCGCCGCCGCCACCGAACTGATGGAAGAAGGGTTAACGCCAATCGCTGTTTCGGTACGGATACGCTTACCGGCATGGATGGCTGCCCGGAAGAGCGCCGACAACACCGTTCCGGCGGCTCCCTGCGATAGGGCAGCTTCGTAAGCCTCGGTAATTTGCCCTAAAATTTGCGGCTCGCCCAGCACCATCGAGTCCAGCCCTGCCGCCACCCGGAACAAATGGCGCACCGCCTCCTCGTCGTGCCGGAAGTACAGATGCTTGGCAAACAAGTCCGGGGAGACGCCGCAGGCACGGCCCAAAAAATCGGTGATCGCTTGCCCGGCCACCTCCGGGTCACGTACCAGGACGTACACTTCCAGGCGATTGCAGGTCGAGAGGATGACACCTTCACGCACATCCTCCAGATGGGCCTGAGGGTGCAGATGGTCAAAATGGGTCAGGGCTGAGCGCAGCGCGTTGTGGCTAAAAGCCAGTTTCTCGCGCACTTCCACCGGTGCAGTTTTATGACTGAGTCCAATCAATAAAATTTTCATACAAACCCTTTAAAGGATTTTTTATTCAAAGATTCTGCAAATACCATAAAACAAAACTGGTTCAATGACCAGTGACAAAAGTCAGTAATAACAGGTGTCATTCGACATGAATTCAGTGGGTCAAGCCAGCTAACCACTGACTTTTCCATTCAATCAGTCCCTTCGCCCTATCCTCATTCCATCTCGACCGGTCCAAGAACAAGCGCCTCAACTTCCATACCAGCCTCAAAATTCCCCTGACCGTGCGGCAGGACAATCAAGCCATTGGCCCCAACCATTGACAGCAGCCGTCCCGATCCCTGGAAACCGGTGGTAGAGGCAACCAACATCCCGTCACTCCGGCGGGTCAGCACCACCCGTTGAAATTCGGTGCGGGCAGCGCTGTGGCTGGTGTAATGAGCCAGGACAGCTTTTTCGCGGGGGCGATAAATCCGGGTGTGGCCGGCCATTTTTAGCAGGGCCGGGCGCACAAAAACCTCAAAACTGACCAGGGCGCTAACCGGGAAACCGGGCATGGCAAAGCAGGGTTTACCGTCCACTGTAGCAAAAGTAACCGGCTTGCCCGGCTTGGTGTTGACCCGGCCAAAATGAACCGTACCTCGCGAAGCCAGGTAGGGCTTGACCAGGTCAAGCCGGCCCATGGACACCCCACCCGAAGTCAGCAAAACATCCGCCTCCGCCAGGCCCCGCTCGATTGTCACTTGCAGGCTGTTGGCCTTATCCTTGACAATGCCCAAGTCAACGGGTTCGGCTCCGGCCTGGCGAACTGCACCCATCAGCGTAAAACGGTTGGCATCGCGGATCTGCCCAGGTTGGGGTGACTCATGCGGCTCCACAATCTCGTCGCCGGTAGACATCACCGCCACTTTGGGCCGCCGGTAAACAGTCACCTCGGTTTTACCAACCGTCCCCAGCAAGCCAAGTTCTGCCGGACCCAAAACCGTCCCCCGAGGCAGGACCAATTGGCCGGTTTCGATATCCTGCCCAATCGGGCGGATATTGGCGCCCGGCTGCAACTCATCGGTCAAAAGCTGCACCTGGCCGTTTGTTTCCTCGGTCTGCTCGACCATGACCATGGTATCCGCACCGGGCGGGATGGGAGCGCCGGTGGTCACGCGAGCGGCGGTACCCGGCTCTACCCGCACTTCAGCCATGTAGCCGGCCATTTGCTCGCCGACAATCCGGCGCGGGCCAGGACCATCGCCGGCAATGACGGCAAAACCGTCTACACTGGCGGCCGGGAAGAGCGGCATTGGCTCGGCGGCAAAAATATCCTCGGCCAGAACCAGGCCGAGCGCCTGATCAAAAGGTAGGGTAACCGCCGGTAAAAGCTGCACATTGTGCTCAATCAAGGCCAACGCTTCTTCGATTAAAATCATCGGATAGGGGGACTCGGGCATAAAGTAACCTCAAACACCTCCAAATTTAACCAAAGGTAAGTATACTAACAATAGACTAAAAGTTCAAAATTATTAAAAACTCAGGGAAAGAGGGAGGAGATATTCCGCAGATTACGCAGATTGTACAGATTTATTTTTCGATAAGGCGAATCGCTTATATTCGAGTGAGGTTGTGCCAAAAGGGTATATTTCGCTTGCTTAACTCGATTGATAAAGCCTCTTGATAAACAGCCTCCAAAAACCTACACCCCAACTGCTGATGAACCTCCATCACTGCGCCGATAATTGTGTATGTTCGAGGGTCCTTTTGTATCATCATAAACAGACCTATCTGCGCAATCTGCGGATTATTTAGTAGGGCCGATACATCGCCCGTAGGCCGGTCTCCGTTGCTACTACTGCTTCAGCAGCCATATCTAAAAAGAGGCCATGTTCGACCACGCCGGGGCGATTCTTGAGCGTCGCGGCCAATTCAGCCGGATCGTCAATGCCATGGGAAAAGCGGCAGTCGAGGATATAGTTGCCGTTGTCGGTGACATAGGGTTGGGACTCGCCGCCACGAATAGCGGGTGTGCAACCCAGGCTTTCCAGCCAACGAGCCGTGGTTTTCCAACAAAACTGGACTACCTCAACCGGCACGGGGGCACGCGTGCCTAACTTCTCCACCACTTTGCTGCCATCGGCCACGACAATGAATTTTTTAGTCGCCGACTCGATCATCTTCTCGCGCAGCAACGCCCCACCCAGGCCCTTAATCAGGTTGAGTTGGGGGTCAATTTCATCAGCTCCATCAATCGCCAGGTCAACCACTGCATGCTCGTCAAGGGTGGTCAAGGGCAGGCCATATTTTGCAGCCAGCGTTACCGTACCTTCCGAAGTGGGAATACCGGCAATATCGCTTAATTGTCCCGCTTGCCACAACTCGCCAATTTTCATGGTGGCATATTTGGCGCTGGAACCGGTACCCAACCCCAGGACCATGCCGCTCTTGACATGTTCAACCGCTTTTTCGGCAGCCCGTTTTTTTAAGTCTTCAATGGACATAGGTACACACCTGGCGACCGCCGACCACCGACCGCAGACCACCGTAATTTTTCTACGGCGGTCTGCGGTCTGCCATCGGCGGTCATGTTTTAACGCTTGGATTTGTCAATCGTCTCCAAAGCTCGCAGTACAACGTTATCGGTGGTGAAGCCGAAATGCTGAAAAATGGTCTTGTAAGGAGAGGATGCACCGAAGTGATCCAAACCAATAACAACTCCCTGCGCTCCGACCCAGCGCTCCCAACCCATAGGCACGGCCGCTTCAATAGCAACACGCGCTTTAACGGTGGGCGGCAAGACCGTATCCCGGTACTCTTCCGACTGCTGTTGAAACAGCTCCCAACTGGGCATGCTGACCACCCGTGCCGCAATCCCCTGTTCGGCTAATTTGGCGTGGGCTTCGACGGCAAGCTGAACTTCCGAGCCGGTGGCAATGAGGATCACATCGGGATAGACCCGGCCAGCATCAAGCAGGACATAAGCGCCTTTAAGCACACCTGCCGCGTCACCCATTTTGGAGCGGTCGTATACGGGCAGGGTTTGGCGGGTCAGCGCCAGCAGCACCGGACCATCCCGTTTTTCCAGGGCTACTTTCCAGGCCTGGGCCGTTTCGTTGGCGTCAGCCGGACGGATGACAATCAGATTGGGAATAGCGCGCAATACGGCCAGGTGTTCGACAGGTTGGTGCGTAGGGCCATCTTCGCCCAGCCCGACGCTGTCGTGGGTAAAAACAAAGATGGTTGGGAAATGGGACAGTGCGGCCAGGCGGATGGCCGGGCGGCAATAGTCGGAAAAGACGAGGAACGTGGCCCCGTAGGGGATGACCCCGCCATGCACAGCCATGCCGTTGAGCGCCGCTGCCATACCATGTTCGCGCACGCCAAAATGGAAGTTGCGCCCGGCATAACTCTGGTTGGCAAAAACGGGATAACCTTTCAAAAAGGTGTTGTTGCTGGGGGCCAGATCCGCCGAGCCGCCGATAAGCGTGGGAATGACAGGAGCAAGGGCGTTGAGCACCTGGCCCGAAGCCGCCCGCGTCGCCATCCCCTTGGCGTCAGCGGGAAAGACGGGCAGCGCCTCCTCCCAGCCCTCAGGCAGTTCGCCGGACAGGGCGCGGCGAAATTGTTCAGCCTCTTGGGGGTGGGCTTGAGCATAAGCCTCCAGCCGTTCTTTCCATTCGGCTTCCCACCTGGCTCCCCGGTCCACGGCCTGACGGAAGTGAGCCAGAGCTTCATCGGGGATGTAAAACTCCTTATCCGGGTCCCAGCCATAGGCTTGTTTGGTCAGTTTTACTTCATCGGGGCCGAGCGCCTCCCCATGCACTTTGGCCGTATTAGCTTTGTTGGGGCTGCCAAAACCAATGGTGGTCCGGCAGGCGATAATCGAGGGTTTATCGGTAACAGCCTGGGCCGCCTTAATTGCCGCAGCGACGGCCTCGCGATTGTGGCCGTCAATCTGCTGCGTGTGCCAGCCATAGGCATCAAAGCGTTTCATGCGGTCCTCGGTATAAGCCAGGTCCGTGCTGCCGTCAATGGAAATATGGTTGTCGTCGTAGAGGTAGATGAGCTTGCCCAGTTTCATGTGGCCGGCCAGTGAGGCGGCTTCGTGGGAGATGCCCTCCATCAAATCGCCGTCGCTGCAAATGGCGTAGATATAATGGTTGACAATCTCATGGCCGGGCCGGTTGAAGGTGGCCGCCAAAAAAGCCTCGGCAATGGCCATGCCGACACCGTTGGCAAACCCCTGGCCCAGTGGGCCGGTCGTCGTTTCGACGCCGGGCGTCAGGCCATATTCCGGGTGACCGGGAGTCAGACTGCCCCACTGGCGGAACAGCTTGAGCTGTTCCAGGGGCAGATCGTAGCCGGTCAGGTGAAGCAGGCTGTAGAGCAGCATCGAACCGTGCCCGGCCGAGAGCACAAAGCGGTCCCGGTCGGCCCAATCCGGATTGCCTGGGTTATGGCGCAAGAATTGAGTCCAGAGGACATAAGCAGCATCGGCCATGCCCATCGGCATACCGGGGTGACCGGAGTTAGCTTTTTGCACGCCATCAATGGATAAGGTGCGGATGGTATTAACACAAAGTTCAGTGAGGGTAGAGTTAGTCATTATTTGAGGCTCCTTTATTACAATCGCCGACAGTCCATGAGCGGCCGGCGCAAAATATAGCGAGATTAAGAGGCAGACAAGACATTAGCCCGAAAAAGATCACCTCTTCGGGCAGGGAGAGTTTAACACAAAAGTGATGCTTTTGGAAAAACGGAAGAATAAAGTAACGGAAAGTTAGGTCAGTCGGGCAGAATGTAAGCACATTCTTCAAGCAGGCGCAGTCCTACTTCATGCCCTGCTGGATGAATGACAATATGGCGCGGGTCAGAGTTAACTATGGAGAGAGATTGACCGGCCACTTCGATATCATACTCGATGACACTGCCCAAATAAGAAGCCCAGCGGACCACGCCCCGATATTGCCCGCCCTGCTCAACCACCTCGATCGCTTCAGGACGAATAACCATTTTGACAGACTGGCCCGCCTGCAAAGGGCGATCCGGCTTTGGAACGGTCAAAACCTGGCCGAGCGCTTCCACCGTTACCGAACCGCCGTTCAGGCTGCGGACAGTAGCGGCGACAAAGTTAGCCCGGCCGATGAAATCTGCCACAAAAGTGGTCCGGGGATGACGATAAATTTCCGGGGGTGGACCGATCTGCTCAATCCGGCCCTGATTCATCACTACAATCCGGTCGGACAGGGTCATAGCTTCAATTTGATCGTGGGTCACGTAGACGCTGGTGATACCGAGGGTCTGCTGGATGCGCCGGATTTCGGTGCGCATCACTTCACGCAGCTTGGCGTCGAGGTTGGAGAGCGGCTCGTCCATGAGCAGAACCTTGGGTTCCATAACCAGGGCCCGGGCCAGAGCGACTCGCTGCTGCTGGCCGCCGGAGAGGGCATTGGGGGCGCGGTTTTCCAGGCCGGTTAATTCGGTCAGCTCTAACACCCGGCGGACCTTCTCTCTGATTGTGTCAGCAGGCAAACGGCGAATTTTGAGACCGTAGGCGATATTTTCAAAAACATTCAGGTGGGGAAAAATGGCGTAACTTTGAAAAACCATAGCCATATCGCGCTGATTGGGCGGCAGGTCATTAATCGTCTCGCCGTCAAGGACAATCCGGCCTTCGGTGGGGAACTCAAAGCCGGCAATCAGGCGCAGCGTCGTCGTTTTGCCGCAGCCGGAGGGGCCAAGCAGGGTGACAAATTCGCCTTGCTCAATACTGATATTGGCTCTATCCACCGCGCGGACTTTGCCCTCACCGCCGCGGCCTACAAATTCTTTGACCAAGTTTTCGAGTAGTAGAAAGCTCACAGATACTCTCCTAAAACGAATGGCGAATAGGCGAATGGCGAATAAGAGAGTCTTTATTCGCCATTCATCATTCGCTTATTCGCTCACACGTTCAAATCTACCCGCTCGCCGGCGCTGCCCAGGGTGCGGCCCAAGATAAGGTAGGTCAGGCCAATGGCAACCAGGACGATGGCAACCAAGATGACCGAATAGGCGGCGGCCAAACTCAAGCCGCCTTGCTCGACCGCGCTCAGGATTTCAACCGTCAGGATGCGCCATTTGGGGTTGGACAGGAAAATAATGGCCGAGAGGCTGGTCATATGGCGGGCAAAACTGAAGATCAGCCCGGCAATAAAGGCGGGCAAAATCAACGGCAGGGTAATGCGGCGAAAGGTGTACTGTGCGTCCGCGCCCAAGTTGGCCGAGGCTTCCTCGATAGCCGGGTCAATTTGCTGCAAGGCCGCCACGCCCGCCCGCACCGAAGCCGGCAGGCTGCGCACGGCATAAGCAAAGATAACAATATAGGAAGTGCCAACGAGGGCCAGCGGTTCGCCCACAAAAGACAACGCGGCGCTGACGCTCAACAACAACACGGCGACCGGCGCTCGCACCCGGCTGCCGACCTGTCCCAGGATGAAAATACCAATGGCGACAAAAGTTAAGCCCATGAGGGCTTCGGTGGGCTGCACCATAACGCCCACCTGGTCAGCCAGACTGCTAACAAGCTTTGGCAAGTGAGGGGCCGGCAGCGTTCGCCCCCAAATAACCACAGCCTGAAGCCAGGGACCAACCAGATTGTAGATGACGAGATACAGGGCCAGCGCCAGCAGGGTGAGAGACAGAAGGCGGCGCTTCGCTGGGGCTGTACCCCACCAGGTTAGCCCGGCTGCCGCTGCCAGGATAGCGGCTAAAAGATAATGCCACTCGTCAAAACTGAGCCAGGCATTGGAGCCGGGGCCGCCCGGAAGCTGAGTCAACAGATAGCCAATGATCGTACCGCCCACAATAACAGCCATTCGACCCGTTGGAGAACGAGTACAAATCGAGCCAAAGTAAAGCGCCAAAATAGCATAGACCAGTAGCAGACTCCACCAGGGAGCTTGAATGAAAGCGATGATATAGCCAATACCCAGGATTGTACCCGGTACCGCCCCACCCAGGTTGGAGAAAAAGTCCAGCGTCTCTTTGCCGGAGAACCTTTTGCGCACCACCATAAAGGCGATCAACATTCCAATCAGACCGGCCAGGGGTGTGGCGATAGCCGAGAGGAAGGTGGTATCAATGATGGCTTCCAGGCCACGGTTGAGGGCCAGGGTAAAATGTCGCAGGTCAAACGAATAATCAATTCCCCACAACCGCGTCAACGAACCAACCACAATTGACCCATAAAGTCCCAGGACCAGAATCAAGGTCAGCACGCTGACCGTGATGAATGACCAGCGGATCAACGGCTCTTTGACCGTTAGCTGGCCGCCCGCCGGTTTGCCGGTGACCGAGATGTAGGAACGGCGGCTGACCCAATAATTCTGCAACAAGAAAACAGTTAAGGTGGGGATCAGTAGCACCAATGACAGCGCCGCCCCCTTCTGCTGGTTAAATTCGCCGTTGACCGCCAGAAAAATTTCCGCCGAGAGAACCGTGGTGTTACCGGCGATGAGCAGCGGGTTGCCCAGGTCGGCCAGCGACTCGACAAAGAGTAACAGGAATGAGCCAGCCAATCCGGGGATGAGCAAGGGCAGCGTAACCGTGCGGAAAATGTGGAATTTACTGGCGCCCATACTCAGTGCGGCTTCTTCCAGGGAGGGATTCAGGCGCTCCAACATGGCCCTGATAATGAGATAGGCGACCGAGAAGAATGTGACCACCTGGACAAAAATCAAGCCGTCCAGGCCGTATATATCATTGACGCCGACGGTAAAGTCGATCCCCAAAATCTGCCGAGTAACGAGACCATTGCGGCCAAAGAGCAAAATAGCCGCAACAGCAATGGCAAAGGGAGGTGAAATGGTGGGCAGTAACGTCACAATGTGAAACAGACGGGGAAAAGGAATATTACAGCGGACAACGGTATAAGCAAATACAAAGCCCAACAGCGTGCCGATGGCCGCGCTGCCTACCCCCATCACAATTGTGTCACGTAATACATTCCAGGAATGCGTGCGATAAACCGGGTCAAAATAGCGGGTAAAATATTCCAGGCTAAAAGTACCGGCAACCGGGTTGTTGGCCGCAGTCGGCACAAAAAAACCCTGGACAATGACTCGCAGCAGCGGCAAAATCACGAACAGGAAAACGAAGATGCTGGTGAGGAGCAGTCCGGCCATAAGAATATTATCCTGCGCAATCAAGCGAAACTCGTTGATGCGACGGATAATGTTTTCCTGGAAGCTACTTGGAGCTGTACGGGGCTTCTTTAAAGGAACCGTTTCTTGCATTAAATGTATTTATCCGGCTGATTTGGGTGTGGGTTGCCCGACGTGAAACGTGAAACGTGATAAATAGACACTGCTGCGGTCTTCACGTTTCACGTTTCACACTCTAATCCAGAGCTTATTCTTTCAAAGCGTCGGCGTTGGCAATTTCGTTGGTAAAGCGATCAACAAAGGCTGATTTATTGTTGCCACAATAATCAAAGTCGTAATTGATGAGATTCACTTCTAACAACTCAGGCCGAGAAGCCTCAGCCCCAATCACCGTGGGCGCTTGAAAGGCGTTATACTTGGGACCAAGTTCCTGGGCAGCCGGGGTCAAGGCCCAGTCAATCCATAACTTAGCCAGGTCAGGATTCTTAGCCCCTTTGATAAGGGCCGTGCCGCCGATTTCGTAACCGGTGCCCTCCGCCGGGAAGGTCAATTGCAGTGGCAGTCCAGCTTCAATCTGCTTGACGATGTCGTGGGAGAAGACAACGCTGGTGCCAGCTTCGCCGCTACCCGCAAAACGAGCCGGAGCAGAACCGCTCTTGGTGAATTGCAGCACATTATCAGCGAAAGCCCGCATATATTCCCAACCAGCCTCTTCACCCCTTAATTGTAAAATGGTACACAGGGCAGTATAGGAAGTACCAGAACTGGAGGGGTGGGCAATCAAAACCTGATCCTTCCACTCCGGTTTGATCAACTCATCCCAGGAAGTGGGCGCGACTAGGCCAGGGTGGGCTTCCAGGTAATCGAGGTTGGTGGCAAAGCCCAGCGTGCCAATGTAAATACCAAACCAGGAGTTATCCGGTGCTTTCATCAATTGAGGATCGCGCAGGTTAACCGCGTTAGGAGAGTCGTAAGGTTCAAGCAAGCCCTCTTTGGCTGCAGTAATGTAGCTGTCAATTGGCCCGCCCCACCAGACGTCGAACTGGGGATTGCTCGCCTCGTTGCGCAGACGAGTCAGCGACTCGCCGCTAGACATGCGGATCCAGTTAATCTGGATGCCAGGATAGAGTTTGTTAAATTCAGGAATCTGGCCCTCGCACCACTCCAGCTCAACCACACAGAGCAGGTTCAATTCCCCGGTAATGTCTGGCGAGCCGGTGGTTGTGGCCGCCGCTCGCTCCGCCGAAAACTCCTCAAAATATTGAGCCGCTTCACTCTCATCAGGAATCCATAATTTTTGCCCCACTTCAATCACGTTGGGGTTGGCGATAGCGGCAAAACTGTCATCCTCAGTGGCCTTGGCGTTGGTCGCTTTCCAGATGACCGGCCAGGCCAGCACATCGCCGTAATTCTTTTCGGCCAGCTTGCTCAACCAATCGTCGGCCTGAACGGTGTACTCCTGACCGCCGCCCTGGGGCAGAGGGGCAGCCGCACTGGCGACACCCGCCACTACGGTGAACAAGAGCAAGGCCACTAAAGTTAAACCAAGAATCTTTTTCATACAATCCTCCTTTATTGAATAGAAAATTTAGAAATGTAAAAATGTGCCTGTACTGCGAAACGGAACAATCCCGGCTAAAGCAAAACAGGCCAATCAACCGATTATTTATCGGCTAACTGGCCCGTTTCTATCAAATTGATTTGCCAAATTGGAGTGCTGCTTAGAAATTCAGAGGGTTTTTTGTCAGATCGTCCGCCGAGCGTCATTGCTCACCTATAAGCGCTTATTAATCTATCATCCCAAGATGATGAATTGCGTTGTTACGGCAAGCACACGATAGCATACTCTCGGAGATTTGTCAATGTTAAGCGGGAATTAAGGAAATTTTAAGTGACTGTTAAATGTTTGTTAAATACCTTTAACATTTTTCTCATGGCAGCGACCAATAGTCTAGAATCTCCTGGAGTCCGGCCGCCTCAGGCTGGCTTGAAACGTACTTCACGATGGCCTTGACCTCGGCGATAGCATTGACCGGGGCGGCGGGCCGTCCCACCAAGCGCAAAAAATCAGTATCGGCCCGCGAGTCGCCCACCCCGCCCATTTCCATTGGGTCAATACCGGTGACTTGGGCTAGCCAGCGCAAACCGCTGCCCTTATCAATTCCGGCCGGATGAATATTCAAGGCGAGAGAGGCCGGAGTGACCACAAATTCGTTAGTGATCTCGGCGACAATCGCCTGGACTTCGGGTATCAAATCTACCAGGGTTAAAGGAGGATGGGCGAACAGGGTGTAACAGACACTCTTGCCGGGCTGCCAGTAGGCCCGTCCTGGCTGCACCACGGTCTGCTCAAGCCGCTCGACAACCGTGCGTAATTTAGCCAGATGCGTTGGCGTCAAGCCCGGGGCGCTTTGAAACTGGTACGTCTGCGGGAAATAGAGACCGGCGCCGCTTTCATAGAGAGCCGGCTGCCAGCCGTCAATGGCCTGCATAACCGCTTCGACGTAGGGCGACGGCCGGCCCGTGTTGATAGTCACGGCGGGGATCGCTTCATCCCGACGGGCACGGCGATTCAAGTTGCCCAGCCGGGCCAGCAGGCCAAGATCAAAAGGGTGAGCCTCGCCCTGGGAAAGAACGCCGTCAATATCGAGGACAATGAGTTTCATAGGCTATTGTCATGTTGACCTTTCTGAATTAGACTAGTATTACAGCGCAATGTTGCTAACAAAATAACTAAAAAGACAAAGGCATGGTATGTTTCTCCAACCACGAGCCAAGTGGGAAGGAGAAAATACCATGCCTAACGAAATTATAACCAAGATTCAGTTTA
>BOKF01000065.1 GCA_016860845.1 Chloroflexota bacterium
CTTTCTGCTTCTATCTCGCGTAACCTGTAGCCGATGGGGTAGCTCTCCTTTGGTTCCTTTTTTGATCTCGTCAATCAAAAAGTATACCTCAAGAAGCTGCCTCATCACCTTATTTGAAAAGTATTGGATCTAAACGATAATAGATTAGCGTCGAGTCGGTGGGGGCTTGCAGTGGAATGAATTGGATTGGCGACGCTTGCGCAGTTCGTAGACCAAACAGAAATAGCAGTAGGGCAAACAAGAGCATATACCAATTTTTCATCGTTTCACCTTCAGTTGGTAAAGTGTGGTTTGAGCTTCACCAGTAGGGTTCACGTAGGATGCACGACCGTAAAATAATCTGTCTCCGCTGTGGCTAAACACAAAACCTCGATCTACATTGTCTACTTGTAATGGTATGGCTTGATCATTTTTAACATCTAGCATAAGCAGCGTGAGTTCATCCCCTAAAGTGGTACCAGTTTTTTTCCAACCAATAATTATAGCTTGGTTATCTGGTGTCCAGGTTAGGCTGACTATGTGTCCCCTCTCTACGCGATAAAGTTGAGAAAGGCTACTGCCAACCAAATCTGTGAACCATAATTCATCATTTGTTGAACCGTCATCTACTACATAAGCGAGTTGTTTACCATCTGGTGAGAGACTAAATAAACTGGAAATTTGTCGTCCTTTTGCATCAGAAATGGTTGTAGTTTGCCCGTCATATTTGACGACTAGTAGATTTTGACCATCCGCCACCACAACAAACCCATTTGAATGTCCAACAACCTGGGGCTTATTATTAGCACTTTTACTTTTAGCCGGTAGAGTTATACTCACTCGATCCATAGCTTTACCTGTTAAGTCCAACCTATCAATACTATCAGGTTTAATGACGTCAATTTGGCCAGGAGTGGACCAATAGTAGCCAAGTAAATCACTCCAAGTCAAACTTGTTAAAATTTTTTCGTCCTTGCCATCCTTGGTGATAATTTTGATTTCCACTCGATCATCTGATCGAGCTTCAAATAGGATGTATTGACCATCCGGCGACCATATTGGGTGTCTACCATACACATCCAACTTTTCGACCTTAATTGAGTTCAGATCAACTATCCATAGTTGGTTAACGATATTACCACTTTGCTCTGGCAGGAATTTGAGAGCTGCCACTATGACTAACGTTTGATCATTCGGTGAGATAGCCAACCCACCTACTGGCACATCAAAAGCGGCAATTTCGCTTTCATTTGGATTAATCGGCGTCGCCGTGGGTGTAGGCGGCGGAGAAGGTAGGGGAGGCGGCGTTCCCTTCGGAAAGATAATGGCCGGGGTCCAGGTCGGTTCGGGAGTGTCGTCCTTGGGCGGTTCGGCGGGTTGGGTGACCGGGGCGGGAGTCGCGGTGGCTGTGGCTGCCGGGAGCGGAGTAGCTGTTTCGGCGGTGGGAGCGGACGTGGTCGCTGTTCCCGTTGCCTGGGCTGCTAGTTGGCTGTTGAGGGAACGGCTGCTCAAAAATAAGGCCAGCACCGCGCCCAGAACTAAGAGTAAAATTAAAGTTAAAGTGTTGCTGAAGAAAGCTTTGATTTTTCTCATCCTCGAGTATCCCTTCAGATTAAATTATAGCATGAGGCAGCAAGGGAGCAGGTCAGGAGGGCCGGCGCGGGGAGTATTTCCATTTGGGGGCGAGATGAGAGAGAATAGCCGGGAAAAAGGAACGGAGGACAGAGGATGCCGAAAAGTAAACAAGAACTGAAGACGAAACTGATGAAAGAGGCCGAAGCGGTGATCGATGAATTACTGGCTTGGCATCAGGAGACCGATCAGCCGAACTTGGCGCAAATCGAAGAAAAAGTGCTTGACTTACGGCAACGGTTGAGTGAACAGATGAGCCAGGCGGTGATTGCTAACCAAGCGGCGGTGCGACCGGTACCAGGACCAGCGTGCGGGCAGTGTGGTCAGGAGATGAGATACAAGGACATGAAAAAGGTGCGGGTGAGCAGTTGGGTTGGGGAGTTGAAGTTAGACCGGGGCTACTACTATTGTGAACACTGCCGAACCGGTCTTTTTCCCCCTGGACCGACAACTTGAATTATGGGATAAACATTGGTCAGCCGGGTTGGTCAAAGAAGCGGTCTGGTTAAGCGGGGTGATGGGCAGTTTTGAGCAGGCCGAGGAGGCATTTGCCCGGCTTGGGCATATCAAGATGTCGGATAACAGCATCTGGCGACGGGCGAAAAAATGGGGCCAACAGTTCCAGGCGTTGGAAAAACAGCAGCAAGCGGCGGCCAATCAACTGGCGCGACAGGGCGAGGTTGGCCCGGCCAAAAGCAAATCAGCGGTGCGGATGGGAGTAGGGCTGGATGGGGCGAGCATCTACATTCGGCAGGAGGGCTGGAAAGAGCTAAAAGCGGGCTGTGTCTTTGACATCGACCTGCGCCGGATCTTTGACCCAGATACGCGGGAATGGCTGGAGCAAGGCCACGCGGTCAACAACAGCTACATCGCTCACCTGGGGGGACCAGAACAGTTTGGCCAACAGCTATGGGCCGCTGCCCAGCAACGAGGCTGGGAACAACGGTATGACACCCAAGCTATCGGCGATGGCGCTCCCTGGATTTGGAACCTGGTTAACCTGCACTTCTATGACAGCCTGCAAACGGTCGATTATTACCACGCTACCGAGCATCTAAGCACGGCCGCCACACTGCTGTATCCGGCTAAGCCAGAGGCTGCCCAGCGCTGGCTAAACCGGATGGAAACTCACCTTTTCCAAGGCCACGCCGCCCATATTGCCGCAACCTTGACTGAAGCTACCGGTGGGACCACTCAGCGGCATAAAGACCTGTGCACCGAAGCTGATTACTTCTATAAGCACCAGCGGCGCATGCAGTACTTGGAATTCCGAGAAGATGGCTATCCGATTGGCTCGGGCATGGTCGAAAGTGAAGCCAAGCAATTTAAGGCCCGCTTCTGTGGACCGGGCATGCGTTGGAGCCGCGAGGGGGCAGAACGCTTGATCCCTGTTCGGGCGGCGATTATGAGCCATCAGTTCGATGCCTTATGGCCTTCCGTTTACATCTCGCCCCCAAACTGAAGTGCTCCCGCCGGCGCGAGGGAGAGGGGAGAGATTTTTTGTCAACAGTCTCGACCGTATTGTGCATTTTATCACAAGTTGGGGGGGGGTTGTCCAGGGTGAAATCCTTAGAAATTGGTTAGAGTTTTGGAGGAGGGTAATGATAAAAAGAGGAGTCCAAAGTGTACTTTGGACTCCTCTTAAAAGAAATGTTCCTTGCCGAGAGTTAATCGTTTTGGAGGGCCTGCAAGCTTGCCCAGCGGGGATCTATAGAATCGTCCTGGCAATCACACGAACCGAGATTGAGGTCCTGGCCGCAGTGAGGGCACAAGCCTTGGCAATCGGGGCGGCAATAAAGCTGAGTACCGCCGGCCACCAGAAGTTCCTGCCGCACCACTTCTGCTAAATCCAGAATGTGCTGCTCGTCAATGAGATTGGCTTCTTCTATTTCCGGCGGCTGGGTGATGGCCGCGCCGGTGATAATATCCAGGGTTGGAAAAAACTCCTCTTCCAACTCAATCGCCACGGGCGCGGTGAAACTGGTTAAGCAGCGGCCGCAGTTTTTTTCGATGCTTGTTTGCAGCTCACCCGTCGCCAAAATATTCGGCCCGGTGCGCAGAAACCTCACCTGGCCACTCAATGGTCCTACAATCTTTAACTCTTCATCATCGAAGTCGCCCTGGAGGTCTATCTCAACCTCATAGGTGCGAACCGCACCGGTTGCCTCTTTTAATAACTGGGCGACATTAAATTCCAGCCCATGCGAGGGGTATTTAACCCGATTTTTATGCATAAGCCTGAATTATAAGCCAAACCGCCGGAAATTCAAAATCAGGGAGCAAAGTAGCAGGGTAGCAAGTAGCAGGTCGTAAAGGACAACTTCATGCCCCAACCACCCGTAATCTGGCTACTGACTTCTGACGACTACCCTATCTCTCTTCCTCCAGCACTTCTTGCTCTTTGCTAATATTCTCCCTATCCGCTTTCTTGGCCTGGGTTTCTCTGACCTCGCGCAGCCCGTTACGGACGGTGGTCAGGGTCTTCATAAGCTGCTCTTCCAGTTCGCTTAACTGATCAACGATGTACTCGTCGGCCTCGGCAATGATTTCTTCGGCCTGGCGATGTGCTTCCGCTTCGATTTCCTGGGCGCGTTCCTGAGCATAGACGACCAACTCATGGTCATTGGCCAGAGATTTGGCTTTTTCGCGGGCCATTTCCAGCAGGCGATTGGCCTCTTCCTGGGCCTGCAGGAGGGTCCGGTCTCGCTCGGCTTCGGTGCGCTTGGCTAACTTCACCTCTTCAGGAATCGAAATACGCATCTGATCAATGATGTCCAGAAAAGCATCTTCCTGCACAATTACATTGGAAGTAAACGGCAGGTGAAAGCTCTCCGTTACCAACGATTCGAGCCGGTCTATCAGGTGAAGAATGTCCATAAAACCACCCTTAGGAGTAGATCAATTTCAATTATCAACGGATAATTGATTATTGTCAATCTCGCACCGAAACAATTTGGATGCGGCTGTGGCCGTCCTCATCCACCATCGCCTTTTTTCGCAGTGCCTTAACCACGACCGGCGGAGCCAGGTCTTCAATCGGGCCGCCGTTCATGGCAATTTCGCGCAGAATACTGGAACTAAGGAAAGAATACTCCTGGCTGGCCATCAAGCAGACCGTGTCAATATCCGGCTCAAGCTTGTGGTTGGCCAGCGAAAGTTGTAACTCCCATTCAAAGTCCGACAGGGCGCGCAGTCCACGGACAATGTAACCGGCATTTTGCTCTTTGGCAAAATTGACGGTCAACCCACTGTAACTTTTAATCTGCACATTCTTTAAATGAGCCAGCGCCTCGCGGGTCATTTCCAGCCGCTCTTCGATAGGAAAGAGCAGGCTTTTCATTGGCCGGTCATACACGCCTACCATTAACTCGTCAAACAGTTGGGCCGCGCGAGCGGCGATATCCACGTGGCCATTGGTGATGGGATCAAAGGTAGCCGGGTAAATTGCTCGTTTCATTAATTTAAGTCGCTCCGTGGACTCCAAAAGTTAGCCAGTTGGCGGGCCAGCAGCCGGTTCTGAGGGGTTTCCAAACCGGGATCTTTTTCAAAGATAAATTGGGCCTCCTGGCGGGCTAATTCCAATAATTTGGTATCGGTCAGCTTGACCAGCTTCAAATCGGGCAGGCCGCTCTGGCGCGTCCCAAAAAATTCGCCGGGGCCGCGCATCTGCAAATCTTGCTCGGCCAACTCAAAGCCGTTGTTGGTCCGCTCGATGACAGCCAGGCGCTGTTCGGCCTCGGCGGAGGCGCTGTCGGCCAGGAGCAGGCAGTAACTTTGGTACTCACCCCGGCCAACCCGTCCTCGGAATTGATGGAGTTGGGCCAGGCCAAAGCGATTGGCCCCTTCGACCAAAATAACCGTCGCGTTCGGCACGTCAATTCCCACTTCCACCACCGAGGTTGAAACCAAAATATGCATGTCCTGGTCACGGAAAGCAGCCATCGTCTTTTCTTTTTCGTCGGCTTTCATCCGCCCGTGCAGCAAGCCTAACTTCAAGCGGGGGAAGATGTGAGTTTGCAGCCGTTTGTGCTCCTCAACCGCCGATTTGGCTTCCGTCTTCTCTGACTCCTCGACCAGGGGGCAGATGATGAAAGCTTGCCGCCCCTTTTCAATTTGTGAGCGAATAAAACTGTAGGCTCGCTCTCGTTCCTTGGGTGTTAACCAGCGGGTCTCGATGATCTGGCGGCCCGGCGGCATCTCGTCAATGATGGACAAATCCAGGTCGCCGTACAGGGTCAGGGCCAGTGTGCGCGGAATGGGCGTAGCCGTCATGACCAGCATGTGCGGGTTAAAACCTTTCTCCCGCAGCGCCGCCCGCTGTTCCACGCCAAAGCGGTGCTGCTCGTCAATAACCGCCAGGCGAAGACTTTTGAATTCAACACCGCTTTGGATAATTGCGTGCGTGCCAACCAGAAGATCAACCTGCCCCCCGGCCAAGCCATCAAGCAGCTCTTTGCGCTCGGCGGCGGCAGTACTGCCGGTCAGCAGTCGAATTTGGAAGGAACGTCCCAGCGCTTCGCCGATAGTGGCTAACAACCGGTTCATGCTCTGGAAGTGCTGCTCGGCCAGAATTTCGGTGGGAGCCAGGATAGCTGCCTGGCCGCCGTCTAACACGGCCAGCACCGTGGCCGCCAGGGCGACCACGGTTTTGCCGGAGCCGACATCACCTTGCAGCAGGCGGCTCATCGGCGTGTCCCGCTGCAAATCAGCGATGATCTCATCCAGCGCCAGCCGCTGGGCCGAAGTCAGGGGAAAGGGCAGCGCCTGAAGAAGCTTTTCAACTGATTCTGGATGGATAGTGACTGGCTGGCCCTGCTGCGCTTGCCAGGCCCGGCGCTGGCGCAGCACTCCTAACTGGATCAGCAAAAGTTCGTCAAAGGCCAAGCGGCGGCGCGCCGCCTCCAGCTTGTCCCAATCGTCAGGAAAGTGAATCTGGCGAATGGACTCGTCTAGCGGGGGCATAGCCAGCCGCTGGCGCGACTCCTCCGGCAAATAATCCGGCAAGCGGCGGGTCCAATAGTCTACCGTCGCTTTGATCTGGTTGCGCAGCCACTTGATGGTAATGCCTTCGGTTAAGGGGTAAACGGGAACCAGTCGCCCAGTGTGGATCAGATTTTTATCCAGCTCTTCCCACTCCGGTGATTGAAAGGTCAGCCGGCCCAGGTATTCGTCAACCTTGCCGCTGATAACAATTTGCAGGCCGGGCTGCAATTTTTGGGCCAGCCAGGGCTGGTTAAACCAGGTGACTTCAATCGTGGCCGTGCCATCGGACAGGGTACTGGTGATAATGGGCCGCCCGTTGCGAGTATCGCGCTGGCGCGTTTCCCAAACCTGGGCAATGATCGTCACCTCTTCGCCGTAGCGAAGCTGATTGATCGGCTTGAGCTGGCGGTAATCATCATAACGGCGCGGATAGAGGCTGAGGAAATCGCCGATAGTCCGCACCCCCAGGTTGGCTAACTTTTTAGCCATTGCCTCTTTGATGCCCGGCAGCCTCGTCACCAAGGAGTCCAGCCCGGCATTACTTAAATCCGCCTGCGCTTCCCTGGAAAGACGCGGGGGGGCCGGCGGAGTTGGCCGGGGCGCGGCGGGAGGGCGGTGCGGAAATTCGCTTCTTTGGGCCTGGTCAGATGGCGGCGCGGTCTTGGGCGTCACCCTGGCTTCTGGCTGAGGTAACGGCGACTCTTGCCTCATGATGAGGGGTTCAACAGGTGGCGCCGGTCGGGGCGCGGCCGGGGCCGCTGTTTCCCTTTCCTGATGACTCTTTGGAGGAGCGGCCGGCCCGGTTTTATGCAGTTTGACCAAAAGACGGTGAATAAAATGAGGCCGATCGGCTTCGGCTACCTCGGGGTAGCGAGCCAAATCTTGCACCATTTCGTTAATCAGCGCCCGTTCCTGATCGCTGCTGGCCTCTTGTAATGCCTCGTTGCCCCAATTAGAGGCCAATCTTTCCAGGCCGCCAAAAACGGCTTTATTTTTGTAACCCAGTCTTTTTTCCTGGGTGAGCATTCGGCTCAGTTTATCAAAACTAGATAACATGATAGGATTTTAGATTTTGGATTAGATTACCCAGTGTCATTTCGAGGCCATAGGCGAGAAATCCCTAGAGTGTTACATAGGCATTCGGGATTTCTCCCTTCGGTCGAAATGACATATCTGAGCAGTAACTTTCAATTTATACTATTCATTAACAATTAACAATTGACTGTTCACTATTGATCATTCAAAAGGTCATGCCTTCATAAACCACAATCCCCATCGCGTTCGGCCCGACACGAGTAGCCAAGTCGGGGCCGTATTGAATGATGGGAAAGCGCAGGCTGGGGAAACTCTGCTCCAGCCGTTCTTTAAGGGTTTTGGCCTCTTTGTTAGGCTGCTTATTGGGCTGAATAATAGCAGTTTGCTCTAAATTATCAAATTCAGCCACAAACTCAAACAGCTTCTCGATAGCTTTTTCAGTCGTGCGAACTTTTTCCAGGGGAATAATATCGCCATCCTCCATAAACAGGATCGGCTTGATATTCAACATTGACCCCAGAATGGCCTGAGCCTTACCGATGCGGCCGCTCCGTTCCAGATAATCCATCGTTTCGACATAAAAAACCAGATAAATATGAGGGATCATCCCTCGCACCAGGCGGACAATATCATCCAGCGTCGCACCGTCATTGGCTGCCCTGGCTGCTGCTTTAACCAGAATCCCCAACCCCACCGAAGTGGTCATCGAGTCAACCAGCTCAATGGTGCAGCGGCCCAGTAAGCTTTCTGCCCCGAACCGGGCCTGTTGCAGCGTTTTGCTCAAGTGGCTGGAAATATGAATCGAGAGCATCTGGTCGGTTTGCTTATGCAGCCTGGTGTAAAGTTCTTCAAAAACCGCCGGGTCGGGCGGCAGGCTGGCCGGATAGGGTGCACCGTAATTCAAGCGGCGAAAAAGTTCATCCGAGTCGATATTGATCCCTTCCAAAAACCGGTCGTTACCCAACTGAATGGTCACCGGAATAACGTGGACGCCCAATTTCTCGGCTTCCCCCGGTTCCAGATAAGCGGTGCTATCGGTGATTATGGCAACTTTTCGTGACAACGTGAATCTTACTCCAATGAAATAATGTAGTGATAATAAGGCTGACCTCCATCGTGAACTTCCACTTCCAGTTCAGGATAAAGCGCCCTGATTTTTTCGGCTAAAGTGCCGGCCTTCGCCGGTGAACACTCCTGGCCAAAATAGATGGTAATAATCTCGTGCGTCCCGGCTTCAACTTTCGCCAGCACATCGAGGGTAACTTCGTCATCATCCCGGCCCACGCTGACCAACTCATCGTTGAGCAGTCCCATTACATCCCCCGATTTTATATGGAAACCACTCAAGCTGGTATCGCGCACCGCCCGGGTAATTTCTACGGTCTGGACCTGCTGGGCGGCGCTTAACATGCGCTCGGCATTGGCCTCCAGGTCAACCTGATAATTCAACGACAGCAGCGCGGCAATGCCCTGCGGAATCGTTTTGGTTGGCACCACGCGCACATTTTTATCTGCCAGTTTTTGGGCCTGCTGGGCAGCCATAACCACGTTGCCGTTGTTGGGTAAAATCAGGACATCTGGCCCGTGAATCTTGGCAACAGCATCCAGCAGTTCTTGCGGACTGGGATTCATGGTCTGCCCGCCCAAAACAATCTGGTTTGCGCCCAGGCTCTGCAAAATATGGGCCAAACCCTGGCTGGGAGCCACGCAAACCGTGCCAATCGTGGTCATACTATCGCGCAGCCGGTCGGTCAATTGGCTCGGCAGCGACAGCGGCGGCACGTGTATCCCTCCTCCCCGTTCCTGGGCAAACTTCTTGGCCTGGACCTCCATATTTTCAACCACGACATCCAGCAAAATGCCCTGGCTGGCCCCATAACTCAGTGGAATACCGGGGTCTTGCGTGTGAACATGCACTTTGACCGTCCGCTCGTTGCCCACTACCAGGGTTGACCAGCCCAGGCGGTCAACCTGCGCCCGGATTTCCTCCACATTCAACCGCTCGCCCTGGATGAGAAACTGGACATCATAGCCATATGGCGTTTCTTCCGTAGTCAGGGTTGACGGCAACAACAGCGTGACCGAACTGGCCGAGTCCGCTTCGACTGGCTTGCCTTCCAGAAAACGCAGGCTGCCTTCCAAAATATACACTAAACCCTGCCCCCCGGAGTCGGTCACTCCGGCTTCCTTCAGAATGGGCAGCAATTCCGGGGTGTTGGCTTCGGCTGCTTTGGCCGCAGCAACCATATCCGCCAGTAAAACCGTCAAATCTCGGTTGGCATCAGCGCTTTGCTGCGCCGCTTCCGCCGCCTCACGCGCCACGGTGAGAATCGTACCTTCAACCGGGTTGACCACACTCTGATAAGCCGTCTCTACTCCCTGCCGAGCAGCACGAGCCAAATCTTCACCCGTAAAGTTCTCTTGGCCGGCCAGACTGAGGGCCAGCCCCTGCAAGAACTGCGACAGGATGACACCGGAATTACCCCGCGCGCCCATCAAGGCCCCGTGGGCAATGGCGGCGGCAACTGTCTCGACCCGGTTATCGCTCACGGTCTCGGCTTCCGCCAGGGCCGAACGCATGGTGAGAACCATATTCGTACCCGTGTCGCCGTCGGGTACTGGGAAAACATTGAGACTGTTGACGACCTGGCGGTGCGCTTCCAACCACTGCCCGCCGGCCTGGAGCATCCTTTTCAGTCCCAGACCGCTGCCGGCTAAAACGCCTTGATGATTTACTTCAAATCCCGGCAGACTCAGATTGCTGTTGGATGCCCTCGTCACTGCTCTCATCGTCTTGTTTGCCAATTTCAAACGCCTGTGATATTATATCACAGCTAATTGCAACAGCCGCGTTGCAATTTTTTTCTGTAAAAATCAGCCGCTGGCTCCAAGCCAAGCTCTGCTATACTAGAAAGAAGAAAGATCATGGCCAAATGTGAAATCTGTCAGAAAAAAACAATGAGTGGTCACAATGTGAGCCACTCCCTGCGTCATACCAAGCGACAGTGGAAAGCCAACGTGCAAACCGTCACTGTCTTTAAGGATGGCCAGGCTCGCCGGATTAAAGTTTGCTCGCGCTGCCTGCGTACAGCCAGCAAAGCCTAACCCTCGACATCTCCACTCTTTAAAGGCCAGCAATGATGCTGGCCTTTTTTATGCGGACCTACGAGCGCACCCACAACGAGACAACATCATACAACGTTCACCCTGAAAATGCAAGGTGAAAGTAAGGGCAAGTCTCAGATCTGCTTCCACTGTTATGCCTGTGCCAGCGAGAGTACCTCGCCTTTGCTGTGCGCGTTATGGAGCTGGCCGCAGCCGGCGGCAATATCAATCCCCCGCCGCAGCCGTACCGTGGTCGGAATCCCGGCGTCTTCCAGGCGGTCCCGAAAGGCATAGACCCGCTCATCCGGAGAACCGCTCCAGGGTGAGCCGGGCGTGGGGTTGAGCGGGATCAGGTTGACGTGGCAGAGCAGGCCTTGCACCAATTCGGCAAATTGACCGGCCTGCCTATCGCTGTCGTTGAGCCGGTCCATCAAGGCATATTCAAACGTGACCCGCCGGCGTGTGGTGGCAATATAATCACGGACAGCCTGCATCAGCATGGCCAGGGGGTAGCGGCGATTAATCGGTACAATAGTGTTGCGCAGCTTATCCGTCGGCGCGTGCAGCGATACTGCCAGCCCGACCTGCTCCGGCTCTTTGCTCACGCGGCGAATCGCCGGCACCAGGCCCACAGTCGAGAGGGTCATGTGCCGCGCACCCAGGTTAAAGCCGGCCGGATCGTTTAAGCGGCGGATGGCCTGCCACGTTTCGGCGTAGTTAGCCAGCGGTTCGCCCATGCCCATAAACACAATATTGGTGACGCGCTTGCCCTCCCGGTCAAGCTGCCGGGCGAAGTGCAGCACCTGGGCCACAATTTCGCCGGCGCTGAGGTTACGCATGAAGCCAAGCTGCCCGGTCGCACAAAAGGGACAGGCCATGGCGCAGCCGGCCTGGGTGCTGATGCACAAGGTCTGGCGCTGGTCGTAGCGCATCAACACCGCTTCGACTTCCCGGCCATCCGGCAGGGCAAATAAGGTTTTGTGGGTCAAGCCATCCGTTGAGTCCAGGGTCACGACCGGCGCGAGGGGATCCAACCCGGTCTCCCCGGCCAGGCGCAGCCGCAGCGATTGGGGCAGGTTGCTCATTTCGGCCACATCCGCCGCGTGCCGCTGGTAAAGCCAGGTTTCAATTTGGCCGGCCCGGTAGGCCGGCTCACCCCAGGCGGCGAGTAATTCTTTTAATTCAACCGGTGAGAGGTTGAGAAGGTAAGGTTTATTTATCACTACTTACGATCCACTGCTTTCCCCTTCCGCCTGAACAAACCCATAATCTTGCGCGGAACAAAGGCGATAATGCCCCAAACAAAACCCAAAAGCCAAAAGATAGTTCGAAAGATCCCGGTCCAAAGATTAACAAAAAAGCGGATATAAGCCGTGAAGCCTCGCTGCGCCGTTTCACCTGCTTTTTTAGCCCCGGAACTCATGGCCGGGCCAACCGTCTCGGCCATGCGGCCCGCGCCGCTCATCACCGCTTCACCGGCAGCGCGACCCGCCTCGCCGACCTTGCCTGCGCCGAAGGCAATCGCCTCGCCGGCCGATTTGCCGCTTTCGGCCAGCCAGTCGCCGATTTTGCGTTCATCCACGCCGGTCACGGCCCGCAGGCTGTCCGCCCAGGTGGGCACGGCCTCCGGCCCCAGCCGGAAATAGGCGTCGGCCCGCTGGCCGATGATATAAGTTGAGAGGGCATTTGTCCCGGCGGAGGCAATCACTCCGACAATCGGCAGGGCTTTGAGAACCGCTTTCTCGGCAAAGCGCTCCCCGACCTCCGTCGCAATCTTGGCCCCAGCCTTGCGAGCCAGGGCGCTGGTGCCGGCGCTGAGGCCGGTAATCAGCAAGACGAGGTGCTGCTTCTCACTCTCAGTCAGCGGATAATCGTACACGGCAGCGATTTCCAGCACCAATTCGGCCTGGTATCTGAAGGTCGCCCCGATGTCCGCCGCTACCCCCAGGGTCAGAGCCGCAGCCGTGCCGATGCCGGGGATCAAGCCAGCGCCAGAAGTGGCCGCGCCGACCGCGCCGGTGCGCTGGAGCTTGTCGCGGATCAGTCGTTGGGACAGTTGCTCCGGCGTCTCGTCGGGATATTTTTCCCAGAGCGCCTTGACCCGCTCGGCGGCAGCGGCAATATCCACATCGTGGATCACCCCGAACAGCTTCTTCATCAAAGTGGTCGCTATGTCGTCAACCTCTTTTTGAACCGCCGGCGGTTTCGAGTCCACCGTCTGTAACTCCCGGTTAACGGTGGTCATAATTTCCTGGGCCTGGCTTTTGAGTGATGGTTCGGTCATAAAGTTTGGGGATCTCCCTTAATTGTATTGCGTGTTGCGTAGAGCGTGTTACGTGTTACGTAAAATTTGCTACTCTGCTACCTGCTACCTTGCGACCCTGCAACTTGCTCCCTAAATTATAACAAAAATCAGCCGCTTGCCCAATGATTGATACAATTGTATACTCAACCACATCCAATAGGTTTAGTTTTCAAGTGAGAGTTTTTCAGTGAACCATTCATCATCCCTCATTCAACAAATCGAACAACTCTCCGCCGAGAGCCAGGCCAAGCTGGCCGAATATGTCGCTTTTTTGCAGTGGCAGGAGGCGCAGGCGCAGGCCGCCGAGGCGCAGGGCTGGAGTTTCAGCTTTATTGAAGCCTTCAAAGAGGCAGCCGTTTATGCCAGCCGGGAGGCAGCGGGACTGGATGTCAGCATGGCCCCGGCGACGGTTGGAGGTGAAACGAGACCGGCGCTGTGGGCGCACCCGCCTGTGGTGGGCCAGGCGGTGATCGAGTATCACGTGCCGGTGCCGCAGCAGGTCCGCGAGGTGCGGCTGCGCCTGGCGATCGGTATTCGTGATGGAGCCAAGATTGCCCCGGATAATCTGGTTGCCTTTAGCGTGCGGGTCAATGGGCTGCGGGTCTGGGGCCAGCAGAGCAATGCCCAAAGCTGGCAGGCGGTCGAAACTCCCTTAAATTTACTCAGCGGCGACATAGCCCGGATTGAGTTTGCGACCGAGGCTCTGGGGAGCCACCAGTGGACCTGGGCCGTGTGGGGAGCGCCAGAGTTGCAGGGGAAGATAACTGAGTGACCAACACCATCAAACGCTCCGTATTGCGTGTTGCATGTTCCGTTAAGTTACGCAACACGTAACACGTAACACGTTAAATGCTCGCCCGATAATCCTTCAGGATTGACGCGCCGATAAACTCGCGCAGCAGGGAATTGTCGGGGACTAAATCGGGGGCGCAGGGTTGAAACCACTGCAAAAATGAGAGCAGGCGCTTGGCCTCGACGTGCTCCGGTTTGCGGGCCTCAATTTGCAGCAGCAGCGGCTCGGCAATCGGCTTGATGACCGCCAGCTCGTAGGCCAGGGCCGAGTTGAACATCACGTCGGCGTTCTCCTGGTAGGGAAAAATCCAGCGATGCTCGCCCCGGCGCACTTTGGGCCAGCGGTTGATGGTGTCTTTGGCGGTGTAGCCCCGTGTCTGGGCGTCGCGAATGATCCGGCGCAACAGGCGGGTGTCGGTTGTCGCCACCCGGTTGTGCCGGTCCAGGTTAAGCTGGGTCAAAGCCGAGACGTAAATGCGAAAAATTTTGTCGGGCGGAATCTGCGGCACCAGGGCCGGGTTCAGGCCGTGAATCCCCTCGACGATGATAATATGCTCCTGGCTAATCGAAAGCGTTTCCCCTCGCTCGCGCCCGCCGGTAAAAAAGTTGTAGTGCGGCATAATGACTTCTTCGCCACGCATCAAGCTCAGCAGCGTGTCATTAAACAATTTTGTATCGGTTGCCTCGATGCTTTCGTAATCGTAATCCCCGTCTTCGTCGCGCGGGGTATGACTCCGCTCGACAATAAAATCGTCCAACCCAATCGCGACAGGCCGGATGCCGTGGGCCAGCAGTTGGATGGCCAAGCGCTTGCTGAAAGTCGTTTTACCCGACGACGACGGGCCGGAAATCAGCACCAGGCGTACTTTGGGATGCAGTGAGGCCAGCAGGGTTGCAATCTGGGCTATGCGCTGCTCGTGCAGAGCCTCGGCCACCAAAATCGTCTCCACCAGCTTGTTGCCGCTAACGATAACCTCATTCAAAGCCCCCACATCCCGAATGCCCAGCTTGGTCATCCAATCGCCGTACTCGTCAAAAATATTGACCAGCCGGGGATATTCTACTAAGGGCTGCAATTCATCAGGATGACTGCTGCGAGGATAGCGTAAGACAAAGCCGTTGGAATAAGGGGCCAGGGCAAAGGTTTTGAGATAGCCCGTGGAAGGGACCATATAACCGTGCAAGTAATCCCGGTAATGATGAAAATTATAGACGGTGAGATAGGGCTTGTGCCGGGCGCGCAGCAGGCGTAATTTGTCGTCGGCCCCGCGCGCTTTGAACAGGTTTTCGGCTTCTTTGATCGAAATGCGCTCTTTATGAATGGGCAGGTCTGCCGTGACCAGTTCATGCATCCGCGTCTCGATCTGCCCCAGTTCAGCCTCGCTGAAGGGCGAGCGGCCTTCGACTTCACAGTACAGCCCGCCAAAATTAAGCCCGTACTCGACATTAATTTTTGCTTCGGGGAAAAGCTCGTCGGCCACGGCAATGAGCAGGAGAGAGAGAGACCGGCGATAGACCCGCATGCCATCGCTGTCGGCCAGGGTCAGCACCCGCACGCGCAGGTCCCGGTCGGCGTGGTAAGTCAATTCACGCAGTTGGCCGTTGACCAGGCAGGCCATCGGCTTTGGCTCCGGGGGAAAATTACCCGCCCGGATAAACGCTTCAATGGTTGAGCCGAGAATTCCTTCTAACACCTGCCCGTCACTAAATCTAACCTGGGCAGTGGTGCGGGGTTGAGCAGACCAGATATTGGAGTGAGTCATTGTCTTTACTGGAAGTTTGGAAGATTGGAGGATTGGAGGGCTGGAGGATGCATTATCCAGCCTTCCAGCCTTCCATTTTTATCCATCAAGTTTCGCCGGACCGGACAGCATGGCCAGGAGCAGTTTCACCGCATTTTGCACGTCGCTGTAACTGACCATTTCCGAAGGGGTGTGAACGTAGCGGCAGGGAATGGACAAGGCTCCCGCCGCGCTGCCTTCGTGGGCTAACTGCATGGCGCGGGCATCCGTCGTCCCGAACTGCAGAATTTCCATTTGATAGGGAATTTTGTTTTTGGCGGCGGTATCGGCCATCCAACGCTTGACGCCGGGATGAGCCAGCATGCCATGATCCATCACCTTGATGGCCGGGCCGTCACCCATCTTGACCTCAAAATGCTTGCGTTCGGGAATATCGCCGCTGTCGGTCACGTCTACGGCGATAGAAATATCGGGGTGAACTTTGTAGGCCGCCGTGGTCGCCCCGCGCAGGCCGACTTCTTCTTGCACGGTAAACACGAAATGGAGTTCGTGGGGTGTCTCTTGAAGCTGCCGCAGTGTTTCAATCAGAATAGCGCAGCCGATGCGGTCATCCATACTTTTGGCGACCAGGGCGTCGCCCAAATCCGCAAAGGGCCGCTCAAAGCCGGCCACATCACCGACCCGCACCGGCGCGGCTTTTTTACTTTTGACGCCGAAATCAAGGTACAACTTGCGCTGTGAGGAGTCCAGGCCGTCGTGCAGCAGCCAGTTATCAATGTTGATAACCCCCATCGTGCCGTTGGTGAAGATAGCCCGGTTGCCGACCATCGTCTCCGCCCGAACGCCTCCCAGGGGGGTTAAGCGGGCAAAGCCCTTGTCGTCAATGTGGGTCACAATCAGCCCGATTTCATCCATGTGCGCGGCCAGCATCATTTTGACCCCGCCGCCATGCCCATTCTTAACCGCGTGGAGGTTGCCCAATGGGTCGGTTTCAACGTGGTCGGCGTGAGCGGTGATATGGCTGCGGATGATATCCCGCACTGCATGTTCATAACCGGGCGGACCGTAGGCTTCGGTGAGTTGTTTAATCAGGTCTTTCACAAATTTGCTCCAACAGGTCTGGTTTTTTGACTATAAACCTGAGTTCGATGTTTTGCGTAAAATGGACAGGATTTACAGAATTAACAAGATTTTTGAACTTTTTTATCCTGTAAATCTTGTTAATGCTGTCAAGAAAATAAAAACTCCGAACTAAGGTTATAAGTTTAACTTTGAGCGGAAAAAGTCACGGACAGTATTCATCGCTTTGACAGCGCCTTGAGCTTCTTCAAGGCTGGTGAACTTTACCACTCCTGTTCCAGCAGTCGCTTAAGAGCGGCCTGCATCAGCTTGACGGTGTTCCAAAAGTCGGCCAGATCCAGGACAGCCGCGGGCGAGTGAATGTAGCGAGCCGGCACACTGACTGCCACCGAAGGCACACCCGCGCGGGCCAGGTGTACCGCACCCGCATCCGTGCCGCCAACGCCGGGCCGCTTGAATTGGTACGGAATACCCTCGGCTTCGGCGGCGGCAATAAGCAGGTCCACCAGACGGCGGTCGGCGATAAAGTTGCGGTCCATGACAGTAATCGCTGGGCCATCGCCTAAGCGGGGAAAGCCTTCCGGGGCGTCTTCGTCAGGCGGGGGCAGATCATCGGCAGCGGTACATTCTAAAATAAAGGCTAAATCGGGGTTGGCGGCATAAGCGGCGACTCGCGCCCCGCGCAGGCCGATTTCCTCCTGCACGGTGAACACGGCCGTCAAATCAACCGGGTAATCGCCTTTGAGCAGTTCCAACAGCACAGCGCAGCCGGTCCGGTTATCGAAAGCCTTCCCTTTGACTAGCCCCTCATTGCGGCGGCGACCCTGCCCGCCCAAATAGCCAAATTGAGTGGCAAAGGTGGCGAAATCGCCCACACTGACCTTGCCGCCGCCATCGTCGCCATTGGCGCCAATATCAATATACATCGAGTCAATCTCATCCACCTTGTCGTATTCACCCCGCTTGAGCAGGTGAACCGGCTTGAGACCAATCACCCCCGGCACACGTTCTTTACCCACTACGACAGCTTTCCCCAGCAGCACCCGCCGGTCGAAACCGCCAATGGGTTTGAACTTTAAACGGCCATTGCTTTTGATTTCAGAAATCATAAAGCCGACTTCATCCATATGGGCCGTCATCATGACCCGCCGGGGCGGGGAAGAGCTGTCACCTCTACGGCTGCGGGTGACAAACAGATTGCCCATCGTGTCTACCCGCCATTCGTCGGCATAAGGCTTGACCACTTCAATAATAATTTTTCTGACGTCACCTTCAACGCTGGACACGCCAAAGGCATTGGAAAGTTGTTCGAGATGCATAGGTTTCTAACGGTCAATAATCAATAATCAGCGGTTAATAGTCAAGAGGCGTGAAAGGTATTGCGTGATGCGTGATGCGTAAAATGTAAAATCTGCTACCCTACCACTTTGCAACCGGCGACCCTCCTATCTGCTCTCCAACTTGAAGCGCAGGCTGCCAATACCGATGATGTCGCCTTCGGCTAGAGGGGTGGGTTTGGAAAGCGGCGAGTCGTTGAGCATAGTCCCGGTCCGGCTGCCCAAATCTTCCAACCACCAGACCCCGTCTTCCCGGTGCAAACGGGCATGCGCCGCCGCAGCCGAGTCATCTGTCACGACAATTGTATTTTCAGCCGCACGTCCGAGCACAGTAACCGGCTGCAACGGTAAAGTCTCACCCACAGCCAGCGTTTGATCTTTCGCCGCGGCGACCACTCGCAATTGATAACTCGATGGGGCTTGAGGCGCAGCTTGAGCTTCAAGGTGTTTCAATTCGCGCCAGACAATGTAGAAGGCCAAGCCCAAAAAAGTGTAAAGAATCAGGGTCGCTACAATTCGCAGACCCAGTAGAATCCACTCCAGACTCACAACACCACCAAACCAATCCAATTAATCTTAAAGACTGCCTGCATTATAACGCAGATCCGGGGTATTGGAAAGAGGAAGAGAGGATAAAGAACAGAGGATAGAAGATTGAAGATTGAGGATAGAAAAACTGCTACTATCTTTTATCGGCCATCTGCTATCCACCGTCTTCCATCTACTATCTTCTATCTCCCCTCCTCCACGGCCACCCTTTCCCGCCGACTGAGCCGTTCCCGGCGGCGCTCGCGACGGCGCTCATCGCTGTTACTGTCCGCGGCAGCAGGTCGTTCTGGAATCAAACCCTGAAGATGGGGGAATTCATCTATGGTGTGAGGCAGGCCCAGCGCATCCACAAAACGGGCCTGAAAGTTCGGTTCGATAGCCGTTTCGACATATTGAATCCAGCGGGCCAACTCGCGGGCGCGTTGGCGGCGCTCCCGGCTCAACAGGCACAGCACCGCCCCATCGCCCGCCGAGTTGCCCACCGGGTAGACATTGTCCAGATCGCAATCAGGGAAAAGACCGAGGATCATGGCTCGCAGCTTGTCAATGTGCGCCCCAAAGCCGCCGGCCAGCAGCACCCGGTCTACCTTACCCACCCCCCGGCGTTCCATGAGCAGCTTGGCCCCGGTGTAAAGCGCACTCTTGGCAAACTGGATGGCCCGGATGTCCTGCTGGGTAATCACAATCTCTTTCCCGGTCGAGGTCTGCTCCGCCGTCGCGACGATGTACTCGCCCACTTGCTGCGTTATCTTGAAATTAGGCGAGGGCGTCTCGCGCACAAACTTACCGCCGACATCAATAATACCCGACGCAAACAGTTCAGCCACCAGATCAATGATGCCGGAGCCGCAGATACCCGCCGCCTGAATTTCGCCGACCGGCATTTCGTCACTCCAGCGCTCCTCGCCGATAACCCGGAAGCGCGGGATCAGCGTTGCCCGGTCAATCTCCACTTTTTCAATCGCCCCGGCTGCGGCGCGCATGCCGTGGCTGATTTCGCCGCCCTCAAAGGCCGGGCCGGTCGGGCTGGAAGCGGACAGCAGATGCTCCTTGTTGCCAACCAGGATTTCGGCATTGGTGCCGATATCCACAATCAGCACAATATCCTCGGCTACCTGGGGCGACTCGGCAATAACGACGGCCATGTTGTCCGCGCCGACGTGGCCGCCTTCCACCGGCAGGATATGTACGTTAGCCCCCGGATGCGCCACAATCCCCAGGTCGCGGGCTTTAATATCCAACGCATCGTTAGTGGCCAGGGCAAAGGGCGCACCACCCAGTTCGACCGGATCAATTCCTAACAGCAAGTCAACCATCGTCGTATTGCCAACCAGTACCAACTCGGTCACATCGTCCGGCTGCAATTTGACCGCGCGGGTGGCCCGTTTGACCAGTTTTGACAGCGCCTCGATGATGGCCTTGTGCATTTTTTCCACGCCGTCGGGATTCATCATGCCGTAGCTGATGCGGCTCATCAAATCTTCGCCGTAGGTCGTCTGGGGATTCATCATCGCCTCGGTCGCCAGAATTTGGCCGGTGCGCAAATCCACCAGATGCCCGGCGACAGTGGTCGAGCCGATGTCCACGGCAAAGCCATAGGCGCCTTCGGCATAACCCGGCTGCACCCGGATAACCTCGTGGTTATTCCAGATCGTGACCGTCACTTCCCAATCGCCCTGGCGCAGAATCTTTTGCAGATCGCGCAAAGCAAAGTAGTCAATCCGCAGCTCGCTCAAGTGGTGCGTTTTGGAGAGACTTTCTTTCAGCCGCTCCCAGTCGCCCTGGCGATTGCCCAATTCCGCCGGCTGCACTTTGACGAAATATTGGCGAATAGCCGGATCAATTTCAATCTCGCGCACGGTGGCGCTTTTGCGGACAATCTGCTTGCGAGCCTGGCTCTCTTCCGGCACGTTGATCACCAGATCACCCAGCACACAGGCAGCGCAGGAGAGACGATAATTCCCCGGATCGCGTTTGCGCTTGGTCCAGTAATTTATTTCGTCGCCGCCGGCCGGGGAAAGATTTTCTTCCTGGGAGGTAATGCCGTACTTGGAGAAATTACCAACGTCGGCCACAATCTTGCATTTACCGCAGGTTTGCTGTCCGCCGCAGATGCTCTCGATCTCCACGCCCATCTCTCGGGCTGCATCGAGCAGGGTTTGCCCGGCGGGTACGTAGGCCTGCCGCCCGGAAGGCTGGAAGACAACCAGGAATTTCTGTTGGGTATCGTTGCTCACGTCAATTCAAATCCTTTAGTCCCATTTTGGAGAGGGTTACTTTTTGTGAAACATCAAGGGAAATTGCTCGGGGTGTTCCAGAGCTTCTAATTCAATATCAATATCCAAGTCAGGCCAATAAAACTGCCCTGGTCCCAACTGCTGAATAGCGTAAATTTGGGCTACTGTCGCCTCAAGAAAGGCAGGGTAATCTTCAAATGGAACGAAGTACTCCCGATCATCAACTAGCAGCCAAAAGCCCACTTGGCTAATATTCGTTACTTCACTGTAGGGCATTTTTACCACAAAAATAAGGCCCACCAGAAGCGGGCCTCGATTTTAACCGATCGGAATTATTATAATCTACTTTATAAAAAATCAAAAAGCAGCGGGTTAGGAAGAAGCAGCCTCCCGTCCTCCATTCCGGGCCATCTCGCGTAGTTTCTCTTCGGGATAAGCCGCTTCCAGTTCGGCCACCAGGGCCTCAACCACGGTTTCCGGCTCGCCGTCCCGCTCCTGCCAGTCCGACTTGCGCCACTCGGCCAGGTAATCGTCGGTATTGATCGCCCCCGCGTGCATGGCCGCCCGGTCAATGGCTCGTTCAAAACGTTCCGGCAGTTGGCGCGATGGTCCCCCGCGCCCCTTCACTTTCACCTGGGCCGGGATGTCGCGCCAGTAAATGATTTGATAGGTTGTGGTCATTGGTCATTTCCTCCGCTAGATAAGCTGGTTTAACGCTATTGCCTCCGCGCCACCCAGTATACATCAGAGTATCGTTTTGAAAAAGAGAGGCGTGCTTCACAATGGCAAAGGCCCAAAATCTGTGCTATACTTACTTTATGTCTCAATCTACTGAACTGACCATCATCGGCGGCGGATTGGCCGGAACTGAGGCGGCCTGGCAGGCCGCCCAGCGTGGTATAACTGTGTCATTATACGAAATGCGACCCCTGCGCCAGACGCCGGCCCATGTCAGCGACCGGCTGGCCGAGCTGGTTTGCAGCAATTCGCTGGGCAGCGATTTGCCGGATCGCGCCCCCGGCTTGCTCAAGGCCGAAATTCGCCAGCTCGATTCGCTGATTATGCAGGCGGCGGACGAAGCTGCTGTGCCGGCAGGCGGCGCGCTCGCCGTTGATCGGGAGAAATTTGCCGAAGCCGTCACCCGCCGCATCGAGAGCCATCCCCTGATCGAACTGCGGCGTGAAGAAGTGACCCATATCCCGGTTACCCCAGCCATCATCGCCACCGGCCCGCTAACGTCCGACGCCCTGGCCAAAGAAATTGCTGCCCTCTCCGGTAAGGAATATCTCTATTTTTACGATGCCGTCTCGCCCATTGTCGAGGTGGATTCGATTAATATGGAGGTCGCCTTCCGGGCCAGCCGTTACGGACGAGGCGAGCAGGAGGAAGGCGATTACATTAACTGCCCGCTCGATGAAGCTGACTACAACCGCCTGGTGCAGGCGCTGCGCACGGCTGAACAGATCGAGTTGAAGCAGTTCGAGCAGGAAGACGAACACTTTTTTGAGATGTGCCTGCCGGTCGAAGAAATTGCCCGGCGCGGCGATCAGGCCCTGGCTTTTGGCCCCATGCGCCCCGTCGGCCTGACCGACCCGCGTACCGGCCGCCGGCCCTACGCCGTGCTGCAGCTCCGGCAGGACAACCTGGCCGGGACCCTCTACAACATGGTCGGCTTCCAGACCAATTTGAAGTGGGGCGAGCAGCAGCGCGTCTTTCGTATGATTCCCGGCCTGGAGCGGGCCGAATTTATGCGCTATGGTATGATGCACCGCAACACCTACCTCAACTCACCCACGCTGCTCCTGCCGACGCTGCAATTTCGCACCCGGCCCAACTTGTTTTTTGCGGGGCAAATTACCGGGGTGGAGGGGTACGTCGGCAATGCCGCTACCGGACTGCTGGCAGGTCTCAATGCGGCCCGGCTGCTGCGCGGCCAATCGCCACTTACCTTGCCGCCGACGACGATGCTGGGGGCGCTGTGTCATTATGTCACCCATGCCGAGCCAAAAGATTTCCAGCCCATGAAGGCCAATTTCGGTTTGATGCCGCCCTTGGAACGCAAAATTCGAAGCAAACAGGCCCGGTATCAAGCTTATGCCGAGCGAGCGTTACGGGATTTGGCAGTAGTTATCGAGCAGTTGCCGGAGCGACACCTCCAAGCAGCCGTTTAGCCAGAAATTGGCTGGCGTGTTGCGTGTTCCGTTTTGGAATATCTACGCAGGACGCAAGATACTCAATTTGTTGCGGCGGCGGTCAGCGGTCGTCCGTCAGCGGTCTTTATCGGAGCATCACCATGCAAAACAAACGACTGGCAAAATGGATCCAAGACCACACTGACATGTTGGGCAGCACCAACCGAGAGGAAGATCAGGCGCTCCACGCAGCCCTCTTCGAAGGGATTATTGAGATGGCCCTGAACGGTGAGACGCGCCTGGTCAACTCGGTGTTGGAGAGTGCCGCCGCCCATGCTGTCGCCGTAGGCCGCCCGTTGACCCATCTTTTAGGTGTGCCGCAGCGCCTGCGCGAGCGCATCTGGCAGCGCATTGGCGAGGAAGTTGACCCGGAGCCGGCTTTCATGATGCTTTCAGCAGTGGATGTCATGTTTGTGCAGATCATCCGCGTGACCATTGACGCCTACGAAGAAGCGACCAAGCTGGCTACGGCGGCCAAAGCCACCGAAATTTCACGCCTGTATGCCGAGTCGGAACGCAAGGTGATGGAATACACGGCCGAGGTGGCCCGGGCTAACCGCGAACTGGCCCGGCTGGAGCAGGCCAAAACCGATTTCATCAGCATCGCCGCCCACGAGTTAAAAACTCCGCTGACTCTGATTCAAGGCTATGCCAACATCTTGCGGGACATCCTGACGGACGAGCGAGCCATCCCGCTGGCCGATGGCATCCGCCGCGGGTCCGAGCGCATGGGCACCATCATCGAAGATATGCTCGATCTTTCAGCCATTGATACCAACCGGCTGAGCCTGTTCCTGGAGCCGGTCAACCTTAATAAAACCATCCAGTTAATCGTCCGGCAACTGGAACCAGCGCTGCAGGAGCGGAAGCAGACGCTGCAGACCGATGGCCTGGATAGCCTCCCGGCCATCGAGGCTGACACATACCGCTTGCACCAGGTTTTTGCCCAGCTTATCAATAATGCCATCAAATATACCCCTGACGGCGGTACGATTAACGTCATTGGCCAAACCTTAGAACCCAACAAAAAGATGCCGGCCTGTGTCCGCATTACGGTCCAGGATACCGGCGTCGGCATTGCCCCGGAAGACCGGGAAAAAATCTTCGAAAAATTCTACCGGGTCGGCAGTTCCGACCTGCATTCGACGGGCCACACCAAATTTATGGGCGCGGGGCCGGGCTTAGGCTTGACCATTGTCAAGGGATTGGTCGAGGCCCATCAGGGCCGGATTGTGGCCGAAAGCCAGGGCTTTGACATCCAGAATTGTCCCGGCAGCGCCTTCATTGTCACTCTGCCCATCGAAGCTATGCCCCGGCCCGGCTTGCAAGTTACCCGGCTGCCGAAGGTGGCTGAAGCGGCGGAAACTGTCTCCCGGACAACACCCCCGTAAGCTAGACCGCCGACCGCAACCCTCCCCCTGAGAGGGGGAGGGTTGGGGTGGGGTGGTCGGCGGTCGTTTCAATAATTAAGGAGAAGACCCAAAACCATGCTGCGCCCTGCCAAACGTGCTAAAAATTTGCCTGAACTCTTTTTTGCTGCCCTCCATCAAAAAATTGCTGTCCTGCGAGCAGAGGGAGCGGATGTCATCAGCCTTGACGCCGGCAGTCCCGACATGCCGCCTGCGCCCGAATTAATTGAGGCCTTGAAATACAGCGCCGACGACCCGACCAAACACAGCTATGGCGGCTATGCCGGCCAGCCGCATCTGCGCCGAGCCATTGCCGACTATTATGGCCGGCGCTTTGGCGTCGAGCTGGACGACAGTGAACTGCTGCCGCTCATCGGCTCTAAGGAAGGGCTGGTCAACATGCACCTGGCCTGGCTCGACCCCGGCGACGTGTCGCTCATCCCCGACCCGTGCTATCCGAGCTGCTACTTTGCCCCGCTGCTGGCCGGGGCTACCAGCGAGCGTTTCGATCTTCAATCCGAGCGAGGCTGGCTGCCCGATTTTTCCACCATTCCCATCGAAAATGCCAAAGCGGCCCGCATGCTCTGGCTCAACTACCCCAACAACCCAACCGGCGCTACCGCGACGCTCGACCTTCTGGCCGAAGCCGTGGATTTTTGCCGGCGTTACGAGATCCTGCTGTGCCACGATGCCCCTTATGTAGACGTGACCTTTGACGGCTATGTTGCGCCCAGCGTGCTGCAAATCCCTGGCGCCAAAGAGGTGGCGATTGAGTTTAATTCGCTCTCTAAAACGTACAATATGGCCGGCTGGCGGGTTGGCATGGCTGTCGGCAGTAGGGTGGCGGTCAAGGCGCTGGCCACGGTCAAAACCCAGATTGACTCCGGCATCGCCCGGCCCATCCAGGATATGGCCGCCGCCGCCCTGACCGGCGATCAGAGCTGGCTGGTCGAGCGCAACGCCGTCTACCAGGAACGGCGCGACCTGGCCCTGGCTGCCCTGCGCCGGCTGGGTTTTCAACCCGACACGCCCAGAGCCGGGCTGTACCTCTGGTTCCGCGTGCCGGAGGGGCTGACCTCGCTGGAGTTCCACACCCGCCTGCTGGAAGAGGCCCATATTTCGCTGACGCCGGGCCATATTTATGGCAAAAATGGAGAGGGCTACATTCGGCTGTCGCTGGCGGTCGAGACGGGGCGGTTGAGGGAGGCTTTGGAACGGTTGGAAAAGGTGATGAAGGGATAAAGGGTGAGTAACCTCCACTTGTTGTTCACTGAGGACCAAAATTTGTAAAGAAGGGCAGACTACCAAAGGAGCATTAATGTCCGAAACTACTGTTGAAATCCGTGTTCCTACTCCGTTGCTGCAACTCGGCATTGACCAGGAAGAAGTGCAGCGGCGGGTTACAGAATGGTTGGTGTTATCGTTGTTCACCGAAGAGCGTATTTCGTCTGGTAAAGCGGCTCGACTCCTGAATTTAAGCCGGGTTGATTTTCTGGCCTTACTTCGGGCGCGAGGCATTGCCTACATTGATTATTCTAAAGATGAATTGGCCGATGAATTTGCCGCCGTTGTTAACTTGCCGGTGCAGAGAGACGAATGATTATTGTCTCCAATACAACCCCACTCATTGGACTGGCGAGTATTCAACGCTTTGAGCTACTTCATAAACTGTTCGGGAAAATCTATATTGCCCAAGCTGTCTATGATGAAGCTGTGATTGCTGGACGAGAGGTAGGTGGAGCCAAACTCGAAGTGTCTACGGCTTCCTGGATCGAGACAGTTGCAGTTAAAGATCGTCTAGCTGTCGAAGTATTGCTGGACGAATTAGATTTAGGTGAAGCAGAAACTATAGTGCTGGCTCGTGAGATTGGCGCAAATTGGGTACTAATGGACGAAAAGAAGGGACGCCGAAAGTTGTCTGAGTTAGGGTTAAGTAAAATCGGCACACTTGGAATTTTGCTTAAAGCCAAGCAGATTGGTCTGATCCCAATTATCCGCCCCGAACTTGAACAATTGCAGCAACGAGGTTTCAGCCTAAGCCAAACCGTAGTTGATGCCGTCTTGCATCAAGCGGATGAGTAAGCGGTTACGCTTCTCCTATGATCACCTCTACCAAAAACCCGCGCATCGTCGAAGTCCGCAAGCTGGCCGAGCGCAAATACCGGCGGCGGCAAAGCCGCTTCCTGGTGGAAGGACTGCAACTGCTCAGCCTGGCCGTGGAAATGATGGGCACGCCCCAGGGTCGAGCCAGGGTCAAGCCGCTCGAACTCTTTTACAGCGAAGAGCTTTTCACCGGCGAAACCGCGCCGCGCCTGCTGGCCCAGCTCACCCAGGCCGGCGCTGAAGCCATCCCCGTCGCCCCCCACGTGCTGGACTCTCTCTCCGAACGGGATGTCTCACAAGGCTTGGCCGTCACCTTTGCCCTTAGTAATTTGGAATATTCATTGGATGAACTGATCGAACCTTCCAACCTTCCAACCTTCCAACCTTCCAACTCTCCCTCTCCTCGCCTCCTCCTCATCCTCGACAAACTCCAGGACCCCGGCAACCTGGGTACGCTCATTCGCACCGCGGATGCAGTCGGCGCGCGGGGAGTCATTCTGCTGGAACCGTGCGTGGACCCCTTCGACCCCAAAACGGTGCGGGGAACGATGGGCTCGCTGTTTACCGTTCCCTTTGCCCGGACCAAAAATGGGCCAGAAGCGCTGGCCCAACTGGCCCAAACGGGGTATCGGCTGGTCGGGGCGGATGGGCAGCAGGGCGAGCTGCCCTGGCCGGGCGATGTCCTGACCGGGCTGGTCGCTTTGGTTCTGGGCAACGAAGCGCGCGGCCTCAGCCCGGAACTGCGGCCTCTTTTGCATGCTTACGTCCGCCTGCCCCTGGTCGGTCACGCCGAAAGCCTGAACGTCTCTGTCGCCGGGGGGACGCTGATGTATGAGTGGCTGCGGGTAAATAGTGAAGCGTGAAGCGTAAGGCGTGATGCGTGATACGTAGGGTACGGAATACGCACCACGCTCTACGCATTACACTAGAGGGATTTCTTCTGAAACAAGGGGGTAACAAGTGAGCTTGACTTTCCGGCCCGTTCAGACAAGAGATTTTGAGGCGATTCTGGCCATCAATGCCGCCGGGTATCCTGGCGTGGTGCGGCTGGCCTTTGACGAGTTGGCGACCGTACTGGCGACTGCCCCCTTTTTCTACGTGGCCGAGGTGGATGCTCAAGTGGCCGGCTATGTGATTGCCTATACCGACCAAAATAGCTACGATGGCGACGAGTTTTTATGGTTTCAGGCCCGTTATCCCAATTTTCTGTACATTGACCAGATTGCCGTCGCCTCGGCCGTCCGGCAAGCACGAGTTGGCTCGCATTTTTACCAATTTATAGAGCAGTTTGCCCGGCAGCAAGGGTTGACCAGCCTCGTCTGTGAGGTCAATTTGGAGCCGCTCAACCCAATTTCGCTCAATTTTCATGCCAAGAACGGTTTTGTCGAAGTTGGGGTGATGGATACGCCGGATGGACGGAAGGTATCGTTACGACGAAAGGAATTAAATCTATGATCCCAGCCCAACGCTTATCCACGCTAACCGAGTCAGTCATCCGCGATATGACCCGCCTGGCCATTAAGCACGGCGCGGTCAATCTGTCACAGGGCTTCCCGGATTTTGACCCGCCGCCTGCGCTTTTGAACGCGGCCGTTCATTCAATTCAGGGGGGCCACAACCAATATGCGATTACCTGGGGATCGGCCCGCTTACGGGCGCAGATTGCCGAAACCTATGGACGCTGGTACGGCATGAGCATCAACCCGGATACCGACGTGACCGTCACCTGCGGCGTGACCGAGGCGATTATTGCCGCCCTGCTCGGCACAGTCAATCCGGGGGAGAAGGTCATTATTATTGACCCGTCCCATGAAAACTACGTGGCCGGGGTGCGCTTTGCCGGAGCCGAGCCGATTTTTGTCAGCATGAAACCGCCCCTCTTCACGCTCGACGAAGCGGAACTGCGCGCGGCATTTACCCAAAAGCCCAGGGCCATCATTTTTAATACGCCCCACAATCCCAGCGGGCGGGTCTTCAGCCGGCAGACGCTGCAACTGATTGCCGGTCTGTGCCAGCAACACGATACCATCGCCATCACCGACGAGATTTACGAAAAAATTCTGTACGATGGCCGCCAGCACATCCCTATCGCCACGTTACCCGGTATGGCCGAACGGACCATTACCACGTCCGGCCTGACCAAAACTTACGCCGTCACCGGCTGGCGGGTCGCCTGGGCTATTGCCCCGGCGGAGCTGTCAAAGTCGCTGCGGACTGTGCATGACTTTCTGACCATTTGCGCTCCGACTCCCCTGCAAGAGGCCGCCGTTACCGCCCTGACCCTGCCCGACGATTACTATGCCGAGATGACCCAGGCCTACCACCTTCGCCGGGATAAGATGATGGCCGTGTTGGAGGAGGCCGGCTTTCACGCGGCCCCGCCAGAAGGAGCCTATTACGTGATGGCTGATTATTCAGCCCTCCAGCCGGAGATGAGTGAGATGGCCTTTGCCCAATGGCTGACCACCGCCAAGCGGGTCGCCGTAGTGCCGGGCAGCAGCTTTTACCGGGGTGATCCCAGCCTCAGCCGGGGCCTGGTCCGCTTTGCTTTCCCCAAGCAGCTCGACACCCTGGAAGAGGCCCGGCGGCGGCTGGTGGCCTGACCCCTGCCTGTTGTTACAGGGGGGACATTACGGTGATTGACAAAGCTCCGGTGCAGTGATAGGCTTTAGGCCAAACCCCAGATAAAATTTCATATTTTAACCAGCAACAAGGAGGAGATTTTATGCAGCACCAGAATTTCAAGTGGGTTATTCCACCTTTCATATTGGTTCTTGTCGTGGTCCTGTTTGGCTGTGGGGGTCAAAGCGAGAGCCAGAGCGTCACCTCCGCCGCAACGTTTACCCCTATTCCCCCGCCTACCGCAGCCCCGGCTGAACCAGAGCCGACGGCTACGCCTGCACCGACGGCTACAGCCGCGCCGACGGCAGCAGCAGTCGAGCCAACCGCCGAGCAAAAAGCCGAATCATCCAGGGTTGAGTCGCCAAGCGGCGAACTGGACATGCGCACGCTGCCCCGCTTTGCCGATGCGGAAGTCATTTACGAGGACAAAGCAACGACCATCTATGTGACCCCGGCTGAAGTGGCGGCCGTAGCCGATTTTTCTCGCCGGGAATTAGGGGCGCTCGGCTGGCAGGAGTACAAGCCGCCCTTCTCCCAGCAAGGAGATTATCCCGACCTCGAAACGTTGACCTTCAAAAAAGATGGCCAGGGTTTATCGGTTTTTATCTCGGTAGCCCCGGCCCAGGATAATAAAACCAGTGTCCAATATGCGCCCATCCCTCTCCAGGCTGACCTGCCGGCGCTGGCGGATGCAAGCAACATCGAGTTCAGCGACTCGCAGTTATACCTGGGCTACACAACCCCCTCCGATTTTGATACCGTTATCGCTTTCTACCGGGAGCAACTGGCCGCACCGGAGTGGCAGGAAGTTGCCGAGCGAAGCGTGGTCGCCCAAGAGATGACCCGGCTCTTCTTTGCCGGAAAAGAGATGGCCTTGTGGCTGGAATTGACCCCGGCCGGCGATGGCCTCACCAAAGTTGTTCTCCAGCCAATGAGCAGCGAGGAAATTGCCGCCCTGGGCAACTCGGAAACACCTCCTGCGGAGGCAACCCAAGAAGGAGAACCAACAGGGACGGAAGAAGCAGTGCCGGCAGAAACCGGCGGCTCCGGCCTGGAACAGTTGCCCCTGCCGGGCGACGCCCAGGAAGTGGTCTATGACACCGACTTTCAGGAAATTACGTTCAATAGCCCCTCGAATATCAATAAGTTGGTCGAATTTTTCCGCCAGGCCCTCCCGGCCCAGGGGTGGACTGAAGATGAGACAATAGCTTTGGTTTCGCCCAACCTGGCCGCGTTGGAGTTTACCCAGGGCGACGCTTCGCTGTCGCTGACCATCATGAATCTGGGCGCCGGCCAGGAGACCGATGTCATTTTGAGCGTGAGCGGTGAAATGGCCGCAGCGCCCGGCGGCACGGACTCGGCTGGAGGTGAGACGGACGAAAATCTGCCTCCTGTGGATGCCGGCGAGTTGGTGGCCGAAGATAAGGATGGTTTGCCGGTTCCTGACAACTACGAAAATTTCTCGGATGAAAACAGCCCCTACCGCCGCTCCCTCTATGTTACTTCCCCGTCCCCGGTCAAAGCATTGTTTGAGTTCTACAACCGCGAGCTGGCGGATCGGGGGTGGCTGGCCCTGCCCAGCACCGTCGGCGCAACCGACGATCAAGCGACCCAATTGTACGAGAACCCGGACGGCCAGTTGGACTTGCGGCTGACCAAAAATAGCTCCGGCGGCACTGACATCAACCTGACCATCAAAATGATTGCCGCAGCCAAAAAAGATGGGATTCTCCCGCCTTCGGGTCAGGCCCGGATTTACTTCGGCAACTTCACGGACGGCCAGATCGTCTTCAATATTAATCAAAAAGAAATCAAGGTAGAAGTACAGGACCCCGGCCAAACCTCGATGGAGGGCGTCCCATTTGTAGATGTACCGCCAGGCGAGCATGCCTTTACCTTGACCCTGCCCGGTGAAACGCCGTTGAGCGACAAAATTACAGTGGGCCAGGATGAAACCTGGGCCTTGGCCGGCGGGCCGGGCGGCGCTTTACCGCTCCAGATGTATTAATCCCATTAGCCAACTCTAGCAAAGAACCCCGGTCTTGCGTCGAGACCGGGGTTCTTTTGTTTCACTCCGTAACGCTTTTCGTAACGATTCACAGACAATCGCCGGTTAAACTATAGATAGCCGCCAAAAATTTGATGGCAAGCGGCAATTTTCCTCTGGGTGGGGAATAGTCCAGGTGAATTGAGGGAGAACGACCATGGTTATGGTGAATTTCTTTAAAAATTATCAACAGTTTGAGTCAATTCCGGCAGGTCACACCATTTTTCAAGAGGGGCAGCCGGGTGATCTGATGTATGTGGTTAAAGAGGGAGAAGTGGATATCTTTATTCACGGCCAGCATGTCGAAACCGTTGGGCCGGGGGGCGTCGTGGGGGAGATGGCCCTGATTGACCACACCGCGCGGAGCGCGACTGCTATCGCCAAAACTGACTGCCAGCTTGTGCCTCTCGATGAGAACCGTTTCAACATTTTTGTGCACCAGATTCCCTTCTTTTCAATCCAGGTCATGCGGGTCATGGCTGACCGGCTGCGCCACATGAACACTCACATCAATTAAGAAGCCAGGGCAAGCCTTTAGCAGACACTTTTCGAAAGCAGCCAATGAAAACGGCTACCTGAACCTAACCCTTGACACTTGACCCTATTTTTGAGGAGATATCCGATGCAAAAGTTTGAAATTGTACCCCAGCACCTCTTTCGGGCCGAAGCCAGTAAGCTGATCCCTGTTTTTGGGATAGAATTGATTGCCATTCATCACCTGGGCAGTATCAGCCGGTCGGGTATAAAGGCCAAGCCGGTCGTCGAGATTTGGGTTGAGGTGGGCGACATCACCCAACTCGCTAATATTGACCTGCTGGCCGAACTCCCCGCGGATGAAGTGATGATAGACCCATTTACCCGAAAAATGATGGAACTGGGTTACATACCGCGCGGCGAGCAAGGTCTGACCGGACGGCGATTCTTCAGTAAAGATTCAGATCCGGCGGCAACCTATCACGTGCATACTTATCAATTTGGTCATTTTCAACCGGGGTACCAGCAAAGCCCGGCCAACTGGGGCATCCTCATGCAGTGGCTGGCCGAGCCGGAAGGTGTTTTTCTTGCTCCCTCAAAAGCGGTCAAAACTCGCCGCACCAGCGATACTTTTAGTGTGGCCGCAGCCATCTGAAACTCTCAGAAAGATGGGAAGGCCGGCAAATTGCCGCCTTCCCATCTTCCAGCCTTCCAACCTTCCAGTCTTCCACTCTTCCTTCCCCTACTGTGCCTGGACCAAACGCGGGTTCTGATAGGCCAACTCCTCCTGTACCAGCCGTACCAACAGGTCATCCAGCTTTTCTACGGAGTAATCATCCACGTGATGCGTGGTCTCATCGCCGGGCGCGCCGCCGTTGGTCGGGCTGGCATAAGTCAGGAAGATGAAGCGGCCCTGAGTGTACTGCGCCAATTGGCGGAAAACGTACTCACCCTGATCATCCAGGCCGCTGCTGGCAATAGGGAAAATCTTGATCCCACGCCGGGCCGCGTTGTCCATTTCCACGGCATAATCATAATCCTGAGGGTAATCCAGGTGGGGCGGCGCATCGGCGACCAGGAAGATGAGTTGGACTGTCTCGCCGCCGCGCCACTCGACGCCGTTCACCGCCTCATGCAGCGCTTCGTTGAGCGATTCGGGGGTATCGCCGCCGCCATCGGCATAGACACCGCTCAGTTTTTGCGAGAATTCCCGGACATCGGGCGTAAATTCATAGGTTTGGGTAACAAATGCATCGCCCCGGTCACGGTAGGTGACCATCCCGTAGCGCACCTCGGGCTGGCCGGGCAAGGAGTCAATCCGGGCAGAGACATCAAAAATAGTGCCCTGGATTTTGGCAATCTCGTCGGCCATGCTGCCGGTCGCGTCAACGAGGAACAGGACATCCAGGTTGAGGCGATCTGCCTGGGTTCGGGTGTCGAGTGTGACCGTCCAGCGTTCACTCAGGGAGGTAGAAACCTGGCTGTGAATACGGCTGAGGGTAAATTCTTCGCTCAGGTTGTCTTTTTCAACCTCAACCTGAAACCGATCTACCTGCTCCAGCGGCAGATTGAGCGCCAGGGGGTGAAACAGAACCTGGCCATTGGCATAGGTGCGGGCTTCATAGATGTCCTGCCCGTTAGCCAAAACACGCACGGTCGCCCCCAGCACGGGATGACCCTGGCCGTCCTTAACCTCGATCACGTAACGCTCGCTCACGTCGCGGTCGTAGACCGGCAGCCCCTGGTAGTTGCGGCGATAGAGTAGATAATCGTCCCACTGGGCGTTGTCGTCCACCTCGCCAGCCCGCAGGGGGTTGGTTTGCTGCGGCACGGCGATTGTACTGGCAGTGGTCTCGCCTGAGGTAGCTATTTCCGCCTCCCCTTCTCTCATGATCACTGTCGCCATCATGGCCGGCGCGGGACTTTCGACGGCGGGAGATGGTGTCGCCGCCAAAGTAATCGTTTCGGAACGCGCTTCGTCAGCCGCAACTAACTCCGCCGGAGCCGCAGGCTCGCCTGCCAAGGCTGTATCCGCCTCTATAACCACCTCAGCCTCAGCCCCGGACTCAGCCTCTTTCTGCGGAGCCGCACTACCAAAACTACATCCGGCTAACAGCATCACCAGTATGAATAAAACCAGTCCTCGCTGCTTAACATTTAAAGTTGACATCTTTGCCCTCCTTTAGATAATATAATAGGGAATGATCTGTTGCAGGTAAGACGATAGAAGGCTAGAATTAGTTCCAAGAGACGACCCCCACCCTAACCCTCCCCCTGGCAGGGGGAGGGCAGGGAGGGGGTCGTGAGGAGAGCACGATGGCCAGAGAAGACGCGAAACTTATCCTAATTGCCGACGATGAAACCCGGATGCGGCGCTTCATCAAGATGAATCTCGATTTGGAAGGCTATCGGGTCATCGAGGCCAGCAATGGCTTAGAGGCGCTCGACCGGGTGCGGGAGGATTTACCCGACCTGGTGCTGCTCGACGTGATGATGCCCGAACTGGACGGTTTTGAGACACTGCGGATTGTCCGCGAAACCTCCACCGTGCCGGTCATCATGCTCACCGTGCGCGATGAGGAAGAGGACAAGGTGAGAGGGTTAGAACTGGGCGCCGACGATTATGTGACCAAACCTTTCAGCCCGCGCGAGCTAAACAGCCGGATCAAGGCGGTGCTGCGCCGCACCGAACTGGACAATCCGGATAGCAGTTCGATGGTAGTGGTAGACGATTATCTGCAAATTGATTTTGGCAAGCGGCAAGTTTTTGCGGGCGGTAAGGAGGTCAAACTACGCCCCACCGAATACCGGCTGCTCTATCACCTGGTCCAGAACGCCGGGCAAGTGATGACTCATGAAATGATTCTCAACAAAGTTTGGGGGTATGAATACCGCGACGAAAGCCAGTATGTCCGGCTTTATATTACCTATCTGCGCCAAAAGATTGAGCCGGACCCCGGCAATCCGCGCTACATTTTGACCGAGCGCGGGGTCGGTTATCGCTTTGTGGATTTTGAGCGCCGGCCATGAGGCTCTGCTTTATTGTTAACCCGGCCGCCGGTTCGGGCGGGTTTCAAAAACTGGTCATTGAGGCGGCCGATCATCTCAGCCGGCTGGGCTGCACCGTCGAACGAGTCGAGACGAACTGCAAAGGCGATGCGACCAACCTGGCCCGCCAAGCGGCCGAGGAGCGATTTGATGTGGCTGTGGCCGTCGGCGGCGACGGCACTATCAACGAGGTTTGTAACGGACTGGTGGGAACTGGCACAGCATTAGGCGTCCTGCCTGCCGGCACGGCCAACGTTTACGCCGCCGATGTCGGCATTCCCATCTGGTGGCCACTTAATCCCGGCGCGGTGCTCAACGCCGCCGAGGTGATTGTCACCGGTCAGCGCCGCCGGATTGACCTGGGCCGCCTGCGCCTGACCGATGGCACGGAACGTTACTTTTTGATGTGGTGCGGCATCGGGCTGGATGCCGCCATCAGCCAGGCCATCAAACCAGGCGACACGCGCCGCCTGGGCTATGCCGCCTGGATTTTGTCCGGGCTGATGGTCACGTTTGATTTTATGGGCACGCGGGCCACCATCCTGACCGACGAGGGGCTGGTCAAGGGCCGGGTGCTGCTGGCCGTGGTCAGCAACGGCCAACTCTATGGCCGCATCTGGCGCATGGCCCCCGAAGCCAAAATGGACGACGGCCTGCTGGATGTGGGGATTATGATGGGTCACGGCTGGCCCTCAACGATGAGACACCTGGCCGGGCTGACTTTCCGCCAGCACGTCAAAGACCCCGATTTTCACCTTTACCGCTCTAAATTACTCTCCCTCTCCGCCAGGGAAGCTCTGCCCGTGCATGTTGACGCCGAACCCGTCGGCACCACGCCGGTGGAGATTGAGGTGGTTCCCCTAGCCTTGAGTGTGATTGTTCCTCAAAACGCGCCCCAAAACTTATTCGCGCACAATTCTGCCGTCTAACACTTGAGTTTGTTCTTATTGAAACCCGCCGCTGGTCGAAGCCAGGCCGCGCTCCCGGCGAATCTTCTCCTCGTAGCCGCTGGCCCGGTAAGCAGCGATGGGATCAACCGGAACCCCCATCTCTTCCCGCACCTGGCAGAGCAAGGGGCGCACGTCGGTGCGATAAGCCTCGTTGAGCAGGAGGTGCGCCTCCAGAACCTCGCCGGCGAGCTGGGCTTGAGCCAGCTTCTCACGTGGTACCAGCAGCGACTTGGCGTAGGCTTCCTGGCAGTTCAGCACCGACAGGATCATGGGGGCCATCTTGCCCTCGATATTGTGGCACTGGTCAATCATGTAAGCCACGTTTTGGGCCGTCGCGCTGACGGGCTGGTCGCTGCTCAGGGCTGCGCCGGTCAATTCGTTATAAATGAGGAAGAGTTCGTAGGGGTTAACGCTACCCACGATCAAGTCGTCGTCGCCGTATTTGCGATTGTTGAAGTGAAAGCCGCCCAGCCGCCCCTCGTCGAGCAAAAAGCCGACAATCTGCTCGATGTTGGTCCCCTGGGGATGGTGCCCCAAATCTACCAACACTTGCGCCTGCGGCCCCAGCTTCAGGCACATGGCATAAGCGGTGCCCCAATCGGGCAGGTCGGTACTGTAGAAGGTCGGCTCAAAAAACTTGTACTCCACCAGCATGCGGCTGTTCGCCGGGAGGTGCTGGTAAACCAGGCGTAATCCCTCCTCAAAGCGGCGCTTGCGGCCCCGCAAGGTATCTTGCCCGGCGTAATTGGTCCCATCGGCAAACCACAGGCTGAGCGCATCGCTTTTGACCTTGGTCATAATCTGGCAGCATTCCAGGATATGATCGAGCGCCTTCTCCTGCACGCCCGAGTTGGGGTTGCCCAAAGAGCCAAGTTTGTACTCGTCGTCCTGGAACACGTTAGGATTGACCGCCCCGATAACGATGCCGCGCTCCTCGGCGTACTGGCACACGCCGACATAATCATCATCTTTGGGCCGGTCCCAGGGAATGTGGATGGCTACGGAGGGGGCGATACCGGTCATTTTATGGACCATAGCCGCGTCGTCGAGTTTTTGCTGGGTGGTGGTCGCCGCGCCGGGCCAGGCAAAGGCCTTAAAGCGGGTGCCGCTGTTGGCGTAGCCCCAGCTTGGAGTTTCAATATGTTGTTTCTTTAAGGCTGCCTTGACCACCTCGACATCCAGGCCGCGAGCGGTCAGCTCTGCGGCCAGTACTTCGTAAGCAGCTCGATAATTGTTCATAATTTTACATCTCCATTGAGTAAATAGGTTTCCATCGTGATAAACCGCACAATTTTATAATAGGAAAAAATTAATTGCAATAACCCGGGAAGCCCGGTTTGACAAATATCATTTTTCATGCGACAATGCGGCGGCTCAAAGTTGTCCTACAACCCAACGACCCTACCGGTATCAACGCAGATGCTCAAACGAAGCCCCTCTCTAACCGAACAGGTCAAATCTTACCTTAAGCAGCGCATCATTGCCGCTGAATTTGAGGCTGGACGCATCCCCTCCGAGGCCGACCTGGCCAGCGAAATGAGCGTCAGCCGCAACACCGTCCGCGATGCCTTGAGCCGGCTGGAAATGGAAGGCTTTGTGGTTCGCCGGCAAGGGGCGGGAACTTTTGTCAACCAACACGGCCTGCTGGTCAAAACCCGCCTGGAAGAGATTGTCCCTTACGAAATCCTGATCCGCGAGCATGGCTATGAGCCGGCGGTTCACCTGCTCCAGGTGGAAGAAAGACTGCCTGACCCCTCTCTTGCGACTACCCTGAACCTTCAGCCAGACCAACCGGTTATAGCGGTCCAAAAGTTGTTTTTGGCCGACACCCAGCCAGTCATTTTTAACCAAACCTTTCTTTCACCCCACCTGATCAAGCGACCCTATACCGCCGACGATTTTAGCGAGCCGATATATCAATTTTTGCCCAAATTTTGCCAGCAAGAACTGGCTTATTTCTTCAGTGAAATCGTCCCGTTGATCGCTCCATCCTGGTTGGTGGAGCGGCTGGAGCTGGCTTCCTCGCCGGTGGCCCTCCTCTCCCTTCAGGAAGTGGGCTACAACCAGGATAACGAACCGATTATCAAAGCCAGTTCCTATTTTCGCGACGATTTGCTGCGGCTGCGCTTGATTCGGCGGCAGGGGCAGTAGAAGACGAACCGTCAATTGTAGGACAAGCTGTTAGCTTGTCCCAACCCTGGACAAACTGAAGTTTGTCCTACAGCTTTCATAGCGGAGGCAAACCATGTCCGAGAAACAAACTTACACGTTGACCGTCAACGGGGTGCAACGCCAGGTGACAGCCACCCCTAAAACCTTTTTAATGGACGTGCTGCGCGATCAATTGCGCCTGACCGGGGTCAAAGACGGCTGCGGGACCGGCCACTGCGGCAGTTGCATGGTCATTCAGGATGGCGAGGCGGTACGCTCCTGCCTGGTGCCGATGAAACGAGCTGAGGGCGCCACCATCACCACCATCGAAGGGCTGCACGGTCCGGAGGGCGGCTTACATCCCGTCCAACAAGCCTACATCGAGCAGGGTGCGACCCAATGCGGCTTCTGCACACCGGGGTTTATCATGTCAACGGTGGCCCTCCTGGAGAAAAATCCTAACCCCACCCTCGAAGAAATTTACGACGGCCATCAGTTTAATATCTGCCGCTGCACCGGCCACAATGCGATTATCCGGGCGATCCAGCAGGCCGCCGGGCGGACCGTGCCGCCCCTGCCGGCGGTAAAAGCGCCGTTGAAAGCCATCAGCCGGCCCCTCCCGCGGCCCGATGCGGTAGAAAAAGTGACCGGCCGGGGCATCTACGCCGACGATTTGTACGTGGAAGGCATGCTGCACGCCAAGGCGCTGCGGAGCAAGTACCCTCACGCCCGGCTGCTCAAAGTGGATGTCAGCCAGGCCAAAGCCATGCCCGGCGTCGTGACCGTGCTGACCGCAGACGACATTCCGGGCCGGAAAGATTGCGGGGTGCATGAAATTGACTGGCCGGTACTGTGCTATGACAAGGTGCGCTACGTCGGCGATGCGATTGCCCTGGTGGTAGCAGAGAGTGAAGAGGTGGCCGAAGCAGCCTTGAAACTGATTGTGGTCGAGTACGAGCCGCTGCCGGTGGTTCCTGGCCCGAAAGAAGCCGCCCAGCCCGACGCGGCCATCCTGCACGACCTTTCGCATGTCGAGGGGCACGCACCCGGCGCGCATGGCAACTTCCTGGCTCACTTTCACCTGGAAAACGGCGATTTAGCCAAAGGGTTTGCCGAGGCCGATGTCATCGTCGAGCGGGAATACTCTACTCAGACGGTTGAGCATGCCTTCATCGAGCCGGAGGCGGGGCTGGCCGTACCCGAAGCCAACGGGCGGATTACCGTCTACTGCGGCGGGCAAATCCCCTTCAGCGACCGCAGCCAGATGGCGGCCACGTTGAACCTGCCGGAAGAGAAAGTACGGGTCATCAACTGCCTCATCGGCGGCGGTTTTGGCGGCAAAGAGGATGCTTCGGTCCAGATTCATGTGGCCCTGGCCGCCTGGGCGACCAAGCGGCCGGTCAAAATGGTTTTCAGCCGCAAGGAGTCGCTGCTGGTTCATCCCAAACGCCACGCCACGATCATCAAGATGAAAACCGGGGCCAAAAAGGACGGGACACTGACCGCCCACGAGGTCGAAATCTATGGCGACGGTGGGGCTTATGCCAGCCTGAGCAACCACGTCATGCTGCGGGCCACCACGCACGCCGCCGGGCCGAATGAGGTCTCCAACGTAAAGGTTGACACCTATGCCATGTACACCAACAACGTGCCGTCGGGCGCGTTCCGCGGCTTCGGCGTGACCCAGAGCGGCTTTGCTATGGAAGTCCAGATGGATGTGCTGGCCGAGGCGCTGGGCATGTCGCCCCTGGAGCTGCGGCGCAAGAATATTTTGAGCTACGGCAAGAAAACCCTGGCCGGCCAGGTGATGACCGAAAGCTGCGGCCTGCCTCACTGTTTGGAAGCCGTCGCCGCCGAAACGGAAAAACATTCCTTTGTCGCCGTGGAAGGCGACAAACGGCGGGCCTGGGGCATTGCCTGCGCCTACAAGAACACCGGCTTTGGCAGCGGTGCGTACGATGCCGCCGGGGCCGAGGTGGAGATCTTTGCCAGCGGCCGGGCGATTGTCCGGGCCGGGGCGGCCGAGATTGGGCAGGGCCTGCCGACAGTGCTGGCCCAGATTGTGACCGAGGAGTTGGGCGTTCCCTACGAGCAGGTGGATGTTTTGCTGTCTGACACCGACCTGACCCCCGACGGCATGGCCACCACCGCCTCCCGCCAGACCTATGTGACCGGTAATGCCGCCCGTTACGCCAGCCAGGAAGTGCGGACGCTGCTCAGCCAGACAGCCGCCGAGCTGCTCGATGCGCCGCCGGAGAGCCTTGTTTTTGCCGATGGCTTTGTCAGCAGCAACGGCCACCGGGTCGCTCTGAGTGAGGTCGTCAAGCAGGCCCGGCGCGAGGGCCGCCAGCCCAAGGTGATGTACCAATATGTGGCTCCTTACTGCGAGCAGTACCACCACTTTGCCTTTGGCTTCGGGGCGCAGGCGGCGCTGGTGGAAGTAGATGTCAAAACGGGCGAAACCAAAGTACTCAAGGTCATCGCGGCCTGCGATGTGGGCCGGGTGATGAACCCTTTAGCCCTGCTGGGGCAGGTCGAGGGCAGCATTTCGATGGGCCTGGGCATGGCCTTGCAGGAGAATTTTGTGATGAAGGATGGCTATGTCCAGACGGACTCGCTGCACAAGTGCCATTTGCCCACCATTGACCAGACCCCGGAGGTCATCACCTTCTTTGTCGAGGAAGAGACCAAAGATGGGCCGTATGGAGCCAAAGGCGTGGGCGAGCTGGCCTCGATCCCCACTGCCCCGGCCATTATCAACGCCATCTACAACGCCACCGGCGTCCGCTGCTACAACCTGCCGGCGGACAAGAAGTGGCTCAAGGTCCAGTTAGCACAGAATTTTGGATAGCTTGCGCATCTGGTCAATTGGGTGTAGTCTATAGCAATTTATTAAGGGGGGTAGTAAAGTCGTCACAGTTACCGAGAGGTGATGGGTGAAATATTTTCAGTGGGTGCGATTGTTCAATGCCTTCTTACCGCTCCTGGCCGTAATCAGTGCGCTGCTGGTCGGAGCCGTTATCTTACTTCTACTTGATACCAACCCCCTGGAAGCCTATAAAGTCTTGCTCAGCGGCGGGTTCACCAGCAAGAATGGGCTGGCCGATACGCTGGTCAAGGCAACCCCGCTGTTGTTAGTCGGGCTAGGTATTGTGATTGCCTTCCGGGCGAATGTCATCAACATTGGCGCGGAAGGACAACTGATTGTCGGAGCGCTGCTGACCACTTTTTTGGCTTTGCAGTTAGGCGAAACACTGCCCGGCTTTCTGGTTATCAGCATCTGCCTGCTGGCGGGCAGTCTGATGGGGGCGATTTGGGCGGCCATTCCCGGCTACCTGAAAGCCCGGCTGGGGGTCAACGAGATTCTCAGCACGATCATGATGAACCAAATCGCCATCCAGGTAGGCTACTACCTGCTGCGCGGCGTGATGATGGACCCGGCGGAATTGGAAGCCGGAACCAACATTCCTCACTCGGCCCGCCTGCCCAGGCCGACCGATTTACCCCGCTTCACCGACATCGCTGCCTGGCTGGGTTTTAGCGACTCGGCCAAGGATTTGGGCCTGACCGGCTTCCGCGCCGAACTCTACGGCCTGCTGGTCGAGCCGACCCGGCTGCATCTGGGGCTGATTCTGGCGATTATGATGGCCATTCTCGTCTACATTTTTTTGTGGCGAACGACGATTGGCTACCGCATCCGCGCCGTCGGACTGAATCCCAATGCTTCACGGTATGCCGGGATCAATGTACCGCGCTACGTGGTGTTGTCGCTGGGGTTGAGTGGGGCATTTGCTGGGCTGGCCGGGGCCATCGAAATCCTGGGGCTGCACCACCGCATGTTCGAGCCGACGGCAGTGTCGGCAGGTTACGGTTTCTCCGGGATTGTCGCGGCGCTGTTTGGCAAACTGCATCCTCTTGGCGCGATTCCCTCGTCTATTTTGTTTGGCGGCCTGCTGGTCGGCGGCGACAAGATGCAGCGGGCCGTGCAGATCCCCCAAGTGTTAGTGACCGCCCTACTGGGCGTCATTGTCCTTTTTGTGGTCAGCAGCGAGATTTGGTCCCGACGGCTGGCCAGCCGCCGCATCGCCGCATCCCCTGAAGAAACAAACCCTCCTGAAGTATCAAGCAAGCCTGGTCTGGAGACCTCTTTATGAATGAAGATTTGACCGTTCTGGCTATCATCGTCGGAATTGCCCACTCCGGGCTGCGGTTGGCGACTCCCTACCTCTACGCGGCAATTGGTGAGATGTTTGCCCAACGTTCTGGTGTGCTCAACCTGGGTGTTGAGGGGATCATGTTGATGGGTGCGTTTAGCGGCTTCTACGCGCTGTTCCAAACCGGCAGCCCGCTGCTGGGTCTGCTGGCGGCAGCGGCTGTGGGCGCCCTCTTGGGCCTGGCGATGGCCTTTATCAGCGTCACCCTCAAAGCGGAGCAGGGCATCAGCGGGATTGGCCTGTTTATGTTTGGGCTGGGGATTTCCAGCCTGCTGTTCAAAACCACCGTGGGCACGGTGGAAGGGGTGGACGGCTTTGGCGAATTGAATTTTTGTCTTACCGCCAGTTTTTGTCTCAGTCAAATCCCGGTAATCGGCGAAATCTTCTTCCGGCACAGCGTCATGGTCTACGGCGCTTTTGCCCTGGTCCCCCTGGCCTGGTGGGTGCTCAACAAGACCACCCTCGGCCTCAAGATTCGAGCAGTGGGCCAAAATCCCCAGGCTGCCGATTCGCTGGGGGTGAGCGTGGCCCGGGTGCGTTACTTTACCGTCACCCTGGGCGGGCTGTTGGCCGGTGTGGCCGGGGCTTCCCTATCCATCTCGTTGCTTAACATTTTTCAAGAGGGTATGACCAACGGTCAGGGCTTTATCGCCGTGGCCCTGGTTTACTTTGGCAGTTGGACGCCTTTTGGCGTTTTGGGCGGGGCGCTGCTTTTCAGCCTGGTCAATGCGCTGCAATTGTGGGTCCAGGTTCTGGGTCTCAACCTCCCCTCCGACGTAGCGGTGATGCTGCCTTACCTGTTGACCATTATTGCCCTGGCTTTTCCTTTCCGGCGCGCGCTCCAACCCGCTGCCTTAACCAAAGCTTTTGAACGGGGGCAGAATTAAAGAAAGGAGGTATTAACAAGCAGTCATAAATTTTTGAGTCAGGCTCTTTATCTTCCAGGGAGATAATGCACTCCGTGTAGCTCGTCGCTGCAGAGTGGGCAAGCAAAGAATGTCGTGGCGAAGCGCCCTGTGGGGAAATGCTCTGAGGTTGCTAACGTGAGCTTCTTCGGGCTTTGCTCAGCACGATGGCTTCACCCTCGTGCGCCCTGACCTGCTTTTTGAAACTTCTATCGAGCCTCCCATTGTTTCTAAATAAGCCAATCATTATGTTACAAATTGATGCAGGAGAAGAAAAATGAATAAACGAATATTCTGGTTGCTAGGTTTGCTAGTAACCGTAAGTATAGTCCTGGCGGCCTGTACGGGTAGTCAACCGGCAGCCCCCGCCGCGGAAAAACCTGCCGCCACCGAAGAAAAAGCGGCTGAAGCTGCACCGACTCAAGCTCCGGCGGCAACGGAAGAGGTCGCGGCAGAAGTCCCCGCCGCGACCGAAGAGACTGCGGCAGAAGCCCCCGCCGCCGAAGGCTGCACCGACGCTATCGGTTGTGTGGATATTGCGGCGGGGGATCCAATCCACATCGGCTGGATCCAAAGCGTTTCCGGGGCGACCGCTCCACTGGGCACGGATGAGGTGCGCGGCGTCGAAATGGCTATTGACGACAGGGGCGGCGAAGTGCTCGGCCATCCGGTTGAACTGACCGGCGAGGACTCGCTGTGCAGCGCCGAAGGCGGCCAGACGGCCGGAACCAAGATCGCCGCCGACCCGACTGTCGTCGGCGTCATTGGCACCACCTGTTCCAGCGAAGCCCGCGCCGCCATGCCCCTCCTGGCCGATGCCGGCATGGTCATGATCTCCGCTTCCAACACCAACCCCGACCTGACCGACCCCAACCATCCTGATCATTATCCCGGTTATCTGCGGACGGCTCACAACGACCTGTTCCAGGGTCGGATTGCCGCCGAGTATGCCTACAACGAGTTGGGCTTAAAGACAGCCGCCACCATCCATGATGGCAGCCCCTATGCCGAGTCCTTACAGCGGGTCTTTGCCGAAGTCTTTGCCGAACTGGGTGGAACCATCACCAGCCAGGAAGCGGTCAACATCGGCGACACCGATATGAAAGGGGTGCTGACCAAGATTGGGGCCGACAAACCCGAAATCATCTACTTCCCCATCTTTGAACCCGAAGGAGATTTCATCGCCGCTCAGAAATGTGATGTCCAGGACCTGGCCGATACCTATCTGATGGGCGCTGATGGCTTGCTGTCCGACACCATGCCCGAAGCCGCCGGCGAATGTGCCAACGGCATGTTCCTGTCCGGTCCCTACGTCCATGGTCAAGCGTATGATGATTTTGTGGCCAAGTACACCGAGAAGTACGGCGAAGCCCCCATCAGCGGCTATCACGCCCACGCCTATGATGCCACCAATATCCTCATCGCCGCTATCGAAAAAGCAGCAGTCCAGCAGGAAGACGGTTCGCTCAGCATCGGGCGGCAGGCGCTGCGAGACGCGATGTACGCCACCAAAGATTTCCAGGGCCTGACCGGAAATCTGGGCTGTAATGAAAATGGCGACTGCGCGACCGGCGAAGCCCTCGCCGTCTTCGAATTGACCGAGGCCGAGATCGTGGACGGCAATTGGCCGCCCCAGGCCATCTGGACCCCGGGCGGTGACGTTGCCCAGGCAGCGGCTCCGGCTGCGGGTCAGACCATTCCGGCTGGCAGCTTTACCTGTGAAGATGCGATTGGTTGTGTGGATATTGCAGCGGGGGATCCGATCCACATTGCCTGGATCCAAACCGTCTCCGGGGCCACCGCACCTTTAGGCTCCGACGAAGTGCGGGGCGTCGAAATTGCCGTGGATG
>BOKF01000066.1 GCA_016860845.1 Chloroflexota bacterium
GCTTTCTGCTTCTATCTCGCGTAACCTGTAGCCGATGGGGTAGCTCTCCTTTGGTTCCTTTTTTGATCTCGTCAATCAAAAAGTATACCTCAAGAAGCTGCCTCATCACCTTATTTGAAAAGTATTGCCACTAGATCAGGTCTTCACTTTATTCCTGCCAATGCCGTGTAAGCCCGCTGCTCGGCCAGGTGAAACGAAGGCCATCCTTGGGCAGCGATAGTCTTTGCCAGGCGCTCGCGGCGGGAGTGAAGGTGATCGCTCAGTGTCAGCCGCTCGTCGCGATTAAGCTGATCCAGCGCCGCAGCCAACACCGGCACCGCATCGTCGGAGAGGGTGGTCAGGTACTCCACATCCAGTTTGCCGCCGGTGCGGTAGGAGGATGAATTTTCCTCGGCGATGAAAGTATCCAGGCTGGCCAGGTTTTGCCGGGCGATAAAGTCGTCGGGGTTGATGACATTGAGCGTGACGACAAAGCCCAGGCCGGCCAGCAGCAGGCCCAGGGCAAAGCGCTCGGGCTGGAGCCATAACGTGACCACAAACCAGACAAACGTGGCCGCCAGCCAGACCATGAAAACGTGGCTGTAGAGGCGCAGCTCGGTGTAGCCGTAGGCAATCTCATAGAGGAGCAGCCGTTGAAAAGCGGAAGCCAGGATAACCAGCCCTAACGCCACCATCAGGCTGCTCAAGCCCTTAAAAGCAACTCGCTGCCAGGCAGTTTCGCGGCGGGCCAGCCAGTATAGGGTCAGGATCAGGCCCAATGTCAGCACCGACACGGCGACCAACTCGAAGAAGCCGCGCCGGGCGTACTCGGCGTAGGTGTAACCCTCGACAGTAATATTGGCCTGCCCGCCGAACAGGTAAGCAAATTGAATCCCCACAAATACTAAAAACAGGAGGTCTACCAAAACCAGCAAAATTGTGACCTCGATAAAGCCGAGGCCGAACGGCCAGGTCAGGCGGCCTGCTCTGGCGGCCAGGCTGGTTTCATCGGCGGCGGGGGTGCGACTCAGGGCGTAGACCAGTCCCCCGGCCAAAAGCCAGGCGACGACAAGAATGATGGCCCCCCGCCACAACCATTCCAGCATGTCGGCCAGAAATTTGAGCTGCAAGACATCTTCCAGATAATGGGCAAAGACCAGGTCGGCGGAGGCCAGCAGGCAGGTAAAAACAAGGAGGATGGGCAGCGCCAGCAGCAGGCCGCGCACTACAGGCAGCACATTGCGCCGGCTGTGGGCCTGAATAGTGGGCAAATCCACACTGGCCGCTACCAGGGGCGCCGGCCGGACGAGAAGGTTAGCGGTTACCTGGAGCAGAACAAGGGGATAACCCAGCAGTCCCAGCCTGGCGATCCGGCCAGCGGCGTAAAAGTGAGCGATCAATCCCAAGAAGGCCAGGCAGGCGACGATATTGAGAAAAGTAACAAAGGCGTTCGCTCGAACGGCGACCATGGCCGCAAAAAAGAGCAGGGGAACCAGCAGCCAGAGATTGCGCCAGGCCGGACGCACACCCTGCATCCTGCCCAGGCTGAAGAGGGCGGCCAGTAAGAGCAGAATGAAGAGAAAGACGGAAATGCCGAGGGCCTGGCCGTAGAACAAGGCGTCCCAGCTCCAGCCGAGGATCAAAGCGATAAGTAACATCAAGATGGGGCGATTAGGGCGGGTCATGGCTCCTCCGGTTTTGTGAAAGTTTTAATTTACCCTTACTGCTATTGCCAGCGTAGTAAATAAAAAGGAGAGGGTCAAGCACTCAGGTGCTTTAAATGATGCTTTCAGGAGGTGGACGGCCCCGGGAATTTGGCCTAAACTGGGCTTAAATTTGGCTAAACGTCGAGGAGGTCCAATGCACAAACATCCAAACGCCTTGATGTTGTCCCTCATCGGTTTGCTGCTGGCGGTTATTGGCCTGGGCCGCTTACAGCAAGTCTGGAGACATATCCTGCTGGCTGTGATCGTAGCCGGAATAATTATTGGTTGGGTGGTCTATTTAAATCTGCTGACCCACTCGCTCTGACAAACGAGGCGAACCGAAATGAAAGTCAAAATGATTCTACCTGCCCTGACCGAAGCCAAAAGCCCCTTCTGGCGGCCCATCAAATACTCTCTCTTTCCTCCACTGGGATTAGCTACACTGGCAGGTTATCTTGAGGATATAGACGAAATCACCCTGCAAGACGAGCACGTTGAAACCCTGGCTTTGGACGACGAGCCGGATTTGGTGGTCATCCAGGTGTACATCACCTCGGCCCGCCGGGCTTACGAACTGGCCGACCATTACCGGGGTAAGGGCGTTCATGTAGCCCTGGGCGGGCTGCATGTGACCTCGCTGCCCGAGGAAGCGGCCCGGCACGCCGATACCATCTTCCTCGGCCCCGGCGAGGATACCTGGCCTAAGTTTCTGGCCGATTTTCGAGCCGGGCGGCCGGGCCGGGTCTATCGTTCGCAATTGCGCACCCTGGTCGGGCTGCCGCCGATCCGCCGGGGTTTGGTCAAGCGGCAGCTTTACCTGGTGCCCAACTCGATTGTCGTTTCGCGGGGCTGTCCCCACACCTGCGATTTTTGCTACAAAGAGGCTTTTTTCGAGGGCGGCAAATCGTTCTACACCCAAACCGTAGACGCGGCCCTGGCCGAAATCGAGCGGCTGCCGGGCCGCCATCTCTACTTTCTGGACGACCATCTTTTTGGGCAGGCTCGCTTTGCCGCCGCCCTGTTCGAGGGCATGGCCGGCATGGGCCGTTTGTGGCAGGCCGCGGGCACGGTGCAGTCGGTTTTGAAACCCGGCCTGCTGGAGAAGGCGGTCGCCTGCGGCCTGCGCAGCCTGTTTGTCGGCTTTGAAACGCTCAACCCCAACAACCTGCGCGAGCAGAACAAGTACCAAAATTTGAACCGGGATTACAGCGCCGCCATTCGCCGCTTGCATGATCTGGGGGTGATGATCAACGGCAGCTTTGTTTTTGGTATGGACGGCGACGACGAGTCGGTTTTTGAGCGCACCGTTGAGTGGGCCATCAGCCAGGGGATCGAGACGGCGACCTTCCACATCCTGACCCCTTATCCCGGCACAGCCCTATACCAGCGCATGGCCGCGCAAGGCCGGCTGTTTCACAGCAATTGGGATTTGTACGACACCCGCCATGTGGTCTACCGTCCGGCCAAGCTAACGCCGGAGACGCTGGAAGCCGGCTATTGGCGCGCTTATTGCGACTTTTACCGCTGGAGCGCCATTTTTGCCGGGGCGGCGACTAAACCTGATTTGACCGGGCGGCTGCGGCATGTCGCTTACGCCGGGGGCTGGAAAAAGTTCGAGCCATTGTGGGATTGGGTCATCCGGGCCAAACGAGTGACCCGCATGTTACCGGCGTTAGAAGCCATTTTGAGCGGGTTTGGGTGCCTGCCTGGCGACCGCCGACCGCGGACGGCAGACCGCTGTTTAGAGCTTGAAAATCAGGAGTGTCAAAGTGCACTTTGACACTCCTGAACTGTTCTTGGAGGGGTAGCTATGGACTTGACCCTGCTCACCTTTTTCAATCGAACCCTGGCTCATCCCCTCTTAGACGTATTCATGCTCATCGTCACCTACGGGGGGCTGGCCTTACTGCCCGGGTTGGGCGTCGTTTTGCTGTTTGGCCAACATCGTCGGGCTGGTCTAACGATCCTGGTCGCCATAGCAGCGAGTCTGGCCCTGACCTTCACCTTTCAATATCTCTCACTGCGTCCTCGTCCCGAGGGAGTACGGCTGCTGTTCCCGACGCCCAATTTCCCTTCGTATCCCAGCGGGCACGCCGCCGTCGCTTTTGCGGTGGCTCTGGTTTTGGCTTTATTCTGGCGGCGCTGGCGTGGGTGGGGGCTAAATTTGGCTGGAGCCGGGTTGATTGCCCTCAGCCGGGTCTATTTGGGCTACCATTATCCATCCGACATTTTTGCCGGGGCCGTTCTCGGCGCGGGCGCAGGTGCGGCGAGCTACGGACTGCTGCTGAGTCCCACCCCTGGCCGCTTGCGCTGGCTGCTCTGGCCACAGGTGGCTGTCGTCATGACCATTACCCAGATGGCCTATCTCGATTTACTGCCCTGGGGTCTCCTGGAGTGGCCGCTGGCGGATAAAGTCCTGCACTTTGTTTTGTTTGGCTTGGTGGTCTTCTGGCTGAACCTCTGGCTGGAGGGGAGTGCGCTTCGCTGGGGGCGACGCTTGCTGCCGCTGGCTGTGCTCCTCCCCCTCTTCATAGCAACGTCGGAGGAAATCGCCCAAAGTTGGTCGCCGCTGCGCACCGCCGATTGGCTGGACTGGTTGAGCGACCTGGCTGGGATGCTCTTTTTCTGGTGGCTCAGCCGGAGCCTGGTGAATGCAAAAGTCACCGGGACGGTGGAGTGATCAGCAAGAAAGCTTATGATCGGGACAACAATTGAGCCTCTGGGCGAAGGGTTATCGGGCCAGCAGCCCCACCAGCCAGCGCAAGACAAAGTAGATGATGGCCGCATTGATGGCCGCGCCAATTGCGACCACCAGCAACCCTACAGCTACAGAACCGGAGCCGGGCAGGAGGTTGCTCAAGATAGAGCTCCAGGGGATGGTCAGGACAATGGCAAAAATGCCGGATAAGGCATCATTGCTGGTGAAGATGGGGATGATGCTCAGCAGCACCAAAGTTAAATAAACTGCGGTTAAAATTACGGGAAGTTTGCGTAACATTTTTGCTCCAAATGTATTTTGCTTGGAACATGAAGATGCGCAGAGGACTCACAGAGATACACGGAGTTTTGAAAATTCCTCCGTGTATCTCTGCCTTAGCTCCACGCTACTCTGTGTACCTGGACTCTTATTTTTAATTAAGGCTTCGTGCTGCTGAACTCCAAGGTACCGCCATCGGCCAGCAGGTCAATGAACAGGTGGCCATCCTGAAAGAAGTAATGGGCGGCAAAGCCGAGCTTCTGCACAAATTCCTCGCCCCGCGACTCCGGTGGACAGGCAGCCAGGGTGGTGATCCCCGGCTGCACAGTGAGACTGCCGTCTTCAGCCGCAGTATAGGAGCTTGAGGCCATGTTGCAATCGGCCTTGATTTGCAGCGTCCCATCGGGCAAAAAGGTGAGGGCGTAATTTTCGGGATTATCAACCGCAAACTGCTGCACCGGGTCGGTCAGGCTGACCCACTGCCAGGTAGTACCGGTCAGCATCTTAACCAGACCGCTGTCAGCCTGACTGCTTGCAGCCGCCGCTGGTGGGGCCAGGAGCAGCCGGCCATAATCACCCTGGCCTTTGTCGTAGTAAAGGACCAGTTTGCCGATCCAATAGCCCCACTGGGTAACCGTTTGCAGCGCCTTGAAGTAGGCGGTTTCCTGATTGAGAATCGAGTCAGGGCAGGCCATTTGGGTGGCTACCACCGGGCCAATGGTCATCACAAAAGGATTGTCAGCGCCCAGGGTGAAGCTGCCGTTGTAGCTGTTGCAGCCGCCGGAGCCGCTAAGCTGGTCGCCAGTAAAGCTGAGGGTTACGGTGGTATCGGCCAGGGCCGGCTGATCCTCATCCAGTTCCAACAGAGTCCAGGTGGTTCCGTTCAAATCGACGGCGGAGACTTTTTCCAGCGCTGCTTCTTCGCCGGGAATTTCGGCCAGTTGGCCGTTTTGCAGGGCATAGGTTTTATGGGTTTTGTGACTCTTGCAGCAAGCGGCATCGCCCGGCCCCTCAGCCGTGATTTCCAGTTTTATCTGGCCATTTTCAATGGCTACCGATTTGACCTGGATCCGGTCTTCAATCATCACCGCTCCGGCATCAACCGGCTGGCCGTTTTGGTTGAGTTGAGCCGAAACATAGATAAAATGGCCGGTGCCGCCGGAGGATTCTTCCAGAAAAACAACAGCATCTTGCACGCCATTCCCGTCAAGGTCGCCGTAAATAATACCGTTGTTAATGAAGGTCACTCGTGGCCGTTGCGGCGAGTCGGCGCTGAACGGCTCGCCTTCATACGCGCCGTCGGTCAGCGTCACCGGATCATCGTAAATGCCGCTGTAGGTGGCGTTTTTGAGCTGTTCAGTGGTCAAGCCGGGCGGCGCGGTTTGAGGGGCAAAAACCAGGGTGTTCAAACCGCCTTGCCCATTATCGTAAGAGATGGTCAGATCGCCTACCTGATAACCCCACTGACTGGCATGCTCCAGCGCGGTAAAATAAACTGTTTCCTGATTGAGGATAGGGTCGGGGCAAGCTTTTTTGGTGGCCGCAACCGGGCTGATGGTCATTACAAAGGGATTATCCGTACCCAGGGTGAAATTGCCGGTATAGGTATTGCAGCCGCCGGAACCGTTGATTTGCCCATCCTTGAAGCTAATCGTCACCGACGTATCGGCCAGGGCCGGCTGCAGATCAAAGTTGAGATCAACCAGGGTCCAGGTGGTTCCATTCAAATCGGCGGCAGAGATTTTTTCTAAAGGTTCTTCCGGGCCGGCAACCTCGGCTAGTTTACCGTCTTGCAGGGCATAGGTCTTATGGGTTTTGTGGCTCTTGCAGCAGGCGGCATCGCCCGGTCCTTCGGCGGTGACCTCCAGCTTGATCTGGCCGTTTTCAATCGTCGCCGCTTTTATCTGGATCCGGTCTTCAATCCACACCGCGCCGGCATCAACCGGCTGGCCGTTTTGGTTGAGTTGAGCCGCCACATAAACAAAGTTGCCGGTACCGCCGCTGTTTTCCACCAGAAAAACAGCCGCATCGTTCACCCGATCTCCGTTAAGGTCGCCAGAGATGATGCCGCTATTGGCTAAGGTCACTCGTGGCCTTAGCGGCGAGTCGGCGCTGAACGGCTCACCTTCATGCGTGCCGTCGGTCAGGGTAATTGGCTCCTCGTAGATGCCACTGTAGGTAGCGTTGGCCAGGGCATCTGCCGATAAGCCATTGGAGTCGCTTGCCGGTGCTAGGGTAGACCCAAGCAGGTCGGGCGCAGCATCGGCACTGGGAATGCACAGCTTCCAACCCTCCTGAATGACGTTATTTTGACCGATAATGTGGTAGCTGCTATCAGTAGCCGCTTTGGCATTGGTGGCGGCGATAATAGCCGGATAGAGTTTGGAGTTGTCCAGCGTATCGGCGGCAATTTTGGTTAGAAAATCGCCGGCCTGGACGGTGTAATCGGACGCGCAGGTTACTTCATTCTGAGCCAACAGATTAGCCGGCTGGAAGAGTCCAAGCAGGGCCATGAGGGCGGCCAGACAATATAATATTTGCTTTACTTTCATAGTTCCTCCATTATGTATTTTTATGGTAGTTATAATCTTTGAGTTTCAGGTAAGGTATTTTTTGTGCTATAATTTCTCCTGGTATTACCCTGTTTGAAAGGATGTCACAGCTATGGTTACAACCTATCGCTTGCAAGCCAATGATTTGGATCAGAATTTTATTGACGCTTTAAAAACGCTTTTCAAAGATAAAGAGATCGAAATTATTGTCAATGAGGTTGACGAAACCGCCTATTTGTTCCAATCAGAGGCTAACAAAGTACGTTTGTTGCAGGCTGTTCAAAATATACATAACCGGGAAAACCTGGTTGAAGTTGAGCTTGACCGCCTACAATGAAAAAACAGGTTATCTTTGAGGCCGGAGCATTTGAAGATTTTTCAAATTGGGCCGCACAAGACAAGAATATTTACGAAAAAATTATTGCCTTGATTAACGATATTCAACGTAATCCTTTCAATGGTCTCGGAAAGCCTGAACCCTTGCGCTACGAGCTAAAAGGTTTTTGGTCGCGTCGCATCAATCAGGAACACCGGCTGGTTTATAAAGTAACTGACACGGCCATCATTGTGGCCGCTTGCAAATATCATTACGATTGAGACCGCCAGGACTTTAACCTCGGCCATTTGGCTCTCTATAGCTCCTTACTCCGGCAGACGATAGACCGGCACAAACGCCCCGTTTTGAACTTGATTGACCACAATATGCGGGTCGGTGCAGTCGCCGAACTCGTTGCAGGTCAGCGTGCCGGTCAGCCCGGCAAAGAATTTTCCTCCAGCCAGCCCTTAATAATAGTATCATCGCAGCCGGGCAGCACTGCTTCCAGTCGGGTTTGCAGCGTTTCCGGCAGGTCGGTGCGCGGGTCGCTGGCATAAATAAAGGGGGCGTGGGCTGCCCCGGCCATCTTTTTGCCGCTGAAAGGATTGGTCGAAACCTCCTGTTGGTGCTTGGCGGCAATGGCCTCGCGCCGCTGCCAGACCTTTTCGGAGCGGTTGTACTCAAGCTGAATATCGCTGCCGTAGGCTTTGACCAACTCGTAAATGTGAGTCACTTTGTTGCGTTTTTGGATCAGGGCCAGGGCCAGCCGGCGGCGCTCCGCGTCGCTCAGGTCGGGTAGGTGGCCATTGGTGGCGATATGCTGCAAATCGGGTGGGGCGACCTCGGCCAGCAGCGCCCGCAAGTTGCTGTCCAGCATGCCGTCGCCATTGAGCGGGGCGTCATCGCCGAAGTCTAGCGGCAGGTGGTGGCCGGTGAGCAGGGTCAGCAGGCGGTAGCAGTCGTTGCTCCAGGTGCGCCGGGCGCGGATGGCTCGGCCAATGAGCTGCTGCCAGGCGGTCACGCTACGGGTGGCGGTGGCGTCAATCAACAGGTTGGGCTTGATAACGTTCCAGCCGGTGCGCGCCCAGTTGGAAACGATCACAAAGTTCACCGGCAGTTCGTCGGCGTCCACAATGCGGGCGGTCAAATCGTACATCAACTGCTTGCGGTGGCTGCTGCCGGGCATCGGCACCACAAAGAATTTTTGCCGCGCCCCGCTGACCTGCTCCAGCTCGGCCACCTTTGCCTGCCGGAAGGCTCGCGCCAGCAGGGCGTAATCGAAAAAGGTTTGCTCCAGCGTTTGCAGGTTCACATTGCGCGGGTTCAAGCGGGCCAGCAGCCGCTGCTCAATCTCCTCGGCCAGATTGAGTTGCTTTACCCGACGGCGCAGCGGTCTGAGGATGCGGCGGTTGAAGTCGCCGGGGCGGGCGGCGTGGATCTCTTTCAGCCCCGGCATATAGGCGCCAATGAGGTCCTCGAAGCTGGCGTGCAGGTGGTGAATCGAGTCGGCCGGCAGTTCCAACCCTTGCAGGACCAGCCCAAAAATGGCTTCGCTGGCGTTACCGTGCAGTAATTTGGCCTCAATGTAGGCGGCGATGCGTTCGGTCAGGGGGTCGGCTTCATTGTAAGTGAGATACATCTCGCTGGACAGCGCGGCCAGCACGGTGAAGCGGGGGTCGCCCAGCAGTTGGGCAAACAGCCCGCCCACGCCCTGGTAGCCGGGTGTCGCCACGCCTGCTTGCCAACGGATGCGCCGCCCGGTATCGAAGACAATTTTGCCGCTGAGAGGACGTACCCGTCTTTCGGCCTCGACAACGGTCTTGATTGTTTCCACCCGGCCCTCGCCCAAACGCAAGTACCAGTCGCTCAGGCCATCGTACAAACCAGCAATGGTAGTGGCCAGCAAATCTTTGGCCGCTTCGGTGCGGACGGAAGCGCGGGTGTTTTCCGGTAGGCGCCGGAGGGCGTCGGCGTCGAGGGTGTGGGTGAAGCCGACGGCTCGCAGCCGGGCCAGGGTTTTGGGCAGATAGACCAGGCTCAGCAGTTCCTGCCGGATGTCGTTCAGGGCGGTCCGCAGAGTATCGAATTGGGCGGCATCGGCTCCGGTTTGGGCCACCAATTCGGCGTCGCTCCAGCCGCGGGCGATTTGCACAAGGGAGACCAGCCGGGCCTCGCTGACAGCCAATGAGTCGACGGGGCCGACGACCCATTCGGCAAAGCGTTTGTCCAGCGCCGCTGGCCAATCTTTGCTGCCCCGGTACATACCCAGCACCTCATGGCCCAACGTGCGGTGCTGTTCCGGGGACAGTTCGGCAAAAAGGCGGCGTAGGGTGCCCGGGCCAAGCAGGGTGAAGTAGTCGCGCAGGTGGCCCTTGTAGGTATCCAGCAGTTCGCGGATACGCCGTTCGCGGGTGGAGTAACTAAAGGGCAGGCCAAACTCGGCAAAGGGGGCCACAAAACCCGCGGCCACCAGTTCATCCAGGGGGATGCGGTAATCCATGCTCATACCCAGGGCTTCAAAGCGGCGGCGATAGGCTTCGGCGGTGCCGGAAAAGCCGACCAGCCCGTGCAGGCTGCCGTCGCGCAGCCAGGCCGTCAGCAAGCCGGTCACCTGGGTAGAGACGCTGTGCATGTCTTCGACCACTTTGTGGATTTCATCCAGGATCACGTATTTTATGTTAGCCCCCTGCAAGAACATCTCGATAGAGGCGGCATCGAAGCCGCCCCGGCCGGTGGGCGAGCCAAATTGGGCCAGGGCGGTGTAGGTGGCCAGCACAACCGCCGGGCGCTCGCCGGTGCGGCGCACGTGGCGGTATAACTGCATCGGCGAACCGGCAAAGACGATTTCTGGGGTCAGCCGCAGCCCGATGGGCAGGTAACACAGCTCGCCGGTCCACTGCTGCAGGTAGTTGCTGGTGGGCATCAGCACCAGGATGGACTGCCCAGGCTGCAGTGCCCGCAGCCAATCTTGAATACAGAGCATGCCGATGAGGGTTTTACCGCTGCCGGTTGGGGCTTCGATAACCTGGCCCTGGTAGCCGCCGTGCTGAAAGACGCTGAAAGCGGTCCGTTGGTAAGGGCGCGGGTAGGGGGAGTGAATCAAGTCGCCGGTGCGCCACTGGCTGGTTTCGGCGGCGGTGGTGGCCAGCACGGTGCGGACGGCCTCCACAAAGAGGCGGGCCGTGGCCGGGTCGGCCAGGCCGGTGAAGGGTTCAAACAACTCCCGGAAGGCCCTGGCTTTGCTGTCCACATCGGTTAGCCCGGCAAAACCGGCGGCGGCCAGGCGGGGGTAAAGATCGTCGCCGGTCAGGGCGCGCAGGCTGAGCGAATTCCAATTTAGCTCCACATAGGGCTGCTGGGTGCGGGTGTAGGCCCCGTCGCGCTGAACCACGTGCAGCGTTCCCTCCAGCGTCTGCAGGTGATGCTGCACTTCTGTTTTGCCGACCTGTCCCAGCATATCCAGATGACCGACCCGCCCGACCAAATCGGTCACGGATAACGGGTCGCTGTTTTCATTGAGGACGCGCACCAGCAAATCGCGCAGGAAAGCGTCGCGTTCGGTGTGAGGCAGCACCATCGCCAGGGGGATGGCGTCGCGGTCGGTCCGGTGCATGTGGGTCAGCGCCCGGTGCAGCGCCATCAAGTTATGCAGGGTGCTCTGGGCCAGGGCATCATTGGCGCTGGACAGACTGGTATTGAGAATATGCAGCGTGCGTCCGTGGTAAGCGGCCAGGTGATAAAAAGCGCGGCGCACCGCCTCGATATTTTGTTGTTCGGCGGCGGCCTGAAAGCGGCTGAGCTGCTGTTCGATGAGACCCTGGGCCTGCCAGTAGCCTGGCCGGGTTGGGTGTGGGATGGTGGAGTCACTCATCTACGGCCTCCCGGTCAATCCGGTTTTCCGGCGCGGCCCGCCCGGTGCGGATGAGGTTGACCCGGATACGTTCCAGCAGCACCAGCGGGGAGAAGGGCTTGGTCAGGTAGTCGTCGGCCCCGGCCTCGAAGCCGGCGGCGATGTCGCGGTTGCTACCCAACATGGAGAGCAAAATCACCAGCGGCGGGCCTTCGACTTGAGCTTTGAGGCGGCGGGTCAGAGTCAGGCCGTCCATACCGGGCAGACGCACCCGGCTGATGACCACATCCGGTTGTTCGGCCTGGGCTAGGGGGACTGCCTCATCGCCATTGGCCGCCGGGATAACCTTGTAGCCGGCTTTTCTCAGGCGAATATCCAATAGGCGGCGCACGTCGGCGTCGCTGTCTACGGTTAGAATTTTGGTAGTCATCCGGTGTCCTTTCCTGAAAAGCTATTGTTGGAATTAGTCATGATATACAGCAGCGGCGGCGACTTTACCACCACCCTCAAGAAGCTGCTCGGCGGTCAGGGAGCCAAAAAGCTGGATCAGCCGGGCCACCACCCCGGTCCAGCCGGTTTGGTGGCTGGCCCCCAGGCCGGCCCCGTTGTCGCCGTGGAAATATTCGTAAAATAGGATGTAATCGCGCCAGTGGGGGTCTTCTTGAAACTTGGCCGACCCACCATAAACGGGGCGTTGGCCCTGCTCATTGCGTAAGAAGATGCGGGCCAGGCGGTTAGAAATCTCCTGGGCCACCTCAAACAGGGTCATCTGCTGGCCGGAACCGGTGGGACACTCCACCGTAAATTCGTCGCCGTAGAAGGCGTACAGATTGAGCAAGGCTCGTACCAGCAAAATATTGACCGGCATCCAGATGGGGCCGCGCCAGTTGGAGTTGCCGCCAAACATGCCGGTGTTTGACTCAGCCGGCAGATAATCCACCCGGTATTCCTGCCCGTCTACCTTGAAGATGAAGGGATGCTCCAGGTGATAACGCGAGAGGGCGCGGATGCCGTAGGGACTGAGGAACTCATTTTCATCGAGCATGTAGGCCAGCACCCGGCGCAGTTTGTCCCGGTTAAGGATAGACAGCAGGCGGCGGTCGGCATAGCCCGGCTCCAGCACATCGTGAATGTTGGCGACCAGGTCCGGCCGAAATCTACAGAACCAGCGAACCCTGGTTTTAAACAGGTCCAATTTCTGAAAGGTTTCGGGGTCAATCACCGTCGAGGCGCACAAGGGCAGCAGTCCGACCATCGAGCGCACCTTCAAACGGGTGGTGCGGCCATCGGGCAGGCACAGCAGGTCGTAAAAGAAGCCGTCTTGTTCGTCCCACATTTCATCGTAATTGTCACCCTCACGGTCCATGGCGGCGGCAATCCACAGGAAGTGTTCAAAGAATTTGACCGCCATATCATCGTAGGCCGGATCGTGAGCGGCCAGTTCCAGGGCGATGTTCAACATATTCTGGGCGAAAAAGGCCATCCAGGCGGTGCCGTCGGCCTGTTCCAGGCAGCCGCCGGTGGGCAGTGGGGCGCTGCGATCAAACACGCCGATGTTGTCCAGGCCCAGAAAGCCGCCTTCAAAGACGTTGCGCCCGCTGGGGTCTTTACGATTGACCCACCAGGTGAAATTGAGTAGCAGTTTTTGGAAGGCGTGTTCTAAAAACTCGACATCCCCCTGACCGTACAACATTTCCTCCACGTTGTAGGTAAAAATGGTGGCCCAGGCGTGGACCGGCGGGTTGACATCACTGAAGTTCCATTCGTAAGCAGGGATTTGGCCGTTGGGGTGCAGGTAATTTTCGCGCAGCATCAGGTCAAGCTGTTGCTTGGCAAAGTCGGGGTCCACCATCAACAAGGCGATGGTGTGAAAGGCCAAATCCCAGGCGGCGTACCAGGGATATTCCCACTTGTCGGGCATCGAGATGATGTCGGCGTTGACCATGTGATACCACTGGCTGTTGCGGGGCAGATAACGCTGGCGCGTGTTCAGACGGCCCGCGCCGCGCTCGTCCAGCCAGCGGTCAACATCGTAGTAGTAAAACTGTTTGGTCCAGAGCATCCCGGCCATGGCCTGGCGCAGCACCAGGCAGGCATCCTGGCTGAGCGTATTGGGAGTGATATAATTGTAAAATTCGTCGGCTTCGGCCAGGCGCTGCTTTATAATGTCGGCGAAGTGTTGGCCGAAAGCGCCGCTGCGACCATAGGTTTTGAGGTTGGCCGGTGAATTAGCGGTTAAACGCAGCCGGAGGAGCCTGGTTTCGCCGGCGCCGATGGTAATGTGATAATGGGCCGCTGCCTTGGTGCCGGTTAGGGTGGGGTTTACCGCGCCAGTTTGGCCGTGGACAATATAATTATGGATACCGTCTTTTACATAAGGCGTGGCGTTGGGAATGCCGGAAATACACTCGGTGTTAGTCTCGTTTTCGGTAAAAAGCAGAGGCGGCGCAGCTTCACCGTACAGGTAATAGACGCCCAATTCGGCGTGGCTGGCCTCGATCACACTCACCCTGGCCGGGCCGTTGATTTGCTTTAAGACCGGTTTGGGCGGCGCATCTACAACCCACGACCAGGTATTGCGAAACCAGAGGGTCGGCAGGACGTGCAGGCCGGCGGCTTCCGGGCCACGATTGGCAACGCTGATTTGAATTAACAAGTCGTCGGGCGATTCTTTGGCATATTCTACAAAAACGTCAAAGTAGCGGTCCTGATCAAAAATGCCGATGTCAATCAGCTCGTACTCAAATTCATCGCGAGTGCGGGTGGAATTTACCCGAACCAGTTCATCATAGGGATAAGCGGCCTGAGGATATTTGTAGAGGTATTTCATATAACTATGGGTGGGGGTGCTGTCAAGATAAAAATAATATTCCTTGACATCCTCGCCGTGATTCGCCTCGCTGTTGGTCAGGCCGAATAATCGCTCTTTGAGAATAGGGTCTTGACCATTCCAGAGGGCCAGGGCAAAACAGAGGAACTGCCGGTCATTGCTCAGCCCGGCCAACCCATCTTCGCCCCAGTGATAGGCCCGCGAACGGGCATGGTCGTGGGTAAAGTAGCCCCAGGCGTCGCCCGAATGGCTGTAATCTTCGCGCACCGTGCCCCACTGGCGTTCACTGAGGTACGGCCCCCATTTTTTCCAGGGAACTTTTTGTTTACGGGCAGCTTGTAGTCGTAGCGTTTCTGAAGTCATCCCCATCTCTCCGTTGAAAAATAGCGATAGCGCCGCCGATAAAGCTCATCAACCAGTTTCTATTCCTGCTTGATGAGGGTCAGTAATTTTTTCTACTCTAATCAAACTCATAGCTGTAGGCCGGCATCTCACCACGGACATCAACAATTGACCACTGGAGAAACGGCCAGGCAGCCGGGGCAATGATGCGAAAGACCCAGTTCTCGGTGATGCTTTCGCCATATTCCGGCAAAAAGCGATAGGGGTCTTGCTTGATCGTGGCGGCTGTCAGCAGCACAATCTCGGCCTTGGGGTCACCGGCAAGCATATTCCGCAGCGCCGCAGTAATCTCAGCCTCCGCGGGTTGGTCTGCCAGGCCAAAGCTTTCCGGTGTACTGCGAACCACATCAAAGGCCGAGTCATGCCCCTGGTCTGGGCTGCCGCGGCCATTGCGGAGAAAAGCCTCCAAAGCCAGTCTCAACGCCTCGGCAAAGTTATACTTTCCGCCGGGATGACCTTCCAATGCAGCAATCCCGTCCGGGTCGGCCACAACGCGCAGCCCTGACAGCCCGACCAAAGTAAGAACAGTGGCAATATCATCGTTTTTCATTCTTTTTCCTGTAACAGCCCTGTTGGACTCATCAAACATAACTCGCGGGAACTGAGGGGAATTCAAAGGAACTTCTCCACGAGTTCTTTTCAGTTCCTCCCAATTTTTATTACTGACCGTCATTCCCCACTGGAGGAGTGATAAAGCCCACCACTAATGAGAAAAAATCACGATAATGTTGGTCAGCCTGCAATTTTTCCAGGTGCGCCTGAACCAGAGCACGGACACGCCGGATGTTATCGGCACGATTCAATATCCTGGTTTGCCCCAGCAATGATTTTTTTACCTGTTTGAAATCTGGCTTTTCCCTACACGGAGTAATGATTGCCTTAATGATTTCAAAGGTTTCAGCAACCTCGGCCTGTTCAGCGACAGCCAAAGCGGCGTCAGAAATCCCAACGCTCTGCAAGGTCTTACGCATGGCGTTTTCGGGCGGATTACTATCTATGTGTGTCTCATTAAGATGTTGCTGGATGTAATCAATAGGGTCGAACGGTTCCAGATATATTTTGAGGTCTTGCCCGGTGGTTAAGGCAGAGAGTAACAGAAAACCAATTTTGGTAGCCGGGGCTACCGAAGCTACGTCTGTGGCAATGGGCATGAGCAACAGATCGGCTTCCTGCATGGTTTCAAGCTCTATCAATAGCAGTGTGCGCATGGCCAGCGCCAGCGCAGTATTATCCGTGTTATCAAATGGAATACTCCAGGCTTCAGCAAAAGCACCTGCCGCTAAATCTTTGATTATGTGATCATCATTGCAGTATGAGTCTGCCAACAGCTTTCTTTTAGCATAAAAGGTGGTACATTGGGGTTTAGTATAAGGGCCGCCGGAGCCACCCACAAGCATCCGCAGGGGCATACGCTGCTGACGTTTATGTTTCTTGGCCAGAAAATCGCTGAATTTCAGGCTCTTTAGCGGCGCTGCCATTTGCTGTTGGGCCGCGTCACAGGCCAGTGCAGCCAATTCCTGTAGATCATCACCCCGGTGTATCCGAAAATAACAGGCCAGATGATCAACTTTGGCCAACTTCTCCAGGGCCGTCTCCATGACCATGTACATCGCTATGGCATCCGGTTCATTGAGCGAGGTTATCAGGTTGTCTTCTATGGAAATAATCACAAACTGACCGCGCAAAGCGGCGGAGGTCAAAGCCAGGCCGGTTTCGGCAATGGAGCCCAAACTACCGTTGAGGAGTTCATTATTTTCCAGACGAATGACGATCACGTCGGCCGTAGCCATCACCTGGGCTTCGGTGACGGCAAAGCTCGGATCCCAAACCCCCTCGAGCTGGGGATCAAAGCCGGGTATCTGCCTGTCTTGAAAAACCGCCAGAAATTCATTAGCTTTGCGCCACATGGCTGAACTGTGGGTCGAGCCGAACCAGCCTACTGCATGCAAGAGACCGGTTGAGGTTTTTCGCAGACTGTCTGCCTGCTGGGGCCAGGTAACCGGGGTAATCACTAAATCTGGTTGCTTCTGTGTTTTCACACGGGAATCCTCCCAATTTTCTGAATATTGCTTATTTCGCCAGCCGGTTTACCAGCCAGCGCGAAATTGTGTACAGCAGTCCAGCATTGATGGCCGCGCCCACGCCCACCACCAGCAGCCCCACCGCCACCGAGCCGGAGCCGGGCAGCAGTCTGCTCAGAATAGCGCTCCACGGCAAGGTTAGCACAATGGCAAAGATGCCAGACAGGGCGTCGTCGCCGGTGAAGATGGGGATGATGCTCAACAGCACCAATATCAGATAAACGAGGGTTAGAATAACCGGGATTTTGCGCATTGTTAGTTGCTCCTTCGTAAATACCCCCTCCCCAACCCCTCCCCCGCTGCGGGGGAGGGGCTAGGGGTGGGGGTTAATTTTCATTATCGGTGGCGTGTCACAGACTCGTGAACACTCCTATATCACCAAACAGTACCCCACCCCGCGCACGGTCACGAGTCGCCGGGGACGGGCGGGATTCTCCTCAATTTTGCACCGCAGCCAGCTAATATGCACCTCCAGAGTGCGGGTATCGCCCAAAAAATCGGTCTCCCACACTTCACGCATCAGCGTGGCCCGGCTGACTACCTGATTGGGCCGGCACAGCAGGGCGGCCAGCAGTTGCGCCTCTTTAACGCGCAGCCGGATGGGCTGCGAGTCACCATTGAGGAAAAGGTCATGGTCTATGAGTTTAAGTTGGGCTGATGAGTTGTTGCTCATAAGATAATCCAGCCCGGGCCGGCTTCAAATGGCCGGCCCGGGGATGTAATATAGCGCTCTGGGCTTATTACTTAAAGATGAGTGGAAGGTAGATTCCGATTTCCTTGACTTCCAATTGGCCGTTGACAAAGGTAATCTGGTAGTTAGAGCTATAGCCGCCATAGACGAAGATGGGGTAGACACCCGGTTTGCTGGTGTCGGCGGTGGTTGATAAAAACACCCCCTTTTTTAGGGATTTCGGCCCGTCGCCGTTGACAAAGCCGCTGTAGCTGGCCGTCAGGGTTGGCAATGGGACGTCTTTGCCCATGATTTTGTTATCGGCGGTAATGGTGAGCGGCGCTCTGGTCACATTAATCTGGCGCGAAAGGATAACCGACGCGTAATTAACGGAATCGGTGGGGACGAACTCCAGGTCAATCACCTCGCCGTTGCCGCCGGGCAGTACGGTGTTGACATCAACGACGTCCCCGTTGACCCGATAGGTGAACGTGCCCGGCACAGTTGCCGTGGCGTTCAGCACCGCGGCCCCTAGCGGCGTGCCATAGACTATTTGGGTGATGGCCGGAGTCCAGGTTACAACCGGAATGAGTTTGGGTGTAATTTGCAGCTTGTTGCCTTTGCAAGCGAGGATGTAGTCATCTTGGACCGGCAGCGGGCCTGGGTCCGGGCAGTCAATGGAGTAATCGCCGACAATGTTGCTGTCGGTGGCAGTGGTGGTGAAGGCAATCACGTCATTTTGCAGGTTGGCCCTGGTATCACCGAGCCTGAAGCCCTTAAAGTTATAGGGCAGCGGATTCGGAATGGTTTGGCCCTGGCGGATGACCACAAAAGTAGCCAACACCTGCAACGGCGCTTTGGCGATGGTTACGGTAAAGGGTTTGCTGGCTGAGTCATAACTACTGGCAACCGTGACGGTGAAGGGGCCAAAGACGCCGGCCGCCGTTGGCGTCCCGTCGAGCCGGCCGCCGGAGTCAAGGCTCAACCCGGGGGGCAGGCTGCCGCCGGTCAGGCTGTAGGTGAGGGGCGGCTGACCCGCTGACACAAATTGAAAATCATAAGGATCGCCATACTCGCCGTCGGGCGGGACCGCGCCACTAATTTGCGATGGTTCCAGGGTAAAGGTGGCAGTGACATTCCGCGAGGCCGACATAGTGACGATACAGTTACCTGTGCTGCTGCAATCGCCGCTCCAGCCGCTAAACACCGAGTAAGCGCCCGGGGTCGCCACCAGGGTGACGCTTGCGCTATCATTGGGCGCGAAACTTTCGGTGCAGTCCGCGCCGCAGTTGATATAGGCCGCGCCGCTGCTGGTGATCGTGCCGCTGCCGGCGCCGGTCTTAAAAACGGTGAGCGTGTGAGGGCTGACGGCGGTCACGGTTCCCTTGTCGCTGGCTGTGACCGAACCGTCATTGGCATTTAGCGTGAATTCGCCCGTGGCCCCCTCGGCAGTGCCGTTGGGCACGGTCAAAGTAACCACAACGTCCCGGGTGGCTCCGGCGGAAATTGAAACCGGCGACGGAGGAGAGGTGATGACCTGACCCCAACTCTGCGTACCGCTGAGTGACAGGCTGACATTGGCCGCCGCGCCGCTGATATTGGTCACTTTGTAAGTCAGGGTGCAGGGCTGTCCAATCTGGCAGTCGGTATTGATGGGGGCAGCGACGGTGACGGCGCCGACGTTGCCGGCAACAAACTTTTCATAGGCCACAATGCGCCAAGTTTCGCCCGGCCCCAGCAAGGCTTTAAGCCATTCCAGGGCATAACCGTTGTCCGTATTCTCGTTGGGGTCAATGGTGTTTTGCAAAGTATTTGCGCCGGCCTGGCTGGCACAACTACTGTATTCGGCACTACAATGGGCATAGGGTGGGGTGGTCCCCTGCAAAGTCATCCGCTGTAACTCGCCGCTTACATTTTTCTGCACGCCGATACTGTTGGTGCCCGCTTCCCAGAAGCCGGCGCCGCTGTCGCCCCCTTTCAGGTAGGTATCTTCACCGTGAAAGAACCGCAGATCGGATAACGAACTGCCGCTGATGTTCACAATATCCCACTGGAGTTGGTAGAACTGGTTGAGGCTGTTGTAAGTGACCGTTTGAGTCACAATAAAGGTGTTGGCTGCGGGTTTCCAACCGGAAATTATTTGGCTGCCGGATTGGGTGTGGCTGGTTACAGGCAACTGGGTGCCGCCATAGGCGCTATACCCCATATTGTATGAAGTGCCATTGATATACAGTTTGGAGCCTTTGCTGCTAGCGCCCATAGAACTACCATAAACTTGGGAAATAGGCGTGTTGGACACATACCGGCCAACATCCATTGTGCCTTCCTGATAGACATAAATTAGCAGTGAGCCGTCCGGAAAAGTTGGGCCTGGCGGCGACAAAGTTAACAAATTGCTTGCCTGCGCACAAATCTCTCCGGCGGCGCAGGCAGACGGATCCTTTTTGAGTGGTTCCTGGGCCTGGACGGCTCCCATCGTAGGCCAGGTCAGCAGGACAGCCAGGGCCAGCAGCAGGGCCAACAGGCCGCCGCGCCATAAATATTGTTTGGGGTTGATAGAGTGGGTTTTCATTTTTTTCCTCCTGTTGTTAAAAAAACTTTCAGGCTCAATATGGGTTTCAAGGAGGTCAATTACCCCGGCCTATAGCCCGACGCTGAAGCATCGGGCTGAGCGGGCAAAGGACGTTAAAACGCCCTGGAAGAGCGGATTTTAGCCCAACTGGGCTTGGCTCTTTCAGCGCGACGGCTTCAGCCTCGCGCCTCTGTGCTAGCTCCTTGAGACGCATCATGAGCCAAAACTTTATTATTGTGGCAGGGTATACACCGGTACAAAATCGCCATCTTGAATTTGACGGACCACAATATTCGGGCCGGCGCAGTCGCCGAATTCGTTGATACCAGGTGGATCGAACAAGATAGCCGCGCTTATCCCCACAACCCGACTGACCATAAGTATGGCCAACAGTTTTGACATTGCTGCATATCCTCCCAAAAACAGGCGTCCTGGAGTCCAAAAGCTCAGCTTTTGGACTCCAGGTAAATCTGCTTTCCTTAACGCCGCACGGCTCTGACAATCGCCAGCAGCACAACCGCCCCGACGAGAGCGGTGACAATGCTGATAACGTTAATGCCGGTCATCAGGTTAGCGCCCAGGAACACCTGCGACAGAAAGCCGCCGACAAAGCCGCCGATGACCCCGATGATCAGGTCGCCGATCAGCCCCGTGCCCGACTTCATGACCAGCGAGGCCAGCCAGCCGGCAATCAAACCAACAACGATAGTCGCGATGAAACCCATGAAAAGCCTCCTATTATAAAATGATGGATTGATTAAAGAAGTTCCCTGTGAGTTTTTTGAATTCCGTTTTTTCTCCTTTGCCCTTTATGATTTGTTAGGGACAACCAAACAGGTGGCGGTTAAATTGTAAGTGACGGTTTAGGAGTCCAAAGCAGAGCTTTGGGACTCCATCACTTACTTTGGCAACCACTACCCCCAGATTTGCCCCCTTTAACGGCGCACAGTTTGCACAACTGCCAGCAAAACAATTACGCCGACGAGGGCCGTGACAATGCTGGTAATGTTAATACCGGTCATCGAACTGCTTCCCAGGAACAGTTGCAATAGAAAAATGCCGGCAAAGCCGCCGATGGCGCCGATAATCAAGACACCAATCAGCCCCCTGCCCGACTTCATGACCAGCGAGGCCAGCCAACCGATGATCAAACCCACAACGACAGTCGCGATGAAACTCATGAACAACCTTCTATAAAATGATGAATTTACTTGGGTTGAGTGGTATAGGTGGACAGATAATCCTGAACCACCCAGCCGGTGCGCCCATTCTGGTCCGTCACCTTGACCCAAGTTTGCCAATCCACCGAAATTTGCTCGTTCAACATCAACACCCAGACTCCCTCGGCCAGTGTGCCGGCTACCAGGCCGTTGGGCTGCCAGCGCAGTTTCACCCCACGCCCGCCGGTAAAAGCAATCACCGCGGGCACAGGCGTCGGGGTGGGGGCCGGGGTAAAGGTAGCGGTTGGGCTGGGCGTGGCACTGGGTGTAGTTGTCGGACTCGCCGTCGGGGTGGGAGTCAGAGTGGGGCTGGGTGTCGGGGTCAAGGTTGGCGTATCGGTCGGGCTGGGTGTCGGACTTGGTCCTGGGGTGGGGGTCGGGGTAAAAGTAGGGGACGGCGTCGGCGTTGGGGGGATAACCGGGTTTAGTTCGGTGATCGGAACAAACTGTAATACCAGGGCCAATGGCTGCTGGACTGCTGTAGCCACTCTATTTTGCAGGTCCACCACTTGTTCATAGCTAAACCCACGCGGCGATCTGACCAGGATTTCCACTTTGAGGCTGCCGTCATCCTGGCGAACCTGGCGCCACTCGCTCAATTGGGCGGCCGGATTCAGGTGGTGTATTTCGCTGGTCAGAGTTTGTTTAATCATTTTTTCCAGAGTTACTTCTTGAAAATGGCTTACGGTAAGCTGCCCCAAAACGCCGCCCACCAACACAAACAGGATGACCGAGCTGAAGATGCTGCCGATAAAAACGGTCAAATCACCCTGCTGGTCCAGGTTGGGGCGAAACCCGACCAGCAGAAAAATGAGTTCGCTGGCGGCGCAAATTGCCACCAGGTTAGTCAAAAAAAGCAGGAGCGCGCCTCCGGCAATGGCCCATTCGAACCAGGCCAGCCCAATGCCGACGGTCACCAGCGGCGGCACCAGGGCTACCGCAATCGCTACCCCGGCCAGCGCCGACGACACATTAGGCCGGCACAAGGCATAAGCGCCGGCCATACCCGATAACAACGCCACCCCCAAATCAAACAAGGAGGGGGCGGTACGGGCCATAATCTCGCCGGTCGGTTCGGCCCCCGGAATGGCCAGGCCGACCAACACCCCCATCAGCCCGGCCAAAAGCATCCCGCGCAGCAAGGTGTTCCCGGAAATCAACAGCAATTTACCGTCGGCGTGGATGACGCCCAAACCCAGCCCGACAATGGTCGCCATCAGGGGCGAAATGATCATCGCCCCGACGATAGTCGTCGGGCTGTCCAGACGCAAGCCCAGGCCGGCAATCCCGGCTGCCAAGGCGATCATGACAAAAAAATCGGACCGGGAGCGGGCGTTGCGGCGGACCTGTTTGTAAATAGCCAGACGTTCCGCCAGGTTTAGCCGGGGTAGAATCGAGCGTCTGTCCCCTTCCTCATGTTCGGGGGTAGCATTGGGGTCAACTATCGGGCCTGGTTGAGCCGTCATCTGAGTTTTACCTGCAATAACTCGTGGGAACTCAGGGGAACTCTTGACAAGTTCCTCCGAGTTCCTACGAGTTCCGTAGGAACTGAGGGAACTCGTAGGAACTTTCGGGTCTTATTTTTTGACAATCACTCAATCGGTTGGCTGGATAACTGGGCCAATTGGTCGTCCTGCAAACCGAAAACTTTGACCACTTCCTGGGTGGGACAACACGCGGCATCATTGGGGCCAGCCTCGACCATATTCACTACCAGCAAGCCTTGCTTAACGCTGATAGAGCGAAGCTGTACCCGGTCGCCCAAGGGAGTCGCGGCCAGTTGAGCTGGTGTGGCGTTCTGGTCGGTCATGACCACCAAATCGTAAAAACGGCCGGTGCCGCCGTATTCGGCCACCAGAAAGACGATGGCCTCGTCCTGGCCATCGCCGGTCAAGTCGCCGTAGGCTACCAAGTCGCCCAGGGAAACTATCACCCTGTTAGCCGGGTCGAGATATTCGCCATTGGTTAACTTAGCAGTGATTTCAGCCGTGATTCCAACTTGATAGGTGGCGCGGCGCAGGGCGGCCAGGTTCAGGTTGCCGGCGGTCAGACTCGTTTCGATTTTGGAAGCACCCACCGGCCAGCCGGTGGCAACTTTGCCATCTATCAAATCCAGACGCAGTTGAGCCAGTTCATCTTTCAGCGGCTGGGGTACTTTGTCCTCAAAACTGTGGAAGGAAGCCAGATCAACCCCGCCGTCGGCCAGGGTGCCGATGTAATTGCTGCCCCCGCCAAAAAGACCCTGGGCCATATTCCGAACGGTGGTCGCTATGGCCAGATCGGTGTGTTTGACCACACTGGTCAGATATACCTCGGCGTAATCGGGGTTGCTGACCGCCTGATCGGCGTCTACCCCGATGACGGTCAGGTTGTTGACCTGGGCCACTGCGGCGCTGCCCAGGCCGGTCGCCCCGGCCACGGGGAAGATGATGTCACAGCCCTGCCCGGCCAGTTCGGCGGCAATGGCCTGGCCAAAGGCCGGGTTGCCAAAGTCCCCGGCAAAGATACCTTCGCCGCCGAGGTCAATCGCCGGATCGGTGCGCCAGCCCAACACTGTCACGCTGGCTTCTTTTTGCTGGTTGTAGTATTCAACCCCATGTTCAAAGCCGACCATAAAGATCAAGACCGGGGGGATGGGGACGCCGCCGTAGGTGCAGATGGTGCCGCTCTGGCTCATCCCGGCGGCCAGATACCCGGCCATAAAGGCGGGGGCATCCACATCAAAGAGGATGCCCTTCATATTGGGAGCCTGGCTGGGGAAGTCAACGATGGCAAAGGACACATTAGGGTTGGCTTCAGCCGCGGCCTGGGTGGCCTGGGCCATTTCAAAGCCGACGGTCACAATCCCGTCAAAACCATTGTTGACGAATTGAGTTATGCGCTGACCGGCGGTAGCGGCGTCCGCGTCGGGCAAAGCTTGCACATACGCGTTTACCTCGGCCCCGGCCTGCTGCATCCCTTCCCAGGCTAGCTGCTCAAAGCCCCGGTCGTCAATCCGGGCTGCCACCAGGCCAAACTGCTTTTCAGACACCGGGGCTTCGGCCGCTGTTTCGGATATGGTGTCCGCCTGTGGCACGAGGGGGTCTTCAGTGGTAGTCTCGGCGGCCTCGGTGGTTGGCGTGACCTCAACTGCGCCTGTTGGTTCGGGAGTCGTCTGCATAGCTGCCGACTGCACCGGAGTAGGGGCGACGCCGCCGCAAGCGGTCAATGCCAGCAGCAAGATGATTATCAGTAACCAGAATATATATTGCTTCATTATGTTTCTCCTGAGCTTAACTCGTGGGAACTCGTAGGAACTCATAGGAACTCGTGATTATTCTGAGTTTCCCTGAGTTCTACTATTGTCCATCCGCAGGCGCATCCTGCTGTTGTTGTTGGGCTTCCTGCGCTTGTTGCAGGGCGGCTTCTTCAGCCTGGCGGCGAGCCGCTTCTTCGGCCTGGCGCTGCGCTTCGGCTTCAGCCTGTTGGCGGGCGGCTTCTTCGGCCTGCCGTTGGGCCTCCTCAGCCTGTTGGCGGGCGGCTTCTTCGGCCTGCCGTTGAGCTTCCTCAGCTTGCCGTTGGGCCTCTGCTTCGGCCTGCTGGCGAGCCGCTTCCTCAGCCTGGCGCTGCGCCTCTTCCGCTTGCTGCTGCGCTTCGGCCTGGGCAGTTGCTTCGGCGGCCGCTTGCTGCTGGGCTTCGGCTTCAGCTTGCTGGCGGGCCGCCTCCTCAGCCTGGCGCTGCGCCTCTTCCGCTTGCTGCTGCACTTCGATCTCGGCCTGGCTGGGGCCGACAAAAACGGTCATGGCGGTCGTGTTACTGAGGCCGTTTTCATCGGTCACGGTCAGCGTGACCTGATACGTGCCTTGAGCGCTGTAGGCATACGCCACATCGGGACCTATGTCCGCGCCGCCGTCGCCAAAGCCCCACTCATAGCTGGTAATCTGGCTGCTGCCCGGCTGCGAAGCCTGGCCGCTAAAGGTCACCTGGGCCTGGGCCTGAACCTGATCCGGGCCATTGATAATGGCCGTGGGTGGGACAGCGGGTGGCGGTGCTTCAGGTTGAGCAGGTGTAGGCTGGGGCTCGGCCGGAGGCTCGGTTGGTTGAGGCTGGGGCTGGGCCGGAGGTTCCGTGGGTTGGGGCTGCGGCTGCGACTGGGCCGCGGTGTCAATTATTTCGATCTGTTGGGTAGCGCTACTGCTCAGACCATTCTGGTCGGTTATGGTCAGTGTAATCTGGTACACCCCAGGTGCGCCATAAGCATAGCTGACGCCCATCCCCGTGCCGCTGGCGCCGTCACCCGTACCCCACTCATAGCTGACAATGGGGCTGCTGCCGTTGGAAAAACCACCGTCAAAGACGACGGTTTCGCCGACCTGGGCTTGGCCAGGCCCGTTGATGACGGCCGTCGGCGGTTGGGCCGGTTGGGGCGCTGGCGGCTCTATGGCCGGAGGAGGTGGTGGCGGCAAAGTCACATCAATCTGTTGGGTGGCGCTGCCACTCATACCACTCTGGTCGGTGACGGTCAATGTGACTTGATAACTACCCGCCTGAGCGTAAGCATAGCTGACCGTGGGACCGTTGCCGGTAACGCCGTCGCCAAAGTCCCACTGATAGCTGGCAATCGGGCTGCCGACCTGCGAGAGCGTACCATCGAAAGTTATCGTCGCGCCGACCTCAGCCGTGGGCGGGCCGGCAATGGCGGCCACCGGCGGCACGTTTGGCACAGAGGGAGGGGCTTGCACATCAATGGGCGTCGTGGTGCTGCCGCTGAGACCATTTTGATCGGTCACGGTCAAGGTGACCTGATACGTCCCGGCCGCGCTGTAGACGTGGCTGACCAGTTGGCCGCTGCCAGCGACAGTACCGTCGCCAAAGTCCCAGTCGTAGCTGGTGATGGGGCTGCCGGCGGTAGTTCCGCTGGCGTCAAAGTTAACGGTGTCGCCGGCGATGACGCTGGTGGCGCTGGCCTGAATGGCCGGCTGCGGCGGCTGGTTGGCGGCAGGCGCAGCCTGGATAGCGACCTGCTGCGAGGCGGTGTTGGTCTGGCCTAAATCGTTAACCAGGGTCAGCAGCACGGTGTACGTACCGGGATTCTGATAAGCGTGGTTGACGACCAGATTGCCGCTGTCACTCGCGCCGTCGCCAAAGTCCCACTGGATGCTGTTCAGCGGGGCGGCCGAGGTAGAGGATTGGCCGTCAAGGGCAAGCGATTGGCCGGCCTGTCCCTGGGCAGGGCCGCTGATTTTGGCCGTGAGCGGATCAGGCACCGCTTTGGGGATAATCTGTATAGGGGCGGTCGTGCTGGCGCTCTGGCCCTGATCGTCGGTGACGGTAAGGGTAATGGTGTAGTCGCCGGGGGTGGTGTAAGCATAATTGACCACTTCGCCGGTGTTGGAACTGCCATCCCCAAAATCCCAGGCGATGTTAGTCAACTGGCCGCTGTGCTGCGTGCCGCTTGCGTTGAAGGTGACGGTCTGGCCGGCCTCGGCCTGGCCTGGCGCGCCGATCACCGGCACCGGCGGCGTATTGGGCTGCGGCGCTGCGGCGATGGTGATCAACTGGTTAGCACTGTTGCTCTGGCCGTTTTGATCGGTCACCGTCAGGGTTACATTGTAAACGCCAGGATTGTTATAGGCATGGGGAATATTCAACCCATCGGCTGTAGCCCCATCACCAAAATTCCAGAGCCAGCTCACAATCGGGCTGGAAGCGGTTGATTGGCTGGCGTCGAAACTGGTCGGCTGGCCGACCTGTCCCTGCGGCGGGGCGCTGATTTTGGCCACCGGCGCGGCCGAGGGCAGCAGGGGGCTGTCAATGCGGATGGTCAAATTATCGGTGCTGCGCAGGCCGTTCTGGGCAATGACGGTCAGACTGACATTGTAACTTCCGGCGGCGTTGAAGGTATGGACCGGGTTGGTATCCTGGCTGGAGCCGCCGTCGCCAAAGTTCCAACGATAGCCGACAATCGGCGTGACCGAACTGGAACGCTGGCCGCTGAAATTGACCGCCTGGCCTACCTGACTGGTGGAGGCGGCGTCAATGATCGCCACCGGGGGGATATTAGCCACCGGATCATTGTTGATGCGGATGTCAACGCGGGTACGGTCGCGCAGGCCGTTGCGGTCGGTCACGATCAGCGTAACCCGGTAGGTGCCGCTGGAATTGTAAGTATGGCTGACTTTGTCGCCTTTGGTGCGGCTGCCGTCGCCAAAATCCCATTCATACTTGTCCAGACGACTGTCACCCTCACGGGAGCGCCGGCCATCGAATGTAACCGGCTGGCCGGTCATGCCCTCATCCGGGGCACGAATGATGGCCAGGGGGCCGGTTTGGGGCCGGTCGGTGCGCTGCCAGGCAAAGCCGATCAGGGCATCGCCGCCGCGCTCAAAGTATTCCACCCGGAGTTGGTGCAAGCCGGACGGAATGTTACGCCGCGCTTCCTGAACCTGGGTGTTACCGTCGCGCCAGTTGTCAAAAATCAGGTCGTTGTCCACCCACATGCGGTGGCCGTCGTCGGACTGAATGCGGAAGAGGTAATCGCCGCCGTCCAGGTAAACGGTCCGGGTCCAGCGAACCGAGAAGTTGTCGGTGGGCACCGCCGTGGCGGGCGAGCCCTGGCCCCAGTTGTGGTTGATAGTGCCTTCATTGCGGACCAGTACCGGCGCGCCTTGCAGGTCAGGATTGTTATAGTATTCGACTTTCCAATCGGGGAAGGTATCAATCCGCTCCCAGGAAAGGATGGCCGTGGCCCCGCCAGCCAATTCATTCCATTCCATGCGTAAATCGTGGCCGCCGTCGCCCAGGTAGATGTCGGCGGCATAAGTGACCGGCGACTGCTCGCGCCACTTGTTGATAAGCAGCGCGCCGTCTACCCACAAGCGCACGCCGTCATCTACGCGGGCATAGAAACGGTACGTCCCGGCCGAGAAGTTGACGTTGCGGGTCCAGCGGGCCGAGAAAAAGTCGGCGGGCAGGCGGGAGTCAGGGGAACCAAGGCCCCAGTCAAAGCTGACAGCCGGGTCATTGCGCACCAAAACGGGCTGGCCGCTCAAGTCTTTGTTGTTGAAGTATTCACCCCGCCATTCGGTGATGGCCACGTCCGGGGGTGTCTGGGCGGGCGGAGCCGGCGTCGGGGGCGGAGCCGGGGCATTGACTATCGGCACATTGCCGATGTTGCTGGCCTGAACAAACTGGGCCGATACCCAGCCAAAACCCTGTTTGGCCCCGGCAAATTTAATCTGCCACCAGGTGGAGTCTGGGCTGCGGCCAATGATTTCGGCCTGCTGGCCCAACAGCAGCACGCCCAGGATGTCGTAGTTGGTGCCGGGGCCGCTGCGGACATTGAGATTGGCCGTAGTCGTCAGTTGCGCCGCCGAGGCGGGCGGCGGAGGCGGCGTGGCCGAGGGAACAGCCGCGACGATGACGATGTCGCTGGCAGCGGCGGCAGTGGCCGCAGGCTCGCCGCCGCCGGGGGCCACAATGGTCAGTGCGGCCTGGGCTTTAAAATTTTGACCATCCACCGCAGCCACGATGGGCACGGGGCTTTCATCAAGCCAGCGGGGATCGCTGGGCACGATCAAATCAACAGCAAAGTTGCCGCTGGCGTCGGCCAAGGCGCTGTTGACGGCGAAGGCTGGCGGCTGCGACGGCGCCAGCGAGATCACGATCCGGCTGCCGGCCGGAAAGCCGGCCCCGCTGACTTTGATCGTGCTGCCCGCCGCGCCGGTGGTTGGGTTAAGGGTCAGCGCCGGCTCTGTCGCAGCCGGGGCGCTGCCGATCGGGGCGACCGTTGCTTGTGGCTGCGGTGCGGCGGGCTGTCCCGACTCCGGCACAACCTCCGAGGTGACAGGCACGGCCACAACCGGGGTCTGCGCAGCCGGTGGAGCGCTTTGCCCACCCAGCAGGCTGCCCAGCGAACAGGCCAACGAGGTCAGCGCGGCCAGGCCAAAGATGATGGAGGTGGCCAGCCATGGCCGCTTCAAGCGACCCTGTTGGCCGACAGGGTGATTATTTTTCCGCATATACATCTCCTATGGGTAACTTTGACGGCATCGAAAGCTATCTTAGTTCAAATGTAAATATACTGCAAATATATTGTCCATATTTTGTTTATATTATTCTAATTTAACCAGAGCCTAAGCCATCAAAATTCAAGCTGGACTTTAGAATTGTTCACTCATGCTGGGTTACGGACTGAAGGAGCAGGTCCGTGGCATCCAGGAGTTTTTTGGCCTGAATACCCCTGATAAAAGCTGCATCTGCGCCGGCCAGGCGAGCTGTTTGCTGTTGTAGCTCATTTTCGACCAGGGCGATAACTCGGGCCTGGGGCCAACTCAGCTTGATGTTCTGGACGGCCTCAATCAACTTATGCTCGCGTGAATCCGCATCCAGCAATACCAGCGCCGGATGTGGGTGTTCTATGAATTGCCGGGCAGTCAGAAGAGTTCTGGCTCGGCGCACCGTCTCAATTTGAGGGAGAGATTGCAGCAACACCAGCAAACTCTCCCCAATAGGATCAATTTTTGCGATGACGAGTGCCGTCACCGGATTCGCCATTGACCTTGCTCCTGTGGTCAGGATAAAACCTGCATCCAGGCAGACACCATTAATTTGAGAAGCATCTGGATATAGGTTGATATTACAAATAGAGGGGGGAGAATTTCGACGCCAAGGGTTAAGTATAACCAACTTCAGATTAAGACACATCCAGAAAAAGACCTGTCTTGACCCGTGAATTTTAACCACACTATCTAGGTAAAATTACTCAGAGGGGATTAAGAGGAACTCAAGGGAACTCATAGGACCTTGGGGAGCTTAGGAGTTCCCATAAACTCCGATGAGATCCTACGAGTTCTTCTCATATCGGCGCGGATTGATTTTTACTCGGGGATAACTGCATCATCTAGGGTAGCCAGACCCTTTTTCAGAGCATAAAGCGCGGCCTGGGTGCGATTGGCCAGATGCAGCTTATTGAGAATGTTACCCACGTGATTGCCGATGGTGCGCTCGCTGACAACCAGTTGGGCGGCGATCTCCTGATTGGTAAAGCCCTGGGCGATGAACTTCAAAATTTCTACCTCCCGTTCAGTTAACGGCTCGACGGTAGGCGGCAAGGGCGAGGGCTGCTGGATTTCTTGTATCATTTTAAGAGCAATAGTGGGATGGAGTGAGGGCTTGCCCTGAAAAACATCATAAATCGCCTGGAGCAGTTCCTGGGGTGCTGAGTCTTTGAGCAGATAGCCCAACGCGCCAGCTTTGATGGCCGGGAAGATTTTATCATCTTCGGCAAAACTGGTGATGATCAGAATGCCGACCTCAGGATAGCGGGCCTTGATTTGCTTGACCGCCTCGACCCCATCCTGACGCGGCATGACCATATCCATGAGAATAATATCCGGATACAGCGCCAGTGCTCGCTCAACGACCTCGATCCCATCGGCGGCTTCGCCGACCCATTCCAAATCCGGCTCGCTGCTAATTAAGGTGTGTAACCCTTTGCGAACGATCGGATGGTCGTCGGCGACGAGAATGCGAATGGGTTTGGTTTTCTCCATGAGTATTGCTCCATCGCCAGTAGGAACTGTGGGGAACTCAGGGAATATAGAAGTTCCCACGAGTTCCCATAAGTTCCTACGAGTTTATGCTCACCTTCAACTGCACCGTCGTCCCCACACCCGGCTGTGATTCAACCACTAATTCCCCGCCTAACTGTTCGGCGCGCTCGCGCATACTGATCAGTCCTAATCCGGGCTGCCCGTTCAGCCTATCAGGCTCAAAACCACAGCCATTATCAGTAACCTCGACTTCGATCCACTCTCCGCTGGCTCGCACAAAAACGGTGACGGCCGTCGCTTTGGCATGTTTTAAGGCGTTATTAAGCGCTTCCTGGGTAATTCGATAAAGACCTTGCTCAACCTGGGGCGGCAGCTCAATTAACTCTGCCGCAATCAGGCGAGCATCAATACCCGCCCGCCGCTCAACCGCACCCAGGCGTTGATGCAGCGCGCCGAGCAGTCCGGCCTGCTCCAGCGCCGGCGGGCGCAGTTCGTAAATCAGCAGACGCATCTCTTTGAGCGATTGCTGGGCAATCTCACCTAACTCGGTCAAGGCGCCGTCCAAATCGGCCAGACGGCCCCGTTGGGCCAGCCGCCGCCAGCCTTCGGCCAGCAGAGTCAAACTGTAGAGCGATTGAGTGACCGAGTCGTGCAGGTCACGGGCCAATCGGTTACGCTCTTCCAGCGCGGCGATGGTTTGAGCTTGTTGATGCAGTTGGGTATTTTCCAGAGCAATGGCGGCGTGGGCCGCCAGCAGTTCCAGCAGTTCCAGGTCATCGTCGGTGTAAGTGGTTAACTCATAACTCTGGACGGACAGCAAGCCCAGCACGCGCTCACGCCCGCGCAGCAACACGGCCAAACCCGACCGGGTATCTTTCATACTGCCAAACAGTTCGAAGCTGAACTCTTCTTGCGGTAGGGCGCTGTAATCGTCCGTCAGGAGCGACTCACCCCGGCGCAGCAAATAGTGGGCAAATGTACCCGGCAGGGGATAACGCTGGCTGGGCCAAACCTGGCCTTGATCAACCAGATAAACATCCTCCGCTTCCTGTTCGGCTTCGTTGATCAGGGTCACTACAAATACGTCGGCCGGCATGAGCCGCGCTACTGCCCCATGGATGCCCGCATAAATCTGTTGAGGGACAAGACTGGCGGCGCTGATGACCTGGCTGGCCTGATAGAGAATACTCAGCCGCTCACGGGCCGTGCTGATCTGCTGGTACAGCCGGGCGTTACTGATGGCCGTAACCGCCTGGTTGGCAAAACTCTGTAACACTTGCAGGTCGTCCAGATCAAATGCGCCCGGATCACTCCGTACCAGGGTGAGCAGACCTATCGCCTCTTGAGCGGCAAGCAATGGCGTCCCCATCCAACTGCGGATGATCTCTGTTACATCCCATTGAGGCCACCGAGGCTCTGCGGTGACATCGGCGACAATCTGCGGCTGCCGGTTATGTATTACCAGGGTCTGGGGCGTATCAGAGTCTAAGGGCAGGCTCCAACCGACACGGTGGAGGCTCAACCCGGCGGCTTCAACGATCTTTAGCTCCTCACCCTCAATCAGCCAGATAGCTGCCCCATCGTAGGGCATAATCGCCTGTAACTGGCCTAAAATGGTAGTCACGATCTGTTTCTGGTCAAGTGTGCTGTTAAGAACCAAAGCGACTTGCTGCAAACTCTCGGCAATTTGGCGCTGGCGACCCTCTCGCGCTTCGGTCCGCTGGCGCTCGGCAATTTCGTGGGCCAACTTCTGATTGGCCTCTTGAAACTGCCTGTTTTGGCGCTCAAGTTTCTCGTTGGCATCCGTTAATTCGGCGGTGCGTTGGTTAACCCGCTGCTCCAAATTTTCAACCAGCTCTCTGACCTGGTTGGTCATTGCATTGAAGGTTGTGCCCAGAATCGCCAGGTCGTCAACCATATCGCTCGAGTCCACTTGAGTGTTCAGGTGGCCGGCGCTGATTTGTTCGGCGGCGCGGGTCAGTTTTCTGACCGGCAGCCCAATGAGAAGCCATATCACCGCCCCACTGCCTCCTATTGCAATGAGGCAACTTGCTAAAAGCTGGAGGTAACTCTCCCTTTCCAGTTGACCTATCACCGTAGAAATCATCGAAACCTTGCCTGCGACTACGACCACAGCCTCTTGACCGGGTACCGGGGTAAAAGCAAAAAAATAAAAGCTTGCCGGCTCCGCATAGAAACCATCTCTTTGGGTCAAAATGGCCCGGACGGTGTCTGGTCGAAAGTCATTCTCAGCCATTCCATTGATTTTGCTGCTATCCATATGAGCCAGATAAGTCCCGTTGCGGCTCAGGATAAAGGCAATCTGTTCGTCCCTCTCCAACGTCGCTAACAACCTTTGAGCATCTTCGAGATTATCCGAGAGCGCCACCTGCCGGGCCAGCAGAGCGGCCACTTTATAGTGATAGTTGTTCTCCAGGTTCACAAATGCAGTTTGGGCGTTTTGGCGGACAAAGAAAACGAGCACCAGGATGGGTAAGCTGGCCAAGAGAACGAACCAAACCGCCAATCTTATGGCCAATACACTGATTCTTGGGAAGAATTGTTTCATAATTTTGGATCGCTTCCCAGCCGCTTGCTCTCGTTGTGGAGAGATATGGTCTACCATAGCGGGCGCCTGTATTTTTCGGGTAAGGCGAAGAGGATGATAGCAGTCACGAGCAAGGTGGCCGTAACTTCAGGAAAAGCCACAAGAGCTAACAGGCTATATGCCTGGAAAAATGACAGATCTACACCCAATACATCTGATAGCCCTCCTGATTGAATCAACGAAATTGCTGCCAGAAAGGTAGGAATAAGAAAGATATAGTAATAAACAACGATCAAAACGATCCAACCCAACAGCAGTACAGGCATTCGCCAACGTTGGTAAACCGGCTTGTATAGGAATCCGATAAGTAACCCGCTGAGGCTATGAGCTATTATTGAAGTAAATCCCGAGACAACAAATAGCGCCGGCAATCCCGACAAAAAACCGATCACCAACCCTCCAACCGGCCCGGTAAACGCAGCTCCCAGGGTAACAAATATCTCTCTGGGATCAATTTTAGCTGTACCAATGGCCGGGATAGTCAAATCCGCCCAGCGCACCAGAAACGCTGCGGCACTGAACCCCAACACGACTACCAACCACGTCTTGGCCAAACCCGTTCGTTTTTTATCTGTAGCTACTTTCTTCATAATCGTCGCCCACTTTTTTAGGATGGGACCAGCTAACAGAAAAGCATGCTGAGGGAATGAAGATGAACCGATAAGCAGGCCCGGCGTTTGACCAAAACATAGCCATGCTGTTACACAGGAGTCGTCACGAGCCTTTGGCAGACCACCGATAATGAAAATATCTTTCTGACCACTGGTTACTGACGCAAGCATAGGAGATGTCAGCCACCCACTTGCCGCTCACCAAGTTGGCCCTTTTTCCATTTCTCGCCAGGATCAAAAAAACCAGGCTAGACTATACCACAAATGGGTATCCTTGTTAAGTGGGGGCCAGGATAACTTACACCAGAGAAATTCAGCCCAAAAGATTAGACAGGATTAGCAGGGTTTACAAGATTTTCTCCTGAAATTATCCTGTTAATCTTGCCGTAGGTCCTGTCCATATTTGCCACTTTTAGGCAGGTGTAGATAGCGAAACTTTATTACTGTTTTCACTCTTGACAAAATGGTTGCTCCATAGTAATATAGAATTCATAATATCATATGATGACATTATGAAGTGAGGATAAATTGAAAACTATTCGCCGCACGTATTATCTCATTCTTTCTTTATTCTGGTTTGCTACAGCCCTGCCGATGGCCCTGAATGTCCTGCTGGCCCAGGCGCGGGGCTTGAGCTTGTTTGATATTGGGCTGCTCATGGGGGGCTACTCGCTGACCATCGTCCTGCTGGAGGTCCCCACTGGCGGCCTGGCCGATACGATGGGGCGCAAACGGGTCGCGGTGCTGGCTTATGCCTGCCTGACCCTGGCCAGCCTGGTCTTTTTGCTGGCCTTTTCATTTCCGGTTTTCCTGCTGGCTTCGGTTCTCAACGGGGTGGGCCGGGCGCTCTCTTCCGGCGCGCTGGATGCCTGGTTCATTGACGCCGTTCAGGCCGCCGACCCCGAGGCGGATTTGCAGCCCGATTTGGCCAGAGCGGGCACGTTTTCTCTGCTGGCGTTGGGTAGTGCGACCCTGTTGGGCAGTTTCATCCCCCACCTTTTTCAAGACCTGCCGCCCGACGGTACTGCCGTGCTGACCCCGCTGGCACTGCCGGTGCTGCTGGCTGCGCTGTTCCACTTTATTACCCTGGTCGCCACGCTCTTGCTGCTCAAAGAGGAGCGGCGGGTAACTCCCGGGAATTGGGTGCAGCGCCTGGCCCAAACCTGGCCCACCCTGCAGACGGCCTTTGCCCAAAGCTGGAGCAATCCCACCCTTTTACGCCTCTTGGGGGTGACGGCGGCGAGCGGCCTGGCGCTCATCAGCCTGGAGACGTTGTGGCAGCCCTACTTTGCCGGTCTCCTGGGCGACGCTGAGACCCCGACCCTCCTTTTTGGCGTCATCATGGGCGGAAATTTCATTGTCGGTATGGCCGGTAACCTGCTGGCGACTCCTTTGAGCCGGCTGCTGAACCGGCGTTACGGGTTGGTCTGCGCCCTTTTCCAGGGGATTCGCGGCCTGACTCTGATCGCGCTGGCCTGGCAGAGCCACACCCTACCCGCCGCCGTCCTCTTCTGGCTGGTCTACCTGAACATGGGGATCATTAACTCGCCGCACAGCACCCTGCTGAACCGCGAAATTCCGGCGGCGCAGCGCTCCTCGCTGCTGTCCATCGAGTCGCTGGCCGGGTATTTGGGCTGTATTGCCGGCAGCGTGGGGCTGGGGTACGTGGCGGAGCAGGTTTCGATGAGCGCCGCCTGGATTATTAGCGGGCTGGTTTTGGTGGTATCATTGGGTTTATATCTGCAAGTGGAAGCAGGCCGGCGGGAAAATAATGGCCAAAAAACCCTTATCTTCGAAACCCATTAAAAAGCAAACCCTGGCCGAGCAGATGGCCGGAAGCATCCAGGCTCTCATCCTGTCCGGCGAGCTGGAGAGCGGGGCGGCCCTGCCCACCGAGCCGGAACTGGCCGGGCAGTTTGGGGTCAGCCGGGCCGTGGTGCGCGATGCGACCCGTATTCTAATGGCCCAGGGTTTGGTCGAGGTGAGACAGGGAGCGGGCGTGTTCGTCACTCCGCCCCAAAACGAGGCGTTTGGCGAGGCGCTGCTGCTGGCCCTGCGCCGGGCCGGGGCCACGGTCTGGGATGTCGAGCAGTTTGAGCAAATCATGCTGCCGGAGGTGGTGGCGCTCGCCGCGACGGCGGCCACTGAGGCAGAGATAGCCGAGATCCGGCGCTTGATTGACGTTTACCTGGCCGAATTTGCCGCGCATCAGGCCCGCTGGGGGGGGCAAGAAGAGACGCCGGCGGCGGAATTAGAGCGATTACGCCTGGCCTCCCAGGCCGCCATGCAGGCCGTTTTTGCAGCCACGCACAACCAGGTTTTGCAGCAGTTGGCTCAACCGCTGCTAAAATTGCGCAATTTCCGTAACTGGCGCGGCGATGAGCCGGATTCGCCGGAAACAGCGGTCAACATAGAAACTGCCTTCTGGCAGAAGTTGGGGGAGACTCTGGCGGCCAAAGACCCGGACCAGGCCCGGATAATCACGGCCCGCCTGATGCGTCTGCCGCCCGAAGCGGTCGAGGCCATGCGCCAGACCCCGGTGGGCGAGATCCCGCTGATTCCGCTGGCGCAAACCTATCAACGATAATCGGCGTCGGCGTAAAGCAGCTCGTAGGTCTTGACCGACTGCTCGCGGCCGCGCAGGGGCATTTCTTGATAAAAGACAGCCTGCACCGAGTTTTTAACCATCTGGTACACGGTCTCGCTCATAAGTATTTTGCCGCCCGGCGCGTTTTCCTGGATGCGTTTGGCCACGTTGACGGTATCGCCGATGGCCGTATAATCCATCCGGTCCGACATGCCCACATTGCCCACCACAGCCTCGCCCACGTGAATCCCCACCCCGAAAGTCAGGCCGCGTTCCTCGCCGATATTTTTGTGATAATCGGTAATCACCCGCTGCATGGCCGCCGCCGCGCGAACCGCCCGCAGGACGTGGTCGGGCTGCTCCAGCGGTGCATTGAAAATGCCCATGACCGCATCGCCGATAAATTTGTCCAGCATGCCCTCAAACATCAGGATAGACCCGGCCGCCATCGAGAGATATTCGTTCAGGGTGTCCACTAGCTCTTCAGGGGTCAGCTTTTCGCTGAAGGCGGTAAAGCCGCGAATATCGGCAAACAGGATGCTTACTTCCTGGCGATGGCCGCCCAGTTGCAGGTCAATCGGATTGGACGGCAGCCGATCCACCACGGCTGGCGAGACGTAGCGCCGGAACATATCATGGACGGCCCGCAGACGTTTCGTCTCGGTCACGTCATCCACGACTATTGTGACGCCCTGGGTCTGGTCCTGGGCGTCTTTCAAGGGGGCCAGGTTTAAGCTGAGATTAACCCGACCCCGGCCCGGCAAATCTGAGATGATCTCGTAATCGGTGTAGTGATTTTCGCGCCGGGCCACGTTGGCAATAAGGTTGGGGAAAATGGTGTTATTGAGCGGAGTCAGAACTTCGCTGTAGGGCAAGCCGACACACTCCTCCGAAGGCACGGCCAGAATCGCCTCCGCTGCCCGGTTGTAAAGGGTAATTTTGCCGAGGATGTCCATCGTAATCACCCCGTTGTCCATACTGTCGAACACGTTCGCCATCAGATTTTTCATCTGGGTGATTTCGGCCAGGTTGCGCTGCATGCCGTCAAATAGTGTCGCATTTTCCAGGGCCAGGGCAATTTGATCGGCCAGGGTATTCAGCAGGCGCATATCTTGAACAGTGTAGGGCCGGCCCGATTTTTTGGGACCAAGCGCAAAAATACCGATGAGTTGTTCCTTTTTCAAAATGGGGATGAACCATTCGTAGTTGAGCGCCCGGAGGGTCTGGCGGTCATACTCGGGGGCGTTTTTGAATTGCAGCGAAATGTCAATCGTGTACTGGGCCAGAGGCCGCTGCTCGACGATAAGCCGCTGGGTAATCGGGGTGTCTTTTTTAAGGCTAATTGTCTTGGGCACGCCGTTGGTGCCGGTGGCCGGTAAGGTCCGCAAATTGAGCTGTTCGCCCGACTCGGAGTCGAGGATAAACAGGGCGCTGCGATTTACCCCCAATACCTGGTTGATGTAGCTCATCGCCACGTTGGCCAATTCGCCCAGGTAGAGCCGGTTGCTGATAAGGTGGGTGTACTTCTGGATGACTTCCTGGTAGTCGTAATGCTGGCCAAAAAGCAGCCGATTGGTCAGGTATTGGCTGACCTGCCGGATCGGCGAGTAAATAACGGTTAAGAACAAGGCCGTAACTACGGCCACAGCCAGGGATTTATCCAGATAACGGGCCAAAGTTTGAGCCAGAAAATCACCCAAAAACGTCTCGACCAGGTAAATCCCAATCAAGTAAACCGAAACGGTGACGACCGTAAGAATTAAACCGCTAATGACCCAGCGGGTGACTGTACCCAGGTCTAGCAGGTTTTCGACCACAACGGTATAAGTCGCCAGCACGCCGCCAACCCCAATAATGATCAAGCCTGTTGTCCAGAACGGTTCTTGCAGGGTTAGATACAAACCGTAGCCGGCAACCAGAAGCAGCGTAGATAAAATCAGGTATCGAATGCGGTTTTTGTGGGCCGGGCTTGGCGTGCTCACCGCCTGAACGAGGCCGTTATACGCCGCCAATGTCATAAAAAATAACCACCAGGCCACGCTCAACACAAAGGCGGCATTCTCGGGATTGACCCAACCGTTGCTCCAGGCAAACAACTCGGGCGACAAGGCCAGCCAGCCCAGGTTCAGCGCTGCGGCCAGCAGCAGGCCCACGCCCGCCCCTACCCAGGCCCAGATGGTCTGCCAGGAATTCTGTAAAAAAGCGCGGGCAAAGGTCCAATAGGTAATGCCCAGAAGGATCAGCAGGTAAGAGACCAGGTGGGGCCAGCCTAATCCTGGCAACAGCGGCGGGACGTTGCTTAAAATAACAACTAGATCGAGAGTCCACAGGACGGTCAGCAGGAGATAAGCCAGAAAAAGACGATCAATCGGACTGTCCAGCTTGCGGCTGGACAGCATGTAAAGACTTAAAGCCAGGTAGGCGACGGCGATACCCAAGGGGAAAATAGCCTGGCTCGGTAAAACAATTGGATCAGAAAACACGTTTTGTTGCTCCACTTACTCCATTACAAGGTGAAATCGGAATGTAAAATCTCTCGACGAAGTGCCCGCCGCCAGGAGACGACAGACCCCTTAATTGAATAACTCTGAGCCTAGCTTAGCACAAAAGTTAGAATTTTCCAATTAAGTTTCCATTACGATTTTAGTGAATCTTAATACTGTAAAGTATAACACAATCAAGTTTGAAATTAGTTTGAGTTGGTTGGGAGCAGAGTACTACATATTTCAGAATTGGGGTCAGGCCAGTTTTGAGGAGATGAGCGCCTGCTGGCAAAAGGCCAGGCTGGCTTGCAGGTTTTGTTTGAGCTTGGTCTCGTCATCGGCTTGCAGGCTAATTGGCCCCAATTCCAGGGAAACGAGGCCATCAAAATTATCTTGGGCCAACTCGGTTAAAAAGGCAGCCAGGGGCAGCAGGCCGCAGTGGAGCAACTGGTGTTCGCGGCCGTTGTAATTGGAGAGATGGATGTGGGCGACTTTGGGCTTGACCTGCCGGTAAAAATGGAGCAAATCCTCTCGCCAGGTACCGACATGGGTCGTATCGAGGGTGAGGTAGGGAAAGCGGTTCAACTGAGCGGCGTTGTTGAAATGGTACGGTTCCAACTGCCAGGGACCGACCCGGCGGCGCGGCATATTTTCAACGGCGATTTTCACCCGGGTCTGGGCTTGAAAGGTGGGCAACTCCTGCTGGAGCCACCGGCCCAACTCTCCTGGGCCGGCCCACGGCAGCGGCAGCGAGAGTCTCCATGTCTGCTGCGGAGCCAGCACCACTCCCTGCAAACGCAGCCAGCGTGTTGGCGGATGAACCACAACAATCTGCGCCCCCAGCAACTCGGCCAGGTGGACGCTTTGTTTGATGCGGCTGACCGGATCGGGGGGCCAGGGTGGCGGAAAAGTGGCAAAAGGGCTGTGAACGGCCAAAATCGGCAGGCGGTGGCGAGCCATCAATTTTTCGAGATGGGGCGGATGGTACGTATCGCGCCGCCCGTCAACCAGCAGTTCCAGGCCGGCAAAACCTACTTCGGCGGCCAGAGCCATCACGGTGTCAATGTCAAAATGATAGAGCGAACCGGTCGAAAGGATAACGGGAACGTTCACCGCCGGGTGCTACCTGAAAAAGAAGAACCAAAGTGCGGCCAGCAGCGAAACCAGCGCGCAGCCGGCCACAGAAACCATCAAGGCACAGGCAATCGGAGTGTAGCCTAACTCAAACTGGCGTTCATCAACGCTGAGCATACGTTTTGATTTTCTCCTGCCACAGCTCCATCTTTTCACATTTACAGGGTTTAGCCTGTTTAGTCTGGCCCGGCCGGTAGCTGTGGGGACAGCTTTGAGCCATCCCCCCCTGAAAAGCCGGGGCCGAGTGATGGATGTGCCACCAATTGCCCTCGCCGCCGGCATAGCCGCAGTTATTGGCCATCGCCTGCAGATCAAAAGAAGTGCCCAGGCTCTCGGTGGGGATGGGGTAAGGAATGGCGCAGCCATAGCGTTTATCGAAGATGCAGTGGCGAGGCACGTCCGCCGGTTTTTGCCAGAAGCGGCCAAGGCGTTGAAGGTAGCTGAAGAGATTATACAATTTGCTTCCTGACAGCAGTTTTAGGTCCGTGTTGCGTGTTGCGTCTTCCATTTGTTTTACGCAATACGCAATACGATTACCCCGGCCGCTCGTACAGCTCAATCAGTACGCCGTGCGCCGATTTGGGGTGAATGAAGATATATTTTTCGCCGCGCTGGTTGGTCCGGACCTGGCCCAGCACTTCCAACCCGCGGGCGGCCATCTCTGCCGTGGTGGTTTCGATGCTGTCAACTTCCAGGCAAACGTGGTGCAGGCCCTCGCCTTTTTTGCTCAAAAATTTGGCTACACCGGAATCGTCCGTCGTCGGTTGGATTAACTCGATTTCGCCGTTGGCCGCCGGTAAAAAAGCGACCCGGACCTGTTCGGCCGGCTCCTCGGCGATGTGTTCCAGGGGTAAACCGAGCACATCCCGGTAAACGCCCAACGCTCTTTCGATATCTTCGACTACAATGGCGATATGATTTACTTTTACACTCATGACCGCAGTCTGTTCCTTGTCAATAAGCGGGTAAACGTAACTTTGCAAAGCTTCGCTTTGGACTCCATCCACTACAGCAATACCGGCGGGCGATACTCTCCCCAAACTTTCCTGAGTGCATGACAGATTTCGCCGGTGGTGGCGTAAGCTTCGACGGCGGCGAGGATAAAAGGCATCACATTCTCGCTGCCCCCCGCTGCTTTTTTAAGGTTATCCAGGGCTTGCTGCACTGCTGCCCGGTCCCGCCGCTGGCGCAGAGCAGTTAATCGCTCCCGTTGTTTTTGGGCTACACTTTCATCCACCCGCAGAAGTTCTGGATGGGTTTCCTCTTTAGCTACAAACTTGTTCACCCCGACAATGATATCCTGCTTGCGTTCGATGGCCCGCTGGTAGCGATAAGCCGACTCCTGGATTTCGCGCTGAATATAACCCTGCTCAATCGCCGCCAGAGCGCCGCCCAACTCGTCAATCTTGGCGATGTAAGCGGCGGCCTTCGCTTCGAGCTGGTCGGTCAAATCCTCGACAAAGTAACTTCCGGCCAGGGGATCAACCGTATCGGCCACGCCGCTTTCGTAGGCGATGATCTGCTGGGTGCGCAGGGCGACATGCACCGCCTCTTCGGTGGGCAGGGCCAGGGCTTCATCCATCGAATTGGTGTGGAGCGACTGCGTTCCCCCCAGCACCGCCGCCAGGGCCTGCATCGCCACCCGGACCACGTTATTCATGGGCTGCTGGGCGGTCAGAGTGCTGCCGCCGGTTTGGGTATGAAAACGCAGCATGCACGATTTTTCCCGCTTGGCCCCGAAACGCTCGCGCATAATTTTGGCCCATAAACGGCGAGCCGCCCGGAACTTGGCCACTTCTTCAAAGAGGTTGTTGTGGGCATTGAAAAAGAAGGAAAGCTGGCCGCCAAACTCATCCACATCCAGCCCGGCATTCAGGGCCGCCTGGACGTAGGCAATGCCGTTGGCCAGGGTAAAAGCGATCTCCTGGGCGGCGCTGCTGCCGGCTTCGCGGATGTGGTAGCCGCTGATTGAAATGACGTTCCAATGCGGCAAACAAACCCGGCAGTGGCCCATAATATCGGTGATCAGCCGCATGGAGGGTTTGGGGGGAAAGATATAGGTACCCCGGGCGACGTACTCCTTGAGGATGTCGTTCTGCACCGTGCCGCGCAGCTTTTCCGGCGGCACGCCCTGCTTTTTGCCGACGGCAATATACATCGCCAGCAGAACCGAGGCCGGGGCATTGATGGTCATGCTGGTGGAGACTTTGTCCAGGGGGATGCCATCTAACAGCGTTTCCATATCTTCCAGAGAGGAGATAGAGACGCCCACCTTGCCCACTTCGCCTTCGGCCAATGGGTCGTCGGCATCATAGCCGATTTGAGTGGGCAAATCAAAGGCGACGCTCAGGCCGGTTTGCCCCTGGTCCAGCAAATACTTGAAGCGGGCGTTAGTTTCTTCGGCGCTGCCGAAACCGGCATACTGGCGCATCGTCCAAAAGCGGCCCCGGTACATGGTCGGCTGGACGCCTCGGGTGAAGGGATACTCGCCCGGAAAGCCGAGCCGGTCCAGGTAGCCGTCGGCGGTTTCTTCGGTGGGGAGATACAGCCGCTCGATTTCGATCTCGGAAGTCGTGACAAATTTCTCCTGCCGTTCCGGCGCGTGCATGAGCGCCGGTTTGAGTTTTCGTTCCTGCCATTTTTCTTTGTTTTTAGTGATAGAATTCGCCATAAGAATACTCCTTTGATAGCAGCAACGGGTCCTCCTATGGTGTTTTGTCATCTAATTCTGTCTCAAACAGAGCCACAAACTGCTTGAAATCCTCTAGCGCCGGAGTGATACTATCGCGTAAAATGCTGTAATTGATCTGTTCATACAAGTGGACAATAACGTTTCGCATACTGGCAGCATCCTGTAAGCGAGCTGCCAAATCTGCGGGAACTAGCCCCTGTTCTGCCGCTAACTTAAAGGTTTCACGATAGCTGCTGGGGGTTATCCCTCGTTCAGCCAGTAAATGATGCAAAATGTCGCTGGCAGCCATGACGAGTAACTCAAGGATTCTTTCCAATTTATAATGCTCTGCCTCAACCTGGGCCAGGGACGCTCCTTGAAAAGGGGCTAAATCGGCCAAAATCTGGCGCAAGTAGGTGAGCTTACGCAAGAAAACCTCAGGGGCCACGTCGCACCTCTTCGGCAAATTCGTGCAGACGTTGGCGGGCAGCCCGGAGGAAGGGCAGGCTGTCATTATAGGCATGCCAGAGCTGGGCCCGGTGATGCGGCCACAAATCCGGCTCGCGTTCATAGATGAGGCACCCGTGCCGGACAATTTCCATGCCCAGCACCGGGTCGAGGTCCGCCGTAACTATCACCAGGCTGATTTCTTGCCCCAGTAGAATCTCTAACTCGGAGATCCAGTGCAGACGGGTCGCTGTTGGAAGAGAGGTAGCCGGCCACAGGGCTAAATCTATATCACTATGAGCGTGGGCTTGACCTGTCGCTTGAGAACCAAAAAGCACAGCTAGCCGGATTGGTTTCTCCTGACTCCAGGCAGCAACCGCTTCTATCAAATCTTGCATACACTCATCCAATAATGCTGGCGTGATTGAGGAAACGTGGACCTGTTGTCATTATAATCGCTTAGCTGAACTGTACCAAATAAAGAGAAAGTCCGCTAAGGCAGTTCCAAGATTTAAATCATCCAATTGTTCTCACCGGCTTGATGCGTGATACGTGATGCGTAAGAAATCTTGCCTGGATACCATCACGCATCACGCATTACGTATCACGGACTTTGGATA
>BOKF01000067.1 GCA_016860845.1 Chloroflexota bacterium
ACGTGGACGGGCAACCACTTGGGGCGGGGTGGGGCTGATTTCGGTCTGCTCCTCGCCTAAAAACCAAGGGGGGGTAGGGGAAATTTTTTACTCCTGCCCTCTCTTACCAAACTCCGAACGATCACTCTGCCCTAAATTTTAGGTGGTTCTACAGGACAAGTTACCCGCTTCGCGTGTCCTATACTACCATAAAATTGGGACGCAGCCGTCAAGAGGCCGTTGGTCTTGCGGAGAAATTTTGTACAGATTTTACCTGTCTCTCTTTTGACGTGGCTAGGGATTGATGGTATATTACAGGAATTATTAGGACCAAGGATGCTCCCTGAAATACCGGCCAGGCCGGGCGGGGAGCATTGTTTTTTAGGAAGGTGGAAAGAGCTATGCGGATTGGCATAGATGCGCGTTTGGTCTTTTATAACCGCGCAGGGATTGGTCAATATATTTTACAGTTAACCGAGGCATTGGCCAGTCTTACGCCTCATGAAGATACCTTTCTGCTGTTGCAAAGCCGCAAAGACAGAGGCTCAATTGTCAAGAGCAATGGCTTTCTGCGTAAATCGTTGTGGACTCCCAGCCATAATCGGTTTGAGCAGACGGCGTTAAGTTTTGAGATTTCACGATTGGGGCTGGATTTGCTGCACAGCCCCGATTTTATTCCCCCATTCAGACGCAATTACAAATCGGTTATCACCATCCACGATTTAGCCTTTTTGTTGTATCCCCACTTTCTAACCAAAGAGAGCGCCCGTTACTACGGGCAAATTGACCAGGCCTGGCGTAAAACGGATCATATCATTGCCGTATCAGAAGCGACCAAGCACGACAGTATCAAAATGCTGGGAGTGCCTGAAAAGAAAATCACCGTTATTCACGAAGCGGCCAATCCGATCTATCGCCCTCTGCCTAAAGAGGAAGCCCGGCAGGTCGCCAAAGAGAAGTACAAGCTTGACCGGGATTTTATCCTGTTTGTCAGTACGATTGAACCGCGCAAAAATTTACCGGGTCTGCTGCAAGCCTATCGCCGCTTGCGGGACGATTACAAACGTGAAGAAACGCTGGTTTTGGCCGGTTCAAATGGCTGGCTCTGGGAAGAAGTTTATGAGACCGTGGCCAAGTTGAACCTGGAAAAGGACGTTGCCTTCCTGGGGCGAGTCCCTTCTGAAGATTTGGTTTACCTCTATAATGCCTCCCAGTTACTGGTTCATCCCTCATTCTACGAAGGCTTTGGCCTGACTCCGCTTGAAGCCATGACCTGCGGTACCCCCGTCATTGTTTCCAACACCTCTTCTTTGCCCGAAGTTGTAGGCGATGCCGCCATGCTGATTAATCCTCACGATATTGAAGGTCTCACGGTGGCGATTTGGCGCGTGCTGACCGAACCGGACCTGCGCAAAGATTTAACCTGCAAGGGCCTCAAACGCGCCAAGAAATTCTCCTGGACACATGCGGCTGAAAAAACACTGGAAGTTTATCATAAAGTAGGCAAAGGATAGCGCGAATGGCGAATAAGCGAATGATGAATAGTGATTAGTTATTCGCCGTTCGCCATTCGCTGATTCACCATGCGAATTCTGCTGTTGACTCCCCAGCGGCCCTATCCCCCACACCAGGGCACGACACTGCGGAATTTTAATCTGGTCAAAGAGCTAGCCAAGCGTCATGTCGTTTGTGTGCTGACGTTTCTGGAGCCAGACCAAAACCCTCACGATGTCGGCCCCCTGCTTAATCGGTGTGAATGGGTTGAAACCCTCCCTGTACCCCAACGCAGTACCAACCTGCGCCTGCGCCAAATGCTGACCACGGGCCGTCCCGATATGAGCCTGCGCCTTTGGTCGCCGGAGTTGAACGCCCGGCTGGCCAATAAACTCCACGAGCAGCCGTTTGACGTGGTCGAAATCGAGGGCATTGAGATGAGTCCCTACCTGCCCACCCTCGAGGCGGCCCATCCCCGCCCGCTGATTATTTACGATGCCCACAACGCCGAATGGATTTTACAGAAACGGGCCTGCCTGGCAGACCTCAAGAACCCGGCCCGCTGGGCCGCCGCTGCCTATAGTTGGGTGCAGTGGCATCGCCTGCGGCGCTATGAGGCCGACGTATTGCAGCGGGTAGATCACACTATTGCTATGTCTCATCCTGATAAGGTGGCTCTGCGCGATGTTGCCCCTGATGTGCCGATCACCGTTGTGCCCAATGGCGTAGATTTGACCGCTTACGATAAGGTGGACCAGACTATCGCCTACGATTTATTGTTTACCGGCAAAATGGATTTTCGGCCCAACATTGATGCGGTGCTCTGGTTTGGGAAATATGTTTTGCCGCTGATTCAGGCGCAACGTTCCGGCACGAGTTTTGCGATTGTCGGGCAGCGGCCTCATCCCCGGCTGGATGTTTTGCGGAATTTACCTGGTGTAACCATCACCGGCTACGTGGACGACGTGCGACCTTACCTGGCCGGGACGAAGGTCTACGTTGCGCCATTGCGCGTGGGCGGCGGCACCCGGCTGAAATTGTTGGAAGCCATGATGATGGGTAAACCGATTGTTGCCACCACCCTGGGAGCTGAGGGCTTTCCGGTGGTTCACGGGCAGGAGTTGGTTTTAGCCGATGAGGCCGAGCATTTTGCCAGAGAGGTGCTCGATTTGCTGGACAACCCGGCTCGTCGGGCGAGGCTGGGGGCGGCGGGTCGAGCTTTTGCCCAGGCCAACTATGGCTGGGATGCGTTGATTCCACAGCTTGAAAAGATTTACCACGATGAGCGGAAAGCGCCCCTTTGGGACGGGTGACCGCTAACGCGCATCGCTTGACGGCAGTCAAATGGGTGCTGAATGGGCAGGTGGGGTTATAGAGCCTACTGGCCCTTAGCCAGCACATCCAGCACTTGAGCAACTTTGCCTTTGGCCTGCCAATAGTCGAACTTGGTGATATCCAGGTGTTCGACAATGCCGCCCAGACGGCGCACTTCTTTCATCATATGGCCGGTGCCGCCCGGCCCATCGCCACCCTGGCCGTTCCACAAGGCAATAAAGCGGACGCGCTCGATGCCGTAAATGAGGGCCGAGTAGAGCGCCCAGCGGTTGTTGCGCTCAAAGGAGTTGTCCCCCTCTTTCAACGGTCCCAGCCGGTCAACCTGGAATTCAAAAGTAACCCTGGGGTTATTGCGGATATTATAAAAGCGCTCGACCCAACTATCCCCGGCAAAGCTGACCGACCTCTCGATAAATTCAGCTTCAGAAAAAGGCAGCAAAACCTCTACCCGCATATTGCGTTTGAGGCAGGCTTCGATAAAGAGAATATCGCCACCGCAGGCCGCGCCAGGGGCAATGGCCATATCATTGTGATCCGCCCCCAGCTTGTCCAGGGCTTTATCAATGCGGTCGGCGGCTTCTGGTTCCATCTCCGGCGGGAAGCGGGGCTCCGGCCGGCCTGGCCGGTCAATCATATGGCCGGAGAAAAGGAAAACGTCACGAGTTTCCCGTCCAACCTGGGCCGCTTTAATTTCTTGCTCAACCTTGACCACTTCTTCACGCAGAACGGCAATGCCGGCCTCGACATAGTCGGGGCGAAAATTTAACGAGTGTAACAGCTCCAATTGGGCCAGGGTAGATTTTAGGGCAAAACGATTTTGACCGGCCAATGTCAGGGCCTTCTGGTAGGCCCGCGTCACCGCTTTAGGATCTTCGGCGGTACAAACGGCCAAATCCCCCAGCGATAGAAAAATCCAAAAATTGCTGACTTGTTTTTGCGCTTGACTTTCCAGGCTGAACTGGACGGCTCCTTTAAGCAAAGTTATTTGCTGCCGCAGGGCTAAAATTTCAGGATCATCATCGTCACCGGCAAAGTGGTGGGCCAGATTGTCCAGCAGCAGCGATAGGCTCAGCGCATTGATACCAGAGTAATAATGATTTTGATTCAAGCGATAGCCGGATAAATAGGTATCAATTGCTTTTTTGAGCCAGTAGGCGGTGTTGTAGGCTTTTTTCTGGCGCTCTGGCGAGTCTTCAATATTTGCCCATTCGTCGGCCCACATCTCTTTAAAGATGCGGCCCAGGTAGGAGATGGCCTCGATGTTGTCCGGCTCCTCCTGCAACAACCGTTCCAATTTGACCACGGCCTCGTCGGCGCGGCCCAGCCGGGCCAGGTGAAAGGCCTCCTCGCGGCGAAACTCCGAGCTGCGGGGATTGAGTTTTAAGCCCTCCAGGTACTGCTGCCGGGCCAATTCGTGGCGGCTCAGACTCTTGAGAGCGCGTCCGGCCTCGGCAATGGCCTCCTCTTTGATCAGCGGGTTGGTCACTTCTTCAGTCAGTAGTAATACGTCGCCGATGCGCTTTTGGCGTTGGGCAATTGTCACCCGCTCTTCCCATTCTTTATACTCGCGCCAGTAGCCGGTGGCCAGCGGGGTACGCAGTGATCTACGACTAGGCTCTTCCAAACCATCCAGCAAATTAAAGATGGGGCTGTGAATCCGATCCTGGCTGGAAGCCCAGGTTTCGCGGGTGATTTTGACAATGGCCTGCTTATCTTTTTCCAAAAATTCCGGGTCAGGCCGGCCATTTTTGTCAATGCGATAGGGTACGGTGCGGACGTTAAAAATATCGAACGGCAAGTAGGAGCGACCCGACTGGATATGGACCAGACCTCGCTTGCGGATGGCGTGGCGCACGCCCAGCTCGTAGAAAACATTGGCGTTGTCAATACTTAAATCGGCAATAACCAGATCGGCCAGCAGCAACTCCTGGAACATATCGGTCAGGATGTCGCCGCTGACGCTCTCCTCGTCGGCGCGGAACGGCTCAAAGCCGGCCTCTTCGAGTGCCGGCTTGATCAAATTCTGATAAATGGCATTAAAATCTATCCAGCGGCCGTCCGGCCCTTGCTTGCGACCAAAGGGCATTACTACAAACGCATGGGGTAAGCCCTTAAGTTTCTTAGAAGGAAGTTGTTGAGCCTGGATAGGCGTTGGGATTTGAGTAGCGACTGCGGCCGGTTCAGTGATAGGTTGCTCGGTTTTCACTTCGGCCGCTGCAACTTTGGGGGCTTCGGATGGGCTGGTTGGGGTCGCTGGCTTGTCTTGCGCGCCGTTTACTCCGGCTTCTTCTTGGCGGGCAGCGGCTTTGGCCAGGTTTTCAACCGCGGTTTCCGCCGTCGAAATAATTTCCTCAGGAACGCCCAACTTGGGCAATATTTTACCCGCAACAGACATGGCTTTTTGAGCTTGTTCCAGTAGGGCCGCGTCAATTACCGGCGAGGTGGGCGCGTTCATGGCTTTGGCGATTAAGTCGCTCTCCTTGCCCTTGAGGTCGGCAACAGCCTGGCGCATTTCGCTGATGTATTGGTTGTGCTGGCTCCACAAAACCCGTTCGGTCGCGGTGACCATCTTAAAAAACTCATCGCTGGTTCTTTGGGACGGAGTTAAACTGAACCAATGGTCGCGAATAATCTTTAGCTCTAAAATGAGCTGGCTGTAGTTGTTAATGGTCGAGTCCAACCGGCGCAATTCCAGCCAGGCGGTGAAAGCGGCGGCGATGGAGGTGGTCAGGGCGACCCAGATGCTAAAGCTGCCGCCCAAGGCCGCCAGAAATGTCCCCACCCCGCCAAAAATAAAGATGGCGATTTGCAGGCGGGTGCGGTCGGTTTGGAGGCGGACAATTTTATTGGCGTGATAATTGAGCTGGTTATCCAACCGAAAGCGGATGTACTCATTGGCCAGCAAGTTCGAAAAGCCAGAGTCGCTGTTGGGGTCGCCGGGAGAATAGTCGGGGGGAATGACGCCGGTGTAAGGTTTCAAAACCAGTTCGCCGCCGACACCCTCAAACACCTGGCGTTGGATAGCGGCCACCCGTTCGGTGAGCCACTGATCCCGCTCGTCCTGCTGCTGCAAGAGGGTGCGGTAAAAATAAATCTCCTTTTTAATTTCCTCGGCGCCGGTGCGAAACCCCAGCCAGCGCTCGCCCTGCTGCATTTTGCTGGCAAAAGCCAGAATCACCGAACTGATGATGGGCACCAGAATCAAGCCAACCTTGAGCGCCTGGCCAAGCATCGTTTCGGGACTCCCGTAAAGTTGGGTGAGGATTGCTAACAACGTTGCTATAACCGTCAAAATAAGCACTGCCCGGCGCAAGGTCAGGTGATGTTTGGAAGCGGTCTGGGCGCTGGTATCAAATTCGGCGTAACGGCGCCAGGCGTTTTGCAGCGCGACAGAGGTTTCGTTGGTAGGTTGTTGGCTCATAGTGAACCCCCTCTTTACATTACCCTATTATCGGGTAACAATTCTTAAATGTCAATACCAAATTTAGTCGCTTTCTGGCTTGACAAGGTTGGTGTGTTCGGTTAGAGTCAGAATAGAGTAGTGTGGCAATTCACCAAGTGGCAACCAAGTAGTGAAAGGGAGATAAATCAATGTCTTTACCTGAAATGCGGGCCAAAGTAAAGGCCAGTATCTGGCAAGCAGTAGCCCAAAGCGGCGTGAACCTAGCCGGTGTGCCGCAAGCCGATATGGATCGCCTGGTTGGGGCTATCACCGATGGTGTTTTAAAGGAGATGGATGATTTCCTGGGCCAGGCCACGAGCCAACCGGCAGGGGTGTCGAAAGGGCCAGTGGACGAGGGGGATGATGAAGGGGAAACGGTTCTCTGGGAAGGCCGTCCCTTTTTATCACTCAGCGTTCATTATCAGATTACCAGTGAACGGGTCCGCATTACCGAGGGGATGCTGGGCAAAGATCGGGAAGATATCGAATTGGTGCGTGTTCAGGACATTGACGTTAGCCAGGGCCTCAGCGAGCGAATGCTGGGGATTGGCGATCTCCACATCCGCAGCCACGATCCAAGCTATCCAAGCGCTGTTCTCAATAACATTTCCAATCCGACGGAAGTCCATGAGATTTTGCGGCGAGCTGTATTAAAAGCCCGTAAGAAGTATAATGTGAGTTTTCGGGAACAAATGTAGTTCTCAGTAGACAGTAATCAGTAGACAGTAGTCAGATAAGAAAAACCTCTGGCTACTGTCTACTGACTACTTCCCCATCTTTCCTCGCCACAAAAACCATCTTCTGGCTGTGACTGTGGAACGGCTCAAGGTCGTAGCTGCCGTAGATTGTTTCCACGCTAAAGCCGCTTGCGCGTAACAACAGTTCCATTTCATAGCGGTACACCAAGCGCAGTGAAAAGGGTAGTTGCACCCGGCGGACCAGGCCCCCTTCGTCAATCTCATCTAAAATATAAGTCAGGTGGCGCATCTGTTCGGCCAGGTCAATGTCGTGCCGCCAGTACCACTGCACGGTGCGCCCGGTTAAGTCGTCAACGGTTTCATTTTCAAAGTAGAGGCGACCGTCAGCTTCGGCCAGCAGGGCCGGGTCGGGGTGAAAAATGTCAAGGATGAGCTGGCCGGCTGGCTGCAAATGGCGTCGAATCGCGGCCAGGGTCGCAAGCTGGTCATCTGCCGTATGGTTGTGCAGAAAAGTGTTGAGAGGAATAAAAGCCAGGGCAAAATTCTTCTGAGACAGGTCAAAGTCGCGCATATCGGCCTGGTGCAGGCTGACCCGGCGGGTCAAGCCGGCCGCTTTTATTTTGGTGCGGGCAGCGTCGAGGGCGACGGGGGATAAATCAAGGCCGGTGAGGGTATGCCCGGCTTCGGCCAGGGGTACCAATAACCGTCCCGTGCCACAACCCACCTCTAAAATCGGTCCATCCGTTGTCTCGGTCAAGGTTTGCCACATGGGCAAATCCTCGTCCAGGGCGCCGTAGAGCAGGTCGTAGTACCTGGCGATTAAATCCAAGCTCATACTTCTGGTTCTTCAGGGGGCGAGATAAGGGGAATGGTGAGATAGAAGGTGCTGCCCAGGCCGGCAACGCCTTCGCTGTGAACGGAGATAGAGCCGCCATGCGCTTCGGCAGCCAGCTTACAGAAGGCCAGGCCCAGGCCGACCCCGGTCGGCGCATTCAGAGAGTGATCCACCCGGGAAAATTTATTGAAAATGCGGGCCTGGTCGGCTTTGCTAATGCCCGAACCGTTATCTTTAACGGCAAAACGGAGGGTCTCTCCCTTTAAGGTGGTCGTGAGAGAAACCTGACCCTGAATGGGGGTGTATTTGATGGCATTATCAACCAGATTGATCAGGACACGCCGGATCATACTCCGGTCAATCCAGACCTCGGGGAGATTTTCCGGGAGAGGGTTAAAAATAAGCTCCATTTCCTTGGATTCGGCGCGAGGCACTACTTGATCTTTGACAGCCTGAAGGGTTTCTTCCAGGTTGACCATGCTACGCTGCAAGTAAATTTCACCCGCTTCCAGGCGACCTACATCCAGCATCGAGTCGATTAAATCCCGGACTTCCTGGCCACTGCGCTGGGCCAGGGTTAAAAAATTGTGGAGTCGAGGATTTTCCTCAAGAGAGGTGACGAGCATAGGCAGCAGCTCAATCATATTGATGAGATTACCCACCGGCCCGCGCAGGTCATGCACCAGCATGGCGATTAAATCCTGGCGCATGCGCTCGCTTTCTTTGCGGGTTGAAATATCCCGGCCAACCCATTGGACACATTCCTTGCCGGCATACTGGACATGCCGGGCATTAATTTCTAACGAAAGAGGCTGGCGGTAAGCGTCGAGTATGTCTAATTCCAGCAATACTTCTCGCCAGGCTCGTAAGCGCCGGGTATTTTCCAGCAAGCAGTCTCGCAAGTGGCGGTCAATCAACAAAATATTGCTGCCGATTAATGCTTCTTTAGCCCGCCGCAGCATCTGGCAGGCTTTCCGGTTAACGCTGAGAATTTGGCCCTGATAGTCGGTAATCACAATCATATCCGCACTATCTTCAAAAAGGATGGTATAACTATCCTCCAGGTTGCGCAAAAGGGTGACGGCCTGAGCATTAGCTACCGCCGTAGCGGCCTGGTCGGCAAAAGCGGCGACCTCATTTACATTTTCTTCAGTATAATTGTTCACGGTGTAGCTATCCACGGTTAGCATGCCAATGACTTCATCATGGGCAATTAAAGGCGCGCCAATCCAACTGCGTACTTTTTTGGAGGAGGAACTTTTTTTCCAACTCGGCTCGGCATCAACATCGTTGAGTAAGACGGGTCTTTTTTGCATGACCGCACGGTAGTTAGGCCCGTCCACGCCCAAAGGCACGGTAACTTTGAGCGCATCTCTCATATCCTCAAACCCGCGCGCGGCCCGGACAGATAGAACCTCGTCTTCCAGCAGCATAATCGCGCTGCTGTCGTAATCAACCACCAGGGCCAATTGTTCTAAAATGAGATCAAGCGCCTCCTTTAAATCAAGGGTAGAATTGATGGTCCGGGCAACCGAGGCCAGCGTGTCGGCCAGACGATGGCGGTGCTGTTCAATTTTAAAAAGGCGGGCATTGGCAATGGCAAAGGCGGCCTGATCGGCAATAATGCGGAGCATGGATAGGTCGTCCTCGTCAAAGTAGTTGGGCTGGCTGGCTGTAACGATGAGCACCCCTATAAGCTGTTCCGGCAGTCGAATGGGGATTGAAATAGCGCTGCGTGATTTGGAGAGAGCGGACACGTCGTCATCTTTATACCACCGTTCGTCAGTCTCAGTGTCGTGAATCAGCACATCTTCTTGATGCTTGATAACCCAGGCGATCAACCCCCGTTCCAGGATGGCCGCCAGGATTGGCCGGCTGCGCTGCTGAACTTTGAAGTTATCCTCGATAGAAAATAAGTTTTCAACCTTGCCCTGAGCGTCAAGCAGGAATAGACTGGCATTATGAGCGCCAACGGAGGCCACAGTTGCAGAGAGAACCCGCTGCAATACCTGGTCAATCTCAAGTCGAGCACTAAACTCGCGCGTAACCAGGTATAAAAGATCTAGCCGTGAACGAATTCGAGGCGTATCAAGCTGCATAACTTTGCCTTGAGGTAAAATTTGTTAATGTGTCAGGTGGATAAAAGTCTATTTGAAAACAAGGATTACAGTTCTCTCACTATTGATGTGGCGGGTCTGAGACTTTCCACCTTACGATCTTTCCACGATGTTCAGGGCTGAAACGCTGCTTTACTTGAAGCTGCTCGCTTTCATGAACATCGTCGCCGGCAGATTAAAGCCGTGATTTCTCAAAGTAGGCTCACACTTGGGGCGCAAGCCAGCCGGTTCATGTTCCCCGATGACTTTGCCCTCTTCTTCGCCTTTTTCCACAAACTTAAAGATATCGGTCAAAACAGGCGTATCCCCTTCAATACCCTGCACTTCCGTGATATAGGTGATTTTGCGCGAGCCATCTCGCAGCCGGTTGACTTGCACAATCAAATTAATGGCTTTGGCAATCTGGGTGCGGACAACCGTCAGCGGGAGATCAACTCCGGCCATCAACACCAGCGTTTCCAGGCGAGAAATACAATCGCGGGGGCTGTTGGAGTGGACGGTCGTCATGCTGCCGTCATGGCCGGTGTTCATCGCTTGCAGCATGTCCAGTGTTTCGCCGCTGCGGCACTCGCCGACGACAATGCGTTCAGGCCGCATGCGCAAGGCATTGACCACGCAGTCACGGACGGTAATAATGCCAGGGCTATCCGGGGTAGGCTTTTTAGTTTCCAGGCGGATCACATTTCGCTGCTTAAATTGCAGCTCGGCGGCATCTTCGATGGTCACGGTCCGCTCGCCATCGGGAATATAGCCGGAAAGACAGTTGATCAACGTTGTTTTACCAGAGCCGGTACCGCCCGACACAATAATATTCATCCGGGAAACCACACACGCCTGCAAGAAGTCCGCCATGGATGAGGTGAGCGAGCCAAAACTGATCAGGTTGTCCATCGTCAACCGCTCTTTGGCAAATTTGCGGATGGTGATGTTCGGGCCATCAATGGCGCAGGGCCGCAGAACTGCATTTACCCGCGAACCATCGGGGAGGCGAGCATCAACCAGGGGATGGTCGGCGTCGGCCATGCGCCCCAGGGGTTTGACAATCCGTTTAATGACCCGTTCCACATGGTCATCATCCAGAAATTTGTACCCGGACTCGACCAGCCCTTTGCCTTTGAGTTCGACAAAAACAATAAAAGGACTGTTGACCATAATTTCGCTGATGGCATCTGATCTGACAAATATTTCAAGCGGCCCATAACCAAAGATTTCGTCCAGGACATTGGTGTAAAATTGCTCCTCGGTGACATCAGAGGGAATTTTAATATTGGCCCGCTGCAGCGCCTGCTGATAACGCTCACGAATAACCTGCTCCCGTTCAGCCGTGCGAGGCAGCGGCAGGTCTAGTGGCACATCCGGGGCGATAGATTTGCGTAGATTGTCGGCCAGCCATAATTGCAGCCGCAGCCGTTCGGCCCGTCCGGCGCTAATAAAACCGCGCTGCATCGGCGTGTCAGGCGGCACAGGCTGTTCCAGCGGAATAATCAGGTTACCCGGCGCGGGGGCCGGTTTGACTTCTTCTTTGGGCTGGCTTTCTTTGACCCGCTTCAGGCTAGATAGAGAAGAAACGTTGCTCATTAGGTGACTCCTTGTAGATGTTGGCAGAAATGAATATCGGTGATGGGGTCTGCCCTTACCGGGCCAGATAACTCCTGAACACGCTCATTATAGCATGACTCGTCAAGGGGACATAGTAGCTTAAGGTACTAATTTCCATAAATCACCAAGTGAGGAGCTAACATCCTCAGATGCGGTCCGTTCAGCATCTCAGGATGCCTCACTCTTCGAAATTGTAAGTTGCTGGATCTCATTTTTGCAGCCAGGTCTCGATCAACGGTTCAACATCCCGGCCCGAAACCTGTTCGATCACGGCAAATAAGTCATCAGGCCGGGCAATTTTGTACTTGTACTCGGCAAAATAGGTCTGCATGATCTTAAAGTAAATCTCATCGCCCACCTCCTGGCGGAGGGCATTAAAAAAGAGCGGCCCCTTACCATAAACGATCGCTCCGTACTGGCTCTGTGAAAAATCGGCCACCCGACCGATGACGGCCCGATCCTGGCCCTGACTTTTGATCTGCTCATAGGGTCCAAAAAACAGCATCTGCATGATCTCTTTTGCGTTTTCCGATCCCTCAGCCGTTTCCAAGTAGAGCGTGGCGCTGTAACTGGTCAATGATTCGTCGAGCCAGGGATTGTCCACCTGGTCGTTGCCGACTAGCCCGTACCACCATTGATGAGCTGCTTCATGCCCCACTACGTACCCAAAAAAGCTACCCGTCTCCTCATAAATCCACTGTGCCACGACTATCACCCCTGGATACTCCACCCCACCGGCCGTCGTTGGCGTGGCCGCCACATCGAACTCGGCGTAGGGGTAGCGGCCAAACCGCTCGTTGAACACCCGCAGCGAGTCGACGGCGTAGCGCAGGGCTAATTTGCCCCCCTCTGCCATTTCAGGCGGGTAGTAGCTGTTAACCACGGTGCCCTCCACCGTCTGGCTGATCACCGCGAAGTCGGCCCGGGCCACGATGTAAAAATCACGCATCGGCCCGGAGGCCAGGGAGAGGGTTTGGCTGCCGTCGGAGTTGGACCTGCTTTGCAGCAAACTGCCGGAAGCAGCAACTACCAGCGGTTCCGGCACGGTCAGTTCGATCCGATAGAGGGAAGTGTCCAGGTAGGTAGCATCGCCATAGGCCGGCGGAATCTCGATATTCCAACCCGTTTCGTCGTAGACGGCAATTGCCGGGTAAAATCCGGCCAGGGCAATTGTATTTTCGCTGGCAGAAAAGATGTTGTAGCCCTGCCGGGTTTGCCCAGGTACGTTGGCCTGATAGCTCAACGTGATGTCGGTGGCCGCGCCGGGCAGCAGCGGTTGTCCCAGCGGGACACGCAAAGCCGAATTTTTTGCCTCTAATTCGGGCTGGACTGGTTGGCCGTCAACGACAACTGTATCAATGCTCATTTTGCCGTCGTATCCGGGCAGGTTGGGGTAAAGGCGAAAGTAGACTTCGGAGAGGGGCACATTTTCCGTATTGGTATAGCAGACCTGCTCCTGCCCCTTTAAGTGTAGACCCTCCTCGCTCAGTAAACTATCTTTAGGCCACTCCAGTTCAATTTCCAGATAATAGCGGCTGGCTCCCGCTGCGGCAACACTCTCTACATCGGCGGCAAATTCTGGCAGCATGGCCTGCCGGTAGGGAGCTAAATCGGTAAAATCGAATGCGACCGGCGCGGCAAGATCAGCCTCCACAGTAGCCGGCGAGTTGGTGGGTGGAGGTGGTGGGGGTGAGGGGGTCGGGGGTACAGAGGTCGGAGATGTAGTGGGAGAGGGCAAGGGAGTCGGGGAAGGCTGGCGGGTTGGCGCTGGTGTTGCCGTTGGTTCAGGCACATTGGCGACAAGGGTGCAGGCCAACATACCCAGTAAGAAAACAATAATAATGAGGAGAAGCGTTTTAACAGGTTTATTGAATGGATTGTGCATAACGTATCTAATTATAGCCAATCTCCTCCAGGCTCGAAATGACCCCGGCTGTCTTGGAGTTTTCATTCTTGCGCTTGTGATTTGTTCTTCAGGATGTTAAAATGTCCGGCATTATTGGCTGAGCTTTGAATCTTGGTTTAATTGGGAGGAATGGATGACGCTTGAGCGTGATGAAAGTGGACGCCTGCACATTGTTTCGCCGCTGATGGGCGAGTCGCTGATGGACAAATCGCTGCTGGCCAGCACCGACACCGGGCCGGTTTACCGCCCCCTGCCCGACCTGACGGTTGTTAAAGTAGGCGGGCAGAGTGTCATTGACCGGGGGCGCAGCGCCCTGCTGCCCATTTTGGATGAACTGGTAGCTGCCCGGCAGTCGCACAAAATTGTTATCACCACCGGCGGCGGCACCCGCGCCCGGCACGCCTATGCCATAGCGATGGATTTGGGGATGCCGACCGGGGTGATGGCCCGCCTGGGTTCCAGCATCAGCGAGCAAAATGCGCTGATGGTCGCGGTGCTGCTGAGCCAGCGCGGCGGCATCAAAATTGGGCATGATGATTTGCCCAAACTGGCCCAATACCTGACCCTGGGCTGCCTGCCGGTGGTCCATGCCATGCCGCCCTACGGCCTATTCGAGCGGCCCCCGGCTTTGGGCCGCATCCCTCCCCACCGCACCGACGCGGGGGCTTTTTTGCTGGCTGAGGTCATGGGCGCGCGGCGCTGCATTTTGATCAAAGATGAGCAGGGACTTTACACCGCCGACCCCAAAAAGGACCCGGCGGCCCACTTCATCCCGGAGATAGAGGTCAACGAGCTGCTGGCCCGCGATTTGGAAGATTTGGCCGTGGAGCGCAGCATGCTCGAAGCGCTGCGCGATGCCCGCAGTCTGCACGAGGTTTTCATTGTCAACGGTCTGGAGCGTGGCAACATCACCCGTGCGATCGCCGGAGAGCACGTCGGCACGCGGATATACAAAGGATAACTTTTCAGATATGTCATTTCGACCGAAGGGAGAAATCCCTACAGTCTTACATTTACCCAGCCAAGATCATTTTAATTGTTGCCTTGCAGGGATTTCTCGGCCCTTGGCCTCGAAATGACATGATGCGTGAGCAGCTACTTTTCCCGAATTGCCGAACTGCCGCATTTAGGACAGGTCTGTGGCTGGCCCTGGCCGCTGCCGTGAACAATATCCCAATCGTGGCCGCACCCGGCGCAGTGCCAGCGGACAGCCATCACCCGAAAGGTGCCGCCTTCGATGTGCAGGGCCGCCCCATTGACCAGAGCCAGGGCGACTTTACGTCTGGCTTCGGTCACCAGGCGTTGAAAGGTCGAGCGGGAGACGTTCATTTGGGCAGCAGCATCGGCCTGGTGCTGGCCTTCCAGGTCGGCCAGGCGGAGCGCCTCCAGTTCCTCGTGCAGCAGCGTGACCTGCTCCAGCCGTTCCAGGGTCAACCCGACGGGTTTGAAAATTGCCGGCTGTGGTTCGCGGCGCAGGCGACGCCACTTGCGCGGGCGGGGCATGGGGATTAGTCCTCGGACTGGTGTCTGCGGCGGCGGCGCTCGCCCTTGCCCTGGCCTTTGGTTTCGTCGCCCCCCTGGGGTAGAATCACAACTTCAGCGCCAACACTTTGAGCAATCGCTTCCAACTCGCTGCGGCGCACGTGGGGCTTGAAAACTTTCAGGTCGCTGCCTTCAACGCCAATGATCGCAAAGCGAGGCCGGCCGGCTAATTCGCCAACATGATGGCGCTCACGGACAAAAATCTTAGCCATGTTTGATTTTCCTTTCTTTTCCAGAAATAGTTTTGGGTATATACCCAAAACTATTATACCGGAGGATTTTATTGATGTCAAGACTTTATATCGGAATAGATGATACCGACATTTTGGACTCGCCGGGCACAGGCCACCTGGCCCGTGAGATTGCCGCAACGCTGGCAGAGCGCTGGCCCCTGGTGGGCATCACCCGCCACCAACTGCTCAACGACCCGCGCGTGCCGATGACCGCCCGCAACAGCGCCAATGTCATTCATTTGGAGGTTGGTGCAAATGCCCTGGATTTGAACCATATCGCTGACGAAGTGGCGGCGCTGATGCTGGCCCGCTTCCAGCCGGGCAGCGATCCTGGCTTGTGCGTGGCGCTCGACCTGCCGCTGCCGGCCATCGAGTTTGGCTACCGGACCAAAACCACCCTGGTGACTCAGGAAGAAGCGCGCCGCCTGGCCGATACCCACCAACTCATCCTGCGGGCGCTGGGCGGAACCGGCGGCGGCATTATCGGCGCATTGGCTGCGACTGCTCTGGCCTCAACCGGCGAAGATGGGCGTTTCATTTCAGTGGGGCAGATTCGTGAACTGCGCGGCCTGCAGCCGGTCGAGGCTATTACGGCGGCGGGCATAAGCGGAGTGCGGACTTTGGCCGGCCAGGTAGTCAGCAGCGGCCTGATTGAAACCGCGGACAAAATCCGCCCGGCCCTGATCGGTGGGGAGGCGGTGCTGCTGGTCGAACCTAACGGAGAGCAGTGGCGGGCGGTTCGGCGGGATTAGAGCCTGTAGGACAAGTTGCCAACTTGTCCTACCTTAACTGGATAAGTTAGCAACTTGTCCTACAAGGGGTATTTGCAGTACGTCCACGGCCATTCCTGCCAGTGGTGAACCAACCCGGCTTTTACCGGATTGTTCACCACGTACAAGATAATTCGCTCCCGCTCGGCTTCATTACGGACCACATGATCATAGTTCTCATGCTGCCAAAAATCTCCCTCACGTTCTAACAGCAGATTAGCCCGGCGGCCCGTATAGAGTTTGAGCGAGTGCATGATGGCGGGCATGGCGTGGTATTCTCCTCTTTCCTTGATTAGCGGGGTGTAGACCAGGTGAACATGGTTGGGCATCACACAGAAGGCTTCCAGGTCATAAACCCGGCCAGCACGATAACGTATGCTTTCGGCTACCAAGCTGGCAACTCGCGGGTCGCGCAGCCAGAAAGGATCCCGATTGGCTGTGTCGAGCGCTGCATCCCACTTGCCAAAGAGACGCCGTTGCTCCAAATAGGCCCGCTGGGCACGTTCTTGTGGATCGGAAATGCCAGCCAAAACAGCTTCAACACCTTCGGCTTCGGCCAGTAGTTGCCGCATGATTTCGGCTGGAATGGAACCGGCCAGCCGAAAAGTGACAAAAAGGGTTGCGCCGGGAGGCTGAAAATGGGGCAAGTGCCGGCGGTAAGATAGCTTGTATTCCAGGGTGCTCATTTCTGAATTCTCAATTTTTGGGCAAGTTAGCAGCTTGCCCTCCAAAGCGGTAGGACAAGTTGCCAACTTGTTCGCGTGTAAAAGGGCAAATTAGCAATTTGCCCTACGCTCTCACGGCCAGGCCGGACACGTTTCCTGGTGGAGATACTGCCGGCACTCCTCCGGCGTCCAGGTGCGGGTCAGGCGGGAGTGGGCCAAGGGGAGCAACTCGTCAATAGACAGGAGATAAACTTGTATCCTACCACCGTCCGGGTTGTCTGTCGCCAACAGACGCCCATCAGGGCTGAGAGCGACACTATTACCTGCGCTGGTCAGAGTCAGCAGTTCTTTGCCTGTAGCTGTGCCAGCCTCAAGCGCGCCTGCAATGTCCCAGACAATCACTCTACGTCCAGAACTGGCTGCGGCCAGACGGGTTCCGTCCGGGCTGAAGGTGACTTCCCAAATGGAATATTGGTCGCGGGTCAGGGTAAGTAATTCCTGGCCGGTCGTCACTTGCCAAATCTTCACGCTGCCATCAAAACTGGCCGTCGCCAGGCGTGTGCTGTCGGGGCTAAAAGCCACATCCAGCACGGTATCAGAGTGGCCGGTCAGGGTGAAGAGTTCCTGACCGGTGCGGGCATCCCAGATTTTAGCCGTATTATCCCCGCTACCTGTAGACAGGCGGGTTCCATCCGGACTGAAAGCCACACTCTCAACAAAGTCACTATGTGTAGTCAGCGTCAGAAGTTCCTGACCGGTATGGGCATCCCAGATTTTAGCGATATGATCTTCACCGGCCGTGGCCAGTCGCCCGCCATCAGGGCTGAACGCCACATCGTTAACCAGATCGGTATGCCCGGCCAGGGTCAAGCGTTCCTGACCGGTGAAGGCATCCCAGATTTTAGCCGTGTGGTCGGTGCTGGCAGTCGCCAGGCGCGTGCCATCCGGGCTAAAAGTAACTTCAAACAGATAGCCGGTATGCCCGGCCAGAGTCAAAAGCTCCTGGCCGGTGGCGGCATCCCAGACTTTGGCGGTCAAATCGGGGCTGGCTGTAGCCAGCCGTAACCCATCCGGACTGAACGTGACATCTCGGATATCCCAGTCGCCGGTGTGGCCGGCCAGGGCCAGCCACTCTTTTGCCCCGGCCGGGCTGATATCCCAAACCCTGGCTGTGCCATCAAAACCCGTGCTGATGAGGCGGGTTCCGTCGGAATTGAAGGTAATACCCAAAACCCCACCCGTATGACCCTGTAGCCAAAACGACTGCTCAAGGATCGCGTCTGTTACATCGGTATTAAGGGTCGGCAAAAGATCTGTTTCAAGCACTTTGGTCAGATCCCAGACCTTTACTACTGTATCCTGAACCGTTGCCAGATGTAACCCATCCGGGCTAAACTCAATAGCGTCACCCCCACCGGCAGTGAAATAAAATCGTTCCTCGCCGGTGGCCGCATCCCAAACCCTGACCATACTATCGCCGAATGTTGCCAGGTAACGCCCGTCGGGGCTAAAGGCAACGCCTTCAACAGGAAGGGAGTGGCCGGTCAAGGTAAACAGGAGCTTCCCCGTGCTGGCCTCCCAAATCCTGGCCGTCCCGTCATCACTGGCCGTGGCCCAACGAGTTCCATCCGGGCTGGCAGCAACATTTTCCACATATTCTGTGTGACCTACCAAATTGAACAAGGCTTTAGACTCGGTCGTACTAGCGGTAGCATCCCAGACACTGACTAACCCATCCGCGTGGCGTACTATCAGGCGGGTCCAATCTGGACTTAAATTGATGCCGACCAGTTCATTCAAATCAATATGGACAGGCACCGTGATAACCCCCACAGCCTGCCCTGATGTCATGTCCCAAGTAGTAATCGTTGTACCCTGACCAAAATTTGCGATTGGCAGATATTTCCCTCCATCGGTCTTTTTAAAGTCCGCCAGGATGAAACCCGGTAGAGTGAATAACACCTGGCCGGTAGCAGCATCCCAAATTCTAGCTACGCCTTCTTTGGAAACACGATTGTAATCAGCGGTAACTAGACGCGTGTTATCCGGACTGAAGAGACCTATATAAACAAGATCTGTATGACCGGTCAGGGTGAGCCGGACTCGTGAAGCGGGCAGGGCTTGGTGCAGCGCATCGATCGCCTCCGGCAGGGCCAAGCCATCATCGGCCGCATAAGTTGTCGTTATCGCCTGTAACGCCAGCAAAATGCTGAGTTCGGGATCCACCTCCAAATTTTTCACGGCGGCGGCGGCCAACTCGCGAGAGGTAGACAGGCGGGCCTGTTTTTCGGCTTCTCTTTGCTGCGTTTCGGCGTTGGCCTGGGCGGTGGCCCGGTTATGGGCTTCGGCTTCGGCGGTGGCTCGCTCGGCCAGGGCTTGCTGCTCGTTTTGATTGGCCCGCTGGCCAAAAATAACGGCTGCAACCGCCAAAATCCCGGCAATGACCAGCGCCCCGGCCAGGAATACTGCCCGTTGGCGCAAGCGCCGGTTGGCTCGCCCCTGTTCCTCAGCCCGGCGCTGTTCGGTCTCGGCCAATTTCTGCGCGGCTGCGAGTTCCCGCTGGCGCTGGGCTTCCCGCTCGGCTTCGCGCTGCCGGGCCAATTCCTGGGAGGCGGCCAAAAAGTCCCGTTCCAGGGCGTTCATTTCCTCGGCGTGGCTTTGCGCCCATTCGCCGGCCTGGGCCAGCCGCGCCCCACGATACAACTCGCCGGGATCGCGGTTCAACTTCTCCCAGGCTTGGGCCGCTTCGGTCAGATGGCGGTGCAGGTATAAGCCTTCCCGGTTCTCGTCCAGCCATTCCCGTAATAACGGCCACTCACGGATGAGGGCTTCGTGGGCCACCTCAACCGAGTCCTCGGCGGTGGTGATGAGCCGGGCATCGGCCAGGGTGTGCAACACGGCTGTGACGGGAGATGGGGGATCAGGGACCGGGGTGAGTCTCTGGCCTTTGGGCTGGGCTTCCGGTGGAGTCTGACCCCCTCCCCGGCCCTCCCATTCGACTTCGCTCAGGGCAGGCCCCTCTGAAGGGGAGGGAGAAGAGGCATCCCCTCCCCCTTTCAGGGGGAGGGTTAGGGAGGGGGTCTTCTTGGCGGTCGGCGGTCTTTGGTCAGCGGCCGTTAAGGCTTCTAGCTCGCTCCGCGCCACGCGCCGCCGGGTATCCTGTGTCCCCTCGCCTAACTCGGTCAGGCGGAGGAAGATGTTGCGGGCAATGGCCTGCTCTGTCGGCTCTAATTGGTTCCAGACCCGGTCGGCGGTTTTGGCAATAGCGCCGCGCACCCCGCCGGACTCGCGGTAGCCGCCGAAGGTCAGGGTGCGGCCCCGCCGCCGCTGCCAGGTTTCGAGCAGGGCGTGGGAGAGCAGGGGCAGTGCGCCCGGTTCGGTCCCAACTTCTTCCAGGAGAAAATCCACCAGGCCCGGCTCAAAAATCCAGCCGCCTTGTTTAGCCGGTTCTTCGATGGCCCGGCGCAGTTCGGCGGTGTTCATGGGGCCGATGTACTCTTGCTGCCTGGCCAGGGCCTCGCGTAAGTGGTCGTATTGGGCGCAGTGGGCGTAAAAGTCGGCCCGGAGGGTGATGACGACGAGGGTGGGAGGCGACGCGAAGCGAGCGGGGAGGCGAGGAGGCGAAGAAAAGTTTTCATCCTTCATCCCTCGGCCTTCATCCTTTTTGATAGACCCAGCAGCCGTAAGCAAGTTGTCCACAAAGGCCTGCCGCTCGGCTTCGTCGCGGCAGAGGGTGAAGAGTTCCTCGAATTGGTCTACGACGAGGAGAAGCCGCGGGGGAGCAGAGGGGTGGAGGGGCGGGGGGGAAATCTCCTCTGCTCCCCCGCTCCCCTGCCCCCCGGCAACCTGGCTTAGAAGTCTACGGACATACAAATGCAAACTGCGCGGGTCGCGGGCCAGGTCGTCCATTAAGGTGGCGGTGGCAGTGACCGACTCGGAGTCGTGGGTGAGGCTGGCGGCCAGGCTTTCCAGGGGATGAGTGGTGGGGGTGATGACATGGATAGGCCAACGGGTGCTGCCTTCCGGTGGCAGGCTGCCATCGCTGAGCGGCTCACCGCGCCGCAGGGCTGGAATAAGCCCGGCGCGTACCAGTGAAGATTTGCCGCTGCCTGATGCGCCGACGATGGCGAGGAAGTGACCCCCTCCCTGACCCTCCCCCTGCCAGGGGGAGGGAACAAGACGTGCCACCAACCTCGTCGTCAGCAACTCCCGGCCGAAGAAAAGATCGGCGTCGGCTTCGTCGAAATACTGCAAGCCTTTGAAGGGGGGTTCGCCAGGGGCGGGACTTTCGTCGGGCCACTGCGGCCACCATGAGCTGCGGAGAAGCGTGGCCTCTGCCTCCGGGTTGAGAGAGGGCGCAGCCAGGGCGGCCTGAAAGGCCTGGGCTAATTCGCCGCCGCGCTGATAGCGGGCCGCCGGCTCCTTAGCCAAAGCCTTGAGAATTACCCGATCCACCGCCTGGGGTAGGTCGGGATTGAGACTGCTGGGGGATGGGGGCAGTTCCTGGACCTGTTTGAGCATCATGCCCATAGGGGTGTCGCTGGTGAAGGCGGTTTGCCCGGTCAGCATCTCATACAGCACCATGCCCAGGGAGTAGACATCACTGGCCGGCCCGATCTTATTTGCGCCGCCGCTAATCTGTTCGGGCGACATATAGGCCGGCGTGCCGGTCGTCGAGCCGGTTTGGGTGGTATCACCCGCTCTCGAAATAAGCTTGGCAATGCCAAAATCGGCCAACAAGGCCCGGCCATCTGAAGTGAGCATGATATTGGCCGGTTTGATGTCGCGGTGGATGATCCCCTGGTCGTGAGCATAATCCAGGGCGGCGCTAATCTGCTGTAGAATGGCCAGGGCTTGTTCCGAGGTCATGGCTCGTCCGGCCTGCCAGAGCGAGCGCAGCCATTCCTTGAGCGTCCCTCCGGCCACGTATTCCATCGCCAGGTAACACAGGCTCGTCTGTCCGGCGCCCGGTTGGCGTCCCTGTTCACCAAAATCATAGATGTGGACAATATTGGGGTGATTGAGTTTGGCCAGTAATTTGGCTTCGCGTTCAAAACGAGGCCGGAAATCCTCAGCCTCGCTCAGGTCGGGGCGAATGAATTTGAGGGCCACGTAACGGTCCAGCCGGGGTTGGTAAGCTTTGTATACCTCGGCCATGCCGCCTGCCCCCAACTTTTCTACCACCCGATAGGGGCCGATGGCTTGACCGCTTAGACCGGCCGGTGGGGCTAGCGGCGGCATGTCGCCCTTGAAGAGCCGTTCATACAGCTCGCGGGTCTGTTCAGACGGTTCAACGCTCAGTTCCTGGCGCAGCGCTTCGACACAACGCTGGTAGGCCGCGACCATACTCGACCGGTCGCCCAGCCCGCTGTGAGCCATCATCAAGGCCCGATAAGCGGGTTCGGGGGTGTGGCCCTGCGCTATCCAACGCTCGCCCCACTCTAACACCTCGGGCCAGCGCCGGGCTTCCAGCAGCCGCTCCAACAGGGTCTGCATTTTGCGTTCAAAAATCGCTTGCAGCCGCTCCCGCTCTAAAACTACCCACTCATCGTAAAAACCGGGCAGCAGTTCGCCCCGGTACATAGAGAGGACTTCCATCAACGTATCCGTTGATCCACTCTCACCGGATTTCTGTTCCAGGATAGTTGTGTCTATCCAACAGTCGTCATGGGTTTCAAAGGTGATGGTCAGGTCATCGGCGTGCAGATAGTCTTGCCCGGTTTGAGGGTTCGTGCCCAATACTTTACGGATGCGCCACAAGGCATGGCGAAGGTTGCTGCGGGCATTGGCCTCGGTGGCATCGGGCCAGAACATCCCGGCTAACTTTTCGCGCCGTTGGGCAGTTCCGGAATTCAGGACAAGATAGGCCAGTAGGGATTGCGCCGGGCGTGAGGGGATTTCGATGGGATTGCCATCTATTTCAACACTGAATAGTCCCAATAACCTGATTTCCAGCATCGGAAGGCCCTCCCTTATAGCAAGAAATAATGAAAGCGTGGTGTTATCCGGCCTGTGGCTGACCGGACAACGATCAGAGATGTGATAAAAACGAGGGAAACAGCTTGCAGGATGTGCAGACAAAAGAAGCTGAATAACCCATTATAGCACAATTTGCCAATTTTGACACAGGATCAATGTCAAAAAACACGCTGAGTTAACGCTGTGAGACACAATGATCAAACGCCAAGCCGTTAAGCTGAGGTTCAGAAATCGGCTACAGTGTTGTAGCCCTGGCGACAATGGCTTCCCAGGCGCCGCAACCCCGCGTAGAGGGCGTGAGCCTGTCCGGGGCAATGGCCCGGCGTGGTGGGCAGCCTACATCACGGACAATGGTCCGGCGTAGCCTCTACGAGACAGGGGGTAATTCAAGTAACTAAAGATAATTTGCAGACAAGATACAAATAACCAGGAGGCAATAAAAATGTCAAGGGTAAGAGTAGTTTTAGATGAGTTTACTTGTGAGGATACTGAGGATTATTTCGTCCAAGACGAGTTCTACGTGGCTGGCGCTGTGTCCGATGGAAGCACGAGTGTAGGGGTCCTTACGAAGCCTATCCCAGTTCGTAATGGACAAACTAAGCAGTTTGGCGTCGGGGGCGGTACCGTATTTGACGCGGATGTGGCAGATGGACGGATTCTCAAGGTGGCGTTGGTTGCCTTTGATGAGGATGCTAACAAGGATTGGGCACAGCATGGGCAATTAGTTACGAAGATTGGACAAGCGGTTTCTGCCGGACTTGCCGCGATTCCTAACCCATACACAGCAGAGGCAGCAAAAATTTTGCCATTTGCGATTGCAGCGGTCGGAGGAACTATGCAACTGGACAGAGATGATGAGCTTGGCCAGCACCTCCGTGAGTTCAATATTGGACAGATATCGAATGGTACTCACGGCCAGGAATGGTCTTTCCAGGATAGGATAATCCGTTTTTGGTCGGATTGGAAGTACAAAGTTCGATATCGGATTATTAAAGGATAGTGGTGTCATTGGTGGCCCCATTAAGCGGGGCCACCGATACTTAGCCTTCTTTGATGAGAATTAAAGATAAACTTGTCAAAAATCATTGTTTGATTTTGTGAAATAAAGGGAAAACGCAGATGCAGCCAAGTATGGAATTACGCTGGTTTTTACAGGGAACCATTCCCGTGGAAATCGAGAAATGGTTCAATAATGGGCCAATTGCTCCAAATGATGAAGGAGAGCGGTATGATAGTTATCTGGTTTTACCAGATCATACCGACCTGAGCGTCAAGCTGCGGAATCAGCAGAAGTTTGAAATCAAAAAACGGATAGCTGATTGTGGCATTAAGGTCCTGGACACCGATGGGGGACGTGCCGAGGGGCGAGTTGAACAATGGGTCAAATGGAGTTTCTCACTCGAGGCAAATAGCCAAGGCCAACCAGATACTTCTGAGTTGAACGGCTTCTGGGTGGGTGTCCGTAAATTACGGCGACAAATAAAATACAAAATGGCCGAAGATGGAAGTGTGGAAGCCATTGATGCCAGCATCAGGGTTGACCAAGGATGCTACCTGGAACTTACCCGGATTTGGGTCCGAAACAAACCGTGGTGGAGCCTTGGTTTTGAGGCTTTTGGGGAAATGGATACTGTGGAGCACAACCTTCAACTCACCCTGAACCATGTATTAGCCGAACGAGATTTCCCGCCAATGGAAGCTGCCCCTTCATTCGCCTACCCGGAATGGCTTCAAAGAGTCATGAGAGACTGATTGTACAAGGAAAGGAGAACACAAAAGATGCCAAGTGGTGATAAACTGGTAAGTGTCTTATTAGTCTTTCTGACACTCTCAATTGTATTTGAGAGCGCCTTTACGACAATTTTTCACTGGAGTTGGTTCGTAAAGCGTGTTGGCGGCAAAGGCTGGCGAACACCGGTTAAGGTATTGCTGGCAGGGCTGGTTTTTTGGGGATATAACCTGGATGTCATTAGAGATTTGTTACGGGCGATGGGGTATTCGGCCACATTATCGTTAGGCGGGCAAATTCTTACCGCTTTACTGATTTCAGGCGGAAGCGAGGGGGTGTACCGGGTATTTCAAAAACTGGGCTTGAGAGTCCCTGAAGAAACCCGAGTAAAGGAAATTAACACTGCCCGGATTTAGCCGTTGTTTTGTTTACGCACGGCACCCTCTCCTGCAATACCCGTCTACTCCTAAACTTGGCCGATTTCAAGTGTAGTTAAGAATAGACCTCCGAAGCGTTTGCCAGCATACCTCGGAGGTCTTTTTCAGTGTCACCTCAACCACTCCTCGGCCAGCGGACTCAAATTTTGCCCGGACACCCGCTGTGCCGTGACCAGAAAAGTCTGCGGGGTGACGATTTTATAGCGGTTTTCGAGGTAGTAAGTTTGCAGCGCCTGCCGGTACATCGCCTCGCCTAACTGGTCGTGCAGCGCATTGAAAAAAAGAGCAGCTTTGGCGTAAACCAGTAACTCGTAGCTGGCCGGATCGAAAGCGGCGGCCGGGCGGTCCACGCTGCCGTCCAGGCTGCCGGCGGCGCTGTCAAAGGGAATGAGCCAGCGGCCGGTCATGAGCCGCTCGGCCTCACCCTCACCCAAGATGCCACGGTAATACTCAAAGGCGCTGTATTCGGCTAGACCTTCGTCCAGCCAGGGGTGTTGGTACGGATTGTTGCCCAGCGCAGCATACCACCATTGGTGGGCCACTTCGTGAGCGACCAGAAACACCTGCTGCGGGCGAGTCGCCGGATTGCTGTTTTGGTATAAATCTTCGCCGATTAAAACCAGCCCGGTGTATTCCATCCCCCGGAAATTGAGCGGCGCTTCGACCACGTCAAGCTCGGTATAAGGGTAGAGACCGTAAATGTCGCTGTAGAAACGCAGTGAGGCGGCCGCGTGGGCTAAAACAGTCTTGGCTGCGGCTTCGTGGCCGGGTAAGTAATAGGAAGTGACCATCGCTCCGGCGGCGCTCTCGCTGACCGCCTGAAACGGCCCGGCGATGACGGTCATATCCCGCAGGGGGCCGCCGACAATTTGCCAGGTGCGACTGCCATCGGGGTTGTCAATAACATTCAAAGTGACGCCGCTGGCAGCGACGACCAGACCGCGGGGAAGGGTCAGGTCAAGTTGGTACAGGGCGACTTCGTTAAAAAGAACGTCTCCATGGGACGGTGGGTTATCCAGGACCCACTCCCCGTCCTGCCGGACTGCCAGGGTCGGGTAAAAGCCGGACAGGCTAAGAATTGGGCCATCCCAACCAAAGAGAGTATAATTGCCTGCATCTAAACCCGGCTGGCTGCTCAATTCGGTGACAAAAGCTAAATCTACGGTGACAAATCCAGAGGGTGAGATAACTGCCGGCAAGGTCAAACGGATGGCTGTCTCGTCGGCAATGGAAGTAATATTAACAGGCGTGCTGCTGACCAAGGCCGTCGTAACCCGGCTGGCCCCGCCGTAATTTTGCAGGTTGGGGTAGAGGCGAAAAACCAGCTCTGAGGCGGAAGCAGGCACACTCACCTGGGCGACGCCCTGCAAAGCCTGATCGGCTTCATCCAGCCTGGCGGTGATGTGATAACTCGGTAATGGACCGGCGGCCTCAATGTCCCGCTGCGCCCAGGGCTGCAGCGCGGCCCGGTAATGAAAATAAGGATCAGGGGTGGGGGTCGGGGTAATAAGGCCGGTTTCGACCAGGAAAGTTTCGGGATCGAAGGCGCAGGCGGTCAAGAGGATAGAGGATAGAAGATAGACGCAAAGCGTAGAGGATAGAGGATAGAAGATAGAGGATAGAAGATGGGAAACGGAAGACGAAAGACGGCGAGGGGCGGATTGACTGGTTAGACGGTTGCGCATACGCCGATTATACCATAGAGATCAGCAACCTCATTATATGCGCTTGCACAAATTTACCCTTTTGACAAGTTAAGGTCCTTGTGATAAACTTAACGAATGCCACGCTGTAAAAAAGCATAGCCTCAACGATGCTGCAAGAAAGAGACTCACTATGCCGTCAGATTATCTGCCCGTATTGATATTCATCTTGGTTTGTACCTTTATTGCTTCTGTTTCCCTGATTGTCCCCCATTTTTTAGGACCACGCCGGCCCAATAAAGCTAAATCAGAAGTGATCGAATCAGGGAAACTGAGTTATGGCGATGCCCGCCGCCGGGTACCGATTCAATATTATATGATTGCCATGCTTTTCATCCTGTTTGATATCGAGGTGTTGTTTTTCTATCCGTGGGCGGTGTTATTTTGGGATTTGAAGTGGTATGGCCTGGCTCAGATCGGGATATTTGCCTTGCTTTTGGTTGAAAGTTACATCTATGTGTGGAAGAAAGGAGCGCTGGAATGGGAGTAGCTGTTGGAGTTCCAACTCCTCAAGAACTTGGCGCGGCTGAAGCCGAAGGTAAAACCGGCAGCATGGGTATTGCTCTGGCCCGGTTGGAAGATGCGGTAAATTGGGGCCGCTCAAACTCGGTTTGGCCGCTGTTGTTTGGTTTGGCCTGCTGTGCGATTGAGCAAATTGCTGCCGGCATGCCGCGTTTTGATATTGCTCGTTTTGGCTCCGAAGTGTTTCGGGCCTCACCCCGGCAGGCGGATTTATTGATTGTTTCCGGCCGGGTCTCGAACAAAATGGCCCCGGTCATCAAACGCATTTACGATCAAATGTCGTACCCCAAGTGGGTCATTGCTATGGGTGACTGCGCCTCGTGTGGCGGACCGTTCAATAATTACGCCATTATTCAAGGGGTGGATAAAATTCTACCGGTTGACGTGTATGTGCCCGGCTGCCCCCCTCGCCCGGAGGCTCTGCTTTTTGCCTTGACTCAGTTGCAAAAGAAAATCAGGGCCGAGGAAAAATTGGGCATTAGAGAATAAGAAGGTTGGGAACTAAGGGGAACTCATAGGAACTCTTTGAGTTCCCTGAGTTCCTACGAGTTCCGTTCTTTAGATGGATTTTATGAGATGACCGATACGACTGTTGAAAAATTAGAAGCAGTTTTTCCGTCTGGGGTAAAGGAGCACGCGGAGTTTCGGGATGTGACGACCCTTGAGATTGATGCCGCTCAATGGCATGATGTAGCCCTTTTCTTGCGAGACGATAAAGAGCTGCAATATAACCTCCTGGTTGACGTTTACGGGACCGACCGGCTCAAACTAAGACAGACCCCTCGCTTTGCCGCCAATTACGAGCTGTACTCGATTCCCAGAAACAAGTTTCTGCGGGTCATTGTGGCTGCGCCCGATCGCCCGGGAGAGGGCAGCGCCTACGGTATCAGCGGCAATGGTAACCAGAGCGACTTACCGGTTCTGCCCAGCGTGACCGATGTTTGGCCGGGCGCTAACTGGCTGGAGCGCGAAACTTACGATCTTATGGGGATTGAATTCAGCGACCATCCCTGGCTGCACCGCATTTTGATGCCCGATAACTGGGTGGGCCATCCCCTGCGCAAGGATTACCCGCTGGGCGGCGAGCCGGTCTACTTTGAGCATGACCGCAAAAATCCCCGTTTTGCTCACCTGGGCAAACAGATCATGGTCGGCCCGTCATATCTGACCGAGCTGCCGGAAGACATGGACACCGAAGAGCACATGGTCCTCAACCTGGGGCCGCACCATCCGGCGACCCACGGCGTGCTGCGCCTGGCGGTCGAATTGGACGGTGAAATTGTGCTCAAGGTTAGCCCGGAATTGGGCTATCTCCATTCCGGCTTTGAGAAAACCGGCGAGAACAAGCGGTACGAAAAATATATTCCCTACTGTGACCGCATGGATTACGCCGCGCCGATGAACAACAACCTGGCCTATGTGCTGGCGGTTGAAAAGTTGCTGGGCGTGGAGATACCGGAGCACGCCCAGTATGTTCGGGTCATCTGCTCTGAATTGCAGCGGATTGCCAGCCACTTGATCTGGCTGGGCACCCATGCCATGGATGTGAGCGGCACCGGCCATGCCCTGGTGATGTACTGCTTCCAGATGCGCGAGCGTATTTTGGATATTTTTGAAATGGTCTGCGGCGCGCGCATGACCACCAGCTACTTCAGCGTTGGCGGGCTGCGCTGGCCCCTGCCCGGCGCTTTTAAAGATGCGGTCAAAGCTTTCCTGGCCGAGTTTAAAGAATATCTGGAAGATTACGAAGCCATGCTGACCAACAACCCCATCTGGTTAAGCCGGACCAGGGGCATCGGCTATCTATCGGCTAAGGAGGCGATTGGCCTGAGTGTGACCGGGCCAATGCTGCGGGCCGCCGGAGTGCCGCTGGATTTGCGCAAAGCCCAGCCTTACTCCTGCTACGATCACTTCGATTTTGACGTGCCGACTTCGACCGGCGCCGACTGCTACGCCCGTTACGAAGTGCGGATCAACGAACTGCGCCAAAGCACCCGCATCGTCGAGCAGGCCCTCAACAAGATTCAGCCCGGTCCCTTCCGCACGGAAGACCGCAAAGTGGCGCTACCGCCGCGGGAAGAGATTTCCAGCAGCATGGAGTCGCTCATTCACCACTTTAAATTGGTTACGGAAGGCTACCGCCCGCCCGAAGGGCAGGTCTACTATGTGGCCGAGAATCCCAAGGGCTGGCTGGGTTTTGGCCTCATCAGCGATGGCACCGCCATACCCCACCGGCTGCGCGTGCGCGGGCCATCATTTGTCAACCTGCAAGCTACCCATACTATGGCCAAGGGTGGTTTTGTGTCAGATTTAATCGCTATCATTGGCTCTATTGACATCGTTTTGGGCGAGGTGGACAGGTAGAGCAAGGTCGCAAGGTCGCAGGGTAGCAAGTTACAGGTTACAAGTTTCACGCATCACGCATCACGCATCACGCCCTTGTCTCTCAGTAGAAAAATTGTGAGGACTCCTTTATGTGGTCTGAAAAAGAACAACAGGAACTCGGCGAAATTTTGAAGAAATATCCGCCCGAGCGGAAGCTGTCGGCGGTGCTGCCGGCGCTGTACCTGGCCCAGCGGGCGAAAAACTGGCTGGACGACGACGATATCGCCGCTGTCGCGGAGGCGCTGGATATACCGGTCACGCACGTTCATTCGATCATTGGTTTTTATACCCTTTTCCGCAAAGAGCCGACCGGCAAATATATGGTTCAGGTATGCACCGACCTGCCCTGCGCCCTGCGCGGCGCGGAAGATTTCTACAAACGGCTGTGCCAACGCATGGGCCTGGGGCCGCATGGCGGCACGACTGAGGACGGCTTGTTTACGGTCGAGTCGGTTGTCTGCATTGCCGCCTGTGATAAAGCGCCCTGCCTGCAAATTAACCTGGAATACTATGAGAACTTAACGGACGAGCAGATTGACGAAGTGATTGACCGGCTGCGAGCGGCGGAAAAGGTCGCTCGGTAAGAGGAGCATTTATGAGGAATAATCTCCTGGAAAAACATGTTTTACTGCGCCATCGTGACGTGGAAAACATTCGTGATATTGAGGTCTATACGGCCAATGGCGGCTATGATGGCTTGAAAAAGGCCCTGCAAGAGATGACTCCCGAAGCGGTGATGAATGAAGTCAAGGCGTCGGGGCTGCGGGGACGCGGCGGGGCGGGTTTCCCCGCCGGGGTCAAGTGGAGCTTCATCCCCAAGAATATCTTCCCCAAATACATTGTGGTCAATGCCGACGAGAGCGAACCCGGCACGTTCAAAGACCGGGAGATTATAACCTGCAACCCGCACCAGTTTATCGAAGGGGTGATTCTGTGCGCTTATGCCGTTGGGGCGGAGACAGCTTACATCTATGGCCGGGGCGAGTTTATGCCTGTCTTCAACGGTCCTGATGGGCTGCAAAAAGCGGTGGACGACGCCTATGCCAAGGGTTTCCTGGGCAAAAATATTCTGGGCAGCGACTTCTCCTTAAACATCTACCTGCACCTGGGCGCCGGAGCGTATATCTGCGGCGAGGAAACGGCGCTGCTCAACAGCCTGGAAGGGCTGATGGGCCAGCCGCGCAGCCGGCCGCCTTTCCCGGCGGTCGAGGGGCTGTATGCCAAGCCCACCGTCATCAACAATGTGGAAACCCTGGCCAACGTGCCGCCGATCATTGCCAACGGGGCCGATTGGTACCGCCAGTTTGGCACCGAAAAAAGTCCCGGCACCAAAATCTTTTCCTTGAGCGGGCGGGTCAACCGGCCCGGTAATTACGAACTGCCGCTGGGTACGCCCATCCGCTACCTGATCGAGGAGTGCGGCGGCGGCATCATTGACGGCAAGGCGGTCAAAGGGATATTACCGGCCGGCGCTTCGTCGGCCATTATCGGGCCGGACAAGCTCGATACGACGATGGATTACGAAGCGATGGCCGCTGCCGGGACCATGTTAGGCTCGGCTTCGTTCATCATTTTAGACGAGACGGTGGACGCGGTCTGGGCGGCTGAGAAAAACGTCAAATTCTTTAAGCACGAAAGCTGCGGCAAATGCAGTCCTTGCCGGGAAGGAACTTATTGGTTGGTCCATGTCTATGAAAAGCTGCGCCAGGGACGGGGCAGCAAAAAAGATGTCGAACTGCTCAGCAGCATCATTGACCAAATGGAAGGCAACTGCTTCTGCCTGTTGGGCGAGTTTGTCATCCCCGGCGTGCGGACCAGCCTGAAATTGTTTGGCCCGGAGTACGAAGCTTTGGCGGTGAACGAGGCAAGTGAAAACGGCCAGCCGCAAAAGAATTTGGTGCATCTGTATTTGTAGGACAAACTTATGGTTTTTGGTGACCAAATTCAGTAATACGATTTGGAAGACTGGAGGATTGGAAGATGGATGTCTCTTGATCCAGCCCTCCAACCTTCCAGTGTAATTGCAGTTTTGCAAATCAAATCTTTTCGTTTGTCCTGTGGTTAAATGGGGAAAAATGTCAGATCAAGTTACTTTAACGATAGACGGCGTCGAAGTCGCCGTGCCCAAGGGGACGCTCATCGTCGAAGCGGCCAAACGCATCGCCAATGAGATTCCCGTATTTTGTTACCATGCCAAGCTGGACCCGGTTGGCATGTGCCGCATGTGCCTGGTGGAAGTCGGCACCCCGGCGATTGACCCGGCGACCAAACAGCCGCAACTGGACGAAAACGGCAAGCCGGTTATCCGCTTTATGCCCAAGCCGACCACCGCCTGCACCACCCCGGTTTCCGAGGGCATGGTGGTCAAAGTCAACTCCGAAGCGGCCCTGGCCGACCGCAAGGCCATCCTCGAGTTTTTGTTGACCAGCCACCCCCTGGATTGTCCCGTTTGTGACAAAGGCGGCGAGTGTCCCCTGCAAGATTTGACCATTCGCCACGGGCCGGGCAACAGCCGCTTTGACTACGAAGACAAGCAGCACTTCCCCAAACGCTACCCGCTGGGCGACCTGATTGTGCTCGATATGGAGCGCTGCATCATCTGCGCGCGCTGTGTCCGCTTCCAGCAGGAAATTGCCTACGATCAGGTGCTGGCCATTGAGGAGCGGGGCCGCTACGCTCACATCGTTACCTATTCTAACCCGGGTTTCGATAGCCACTACTCCGGCAATACGACCGACATCTGCCCGGTTGGAGCGCTGACCACCCGTGACTTCCGCTTTCAGGCGCGGGCCTGGGAAATGGCTAACGTGCCGAGCATCTGCAATCATTGCAGTGTTGGCTGCAATACGGTTTTGGGGACGCGCACTGGCGAGATCAAGCGGGTTATGCCCCGCCAGAATGAAGTAGTCAACGAAATCTGGATTTGTGACAAGGGCCGCTTTGGGCATCACTTTAACGGCAGTCCCAACCGCCTGACGACACCCCTGGTGCGTAAAAATGGTGAATTGGTTGAAGCCAGTTGGGGGGAAGCGCTCAGCCTCGTTGCCGAAAAATTTACGGCGATCAAACAGGCGGGCGGTCCCAACGCTTTGGGCGGCCTGGCCGGGGCGCGGCTGTCCAACGAAGACCTGTACCTGTTCCAGAAATTCTTCCGCCAGGTTATCGGCACCCACAATATTGATCACCGCGTCGGCTTGAGCGCGGCGCTGGAGGATGAAACAGCCTATACCGTCGGCGTGGGCCTGGGTACGGATTTGGGGCGGGTTGGCAAAGGCACAACGATCCTGGCCATAGGCTGTGATTTGGACGAAGAAGCGCCTATTCTGTACCTGCGCGTTGCGGCGGCTTCGTGCAAGCGGGGCGCGCATTTGATTAATGCCGGTGGTCGGCGGACCAAGCTCGATGCCCAGGCCCAAACAACGCTGCGCTACCGCTACGGTACAGCAGCGCACCTGGCCTTGGGTCTGCTGGCCTCTGTGGTGCGGCAGGGACTCGCCGCCAAAGAATGGATAGAGAGCCGTACGAGCGGCTTTGCCGATTTGGAAAAAGCGTTGTCAGATTACACGCCCAACTGGGTCGCTAAAATTACCGGCGTTGCCGCCGACGAGATTGAAGCTGCGGCCAAAGCCTTCGCTGAGGCTGAGAACGGTATCATTTTCTTCGGCCTTGAAGCCGGGAATGATCCGGCCCTGCGTGCGGCCCTGGAGGCATTGGCCTTAGTTACGGGCCATGCCGGGAGAGCCAACAACGGGATTATCCCGATCTTACCTCACGCCAACAGCCGGGGCGCGGCGGATATGGGTCTTGTGCCTGACCGCCTGCCGGGTTACGTGCCGGTCGAAGCGGGGCAGGCGGGCCTGTCGGCCCGGGAAATGCTGGCCGAAGGTTCGCCGGTCAGGGCGATGCTCATCGCTGCGCTTGATCCGGCAGTCGAAAGCGACGCTTACCGGGCCGCCCTCGAAAAGCTGGACTTCCTGGTGGTGCAGGAGTTGTTCCTGACCGAAACGGCCAAACTGGCTGATGTCGTTCTGCCCGCCCGCGGTGCCGCCGAGCGCGATGGCACCTTTACCAATGCCGAGCGCCGGGTGCAGGCCTTTGATCTCGCCGTGCCGGCTCCGGGCGTGGCCTGGGCCGATTGGCTTATCTTGACCGCCATGGCTGGACAGATGGGCGCGGATTGGCCCTATGCTTCGGCGGATGGGGTGATGGCTGAAATTACCCAGACTGTGCCGCTGTACGCCGGCATGAAGTTTGAGAATCTGGTCGCGCCGGTGTCGCTGGCCCGCAAAACATCCCATTATATTTACGAGGGCATGAGCTACACCGCCGATGTGCGCGAGGGGGTGCAGTGGGCCACGCTGGCTGAAAATGAGTCGGCCAAAGCGCCGCTGCGCTTTGTCGCGCCGAAGGTGGCGGTGGTAGATGAAAACGTGGCCCTGACCCTGGTTGCGCCGCGCGTGCTGTACGACGAGGGGCGGCTGTTTGTCGAGGCTGAGCTGATGCGCAGCCATATTGTCCCGCCGCAGATATGGGTATCGCGGGCCGACGCGCAAAAAATTGGCCTGGTGAATGGAGACACCCTGACCGTGGCCCAAAATGGGACATCGGTGGCGCTGCCGGTGGTGATCAACCGTTCCCTCAGCGAAGGGGTGGTCGTGGTGCCGCGTAATCTGGCCGGACGGCCGGCGGAGAGACTGTTGGGGCCAGGCGAGGTGTTTGGCCCGGTCAGAGTGAAGAAGGATTTATAGCTATGGACGTGCAGACGATAGTCCAGTATGCCGTAATTATTATCCAGGGCTTGATTATTGCCACCGTGCTGATGTTAGGGTTTGGCGGGTTGACGGTTGTCGAGCGCAAGCTGGTCGGGCGCTTTACCCTGCGCTACGGCCCTAACCGGGTAGGCAAATACGGCTCGCTGCAAATCCTGGCCGACATGCTCAAGATGTTCTTCAAGGAAGAAGTCATTCCCGGCCACGTGGATCGGGTGGTTTATCTGATGGCCCCGGCGCTGTCCCTGGTGCCGGCGTTGATCGCCTTTGCTGTTGTGCCGATTGCCAACGAGCCGATTGTACTGCCGTTTCAGATTTTTGGAGCGACCGTCACCATCAATCCCTGGATTTCCAATATCAACGTCGGCATTCTCTACCTGCTGGCGGTGGGCAGCCTGGGGACATACGGAGTCATTCTGGGCGGCTGGTCGAGCAATAATAAGTATTCATTGCTGGGCGGGCTGCGGACCAGCGCCCAGATGCTCAGCTACGAGCTGCCGATGGGCGTGGCCCTGTTGAGCGTTATCCTCTTTGCCGGGACGCTGAATTTAAACGAGATGGTCAGGCAGCAGGACTGCTTTTTTGGCGTGGGCTGCTCGCTCGGCTGGGGCTGGTTTATTTTTGCCCCCACCCTGACCCTTTCTTTCATTATCTTTTTTATCAGCGCCCTGGCTGAGGCGGGGCGGGCGCCCTTTGACCTGCCCGAAACCGAGAATGAGCTGATCGGTGGGTTTGCCACCGAGTATGGCGCGATGAAATTTGGCCTCTTTTTCGGGGCTGAGTACGTCCACATGATTATCATTAGCTGCATTGTGACCACCATTTTCCTGGGCGGCTGGCAGGGACCTTTGGCCATGCAGTTTCCTATCTTGCAGCCAATCTATTTCCTGCTCAAAGTGGCGGTGATGATTTTTATGTTCATCTGGATTCGGGCCAGCATCCCCCGCGTACGCTTTGACAAGATGATGCGCTTTTGCTGGAAGTTTCTCCTGCCGTTAGGCATGGTCAACCTGGCCGTCACCGCCTTGATTGTGGCCTTTATAAAGTTTGGCTCACCTTTTTAGAATAGTACGTGAACAACTGGATTCTTGCATATTGAGTAAGAAAATTTACACAGAGCTACGCAGAGAAGAGATGGAGATTCGCGGAGGAATAAGATCTCTCCGTGTATCTTTGCGAGTCCTCTGTGAAGCTCTGTGTTCCTGTTTGGTTCCGGCTTGCCCGGGTTAGGAAGAAGCCTATGATTAACGAAGTCAAAGAAGTTGTCGGTGGCTCCGTGGAACTGGCTAAGGCCATGGGCGTTACCCTTAAATATTTTTTCAAAAAACCGGTCACTAATCAGTTCCCGGACGAGCCGGTAGCGGTCTATCCGCGCTTTCGGGGCCGGCATGTGTTGAAGCGGTATGAGAATGGCCTGGAGCGCTGCATCGGCTGCGCCCTGTGCGCGGCGGCCTGCCCCACCGATTGTATCTACGTCGAAGCGGCGGAGAACACGGACGAAGACCGCCGTTCGCCGGGAGAGCGCTACGCCAAAACCTACGACATCAATATGCTCCGCTGTATTTTCTGCGGCTACTGCGCCGAAGCCTGCCCGACCGAAGCGATTGTGCTGGAGCATGATTTTGCCCTGGCCGAATACAATCGTTGGGATGCGATTTATACCAAAGAACGGCTGCTGGAACCTCACGATCCGCCGCATGTGGTCGTCCGCAGTGACGAAGTGTTTGTTGACACCCCATCGTGGGGAGGGACTAAAAAGCGGTAATTATGTTTGAACAAATACTCTTTCTCATTTTGGCGATTGTGGCGGTTGGCGCTGCCCTGGGTGTTATCTTTAATAAGAACCTGGTCCACAGCGCCCTGTCGCTGCTGCTCAACTTTTGCACGCTGGCCGTGTTCTACGTGATGCTCAATGCCCAATTTCTGGGCGTGGTGCAGGTTCTGGTCTATGCCGGGGCGATTGTTGTCCTTTTCCTGTTCGTGGTTATGCTCCTGGGGGCGGAACTGGGTGAAAAAGTCGTTACCTGGCTGACGCTGCGCAACATTATTTTCGTCGGGTTGAGCCTGGTCCTGCTGACCTTTGTCGGCACGGCTGTTTTTGAGAATTTTATCGGCGGGGAAAAGGGTAACTTTACCCCGGAAGCGGCGCAGCAGTTTGGCCAGGTGCAGTTGGTCGGGTCCGTCCTGTTCACGGATTACGTTCTGTCCTTCCAACTGGTTGGGGTGCTGCTGTCGGTGGGCGTGCTGGGGGTGATCTGGCTGGCGCAGCATTTTGAGCCAAGTAAAATAATGAGGAGAAACCTCAATGACTGACGCGGTTCCGGTGCAGTGGTATTTGCTGTTAGGCGCCATCCTGTTTGCCATCGGCGCGGGGGGCGTGTTGATCCGGCAAAATGTCATCGTCATCCTGATGTGCGTTGAAATGATGATGAACGCAGTCAACCTGACTTTTCTGGCCTTCTCCCGCTATCTCGACTCGGCTACCGGCCAAATTTTTGTATTCATGATCATGGCCGTCGCCGCCGTCGAGGTCGCTATCGGGCTGGCGCTGCTGGTTGAACTCAATCGCCACAAAACAGCCGTCAATGTGGACGAAATAAACTCGCTAAAAGGGTAAGCAGGTAGACAGTAGACGGTAGACGGTAGTCAGGGAAATATCCCTGTTTACTGTCTACTGACTACCGTCTACCTCTTCGAGGGTAGTCTATGATTAACCTGATCTGGCTCACGATTGCTCTGCCGATTGTGGGCGTTCTTTTTAACGGATTGCTGGGGCGGCGAGTTGGCTACCGCGTGGTCAGCATTGTGGGACCGCTGGTGGTGCTGGCTGCTTTTTTGGTGGGCCTGGGCGCGTTTTTTGAGCTGTTGGGGCGGGGCGGCGAAGCGGTGATTGTGCCGCTCTGGACCTGGGCGACCATCGGTGACTTCAATGTGGAGATCAATCTGCTGGCCGACCCGCTGTCGCTGCTGATGGTGCTCGTCGTGACCGGCGTCGGCTTCCTGATTCATGTCTACGCCACGGCCTACATGCTCCACGAGGAGCACGGCCATGCCCACCCCGACCGGGATTTTGCCCGTTTTTTCACTTTTCTCAACCTCTTCATCGCCTCGATGCTGGTGCTGGTGCTCGGCGACAACTATTTGATGATGTACGTCGGCTGGGAGCTGGTCGGCCTGTGCTCCTACCTGCTCATCGGCTTCTGGTATGACCGGAAAGACGAGCCGCAAGCGCCGATTGACCTGGGGCCGGGCGTCCAGCCGGTTAAATTAAAACCGTTGCTGTCGCCGCCTGCCTCCGGGATGAAGGCTTTTATTGTCAACCGGGTCGGCGATGTCGGCTTTGCCCTGGGCGTCTTTTTGATTTGGAGCACCTTTGGCACGCTGCAATTTTTAGGCGAAAACGGCGTCTTTGCTCAAGCGCCCCACATCGCTGAAACCACTCCCCAGATTATCGCCTGGATTACTTTCTTACTCTTTATTGGGGCGATGGGCAAGAGCGCCCAGCTTCCGCTGCACGTCTGGCTGCCCGATGCGATGGCCGGCCCGACGCCGGTTTCTGCCCTCATCCACGCGGCGACGATGGTCACGGCGGGCGTTTACATGATTGTCCGCAGCAACGTGCTCTACTCGCTGGCGCCAGGTGTGTCCCTGTTTGTCGCTATCATCGGCGCGGTCACGGCCCTGTTTGCGGCGACGATTGCCCTGGTGCAGGTTGACCTCAAGCGGGTGCTGGCTTACTCGACGGTCAGCCAGCTTGGCTACATGTTTTTGGCTGTCGGCGTCGGCGCGTACACGGCCGGCATGTTCCACCTGACCACCCACGCCTTTTTCAAAGCCCTGCTCTTTTTGGGCGCCGGCTCGGTGATGCACGCCCTGCACGAGGTCATTGACATCCGGCGTATGGGCGGCCTGAAAGCGAAGATGCCCATTACGTATTGGACGTTTGTGATTGGCGGTTTGGCCCTGGCCGGCTTTCCGCTGATGTCGGGCTTTTTCTCCAAAGACGAGATCCTGGCCAAAGCGTTTGAAGCCTCGCCCATTCTGTGGCTGGTCGGCATTATCACGGCCGGATTGACGGCTTTTTACACTTTCCGGGCGATTTACATTGCCTTCCACGGCCAGCCGCGCGACCAGGACCTCTACAACCACGCCCACGAAAGCCGTGCGCCGATCACCTTTGCCCTGGTCGTCCTGGCGGTGCTGTCGCTCTTTGGCGGGCTGTTAGGCTTGCCGACGTTTTTGGGCCTGCCTCACGCGCTGGAAGGCTGGCTTGAACCGGTTTATGCTGCCGCCGGGCACTCCGCCGAAGGGGTTGAGCACCATCTTTCCTTTGGGGCAGAGTTGGGCTTGTTGTCAACCTCCGCCGTTGTGGCGATTGCCGGGATCGCCCTGGCTTACTTTTTCTACGTGGTTCGTCCCTCTATCCCGCAAAATCTGGCCCGCAGCCTGCGGGGCCTTTTCAGCCTGCTGGCCAATAAATATTACGTGGACGAACTCTACAACGCCGTTTTTGTCAAACCCGCGCTGCTGCTGGCCGAGGGGTTCGCCGTCGGTTGTGACAAACTCTTGATTGACGGCGTGCTGGTAGACGGCCTGGCCCGGGGCATCGGCTGGCTGGGGCGGCAGGCCAGCTATCTGCAAAGCGGCTATCTGCGCCACTACGCCCTGGCGACGTTTATTGGAGTGCTGGTATTGATTAGCTATTTCTTTTTGAGATGAATTTGGAGCATTCAATGACTCTCTCTTTTTTACTCATCATCCCTCTCGTCGGCGCGGTGCTGGTGGCGTTGATTCCCCGCGACCGTGAGGAGTTGAGCAAGTGGCTGGCGCTGGCGGTGTCGCTGGTTAACCTGCTGGTGTCGCTGCCGCTGTATTTCGGTTTTGAAGCCAGGGCCGGCTACCAATTTGAGGAATTTGCGGCCTGGATTCCCTCGCTTAACATCAACTACCACCTCGGCATTGACGGTCTGAGCCTCTTCCTGGTTTTGTTGACCACCTTCCTGTCTGTTGTCGCCATTCTCAGTTCCTGGACGGCAATTACCACCCAGCTTAAAGAGTACATGGCTTTGATGCTGGTGTTGGAAACGGCCATGCTGGGCGTCTTTATGTCGCTGGACCTGTTCCTCTTTTACCTCTTCTGGGAAGCCAGCCTGATCCCGATGGCTTTGCTGATTGGACAGTGGGGCGGCGAGCGGCGGATCTATGCCTCGCTCAAATTCATCATTTACACGATGGCCGGGAGCGCCTTGATGTTGGTGGCCGCCCTGGTTTTGTATTTCTGGGCCGAGCCGAATACTTCGGACGTGCCGACGCTGGTGGCGAACGCGAACCTGCCGGCCACCTTGCAAGTGTGGCTCTTTATAGCCTTTGCCCTGGCCTTTGCCGTCAAAACGCCCCTGTTTCCCTTCCATACCTGGCTGCCTGCCGCTCACGTCGAAGCGCCGACGGCCGGTTCGATCATCCTGGCCGGGGTGCTGCTCAAAATGGGGACGTATGGCTTTCTGCGCTTCGCCATTCCGCTTTTCCCCGCTGCCGTGCCGTTCTGGACGCCGCTCATGGTCGGTCTGGCTGTCATTGGCATTTTGTACGGGGCGCTGGTGGCGCTGATGCAGGAGGATGTCAAGAGTCTGGTGGCCTATTCCTCGGTGGCGCACATGGGTTACATTGTTCTGGGTATCTTCAGCGGCGGCCAGCAGGGTCTGAGCGGGGCGGTGTTGCAGATGATCAATCACGGCCTCAGCACCGGCATGCTCTTTTTTATGGTCGGCGTCCTGTACGAACAGCGCCACACCCGCCTTTTCAAAGAATATGGCGGCATCTGGGTTAAAGCGCCAATCTTCGGCGTCTTCTTTTTACTGGCCGTTTTTTCGTCGGTAGGACTGCCGGGACTGAACGGCTTTGTCGGCGAATTTGTAATCCTGCTGGGGACCTTCAGGGTCAATTGGGTGGCTGCCACGTTAGGAACCATCGGCATTGTGCTGGCGGCCTGGTACTTGCTGACTGCGGTCCGCCGGATGATGTTTGGCCCGTTCAACCCGGCCAACGACCAGCTCAAAGATATGAATCCGCGAGAAATTGTGATTGCCCTGGCCCTGGTCATCTTTTTCTTTGTGATTGGCCTGTACCCCAATCTGCTGTTCGATAAAATCAATCCGGCCACCGCCGAATTAGCGACGACGATCAATGCCACACCGCTCCTGGCCGAGCGGTAAAACAGAGGGTAGAAGATAGAGAATAGAGGATAGAAGATAGCAGGTAAAAGATAGAAATTTTGATGAGTCCGTCTGCCATCTACTATCTGCTATACACTATCCACCATCTTCTATCTTCTATCTTGTAGGGAGAAGGTATGCCAATAGAATTTCCAACCTTGAATTTTGCCGCGTTAGCGCCGATACTAACGGTTCTCGGTACGGCGGCGCTGGTGATGATCTGCGATCTGATCTTTAAGGACAAGCGGTTCCTGGGCTATTTGAGTTTGTTTGGATTGATTATTGCCGCTGCGCCCTGCTTTTTGATGCTGATGGAAGCGCCGCCTGCCCCTTCATTCCAAAATATGGCGGTCAGCGATGGCTACTCGCTGGTGCTTGACCTGATTTTTATCGTCACTGCCGCTCTGTCGGTGCTGGTTTCTCTCAGTTATCTCGATCACAAGAACATGCAGCGCGGCGAGTATTACGCCCTGCTGCTCTTTGCCACCAGCGGTATGATGTTGATGGGCGCGGCCACCGATTTGATCATCGTCTTTATGGGGCTGGAAGTCATGTCCATCGCCCTCTACATTTTGGCCGCTTTCAACCGGCGGCAGCTTGCCTCCGGTGAGGCCGGGATGAAATACTTCGTGCTCGGCGCTTTTGCCTCGGCCTTTTTTCTCTACGGCGCGGCTATGCTCTACGGCGCGACCGGCACGACCAATCTCCAGGCCATGGGTGCCTGGTTTTCGCCGGAGCGAGGGAATCTACGGGATCCCCTGGCCCTGGTTGGCCTGGGGCTGCTCCTGGTCGGTTTTTCCTTCAAAGTGGCTGCGGTGCCCTTCCAATGGTGGACGCCCGATGTCTACCACGGCGCGCCGACGTCGGTGACGGCTTTTATGTCGGTCGGGGCTAAAGCGGCCGGCTTTGCCGCCCTGATCCGGGTGCTGATGGTCTCTTTTAGCAACGCCTTTACCCTGGACTGGCAAATCGCCGTCGCTGCGCTGGCCTTCATTACCATGACCGGCGGTAATATCGCGGCCCTGGCCCAGAAAGATGTCAAACGTATGCTGGCTTACTCCAGTATTGCCCATGCCGGATACATTCTGGTGGGGGTAGCGGCGGGTAATACGGCGGGCGTGACCGGGGTCCTCTTTTACCTGATGGCCTACGCCTTTATGAACATCGGCGCATTTGCGGTGATCACGGTATTGGAACAGCGCAACGCCATCGGCACGGGCTTTGGCGATTATGCCGGGCTGGGCATGCGCAAACCCCTGCTGGCCCTGGCCATGACCTTCTTCATGTTTTCGCTGACCGGCATTCCCCCCTTTGTCGGCTTTTGGGGCAAATTGTATGTCTTTGGGGCAGCGGTGCAGGCTAATTTGAGCTGGTTGGCGGTGGCCGGGATGATCAACAGCGCTATCTCGGCTTTCTATTATTTGGCGGTGGTGGTGCAAATGTACATGCGCTCCGCACCCGCCGACAGCGGGGAAGCGGTTCCGCTCCACTTAAATGGCCCTGTGACCGTTACCCTGGCTCTGGCCGCGCTTGTGACCATAGTTTTGGGCATCTGGCCCACGCCCCTGGTCAATTTGACGGCTTTAGGATTATTTGGCTAGCCTTAAATCAAGTTGAATAAACTAAAAAGCCTAGTTTGACATGTAGCCCGTTATCAAAATCTGTGCTATTATAGGAGCATGGACCTCAGTTACAGGCGGAAACAATGAGCAAGCTGTCCACAGAATTAACGCGTCAGCCCGATGCCTGGATTCTGAAGCTAAATGGCCATGTCAACTCAAGCACAGCCCACCTGATGTGGTCTACTGATGGCAGTACCTCCCTCTTAAAAGAGATGACGCGGGCTCGGGTCGAAAAGCTTTTATTTGACATGACTAACGTCGAGTCTATCGACTCCCATGGCTTAAGAGTTTTGTTAAACGCTCACAAAGATTTCTCCACCGAAAATATTCAGATTACCTTACAAAATCCCAATCCTCACCTCAAACGATTGCTCAGAATCATGCAGTTTGACCGAGTCTTTGTGGTCGAGTCAAGTGATTGAACTCCTGACGACGCAGGTGATTTAGTAGACGCAAAAGGTTTGCTAATGACCGAACAAGGCCCCCGAAAATTAAAAAAGTTGCAACTCAGAGATGAAAGCAGCAGGCCGACGCGTATTCTGTACGTAGAAGACGCCGAAGTTATTCGTGACACCATTTCGCGGCTGCTGGAAGTCTATGGCTATAAAGTCGCCTATGCTAAAAACGGTCAGGAAGGCGTCGAAATGGCGGTCAAGTGGAAACCCGATTTGGTCTTGATGGATTTACGCATGCCGATTATGGATGGCTTTAAAGCGATCCAGGAAATCAGGTTCAACCCTGAGACCCGGCATATTCCCGTTTTTGTGGTTTCGGCCTGGAGCAGCAGAAAAGAACGAGATCAGGCCAGATTAGCCGGCGCTGATGAGTTTTTTGTCAAACCCCCTGACCTCAACCGGCTGATTGAGGCCATTGAACGAGCCGTAGCGGCTTCCTCAAAAAAGTAAAAACGTGATTTCCTTTACTTTCCGCAAACATAAAATAGACAATAGACCAGACGAAAAATCTGGCAGGTAGCACATTAACAAAACAGATTGTTCAGGGTTAAATCGAAGCTCAAAAGCGTCAAGTAACGGTTTTGATGCG
>BOKF01000068.1 GCA_016860845.1 Chloroflexota bacterium
GACGTGGACGGGCAACCACTTGGGGCGGGGTGGGGCTGATTTCGGTCTGCTCCTCGCCTAAAAACCAAGGGGGGGTAGGGGAAATTTTTTACTCCTGCCCTCTCTTACCAAACTCCGAACGATCACTTCAAGCGACACCCATTTAAAGGAACTCATTTATGCCTCATCAGAAGAAGTGACTCCACAAGCGCCGCCACATGCCCTACACTATTAAGCAATCACCTCAAAAGTTTATCTATTGAGAAAAGGAGGCAAATCATGGATAGAGAACTTGATGCCGAACTGGAAAGCATCGGCGAGTTGGCAGGTGGGTTAGAAAGCGAGAGTGAGTGGGAGCTGCTGGAAGATGAATTTGCAGGAGAATACGAGGATGGAGAATTTCTGGGCACGATCGGTCGCGGTGTTGGCAGCCTGCTGGGTGAAAGCGAGTTAGAGGACGAGTTAGGTGAGTGGGGGGAGTTTGAAGACGAGTCCGAGGAAGAGGAGTTCTTCCGGCGTATCAGGCGCGGTATTGGCCGTTTCGTGCGCCGGGCTGCACCCCTGTTGCGCAGGGTCGCTCGTGTTGCCGCACCGATGGTAGGGACAGCGGTAGGTGGCTTTCTGGGCGGGCCGTTAGGCGCTCGCGTGGGCAGCATGGCCGGCCGCCTGGCCCAGCGGGGTTTGGGCGAAGACGAGTTTGAATACGAAGAGGAAGTGGGACTTGGGTCTGCGTTAGAGGATGAAGGTGAGGAAGAATGGGAAGCCGAGATGGAAGCCGAAGCACCCTTAACTCACCAGGAGGCACTGGCCGAGTATATGGCCGCCGTGGCCTCGCGCGCCCAGACTGAAGAAGAGGCCGAAGCCATGGCTGGCGCAGCGACCACAGCGAGTCTTTCCAGAGCCGACCGGGCCACCTTACGTCAGATGCTGCCGCACTTGGTGCGCGGCACCGCCATTCTGACCCGTCTCCTGCGCCGCCGCGCCGCTACTCGTCCGGCCGTGCGAACCGTGCCCACCATTGTTCGCCGGACCACCCAGGTACTGGCCAGCCGCGCTGCTACGGGCCAACCGGTAACTCGCCGGACTGCCGCTCGGGTTATGGCCAATCAGACCCGGCGGGTGTTGAGTAGTCCCCGCACCTGCGCCGCCGCCATCCAGCGAAACGTGCGAACTTCCCGCACTATGGCTCGCCGTTTGCCAGCTCGCCCTACGGCTCGCCGCCGGGTGAGGGTCTAAAGAGTCCCAAATTTATTTTTGGCTCCACCCTTAGGGCCGAGGAGGACTGACTATGTACGAATATGAACTGGGAGCCTTACCGGAGTTAGGGGAGTACGAAGGTGAAGGTGAAGGCGGGTTAGAAAGTGAATATGAAAGCGAAGAATTTTTCCGCCGGTTGGCCGGTTTAGCCCGGCAAGCGGTTCAATCACCCGCCCTGCGCCGGATTGGCTTGACTGCGGCCCGAACTGCCCTGCGCACCGGTTTAGGCCCCCAAGTCGGTGGTTTTGCCGGTAATCTGCTGCCTCAAGCCGAATATGAAGAGGAGTTTGAGGGGGAAGAGGAAGGTGAGTTTGAGGGGGAAGGGGAATTGAATCCCATCCGCCGGGTCTATCCCGACGCCTTGATGGAGCACCTGGGCCACGCTGCCACTGAAGCCGAAAGTGAGGCCGAGGCCGAAGCCTTTATTGGCGCCCTGATTCCTATGGCCGCACGCCTTGTGCCCCGAGTTGCCCCGGCGATTATGCGAGCTGCTCCGCGCCTGATTCGAGGGGTGGCCAACGTCACCCGCACCCTGCGCCGCAGCCCAACCACTCGCCCGCTGGTGCGGACACTGCCCACCATCGTGCGCCGGACTGCGGCCAACTTGGCTCAACAAGTGGCCCAGGGACGCCCGGTAACGCCGCGCACGGCAGTCCAGACCCTGGCGCGTCAAACCGCTGGGGTACTTGGCTGCCCACGGCAGTGCCTTCAGGCATATCGGCGGTCCCGCGCCCTGGATCGACGGTATCACCGCGCCGTTCCTATGGGGAGAACCCCAGGCTGAGCCGATATTAACCCTTAGCCGTGAGCTAGCGATGGAGCAATAAAACCGTGGAGATCACCCAGGAGATCAGCAGGCATAATGGCGCTTCCCCGCGCTTACGCCGCCAGGTCGAGCCAGCGCAACGTGCGCCCGAGGTATTGCTGCCGTGGTTACAGGCGCAATCTATCAATGTGACCCGCCATGCCGCGGCCTTGCGTCCTTTCCGGCGCGATGAGTTTGGCAGCGAGGCCGCTACGCCGACCGAAGCGCATATCCAGGCGGTGAATGAGTTGATGACTACATTGCGGACCGACCTGCTTCGGTTGACCAAAAGAGTCACCGCTGCCGTTGAAATGGCCACGCGTGAGCCGGAGACCGCCCGCTTGCAGCAGGTGGTGAAGCACAAGGAACATGCCCATACCTGGGTGCGGGCCATTGAGCGCATCTGGGATTTCTACTTTGAGCTGTTCGGCCAGCGCCAATCCCGTTTTGGCGATTGGCTGTTAAGCTGCGACCGTATCGCCCTGGATTGCTACCAACACACTTACCTGGGGCTGGGCGTGGCCCGTTCTATCCCCGCGCCGCCGCCATTTTGCTACATGCGCACCGGCTTTTCTCCGGCCACTTTTCGCCGGGGCATCCCCTTGCGGCGGCTGGGGCAGCAGATCAACCCCTTTCCGTTGATCCAACTCCCTTACCACCGGTTGGTCAACCCCTGGACCCTGGGCGCGATTTTGCACGAGGTCAGCCATAATTTACAGAACGACCTTGACCTGGACCGAATCATCCCGCAGCAAATTGCCCGGCGACTCCTCCAAAACGGCCACAACCGCCTGGTAGCCTCGGTGTGGGCGCGCTGGAACCGCGAGACCTTTGCCGATCTTAGTGCACTGTTGTTGGGCGGTCCGGCTGTGGTTGGCTCGTTGATGGATGTGGTGGGGCGAGGACCGGTCACCGTTTTGGCTTTTAGTTCGCGCGCCCCCCATCCGACGCCATACCTGCGCACCTTTATTAGCCTGGAACTGCTACGCCGCATGGGGTTTCCCGGCGAGGCCGAACAGTACCGGCGGATGTGGACCCGCTTCTACCCGAATCCCCAGGCCGGCAATATCCCTCGTGTTATGCTCGATACTTATCCCGAGGCGATTGCGTTGGTGGTTGACACAATCTGTTTCCAACCCTACCCCAGTTTGGGGAACAAAAGCCTGGCCCAGGTGATTCACTTTGCCCCCAAAGAGCAGCAAATGGTGGAGGAAGCGGCCCGGCGACTGGCCGCCGGAACCGACCCCGGCGTTGTCCCGGAGCGATTCCTGATCGGCGCGACCCGCTTTGCTCTGGATCACCGGCTGGCCCGGCCTGGCGTTATTACCGAGAACTTTTATAAAGAGTTGGCCAGGAGATGAGTAGATGGCCCTTGAGGCGACTTTTCAAGAATTACCGCCAAAACTGATGCATCTGCGCACGGACTTGAAGGACCTGGAAGTTTTTATTGGGGATAAACCGCAGGCCCACAAACTGCCGGACGACCTGGGGGAAATTGTGGTTGACTTGTGGAACCGGGTTGACCAGGCGTTGGAGGCTGCCCTGGAGGCGCAGGCGGCCGTGCAGCATCCGACCGACCTGGGCCGGGCCAGGTCAGCCCTGGCGACCTGCCAGGAGCAATTTAACTTTGTGTCCCACCGCTTGTTGACCGAGTTAAGGTCCGACCGGCAAATGGCGGAATTGAACCGCCTGGGCCGGCGGCTGGGCGGTGAGTGGCGCGGCTGGGCCAGCAGTGTCAGACAAACCCTTGAGGAGAGCCATCTGCCCTTGTACGAGGTTAACCAGGCCCTGTTTCGCTGCTGGCAGGAACTAACCGAACGGCTGGACACGATGTCGGTGTCGGTGCAGGCCACCAACATTGGCCAGCAAATTACTGCGCCCGAAGAACGGGCCGTGAATGAAGAAAGCCTCCCCTGAAGAGCGGCCCGGCTGGGCCTTCTGCTAGCCCGAGCGGCCGTAGTCCAACATGCAAGGTATCGCCCGGCCAGTTTTGTCAAAACCGGCTATAGCGGAGAGAGGAGCAAAAAAATGGATGAGGAAAGTCTGGAAGTTGTTACCGCTGAGTGCAAGGCAACAACAAAAAAAATCACCTTGGTCTTTTCCAGGGCTGTTGGTGATGACAGTGCTGAGAAAAAGGCTAATTATTCAATTGAGTTTGGCGGTAAGCCGTATACGACTTTCAAGGCCAAGCGTTTGGATGATCATGACACTGTGGAATTAACCTCAAAGTCAAAAACAGGGTTTCCCTGGCATGAAGATGACACGCTCACGGTGACTGTAAGGAATATCTTCCCGTCGGGAGAAGGCGACCCAATGGGCGAAACAACCGTTGAATTGACAGTTGTAGCAGAAGATGAGGGTGGTCAAGAGCCTGCCCCATTGACAATTACCAACTGTACCGCGACAACAACCCGGGTCACAGTGATCTTCTCTGAAGGTGTTGAGAAGGCTAGCGCCGAGGTGATGGGTAATTACGTCATTAAGGATTTGGATGATGTGGACGGCCAGCCGTTTGAGATAGACAAGGTTGAGGTTGACCCTAAGAACGAAGCCGCAGTGATTATTACCCTCAAAAGAGAAACTACCTCTGACCCGCTAACCGGCGTGAAGAAAATCAAGATAACCGTCACGAATGTTAAAAACAAGACGGGGCAAGTGACCATCGTTAATGATGGCCAGGCTAACGTTTGTGTCGCCGATGTTAATTCTGAGGGGGTCGGCCCCGCGCCATTGAAGACAAAAGCCTTGTTGCACAGCATTGACGTCAAGCTGGGCGCGTGGGTCATGGCCACCATCGGTCCCCAGGCCTATGAATTGCTGGTCACCCGGCCGCTAGAGGGTGCTCAGGTTCAAGAATTTATGGGCTTGGTAGAAAAGGCCGAAGGTTTTTGGAGAGAGGCTCATGTTGAGTTGTGTAAAGCAGTTAAGCTACTAACTGATGCTGCCTCCGAACCGGAGTGGTTTCGGATTGATGCTACCCCCCAACTGAACCGGTTTCTGAGTAGGATGTTTGGGATTACCACGCAAAAGGTAAAGCTTACCTCAGGTGAAATCGGTCTATTAGTTTCTAGAAACCTGGATCAGCTTTACCAGGAAACTGCCAAGCTGGAAAAGCTGGCCAAAGCTGAAGTAACCTGGCTATCCGGTTCATTTGAAAGTTCTGACATGGCCATTGTCGACAAAAGGATTAAGGATAGGGCAGATGAGGCGAAGGCTCAGTTGGATTTACTCAATTCACTCCTCAATAAAGTGGAGAACTTACCTCCTGATCAATTAGATACGATAAAAGGCTACTTCCAAAAGGTTCAAGAGGCTCTTACTGAGTTGCAAAACCTGATCAAAAAAGAGGTGCAGCCATGATATACGATACTGTCATCGATTCCCTGGCGTCACTGGAAAACCAGTGGCGCGAGTTAAGCCAGTCGTTTGCCCGGCTTGCGGGCGCTCGTAATGAACTGCCGAGTCAATTCCTCAAAGAGAAGGATAAATCGGGGGCCATAGAATCTTGCGAGCAGGAGCGAGCGCGGCTCGCAGCGGAGCGGGTGGGGATAGGGAGTGTCCGCCCGGCGATTGCCCTGTTCGGTCGCGCCGTCCATATCTTTGAGGCCAGCGACGCCAAGATTACCGAGGTGGAGCGAACGTTCAATCGAGCCTTTCCTGCTGCCAATAATGGCGCGCCTGAGTTGGTGGAGATGGTTGTTTGTCGCAACCAGATTGCCCGGCTAAAGGAATTTATTGCCCGTGAACTGCAGGAGTTTGAAGAAATCACCTCGATTCAAGGGGAACGGTACAACGTCAAGGGTATTCGTAGCTCGATGGACAACCTGGCCTCCTACCCCCTTATGACCACCGGCTTCGACGGCGGCACCCCACTACCGTCAACCACTTCAGTTCCCGGCGGGGTTATCTCCCTGGAACGAACAGTCGAGGGCGCGCTGCGTGCGGTGCTGGGCCGCCTGCCCAAACCCAACGACACCCGCTCCTTTCTGGCCGCCCTGAACCAATCTTTTGCCATCCGTGAAGTGGAAGGCCATGTCGAGTATACCTGGACGCCGCGCAGCTATGCCGGCCAAACCGAACTCGGCGGCGGCGTCACCGGGGCGCAGGCCAGTCTTTACACCCGCGCTAAGGTGGCCCTGGATAACTCCTTACCCCTCCTGGAAGGGGTGTATCCCCTCAAGTCCAAAGCCGACTCAGAACTGGTGAGTGCAGCTCGGGCCCTGGTGCGCTCGGACCTGACCGAACTCGTGAACGAGTTAGGTCGTGAGGGGGGGCCGCGGGTGCCCCGGGTGGATGACCTGTTTGTGGCCTTGATAGACCGGCAGACCGTGGATGAGGAGGGTGAGAGCATTGAGGGAGGCCATCTCGGTTATCTTGAGACTGTTTTTGGACTCACCCCCGAGCAGGTCAACACCCTGGAAGAGGAGACGAATGTCACCAACTTTGTCGTCTTGCGAGATTACGTCCAATCATTGCGCGATAGCTGGGATGCTTTCCGTGACCAGTGGTTGGGCCGAGACCTGGGGACGCGGCTGGTGTTGTTGTCACGGGCGCTCTCGGTAGCCACCGAGGCGGTGGACGAAGCCTGTGCGGCTATGGACTCGGTCTTTGTCGGCCAGGCCGAGCGCCAGGTGACCTCGTTCCAGAATGAAGCAGGCACCCGGATATTGATCGAAGAACTGTTATCATGGGTGGTGGCCTTTACCTCCGAGGAAGCGCCCCGGCTGGTCCACGAAGGCGGCCGGCGCGGGGTCGAGGCCATTGTCCCGACGGCCCGGCGGCTCGAACAACTGGTGGGCCGCCTCATCCAATCTATTCCCAACGAGCCGACTCTCCCTGAGGGCCTGCGCCACCCACGGGTGCTACACCCCTTGCAGGAACTTCGCAGTTACCTGATGGAGGTACAGCGGCTGGCCCAGGATGTGCGGCGCCCTAACAGTTCAGTGACCAAAATGACGGTATAAAGAGGAGGTGCCCTGTGGCGACCGAACGAGAATATCAAAGCCTATATGACCGCATTGGCGCGCTGCGAGAGACCCTGGTCAACCGGCTGGGGGCCGACTTGATTCAAAATCCGCAGTTGGCCGATGCGCTGGCTCAACAAATTGATGACATGCTGGCTGCGGTAGTAGAGGCCGACGCCAAAGCGCCGCCGCCGCCCGATAAAGGACTGGCCCAATTGGTTGGCCTCGGCCCCGATGCTGCCGTCGAGTTTGGCCAGACCCGTATCCCGCGCGGGGTTGAACCTTATGACGAGTCTGTGACTTCGGAGCGGGTCATTGCCGTAGCCGACCTGTATTACATCTACCAGCACGAAAAAATCGGTGTTTTCCGGGCGGTGCAGAAATTACAAGACCTTTTCAAGGGCGGCACGGTGCGGCTGTCGGCTGGGCAGGGCGCGTATGCCCTTTACCAATTCGACCGGCGCGAAGTGCTGCGCTACACCCGGCGCGATCGCCTATCGGCTTACCGCCGGGCTTTTGGTTACGGTAACGCTGCTGTGCCGGCGGGATCACGACCCAATACCGACTTCCACAAGCTGTATACCCACTTTATCAACCAGGTGGCCCTCTACTGGCGCGATAAGCGCATCTCCGATGTGATCCGCGAGCGAGCCTACGATCCCAGTTTTGGCAGCATCGCCATTGTCCGCCGGGCTGCCCTGGATTTACGCAACAACCTGAAATTTACCTCCTACGGCCATCTTAATGTGCTGCGGGTCGAGGTCATGCAGCTCCTTGACGAAGCCTTCCGTATCCTGAACTCGGATGATGTGAAGCGGCTATTTGGCGCGGACAACGCCTGGGACGTGGTCGAAGAAGTGTTAATCCGCTACTTCAACGAACGGTTGGTGACATCGCCGCGCCAGGGAATGGCCATAGCCGGGCGGGAACTGCTGCGCTGGCTGGCCCAGCCGCACGTGCTGCAAACGCAGCGGTCTCAGTTTGAGGCGCTCTTGCTCGAGGTGGCCGAGCACGCCGAAGAGTGGTTGACCAGCGCCCAGGCGATGGGCCTGGCCCAACGAACCACCACCGAGCGAATTATGCCCTGGGATCGTTCGGCGCCCAGACCGGCCCGCCCCCGGGCAGCAGCCAGCAACGGGCGGCAGCCTGAGTGCGAGTTCGAGGAGGAGTGTGAGTTCGAGGAAGAGTGCGAGTTCGAGGTGTAACTTCTGCGCTGAGGTGTGAGCCAGGCTCAGTATGTCATTGAATGATGATTAAGAAAATAATCGTGTAACCCCGCCGTTTCGCTTAACTACACTTGCCCGTGATCAATCACCGGGCTATCAAACAGTGCTTTATCAATGGGGCTAGCCGGAGGCGACCATGTCTTACCCCCGACAGATGACGAATGTAGCCGCAGAACTGGAGGAAGAACTGGAACAGGCCGCACGACGCGGAGGTGAATTCGCTCCATCTCCGTTATTTGATCGTGCGGCCGAGGCAGAATCGCTGGCGGCTCTGGAGGATGTTTTTGCCGAGACCCTGGACGCCGGCGATGCCAGGGAGTATTTCGCCAATGTCCTGAGTGGGGTGCGGCAGGTAGCGGGCGCAGCAGTCCGCCCCGGCAGCCCCACCGCCGCGCTGCTGCGGCAGTTTACGGCCCACTTGCAGCGCTATCGCTCCCAGGGCTATAGTGAAATGGAGGCGCTGGAGGACCTGGCCGAGCAATTTGCCGGGGAAGGCCAGGCCGAAGCCGCCCCTCTCCTGGGTGGATTGGCGGCGCGCACCCTGGCCCGCCCGCTCCTGCGCCGCACCGCCAGGCCGTTCCCGCGCCCCCTACGCCGGCAACTGGTCCGGAGTGGACGCCAGGCGGCCCAAACCCTGGTGCGCCGCCAGGGGTCAGCCGCCCTGCGGGCCATCCCGCCGATTGTGCGCCGGACGCAGCGCACTGCCGTCACGCAGCGCCTGCCGCCCCGGGCTTTACCTGTGGCCATGCGGAACCTGACCGCCAGGGTAGCCAGAACCCCCGCCCTGGCCCGGCAACTATCCCGCCCGCGACCCCCTCTGCGGACCGCAGGCGTACCCTTCCCGGCCCAGAGACCCGGCAGGGTGCCGGCGACAACCACCCAGCGTTCTCAAATCCAGCGCAGTGCTGTGCTGGCAGGCCCCCCAGCCAATCGAGGCAGCCGTGAGTACATTCGCTGGGTGCAAAGCACATTAAATCGAGTAATAGGCTCTGGTCTGGCGGTTGACGGGAGAATGGGCCCGCGAACCCGCGATGCCATCGGTCGCTTCCAAAGACAGCAAGGTCTGGTCGCCGATGGAATTGTCGGTCCCCGGACTGAAGCGGCCATGCTGGCGGCTGCGGGGTCAATGACTACCCCTCCCCCTGGCTATCCACCGGCTGGACAAACCGTGCAGCGGATCGTGTATGGGTGGGGTCAATATAGGCGACAGGTACAGGATCTCCCTGCCGATCAACAAACAGTTCTCAGAGAAGTAGGTGATGTGATCATCGCCAGCTATCAACCGGGCCGCCAGCCGGTGCGGACGGTGCAGGTGTATGGCCATGCTGACTGGGACACACCCCGGAACCCGCAGCGCGAACAGCAAATGAGTGAAGAACGGGCGCAGCAGGTGACAAACTGGCTAAAGAATTATGTGGGTAGGGCCATCGCCGCCCAGATTACCTGGGACACGCGAGGATTTGGGGCCACCCAAATAAAAGCACAACCTACTACAGAGGCAAATCGCAGGCAGAATCGCCGGGTTGAGATATTCCTGGTAGCCTTGGCACAGCTCCCCCTATGTGTTCCTTGCTCTACACCAGCAGAAAACAACCGGGACTTAGTCCAATGGCTGCAGAACTCGCTCAACCAAATTCTGGGGCTTCGTTTGCCTGTAAATGGCGTCTTTAACGCAGTAACACAAAATACCTTGCGTATGTTTCAGCAGGCCAGGGGGATAGCTCCTAGCGGAAGAGTTGATCGAGCAACGCAAGTCACTTTGTATCAACACGGTGCTTCTGCTGCTCCATGCCAAGTAAAGGATACTCCAACCCCTGAAACTGATACCGGTACATGGTTTCGCTACATTCTTCGCGACCCTACATGTCCAGGTACTTTAGATCAACGATCAGTCGCCAGTTTGCTGACCAGAGTCGTAGGTTTACCAAGTTCATCTACCCCAAAGGATTTACTCCAATCAGAGACTCATAGCTTAGATGGACCAATACATATTCTTAACCAGCTTTATAACAAGCCAGATTCTGAGATAAATGCGGAACTTAGTGCTTGTTGTCTTCCCGAAGTCTACCCTCAGGAAATTGGACTTGAATGTTTTCGTAATCTGGAGGTCAGAAATATCAAAGAGCGAATTTATTGGCTGAGAAAGTTTTATCAAGATGAAAAAAAGCACAACCCAGATAATGGTAGCCCCGTCACATGGCGTACTCGCTGGGTGATTGTTTCTACAGCTCTGGCGGACATCGGAAAAGTAGTTGTAGACTGGAGGGAAAACCAGAGTTCCACCGGACAACCCTCAGTTTACAATGCGTGTCGTCATATTTGCTACGGTGGGCTGCGCCTGAAAAAGTACATCGAAACGGCCTGGCCAGGACAAAACTCGTGGCAACCAATATGTAAAGTACCAGAATTTGGCCAGTGTGGCCTCAAAGTACCTCCCTCTAAGAAAACAATTAGATGCTATTGGTGTGGGATGTTTGCAACCTGGGCATTGAAGAGGGCTGGAATTCCTATAGGCCCATGGATTATGGCAAAAGGTATCAGTCCTTATTTCAACAATTGGGAGCAACGATGCCATGTAGACCCACGACCCGGTGACATTTTTTATACCAATGCCGAGAGCCAGAATCATCATGCCATTGTTGTCAGTTTTTCGGCTGATGAAAACGAGCTTGTAACAATCAACGGTAATACGGATACCAAAAGCCTTTTCGACCGCCAGACTGGAAGTATAATTAACGGCATAAGCATAAGATGTGGAGACAGGGCTGTTATATCCTATTTCTCTGGGATCGAAGTCAAAAAGATGCAGTTGAACAAACTCCGGGAGTATTGTTATTTACATCTAGAGGACCTCAAGATTCCTGCTCCACCTAATAACCTATCTCCATGCCTTCCACATTCAATATAGCTTTCTAAACCGCTATGCCGATAGGAGAGAGGGTGCCAGGTGGACAACCTTAGCGGGAAGCAATGATGTCGTACCGACGACAGATGGCCGATTTAGCTGCAGAGCTGGAAGAAGAGCTGGCACTTACAGTGCCACGTGGACAGGCCAACCCAGACCTCAGAACTGACTTTGGGGTGGGTGAATTCACTTCACCCTCATTACCTGACCGCGCGGCCGAGGCAGAATCGCTGGCGGAATTGGAGAATGTTTTTGCCGAAACTCTAGACGCCGGCGATGCCAGAGAGTATTTCAGCAACGTCCTGAGCGCGGTCCGCCAGGTAGCAGGGGCAGCAGTCCGCCCCGGCAGCCCCACCGCCGCGCTGCTGCGGCAGTTCACGGCCCACTTGCAGCGTTATCGCTCCCAGGGCTATAGTGAAATGGAGGCGCTGGAGGACCTGGCCGAGCAGTTTGCCGGGGAAGGCCAGGCCGAAGCCGCCCCCCTCCTGGGCGGAATGGCAGCTCGCGCCCTGGCCCGCCCGCTGATGCGCCGCACTGCCAGGCCGCTCCCACCTCCCCTGCGCCGGCAACTGGTCCGGAGTGGACGCCAGGCGGCCCAAACCCTGGCGCGCCGCCAGGGGCTGGCCGGCCTGCGAGCCATCCCACCGATTGTGCGCCGGACGCAGCGCACCGCTGCCGCGCGGCGCCTGCCACCCCGGGCTTTACCCACGGCCATGCGTAACCTGACCGCCAGGGTCGCCAGAACCCCCGCCCTGGCCCGGCAACTATCCCGCCCACAATCTCCTCGGAGTGCATCTCTTCCCACTGCTACACCCCGCGTGCTTACCTATTCGACTAATGATGTGATTGATCCACGCATCAGCGTCCCCGCCCAGCACGCTCTCGTCCGTCTTTCCAAGAATCCCACCACCAGTGCGGATGCGGTTGGCATGCTGGAAGAAGTCAAAGGCGGCGGGTTGGGTGGCATTTACTGTGTCAATTGGCAAAAAGCTGCCCAGCGAGCCTTACGATTGGGTACAAACTGGTGGACCGTGATTCCATCGGGCGAGGATGCAGTCTTAATGATGGATCCGAATGACTTGTGGGGTGGTCAGCCATTAATTGCTTTTCGTCGCACCCTGGATCCTGACTGTGGCCTCTTAAAGGGTGAACAGCGCTTTGCTGCCTCACCGTCAAAACTCGATGTGGCCTTGCTTCGAGTATGGCAAACCTACTTACGCTTCCGTCAAGGAGGAATTGATTGTTTTTCCATTCAGAGTGTTCAAAGATATCGGGCTTCTGCAATTAATCAGAGATCTCCTAAAGTCATACCTAATAATCTTGTATGTGGGCCAAACTCGTGGTATCGGTTACTTAATGAACCTATACCCCTTAAAGAACACGAAATAGTAATTATAAAAGGGGAAAAAGTAGAAAGAAGAGATGTGGTTCTTGAATCGTTTAAGGAGTCTGTTTATGGTAAAGAATCCTTGGCTGTGAATGAGGTGCTACAAGGTGAGATCCGTGACTGCCCTCTTCCTGCGATTCTCGCAGCAATGGTACATACTAGGCGTTTCAATAGGAAGATGATTGTTGAGAAGATACCAGCTTGTGTACTCAGTTTGCGTTGGCGGCGTAACCGGAACCCGCACAAACAGGAGCAATTCGATGAGCATAGGACAAATCGATACTTCAGTGTCTCATTCCGGACGCGACCAGAGTTACCTGTCGATATTTCGGATTTATTCTACCGCCGAGATCAGGGTACTACGCCAATCTATGCACGTTCTCGCAGAAACCGCTTATGGATCAGTATCATCGAAAAAGCCTATGCAGTTTTCCGTGGTGGGGAGAATGGCTATGGAGGCAACTATACAGGTATTGAGAGGGTGATAAGCTCTTTAACAAAAAAGGTGTCCGGACCAACTGTAAATCAGTTCATGGAAGATATCTGTGGTTTGGGCTACATTATCGATATCGAAAAGCGTCAAGTACTCAAACGCGACAAAAAAGGAGAATTTGACGAGTTGAAAGTGAACTTCGATACCGCCCTCATTCAGGTTTTGAGCAACGCAAGAGCTACGCCAACCATTGCCTGCACAGAAAATCATTCGCAAGCCGTTTTAGGCCTCAGAGCCAACCGTAACGTTTGGCTATATGATGCCGCCCATGATCCTAACAATCATGATCGTCATGGTTTTGAACTCTCGAAGAGTTACGATAACTTCAAACGAGAATATAAATACGTATTCAGTGCATCGAGGTAGCGATGAACGAGTAGAAACAGGAATGATGCTCATGTTTCGTATACAATCTCTGTGCCGCAGATAAATGCAACAACCTGTAAGCAATTCTGATCGGTTGGATTCAGAGCATGCAACAGAGAGTTTGAAAAAGGAGCAATCTCATGCCATTTATGGTCATCTAGGGTACTTTTCATCTGGTCAACCAAACGAGCAGGGAGATTGGCCCGGAGCCGGGTATGAGTTTGAGGTGTGAGTGACCAGGGGGTTATCGAGTTTGTTTCTGGAGGTGATGATGAACGGCCAGGTAGAACTGGAACAGCTTTTGGAGCAAGCGGACAGAGCCGTCCATAGGATGCTGCGCGGACAAGCAGAAATAGTACCAGCAGGCGGCATTTTGCCCACACCAGGGGAAATCAGGGGCGACAGGTGGCCAAGAATCAAGGTCCCGGAGATAGCAGGGATTAGACGAGTGTGGGTGTTCTCTATGGGTATCCCCACATCCAGGGGCACGTCGCAATTCATAAGGCGGATCAGTGATTTGCAGGTAACTGATGTAGCTTTGATGCTCAACCAGTATAAACATCGGGAGTTCGAACTTACCTGGTCGAAAGCGCGAATTGTAGATACCGCCACGAGCCTTCGTGACATCGGGGTTGCTCCACACCTGGTCACTTGGCTGCGCCCAACTGAGAGTTATATGAGAGATGCCGCTGCCTCGTTGCGCGATCTATGTATCAAGACAAGCGTAAGATCACTTATATTTGATGCGGAAGAACCCTGGACCCTTCATCCTAATATAAAGGGCAGGGGTCAGGCGGGGGCGAGAGATATTTTGTCCAGATACTGGTCATTTTTTACAGGCTGGCCTTGCCTCTTGGGTGTTAGTGGAGTCCCTTATATACCTGAAACGGTGAAACCCTTAGCCGAAGTTTGTGATTTTGTTCTACCACAAGCATATAGCACCCACATACCTGAACGCCGGGGGCGTAGCTGTTTAGATAATAGGGTATATCGGCCAGTTATAACACAAAGAACTGCCCACAAGCGATGGCGAGATTTTGGCAAGCCAATTGTGATGGGGCTGGCTGCTTTTAGCCTGTGCCTTTTTGGTGGTTTGAGCAGACAGGGAGCGATGCAAAAGGCGATAACGGCGACTGAAGACTTGCGTGACCCTATGGTGGGTGAAGTAGCTTATTGGTCAATTGAATCCCTGAAATCATCCGAGAAAGTGGACTTTGTCCGACAAGCAGCGATCAAAGCGAGAAGAGGCATATCTCAGAAGATGTCGCTTTCCGGTGGCAGTTTTGAATACAAGGATTTTGGACGATAACAAGCTTGAAGCCTTTCGAGATGTTAATGACCAATGACCTATTCAAAGGAGACGCCATTATCTACTCTTCTGGACTATACCCGAATCTGTCAACTACGGTTTATCAGGGAATTAAAAGATTTCGTCCGCTTCCCTTCCGTCAGCGCCCAGCCGCAGCAGGCCGGGGAAGTACGACGCTGCGCTGACTGGCTGGCCGGGCGCCTGCGGCGGATTGGCCTGGATCAGGTGCAAGTCATCCCCACCGCGCGCCACCCGCTTGTGACCGCCGAGTGGCGACACGCCCCTGGTCGTCCAACCGTGCTCATCTACGGCCACTATGACGTGCAGCCGGCCGACCCGCTAACCGAGTGGCGCATCCCGCCGTTTGAGCCGGTGGTGCGGGATAACAAGTTGTACGGCCGGGGTGCATCCGATGACAAAGGGCAGCTTTTTTGCCACGTCAAGGCGCTTGAGGCTTACTTGCGGACCACGGGCCGTTTGCCGGTCAACCTCATTTGCTTATTTGAGGGGGAAGAGGAAATCGGCAGCTCCAATCTGGCCCCGTTCATCGCCCACCACCGGGCCGCGTTGGCTGCCGACGTAGCCGTCATCTCCGACACCAGTATTCCGGCCCCCAACCGGCCGGCGCTTACTTACGGCCTGCGCGGGGCATTGGCCCTGGAACTGGAGGTGCGCGGCCCGCGCCACGACCTGCACTCGGGCACGTTTGGTGGAGCCATCCACAACCCGATCCAAGTCCTCTGCGAGATCATCGCCGGGCTGCACGACGCCCATGGTCGCGTCGCCATCCCCGGCTTTTACGATCAGGTGCGCCGGGTTGAGCCGGCTGAACGCGAGCGCCTGGCCCGCGCCGGCCCTGCAGATGCCCACATCCTCCGCGAGAGTGGCGCTGCCGCCGGTTGGGGCGAGCGGGCCGACCGCGCGGGCCAACCCTACAGCCTGTACGAACGCATCACCATCCGCCCGGCGCTGACCATCAACGGCATCAACGGCGGCTACCAGGGGCCAGGCGGCAAGGGCATCATTCCGGCCCGCGCTACGGCCAAGATCAGTTTCCGTCTCGTGCCCGATCAGAACCCGGTCGACATCGAAAAGTTGTTCCGGGACCATATCGCTCGCGTTACGCCACCATCGGTTCAGACGGAGGTCCGGTCGGCCAGCGCCGCTCGCCCGGCCCTGCTCAACCGCACTCACCCCGCCGTCCACGCCGCGGTGGCAGCCTACCGCCACGGCTTCGGCGCGGCCCCGGTGTTCTTGCGCTCAGGCGGGACGATTCCCGTGGTCATGCTGCTCCAGGAGGCGCTCAATATTCCGGTTGTTTTGATGGGGTTTGGTCTGCCGGATGATTGTATCCACGCCCCCAACGAAAAGTTCAGCCTGGGCCAGTTTTATCGGGGCATTGCCACATGCATTCACTTTTTGGCCGAGGTCGGCAGACAACCACCGACCGGTGACCACCGACAGCCGACAGCTAATGCTATGAAAGCGATCAGTGGTCAAGAGAGGCAGCGTCCATGATCATTGATTGCCACTGCCACGCCGGCAAAGGCGAAGGGTTAACTCACCCCTGGAACACTGACGCGCCGATTGAGCTATACCTGCGGCGGGCGCGGGCAGCAGGCATCGATCGGACCGTTATTTTTTCGGCGCAGCATACTGACTACGAGATTGGGAATACGAATGTGGCTCGTATCGCCGCCCGTTACCCAGGCCGCTTTATCTGCTTTGCCTGTGTCCACGCCGAACGGGATGCGGGTCGAATTCGAGAGATGGTGGGACAGGCGGTGCGGCGATGGAGTTTTCGCGGCCTCAAAGTGCATGGGCACGAAGCGGTGGCAACCCGTGAGGTGGCTGAGGTGGCCCAGACTTTTGGTCTGCCCATCCTCTATGATGTGGCGGGGCGGGCTTATTTGGTCGAGATGATCGCCTCACAATACCCCAACGTAAACTTCATCATTCCGCACCTGGGCAGCTTTGGCGACGATTGGCGGGCACACGTCCAGGTGATTGATCAGCTCGCGCGCTTGCCCAATATCTATGCTGATACCTCGGGCGTCAGGCGGTTTGACTATCTCGTCCAGGCCATTGAACGAGCTGGAGCGCATAAGGTATTGTTCGGCTCGGACGGGCCGTGGCTGCACCCGGCTTTGGAACTACAGAAGATCCGCCTGCTCAAGTTACCACCCAAAGATGAAGCGCTTGTATTGGGCGGCAATTTGCTTCGATTGATTAGAGATGTGCGCGCTCCTCACGAACTGGCAAAACGGGCCAGGTCTTGGTTTGCGTAGGCCCCCACGGCTGCATTGGCTTTACGCCGGGTTTCGAGCCTGTCTACCACCTCGACGAGCCTGCTCGCCGGAATGGTGCAGGTCATTTCATGGGGCGACATGCCGGTGCGGATGCGGCTGAGCATGCAGCCGGTGCTCATGGCAATTTTATTCTCTTCTTTAGCCATAGGAATAATGTGGCACTGCGGCTTGCCGACGATGTCCATACTGCTGAAAGCATCGTTGATAACCATCCCCTGAAAAGCATTGATCCGCAGCAGAATCACATCCGGGTCAACCGGCGTGTCGGCCAGCGGGCCGTAGACCACGTAGTTGTGCCTGTCCTGAACTACCGGCAGTTGCATGGCCTCTTCTGGCGTGACCCATTCGGCTTCCAGAATGCCCTGCACATCCTCGTTCGCCATGACCTCTTCCAGCTTTTTCAAACCGTGAGTCACGCTGCCCACGCTGCAATTATAATGGTCGGCCGGCACGGTGGTAAAAGTCTGGTCGGCCGCTTTCATCCAAAAGACACAGCCCGCCGGTACTTTGCCGGTGCGGCCATCGCCGCTCGGCGCAGGTGTATCGCCCTCCAACAGCGGTGCGGCAGGCGTGTCGTTGGTAAAGGTGATGGCAATCGGCGCGTGTTGCAGGCCGAGGGCCTTGGTCAATTCACTGGCTAAAATCCCCCAACTATGTGTGGTCATGAGTTCCTTTTCCCCTTGAATTTAAAATTTATACAACTTAACTTGCAGCGCCGGAATTTTACTAGAACCAACGGAGACAATCAAATTATCGAACCAATTCGCGATAATGATAATGATAGAGGGTTTCAAAACCAAGCCGGGCATACAAGGTGAGAGCCGGTGTATTATCGGTCATCACCTGGAGGTAGACCCGGCCGGCGTGCTGAACCTGGCCCCACTGCGCCAGGGCATGAATCAGGCTTATCGCCGCGCCCTGGCGACGAAAATCAGGGTGAGTGACCAGGCTAAAGAGGCCCAGCCAGCCCCGCTCGGCTACAGCCAGGCCGACGGCAGCAGGCTGGTCGTCAATTTGGAGCGAGGCGAAGCCGGTGTGCGGGCCAATCCGCTGTAAAATACCGCGCCGGGCGGCGGCAGTTTGAGGGCTGACATGCTCGCCGTGACAGTAGAGATCAAACCAGCTTTCGTTGAATGAATGGCTGATGGTGACGGGGTGAGCCGGATTGGCCTCGGTCCGGCTCAGGATTGTTTCGAGGGAAGCAATCTGGACGGCGGTGCGGGCGTCAAGGGTGTAGCCGTGGTTGGCCAAAATCTTGTCCAGGTTGGCGGGTTGAGCTGCCGGACAAATGTGGTAGCGGGGCGGGCAGTCTCGACGGATATAGAAATCTTCCACCAGCGTCAGTTGCTCCTTCAGGGTATGGTGATTGCCGCTTTCGTTGGGCCAGACCGAATTGGCCCGGCGCGTCACATTCTGATTGAACCGCAGCCGCCAGCCGTCTACTACCTGCACGATTTCAGGGGGCCAGGCGTTGGCGGCAAGTTCTTCGATAAAACGGATGAGTTGCATAGATTGAGCTTGGTGGGTCATTTTGCTCCTCGATAAAAAGATGCGATGACACGCGAGGCGGCGAGGCGAAAAGACGAAGTGCGCCTCACCTATCCTCACCTCTTCGCCTCATTTTAAGGCATTTTGTGTTTTACATCTCAGTCAAGACTCGTATAAATTTTTTGATAGTTGTCGTAGCGTGTAAGCGGTAGTTTACCCGCAGCAACCGCCGCTTTAACGGCACAGTCCGGCTCGTGGCGGTGAGAGCAATCGGCAAAACGGCAGCGGGCCGCCACTGCCTCCAGGTCGGGGTAGAACTGAATCAGGTCGCGGGGTGACAGGCCGCTCAGGCCAAACTCACGGATGCCGGGAGTGTCCACTACAAAGCCGCCCATAGCCAGGGGCAGCATCGTTACCTGAGTGGTGGTGTGACGGCCCTCGCCGCTGGCTTCGCTGACGATGCCGGTGCGGAGCTGCAGGCTGGGCTGTACGGCCGACAGGAGTGATGACTTGCCCACGCCCGACAGCCCGGCCAGGGCGGTGATCCGCCCGCGCAATATCTCGGCCAGGGAGTCAATGCCAACGCCGGTGAGAGCACTGGCAAAAATGACCGGGTAGCCAAGCGCCTGGTAGGGTTGAAGCGCAGCCTGGCAAGCTGTCAGGTCCTCAGCCAGGTCAATCTTGTTAACGCAGATGAGCGGGGCCAGCTTGTTTCGCTGAGCGGCGATGAGATAGCGGTCAATCAGTTCCGGCCACAAGGGGGGATTGCGCCAGGAAGCAACAATCAACACCTGCTCGGCATTGGCCACAATGATTTGCCGCAGATGGCTGTGGAAGACATCGGGCCGGGCCAGGATGGTGCGGCGCGGTAGCACCTCTTCCACCACGCCCCAACCGGAGCCATCGGCAGAGATAAGCACCTCATCGCCGACGGCGACCACGTTGGTGAAACCGGTAGCCTCGGCGCTGAGTGAACCGCGCAGGCCACACATGAGCGTCTGCCCAGCCACATCTACCCGGCAAAGACCGCTGCTGACCTCGACGACTGTGCCCCGCAGGCTGGATACCTCGACGTGATGGGGAAGCTCCTGAGAGGTTGATGGCGCTTCAGTTATGTCCGCCAGAGCCGTTGCCAGGAGGGTACGGCGGCGCTCGCGCTCACCACGCGGCATTATCCGCTCAACTGGCTCGAAATCGAAGTCGCCAGAGCCATCCACAGCCTCCGGCAGCCAGTCTCGGCGGCGGGTGGGTTTGGGTTGGCGATTGGGTTTAAGTTGTTTTTTTGCTTTTTGAAGCTGGCGGCGCTGCGGTTCTTTTTCAAAACTCATTTTGATTGAGCGCTGCCAATGTTTGTCGTGAGATTTATCAGTCACGGTTGTGTTTCTCCACTGGATATAAAAACAAAACGGCCACGGGAAGGTTAAACCCGTGGCCATTAGAAGTAATTATTTTTGAGCAACCATCTACCTGAGGACGTTCAGCCCCAGGTGAGGGCCGCGATTTAAAAATAAAACGGCCACAGGGCAATAGTACACCTGTGGCCGCGCAAGTTCAGTAAGAGCGAACTACACGCCGGCAACAGGCGCACAGATACGACGAACGGCTTGTACGGTATTTGCATGTAACATATACGTGCGCCTCCTTAACTTTGGATTTCCTGCATAAACTGTGTTGAAGTGTACTACAGGATAGGAAAAAAGTCAACCCCCCAATTTTTTAAGGAAAGACACCCAATTTCTTGGGTGTTGTGGTTAGCAAAAGTATGCTAAATTAGTAGATAACAAGATTAGGATTTAGGATGAAAGTGAATACCATGAACAAGCCCTTAAGAGTATTAGTTATTGATGATAGTTCTGACTCTCGTGAATTTACGGTAGAGTATCTGTTAAAGCCCAATAATTTTTTGGTAGATGTGGCCGAAGACGGTTTGATTGGCTTGAGCAAGGCCCTAAAAACCACGTCTGACCTGATTCTGCTCGATTATGAGCTGCCGAAGTTGAACGGAGTCCAGGTGCTGCGCCGGCTGCGAGAATGTGGCATAAAAACGCCGGTGATTTTGATGACCTCCCATGGTTCAGAACAGTTAGCCGTGGAGGTTTTTCTGCTGGGAGTTCAGAATTATCTTATCAAGCCATTTACGATAGAAGATGGCATGCGCGCTATCGAAGATGCTTTGCGTTTAACTCGCCTGGAAAATGAGAAGCAAGAACTGCTTGACCGAGTCGTGCAGGCCAACCAGGAATTAAAACATCAACTCAATATCCGGGATGTAATGTATCAAATTGGCAAGTCAATTACCCTCATTCACCCCACCAAAACGCTGGAGAAAATAGTAGATGCTGCTCTCTTTTTAACCAACGCGGAAGAGGGCAGGTTATTCTTGATTGATCCGCAGACGGGGAGGCTGCACAAACCCATCGAGTGGAAAAAGGCCAGCCAAAGGCCCTCTGAAAATGGTACCCGGCAGATTTCGGTTCCGTTAGAGATTGGCGAACAAAAGGTCGGGACGCTGAGTGTAAAGGTATCTACCCGGGGGTTAAGGAACAGCGACTTGGTGGAATATGAGCAGATGCTACAGCTTTTGGCTGGATACGGGAGTATCGCCCTGCAAAATTTCGGTTATATCAACCAGATTCAGGCCCAAAAAGAAAAAGAAAAACAGATCATTCGGGGTGTGTTTGAGCGCTATGTTGATGCCCAAGTAGTTGATGAACTTTTGAAGCAGCCAAACCAGATCAAGTTAGGGGGTCACTGCCAGCCAGTGTCTGTGCTGTTTGCCGACCTGCGCGGCTTTAGTACATTTGCCAACAAAACCTCACCCGAAAAAACGGTTGAAACGATTAATGTGTACGTGGAAGCGGCGGTCGAGGCTATTTTACAGGAGAAAGGAACGCTTGATAAATTTATCGGGGATGCGGTGATGGCCTTTTTCAATGCGCCTTTGCCCCAACCAGATCATGTTCTCCGCGCTATCCGAGCAGCGCTCCTGGTGAAGCAAGCATTGGTTGACATCCAAAAACAGTTACCTCTAGAATACCAGTTAAACTTTGGGGTGGGTGTTTGTGTGGGGGAGGCCGTGGTGGGCAATATCGGTACAGCCAAGCTCATGAACTACACCGTGATGGGCGATAGCGTGAATAAGGCCAAGCGTTTGCAAGAGCATGCCCAGGGTGGACAAATATTGATTAGTCAAGAAACGCTTGAGGTGATCCAGCAGCATGTCGAAGTCCGCCCTATGGGTTTGTTTCACCTAAAAGGGCAGGCTGCTCAGGAACCCGTATTTGAGGTTGTCGGCTTGAAGCAGAAAATGCAAATTGAGTTAACACCGGCTTATCCTGTCTCCTCCTTGGCTGCGATGGCCCTGTGACAAGAATCTATCTCCAGATTTGCCAGGAAAAAGGCAAATCTTACCTTTCCTTTTTACCCTCCTCATGAAAAAGCTCCGGCTCAGCTATGGCCGGAGCTTTTTCAACAATTGCTTGATACAATTACCCTTTCTTTTTCAATACTGGCAAGCCGTTAGCGGTTTCGGAAACCTGGTAGCCGGAGGGCAAAGCGTCGAGTTGACCCTCTTTCGCTTCTTTAGCAAAAAAGTAGATAGTCCGTTTTTGTCCACTTTTTAGCTGGGTTTCCCGGCCATGCAAATAATAAGTTGTACCTTTTTTGTTTTTGTAACTGAAAGCCATTGTTTTTCTCCTTATTTTGCTATTTGATTAAGCTTAATGGGTTGGCTTAATCCCCCTGTTTTTATTGAGAATACCTCATTGGTAAACTCAATTTCTAGTATAGCATAAAATTAACATAATGCCTAACCTTAAGAGACAGTTAGTTGTTGTTTAGAGGCTGGGTGGGACAGGAGGTTGGATAAAACTCTTGCCGGGGATTTTTTCAAACCAGTTCCTGAACCAATCAAGCAGGCGCTTTTTTTCCGGTTCTGGCAGAAAGGCAGCTTCGGCGGCGTTGAGGGTCATCTGGCGCAGGTCACGGAAAGGCACGCCAATACCACGATTCGCAACCAGAAACTCATCGGTCAGGGTGGTGTTGGAGATGGAAGGATCATCGGTATTAACTGTGACCGGGATACCCAACTGGTGAAAGGCAAACAAGGGGTGCTGGGAAAATTTTGGGATGATACCCGTTTGCAGGTTACTGGTGGGACACATCTCCAGTGTGGTGCGCTGGCTGCGCAGCAATTCAATAACTTTATCGTTGTCCCGCGCCCGAACCCCGTGACCAATTCGCTCGGCGCCCAACTCTTTAATCGCTTCGATAACATTGGTGGCCGGGCCAGCTTCGGCGGCATGCACGGTGATATGCAGCCCCTGGGCTTTGGCCCAGCGAAACACCTGGATAAATTTAGCGGCGGAAAAAGTGATTTCGTCACCGGCCAGATCAAGGGCCACAATGCCACGATGCTGCCGGGATACGGCTATCTCGGCCAGTTGGCGGGCATACTGGGGTTCGTGCCGGCCAATCTGGACAATCAGCCTGACCTGAATATTGTGTTTTTTCTGGGCCTCATCAGTTGCTTCGATCACCCAATCGGTGACATCTTCAAAACTAAAGCCTTGATTATGGCCCAGGGCGACCGGATTAAAACGCAGTTCCAGATAGCGCACGTTGTCGTCGGCGGCGTCAGCGATGGCCTCAGAAGTAACGCGCAGAACGGCCTCCCGGCTGGAGTAAAATCTACGCAGTAATTTGAATTTAGCCAAAAATCCCTGGAAGTCATAGGGGTCACCGTCAACTACTTGTACGTAAGGGCGAAGCTCGTCCAGGCTCCAACTGGGCAGGTCTACAGCGTGTTCCTGGGCAATTTCGGCCAGGGTAGACAGGCGCAGGCTCCCCTCGAGGTGACGGTGTAGGTCAATTTTAGGCAAATTGAAGAGGACAGTTCTTAGATCGCGTTGTTTTTCCACTGATCTAGTTTATCCCGACTCGTTAGCGGTATCACTTTTGTAAATAGGCAGCCAAAAGGAAAAAGTGCTGCCTTGATTAAGCTGGCTTTCCACCGCTACCTTACCCTGGTGGGCTTCGACAATCTGCTTGACAATGGCTAACCCCAGGCCGGAACCTTTATAGCGGCGGGAGCCGGCGGGACGCCCAACCTGATAAAACTTATCAAAAATTTTGGGTAGGGCTTCGGCTGGAATACCACTCCCATGATCCTGAATGGAAAATTTGACGGCCTCACCATCGAGGGCCGCGGTAAGTTTAATTTCACTGCCTAACTGGCTGTATTTAATCGCATTGCCGATCAGATTATCAAAAATTTGCCCAACCCGATCAACATCTACCCGCAGGGATGGCAAATCGGGCGTGTATTCGGCTACCAATTTGATGTTAGACTCAGCGGCGCTGGCCGAAGCGCCCTGAATGGCCTGGGTGATCAATTGCTGCGGGCTGACCAGGTCAAAGCGGAGATTGCCGGACTCGACCTTCTGTAAGGAGACAATATCTTCCACCATGCGAATCACGGCAAAAGTCTTTTGGGAGATAAATTCCAGCTTCTCTCTCATGATGGGCGAGACTTCTCCCAGCCCACCCTCCAAAATCAACTCGATATAAGCCCGGATAAAGGTGAGGGGGGTGCGCAGTTCATGCGAAACATTTTGGACAAATTCTGATTTGAGACGGTTAGCCTCTTGCACTTCTTCCAGGGCCGCTTCAAGCTCAATGGCTCGCTGCTCCAGATTATCGTAGAGCCGAATATTATCAATGGCCGTAGATATTTGGGCGGCCGTAATGGTCAATAGCCGGCCCTCAGATGATCCAAACGCATGGGGTTCCTGGTCATCTATGGCTAAGGCGCCCAGGAGTTTGTCTTTGACAATCAGCGGGACAATCATTACCGAACGTATCTGGATATTGGAGTCAGCCGGGGCGGACTCGCGCAGATCATGAATATGAATCGGCTGCAACTTGGTGATCAAACCTTCGGCCAATTTAGTCAGGGACTCTATTTCTGCATCTGACGCAGCCGATTCGTGCCAGCCGCTGCACGCTTTTAAGACCAGAGTATCCTGTTCGGCCACTTTTTCCTGCAAAAAGAGACAGCACCCGCTGCAATTGATGGCATGTCTTAAAATGGTGACAGTGGATTGACTCACCTGGTCCAAGTCCATCACTTTGGTCATCTGATCGGCAAAGGTGTAGAGGGTTGAAACCTCGGCCAAGCGCTGATTGGTCTCATTGAACAGGCGCGCATTATAGATGGCTACCGCTGCCTGGCTGGCAAAGGCTGCAAGTAATTCCTCATCTTCATCGGTGAAAGAGTCCTCGCCGATTTTGTTGGCCACTTCTAAAACGCCGATAGCCTCATGCTTAACGATTAACGGAATTGCAACCAAGTTAGTAATTAACTCGGAGCGGGGTGAGATATGCAAGAAGCGTTCATCGGTGCTAACGTCATTAATTCGTAACGGCTGGCGGTGTTTCAGGGTCCAGCCCACCGTTCCTTCGCCATATTTGAAGGTAGGGGGCGGGGTGTGAGTGTTTGAGCCAATATTGTGCGAGGCGGTCACATCAATCTGCTGCGTCTCGTCATCGGCCAGGTAAACGGCGGTATACTCGGCCCTGAGCAGGGCGCCGACTCTCTGGGCAATTGTATCCAGAATATCCTGCAAATCCAGGGTATTGATAATACGGCTGGCATCTAACAGGCCGGCCAGTTGCTCAATATGGCGCTGCGTTTCGCTGAAAAGGCGCGCATTTTCAATGGCAGTGGCTACCGACGAGGCGATAAACTCAAGCGTGACCTCATCATCCCGGCTAAAGGGCCGGCCATCTATCCGATTGATGGCCTCCAAAACGCCCAGCATCCGGCCATGAATCTGCACCGGTACGGCTAACAACGAACGAGTCTTAAAATCAATGGCCGAGTCAATCCCGCTGAAGTGGCGCGAATCTGCGGCCACATTGTCAACCCGGATGGTCTGTCCTGTTTCCATGACCGAGCCAGCAATGCCCTGGCCAGGTTTGAGGGTAAAGGCGCCGATATTTTCAGAGCCTGGGCCGGTAGCTACGGCAAAATGCAACTCATTATTTTCAAGGAGCATCAGGGAGACGCCCTCGACTTGAAAAAGGGCCGTGACCCGGCCGATGATACTCGGCAGCATGACCTTCAAATCGTACGAACCGGAAATAACTGCGCCAATCTGACTAAAAACGGCTAACTCGGCCATACGCCGGTCGCGTTCTTCAAACAGGCGTGCATTTTGGATGGCCACCGCGAGTTGATCGGCGACGGTTTGGAGCAGAAAAAGATCATCGGCGGTGTATTTGTTGGCTAAATCACTTTGAACATCTAAAACACCCAACACCTGCCCGCCCAATATCAGGGGAACGGCCAGTTCGGAGCGCGTTTCTATCGGCAAATAACCCAACGGTTTATACCCGCTTTGGGCAATGTTACCGAGCAGCATCGGTTCGGTACTGGCGGCGACGTGGCCGATAATGGTTTCGTGATCAATGGGCAGGTTGGAGAAGTTGGGGGACAGAGCTTTGACATTGATGTTGGAAGCGGCCTCGAGGGCAATAATCGTTTCAGAATTGTCAATCAAAAAAATCGAGGTGAATTTGTATTCAAAATCCTGGCTCAGGCTTTGAACGGTATAATTCAAGAGGGTCGCCAGGTCCAAAATAGCGGCAATGCGCCGGCTCAGCTTGGCCACAGTTTCCAGTTGTTTGTTTTTTTGGTGGATATAGCGTGTGTGCGGCTCTTCGAAAAAGGTTTCGATGGTGTTGGGTAATTGGCGGATAAAACCAATATAGCAGACACGCGGATCATTCTCGCTGAGGGGATAGAGCATCAACTCAACGGGTTTGGGCGGATGGAGGCCTATTTGGAGCATCAGCGCCAGGGAGGGGATTGTTTGATGGTATCCCGCAGTCAACTGGGTTAAAAGGAGGCGCAATTTATCCTGGTTGGCCGGGTCAAACAGATTCAGAAAGGGGGTATTTTCTAAAAGTGGAGCAGCGAGATTGCATAACTCAGCTAGCTCGTTACAGGGGGGAATGAGGTTGAATTGGTCATCGAGGAAGAATTGTCGCCAGCCCGAGTAGGCAAAAAATTGAGCAACATCCTTGGTAAAAACAGCCTGGGCCATCGCCATCTATCCGTTACGTTCCGCTACCAGCCAACTCCAATAGCGCCAGGTAATAACCAGGCCAATCGTGACGCCAATGGTTACGGGTAAGTAGTAGGCTAGCAGCAGAAACCAGGCGGAATTCAGCGCGTTTTGGATATTTGCCGGCATTAAATTCACAGCCATGACCAGCAGTTGAGCAATCCAGCCAATCAAGAGAAAGACAAGAGCCACATAGTAATAGCGATAACGAGGGCGCATCTTTATGACAGCGCCAAATCTTTCTGAAAGCTTGGCCAGGATGTAAATCAGGACGAGGATGGAGAGCGTGCCTAAGGCCCCCAATAACGACCCCAGGGCAATCAAGAGCGGCCCCCTATCATGAGTCTTAACAAAAAGAGCCCGAAGCCTCCAACTACCACTCCGCCTAAAAAACGCATCACATCCCCCCAGACATCGCCCACAATAGCCGGAGCCAAAAAAGCGTACCTAATCGCCGCCAGGGCAAATAGAGCGATGGGTATAAAAAAAGATGGATAATAGGAGCGGCGTCCTGATTTTTGCTGGTAAAAGCGGCCAATTGCGAACAAGAAAAAAAGGAGAATACAAACAACGCCCCAGATGTAAATGGTCAGGATAATGCCCACAAGGTTCATAACTTTTTCTAATCCTTGTAATAGCTAGTCGTAGCTGGGATGAGGCCTAAAGCCAACACTTTTCAAATAAGCGACCAGAGAGTGCACTTCGTTTACTGACGAAGTGTCGACGTTGGGAGACGATGGACTCCTTATTTGAATTTGGGGCCTAAAGCACCGATTTTCCTTTGCGCCTGTCCTTATTCCTGTTAATTTAACGTTTTACAAAGGCTTCGACAAAAGAGTCAGCCATCCGGCGAGGATTGCCGCTTAAAATACCTTCACGGCCTTCAAACTTCGATTGAACTTCAAAGCCATGCTCGGTAATTTCATACTGGCGAATATCTTTGGCATGATCGCTGCCGCGCATCTTCAAAACTAGCAGAGCTTTGCGAATGGTCGACTCGATTTCGACGTAACGTAGTATCAGGTAAGAGTCGACCACAAAGCCAATGCTGGTATTTTCCGGGGCTTCGCCCAGCAATACCGGGCTTTCGCGGGTGAAAACGCTGGTCAAGCCCTGCCGTTTAAGGGCATTGATGAAACCAAACTCCAAACTACGTAATTCAACCGGGTCTTGCGTCAGGCGTGCAAAATGAGTGATACTATCTACGACAACTCGTTTGGCTCCGGTCTGGTGGACATAGCTTTCAATCATCCCGCCGACACTTTCAACATCAAGCCGGCTCACTTCCGGGCTGGTCATAACTACTTTCAGCAGTCCCTTTTTCTCTAAATCCACAAAATCCCAACCAAAGGCAGCCGCATCATGGTAATATTGTTGAGGAAATTCTTCAAAAGTAATAATTAATCCGGGTTCTTGGGCTTGCACAATCCCATTATAAATAAATTGCATCCCTAATGTGGTTTTGCCCGTACCTGGAGCGCCTTCAATCAAGTTAGCAGTCCCTTCCACAAAACCACCCCCCATCATTTCATCCAGACCGGTGATACCTGTTTTGACTCTATTCATATTCATAGGTGGGGCTCCCTTTCCTTGGATTATCAGTTGAGAAACTGCGAATAGTAATCGTGTTAATAAAAAACTTCACTTCAACTAGAATAATGGGAAATTTAACAGACAATCAGAGGGTTGAGGGTAAAAATTTAAGAATCCTTGGTTTATTCCTAAAAAGTGTGCCGTAAAACTGGCTCCTGGCCGTTGGCTCAACCTTGTGGCAGACTGATTAACGCATCCCCCGAATAATATGGTAAACCGCTTTGACCCTGAAATGTCTATCTTCACATGCCAGAATGAATTGGTCAACCAGCGCCCGCATATCTTCATCGGTTGCCAGAGAATAAATGACTGTGTTACCATCCAGTACTTTTTTCTCCATAATCCCGCTCTCAACTAAATCTTCCAGTTCAGGTTTTACGGCATCAGCATTTCTACCAGCATATTTGGCAATATTTTCAACGGTATCGGCAGTATGAGGATTTTCGTAGAAGAATCTGACCAGATCCCACTTAATGAAAGAATTCACCTTGGTCTTGACAAAATCAAGTAAGGTAGGATCCATATCGTCCATCAGTCGGGCCGTAAAGTCGTCACCATTCGCAGTCAAAGCCTTATCCTCCTTCATAAGTCGAAGATTTGAATCATTCGCTGGAATATAGGACACAATCTGAAATCGGAAAAGAGAAAGCCTAGCTGACTAAAATTTGCTACACCCTTTTAGCGCATTATTAAGCCCTATGTTATCACTTATAGTCAGAATTTGCAACAGGATTAAGTAACTAATCCTGTCCGGCTACTTTAATCCTAGCGCCGGCGGGCCTTGGCTGGCTTCTTTTTGCCCCCACCCGCCGGTGCCGTCCCGGCTCCAACCGGCATTTGGCCTGCTCCACCGCCGTTGCCGCCCAGACTGTCCGCCTTCATATGGCAGTGCTTGTACTTTTTCCCACTGCCACACCAGCAGAGATCGTTGCGCCCCGGCATTTTCTGCACCCGTACCGGCTCCGGAGCCTGCTTGGTGGCTCCGGGTGTGCTCGCTTGGGCATTGGCCTGACCGGCAGCCATAGCATCGGGGTGAATGGCCTGGATATTGCGCGGCTGCGGCGCCTCGCGGATGATGGTCGGGTGATAAATTTTCCGGACCACTTCTTCCTGCACGGCAGCCCGAAGCTGCCCATACATCTCGTAGGCATCTTTTTGGAAGGCCACCAGCGGATCTTGCTGGCCGTAAGCCCGCAGGCCGATACCCTGCCGCAGGTCATCCAGGGCGGTCAGGTGGCGCACCCAGAGCATGTCCATCACCTGGAGCATCAACATCCGTTCCCACTGCCGCAGATTTTCTGAGCCAAGCGCCTGCTCCAGCTCCTCGTACCGCTGCTCGGCCATGTCCAAAATCTGCTCTTCGATCTCTTCTGCCGACAACTTCTCCCAGGCGTGAGAGGTCAGCGTCGCCGGTATGGGCAGCACGATCCGGACGGCGCTATGCAAAGCGGCCAAATCCCACTCATCCGGGTCTTCGCCGCTGGTAAAATTCTCCACCAGGCCGCTCAAATGCTCGGCGATCATGTTTTGGATGCTCTCTTTGAGGCTGCTGCTGGTTAAAATACGCCGCCGCTCGGCATAGGTTACTTCGCGCTGCTGGTTGATAACGTCGTCATATTTGAGCAGGTGCTTGCGAATGTCGAAGTTGTGGCCTTCAACCTTGGTTTGGGCATTCTCGATGGATTTGCTGACGATGCCGGCCTCGATGGGCACGTCTTCCTCAACCCCAAAACGATCCATCAAATTAGCCACATTCTGCCCGCCGAAGCGGCGCATCAAATCATCTTGCAGCGAGACATAAAAGCGGCTGGAGCCGGGGTCGCCCTGGCGGCCGGCCCGACCGCGCAACTGGTTGTCAATCCGGCGGGCCTCGTGACGCTCCGTGCCGATCACATGCAAGCCGCCCAATTCGACCACTTTTTGTTTATCCCTGGCGACAAGCTCGCTCCACTTGCGCAAGGTTGACTCCCAGAGAGCCGGGTCAATGGTGGTTAAATCGTGCCCCTGTTTGCGCAGTTCGTCGCGGGCCAGCCCTTCCGGGTTGCCGCCCAGCAAAATGTCAACCCCACGCCCGGCCATATTGGTGGCAATGGTCACGGTGCCGGGCCGCCCGGCCTGAGTGATGATGGTCGCTTCGCGTTCGTGCTGTTTGGCGTTGAGGACTTCATGCTTAACACCCTGCCGCTCCAGCAAATTAGAGAGATATTCCGAAGTTTCGATGGCAATCGTGCCGACCAGGATGGGCTGGCCTTGCTGCTGCCGCTCTTTGATTTCTTCAACCAGCGCCCTGAATTTAGCCTGGGGATTCTTATAAATTACGTCCGGGTAATCCACCCGCTTATGATAGAACTCGCTGCCGTCGGGGCTGCGATAGACGATGACTTCAGCCCCATCTTCTTTGTGCGTCTCTTTAATCAGCGTGTTTTGCAGCGCCCGGTACTCGATATTGGTCGGCAGCACCACCACATCAAGGTTGTAAATCGCCCCAAATTCCTCGGCTTCGGTCTCGGCGGTACCGGTCATCCCGGCCAATTTGTTGTACATACGGAAGAAATTCTGGAACGTGATGGTCGCCCAGGTAAAGCTCTCATGGCGTACGTGGACACCCTCTTTGGCTTCGATGGCCTGGTGCAGACCCTCGCTGTAACGCCGCCCGTGCATCAGCCGCCCGGTGAACTCGTCCACAATAATGACTTCGCCGTTCTGAACGACATAATCCACATCCAGCTTGAAGAGGACATTGGCCCGCAGGGCGTTATCCAGGTAGGGAGTCATGGCCGCGCTTTCGCCCTCATACAGGTTTTCGACGCCCAGCGCCCGCTCGATTTTTTCGATGCCGCGCTCGGTCAGGTAGACAATGCGCGATTTTTCATCCACCACGTAATCGCCATCCGGCGCTTCCGCCTCGACGCTCTCGGCACTGCTGCGTTTGAGCGGGCGAACCAGTTGGGCAAAACGCTGGTATAACTCGCTGCTCTCTTCGGCCTGGCCGGAGATGATGAGCGGCGTGCGGGCTTCGTCAATCAGGATGTTGTCCACCTCGTCAATGATGGCGTAGTGCAGTTCGCGCTGGGTCGTCCGGGTCAGATCGGGGACCATGTTGTCGCGCAGATAGTCGAAGCCATACTCGTTATTGGTCCCGTAGGTGATGTCGCAGGCATAAGCCTCGCGGCGGGTAATGGGTTGCAAATATTGGTAACGGTCGTCGCTGCTATGGTAATGGGGGTTGTACATGAAAGAAGCCTGATCCACTCCGCCATTGCCGGCGCTTTGGATCACGGCGATGCTCAGGCCAAGCAGGTGATAGACCGGCCCCATCCATTGGCAGTCGCGCTTGGCCAGGTAATCATTCACGGTGATGACATGCACCCCCCGCCCCATCAAAGCATTGAGCGCGACCGGCATGGTCGCCACCAGCGTTTTACCTTCGCCGGTGCGCATTTCGACCACTTTGCCTTCGTGCAAAATCGCTCCACCGACGACCTGGACATCATAATGGCGCAGGCCGATCGTCCGGCGGCTGGCTTCACGTACAGCGGCGAACACCTGGGCCTGAATCTCGCCCAGCAGTTCCGCTTCCAGTTTGAGCAGCCGCTTCTCTGCCTGCTCCAATTGGACTTGCAGCCGCTGCCGCTCCTGGCGGGTGGCCTCGACAACCTCGCGCTGCAAATTGGCCACTGCGGCCCGCTGCTCGGCGGTATCCTCGGCCAATTGCTGGCGGAAGTCAGCCATCGTCTGCCGCAGCTCTTCATCGCTTTTGGCCTGCATTTCAGCCTCCAGCGCCTGCACTTCTTCGACCAGCGGCGTTAGTTTTTTGATTTCCCGTTGGTTGGGATCGCCTAAAACGGCTTTAAAGATGTTCTTCAACATAATGGCTAAACTCCTGTTTATGCCAAATCAGGGAGTAAATGTAAAACGTAATAACCTCAATTCGGAGTTTTTTGTTTCTCGACAGGATTAACAAGATTTACAAGATAAAATTGCTCAAAAATCTTGTTCATCCTGTAAATCTTGTCTATTTTAGTTGAAACGTCGAACTCAGGTTAATACGTAAATGGTTTTACTTGTAAGCAAATTATTGCTCTTTACGCATTATTTCTTGGTTTGGAACGTATATCGAGGTATTGTACCACAATCAACGGCACTTCCCAAGAAAAACGGGCCGTGCTGTTGGTGCTCAGAAGTAACGGGTCCGTCCCATTTTTAGGAATGTGAAACCGCAGAGGTTTCAAAAACCTCTGCGGTTTGCCTAAAATCTGGGGCCGGCCCAGAAGTAACCCAAGTGGAATCGTTTAAGGCCAAAAATTGAACCCACCGTAATCGAAAAATCTTTCGATTATGGCCTGCGTAATCGTATATTTTCTGCCCAACCCTCGACGCATGAACCTCAGAGAAAACCTAATCCCATTGGCCCTGACACGAAACCATCGAGGGTAGGGCAGATCGATAGATTTCTTTTCTCACTTCTGTTCGCCCTGGCCCCGTTTCGTTTCGTAGTGAAGGGCAATAACTCCTGAACCAAACGTCTTTGTGTTTAAAAGTTTAAGCTCACCCCGGTCTTTGAGGTCTTTAAATACTGGCATGCCACTGCCTAGGATAACAGGATTGACCGTAAGGCGATACTCGTCAATTAAATCCAACTGTATAAACGTGTGGGCTAAGCCGGGGCTGCCAAATATCACCAGGTCCTTACCCGGCTGTTGTTTGAGTTTTGTGATTTCTGCCGCAATATTGTCTTTAATCAGTGTGGTATTATTCCATTCAACCTTTTCCAGTGTTCTTGAAAAAACAATTTTGGGTATGTTCTCTACCCAGCGCGCATGCTCAATCTCATGCCTGGTGGCCGTTGGATTCGTCAGCACGGTAGGCCAGTAGCTTTCCATCATTTGATAAGTAACGCGCCCATATAAAGGAGCGCCCACTGTCCTTACCACCTCTTCAGCGTATTTCTCCAATTCTTCGTCATACGAGATCCAATCCAATTCCCCGTTTGGCCCTGCCGCAAAGCCATCCAGTGAAATGTGCATAAATAAAACCACTTTTCTCATTTTATTATTCCCCCATTCTTTTGTTCATATTCGCAGATAGTATAAGACTGCCAGGAAACACCCAGGTTGTCTTATTCAACATAGGCCCTGAGCGCCGCTAATCCATCCGGCTTCGGGTCCGGTTGTCGCTCAGGTTCAGCATCAATACCGACGCGCCGGAGCATGACCAGGGTCAGGATGGCAAGGCCGACCATAACCACAGCGCCAATGGCGGAAGTTAGCTGCAGCCCCTGGATGAACGCCTCGTGGGCGGCGCCGAGCAGGGCCAGGCTAATCTGGTGGGGGAGCTGTCCGGCCGTCGTGAGCGCACCGGCGAGGGTCTCCTGGGCGGCTTTGGCCGCTTCAGGCGAGATGCCGGATGGCAGGGTAGCTGCTACCTGGCTGCGGTAGATGGCAGTCCCAAGACTGCCGAGGACGGCAATGCCGAGCGCCCCGCCTAACTCAGCGCCGGTCTCCGAAAGCGCCGAGGCAGCGCCAGCTCGTTCAGGGGGCGCAGTCCCGACAACCAGATCGGCGGTCAGGGTAAACGTCGCGCCGAAGCCGAGGGACATGACACTCCACCCGACCACCACGATCACCAGGGAGCTTACCCCAACTTGGGTAAGCAGCCCGAAGCCGACGGCGCCGAGCACCAGACCGGCAGCAATCACGAAGGCCGGATGCACCCGGCGCACCAGCATCGGCGCCACGTTAGACCCGATAATGGAGGTGATGGCGCCGGGTACCGACCATAACCCCGCCTGTAAGGGCGACAACCCCAATACAAGCTGCAAATATTGGGCGATGAAGAGAAAGACGCCGAACGCCACAAAAATACCGAGGGTATATGTGACCAGTGATACGCTGAAGGCCGGCAGGCGGAAGAGTTTGAGGTCAATCAGCGGGTCGGCCAGCGTTCGCTGCCTCTGCACAAACACAATGCTAATGATCAGACCAGCCACGATGAACAGGACAGGCTGCCAGCCTGGGCCATGCTGGGCGATCTGCTTAAGGCCGTAAATCAAGCCCAGCACGGCGATCAGTGAGAGAGCTGCACTGTACAGGTCCAGCCGGCCTGCCTGGGGATCACGGAATTCCGGCAACAGGACAGGGCCTAGCCCCAGCAGCAGGGCCATCACCGGCACGCCCAGCAGAAAGACCGATCCCCACCAGAAGTGCTCCAGGAGGAACCCTCCGACCAGCGGGCCAATGGCGCTGCCTACCGAAAAACCGGAGACCCAAATCCCGATGGCGACGGTGCGCTCCCTTTCATCGAGGAACATATTGCGGATCAGGGACATGGTCGAGGGCATCAGGGTTGCCCCGGCCACGCCGAGCAGGGCGCGCGCTGCGATTAACATCTCAGCACTGGTCGAGAACGCAGCCAGCACTGAGGCAACACCAAACGCGGCGGCCCCGATCAGGAGCAGCTTACGCCGGCCAATCCGGTCGCCCAGCGTACCCATCGTTACCAGTGACCCGGCGATCATGAAACCATAAATATCCACGATCCACAGCAGTTGGGTGCTGTTGGGCTGAAGATCTGCGCTCAGGTGGGGCACGGCCAGGTGCAGCACGGTCAGGTCCATCACGATGAGCAGGGTGGGTAACATGAGCACGGCCAGCCCCAGCCACTCCCGCCGTCCGGCTTTGGGCGGGGTGACGGTATTTATTCGAGAAATTTTCTCTGTAGGAACAGTCATAACGTCTCCTTGCCTTACAAACATGTAAAATCTGACAATTTTCGGATCAAAAACTTGGCTATCAACACTGGGATGTTGCCAGCCGGATGCCACCTCGTTGCATCCTTAAGCGTGAGGCGCCTTGCCACAGGCTATTCTCTTTTTTAAATTTTGGGGGAACACATTTTTCCAGAGGTCAATCAAATACAGCACAGATGTTCTGGTATTATAGAACTATTACTTCAAAAAGTCAAGTATTTATTTCAATCTTTAAGGTGAGGATTGCTTTTTAAACTGACCTGCGGAGATAATATTTAATCAGGCTCAACAGGGGCAGCGCCACTCGAAAGTCGGCGGCCTGTCCCTGGTTAGTGCTTTCCCCCTTTTTGGGGATTGTCAGAAAAGTAGCAAATATGGTACTATGGGATCGAAAAGTCCGGCGACCAGCTTGAGATGGATAAGATACCCTAATCTGCCATGGCTTGTGGTTCATCAGCCGATTATCCAGGTCGTAATGATCGAGGAGAGCAGACTATGGCCTTTGATTACGACGCTTTTTTTAGCTTTCATCCTGAGGACGCGGCAGTGGTGGAAGCGATCGCCCGGCGTCTGCGTCAGGAAGCGCAGCTTCTGATATTCCTCGATCCCCGGCGAACCCTTCCCGGCGAACCCTGGTCTGCTGAATTGAGCCAGGTTCTGGATCGAAGCGCCACCTATGTGGGCTTTGTCGGGCCACATTCACCCTCACCCTGGACCCACCCGGAATTGGCGGCGGCACTCAAGCAGCGGGTTCAAGCCCACATGCTGCGGCTCATCTTTGTGCGTTTGCCGGGTGGCGACAAAGCGCAAGAGCCAGAAGGTCAATTTCCCTTCCCGGATGTTGTCACCTGGGTTGATTTTGATCATCCCGGCCAGGACGACGCGCCAGCCCTTGAGCGCCTCCAGGCTGCCATCTGCGGCTACACCCCCGCTTCTATGCCCAGCCTGAGCCGGGTAGACAGAGCGACAGAACCCACGCCAACACCCCAACTCATCCATGCGCTGCTTCCTGGAACCGATTTTCAGCCTCGCCCGGAATTGGACGAACTGCGGGCTTTCTGGTCCGACGAGACGCGTCGCGGGGTATTGGCCCTGGTCGGGCTGGGCGGTTCCGGCAAAACAGCCCTGATCTGCCGTTTTCTTCAGGAACTCCCCCAGAGCGGTCTGGACCACCCCGCTGTCCCCAAGAACAGCCACCTTCAACCTGCCGAGCGTGTTTTTGTCTGGAGCTTCTACGACCAGCCGAATATCGAACTCTTTATACGAGCGCTGCATCAATATCTGACAGGTGAAGAAATCACCGCGCTTCCCGCCCGCGATTTGACCTATCGAGTGATCCGGGCGATGGAACAGAGCCGCTGGCAACAGGCCCTACTGGTGCTGGATGGGCTGGAAGTGGTCCAGGAGCGGCGAGACTCGCCGGGGGGCTTTGGCCTGCTGCGCGATAGTTCGCTCCGTCACCTGGTTCGCCGGGTGGCTCAAGGGGATCTGGGTTTCAAAATGCTGCTGACCAGCCGCTTTCCTTTGCCCGAACTATCCCCTTTTTTGGATTCAAGTTACTGGGTCGTTGAGGCCGACCGGCTCGATCCCGCGAGTGCGCACCGCTTGTTGCGGGCGCGAGGCGTCAGTGGTATCAAGACCGACCTTGATCGCCTCATCGGCGACTACGGTATGCACGCCCTGACCCTGGACCACCTGGGTACTGTGCTGCGCGACTTTTTCAACGGCGATCCCCATCAAGCTCAAGCCCTGCCGGTTCTGGAAAGCATTCCGGATGATGGTGAGGTCGAGAACCAGGCGCGGCGGCTGGCCCGGGTCTTTTCGTTCTATGAGCAGTATCTTCCGGGGGATGAGTTGAACCTTTTGAAGGTGCTGTGTGTTTTCCGCCTGCCGGTAGTGACCTCGATCTTGCACGCCATCCTGACCGATAGCCGGCCGGAACGACCGGCTGGATTACCGCGTTTGAATGAAGTCACCTTTCGCTCTGTATTGGCGCAACTGCATCGTCGTGGGCTGATCTCCTTTTATGGAGAGGGTGAGCGGACCCTCTGCGCCGTTCACCCCTCGGTTCGAGACTACTTCTACCAGGCTCTCGGTCAGACCAGCAACAGCGTCCATGCTGAGGTGCGTGAGCACTTAACGCCCTTGATGGAAAGACCCCAACGGGAACAATATCCGCTGGATGGCGACGATTTGGACAGCTACGAAGAACTCATCTACCATACCGCTAACAGTGGCGATGGACGAGCTGCCTTGATGCTATATGAATACCGGTTGGGGGGGTATCGGCATCTGGCCTGGCGGCTGGCTGATTATCAACGCGGCTTGCGGCTGACCTCCCTCCTGATCGAAGCCCGCGGACCATTGCTAACGCCCTATGCCAGCCCCTGGCATGATCATAGTCTGTTTCAGTTGGACTTGGGCCAGCCGGCCCTGGCGGAAACCCAGTTGCGCCGGCTTTTAACTGACTATAAAGCGCAATTCGGTAGCAGACGGGCGCTATTGGAGCGTTTTAACCAGAACAAAGAGCAGTTTCTAAACGACAAAGATGCGCTCGATCAGCTTATGAGCATGATGGCCGTGCGCTGGCCCCGAGATGAAGAAGCCTGGTTTTATTACGAGTCAGTGCTGCTCCAGTCCCTCTGTGATGCTTTATTAGTGCAGGGCAGGCTCGTTGAGGCGGAGCAAACCGCCGGAGCAGCTATCACCGGGGTCAGCGAAGCACAATGGCTGGAAAGCCGTGATTGGCTGCTTGCATCCGGCTCGAATCCCTTTGGGCGGCGGGCGGCGGCCCGGTCATTGTTAGGTCAGGTCGCCGCTGCTTTGACCGACTTTGACCAGGCCGTCGTGTTTCATGATCAATTGCCTGAGCGGTCTCACGAGCGAGTATTATTCGGCGGCGTTCACATTGCTCATTATGCGCTGCTGCTAGTCCGCTTGGGCAGGCTGCAAGAAGCATTGACCCTGCTCCACAAATGCGACTTGACCTCGGCCCGGCAGTTCCAACCCTTGTTGGCTGCCCATTACGAACTTGCGTTCGCCGAAGTGTATCAAATGGCCGGGGAAGCGGAAAAAGCCACGCTCTACATTGATACGGCCCTGGCTTGGGCGATGCAGTCAGGCCACCAAGAAACTTATGCCAGGGCTAACTTGGCCAGGGCGAGAGTTCTCCTGCGGACCGGGCATTGGGCTGAATCTCAGACGGCGCTGCAAGAGGTCGAGCAAGTCGCCCGGACGTGTGGCTTCAAGATTTGTCTGGTGGATGGGCTGGTGGTCGCCGGGCATCACGCCTGGCAGGCCGGCCAACTGGATCAGGCGGCTCAATGGGCCGGCGAGGCGTTCGAACTCAGCACTGAGGCGGAGTGTGGCTACCAGTGGGGCAGCGGCAATGCCGTTCATCTGCTGGCGGAGATTGAACTTGAGCGAGGCAATAGGACTGCGGCCCTGAGGCAGGCCAACCTCGCCCTGAACATACGCACTACCCTCACAGACCCCAGGCTCCACAATACCGAGGCGTTATTGAAAAAGCTGAATCCAGAGAAAGGAGCACCCTGATGGGCTTTCCCAAACCCTGGCCAACCGAGTGGCCCGAACCCTATCCTTATCCGCCCTATTATCTGCCTGACGAAGAGGACAATCCTGACGAGGAGCGGAAGGAGGATCAAAAGCTGCCCCCGGAAGAGCTTCCCTTTCCTTTTCCCATTCCAGAGTTTCGCCGGCAGTTCTGTTCGGTCACCTGGGCGGTCAATCACGCTTGTAATCTCCACTGCACCCACTGTTATGATGTCGTCCCTTACCGTCGTTACGATTTGAGTACAGCCGAGGCCCTGGAGGTGATTGATCGCTTGTATGCGGCCGGGGTTACCTTCATCGCCTTCTCAGGCGGCGAAGCCTTCCTGCGCAAAGATCTCTTTGAACTGATGGCTCACTGCCGCCAGCGCGGAATGGATTTCGGGGCGCGTTCCAATGGCACTCGGATCACTCGCGTGGTAGCGCGCCGGCTGAAAGAACTAGGCATCGCCGTCGTCGGCGTCTCGTTTGATGGGGCGACCCCTGCCACCCATGACGCCGTGCGCGGGCCAGGGGGATTTCAGGCTGCTCTGACCGGGTTACAAGCACTGCGGGCAGAAGGGATCCGCGCCCAGATGGAGGTGGTTCTCAGCCGCCAAAATGCGCACGAAGCGCTTGCTTTCATCGAGCTGGGCGAGGCAGTCGGGGCGTCTGAGGTCAACTTTTCGGCGATGACACCCAACGGCCGCGGCCGGCAGCGGCTGGATGACCTCCTGGATCATCAACTGTGGCAGCAACTTACTCAGACCTTGCAGGCAGCCAGCCGCCAGGCCTGTATCCCGGTCACTCCTAACTGCGCCTTTCTGGGGGCGTGCTGTGTCAACATTGAACCTCATGTTACCTGTGATGGCTGGATGACCCCTTGTTATCTATCGCCGGTCAAGTTGTTCAATATCCTGAATACGCCGGCCGAAGCCATCCGCGAGCGGCTCGAACGGGATCGTTTGAATTACCAGGATGTGTGTGGTCGTAGGCAGTGGACCCAACTGGCTCATCACAGCCTGTCAACATCTATCTCCCTTATGATGGAGAACACTGCATAACCATCCCCTTGCCATCGAAATCACTTGGCCTCCGGCAGCGGCGCATCGAGGAACGGTGGGATGATTGGAAGCAGCAGATCGGCTCGGTACACCAGCGTCACGTGCGTTGTGCCGGGCAGGATGGCGAGCTGTGAATCGGGCGGACCGGCGGGTGTATCACCCATGATGCCGCCGCCAAACAGGCGAAACATCTCCACCGCGTGTTCGGGGCGAATGATATCGGAATCTCCGATGATGAGCAGGGTAGGAGCCTTGATCGCCGCGATGACCTCGTCAGGTATGTCTTTGAGTTCCTGATCCATTTGCATTACTTTTGTGAACAGCGTAGCGAAATCTTCCGGCCTGGGCGCTATTTGCATGTATTCCTCATGCCAGGGCGAGCCAACCATCATTTCGGGTTTCATCGCCGCCATACCTTCCATCAGCCCGGGGTGGAGGCCGTCAAGCTTGTAAGAGATCGAGGCGAGCACCAGCTTACGCACCAGCTCCGGGTGGCGGATGGCAACCTGCAAGGCGACGGCGCTGCCCATGCTGTAGCCAAAGAAATCGGCCTGTTTGATTCCCAACTGCCGGAGGGCAGCGGCGGTGTCATCGGCCATCTGTTCGTAGCTCAGGGGGCGATCAATGTCGGCGGTGTGTCCGTGCCCTTGCAGCTCGAAGGCGATGACCTGCCGGGTCTTGGCCAGGTCTGGCAGCAGCTTGCCAAACGAAGTGCCGATGGCCGAAAAAGCGCCGTGCAGCAGCACCAGTGGCTGGCCTTCACCGTGAATCTCGTAATACATCTTGAGGCCGTTGACATTAACATATTGTCCCTGTACTTCTTTTGTCTCCATTCTTGTTTCTCCTTGGGTAGAATTGTTGCTCGCAGCGTACTATGCGCTACGCCGATAACGCATGAACACAACGCCTGTCGGAAGGGGTGACGCCTCCACCAAGGTCAAGTCGAGGCGCTTTCCTGCCGGAAACAAGCGCTTGCCACTACCCAGCACGAGGGGATAGACGTGCAGGCTGTACTCATCAACCAGATCATGCTGCGCCAGCAACTGGATTAACACGCTGCTCCCATCAACCAGGATATTCTTACCGGGCTGCTGTTTGAGCTGGCGTACGGCTTCAACGACATTGTCGCGAATGAGGGTCGAGTTCCGCCAAGCCGAGGCGGATTCCAAATTGGTGGACACCACATACTTGCGGATGGTGTTCAGCGCATCGGCGAACGGATCACCGGCCATCTGTTCAAACGCGCCGCCGTGGATTTGCCATGTCTTTCGGCCTAGTAAGATGGTATCGGCCTGGGACATCGCCTGAAAGAAATGAGCGCCAATGTCATCGTGCCAATACGGCTGTGTCCAGCCGCCATGCGTAAAGCCGCCTTCGGTGTCTTCGTCCGCACCACCTGGGGCCTGGATCACGCCGTCCAACGTGATAAATTCAGCGACGATTAGTTCTCTCATATTTTTCCTCCTTTGATAGTTGGGTTATAGTCGTTTTACCTTTATGTAGTAAATATTTTCATAGCTAGCTTGAGCCGGGAAACTTCTTCGATGACGTTGCCCTTGATTAGCCTTGAGTTGGTCCACGCCAGTGACTCTGTCAGGGTCGTCGAAACGACGTATTTGGCCATGGTGTTGATCCTGCACGGGTATCATAACACAATAAAAGGAGGCTGTCTTGAACAAAAACGACAGCTATGCAGATTTGATTGTCCGCAGGATTTGAGCCGGTGTTTGGCCGATGAAATGCTTTAGCGAGCGGGTCAGATGGGGTTGGTCGGCATAGCCAGCGTGATATACGGCATCGGCGATGGAAAGACCTTGCCCTAAGAGGGATACGACCTGGCGGGCACGCTCGATCTGATCGAATGTGCCACGGGTCAAGCCGGTAGCTTGCAGAAAACGTCGCTGTACCGAGCGCAATGACATTTCTAACGGCCGATTTTGCAGTACCGCCTCGACTACCGGTTCTTGCGCCAGCAGCTCTTTCCGCACGAGCCGGGTTACAAAGGTGTCCGCATTATCAAAATCAGGAAATTGCCAGGCCGAGCCATGCAGCCAGAAGGATTGACTGCCGGCTTCAGGCAGCGTTGAATCGTTTCGATCCAGCAGCTTGGTAAGAGGCAGATGGGGCATAAAGGCGCCATGTTTAAAGACAATACCAAAAAATTCAGCGTCGGCCGGGTAGTCTGCCGTTGATGCTTTGGTCTCCGGCCCTCGCACAGTGAAGGTGGTCTTGCCCTGGTATTTGGTTACGACCATCTCCCAATGATTCTCGGCAGAAGAGATAAAAGAGCCGCTGTGGTTACTTCGGGTAGCACCACATTATAACGTGGTGAAAGGATAAATTTGAACAAAACGAGGTTCACGGGCACACTTTTAAGTCACCACAACCAAAAGGAGTGCCCAATGAACCTCGCTCAGATATTTTGCCCTAAC
>BOKF01000069.1 GCA_016860845.1 Chloroflexota bacterium
TTCGGGGGCTTTCAGTTCAGCCGGTTTTACTTGGGGCAGTATTATCTGTAAACGCATCTTTCTATCCCGCGGGAATCAATGTTTCTCTTATTTTACCCCAATTCCTACCAATGACTGAACGATCACAGGGCAGACCCTCTCTTGACAAATTTCTCCAGATATGATACATTTGCCCGCAAGATAAAATTCTAAAAACGTTGACCAGGAAGAGTAACTGCTCAAGCGGCGTTCAGAGAGCCGGTCGCTGGGTGTGAGGCCGGTACGAGCGCGGGTAGTGAATGGGCCTGCGAGTTGCGCTCCGAACGTTAGTCTCGTTGCCAAACTGAGTTTGACAACGAGGGGAAAAGTTTAGCAAGTAGGCAGCGCCGGAGACTCCACCGTTACCAGGGAGACGGATATTCAAGCCCCCCTTCAACCCATTTAGGGTGGCTGCGTATCTACTGAGTGAAACTGGCTTTATCACCATCACGCAAGGTTTTTTGTTATAGGCCAGTTTAAGTGGGGTGGCACCACGGGAGATCAACCTCTCGTCCCCGCCGAGTCTATGCGATTCGGCGAGGATGAGAGGTTTTTTATTTGAACCGGCCGCAGACCTATGACCGCCGACCACTACAAGTTGAACAGAAGATATGACAACAGGCGGTCAGCCGTCGGCGGTCACAACTTAACACGCAGGAGGGCAAGCATGTACAAACCAACCTTGGAACAAGTTGAAGCGATGGCCGCTAAGGGCAACCTTATCCCCATCCACCGGGATTTGCCGGCAGATATGGAAACGCCGGTCAGTATTTATCTCAAATTGCAGGACGAGGGTTCCAGCTTTCTGCTGGAGTCAGTTTCGGGCGGGGAGCAGGTGGCCCGCTACTCCTTCATTGGGGTGCGCCCGCGCGGCCTGCTGACCACTTTTGGCAACGAGGTTTACATTGCCAGCGAGGGTTACGGCCGCTCCATCCCCTTAGAAAAAGGGCTAGACCCGCTGGAGGTGCTGAAAAGGGAAATGTCCAAATACAAACCCGTGCGCCTGGCCGATTTGCCCCGCTTTATTGGCGGCGCGGTGGGTTTCCTCAGCTACGATGCCGTGCGCCGCTTTGAGCGCCTGCCCGACGACAACCCTGACGAACTCCACGTCCCCGAAGCTGCCTTCATGATTGCCCACACCCTGGTCGTGTTTGACCATGCCCGCCAACGGCTGCAAGTGGTCGCCAACGCCGATCTGACTCGTGGGGATGTCCGCACCGCCTACCAGCGAGCCATTTCCCGAATTGACGAAGTGGTAGCCCGCCTGAACGCGCCCCTACCGGAAGTGCCGCCCCCCAGCGACATCAGTCATAATGGGCTGGTTTCCAACTTTTCCCCGGACGAATACAGAGCCACCGTGGAAAAGGCCAAAGAGTACATTGCTGCCGGCGATATTTTCCAGGTCGTGCTGTCGCAGCGCCTGTCGCGCCGGACGACGGCTCACCCCTTTGCCATCTACCGCGCCCTGCGCATGCACAATCCCTCGCCTTATATGGTTTTCATGCGTTTCCCCGGCGGCGTAGGCAGCCCGCCGCTGCACATCATCTCGGCCAGCCCGGAGATGCACGTGCGCCTGGAAGAGGGCATGGCCGAATTACGGCCCATCGCCGGGACGCGCTGGCGGGGCTTGACCGTCGAAGAGGATGTGGCCCTGGCCGAAGAACTGCTTGAGGATGAAAAAGAGCGAGCCGAACACATTATGCTGGTTGATTTGGGCCGCAACGATTTGGGGCGTGTTTGCGATTACGGCACGGTCCAGGTTGAAGAGTTGATGGTAGTCGAACGCTACTCGCATGTGATGCACATCGTCTCTGACGTGCGCGGCAAACTGAAAGAGGGCTACGATGCCTTTGACCTGCTGCGAGCCACCTTCCCTGCCGGCACGGTCAGCGGGGCGCCCAAGGTACGAGCGATGGAGATCATTGACGAGCTGGAACCGACCCGGCGCGGCATTTATGCCGGAGTCATTGGCTACATCGGCTACGACGGCATCATGGACTCCTGTATCGCCATCCGTACCGCGGTGATGCAGGGCGAGACGGTCTATATCCAGGCCGGCGGCGGCATCGTCGCCGACAGTGACCCCCAGCGCGAATATGAAGAAAGCTGGAACAAAGCCAAAGCCATGGCCGAGGCCGTGACCTTCGCGGAGAAGACACGGTGAAACGAGGAGGCGAAGAAGTGAGGACAAGAGGATTTCTTTCGCCCCATCGCCTCACATCTCACCGTCTCATAACGAAATAGGGATAACTGCTGAAGTTAATTTCAACGAAGGATGGAGAACCCCCCATGATTTTACTCATTGATAATTATGACTCATTTACCTACAACCTGGCCCAATACCTGGGCGAGTTAGGCTATCAAATTGAGGTGCGGCGCAACGATGCCATTACCCTGGACGAAATTGCAGCGATGCACCCTGACCAGATTGTGATTTCACCGGGGCCGGGCACGCCCGACGACGCCGGGATTTCGCTTGACCTGATCAAACACTTTTATCGAGAGATACCCATCCTGGGTGTCTGCCTGGGACACCAGGCCATTGGCCAGGCTTTTGGGGGAAAGGTGGTGCGAGCACGCCAGATCATGCATGGCAAAGTTTCGCCCGTCGAGCACAACCAGCAGGGCATTTTTCAGAACCTACCCAGCCCGCTGACCGCCACCCGCTACCATTCCTTGATTGTGCAGGAACCCCTGCCCGACTGCCTGGAAATCACGGCGCGGGGCAAAGACGCCGAGGTGATGGCCTTGCGGCATAAGGAGTACCCGGTGGTCGGGGTGCAGTTCCACCCGGAGTCAATTTTAACCGAATACGGTCACGAAATGCTGCGCAACTTTTTGCAGGTCGAGGCCGGCGATTTCGGTCCGGCCAAGCCCGCTCCTGAGCCTGTCACTCAAATAGAGACGCGCCCCGCCCCGGTTATCATCTTCCCTATCAAAACCGCTATCAACAAGGTAATGAACGGCGACTCGCTCAATATTGAAGAGGCCGAAGAGGTAATGTCGCAAATTATGGCCGGCGAGGCCACCCCGGCTCAGATTGGCGCGTATCTGACCGCGCTGCGCATGAAGGGGGAGACGGTCGAGGAGATTACCGGCAGCGCCCGGGCCATGCGCTCCCTGGCCGCACCAGTGCGCCCCAACACGACCCCTGCCGAGCTGGTAGACACCTGCGGCACCGGCGGCGACAGCGCCGGAACCTTCAATATCAGCACCACGGCTGCCTTTGTCGTCGCCGGGACGGGCCAAAAGGTGGCCAAGCATGGCAATCGTTCGGTCAGCAGTAAGAGCGGCAGCGCCGACGTGCTGGCCGCCCTGGGGGTCAATTTGGACCTGACCCCGCAGCAGGTCGCCCAGGCCATAGATGAAGTCGGGATTGGCTTTCTTTTTGCCCCCAAGCTTCACCCGGCGATGAAGCACGCCATCGGCCCGCGCCGCGAGTTGGGAGTACGGACCATCTTCAATGTGCTTGGCCCGTTAACCAATCCCGCCGGAGCACGGGCGCAGATCATCGGCGTGTACGATGAACGCTTGACCGAACCGCTGGCCCAGGTACTGGGCGAGTTGGGCAGCCGGGGCGCTTTTGTGGTGCATGGCCACGGCGGCCTGGATGAATTAACCACTACTGGCCCGAATCGGGTCAGCCGCTTGCAGGATGGCAGTGTTACAACGGAAACGCTTGACCCGGTAGACCTGGGCTTTGCCAGAGCCTCTTTAGCTGATCTTCTGGGCGGCACGGCTGAAGAAAACGCCCAAATTACCCGCGACATCCTCACGGCCCGGCAAAACGGCCCGCGCCGGGATGTGGTGGTTCTCAACGCTGCCGCTGCCCTCGTCGCCGCCGGCCGGGCTGATGATCTCCCTGCCGGGATCAAACAGGCCAACGAAAGTCTCGACAGCGGCGCGGCCCTGACTGTGTTGGAGAGGTTTGTCGAGTTTACTCAGAAGATTGGAGGCTAATAAAAAATTAGCCGGGATTTGGGGAGTAGGGGATTCTTAAAGGGTCAGAAGTATGTTAAAGGGATTGGAAAAACACGTTGAATTGACCCAACAGATTATTGCTGCCTGTTATGAAGTGCATAAAGTTTTGGGTCCGGGCCTGGAAGAACGATTCTACCGAGACGCTTTGATGCATGAATTAGAGTTGCGTGGACTCGCTGTTCAACGAGAGCAAGATTTTATAGTGGAGTATAAAGGTAAACAGTTAGGGCTACATCGTGTTGATCTGATTGTAGAGAATACGGTTTTGATTGAGTTAAAAGCAGTAACTGGCAAACTTCTTGATGTGCATGTGGCCCAAACAATTTCAGAACGAAATGTCGCTCGATTACCTGTTGCTCTATTGGTCAATTTCGGTGATACCAGCGTCCAAGTTCGCCGTCTTGAAAGTCGTGGCTGAACCAGAAAAAGGAAACTAAAAAATCTCCAAATCCCCTAATCCCGGCCTATCAATTGACTTGGAGCGAAGATGACGATTCTTGACGATATTATCAAATACAAACGCATTGAGGAACTGCCCAAGCAGATGCAGGCTCGCGAACCGGCTGTGGTGCGAGCCGAGGCGGCCCTGGCCCCCAAGCCGAGAGACTTTGTAGCTGCCCTGCGAGCCGCTGGCCGGGTCGCCCTGATTGCCGAGGTTAAAAAAGCCTCACCCAGCAAGGGGCTGCTCCGGCACAACTTCGACCCGATTGAGCTGGCTCAAGCTTACACCGCCAACGGCGCGTCCGCCATCTCGGTGCTGACCGATACGAAGTATTTCCAGGGCAAATTAGAATATCTTACCCAAATCCGAAACCACTTACAAAAGCTGTCCTCCTCTTCCCTTACTCCTTACTCCCTACTCCCTACTCCCCTCCTCCGTAAAGACTTCATCTTCCATCCCTACCAGGTCTATGAAGCCCGCGCCGCCGGAGCCGATGCCTTGCTGCTCATCGCCGCCGTGCTTAAGGACAAGGAGATGGCGGATCTGCTGGCCCTGACCCGCGAGTTAGGGATGACCGCCCTGATTGAAGTTCACGACCGGGCCGAGTTGGAGCGCGTCCTGCCCTTGCAGCCTCGCCTTATTGGGGTGAACAACCGGGATTTGCGGGACTTTTCGGTGAATTTAGACACCTGCATTCAACTGCGCCAGTACATTCCCGCTGGTACATGCTTTGTGGCTGAAAGCGGCATCCACACCGCCGCAGATGTGGCTCGCCTGGCGAAAGAGGGGATTGATGCCATCCTGGTCGGCGAGGCCCTGGTCAAAGCCAAGGATGTGGCGAAGAAGGTGAGGGAACTGGCTAATTATGAATTGTGAATGATGAATGGTGAATTGTGAACGAAAAAGTTTTACTTCACAATTCACCATTGGCAATTCACTATTCACTACTAACCTGGGCCATCTCGGTTAGAACGGCAGCATTGATGTGCACATTTTCCAGGTAACTGCGCCGGATTTCGGGATGCCGGATCAGGTCGGCTTTGGCGGTGATGAGCGTGTAGGCTTGCTGCAACGCCTGGCGGCCTTCGGCCTCATCGCCGCGAGCACGGCAAACCTGTGCGTAAATCCACCAGATAGCTTGGGGTGGGTACTCGCCACTGCCAGAGCCGTTTTGCAGCGAGTCGAGCGCCTCACGCAGGCATTGATAGGCCAGTACCAAATCACCGGCGGCAAGGCTGGCCTGACCTTTGGCGGCGAGACTGGCGACATAATTGCCGGTTTCGCCCAACTCTTTGCGCAGGTCGCAGGCAGCGTGGAAGTGACGCACCGCCTCGTCAGCCTGACCGCGAGCAAGGTAAAGATGGCCCAAATCGTGCAGGCAAAAGGCCGCCCCGCGCCGGTCACCGATGGAGTTGCGCAGGCTGAGTGAATGCTCCAAATTGTCCTGGGCCAGGCGATAATCACCCAGGATGGTCTGGACCTGGCCAAGGGTGTTCAGGCTGATACCTTCGCGCAGGCGGTCGCCGATGGTCTGGCTGGTCGAGAGCGCCTGGGCATAGTAGTGCTGCGCTTGCTCGTAACGGCCCAGGCTGGCTTCGAGCAGCCCCAGGTTGTTGGCGCAGCCGGCCTCGCCGCCGCGATCGCCGATAGCCCGATACAGGTCCAGGGCTTGCTGGTAATCCTGGCGGGCTTGTTCGTAATCAGACATCTGGGTGTGGATCAGGCCCAGGTAATTGAGACTGGTCGCCTTGAGCTGGTCGTCGGCGGCCGCCCCGTCAATTTCCAGGGCTTGTTGGAAGGCTGCTCGCGCCTTATCGTACCGGCCCTGGCGCCATTCGGCAATGCCCAGGTTGACCAGCGTCCGGGCGGCCCAGACCTGATGTCCGGGCTGCTGGGCCAGAGCCAGCGTTTTCTGGGCAATCCGGATCGCCTCATGATAGTCGCCCAGGTTGGCCGCCAGGAGCAGGCGCCGGTTGCCGGTCTCCAACTGCTGGGCCAAATTGCCCTCGGTCAGGGCCAGTTGTTTCATGCGAGTCAGGTCCTCAACCTGCGCTACCCGGTTGCCGAGGCGACTGTAAGCCTGTTCTCGACCGGCTAGCAGGTCGTACTGTACTTTAACAAGTTCTAGCTCCCCGGCCACGGCCAGGGCGTCGCTAAAGTAGGCGATGGCAGCCTCGTTGGCGTAGCCGTCCAGCGCCTTTTGGCCGGCCAGGCGCAGATATTTTAGAGCCTGGTCGGGCCGGTTGCTGCGGGCATAGTGGTAGGCCAGCAGGTCAATAATCTCGCCTTCATTGTGAGCATAGCGACTCTCCAGGACAGCGCCAATGGTGGCGTGCAGGTCGCGCCGCTGCGAGTAGAGCATCGTTTCGTAGGCCACTTCCTGGGTGATGACGTGCTTGAACAGAAAGTCGAGGTTGCTTTCTTTGGCCTCCTGGCGGGTGAAATCTTCGGCCTGCAGGCGGTCCAAATGCTCGTTGAGGGTGGTGCTGGCCGTAACCCAGGGGTGGACCGCTTCTAGCAGGTCGCGCTGGAACGTCCGGCCAATCGCTGCGGCAACTTTCAGGGTGATTTTTTCGGCCTCCGGCAGCCGGTCAATCCGGGCCAGGACGACCTTCTGCACGGTGTCGGGCAGTTCCAGCCTGTCCAGGTCGCCGGTGATGTGGCACTCGCCGTTTTCAATCTTGAGGGTGTCCAGGCTGAGCAGCGAGTTGACCAGTTCCTCGATGAAAAGCGGGTTGCCCTGCCCCTTGCGGCTGATCAGCTCGGCCAGGGCCGGCGGCAGACTTTTGACCCCTAACTTGGCTTGAGCCAGTTCAACCCCGGCTTCCGGCTCCAACTCTTCAACCGGGAGCAGGCTCGTATAGGGTAAACTCAGCAGCCGTTGGTAGGCCAAGGGGACGGGGTTGCCCAGCGGGCGATGCGCCAGCACCAGCCATAAGGGATGGCTGCCCAGCTCTTGGGCCAGGTTGACCGCCAGTTCCAGCGACAGTTCGTCGCTCCAGTGGGTATCTTCGAGCAGGATGAGCGTGGGGCGCAGGCGAGCCTCGGCCAGGACAATGGCCCGGATAGCAGCGAAAATGTTATCACGGCGCAAATCATCGCTTAAGCTGCGGCTCAGGCTGGTCTCAGGCGCTTCCAGGCCGAGAAGGTCGGCCAGCAGGGGCAGGCGGTCCAGCCAGTAAAGCTCACCCGCGCCGGCGGCGGTGGCGGGAATGGGCAGGCGATGTAGCAGGCGTTCCAGGCGGGCCAGGCGCTCCGGCACCGGCAGGCGCGGCGAGAGGCCGGCCAGGGTCGAAAGGATGCCGCGCCAGGGCAGGTAAGGCGTTTTTTGACCGTAGCTGACACAATCGCCGCCGTAAGAGGCGCCGCCTCGCTCCGTCCAGCGGCGGACGAGTTCGGCGGCCAGGCGGCTTTTGCCCACACCCGCTTCACCGCTGAGGAGCAAGACCTGGCCGGCGCTGCGCCAGACCTGGTCGGCCAGGGAGTCAATAATGGTTAGCTCTCTGTCCCGGCCGGTCAATTCCTGGCTGCTCTGGAGGTAGCTGAGGACCAATTCTTCCTGATCCTGCTCTTTTTCGTGCAGGGCCAGGTAAACGCCACGCGGCTCGGTTTTGCCCTTGACCTGGATTTCGCCCAAATCCTGGTACTCAAAAAAACGGCGAGCCTGGCTTTGCACCGAGCGGTCTACCCAGACCTGGCCGGGGCCAGCCTTCTGCATCAGCCGAGCGGCCAGGTTGACCGTATCGCCGATGACGGTGTACTCGCGGCGCTGTGGTGCGCCCAGCGGCCCGGCAAAGAGCGGCCCGGCCGCCAGGCCGATGCTCGCCTCCAGGCGATGGCGGGCGGCAACTTTGACCAGGGCCAGGGCGCAGGCGACGGCCCGCACCTCGTCGTCTTCGTGAAAAAAGGGCGGCGCACCGAAGAGAACCAGCAGCACGTTGCCTTTATCGCCGACGGCCAGCTTGTTGACGCTGCCTTCGTAATGATAGATCATTTTTTGGGCGTCGCGCATAAAATTGATCAGGCGCAGGCCGGCTTCGGGGTCGTGGTCAAAGTCAACGCCATCAAAGCCGACAAAACAGACGGTCATGGGTTTGAGTTCGGCCAGCATCCCTTTGTAGCCGGTTTCCAGGCTGCTGGAAATAGCGCCGGGGATATAGCTGCGCAGAACAGCCGCCACATGGGTCACCGCAGTGCCGTCGAGGGTGAGCCAGTCGGGGGCAGCAAGCGGCGTGGGCGGCTGTTCACGACCGGGGTGAGTGAGCAGATAGAAGCCAGGGGTAAGCTCGTCGGCCTGGGCCGACTGTTCGGCCAGGAGCCGCCAGGCAGCGGCATCGGCCACAATTTGACCGGCCTGGGCATGATTTTCGGCGTGGCTCATCGAGGCCATCGGCGCGCCGGCCAGGACGTACTCCCAGCGGCCAAATTCGCCGCCGGCGTGCATTTCCAGCACTTGGCCGGCGCTGAGACCGATCTTCATTTTCAACTCGACAGCGCTGTGACGGGTGGAAAGGGTGGCAAAGCGGCTCATCGCCGCCTGCATGGCAAAAGCGGCCCGCGCCGCCTGACCCACTGCTTCAGCCAGCCGATCCTTTTCGCACGGCCAGACCAGGCTCAGGGCATCGCCGCCAAATTTGACCACCTGGCCGCCATGAGACTCGACAGTAGTAATGAGCGCCTCAAATACCTGGTTGAGGATGGTGGTCAGTTCCTCGGCCCCGCGCACGCCAGCAGAGGCCAGCACCTCGGCCAGGTGGGTAAAGCCGGAGATGTCGGCAAAAGCGGTCGCCGCGTGGAAACGCTGCCAGGTACCGCCGAGTTTGCGGTGGGGGTTTTGGAGGATTAAGCGGGTAACTGGCGGCGGCGCGTAAATACTTAACGTATGTAGTTGTTCAGCGATGGTCACAATCGGTCTCCCCCAAGACTAATGGCTAGTCCCTGGGTACTATTTTAACACAAAAAAGTAGAAATCCAGTTTGAGGGGATAGATTCTTAAGGATGTTAAGAATATTAATGCCGCGAGTCGGGGCATTTGTTCAATAGGACAATAGTTTAGTATACTGAAACGTGATGCGTGATGCGTAAGGAGTTGATATGACAGCTTTTGAGGAGCAGGGGTTGGGAGAGGTAGCGAGGAAATGAGTCATGGTTAAAGTTAAAATTTGTGGAATCACCAATTTAGAGGATGCTCTCGTGGCGGTCGAAGCAGGGGCAGATTTGCTAGGCTTTATCTTTTACAAGCCGAGTCCCCGCTATATCAGGCCGGAGGTGGTGCGGGAGATCGTGGCAGGTTGCAGGTTGCAGGTCGCCAGGGATAGAGGTCAGGTATCAGGGGCTGGGGACTGGAAACTGAATGGGGAGTATGACGCAACACGCAATACGCAATACGTCTCTCCTCTTTTCGTCGGCGTCTTTGTTAACTCTCCCCTTGAAGCTGTTGCTCACATCCTTGACTTCTGCAAGCTCGATGCGGCCCAGTTGCATGGGGAGGAATCGCCGGAATTTGTCGCCCATTTTCAGGGCCGCGCTTTCAAAGCGTTGCGACCTGAATCACTAGAGGAAGCCGAAGTGCTTATTCAAAAATACTCCCCTTCCAATCTTCCAATCTTCCAATCTTCCCACCTTCCCACCTTCCTCCTCGATGCCTACCATCCTCACCTCTACGGCGGCACCGGCCACGTCGCCGATTGGCGCATGGCGGCCCATATCGCCTGGCGTTATCCGATCATGCTGGCTGGGAGTCTGACCCCGGAGAATGTGGCCGAGGCGGTGCAGGAAGTCCAACCGTGGGGTGTTGATGTAAGTAGCGGGGTGGAGCAAGAAAAAGGTCGCAAAGACCACAACAAGGTGCGAGCGTTTGTGGCGGCAGTCAGAAGTTTAGTGTGAACAGGTGAAGGTAAACTCTTCACCCGCGCAGCCTTCAGCAAAGGAATATCAGAAAGATGGCAAACTATTTTAACAAAGTCCTTGTAACTGGAGCCACGGGCTACGTCGGTGGGCGGCTCATCCCGCGCCTGTTAGAAGCAGGCTACTCGGTGCGTGCCCTGGTACGTGACCCCAACCGCTTACAGGGCCGGCCCTGGTCTGACCAGATCGAAGTAGTTGTTGGTGACGTCTTAAACCCGGACTCCTTACCTACGGCCATGGCTGGAATCGAAGCCGCCTATTACCTGATCCACAGCATGAGCGACAGCGCCAACTTTCATCAACGCGATTTAATGGCCGCCCGCAACTTTGCCAGGGCTGCCCATGCCACCGGGATTAAGCGGCTAATCTACCTGGGGGGACTGGGCGACTCGGCCGCCGACCTGTCCCAACATTTGCGCTCGCGCCAAGAGACCGGCACGGTGTTGTGCGAGGCCGGCGTGCCGGTTACTGAATTTCGCGCTGCTATTATCGTCGGTGCCGGGAGTATTTCTTTTGAAATGATCCGCAATCTAACCGAGCGCCTGCCGGTAATGATCTGCCCGCGCTGGGTCTTTACCCGCACTCAACCCATTAGTGTCCGCAACCTTTTGGATTACCTGGTGGCCACTCTGGAAACGCCGGAGAGCGCCGGTCAGGTGATCGAGATTGGTGGACCGGAGGTGATGACTTATGCTGAGATGATGTTGGGCTACGCCCAGGTGCGGGGACTGCGCCGCTGGCTGATCGCGGTACCGGTGCTAACGCCGCGCCTGTCGTCTTACTGGGTCCACTGGATGACACCCGTTCCGGCGGTCATTGCCCGCCCCTTGATCGAGGGCCTGCGTAACGAAGTTGTGGTGCGAGATGATAAAGCTCGCCACATTTTTGCCCAGATTCAGCCGGTTGATTATGAGACAGCCGTTAGCCAGGCGCTGGATCAGCTGGAACGGGGCCATATAGAGACCGTGTGGAGCGACGCCCTGGTCACGAGTCAGGGGGACTTAACCCCGGTGATTTTGACCCAAACGCAGGGCCTGATTATCGAACGACGACAACAAATAGTAGCCGCCCCCGCAGAAGCGGTTTTCCGAATTTTCAGTGGGCTAGGAGGCAAACGGGGCTGGCTTTATGCCAACTGGGCCTGGCAACTGCGGGGTTTGTTAGACCGTTTGGTCGGCGGGGTAGGCTTACGCCGGGGGCGACGGAACCCCGATGAAGTGCGGGTAGGGGATGCACTCGACTTTTGGCGGGTGGAAGCTATTGAACCGGATCACCTGCTGCGGTTACGTGCCGAGATGAAGGTTCCCGGCCTGGCTTGGCTTCAATTTGAGGCCGAATCTCAGGCCAATGATGGCACGGTGCTGGTGCAGACTGCTTTCTTTGCACCCAAGGGGTTATTTGGTCAACTCTACTGGTACCTACTTTATCCTATGCACCGGCTGATCTTTTCGGGCATGATCAAGCGAGTAGGCTGGCGGGCCGAAGCCTTTGAACGCGGGGCAGACCCCTTTCCACCAGGCCCATCCCTCCTGCGGCAAAGGCAGACATTGGCCGGGATTATGCTGGCTGTGGCTGTGGCCCTGGTGGTTATTATCATTATGCGTTTTCGGCGGCGAGATTGATTGAAGCCGGATAACCGAGCTAACCCACAAGACTATCTACCATTATGATATTTAGGGAGTTTTAATGAACACATCATCCAAAGGAAAATTCGGTCCCTACGGCGGGCAGTTTGTGCCAGAAACGCTGATGCCGGCCCTGGCCGAACTGGAAACTGCGTATGAAGCGGCTAAAAATGATCCGGAGTTCCAGGCCGAATTTCAACATTTACTTAAAACCTACGTCGGCCGGCCAACACCGCTGACCTATGCCGGGCGGCTGACAGCGCATTTGGGGGGGGCCAAAATTTACCTCAAGCGCGAGGATTTGACCCACACCGGGGCGCACAAAATCAACAATGCTTTGGGTCAGGCCCTGCTGGCCAAGCGCATGGGCAAGCGGCGCATCGTGGCCGAAACCGGGGCCGGGCAGCATGGCGTCGGCAGTGCGACGGCTTGCGCCCTGCTGGGGCTGGAGTGTATTGTTTACATGGGCGAGGTGGATATGGCCCGCCAGCAGCCCAATGTCTTTCGCATGCGCTTGACGGGGACGGAAGTGCGGCCGGTCAGCAGCGGCAGCCGCACCTTGAAGGACGCCATCAACGAGGCTATCCGCGATTGGGTGACCAATGTGCGGACGACCCATTACCTGCTCGGCTCGGTGCTGGGACCACACCCCTATCCGACAATGGTCCGTGATTTCCAGAGCGTAATTGGGCAGGAAGCCCGCGCTCAAATTTTGGAGGCCGAAGGTCGTTTGCCCGATTTGTTGCTGGCCTGTGTCGGGGGCGGGTCAAATGCCATGGGCCTGTTTCATCCTTTTTTGGAAGATAAAGCGGTGGATATGCTGGGGGTCGAAGCGGGGGGCAGCGGCATCGAGACCGGGAAGCACGCGGCCAGGTTTGCTACGCCGCCCCTCACCCCCGGCTCCTCTCCCCAATGGGGAGAGGGGGGAAAAGAGACTCCCCTCCCCCTGACAGGGGGAGGGGGTCGTTCTCTTGTTGAGGCGCGCTTGGGCGTATTGCATGGTACCAAATCCTTTGTGCTGCAAACGCCCGATGGGCAAATTGCCGAAACCCATTCGATCAGCGCCGGGCTGGATTATCCTTCGGTTGGGCCGGAGCATGCCTGGTTGCGCGATCAGGAACGGGCGGGTTATACTTACGCCACCGACGCCGAAGCCCTCGCTGCGGTCAAAGTTCTCAGCGAAATGGAAGGCATCATTCCGGCCCTGGAGTCGGCCCACGCCATCGCCGAAGTGATCAAACGCGCCCCGACCATGTCCAAAAACAGCATCATCATCGTCAACCTGTCGGGGCGCGGGGATAAAGATCTGGATACCATTATGAGGGAGTTAGGAAAACATAATGCGTAAAACGTAAAACGTGATGCGTGATGCATAAGATTTCCAAGTGTCACACATCACGCATCACGTATCATTCATTCTGAGGAGTCTTTTATGAACAATGCTCAATCCGATAAAAAACGCGTCTTCTCCGGCATCCAGCCTTCGGGGAATTTGCATATTGGAAATTACCTGGGGGCGATCAAGAACTGGGTGGCGGAGCAGCACAAATACCACAATGTCTTCTGTATTGTTGACCTGCACGCGCTGACTGTGCCGCAAGACCCGGCGGAATTGTACCCAAAAACGCGGGAGGTGGCCATGCTCTACCTGGCCTGCGGTATCTCCCTGGAACACTGCGCCATCTTTGTTCAGAGCCACATCCCGGCCCACTCCGAGCTGACCTGGCTGCTTAACTGCGTCACCCCCCTCGGCTGGCTGGAGCGAATGACCCAGTACAAAGATAAAGCCGCCAAGCAGGAGAGCGTCAGCACGGGCTTAATTGATTACCCGGTGCTGATGGCCGCCGACATCATTCTTTACGACAGCCACTACGTGCCGGTGGGCGAAGATCAGAAGCAGCACGTCGAACTCACCCGCGACATTGCGATCCGCTTCAATAATCTCTACGGCGAAACCTTTGTCGTGCCCGAGGTGCTTATCCCTAAAGCCGGGGCGCGGGTCAAGGGGCTGGACGACCCAACGGCCAAGATGAGCAAGAGCAGCACCACCCAGGGCCATGCCCTGCGCCTGCTCGACCCGCCCGATGTGCTGCGCAAGTCCATCATGCGGGCCACCACCGACTCGCTTAACCGAATTGCTTTTGATCAGGAAAATCAGCCCGGCGTCTACAACCTGCTCAATATCTACCAGGCGATTACCCACAAGAGCGAAGTAGAGATTCTGGCCGAATTTGAGGGCAAGGGCTACGGCAACCTCAAAAAGCAGGTGGCCGAGGTGGTCATCGCCACTTTAGAGCCGGTCCAGGCTCAGTATCACCAGATGGCCAAAGACCCGGTCACCATCGAGCAGATTCTCCAAGAAGGCGCGGATCGAGTCCGGCCCCTGGCCGAACACCGGCTGCATGTGGCCCAGGAAAGATTGGGATTACGAAAATAAAGAGAATAAGATGAACGGTATCGAACGTATCAAAAACGCCTTCAAAAAAGATCGGCCGGCCTTTATGCCTTACTCCGTGTTGGGTTATCCTGACCGGGCGGGCGGGTTGGCAACGATTAAAACCCTGGTCGAGGCCGGGGCTGATCTGTTAGAACTGGGGGTACCCTTCTCTGACCCTCTGGCCGATGGCCCGACCATTCAGGTAGCCACCCAGAAATCGCTGGAAAACGGGACCACCGTCAAAGACTGCCTGGCTCAAGTGCGCGAGTTGCGCCAGCAGGGGATCGAGACCCCGGCGCTGTTGATGGGCTACATCAACCCGATCCTGGCCTATGGCCTCGAAAAATTTGTGGCCGATGCGGCTGCGGTGGGGGTGGACGGCCTGATCGTGCCGGATTTACCTCCCGAAGAGGCAGAGGAATTGGAGAGCGCTTGTAATGACCACGGCCTGGCCCTGGTTTACCTGCTGGCTCCGACCAGCACACCGGAGCGGATTAAGCTGGCGGCGGAAAAGTCGCAGGGCTTCATTTACCTGGTTTCGCTGACCGGCGTGACCGGCGCGCGCAACGAACTGCCGCCGGACCTGGCCGAATTTGTGGCCCGGGTGCGGGCGCAAACCAGCACCCCGCTGGCGGTCGGTTTTGGCATTGCCACCAGCGAGCAGGCGCGCGCCGTGGGCCAACTGGCCGATGGCGTTATCGTCGGCAGCGCCCTGGTCAAACGCGCCGCCCAGTCGCCGGAGAAGGTGCGGGAGCTGGCCGAGGAGCTGCGCGCGGCGTTATAGCTTTAATGCTCCAACACCTGGGACAAAAACTCCTTGGTCCGTTCCTCTTTGGGCTGACTGAAGATGGAGGCCGGCGTGCCGGCTTCGACGATCTGGCCCTGGTCAAAAAAGTACATGCGGCCGGCGACAGCTTTGGCAAAGCCCATTTCGTGGGTGACGACGAGCATGGTCATGCCGCTCCGGGCCAGCTCGATCATCACGTCGAGGACTTCTTTAATCATTTCCGGGTCAAGCGCCGAGGTCGGCTCGTCGAAGAGCATGACCTTTGGCTGCATGGCCAGGGCGCGGGCAATCGCCACCCGCTGCTGCTGGCCGCCTGATAATTGGCCGGGGTACTTCTTGGCCTGTTCCGGAATACCCACCCGCTCCAGCAACTGCATCGCGACCTCTTCCGCCTTTTCCCGGTCCCATTTGCGCACCCACAGCGGGGCCAGGGTGATGTTATCGAGCACGGTCAGGTGGGGAAACAGGTTGAACGATTGGAAAACCATGCCGGTCTCCATGCGCACCTGCTCGATGTTGCGCACATCGTGGGTCAGCTCGATGCCGTCCACAATGATCCGGCCGCGCTGGTGCTCCTCCAGCCGGTTCAGGGTGCGAATAAAGGTTGACTTACCTGAGCCGGACGGGCCGAAGATAACGCCGACTTCTCCCTTGTAAACGTCCATATTGATCCCGCGCAGGGCATGGTATTGGCCGTACCACTTGTGGACATCCCGGCAGATGATGATGGGTTGTTCAGCGCCGTTTTCGTTCATGATGATCTCCCCATACAGGTGCGTCCCAAAATGTGGTAACGTAGGACAAGTTGGCAACTTGTCCTACAGAACCGCCTATGAGCTTGAAACCCCGGCGGCAGCTTCAATCCGCTTGCCGATATACGACATTAGAAAACTGAAAATCCAATAGACTGCCGCCAGAAAGACGTACATCTCGACGTGCCGGCCAATGTAAGACGGCTGGGCCAGGACCGATTTGGCGATGCCCAGGAAATCCAACAGGCCGACGATGATGACCAGCGAGGTATCGCGAAAGCCGCCGATGGCTGAATAAGTCAAGATGGGGATAATCGCCCGTAACGCCTGCGGCAAGATGACCAGATACATCGTCAGGAAAGGATTTAAGCCGACCGCTTTAGCGGCCTCATATTGGCCTTTACTGACTCCCTGCAAGCCGCCGCGCACATTTTCGGCCATATAAGCGGCCGTAAACAAGGTAAATGCGGTCATCGCCCGCAGAACCCGGTCCGGCACCGCTCTTTCGGGCAGTAGTAAGGGCAGCATGGTCTGCGCCATAAAGAGGACGGTGATCAGAGGGACCGCCCGCACCAGTTCGATATAAGCGATACAGAAGCCGCGAATGATCGGGTAGCTGGATTGGCGACCCAGGGCCAGGAGGATACCCAATGGGAAAGACAAAACCAGGCCAACCCCGGCCAGTAAAAAGGTCAACATCAACCCACCCCACAGGTTGGTGGGGATCAAGATCATCGGGCCGCCGTCTTTGGCCCAACCGCTAATCAGTAAGAGGGCTAGAGGCAAGTATAATAACCAACCAATCATCAGGACACGCCGGAAAAGGCGGGAATTAGCCCGACCCCATTTCAGCCCGATGCCCAGGCCAACCAGGCTGACCACGGCCATCAGAGTGAATCCAAGGCGGGTGGTGTCCTCGGCCGGCAGAAAGACCAGCAGGAAAGGAACGACAAAGGCGATCACTGTCTCCCTGGTATTGCGATGCATCCACGTTCCCCAGGTCAGGCCGATCAGCAGGCCCAGAATATCCAGGCAGAGGAAGACGCGCCATAGAGAGTCCACCGGGTACTGTCCGGTCATCAAGACGCGCAGATTGACCGCAATGACTTCCCAATCTGCTTCGGTCATCACCCAACTCACTATCGCCCGGACCAGCAGTACGATGATCGCCAGCATGACCAGGGTGACCAGACTGCTAATCCAGTCAGGGAACAGGTTTTTCTTCAGCCAGCCGAGGGTAGTGTAACGTTCGGTGGGGGGCGGGAGAACATTGTTCTGGGTGGTCATGTTTAACGCTCCACAAGTTGAACCCGCTTGTTGTACCAGTTCATCACCAGGCTGGTCAGCAGGCTCAGCGTCAGGTAAATGGCCATCAAAATTGACATCATCTCGACCGCCCGGCCGGTCTGGCTGGTGATCGAACTGGATACATGCAGCAGCTCGGGGTAGCCGACAGCCGCAGCCAGGGTCGAATTCTTGGTCATGCTCAGGTAATTGCTGGTCATCGGGGGGATGATCACCCGCAGCGCCTGGGGAAAAATAATCAGGCGCATGGTCAGGTAGCCGCTCATACCTAACGCTCTGGCCGCATCCACCTGCCCCTTGGAAACACTCTGGATACCAGCCCGGACGGTATCGGCAATAAAAGGCGCGCTGCCCAGGACCAAGCCCAGTACAATGGCCACAAATTCCGGGGTAAATTCGGCGCCGCCTACATAATTCAGACCTTTTAACCTCGGCAGTTCGAACTGAAAGGGCGCTTCCGGCAAAACAAACCAGATCGCCAATAGCCCAAGCAGCCAGATACCCAGCGCGACCAAGCTCATCTGGAAGTAATCCAGCTTGCGGCGTCTGCCAAACTTCACCGCCAGGATGAAGACCCCGACCAGGATAACCACGCCAATGAGCAGGTACAGCCCAGTGGTCGCCGTGGCCAAGGGTTTGGGCACGTACAAACCGCGATTACTTAAGAAGATTTCCCCCGGCAGGTGAAACGATTTTCTCACCGCCGGCAGGTTAAAGATGACCAGGGTATAGGTGAAGAAAATGACCAGCAGCAGTGGGATATTACGAAAAATTTCGATGTAACTCCAGGCGAAGCGGTTGACCAAATAATTACGCGAAAGGCTGGCGATACCCACCAGGACTCCCAGGATAGTAGCCAGGACAATACCCAACAGAGAAGCGACAATAGTATTGATCACTCCCACCATAATTGAGCGGAGATTGGAGCTTTCGCGGGCATGCTCAATCAGGCTGGTGCTGATATCAAAGCCGGTGGGTGATTCTAAAAATCCATACCCCAGGACCATGCCTTGTTTCGCCAGTGACTGCACCATGTTTTGAAACAGAAAATAACCGATACCTGCCACAATTATTACAAAAACAGCCTGGGCCAGAAACTGCAGGAAACGCTCGTCACGCCACCAGGCGCTCCTGGGTGGGGGAGGAGGAGGCAGCATCTCCGAGGTTAAGGTCTGTTCGGCCATAGCAAATATCCAGTTCTACAAGGGTTTACTCTCATAAGATAGTAGCCATCCTTCGATACGCGCTTCGCGCTACTCAGGATGCGATGAACCAGCGAATTATGGCATCGTGAGCAGGCCGAAGGCCGTATCGAAAGATGCCGCGCCAGACCCTAAAGGTCTTGAAGACCTTTAGGGTCTAAAAACGACGGTTCTTAAACTATAAACATCTTAGCGGTACGGCGGAGCGTATAACAGGCCGCCGTTGGTCCACAAGTTATTATTGGCGCGCGGGATGTAGGTCGGGGTATCGGGGCCTAGGTTGCGGTCGTAAATCTCGCCAAAGTTGCCGACGCCCTTGATGATGTTGTAGGCATAATCGTTAGACAGGCCCATCTTTTTGCCCATCTCCTCTTCCAGGCCCAGCAGGCGGCGAACTTCCGCGTCCTCGCTTGAAGCTTTAATCTCGTCAACATTCGCCTGGGTAATCCCCTTCTCTTCGGCAATCCAGGTGACATAGATCACCCACTGGACCAGGTCGCGCCACTGGTCGTCGCCGTGGCGGACGACAGCGGCCAGCGGTTCTTTGGAGAGGGTGATGTCCAGGATCACGTGATCGTCGGGGTTCTGGGCGATGGAGCGTTGGGCCATCAAGCCGGATTTGTCGTTGCTCATGGCGTCGCAGCGGCCCTGCTCGTAGGTGGCGATGACGTCGTTCGGATCTTCATACAGGACCGGGGTATAGGTCGCCCCTACGGCCTTCATCGCATCGGCGATGTTCAGTTCGGTGGTTGCGCCCCGGCCCATGCAGATAGACCCCCCGTCCAGGTCTTCCAATTGGGTGATCCCGCTTTCCGCGGTGACCATGATGCCCTGGCCATCGTAGAAATAGGGGTCGGTGAAATTCAGGCCCAGTTCGATATCCCGGGTGAAGGTATGGGTCGTTGAGCGGATCAAGACGTCAATATCACCATTTTGCAGCATGGTAAAGCGGGTTTCGCCCGTGGTTGGGGTGAATTCCACTTTGGTGGGGTCATTGAAAATAGCGATGGCAATTGCCGCGCACAATTCGGTATCCAAACCGGACCACTTACCGCTTGGGTCCAGGAAGGAAAAGCCGGGGTTGGCCGTGTTCACCCCACATTTAACATTACCCCGTTCCTGCACCGCTTTGAGAATGTCGCCAAAACCGGTAGCTACCGGGGTGGTTTGCAGGGCAGGAAGCTCGGCTTGAACTGCCGGCGCTTGCGTTGTCGCTGAGACCGGAGTGGTGGTGGTGTAGGCTACTACCAACAAAGCTACCAAAAGCGTGGTCATTATTATTCTGTACGTCATAGGTTTTTCTCCTCACACATTGTTAAATTTAATTCGGCTGTTCAATGGTTAGAATGATATTGGCGCAATTTCTGGTAGAAGCACCTCCTTTCCCCCAACGATTTCGCTCCTAAACAAAAGCAACCATCTCTCCATTCGGGTTAACCCAAGCCCGTCCCATCCGCAGCGTGTTGTAGGCACAACCGACTTCACCCTTCGGATTCATCAGAATAATTCCACCTCGACCATTAACCCGTCGGGCCAGATATTGGATGATAGACTCAGCCGCCTGTTGGGGGACTAACCCGCCGGCCATCGCGTCACAGGCCGATTTGCAAAGAATAATTTTCATGATGTCTTCCCCGCGCCCGGTGGCTGAAGCCGCCCCGATGCTGTCATCGGCATAGGCCCCGCAGCCGATGAGGGGGCTGTCGCCGACGCGTCCCGGCATTTTATCGCGCATGCCGCCGGTCGAGGTAGCGGCGGCCAGATGTCCCTGCACATCCAGAGCCAACGCCCCCACCGTATCCTGGACCGGCAGGAATAACCCTGCCCCGCCGGCGGCTGGCGGAGCATCATTTCTTTCCACTAGCAGCGCCTCAGTAGGGACTAGCGGGACTCCCATCGAGCGGGCAAATGCTTCCGCGCCGGCCCCGACCAGGAGAGTATGCGGCGTTCGCTCCATCACCAGGCGGGCCACGCTGATAGGATGGGCTACCCGCTGAATGGCGGCGACCGCGCCGTTATTGAGGGTCGCTCCATCCATCAAGATGGCGTCCATCTCGATCTCGCCGGCCTGGTTGGGAAAAGAACCGCGCCCGGCGTCAAAGGTGGGGTTATCTTCCATCGCGCGCACTGCCGTCTCCACGGCGTCCAGGGCCGATCCACCATTTTGCAGCACAACCCAGCCCGCTTTGGCCGCCTCGATGACTCCCCGGCGGAACGGTTCGACCAGCCCATCATGAATATCATCACCTGCGCCGCTGTGAACAATTAACGAAATCGGCATGATCACCTCATCCTTTACCAGTGGGCTATGGAGCAAACCAGGTCAGGGGCCAACCAGAATGGTGGTAAATAGGCGGCTCCGTCCGAAAGCGGCAGAATCTCATCTGCCAATTGCAGACCCAAACCCTCCCTCATCAAGCGGCGGCGCGACTCGATGCGCTGCCACACAGCCGGGAATTTGGCCTGGATGTCGGCCCGCAGCGCGGCATCGCCGATGGCGAGGGTGTCCTCACAATTCAATAGATAGCCGGTTGGCAGCGGAGTCGGGATAATGTCGGCCTGGAAAACCATGCCGGAGGCAATCTGTTCGCTGCTGCCAGGCCGGATGGGGCTGTGCAGCCATTCATCCAGGGAGGTTAGATGCCCGGGGTTGAGAGCAGAACGCAGAGAGGAACCGGCAAAAGCCTCAGATACGGCTCTAAAAATGTCTCCTCCCTTCGCGCCAATGGATATATTGCGGTACCAGGTGGCAATTACCCGGTAGTAGGGTTCGACAATTTTCTGGAAGAAATTATCGTCCACCTCGCCCAGCAGCATGCCGGCTCGACAGCACAGGCTGCCCCAATAACCGACAGCCGTTGAGACAGCATCGCCATATTCCAGGCGGCGTGCCCCGGCGCTGCGCAATCCCAGAACTTCGCCTTTACCGGAGACCATAATCGGGTGCATCGTAAAGGGAGCGCCGGTAAAATTAATGTGATTAATGGCCTCGCCTTCGCTCAGCCCCGGGCGCGCGTACCGCAGCACGTTGAACACAGCCGCCGAACAGGTGCGCGCCGCCCACTCAAAGGCCGCAATCTGATCAGCCGTATTCCGCGCCCGCAAACCCTTTTCCGGGTGAAGCATGGCCGCTGTCACGTCCAGCACAACGCCTTCCCTACCGGCCAGTCGGCGCAGAGTATCTACCAAAAAGGCCGGAACAAAGGCTGGAGTTACGGTATCGTCTGTTTCGTCAGCTTCGAGGTATTTCCAACCCACCACGCCGATGCGTTCGCCTGCCTTGATGCCCGCTACCTGGAGCAGATCCAACAGCCGCGGAGCGGTGTCCCGCTGCTGTCCGGGCAGGCTGAAGGTCTGGCACAAGACCACCTGGACCGCCACCGGCACAATCGGGGTATAGCCCAGCCCTTCATTGCCGACCAGCAGATAGAGGCTTTCACCCGGCCCCAGCAGCAACAACCCTTCCTCAAAGCGCGGGTCATAGTTAACCAGGAAGGCCAGGTTGGCAAAATGCTCGCGGTCGCCATAGACCGCCACCCAATCGCAGCCGGCAGTTTCATACAGGGTCTTCAAACGTCTCTCATATTCAGCCTTTGGAATCAAGGGAATATCCTCTTGGGGAAATGAAAAGGTGGGGGCCGGTACTTGGCGAAGCTCGATTTTCATCAATGGTTCCTTTCAAAGTTGGCTATTTTGGTGGGCGCACCGCCCGGTAGGCAAAATCGTAACGATCGGCGCGATAATAAATGATCACATACTCAATAGGCGTCTCATTATCAAGGTAAGTTGCCCCTTCAACGAGCATCAACGGGAAACCCGGCTCGACCTTTAATAATTCCGCCTGGTCGTCATCGGCGCAGGCTGCTTTTAATATTCGATCCGCATAACCAATCTTCAAGCGGAGCCTGCCCTCGATGGTCTTAAAGACAGAACCGGAAACCAGGTCTCCTTCCGTCAGTTCGGGAACAAGGTCACAGGGCATATAGGCCGTGCTGACAGCCATAGGTTCGCCGTCGGCCAGACGCAAGCGTCTGATCTCATAACTCTCGCTTTCCGGGGGCAAACCCAGGCGGTTCGCGACATGAAAGGGAGGCGGCTTCCGGGTGAATCCCAACAGGCGAGTATCCGGTTTTAGCCCACGCCGGCGCATGTCCTCGGTAAAGCTGACCAGTCTTTGCAGGTCATAACGCATGTGTTCAGGGGAAACAAAGGTGCCCTTTCCCTGGATGCGGTAGACCACACCTTCTTTGATCAAAGACTCAACTGCCAGCCGGACGGTATTACGGCTAACATGATAACGCTGGACAAGTTCGTTTTCAGAGGGAATCTGGTCGCCCGCAGCGAGATTTTCATCAATCAGGAGACGCAGTTTGTCCCGCAGTTGGTAATAAAGCGGAACGTAACTCCGGTGATCGAGCGGATTGTGCGGAGACATAAAGGTTCCTACCCATCGTAAGAGAGGTTAACTTGTTGGTACAACCCAACAAGTTGGGCGCATTATAATCTCAAGGAGATATTTTATCAAATATTCATTCCGGTTTTGAGTGGATTCAAATTTGGGGCAAGATCGAATCAAAACACTGAAACCAATGAAGCCGCTGAAAAAGCCAACCATTCAGCGATTTCAAATACGATCAGTGCCTTCAGCGGTTCGATGAGCCAGACCATCAAAAGTCCACCCTCAAATCCAAACCCACCCTTCACGTCTCACGCCTTTTGCGCTTCACCCGTCTCATGGCATAATACCTGCCTATGTGGCGACAGTTAACCTTAGCCATGCTGGGGCTGACAATTTTTAGTTTGGCTGGCTGCCAGCTTGATGCCGAGCGGCGTTTTTCCTTCATTACCTGGCAAACTGACACCCCCACGCCTACCGTTACCTTGACTCATACCCCTACGCCTACATCCACGGCCACCTTCATACCGACGGATACCCCTACGCCTACCTTCACGCCAACCAACACCCCTACGCCAACGGCCACCCCTATTCCCAGCGACCGCCTGGAGAAAGCGCAGCAGGCTTATGCCAGCGGCGACTATGAAGCCGCCCGCTTTGAATTCGATGCCCTGCTGGCCGACCCTGGCGCGGATGCCCACGAGCGGCGACTGGCCCTTCATTGGCGGGGCCGGAGCGAGTTGCAACTAGGCGATGCCTCTGCCGCTGTGACCAGCCTCAAAATGTTTGTTGAGCAACATCCCAGCGATGAACTGACCCGTGCCGCCCAGTTTAATCTGGGGCTGGCCTATGAGCAGGCCGGACAGCTTGACGAAGCTGTCGTGGCTCTGCGCGGCAGCATCGTCCCCGACGATCCGGCCAACGTTTATATTTATGAACGCATCGGCGATGCGGCCTTGCGCAGCCAGGCTTACACCGACACGATTACGGCCTATGAAACCGGCATCAAGGCGACGACTGATCTGAGCTTTAAAGTTCACCTGCGGGAAAGCATCGCCCAGGCCGAGTTGATTCGAGATAACCCGGCGGGAGCTATCGCCCAGTACGAGACTATTTTGAGCGTATCTAAAATTGAGGCGTATCGGGCCAAGATTCTGCGCCTGCTAGCCGAAGCGCATCTGGCGGCCGGCGACACCCAGGCGGCCTACGACCGTTACCTGGAGGCGGTCAACAATTATCCCCAGGCCCACGACAGTTACCTGGCCCTGGTCGAGCTGGTCAATGCCGCCGTGCCGGTAGACGACTTTCAGCGCGGGCTGGTTGATTACTACGCCGGCGCTTACGAGCCGGCTGCTTTCGTTTTTGAACGGTATCTGAATCCACCTGAACCGGCAACGGATACGGTGGCCGCGGAATCTCCTCCCCTGACCCCAACGGCGCGTCTAACTTCCACCGCCACCCCACCTCCTTCCGCCGACGAGGGGAAACAAGAAGGAGGACGGCCGCCCAAGGCGGCTGAAGCGTTGTGGCTGCTGGGTCTCTCGTACCAGGGCTGGGGACGCTACAACGCGGCGATTAATACCTTCCAACGGTTGATTGACGAGTATCCCAACGACCCCAACTGGGGCAAGGCCCATCTTGAAATCGGCAAGGCCCTGGCCGGTCAGGATAATGTGAGCCAGGCTAAGGCTGCTTTTCGGAGCTTTGCCGCCGAACATCCGACCCATCCGCTGGCCGGGGAGGCGCTATGGCGGGCAGGTCGCCTGGACCTGGACGGCGATTTACTGGACGAAGCTTACACCCACCTGCGTGACCTGGCCGACAAATATCCCAGCAACGATTATGCCGACGATGCCCTTTATTGGGCCGGCTACGCCGCCTTTAAGGCGGGTGATTATGAAAAGGCGGTTTTGCCCTGGTCCACTTTAGTCAATAAATTTTCCAGCAGCGATCTGGCCAATTTTGGCGGCTATTGGCAGGCCAAATCACTCCTGGCGTTAGGGCGGGATGACGAGGCCGAGGCAGTGCTGAAGCACATCGCCGCAAACTCGCTCGATTACTACAGCCTGCGGGCACACGATCTGCTGACCGGGATGCAGCCTCACACCGTTCCGCTCATTTTGCCAACCCCGGCCGAGCTGAGGCAGGAACAGGCTGAGGCTGAAGCCTGGCTGGTCGAGTGGCTGGGATTGGAAGATGCTCAAAATCTATCCAGTCTCAGTGATGAGATCAGAGGCGACCCCGCCTTCCAACGAGGCGAGGTGCTAGTGTACCTGGGGCTGCGACCTGAGAGCCTGACCGAGTTTACCAGGGTTAAGGACGATGGGTGGGACAACCCCCTGGCCATGTATCAGCTTTCCCTTTATTTTCGCGATCAGCGTATGGGCAAGTTGAGCATCGAGACAGCCGCCCGCCTGATTGTGCTTTCACCCGCCGGCGATCCGGAAAATGCGCCGATTTTTATTCAACGCCTCTTTTATCCCATCCTGTTTGATAACCTGATTTTTAGCGAAGCTGAAGAGCACGAGGTTGACCCGGCTTTGCTGCTGGCGATTATGCGCCAGGAAAGCCTGTTTGAGGAATCGGCGGAGTCTATTGCCGGCGCGCGCGGCTTGATGCAGGTTATGCCAGCCACGGGGGATTATGTGGCCGAGCGCAGCGCTTTTGAGCGGGAGTATCACCCGGATCAACTCTGGCTGCCTTACATCAGTGTTAAATTTGGAGCCTGGTATATTAGCCAGCAGTTGGGGATGTTCGATGGCAATCAATTTGCCGCCCTGGCTGCCTATAATGCCGGGCCGGGCAATGTGTTAGAATGGATTAAAACCTCGGATGACCTGGATATTTTTGTCGAGCGGATACCTTATCGTGAGTCCAGAGTTTATATCAGAAATATCTATGTCAATTTAGCCGCTTATCGCCGCCTGTACGGCCCTCCCGCCCCCGTAACTACCAGCGATTAAAAACAAAATTCTCCTCCACATAAATTTTCTCTCGTTTCTCTCGTTCCCAAACTGACGCGAAGCGTGAGCACGAGAGAAAGTGGACCATTCTTCCAGCCTTCCAATTCTCCATTCTTCTTAAATTATAGTCTCGAAATCTTATTGTCGTATCCCTTTTAGTCATGGTATAATTAAAGGTGGCACTCTCTGTTTAACCAAATTCGGATCTAATTCAGCAGGATACTCACCGTGCTTAACTCTCTGCTTGATGCATTTGGCAGTCCGGCAGTAACTTTAGCCTACTACCTGTTCACCTTTTTCGCCATCGAAGCAGCCCTGGTGATTGCCTGGGGACAGTGGCAGCGCAGCGACTCGTTTAGAGCACGCCGGCTGACTGTTGTTTTTGGCAGTTTAACCTTGCTGCGGGTGATGCTCTTTGTGCTGGCGCTGATGGGACGCAGTTCGGCTGAGATTGCCAACTTCTGGCTGCCTCCTTTTGAGCGAGCGGTCGGCGTAGCCAGCTTGGGGTTTTTGGTCTGGGGCTTTACGCCGTTTATGCGCGAAAAAGGGTTCAGCGGCACGGTCCTGCTGGCGATCAATACCACCTTTGCCTTCATCTTTTTCTTTCTGGCGGCTTCGTTCTGGCGAGGAACTGATTTCAATCGCACCGGCTGGGAGCTTTACTTTGTTGGCTGGCAGATTTTGCTGGCCCTTTTTGGGGCGATCAACTGCGCCTCAAAACTGGACGACGAACGCGCTTATGCCCTCTCCAGTTTTGGCGCACTGGCTGCCGGCCTGGTTCTGCATCTTTTCTTTCTCTCCAGGTATCCGCTGCCGCACAACCCGATTTGGGTCCGTCTGGTAGAAATGTTTGTCTATCCGGTATTTGCCGTCGCCGTATACCAGGGCGCGATTCAATCGCTGCGGGCGCGGACCGAAGAATTTCAGAATTTAAGCCAAATCTCGCTGGATCAAATCAAAGGGTTAATCAGTCTCTTTGAGGCGACCCGCGAAATTACGTCCTCACTTGACTTGTCTCACCTGTTAGATGGGGCCACCCGCAGCGTGGCCGATGCGATTGCGGCCGATCAATCCGCTATCGCCTTGCCGGAAGACAATTCTGAGGATCTCTCGCAGCTTCGCCTGGTTTCGATCTACAATCCGAGCCGCAAAGGCCGGGGCGAGTCGGTCACTTTTCCTCTGAACGACCAGCAAGCGATCAAACATGCCCTTAAACGCAAGTATCAGGTTCAAATTGACGAGTACCAGGATAACAACCAGATCCGCATCCTCTTTACCTTGATGGGCGCGCACGATGTCGGCCCGTTGATTATCCAGCCGTTGTTGCAGCAGAATAGTGAGCCGTTGGGTGTGTTGATCCTGGGCAATGCCAACTCCAAGCGTGTTTTCACCGCCACCGAAGCCCAACTTTGTAAAACTCTGGCCGATCAAATTTCTGTGTCTATTAAGCATGCCAGAGAATATGCCAGCGTGTCGGCTAAAGCCCAACAACTTGCCTGGACCCTGCGCAACCAGGAACTTGAATCGGGTAAGCGCCGGGCAGCTATGGAAACCGAACTCAAAAAGAGCCGCGAAGAAGTAGCCCTTTTTGCTCAGCGCCTCTACGAATACGAAAAGGCTGAGAAAACCAATGAAGAAGCCCTGCGCCAAGCCCGTGAGCGCGCGGCCAAGTTGGAGAAGGCCATCGAACGGGCTAAAGTCGAGGTTGAAAAAGCGGGGCAGAAAGATAAGCAAGTGGCTGCTCTCTCCGCGGAGACTGAAACTCAGAAAACCCGTCTGGCGGAGATGGAGGCTGAACAACAGGTTCTCAAGGAAAAGATCGAGCAGCTAGAGCAGGAAGCAGTGGAGGCACTCCATGCCAAAGAGGCGTTAATTGCCGCGAATGACCGCGCCCGCAAGCTGGCTCGCGCTTTAAAGACCGCCCGCACTGCCACCCAACAAGCTGCGCCGGTGCCGGCGGCTCTATCCAGCGCCGAAGTAAGCGCCGAGTTGGAAGATTTGAGCTGCGGGGTCATCATTGGAGATGCGAACTACAAGATCAACCGGGTCAATGCCGTGGCCAGCCAACTGTTGGTCCGGCCCAATAACAACTTGATCGGCAACGAGCTGGCCTCGATTTTTGAGGATGAACGCTGGCAGAAGGCCCTGGAACAGCTCCGATCCAGGAACGAACCGATGGTTTCAACCACCCTAAAAGTGGGCGACAACGTGCTGCGGGCCACCATCAGCCCCATGGCCTCTTCTGATGGCAACGGGCGTGAAGGCACGGTCACGATCTTGTACGACATTACCGCCGAAGCGGAAAGCCAGCAGGCCCACAACGAGTTCGTGGCTTCGCTTTCCCAGGAGTTGCGCACCCCGATGACCTCTATCACCGGCTACACCGATTTACTGTTGGGCGAGTCGGTGGGCATGATTGGCGAGATGCAGCGCAAGTTCTTGCAGCGGATCAAGGCTAACATCGAGCGTATGGGCAGTATGCTGAGTGACCTGATTGGCGTCACCGCCATAGATGCCGGTCAGTTGGAAATCCGGCCTGGCATCGTGGATATGGCCGAAGTAATTGAGGACACGATTATTGGAGCCAGAGCTCAGCTTGAAGAAAATGAAATTACGCTGACCATGAATCTGCTGGAAGATATGCCCCCGGTAGCAGCAGACCCGGATTCGGTACGGCAGATCATGAGCAATCTGTTGAGCAATGCCGTTAAATCAACGCCAGCCGGTAGAGCGATTGACATATCTACCACAACTGAGAGCAGCGCCGCCTCTCCCCAGGAAGAAGGACCTTCTTTTCTCAAAGTCTCCATCCGTGACTCCGGGGGGGGCATTGCCGAAAAGGATCTGGAGCGGGTGTTTGAAAGATTCTACCGGGCTGAGCGTCCCCTGATTGAAGGGCTGGGTGAAACTGGGGTGGGCCTGGCGATTGTCAAATCGCTGATTGAAGCTCACGGTGGGCGAGTCTGGGTAGAAAGCGAAATCGGAGAGGGTTCTACCTTTCACTTCATCTTACCTATCAGCAACCAATTTAACGATCCCTGGTTGGAAGTAGACATTCCTCCCCTTGACCTGAATTCCGATCAATCGGACTCATTTTAGCCGGGAGGTAAAAACCGTGTCTTTTCCAGAACCTTCATCGAATGGCAGTTCGGCCTCACCTGTCCAGCGTCTGCTCATTGCCGTAGGGACATTAATTGTAGTGGCGCTCACCGTTGTGGCCGCTATTCTTTTAGCGGTACGCAACCCGGAGAGTTCCGTCAGCGGGACGCCTATCTCCACCCCAACGGTGGCCGCGGTAGCGCCCTCGCTGACGCCTACGCCCCTCCCGCTCCCGACGAACACGCCCTCAGCCACGCCCAGTCCATCGCCCTCTCCCGTGCCGTCCCAAGTGCCGACCCAGGCACCAACCAATACCTTACCGCCTCCCCCACCGGCGACAAATACCCCGCAGCCGCCTCCTCCAACACCGGCTTTTACCCCGACCCCCATCATCGTCATCGTTACGCCGACGCCATTGCCGGCTTCGCTGGAGCCGCCGGTCGCTCCCTTGGCTGGAACGGTAGGTGTTTGCCAGGTCCCCTCAGGCTGGACGACTTATGTAGCGCAAGTCGGCGATACCATGAATTCACTGGCAGAGCGAACCGGCGTTAGTGTTTATGACTTGCAGCAGGTGAACTGTCTCACCAATCTGACCATTCAGCCGGGGCAAACTATCTATCTGCCGTTTACTCCCCCTACCCCCAGCGTCACCCCGACCAATACGCCCACCACCCCTACGGCTACTCCCACTTTAACCGGCACGCCTACGCCGACACCCCGCGCCCCGGAAATTTTTACGGCCGATCCCTCGGTTGACCGCAAAACTCTTTTTGTCACGGGTCGGAATTTCAGGCCCGACGAGGATGATTTTAGGGTGGAACTGAGAGGAGGCACCGGCGTGACCCAACTGGTACTCGGCCAACTGAGATCAAGCACCAGCTTTGAAGCCAAACTTTCCTCTGGCACCGAGTTACCGAGCGGCCCCCATGACTTGCGGGTCATCAATCCTGACGGCCAATTTGATATTCTACGGATCACCCTACCATAAAGTCACAGGAGTTACGCGGTCATGTCATTTCGAGCGACGATAGGAGCGAGAAATCCTTCGAAACGTCTCTTGCACGAGGCGGCATTAGGGACTGCTTCGCGTCCCTCCGCTCCGCTCCGGTCGAAATGACATGCTTAGGCTCACAGTGTAACTCCTGTAAAGTCAGAGTTGGTTAAAAAAAGAGACGGCCCAAATGGACCGTCTCTTTTTAAATTGGCTCCAGGTATCCTATCTAGGGCAGGGCCTGAATTGCATCAACCTCCGGCCCATCGTTCGCGCCTCCCAGCGGCGAATAGATCCGGATATATTGATATGAACCAGCCGGTGGCGGCCCTCCTGGTGCAGTATCTATGTCAATCTGAACTCCAGTGTTAAGCGGATCTCCAGGCCCAACAAGAGGTGGGCTAAGTATCGTAGCATTATCAGATGAAGGACCACCATCGAGACCACTTATGTTGGTATTAGTGTCCGAGTTGCCATCACCCCATACAAAAATTGGGTACCAGGGCCCGCTCGGAGTTTGACCTATCTCAACCTCGACTAAATCCAGGTAAACGTAATAAGGTGGTGGGGGGGGTGGATTACCCTGCATTTCATAATAAACCAGATCATAACCGGGGTGACCTGTAGAGATTATTGTTCCCAAGTCAATAATCATCCCTACATCACAAGCAATTCTGGCCGTAGTGCCGTTGGGCGAACCTATGTTAGGTTCACCGTTAGGATAAAGGCCCGAACAAGTTCCTGGATTGTCGTTGTCAACGATGGTTAAAGTGGCACTGGTGGGCGAACCGGGCGTTGCCCCGTTAAAGTTGCTCAAGGTTAGTCCGACAGTCTCATTAGGCTCATCAAGAGTGTCATCATTGATTGTGACGGAAAAAGTTTGGCTGGTACTCCCTGGGGGGAAGGTCAACTGTCCCGTTGCTGTACTGTAATCGCCATCGGCAGTGGCCGCCGTAATGTCACTGGTTGCATAATCAACTGTCACAGTTAAAGCTGAAACTGCGCTAAGTGTAACATCTATTGGAACTGTGGTATTGGCCTCTGTCACGTTGTAGTTGCTATTACTAAACTGGATCGTCGGGGAAGCGTCATCATCAGTAATGGTGAGCACGGCGGTATTCTGAGTACCCAGAGCGGCATTCACAGGAGCACTGAGGGATAGGTCAACGGTCTCATCGGCCTCGTCAAGAGCATCATCGTTAATCGTCACGTTGAAAGATTGGCTGACCTGTCCGGGAGCAAAAGTGAGCGTCCCGCTGTTGTCTTGATAATCAACGCCGGAAGTTGCTGACCCGGCAGCGGTCGCAAAATTTACAGTGACAGTTACCGCCGAGGCTGTGCTGAGAGTAACATCAATTAATGCCGGGCCACCTGCTTCACCTACAGTATAACCGGCCTGGCTAAACTGGACTGTTGGGGGGGCATCATCATCGGCAATGGTTAAGGTGGCGCTGCTTAAGCCCAGGGTGGCATTGGTGGGATTGCTAAGGCTAAGCAGTACCGTTTCATTGCCCTCGCTGGCAATCGTATCGTTGATGATCGCCACGTTGAAAGCCTGGCTGGTCTGTCCCGGAGCAAAGGTCAGTAGACCGCCGGTGGGGGTATAATCACTGCCGGCCGTCGCTGTACCGTCCGCAGCAGCATAGGTGACGGTAACCGTTTGTGATGAGGCCGCACTGAGGACGACGGTAATAACCGCGTTGCCGCCATTTTCGTTTACACTATAAGCAGCAGCGCTAAAAGCTACCGTTGGTGGAATCGGTGTGGCTGTTGGTGGGATATTGGTGGCTGTAGCCGTCGGTGGGACGGTGGTGGGCGGCACTGTTGTTGGGGGAACAGTGGGAGGTGGGACCGTCGGCGGCGGGACTGTCGGGGGTGGAACCGTCGGCGGCGGGACTGTGGGTGGGACTGTGGGTGGCGGCAGAGTAGGCGGCAATGTCGTTGGCGGCACTGTGGAGGGGAGCGAAGTGGGCGGTGGTGAAGCGGGCGGCGAGGTTGGCGGCGCAGAAGTGGGCGGGACAGAAGTCGTCGTTGGGGCGACAGGTGTGGCTGGGGCTGGGTTTGACGGAGCCGAGACGGTCGGCGTCAGGGTTGGGGTTGGCGTTGGCAGCAGGGCGATGAGAGTTGGCGCCGGGGTAGGTACGGGATTAGGCAAAACGACTACTCCCAGACCCACGGCAATAGGTGTCTGTTTGGCCAGCAAAGCAGCTTCGTCTTGCGCCGCTTCAGCAATGATACTTTCGGATAAGGGAGCCAGTGACAGGGCCGGGTCTAAGCCATAGTCGGCCCTTAAATTGGAGCGCATGCTGGTCTCGACGCGGTCGCGATTGATGAACCAGAGAGCGCTTTGCGAGGAACAGAAAATACAGCTAAAACTCAGAAGCAAAAAGAGCAGAGCAATAATAATTCTTTTGCGCCGCTCATCTCTTTCTTTTTGTGCCTGCGGGTCTGAGGGTCCTAATCCTGGTAACATGCTGCACGTTTACCCTCATAGCTTACACCAATTTATCGTTTGATTCAAGAGCCAAATAGGCCCAGAATAACTTTATTGTAGCTTATTTAGGTTTGAAATCGGTTTGAATCGGCATGTCACTCCGAATTGACATACTCAATGGGTTCCGTTTCTTGCTCATCCAGAACGGGTTCGATGATCGGCAGGGCAAAGCTAACAGTGCTGCCTTCATTGATTTTGCTCTCCATCCAGATCTCCCCCTGGTGAGCTTCAACAATAGCTTTGCTGATATATAACCCCAAACCCGCGCCGCTCACTTCAAAGGTGCTTTCGGCATGAATCGCCCGGAAGAAACGGGTAAATAAAAAGCGCTGCTGCTCTGCGGCAATGCCCACGCCGGTATCTTTAATATCAGCCTGGCCCCGGCCGTTTTCCCGTTTTAGCCAGACCTCCACACTACCGCCGGGCAAGGTGTAATCGTGGGCATTCTTGACCAGGTTGTTGACCACCCGGCTGAGGCGGTTCCAATCCCCTTCCACCCAAATTGGCTCCTCCGGCAGGTAAACGGTAAACTTCAACTCGCGTTCCGCCATTTTCTCTACCCACTTTTCGGTTTCGGTGGCAATTAAATCTGACAGATTCACCGGTTCCTGGTCAATACCGAGCGTTCCGGCAGTAATTTGAGACAGGTCGAGCATTTCTTGAATAAGCTGAAGTAAATCGTTGACATTCTCATCTACAATCTCGATAAAGCTCATCTGGCGCTGGTCCAGTTTGTTAGCGCCGGTCATGCGCAGCAAATCATTATACCCCTTGATGGCTGTCAGTGGGGTGCGCAGTTCGTGCGAGACACTGGTGATGAAGTCATCTTTCAACCGGTCAGACTCCACCTCGCGGGTAATGTCGCGCAGGACCACCACCGAACCAAGCTGTTCCTTATCGGCAGTCAGCACCGGGGCGGAGAGGGCGCTCAATACCCGCTGCCCGACTTCAAAACGACGTGTCTCGTGAAATTCAAGGCCGGTCAGATTCCCCAGTAAGGAGGATGAACTCGATTCGCTTGGAGTTTCAACGGGGGCATACCTGAAATCACTTCCAACAGCTTCCAGAATATTCTCGGCAGCAGGATTCATAATGACGGTGCGGCCCTCCAAATCCTGCACAATTACCCCATCGGCAATACTGCTCAGGATGGCATTGAGCTTGCTGGCTTCCTCGCGCTGGATTTTCAAGAGGCGTTGTAATTCGCTGGTCATATCGTCGAAGGTGGTAGCCAGAATGCCGATTTCATCGCCCTGTTTCACGCCGGTGCGCTGGTCCAGATCGCCGCGAGCAATCGCCTGCGAGGTTTGCACCAGCCGGATAATGGGCCGGATGATTCGCTGCGAAACCACGTAGCCGATGACCAGGACCAGGATCACACCGCCGGAGAAAGTCAGGGCCAGCAGGTTACGGCTTTGGTCGTTTGTTTCGGTGATAAAACTGGTCGGCAAAGCCACCGCATAGACGCCATAAATCCGGCTGCGCAGCATAAAAGGCCCATAGGCCAGCCGGTAGGATTGGCCTCGGGCCTGGATATCCTGATTTTCCAGCCCATCTGGCCCCTGGACCTCTTCCAGCAAGGTCACGTCGTTCTGCGCGAGAACCTGTTGATAGCGGGCAGCGGTAAATGTCTTGAAGACCTCCCGGGCTTCAGCCTCATCCGAAACCAGGGTCGAGTAGACCACCTCACCGGTTTCTTTAAATAAGGTAACATCGGCCAAAGCCAGGCTTTTGAGGGTATCTAATTCCTTTTTCAGGTAGGTTCCCACCAGGGCCGCCCCGATGATTCCCTGTGGTGTTTGGACTGGGCCAATGGTGTAAATAATCAACTCATTGGACTTGGGGTCCTGAGCCATTTGCACCTCTTTGGCTCCGTTATTAGCATTGTCTAAAACCCGCTTGACTGGCAACCAGGAAGAAAAATCCGCACTACTGCCCCGGTAGGTCTGCGCCGGAGTGTTGGGCGCGTTAAACTCGCGCTGCAGCCGCAGCACTTCCTTGCCCTGCGTATCCAGCAAGACAATACTATCAATCTCCTTGTAGTTGGCCATCAAGGGAGAAATTAAGCGATCCAATTCGGCAAAGTTGCGATTAATCAGGGCCTCGGCCACGCCTTCGGTGTTAGCGACGGCCCGCTGGATCTCCAGCCGGTCGCGTTCTCGGTTAACTACTTCATCGCTGACCAGCCGTCCCGTATCAATCAATTGGTTTTTGAGACGATCCTCAAAAGAACCGGCAACCAGGCGGGTAACAATAAATACGCCTAAAACAGCCAACACCAGGGTGAGTAAGGCATAAGGGATGATAATTTTATTTCTAATGCTGGACGAAAAGTAGTTCCGGCCAGTTTGCAGCCAGTCAGTCGAGCTTTTCATAAGCCAGGCAATCCACTATTTGGCTGGTAAACCAACAAAACTACCCAATAGACGTACTGTCTTGAAGAGGTCCGATCCCGCAAAAATGTGTTCATTATTGATAACATGCCATAAAGGAAGAAGTAAACCAAGTTGGACGAGCTAGGTAGGAAGCGAAATTGTAACAAGATATGGCTCAATAATTCGTTATCGGGTCCGTTTCAGTTTCTAAGAATTGCGACGAACCCCTTATTATCTCCTCAATTCTCCGCACGGTCTAGCTTATGGTATAATAGACCGTTGGAGAAAACCAAGTTATGTACAGCTTAGATGATACCATAGCTGCTATTGCTACGTCAATAGGCCAAAGTGGCGTTGGAGTGGTTAAACTTAGCGGTCCCGAAGCTTACCCCATTGCCCGCCGGCTTTTCCGTTCGGCTACCGGTCAAACGGGTTTCCGGCCTCGTTACGCCCACTACGGCCGGATTGTCGAACCCGACTCCGAAACCCCCGTGGACGAGGCGCTGGTAGTTTATATGCCCAAACCGCACAGCTATACCCGCCAAGATGTGGTCGAGATTCAGGCGCACGGGGGAATTGTCCCCCTCCGCCGTATTCTACAGCTTACCCTGAGCCTGGGCGCTCGGCCGGCCGAGGCCGGTGAGATGACTCTCCGCGCCTTTCTCAACGGGCGCCTGGATTTGACTCAGGCGGAGGCGGTGCTGGATGTGATCGAGGCCAAAACTGAGGCTGCTTTGCGCGTGGCTAATGAACAGTTGGGCGGCAGGCTGTCGGGGCAAGTGGCGGGGGTGCGCCGCGCTCTGCTTGACACCCTGGCCTTTTTGGAGGCCAGCATTGATTTTGTCGAAGATGAGATCCCGGCCCAGGATGTGGTTGGGCCGTTGGCCGAGGTTTGTGACCAACTGGAAAAACTGTTAAAAAGCGCCGACCAGGGTTTGATTTACCGCCAGGGAGTGCGGTCGGCCATCGTGGGACGGCCCAATGTCGGTAAAAGCAGCCTGCTCAACGCTCTGCTGCGCGGCGAGCGGGCCATTGTGACCGCCATTCCCGGCACCACCCGCGATACCCTGGAAGAAACGGCCAATATTGCCGGGATTCCCCTGGTGCTGGTAGATACCGCCGGCATCCGCACCGAAACTGCCGACGAGGTGGAGCGCATCGGGGTTGAACGGAGCCGGCTGGCCCTGGAACGGGCCGACCTTGCTTTGATGGTCATTGATGGCAGCCAGGAATTGGAGCATGGCGATTGGGCGATTGAGCGGCTGGTTGGAAATAAAGCTGCTCTCCTGGTCATCAACAAAAATGATCTGCCTCTGGCCCAAAACCAGGAACATCTGGCCGATTTCTTACCCAACTCCCGGCGCGTGCATATTTCGGCCCTGGCAAATGAGGGCATCGAAGCCCTGGAAGAGGCAATCGTTGAACTCGTCACCGGCGGCAGCATTGTTCTGGCCGACACACCGCTGGTCAGCAATCCCCGCCACAAGGCCCTGCTTCAGCGTGCCTTGGGCCATACCCAGGCCGCCATCGCCGCGCAGCAAGCCGAGCTTTCCCCGGATTTGGTTTCCATTGACGTCCGCGCCGCCGTGGACGCCCTGGGTGAAATCACCGGCGAGACAGTAACAGAGGATTTGCTGGATACGATTTTTAGTAAATTTTGCATTGGGAAGTGAGGCCAGATTTTAGAAGCGAGGTGTTTTCTTCATCCAAAAACAGTTGGAACTGCTCAATCGTTCCGGCCATTCAAGAATTCAAGTTCTAAATCCCTTAAACTGATAATTGCCCCCGCTTGAATGAGGAAATCCATACCTAAAATGCCACTAATACCAAAGCCGTAATCCATGCCACCGATTTCGATCTGAAATTGAGAGAGCCTTTGTTGATCAATCTACAAATGGTCAACCTGGCGCGTAAAAACCACCTCGGTTCCGCCGATACCTCGGACGGTATGAAGCATATCCGTAGGTTCTGGGGTAATGCCAATTTGAGCCATAATATCGGCTGAGAGAATAGTGCTGGCCGATCCCGTATCTACCAGTACATCAGTTACTTCTATCTCCGCACCCTGATAAGCTATTTTAAGGGTTGTGAAAGGCAGTTCATCCTTCAGAGTTAGCTGCATAGCTTCTCCTGATTCCGGCCCACTGCCGCTCCATAATCTCTAACGTTTCGCGGCTGGTATGCACAAAATAAAACTCCCGCAGTGGGTACTGCTGGTGCAGGCGGCGATAACTTTGCATTGCCGCTGCCCCGTCTGCACAAGTTTCGATTACGGCGATGCGATCTAGCAGCCGCTGATTACCTTCTGTATGAGCCTCCAGTGCTTCAATAATGAGCCATTGATCGGGATAAACGTTGCGAACATCGCTCCAAATCATAATGACCTCCCACCTTTCTAGAACCGTGCCAAGCTGCTCAATGCCAGCCGTACCTTCTCTTCGATACTCTCGCCTCGTGCTTCTTTCGGGAGTTGTTGCAGCGCGGCCTGGGCCTCGACGATGCTGTAGCCCAGGCTGGTCAGTGCGGCAATGACCTCGCTGTCGCTGTCGGTGATGGGGGTGGCAGAAACAAAAATATCCTCATAGCCCACTTTGTCCTTGAGGGCAAAGACGATCTGCTTGGCTTTTTTGGGGCCGATGCCGGGCACGCGGGCCAGCAGGGCCGCTTCTTCGCGGGCAATGGCCTGGCGCAGCGTTTCGGCGGGGATGTGGGAGAGGATGGCCAGGGCAACTTTGGGGCCGATGCCTTGCACTTTGAGCAGGGTCCGAAATAGCTCCAGCTCGTTTTTATCGGGGAAACCAAAGAGGGTCAGTTCCTGCTCGCGGACATGGGTGTGGATAAAAAGCTGGGTTTTGACGCCCACATCCAGCAGGTCAACGAGTGTGGTCGGCCCCTGGACATAGTAACCCACCCCAGCCACGTCAATGAGCAATGCGCCTTCTTCTTTATCAATAATCTCGCCGCGCAGTGAGCCAATCATAGCGGGGAGTAGGGAGTAGGAAGTAAGAAGTAGGGGAATGATTTTACTCCCTACTCCCTACTCCTTACTCCCTACTTCATACTCCCTTCTAGCAGGCGCAGCCGGGCGGAATGAAAATGGCAAATCGCCACGGCCAGAGCATCAGCGGCGTCGTCGGGGCGGGGGATATCGTCGAGGGCAAGGAGCAGCTTGACCATCTGCTGCATTTGCCGCTTGTCCGCGCCGCCGTGCCCGGTCAGGGCCTGTTTGACTTCCAACGGTTTGTACTCGGCGATGGACAGATTGGCATTCGCCAAGGCCAGCATGGCTGCGCCGCGTCCATGCCCTACCGCCAGGGCAGTTTTGGCGTTTTTGCTAAAAAACAGCTCCTCCAGGGCGGCAGTTTCCGGCTGCCACTCCTCGATAATCGCCGTCAACTCGCGGTAGATGGTTTGCAATCGCTGCGGCAGCGGCGTTCCCGCCGGGGTGGTAATAACACCTCCGGCGACCCTCTGTAAATCGTTGCCATCGCCCTCGATAATACCCCAGCCGGTAATAGCCGTACCTGGATCAACGCCAATAACGCGCACAATATTTTAGGCTGCCTCAAGCGCAGCCAGGGCTTCATCGCTGATTTTGAGGCCCGAATAGACCTGCTCCACATCGTCCAGTTCTTCCAGGGCTTCGACGACGCCCATCACCTGCACCGTCTCTTTGGGGTCCAGTTCGATTTCGTTTTTGGGAATCTCCGACAGTTGGGCCTCGGAAATAGTCAAGCCGTTGTGCATGAGCGCGCTGCTGACCGCATGCAGTTCATCCGCCGACGTATAGATTTCAAACCACTCGTCGCTAATTTGCACGTCGTCGGCCCCGGCATCCACGGCCATCATAAAAATCTCATCAGGGTCCTGGTTGGTGCGCTCGATGGCAATATAACCTTTGGTCTCAAACATCCAACTGACCGCCCCGGCCTCGGCCATGTTCCCACCGTGCCGGTTGAAAACTTTGCGAATGTCGGCCAGGGTACGGTTGCGGTTGTCGGTGACACATTTAATGAGCACAGGAATGCCATGCGGAGCATAGGCTTCGTAAAGCAACTCTTCCTCGTTGCCGCCCTCCAATTCACCGGTGCCTTTTTTGATCGCCCGTTCGATGTTGTCTTTGGGCATGTTCGCCGCGCGAGCGCGTTCAATCGCCATGCGCAGGGTTGGGTTGGCGTTAGGGTCGCCGCTGTGACGGGCCGCCACCGTAATTTCGCGGGCAAGACGGGTAAAGATTTTTCCCCGTTTAGCGTCTTCTGCCCCCTTTTTGCGCTTAATTGTACTCCATTTGCTATGTCCAGACATAGTAACACCTCACACGTGTTGCGTATTGCGTAATACGTGAAGCGTGACAACCATAGTGGTCGAATCTAAGGTCATTACGGTTCACGTTTTATCACTTGATTTTGGAATTAATTACGGGGCATTATAGCACTAAGGCGGGAATCTTGCCAGAGTTTTGAGTCGAACCAACAAAAAGCCCGGTCGCCCTGACCGGGTTTGGACGGTTCCAAATTTGTTGGTTACGGATATTTATCCGTAGCCAGCTTACCAGCGGACTTAAGTCCATCAATTACATGTTACGGATTCAAAGCCGTAACAATCACAAGTACATCCTGGATGCCTTACGCAGGTTATTTTTTTCGTTTGCCATCTATTCCTGCCACGTCCGCCTCGAACTCATCGTAATCCGCCTTGTCGCGCTCTTCGCGCCAGAGAACTTCGCGAGGCTTGCTGCCATCCGCCGGACCGATAACCCCGTCTTGTTCTAACAAATCTATCAATCGCGCCGCACGGGGATAGCCAATGCCCAGCCGCCGCTGCAAAAAGCTGGTCGAGGCCCGGCCCGACTCGGTTACTAACTTGATGGCTTCTTCCAGCATGTCATCTTTGTCCGCCTCGGCGATGATGCTGGCCCAAGGAGTTTCAGCCTGACTTGCCTGTCCAAGCACTTCTCCTTTTTCAGCGGTCGGCGGTCGGTGGTCGGCGGTCATAGATTGCTGGTCGGTCGTCACCCCAGCGCCTTTCCAGTAGTTGACCAGATTCCGGATCTCCCCATCCGAGACAAAGCAGCCTTGCAGCCGCAGCAGTTTGGGCGAGTCGGGGGCCATGTAAAGCATGTCGCCCCGGCCCAGCAACCGCTCCGCGCCAGGCGTGTCAAGGATGACCCGCGAGTCAATCTGGCTGGTGACGGCGAACGCAATCCGGGTGGGGAAGTTAGCTTTAATCAGGCCAGTTACCACATCCACCGAGGGGCGCTGCGTGGCGATGACCAGGTGGATGCCGGTGGCGCGGGCCATCTGGGCAATCCGGCAAATGGACCGTTCTACTTCGTCGGGGGCCATCATCATTAAGTCGGCCAGCTCGTCAATTACGATGACGAGGTAGGGCAACTGCTCGCCCTTGGCCCCAACTTTGTGATTGTACCCGCCGATGCTTCGCGCCCCGCTGGCGGCAAACAATTTATAACGGCGCTCCATCTCCCGCGTCACCCAGGCTAATGCGCCCACAACCTGCTCAAAATCGGTCACAACGGGGGCGAGCAGATGAGGGATGCCGTTGAAGCTGGTCAGCTCAACCATTTTGGGATCAATCATCAAAAAGCGCAGTTGCTCCGGGGCATGGGTGAAGAGCAGGGTGGAGATAATCGCATTGATACAGACCGACTTGCCTGAGCCGGTGGCCCCGGCAATCAGCAGGTGGGGCATCTCGGCCAGCGCCGCCGATACCGCCTGGCCCGACACTCCTTTGCCCAGCGCCACCCGCAGCGCGCCCTTGCCTTTTTTGAAACTCTCGTCGTCAACCATGGCCCGCAGCGAAACCATGGTTTTATCGCTGTTGGGCACCTCGATACCGACCAGAGGCCGGCCCGGCACCGGCGCTTCGATGCGAATGGGGGCTGCCGAGAGAGCCAGGGCCAAATCGTTGGCCAAAGCGACGACTTTATTGACCCGCACCCGCTGTTGGGTGAGGGTGCCATCGGGCAGCTTACGCTCGGTTGAACCCAGCTTTAGGCCGAACTGAGTCACAGTCGGGCCACGATTGATTTCGACAACTTCCACCGGCACGCCAAAACCGAAGAGGGTTTCTTCGATAATCTGGGCCTGATAACGAGCATTGGCGTTATGAGTCGGATCTTTGGCCGGGGGCGCTAATAAATCAAGGGGCGGTAAGACGTGGCGTGTTTTGGGCATCGCTACCGGGCCAGGTTCGATGATCGAGCGTGGGGCTGGCGCTGGCTGAGGCTTCTCGGCGGGGGCAGGGGCAGCTCTGACGGGCCGCTGGCGCTGTGGGATGGAGGTGGGCGGGTAGACTTCAGGGGCCGGCGGCGGGGCTGACTCCGGCTGAGGCCGGTGGAGCTGTTCCAGCCGGCCCTGCGCCCAGTCGCCGAGGCGGGCAATATCACCAATAGTCAGGCGGAAAATGAGGGCGACTGCCGCCAGGCTAATCAGGCAGAGAATGGGCAGGGTGAAGGGCAGCCCGAAAAGGTCTACCAGGAAGCGGCTGATACCCCAACCGACAAAACCACCCCCCCCCCCGGCGCGAGCCAGGCGCAGAGCATCCTCACTGCCAGCGGCCAGGAGATGGGTTACGGTTAAGCCGACAACAAACAACACTTCCAGGCCAATGATGATGTCCAGGGGCAGGGTGTGGTGTTCGTCTTTTAACCGGCCAAAGGTGAGCAGCAGCCCCAGTACCGCGACGAAAATCGCCGCCGGAATGGCTCCCCAGCCAAAAAATTGGCTAAAAAGATCGGCCCACCACCGGCCGAGGCTGGCCTCGGTGAGCGAGAACAGGCTGAACAAAGTCAGCACCGCCAACAGCAAGATAGCGACGCCGGCCATCTCCCGACGATAGGGCCGCAGTCGAGCTACAATTTGGTCCGGCAAAGGCGCCGGTTTGGGCTTGTGTTTACTGGCTGCTGTGCGCACGGGGCGTTCCTGTGATATACTCAGTAAGGCAACTCCAAGAAAGTAATTATCCAAAGTCCGTGATACGTAATGCGTGATGCGTGATGGTATCCAGGCAAGATTTCTTACGCATCACGTATCACGCATCAAGCCGGTGAGAACAATTGGATGA
>BOKF01000070.1 GCA_016860845.1 Chloroflexota bacterium
GCGGCCGCCCTGCACTTGGTGCGCTACTATCAAAAACGCAATCATGTCGCTTATCTGTCTCATCGTAAATCCAAATTGGCTCAACTTGGTCTCTCAGCCGTGGTCAACATTGCGCTGTAATACTAACGACTCCTTTAAATACCCATCAATCCAAACTAATTGAACATTTTTGAGAAGTCCATCTAATGCACGCTCACGTTTTTGATTTTGCAAATGAATATGTGTAACTGTTTTTTGGGGTTGAATTGAAGATGATTTTTTACTCTCTATCAAAGTCAGAGCAAGAAATGTTAGACTAGCAAATACGATCGTTCCTATAACCCTTGCTGGGGTAAAAATACTTGACCAGATATCTTGTTGAATCCAACCAGCTATTAAATTTCCAGCTATACCTGCGGAGAATTCCAACAGCAAAATTCTGTAAGTTCTGATCATTTCAATAAATTTTGTCACTTTAATAAGCAGGATTTCGTTCCCGTAAAAACCAATCAATAGCTTTTAGTACCACCAATGAGGCTGCTAAATTTAGCAATTCCACTCACGACTCTAAAACAAAAGCGCCGCCCTTTGACCAGGCGGCGCAAATATGCTACCATGCACTAATTAAACCGGGCTGGTGGCACACACACCTGATCCGGGCCAAGCCCCGCTCGCACCGGGGCTTTTTCATTGCCAGTATAACATACCTTAACTGGATTGACAATCAAGTATTATAGAACCTATTATGTTAAAATAATAGCACAAATATTCTGTCCTGTAAAGGTAGATCTACACCTAGAAACGACGCAACCACCAATTAAAACGAAATACCTGCCGTCCTAATTTGTTGGCTGGATTCCTCAGCCACTCATATAGAGAGTAGATTTGCCGCAACACCAGAGAGGCCAACTTCGCTAGTGGCTGTATGCTTGTATATTTTCTGAAAGTTCTTGCCCCCATGATACTGAGTCGTTGTGGGAGATCAAGATGAAGCCAATACTCATAATCCATATTCTTGTCACATTCTAGCAAGTATTCGATCGCTTTTGGAAAATCTTTAGCCCTCCAAGCAAGAAATCCTAAACCACCATAAGCATCTGCTAAATAAAATGGGTTTGCTATACTTTTCGCAATCTTTAAAGCTTTGACAGATAGATCGTTTGCTTGAAAATAATTGCCCTGTAACGAAGTCGCCCAAGCCAATCCGTAAAGCATAATCATATACTGATAACCTAAGAATCGTTCTTGCTCGGCAAGTTTTAATGCTCTTTCGTAAATTGGGATTGCTTCTGAGAAATTTTTAGTATCTCTAAAAATATGTCCTAACCACCGAAGAGCGTCAACTTGAAACCAAGGTTTTTCTAAACGTTCAAATTCCTTAGCACAGCTTCTGAATAATTCGTCTGCTTTATTCATTTCGCCCCATAGGTACAACGTGCGAGCAATTTCTAATTTACATCTTGTTACGCCAAGATCATCCCCTTCTTTCTCAAAGATATTCAGTGCTTTTTGATACCAACTCAACGCTTTAGAAATTTGATATACCTCGACATCGGAATAGAAATCTGCAAGTCCAAAAAGGATTTCATAAGCGTAATCAGACTGATTGCCAAGTCGTTCATAAACTTCGAGAGATAAATGATAATATTTCTCTGCTTTTTTCATTTCTCTCAAATGCTCATATTCTGTACCAAGTTCATGATACGTTTCAGCTAATTGATTGGTATCTCCCCCTACCTGTTCTAATAACTGAGTAGCAGTTTCAGTGTATTCCCTCCCTTGTTTTGTTCGTCGCCAGAGTCGGTAAACTCTGCCCAAATTTAATAAAATTGAAGCGCGTAATTCTTTTGCTTCCACTGTTGGACAGAGTTTAAGGGCCTGTTGGAAGTTCTCTTGAGCATCCTTAAGTTTTCCTCTTTCCAAATATATTTCGCCTGTACGTGCTAAGGCTCGCACTTCACGGTAATCATAATCTTTGAAAAACCAGCTTTGCAAATAACTTAAAGCCAAAGCTTCCTGCACTAGTTGGTGTAAATATCGGTACACTAGTTGACTTTCGTCCTCAGCAGCACGGATAACCAAACCTGCCCCGGTGGCACATTCCATTACTTCACGATAATTGGCACTTGAGGCCTGTTTATCAGACCAGGACCCTATCCAGCCGCGTTCCATAAATTTGAAGGACATTTCACCTAATGTACCAACTACTAAATCAGCCTCTAAATTTCTACGTCTCGCTTCACGATGTAGTGCTGCTTGACAAGTGTATTGCACTAACTGAAAACGATCTGTTGGCACTATGTGCCAGTTTTCTTGGATAAGTTGCACGAGGCTACGTAGAAAAAAAGGGGTCCGTATCAGGTTTTTTAGTTCAGGTTGTTGTTCCAAGATGGCGTCAAAGCGTTGACTTAGACGACCAAGATGTCTTTGGACAAATTCCATTATTTGGTCATCGGTCAAGGGCAAAACACGAAATTCTCGCCACCCTAATAGATGAGTGTATTCAAGAATGCGACATGAAAGAACGAATTGACTCCTACTTTCTCTTGCTAATACCATGAGATCATTTTCTCTAGGATCAATTATCTTTTTCGATTGTTCATCTTGGGAGGTCATTTTAGAAGATGAGGTGTCAGAGTTCTCTAATTCACGTTGTGGCAACTCATTAAGGCCATCTGCTAATATCAACAACTTGCCTTTAACCAACCAATCTTGGAAAGTGATCGGGGTAATATCTTGGCTATCCAATATCTCCGCAAATTCCGACCAAATGAAATCTTCCGCTGACGTTTTTTTGTCAGCCCATTTTCCTAAAGAAACCCACACAGGTAGAAGTTGATCGGGTTGAGTGCGGAATTTCTCAATCTGCTGAAGGGCTATAAAGCGAAGCGAGGTTGTTTTGCCAATGCCTGGATCTCCAAGCAGTGTAGCTAGCCGATGCAGAGTAATAACTTCCTTTAAGAGATATGATATGCCACCTCCCCTAATATCTACTTCAACTCTTAAATCAAAGGAAGCTCGCAACGCTTGCTGAAGAGCAAATAATGTTGAAGGATCTTCTAACTCAAGGGCTTCAACCGTCAACATCACATAACGATCTTGACGGAAAACCTCCAATATCTGCGATTGCAGCCGTTCCAAATATTTTAAACAAGCAATTGATGTATTCAGCGGCTTTACAAGGGCTTGGTTCTCAGGGATTTCATCGAGTTGTGCGCGTAAAATCTCAATTTCTGCCTCTATCTCCTCGATTTCTATGAGGATTTTAGGGTCAGTATATATACCTGCCAAAGCTTGTTGTTCTTTGAGTTTTTGCAAGCGACGAGAGCGATTACGTATGAGGGTTTTTTTATCGGCTTGCTGGGACATGAATAGCTTCTCAACTATGAGGGAAGAAAACACCGCAGGTACAGTTATTAAGTTTAGTACCCACACTCACGGCTCTAAAACAAAAGCGCCGCCCTTTGACCAGGCGGCGCAAATATGCTACCATGCACGCAACAAACCGGGCTGGTGGCTCAATCACCTGATCCGGGCCAAGCCCCGCTCCCAACGGGGCTTTTTCGTTGTCAGTATAACATAATCTGGCCGGATTGACAATCATCAACAAAGCCCCTTCCACGCGGAAGGGGCTTTGTTGATTTGGCCGCAGCATAAAAGATTTTGAAAAATCATAGGTTTCCAAGTGGAAAGGAGATAATCAGTGAACGAAGCACTCATTTTGGGCTGTTCGGATCGCAAGCGGGGCTTTTCCGGCCCGGCTATCCTGGTCTATGACGGCCCGCTGTGGAAAATTGTCAGAAATTCCCTGCCGCGCGTGGACTTGTTTTGTCTGAGCGCCCTACACGGGCTGATTCGAGCGGATCAGCGCATCCAGCCGTATGATTTGACCCTGGCCAAAAGCAGTTTGGACGTTCCCCAATTGGGGAATCAGTGGCTTGATCTGGGCTTAAACAGTTATAACAATATCTACACCTGTATGGGACAGGACTATGCGCTGCTCCTGGGGAAAGTGGCAGCGAATTACAGCCGGACCGGGCGGATTTTTCGTATCGGCCAACCGGGTGACGGCATCGGCCAGTTGGGGCAGGCCCTCAGAAAGTGGTGCCGGCAGAACCAGGGCGACGTGCCAAATTGGATCGGGTTATGCCTGAAAGATGGCTGAACGACCCGCCGCCCCAAAGCCGCAAGCGGACGAAGGACAGCCAGGTAACATACACCGATCTGGAAGGCTGGGTTAGAGAGACATATCGTTTGGAAGATCGTCACGCCAGCGGAGATAAGTACGTGATCCAAGCCAACCACCTCGAAGGGCTGCCGCCTCGTTACATCCAGCGGTGCGCCTGCCTGGATACGCTGGAAAAAGCAGCCAGAATCATCAAAGAATATCGCCCTCCTCGCGGTCAGCGGGGAGGGCATTTTTCTACTTCTATCCTGGTTGAACTCAACAACCAAATTGAACGAGTAAAAAAGAAGGGGAAGGGGTGATTCGTGTATTAATTTACCTCTCCCTCCCCTATACTTCATATTACTCTTGTTATCGGAAGCAAAATACCTGGCTGGGCCACCCCCTGCCCCGCCAGCGACCGAAGGGAGTGCATATGTCTGATTTATTCCCCCACTATGGTATCGGGGATGCAGTTTATTTCCGTTACATCCCCTTTGATTTTATTAACCCCCAAACCGGCGAGGTCATTGTCCAAACGCCCGAGATCCCGGCCACTGTCATCAGCATCGCCCACAACTTTAGCCAGGACATCGAGCTTAACCCCGGCTGCTGGCTGCCGCGAGTGCTGCGCACGGATTGGGTAGGCTTCTTTTACTTCGTTCAAATTGACCAGGAGGAGGCGGCCCTGCTGGGCTTGGACTTGCGTTATCCAGCCGGCTCGCCGCTGACCTCTGACGTTCTCAAAGAAAACCAGATTACTGGAGGAAGGATTGCCTTTTAGCCGGGAAGATAGAGACCCGCTGTGCGGGGCGTCAGCACCCCACTGCGGGCTTCGTGAGCCGGGGCCAGCACCACCGGAGTATCGGGCTGATGCTCCTCGGCGTAATCTTCCCATTGATACATCCGGAGGAAGAAAGCCGCCATCATCAGCACGGCCACGATGTCCTGGGGCAGTTTGTTATCCTCAGCCAATTTGTACGTGAGAAGCTGACCCCGTATTCCCTGGATGTAAGGCCAACGGATAAGCTGGCGCTCGACCAGGCGCATCGCGGCCACTAGCATCCCCTTTTTGTCGCCGGAGAAGTTCATACCGGCGGCGGCAATCCCCCGGTCGAGCAGGACCTGTTCATTCCAAAGTTTCTGCGTCCCGGTCGAATCGATCAGGCTGTCCAGGGGCCGGTACTTTCGATAAGCATACTCATACGCGGTCAGGAAGTTATCATAGCTCCCGTGGCCATACACCCACTTGAAATAAATCAGGGTGGCCCGCTGCCGGGGGAAGTCTGTGATATCCAGCACCCAGATCACACCGGCGTTTCGTCGCGGCGGGTTGTCGCTGCCCGGATCGCCGATCAGTAGGTAGTTACGACCCTTCCTGGCCTCGCTGGGCATCTCAAAGTGGACGCAACCTGCACCCGGATTCTCCTCGTAAGCCCACTCCGGCGTAGGCACTTCCTTCTCCAGCAGATGATATTGGGCGTGGCGGTTGAGGCTCCAATCCTCACACGCGGTCACCGAGTTGACGTGAAAGTGCTCGCCTGAGCCTTCGGGCTTCTTCCCTTCCAGCATCATCTCCCACTGATCCTTGGGGATGACCAGCTTGAACGAATCAATATCCTCTTTGCTCAGGTTGTCCTCAGACTTGATCACCATCGAGAGGAAATAGTCCGGCTGTTCAAACATCCGGTCCATCCTCTCCCAGAGCCAGGGCGGTGCGACTTCATAGTTGGCCGTGATGCAGGAGAGCCGGCGCTGCCGGGGCCGCTCGCGGCCATTCCGCATATTGACGGTCCCGCGCAAGCGGCTGATGAGCATCGTCAGCAACCAACTTCCATCAATCAGCACCCCGCACTCGTCCACGTTGGCCGCGTCCAGGCTAACTCCCTGGATCCGCTCGGCGTCATCGGCGGCGCTCATAAACCAGAGGGTTGATTCGCCGATACCGTTATGTTTCAAAATGATCCGGGGATAGGGACGCTCGGCGTATTTGTAGATGAACTTCTCAAAGGGCTTATCTGCCGCTTCGGCCAGGATAGCCCGGTATTGCAGGGCCGATTGCCAGGCGGTCGGGGCTACGTTCATATACTCGTAGCCCGGCGTCATCGCGGCGAAGGCAGCATAGCTCAGGCCGGCACCCACTGTTTTACCGCTCCCCACACCACCCACACAGCTCAGTTGAGTCTGGGCCGCGTGATGCCAGTAGAACTGCCATTCGCGCAGCTCCCGGCCACCGAAGTAATACTTGATAAACCAGTTGATCCCGATACCATCGGCGGGATTACAGGCACGTTTAAAGATTTCGATGTCAGCGGGAGTCAACTGGTAAGGTCGGGGCATTGTCGTTTTTCCCCAATTGGGGAATCCTAGAGGTAAAACCTCTGCCGGTCGGGCTTGAGGCCGGTGGTGGGCGCCAGGTAGCTGAAGGCGACCATCTCGTGCTCTTTTTTCCACTGGACGAGCTGGCTGACGAGCTGGTAAGCCAGCAGATCGGCCATCTGGCCCCAACGGGCCGGTCCAAGGGCCAGAACCTCGTTGGGGTCGTAATGACTTTCAAAGTGAAGCAGTTCCCGCCCGTACACCCCTTCTTTACAGAACGAGACGTAGACGACCAGGGCGCAGACGCATTCCGCCTCATCGGAGAGCAGCGCCGGAACCTGGGCGTCGAGGCAGAGCTTGCCGGCTCCGGCCACTTCGATGCCGTCGAACAGGCGCAAGGTGGCGTAGTGGTGCATCTGCTCGCTGAGCATCTGGAGATAGCTCTGCATAGTGCGGGAAACGTTCTGTCTAGGCACTCTTAGCCGCCTTCTTTTTGGAGGTTGTAGGTGCGGTTTCGGCGGTTACGCCGGTGATCACTTCACCGTATTTCTGTGGGTCCAGTTCGTGCAGCTTGGTTAGCAGTTCGTCCCTTTTGGCGTCCAATGGCCGTAGTGCATCTTCAACCCGGGCCAGTTCCGCCAGCAGCACCGCTTCGGGGTTGTCGCCTACAAACACCCGGCCATCGGTCAGCCGGTCGCCGGGCTTCAACCGGGGCCGCTCCGCGTTAGGATCGCCCTGCGGTCCCCACATGGTCGCATCACTGTAGTAGGGCAGCATTATCTATCCCCCCACACGATGAAGCTGACCGAACCGCTGCGGGTGTCGTCCTTGGCGATCTTGATCGTCTGCATCTCGGCCTGGGCCATCATAAAGTTGCCTTCGGCCATCTTGATCGGCGCAACCGCGCCGTCCACGCTCAGTTCCAGATTGATCTCGCTCTTGATCGCAATTCCGCGAATGGTGGACAGTCCGACTACAAACGGGTCCACAATCGCCGGCGTGGCGATGTTGGTTCCCTTGACGCAGAGGGTGAAGCTGGAAGCAGCCACGTCCAGCCAGTAATCGCCCTCGACCTTGCCGGTGATCTCGTACTCGTAGATAAACTCGCGGTCCACCACGGTCTCGCCACCGTCTACAATCTTGATTACCGATGAAGCTGTAAGCATTGTCGCCATAAAAGTAGGTCCTTCCTGTTGTGAAATTAGGGGCTTTTGCCCCTTGTCAGGACCACTCTATGCCAAAAAACTTTGAAAATTAAGCACTCCATTGCCAAGCTCGCACTGAGACGCTCCGCAACGCGCCGCCGTGCTTTTACCGCCTCACTGGTCCGCACGAAAATCCTACCAGTAGAGAGCAACCCTATGCACCGAGGGCTAAAACTCAGGGCCGGGTTTGGGCTGGCCGCCCGTTGCCGCTATTGGCATCCCTGCCGGGAAAATTGCAGGCCAGCACTAAAAGGGGAGAAGGGTAGCCCCCCCAGGTTTTTTGGACACCCCCGGAGTGTGAGCGGCTAACGGGTAAGGTTGAAATTATGCAATAGGAACTACCCCCCTGTAGATTGTTTCTTTTGTGACCCCCGGTGGGGGGAGACCCCTCCCCCCTACCGTTGGTTTCAGTGAAGTTCTTCTTATTCATTCAGTTACCCACGAAAGGATAGTTCCCTATGTCTACCCAAAAACCCACCAACGAAGTCGTCATTGCCTTCGGCAAGGATAGCAACGGTTGTGTCATCATCACCCTGTTCGATGTTCACGGTGACGCGATGAAAGCCGAGTTCACCAAGGCCAGCGGCTTGGAGCAATCGAAGCTGGCCGGTAAAGCTGCGATTGCCAAAACCGGCGTCATCGGCGAAGCCGTCAAAGCCCTGGGTTTGGTCCGCAAGCACTTCAATGCCAACGGCCACAACTACTACAGCTACACCAAACAACTGCCGGCGTAAGAGAGATGCCTCACCTTCGGGTGAGGCGCTCTTTTTTCCTCGCCTATCGTTCTATTTCGTTCCATTTCGTTCCACGTAGGGGGGAGAGAGGGTGCGTCGGGGTCAGCGAGCGTTGAATTTTTTTTCACGACATTCGTGTGAGGGAGTGTCACTTTCTCCCTCGGCGTCCCCTATCCGATGTGACCATAAGCCTCTGTATCCCCCTTGGGGGGAAAAGGCTTCCCTCTCCCCCTATGGTTCTCTATAGGCTTACTCTTATGCCCTTCCCTCCACTCACTCTATCCCCCTCCAGGGGATAATCAATCACTCCCGAAAGGACCTGTCCAATGACCCGCTTCCAGAAAACCATCTTTGCATTGATGATCCCCCTGTACTTCTTCGCCAGGGAGTATCCCGTGAAGTTCAACAGCATTGCTTATGCTCAGATCAGCGTCAAGCCTATTGTTCTCACAATCAAATAACTCTGACCCGATCAGCCTACTATTCCCCAGAGCGCTTCGCCTCCCCTTGGGGGATTGCCGCGAAGCCAGGCGGGGGGAATAGTAGGTTTTTTCTTTTTCAATCTTACCCTTACCCACGAAAGGACTTATCCTATGACTACCCGTACTTTCTGCTTCACTCAGCCTGACCTGACCGGCGTTGAGCGCATCGGCTGGTATGCTGAAGCCTTGACCTTTGCGGTCGTTGTTAGGTTCAACGATGGCGTCGAGGTCAAAGGCTCATTATCCGGCGTTGGCTTTCAGACCCTCTATAACCACGTTGAGGCAGCTCGCATCCCCTGGATAGCCCTCTGCCCTTACTGCAAGGCTAACCCTGGCTCGCATCGCTGGACGCTCGATGGTGACAGCATCATTATCTGCCAGGACTGTGCTGAGGTCGAGGAGCGGTGATGATTAACGTCGTCTCTCAAAAGTGGTATGGCAAAGCGAAGCGAGCGACCGATGTCTACATTGGCCGGCCTTCGCTCCTGGGTAATCCCTATGCAGCCAAGCCCTCCAAGTACGCCCAGCAGAGCGTTAGCTCTGACGCTGAAGCCGTAGCCCAATATCGGCTATGGCTCAGAGAACAGTATCGCACCAATCCTGAGATTAGGGCCGAGCTGCTGCGCCTGGCCCGGCTCTATCAGGAGACGGGTGTCCTACATCTCGTTTGTTGGTGCAAGCTCAAGGTCAACGATGATACACCCTGTCACGGCGATGTCATTCGTGAGGCCATTGAGGGCATTATTGCCAAGCGCCTGGTCTAAGGCTCCCCTGAGCTTGTCGAAGGGCAATCCACCTAAATTCTTCCACGTGGAAGGGTTTAGGTGGATTTTTTCTTTTGAAGAATCTGGTCGCCTCAAGCGAGGCGGCTTTTAATTTTATCCCACGAAAGGAATCGAACGATGTCTATCAATCTCTCCAAAGCCCAATCCATCCAGGTCCTGCCGCCTGCCCCTGGCTACCACAGCGCCACCGCTATTGTGACCTACAAGAGCGGCCAGCAGCGCCGGCACTCCATCGCCTCGGACGGCCAGGGCAGCGTCCTGCTCGACCAGGCCCGCGAGGCCGGCATCGAGGTCACGGGCTACGGCCCGTTCATCAACTGGTGCGACTGGTGCGGCGAGCGCCCGGCTGCCCCTGGTGAACCCTGCGATGTCTGCCGCAAGCTCGGCGCTGGCCCGGCCTTCCGCTACGAGCAGACCGGCAAGGGCCAACCGGCTCCTGAATCTACGCCTGAGCCTGAGACGGTGGCCTTCATCTCCCTGGTGGAGATGCTCGGCCTGACCCCTGAGCAGGCCAAGCACCTCGAAGGTGTGGACCGGCTCAACTTCTGGCGCAACGGCTCGCTCAACGTCCAGGCCCAACACGGCTGCCGCGGCATAAAGCTGGCCTGTCCCGCAGCCAAAATAACCGATGTCGACCTGGTGCTGTTCTTCCTGGCCTGGGGCTGGGAGCAGCTCGGCCAGAAGCTGTACTTCAAGCCCAATGCGGCCTCCCTGGTTCGCATCTAATCTCTTAACCCCAAGGCTCCTCGCTCCGCACCCCTAAAGGGTGCGCGAAGCGCGAAGGGCTTTGGGGTCAGTAAGGTTTTTCTTTTTGTTCCTGGCCTGCTGCCTGCACCCGATGTAGCGCGGTAGTGGTACTAGGCTCTAATCCAGCTAATTGGGTTCGACTCCCGATTGGGTGCGGACACAAGGCCAGGAACGAATCTTATTCAATCTATTCTCATTCAATCTATTCTCATTCAACGAAAGGAATTTCCCAATGAAACGCTCCAAACTGACCCCCAAACAAACCATCGTGATGTTCTTGATCGGCCTCATTGCGATGATGACGATGGCCTGTGGCGAACCCGGCGACGCGATGGATTTAACCTGCGCGGCCAATCCCTTCGACACCCATTGCGATGCCAACTAGGCTCAAGGCCACTCCACAACTTCATAGCCCGTAATCCCTCGCCACGATGGGCGAGGGATTTTTTATTCAACCTTTATCTCTCCCATGAAAGGACAATACCCAATGAGACACTCCAAGCTCTCCCCCAAGCAAACCATCGTCCTGTTCCTGGCCGCTCTGGCCCTGTTCGCCACGATGGCGTGTGGCGCGCCCAGCGACGATTACTCCTGCCCCAATTGTGACATCACCTGGCAGGGAGGCTTCTAAGCAATGGCGCTCACCCTCATTCGCCCCGGCGAAAAGCTGGTCTACTCCACCCGCTGGCTTGACCCCGATGCAGACCGCAACGATGCGCCGGCCGACTTAATCACCATTGAAGTTGTCATCCACGACAAACAGCATGATGAACGACTCGAAGCACTCTCCCAGCGACCCAACCTGTTCAACTTTCTCAAAAGCGAAGTGCGCTCCCGCGCCTTCGCTTAAATTTCAATCCAATTGGCGTTACCCTGAAAGACAGAGTAACGCCTCACTTTTTTTGGAGGCTTATCCCATGACCCACGCTCAAAAATTAGACCTGATTGACCGGGTGATCAACCGAATGGTCACCGATCAGCTCAAGGAGATGGAGCAAAAACTCCGCGCCCAACAGTCTCAGGCCAACCAGCTTCAATATCAGTACGGTAAAGTACGGCCTATTCAGGTTCGCGGCCAGGGGTCTAAGTAGATTTTTTCTTATTTAATCCGGCTCTCACGACGCCTCGGACGACCCCTGGGAGGACCCCAAGGGGTCAGCCCGCAGGGGTACCTGGACAGTCCCCCAAGGGGAGGCGAAGCGCTCTGAAGGGCCACACACGAAAGGATGGATTATCACCATGTCCGGTTATCAAAAACTGATTCTCGTCGGTAATTTAGGCGGCGACCCTGAGATGCGCTACACTTCCAGCGGCCAGGCCGTCACCAACTTCCGCATGGCCGTCAACAGCAATTGGACGGCCGCCGATGGCAGCGCCCAGGAAGAAACCACCTGGTTCCGCATCACCGTCTGGGGCAAACAGGCCGAAACCTGCAACCGCTACCTCAGCAAAGGCCGCCAGGTCTTGGTTGAAGGTAAACTGAGCTTCGACCGCGAAACGGGCGGCCCCAAGGTTTGGGACGACCAGAACGGCAAAGCGCGGGCCAGCTTCGAGGTCAACGCCTTCGATGTCAAGTTCCTGGGCAGCGGCAACAGCAACGGCAATAATCGCTCGGCTTCAGTGGCCAACGACGTGGAAGAACTGCAAGAGGACGAGATCCCGTTCTAACCACGAAATCAAAAAGCGTAGGGGCATCACCCCTACGCTTTTTTTTGAACGCTTATCCCCCCGTTGGCTAAAGTTCTTTTTTTTCAAAATCATAGATCAAGCCCATAGATTGACCTTCTGATTTCCCCTCGCTGATTTCCCCAATTGGGGAATCCGCAGCGCCTGCCTCTCCGGGCTGGGGGGAGGTAGGCGTTTTCTTTTTTCGCCCAAATTTATCCCAAAGGAGCTTTCCCATGACAACCTATTTTACCACCATCTACACCGACGGCGGCGCTTCACCCAATCCCGGCGAGGGCGCTTACGTCGCTATCCTCCAAAACGGCGACCGGGCCGCAGCGGTGCGCGGCTACGCGCCTCACGCCACCAACCAGCAGATGGAGCTGGCCGCGGTCATCGCCGGCCTCCATGTCCTCAAATCCACGCGCATCCCGGTCCACATCTACACCGACAGCCAGTACGTCCAGGGCGGCGCTTCGATGTGGATCAAAGGCTGGCGCAAAAACGGCTGGAAAACCACCAGCGGTTCGCCCCTGGCCAATGTGGAACTGTGGCAGGAACTGGACCAGGTAATGAACAACTATGTCATCTCCTGGTTCAAAGTGGATGGTCACGCCGGCGTCCAAATGAACGTCAAGGCCGACCACATGGTTCAGGACACCCGCCAGGCCCTCGGCATCGCCAGCCGCTACCAGATCGTAGATATCCCCACGATTGAATCGCCCTGGCACTTCACCCAATTTCAAACCCGGCAGACCCGGCCCGAAGTGAATTATCTGCGCGACCGCTTCGCTGGCTTACTGAAAGGACCCCAATGACTATCCAAATCCTGTCCCCTGAAACACACGTTCATATCGCCGTCATCAACGGCGACGGTGAAATCACCGCCTGGCAGTTTATGCCCTTCTTCACCCTGGCCGACCTGTATCCGCAGCGGGTGAAGTGGATGCTCAACCGGACCACGCTGACCCGGCCCGACGCCGAAGAAACGCTGCGCAACGTGCGCGTGTTCACTGGCGTGGTCTACTTGAAGCTGTCCGAAACTGAGGAGCAGGAACTCCAGGATGGTAAAACCGGGCTGATTGACGCGCCGATCCAGGTGACCTATCCCAACGGCGAGCGCGAATCCTTCGTCCTCAACTCGCTCTGGTCCTCAGCCACCAAAAACCAGACCCTGACCGGCTACAGCCACGAAATCAACGCGGCCTTGCGCAAAATCTACAACTATGCCGAAGCCGGCGTCAGGGCTGGCCGCGGAACGCGCGGCGGCTTTGCCAACGGGAAAGTGAAAGATTATCCGATTCGCTTTATCCCAATGGGAACTAACTTGGTGCTGGCCCCTGATGTCTCGAAACCTATGGGCGACGGCGAGTTTATCATCCGGCAAAGTGATGCCGCCCCCCTGCGCCGGGCGCTGGTTTGCAAACCGTTCAGCCTGGAACAGTGGCGCTTCAGCACCCAAATTGCCTCGCAAGTGAAGCACCCCGATGATAAAGAGAGCGTGATTTATGAACTCCTGCCCCACGTCGCCCAGGGCATCGAGCGAATCAACGACCACTCCGAGTTCATCGCCCACGCTTTCAAATTCGGGATGAAAGAGGAATCCCGCGAGCGGCTGCTGGAACTCTCGGACACGATGTACGAGCATCCCGACCTCAATCTCTCCCTCTCACCGGACAAGGCCCGCGCGATCTTCGACACCATCACCACCGGCAAGCCCAAGAGCATCCAGGGCTTCATCGCTATGGCCGGCCCAACGAAGCAAACCGCCTACTATCCGTCGGCGGCCACCCGCTTCGCCAAGAGTGAACTCAGGCTGCTGGCCCGCTATCCGGTCAACAACAGCCGCTGCATTATGCCGGTCATTGGGGTCCAGGAAGGTCCGATCTCTGACTTTCTGAACCGCGTTGAGCAGTTTCAAGGCACGATGTTTGGCATGGATGAAACCGGGCGCCGCTTTATGGCCGTCGGCCAATTCATCGTGGTGCCGGATGAGTGCTTCCCGGCCGGCTTTGAAGATGTCAAAATCCTGGCCTGCTCCAAGAACATCAAAGCCTATTCCACGTGGAAAGCGGCGGCTGATGTTAAAGCGACTCAGGATGGCGACACCTTGATGAAGCTCACCGGCTATATCTCGGTCTGCCAATGGGCGCACCGGCTCAACGCGGTCATGGTGGACCCCGACACCTGGAAGGAAGCCAACGGCGATTTTGATTTCGATGAAGGTGAGGATATCCCCGAAGTCGAGTTTTCGCTGACCTACAACGCCTTCCTGCGCGAATGGCTCAACACCGCCGGCCTGGCCGTCTCCAAGCTGCCCAAAATCTACACCTTTGACGAAGCGAACGCGCCCCGCGCCAAGACCCTGGTGGACACCCTGGCCGGCGCGGTCGCGGTCGGGATGGCCGCCAACGATAACCTGCTCATTCTGAACGCTGACCCTCGTATGTGGAGTAATATAGCTACACGAATTGCAACTGACGACTACTTCTATGCTCAGATGGTTGGCAAGGGCTACATCGTCGAGGATTATCCAGAGGCTATGGTTGAGTGGATGATGGAAATCTGTGAGTGCGATGAGGAAGCAGCCCAGCGGGTGATCAGAATGTTCTATGTCCTGAGCTTCTTTGTCCAGTGTGGCGTGGATGGCTTCAAAACCAACCTCGACAACATTGGGGGAATGAAAGCACTCACCAAGGAAATAGGCCGGGTCTGGAAGCTGCTGACCGAGGAGCTGGTCCTGTCCGCGCGGCTGATCGCCTTCAATCCCAAGAAGTCCCCGACCGCGCTGCGCGACCGGGAGCATCTGCCCCAGTTCGACGAGGATGAAGAAACCTTTGGCGTCTCCGAATCCCTGATGAAGATGGCGATCAACGGCTTTGCCTGGGATGGCCTGCTCTGCCGCCTGGAAGTGCCGGAGTATCTCTATCTCGGCGCGCTACCCGATGCATTCAAGTTCTTTGCCATTGGCCCGCGCACCGGCGAAGAGCTGGAAGCCTGCCGCCTGATCCGCAAAATCTGCCGCGACGAGCTGGCCCGGCGCTCGATGATGACTCCAGGGGATTGGGCCATCTTCGCAGATAAGGTCTGGACGCCCTTACTGGTGGACTTCCACGACAACGCCCGGATCGTCCTGCGTTACAATCGCACCATCAGCGAGGGTAGGGTGGTCTACAGTGTGGCCAAAGAACGCAAGTTCCCCACCCTGGCCGGCATCTCCTGGGAACGGATCGCCCACTTGCTCTGGTTCGCCTTTCACGATACCGGCGGCAAATCGGTTGGTTCGGCGATCCCGCTGTTTTGGGTCGAGGAACTCCGGCCGCACCTGTTCGACTTGCTCCAGTTCCAGCCGGGCCGGCTCGATCTGAAAGACGAGTTTCGCCAAGTGGTAGTCGGTGTGGATAAAGCCGGCATCGAGCGCGGCAAGACCTACCTGGTGGATGTCCGCATCGAGCACGTGCAAGAGGAAATCGTCGTCGGTAAAGATGACGAAGGCAAGGACGTGACGATGCTGGCCCAACGCAGCCGGAACACTATCGAGTTCCAAGACGGCTGTTACCTCATGTTCCCCAAGGATGGCCCGCTCTTGGGCGGGGCGCGTTTCAGCCTGACCCTTGAACGCAATGGCTCCCGCGACATCGGCCATTTTGTGCGGGCGATTCCGGTCACCGGCCTGGACCTGGCCGCGCGGCTGGAATCCCTCAAGGCCCAATTCGAGCGCCGCTACGCGGTGGAAGGCAGCAGGGGAGCAGAGGGGCAGAGGAGAGATTTACGCTTCGCGTCCCCTGCTCCCTCGCTCCTCCGCTCCCCTGCAATCTTTCCTTGCTCCCCGGAGGTTTCAGTAGGTTTTTTCTTTTGTTCTCTCCCCGGGACAGGCTTCCGACTTGGCGGCCTGCAAGAGAGAGGGAACTTAATCAACTATTTTTATACAAAGGAGATTTTGTATCATGGCTAAGAACGAACAACCTTCAACCCAATCCCTGCTCTCTGCCAAAGTCGCGGCTGCCAACGCCCGCCGCGAATCGCTCAAAGGCCGCGGCGCTGCCAACGTGCTGCCGACGACCTACTACGCCCCGACCGTCCCCCAGACCGAAGATTTGCTGGTGGCCCTGGTCGCCGACGCTGATTGGACCAATGAGATCGCCCAGGAAGAAGCGTCGGGCAACACCGTGTTCGTGTTCCGCAAACGCAATCTGACCGTTGGCGAGCAGCCGACCATTGTCCGCTACGGCTACAGCGCCCAGGTCGAGGATATTGTCCTGACCATTACCGGCTCCGCCCTGCCGGCCAACTACAGCCTCGACGGCGTGAAGCTGCACGAAGTCGTTGCGGCTGAGAAAGCCAACGACAAGCGCAAAGCTGCGGTCAAAGCCGAGAACAAGCGCGCCGCTGCCTTCGCTCGCTTGGGCTTCTAATCTATTTGAACGCAAAAGCGGCCTTCCACGTGGAAGGCCGCTTTTTTTTCGCCGCTTATAGGCTTCTGTATCCCCCTCGCGCTTCGCGCAGAGCGCCTCGCCTCCCCCTGGGGGACCCTTTAGGGGTGTGGGGGATAAATCAGGGGCTAACGCCCCTTTTTATGGCTCAGGGGTTAGGATTTAGAATATATTTGGGGTATAATCGGGAATAGAGGAGTATGAACTGGTAAAGACGACTAGTGGGTAGTCAACGGACTTTTGACGAGCGATAACAGGGACTTTTGCTCGTCAAAAGTTGCCTGACTGACTACTAGAGTCGTTACTAAATTTATGATCCACCTCCTCCATAATAAAAACAAGTTAGGCCCACGCGGCGAAGTGAATCAAGTAGTTAGTAATCTTTGAATCACGCATTGAGGATAACGTAAAAGTATCGTCTTGTCGTCATGATGGAACATCGCTAAAAAGATTCGCCCAAGTCAGTGTCGCTTAGTTTATGGAACTTCTGACTTCAGTTGCTACGCCGAACAACATAAATACTAAAGTGAGGGTATATGACTTCCACAAATTCTGCCATTGAGATAATCAAGAATATTGCCGTCATCGTAACGATGATTGCTACCATCTTGGCCATTTTGGTAAACTGGAAAGCTATATTCCGTCCTCACGCAAAGCGACTCGAGGACAGGCAATTTGAAGCAGCGACAAACCTTCTCTCTGCATTAGGTAATCCACAGCTTCAAATTCTCTATTACTCCTCATCCCCAATAGAGGATGAAATTGCATTTAAGACAATACAGCCTCTTCTATTGGCACTGTCATCTCCTTTCCTCCCTGAACGGCTGAGAGTCGAAGGAGAAAGGTACTGGCAGAGTTTCGCTCGAGAAGGGGGACTCTTTTGGTTCACCGGAGTAATGGGCCAGACGGGTTTGAGCATCCATAACAAGGAAGCCTTATTCGAACAACACAAACTGGTATACGCCGCAGTGGTGGAATGGTTCAATCTTGCCCCACATAGTTTTCCACTCATGTTACCACCCAAGCAGAATGGGCCACAGGCCTAACCAGCGGTTAGAGCCGACGCGCTAGGCGCGTGGCACACGCGACGCGCCTAGCCTGGTTGTCATTCTGATTCGCGTGGTGCGCCTTGCCTGGCCCGCGCGCGGCTCAACCGCCTGCCGTTAGCCAACTCAAATAAAAACAATTTGATTTAGTTCTTACGCGGAGGCCCAAAAAGACTTTCCGCGTTTTTTATTTCCTCCTCCAAATCCTCGATCTCGATGAGTAGCTCCGGCGGCGCATCAATCCCCAGCATCGCCTGCCGCTCCTTGAGCTTGAACAGCCGGCGGTATTTGGTTCGCAGAATCTCTCGATTTATCTCCATCTTGGGTTCACAACGCTTTGGAGTATCCGCAGGGGTGCAGCGCAGCGCGGTGGCCAGCAGCTCCCTGATCCGCCGGTACAGCCGCATGGTGCTGACCGGCTTCTGAAAGAAGTCGCTGGCCCCGGCCGCTATGGCTTCCTGCCGGGTGCGTTTGTCTCCGAACGCGGTGACGACGATCACCGGGAGGCAAGAATCTATTTTCCGGATGGCCTCAAGCACCACCAAACCACTCATGCCAGGCAGCCGCAAATCTAGCAGCACCAGGTCCGGTAAGGGGTCGGTCAGACGCTGGATCGCGTCGTACCCATTCTTAATAATCTCAACCTCGAACTGGCTCTGCCCTGTCTCCGTGTCCGGAGCGTACATGTGCAGCAGGTTTTCGAGAATGAAAGCGTGCTGATCCTCAACTATTAAGAGTTTCGCGGCCATCCAACACCGCCGTAAATTTGTTAATCTCCTGCAAAGCCGTGGCGAGCTGGCTTCTCAGGTCAATGATTTGTTCTTTGAGCTGTAAAATCTCGTCGCTCAATCTTCGATTTTCCTCGATCAGCGTGTGTCGTTCCTGGCGAAGCTCAGCCCGGTCGCGCCGGGCCTCCCACGACAGAATCCAGGCAACGATACCGCCACCGACATAGGCCGCCAGCAGGAGAAAACCGAAAACCAGGAATAGGGACATATCGGTGACAGGCATCGCTTATGTTCCTGATTACGAGGCGCTCAGGACCAGGTTACCCAAAGTCACGTGCGCTTTGTCGAGTTCAACCGGGCCGCTCGGCCCCAGTAGGTCCACCACGCTCAGGCCGTTGCCGGCGCCCGAAATGTCGAAAAAGCCGAAATTGGTGGCGACATACAGCGGCGCGGTCCCGGCGGCTTTGTACTGCAAGCCGTAGGCCAGCGCGGCCAGGGTGGACCCGCTGAAATACTCTTTGGCCCCGGTCGCGTCATCCTCGACAATCAGGCCGCTGAGCATGTCCCATTCACGGCGATAGTTGTTGGTCAGGTTTTCGAGGAACAGCACATCTTCATCCTCGACGATGCCCTCGCCGGCGGTCGGGTTCAGGTCAATGATGGTCAGGTCATTGGTGGCCAGCAGGTTTTGAAACTTGCGCTCGCTGACCAGCCGGAACTGCTCCAACACGGCCACGGCGGCCACGTCGAAGGCCATCAAGGCGAAAATCAGGATGTGGCGCAGCTCGCCCACAAAGACCACGTTGGTGTCTTTGGCCCAGGTGGTCACAGCCGTGCGGCCGTTGGTCAAAGCCCCGATTTCGGTCGAAGCGAAAGAGATGTGATCTACCATCAGATAAAATTTGGATTGAAGTTTGCGGCGATCCATAGATGCCATAGTAGAACCTCCTCGTGAGAAGAATGGAGTAGGGAGTAAGGAGTAAGGAGTAAGGGGAAGTCCCTACTGCTTACTCCCTACTCCATATTCCCATCTTACCAAGAGAATTTTTCAAAACCCATAGCCCCGACAATAGTTTTTCAAAACATTTCAGAGTACGATGGTTGTGGGTTTTGTGGGAGCATCATTGGGCGGTCGCGGGAGCTAACGGCCCCAGTTTAGGGGTCGCTAGACCCGCGACCAGACCCGAAATACTGTTGTCATATTTTTCCCCAATTGGGGAACTATCGAGCGGCTCATTTGAGCCGCTTTTTTTTATCTCCAAGAAAGGAACCCTACCTTGTCCCAACTTTCATTTTTCGACGCGCCCCCGGTCGAGGCCGCTGCGCCCACGAATGGCGGCGGCCGGCTGGGTGTCGTGCTCAAACCCGATTTAGACTATCGCATTACCGTGCAGGACCCGATTGGCGCCGGCGGCCAGATGGCAAAAATCCGGCAGAACATCGAGATTATTCGCCTCCTCAAGCAGTTGGGGGAAGAAAAGCGCCAGGCCACGCCGGAGGAGCAAAAGCAACTGGTCCTGTGGACCGGCTGGGGCCATTCCGGCCAGGCGTTCCACCCCAAGCCCAGGAGCAAATGGATTGATATCCAGGCTGAGCTTAAGCCGCTGCTCGACGACCCCGAATGGCGCGCGGCTGCCTTCTCGACCATCAACGCCCATTACACTTCGCCGGAAGTCATTCGCTGGCAATGGCAGGTGCTGGAACAGTTCGGTTTCACTGGCGGCAAAATCTTGGAACCGGCGGCCGGCGCGGGCCATTACTTCGGCTTGATGCCGGAGGCGATCAAAGCCAAGAGCCAGCTTTGGGCCTGCGAGCTGGACCTGCTCAGCGCGGCGGTGGTGGGGCAGCTCTACCCCTCGGTGAAGCTGCACGTGGGTGGCTATGAGACGACGACTTACGAGCCTGATTTCTTCGACCTGGCCATCTCGAATGTGCCGTTCGCCGATCTGCGGGCCCACGACCCTGGCATTTACGAAAACGGTCGGGGTCACCTGGCCGACATCGGCCTGCACAACTATTTCTTTGTGAAGACCCTGGAGCATGTGCGCCCGGGCGGCCTGGTTAGCTTCATCACCAGCCGCTTCACGCTGGACAGCCTGGAAAACAAAGTCCGGGCCTATCTCGACCACGTGGCCTCCTTCCTGGGCGCGGTTCGGCTGCCGGTGACGGCGTTCAAAAAGAACGCCCACACCGAGGTCACGACCGATATCATCTTCCTGATGAAACGGGAGCGACCGGCCCTCCCTGCGGTCGTGACCAGGGATTACTGGGTAGACACGGTGAGCCTGGGTGATTACCGGCTCAACGGCCACTATGATCGCTACCCGCAAATGATGCTCGGCCAGATGCAGCTCGAAGGCGGCCGCTATGAGGATGCCTACGAGTGCGTGGCCCCCAAAGATTTCGATCTGGTGGCAGCGCTGGATGAGATACTGGCGGGTGATCTCCTGCCCAACGCCATCTATAAGCCGGCGGTCCCCCAGCCGCGCCGGCAGTTGGTGGTCGAGAGTTTGACCTTCGACGACCCGCCAACCGATCCCTGGATTCGGCCTGGCTCGTATGCGATGGATGACTACTACCGCATCTGGCAAAAAACCAAGGGCGAGACGTGGATCAGAGCTAAAGACCTCGATGGCCGCCAGCTTCAGCGGGTGCGCGGCCTGATCGAAGTCCGCGATGCCTTCCACCGCTGCATCTATGCCAATGTCAACTGGGTCTCCGAGGAACATCTGGCCAAGGCCCAACAGGAGCTGAACATAGTTTACCGGCGCTTCGTCGCCAAGTGGGGCTATCTCCACGAACCGGCCAACGTCGCCGCCTTCGGCGAGGATGTAGACAGTGATAATATCCTGGCCCTGGAACGCTGGGATCCCTTCGAGGGCAAAGCGGAGAAGGCGGCCATCTTCAGCGAGCGGCTGCTCGAACCTGAAACGCGGCCTGATAAGGCCGACACGCCCCTGGACGCCCTGATCATCGCCCTGCGCGAAACCGGCCAGGTGGACCTGCCCCGCATGATGGAGCTGACCGGCCAGACCGAGGCCGAGCTGATCGAGGCCCTGGAAGGCAAAATCTACTTTGACCCCGAACCGAACCTCTGGGTGACCGCCGACGAGTATCTCAGCGGCAACATTCGCGGCAAGCTGGCTATCGCCGAACACCAGGAAAAACTGGAACGGGAAAAGGATTACAGCGGCGTTCCGACCCGCAGTTACGAGCGCAACATCCTAGCCTTGAAAGAAGTGATGCCGCGCCCGGTCGGGCCGAAAGACATCTTTGTGCAGCTCGGCGCGCCGTGGGTCCCCAAGGACATCATCGAGGAGTTCATCATGCGCCGGCTCTTCGACGATCCGCATGGCAGCTACGGCCGGATCAAGCCGCAGTATCTCAAGACGCTGGGCTACTGGCGGCTGGACCTGAGCCAAGCCCAGCGGCTGCGCCAATCTCAAGAGAACCGGCAGACCTGGGGAACGACCCGCATCGAGGGCGTGGACCTGATTGAAAAGTGCCTCAACCAGCAGCAGGCCACGATCTACGATGAATGGGAAGATGAGAACGGCAAAACACGCCGGACCGTCAACCAGGAGGATACTCTCGTCGCTCGGGCCAAGCAGGAGGAAATTCGCCAGGCGTTTGATAAGTGGATTTGGGCCAACGAGGCCCGCACCGAGCGGCTGGTTCTGATCTACAACGAGAAATTCAACAGCACCTTGCCGCGCCGGTTCGACGGAACCCCCCTGCACTTCCCGGCCATGAACCCCAAGATCATCCTGCGCCAGATTCAAAGAGATGTCGTTTGGCGCGGCTTGCAGCAGCAGGCCCTGATGATGGCTCACTCGGTCGGCTTCGGCAAAACCTACAGCCTGACCGGGCTAACGATGCGCCTGCGGCAAACGCGGCTGCGCCAGCGGATTTGTATCGTCGTCAAACGAGCGACCTTCGGCCAGTTTGTGGCGACCTTCCGCGAGGCCTACCCGCTGGCCAAAGTCTCGCCCATCGCCTCCGGCCAGCCCCAGCACCACCGTCGCCGGCAGTTGGCGCGAATAGCGACCGAGGATTACGACGTCATCATCACCACCCACCCGGTTTTCTACCAAATCCCGCTCAAGCCGGCCACCAAAGCCAAGTTCCTGCGCGACCAGATCACCGAACTGGAGCAGGCTATTTTCGAGGCCAGGGGCGACCGTATCTCCACCAAGGAGCTGGAAAAGGCCAAGAAACGGCTGGAACTGAAGCTCAGGAAGGCGATGGAACAGGGCGCGGCCCACGATGAAAACGCGCTCTACTTTGAGGATTTGGGCCTGGACGCGTTGTTGGTGGACGAGTCAGGGGCTTATAAAAACCTCTGGTTCCACTCCATCATGACCCGCATCAGCGGGGTGGGCGGCAGCGAGTCGGGCCGGGCCTTCGATATGTTCCTCAAAATCCGCGATCTCCAAAAGCGCGGCGGCTTTATCGCCTTCGCTACGGGAACGCCGGTCGAGAACTCGATTAGCGAAGTGTGGGTGATGATGAGCTATCTTATGCCGGACCGGCTACGCGAGCTGGGCCTGCACCACTTCGACGCCTGGGCCAGCACCTTTGGCAAGGTCGTGACCGGGGTCGAGATGAAACCGGACGGCTCCGGCTTCCGCATGGCCTCCCGTTTCAGCAGCTTCAACAATATCGTTCAACTCAAGCGGCTGTGGTGGGAAGTCGCCGATACCCAAATGGACGGCGAGAAAGCCGGCATTGTCCGGCCCCAGATCGCCACCGGCAAGCCGATAGGGGTGGACGCCAAGCCCTATCCCGAGCTGAAAAAGATCATCGAGACGCTGGCCAACCGGGCCAACAACCTGGGCGACGTGGACCCGCATGTAGACAACATCCTTAAAATCATGTCCGACGCGGACAAGGCCAGCCTCGACGCCCGGCTGCTCAAAGAGTTTGCGGTGGTGGATGCGGTCGGCAAGAAAACCGGCGAGGTCATCCACATCACCGGCGATTACGCCGGCAGCAAGGTCAATCTCTGCGCCGACCAGGTGGCCCAAATCTATCACGACACCCACGCGGCCGAACTGCCCGGCCTGCCAGGCTGGTATCCACTGACCCAGCTTATCTTTCTCGATTCCTCGACCCCCAAGGGGAATGAGTGGTCCGTGTATGCCGATCTGCGTCAAAAGTTGATTGATCGCGGCGTCAAACCCGAACACATCGCCTTTGCCCAGGACTACGGCGACGACGACAAGAAAGCCAGGCTGGCCGCAGCCCTCAACGCCGGCAAAATCCGCGTGGCCATCGGCCACACCGAGATCATGGGCATTGGCCTGAACTGCCAGCGCCTGCTGGTCGCGTTGCACCACCTCGATTGTCCGTGGAAGCCGGCCTGGATCGAACAGCGGGAAGGGCGCATCAACCGCCAGGGCAATCTCTGCCCGACGATCAGCATCTACCGCTACGTCATGGCCGGTTCTTTTGACGTGTACCGCTGGCAGACGGTGGAGCGCAAATACAACTTCATAGTTCAGTTCAACTCGGACGACCTGAGCGTGAACACCGTCGAGGACCCGGGTATGGCCGTGCTCTCGGCGCGGGAAATGACCGCGCTGGCCACCGGCAACCGGGCGATCATTCGCCAGGTGGAACTGCAGACGCAGCTGCGCATCCTGACCGCCCAAAAGCGGGAGTACGATGATCTGCTTTATAAAACGCGCAGCCGGCGCAACCGGCTGCGAAACGAGGTGGAGAGCGACCGGCAAAAGCTGGAACGCTACCAGGCGCTGCTTCAGCCGGCGCAGGAACAGGGCCTCGATGCGGCCATCTCGCTGGGCCAGCAGCTTTACGACCTGGCCGCGCCGCACTTCGAGACGGTGGACCAAAAGGTAGAGATTGGGCAGCTTTACAACCTCAAGGTGCTGTATCTCGGCGCCGAGGTCAAGGGAAAAGCCGAGCCGGTACGCAAGGTGGACCGCAACTACTGGGGCGCGGCGGAGGAAGGCAGCAGGGGGGCGGCGGAGCAGGGGAGCAGAGGAGAAAATTCACCCCTGCCCCCCTGCACCCCTGCACCTCTGCCCAAGATCAAGGTGGATAAGGAAATCTACCTGGTGCATGAGGAGCTGGATTTCGAGATCAAGTTCGACCTGCGGATTGTCGAGGAAACCCGTAACACCCTCAACGCCAATGTCCTTAAAGGGCTGTACGAGGAGAAGCTGCCGGAAAAAATCCGCGAGTACATGGTCAACGTCGCCGACGGCGAGCGCCAGATCACTGAGACAGAGCGCATCCTGGCTACCCCCTTCGAGAAAGCCGACGAGCTGGCCGCCATCGAGGCTGAGCTATCCGGCGTCGAGCGGGAAATCCGCGACACGTTGGGCGAGGCCGAGACGGCTGTAAACCGCCAGGCGGCGCGGGTCGAGCTGGAGACCGGGCAAACGGCTGAGGAGATCATCCCGGCCGACGATGCCGATGATGAGGAAGAAGTAGGCTAATTCAAATAGAGCCGGGTTGGAAATTCCAACCCGGCTTTCCCCAATTGGGGAAAAGGAGATGTATGGCAATAAAAACAACTGACGGGCCGATGACGCCCACCAATGACGACGCTTGGCCGGTCTTTACGGCTGACGAACCCCTGGAAGGGTTCTTTGCTCGCTACCCGGGCTACAAAGCTCACCTAAAGAATTTGGAACTGGCCGCTCATCGGGGCGAGCTGGCTTTGACTGTAGTCCGCAACCAGAAAACCCACGTCCCGGTCCCTATCGTGGTTGCGGTAGTTAGACACAAGAAGAAAGTGACCTTTTTTCCGCTGGCCAAGCTGTTCGCGATGAATCCTTACGAGGAGGTCACTGGACCCTGCGAGGAGGAGCTGTATGCCTGATCATTACCTGGTCTTGGGTCAGACCGACCTATTCAAGATCATGGAGCACACCGCTCCCGGCGACAAAGTGCCGATCCACGTCTTTGCCGTGCGCGGAGTTCTGTTCAAATCCCGCTCCGGCCAGTACGGCAGCTCGCTCCACATGTGGACCCCGACCGGCTGGCAGCTTTTCTATCACTGGGACCAGCACATCCCCCTGGAGCCGGACCTGCACAGCCTGGCCCTCAAAACGGCGCTGGCGCTGGACCAGGCTATTCCGAGTCAATAGCCCTGCGGCTACTCCGTAATTTCTCCACCCTCAAGCTGTCCAAACTGCGGCTGGCCGTTGCCCTGGTAGATAAAGTTCATATCCCCTTTGACGAAAATCTGCTTGAACTGCGCCCCCTCCAGATAATCCTCGGCGTCTTTGTCGCCGTGATCGTCCGGCGCGGTCAGGGGCTGGACCGGGACAACGGTCGCCAGCAGTTTGATCGCCTTGATCATATCGCCGGCCTTGACTTCCATGCCCGGATCGGCATTGGCCGGCCGCTGGCCCAAAGCCAGGCTGACCAGGCCCTCGTAGATGTCGCGGTAGCGGGGGATGACGACTTCCTGAATGGCGCTGGACATCTGGGCGGCTAACGCCGCCTTGTATGGCTCTAAAGCGCCCTCTTTGGCCCAGCGGTACCAGGTGGTTTTGGCAATGCCGACCTCGCGGCAGGCGCTTTCAATGCTGTGGGCGCGGCCGCTGGCATCTTTGCCGTGAAACAGCAGTTCCAACACCTGGCTGACCAGGTACTCGTCTTGGTAAATTTGCAAGCCATCGGGAGTTAACGCGAGATCGTCCATACCGCCCATTTTATGGCCCTTAATTTTGAAAAGGAAGGGTGTCATAATCGAGTTTGAAAGGATGATCACCCATGGACACGATTCTCAACCCTGTTAATGTCCCCGGTTGGGACCAACTTCTCCGCGAACACCCGACCCGGGCACACGTTCTGCAGGCCCTGACCAATCTCGAACTGGCTTACTACTTCCTTGACGGCCCGGCCCTGCCAACCCGTAAAACTATCCTGGCTGAAGCGATCCGGTTGGGCGCGGAGCTATCCCCTACCTCCGGTCAGGCGGTGCAGCGTCATCTCGACGAACTGGTGCAGGCCGGCCACGCCATCAAGCTGGATAAAGGGCGCTCCCCCTGGAAAAGCCGCTATCTAGTTCTGCCGAGAATAACTCAATGATTTTTTCAATGCCCTATATCCCTGAAGCATCGGTCAACCACTCGCACACCCGCAACCGCTCCACCGGCCGGCCGGTAAAAAAAGCCGAGGCCAAAAAATGGCAGTTGGTCCTGGCTCAGAAGGTCCGCACCTGGGCCGATGAGGAAGGGGTAACGCTACCTGCCGGTGGCCATGTCGTCATCTGGCTGACCGCCGAGTTCCCCAAGCAGCCTGGCACCAGGCCCAATGCCGATAACTTTTTAAAAGTAGCCCAGGATGCGATAGCCGAGGGCCTGGGGACCGATGACGATATCTATCCGTTCCGCGCCCGGGTCAAGCGAGAGGTCTACGACCAGCCGCCGCACCAGGGCAATTTGCACTACGAGGTTCTCATCAATGCCCAAGAAACAGAAACCCCCTAAACTGCCCGACCATTATCTGTGTTTCAACGGCGACGGCACTCAATCCGTCGCGGCGGCCAAAGCGGACACGCTCAAAGCCGCCAAGCAGTACGTCAACTATTTCCATGCGGAAGAAATTCCGGACGATCCCCACAAGCGGGCCGGTCTGGTCTATGGGGTCGCTCTCCAGCTCAACCAGAAGCACAAAGAGATACTTGATTCGGTTGAAGCCGCCTTGATGATAGATGTCGCCAACAACGCCTTATTCAGCGACTTTCCCACCATCGAACTGTGGATGAGCGCCCACAATATCCGCCACTCGGCGGCCGCTATCTCCCGCTGCCGGACGCTGGCCGAGGTCATCATCCCCTGGTGCGTCGAAAATGAAGTCTTTGAGAACGCCAGCCAGCGCCAGGTCGAACAATGGTTCCTCAGCCTGAATCAAGAGGCCCGCACCGCCGTCAACCGCGTCGGCCACGTAGCCCCGATCATCAAGAAGATCGCCGTGGATGAGGACATGGAGCCGGAGCAGAAGGTCGCCGAAGTGCGCAACATCCTCAATCTGGTAGCCAACCCTCAAGTTGAAAACGAGGAGCTGATGCTCTTTGCCCGCAAGTTCTATTGGGATAAAGTCGTGGGCTTCTGGAAGCGCCTGGAGGATGGCCGGGTAGAGGTCCGGCTGCTGATGGAAAGTGAAGATCAATTTGAATATCTCAAGGGCAAACGGTTGAAGTCGTTTGTCGCCTGGGAATAGGAGAGAGTGATGTCCCCCATTGAACCCAAAAAGAAGGTCATGCACCCGACCACGCCGAGACAGTTGGCCGAACGAATCACGTCTCTTGAGAGAGAGATGAAACGGCTAAGAGAGGAACCAATCGTAGACAGTATCTTGCTCGGCTGCGGCTGTAAGGTCGTGATCCACAACTTCAACGGCGTCATGGTCAAATATTGTAATCAGCATAACACCTTTATCTATTCACCTCACCACGAAGAAGGCGATGTCTTTTACTTCGTAAATGAAGAGCAGCGCCCATGATCCGAGTTCAGGACCCTCACAATGTTGAGGCTGAACAGGCGTTTTTAGGCTCGATCTTACAAGAACCCAAGACAATCAGCCGGGCCAGCCGCTTGGTGCGCCCGGCTGATTTTTTCGACGAGCGCCATGCTTTCATCTGGCAGGCCATGCTCGACACCGAGCAGGCCGGGCAACCGCTCGACCTGGTGACGCTCAGCGATCGTTTAAACGGCAACCTGGCCGACGTGGGCGGCGCGGCCTACTTGATCCAACTGGCTCACATCCCCATGACCTCAGCCGAGAACCTGGACACCTACGCCGCCATCATTCGCAAGTATGCCCGGCTGCGGCGCTTGATCAACGGCTGCGGCCGGATCGTGCGCCTGGCGCATCGCGCCGGTGCCAATGTGAACGTCATGGACGAGGCCCTGGCTCTGGCCGAATCTACCCTGCTGGCCCTGGTCAAAGAGGACCGGCTGGGGCGAGTTGCCCCGCTGGGGGTCCTGATCCGGCGCTACCTGGACCGGGCCAAAGCGCAGCCTTTGGGTCTTTCGACCGGGCTGCCGGCGCTCGATGCGCTCAGCGGCCGCCTGCAACCCGGCGACTTAGTGCTGCTGGCCGGCGAGCCGGGAACGTTTAAGACGAGCCTGGCTCTGCGGATCGCCAAGGGCGTGGGCATGGCCGGGCGCAAGGTGGCGCTGTTTTCCCTGGAGTCGTCGAGCGACCAGGTGGTGCAGCGGCTGCTGGCCGATGAAACCGGCCTCGACGCCCAGCGCCTGCGGATCGGCGATCTGGACCCGGCTTTACATCAGGCCGGCGGCCGCCTGGCCGAGCTGGGGATTTACGTAGACGATACGCCGGGCCTGCTGATCGCCGAGCTGCGCAGCAAAGCGCGCTGGCTCCATTACCTGTGGGGCCTGGATTTGATCATTGTCAACTATCTCCAACTGCTCCGTAGCGACCAGAAGCACGACAGCCGGGCCGAAGAATTGGCCGCGGCCTGCCGGGCGCTCAAGGCGTTAGCCCGCGAGCTGAAGCTGCCGCTCATCGCCGTGTTCCGCTTTGATCCTACCTGCCCCCCGAATGGGGAGTGCGTGGACAATCGGGCGGTCGAAGTTGAATCTGATTTGATCTGGTTGTGCGAAAAGAGAGGGGATCACCTTTTACTCACCCAAACCCGTTGGCGGGATGGTCCCGCCGGCGCGAGTATCGAGCTGGAGATGTATGAACGAGCTAACCAAGGAACTGCTAGAAGTGGCCTGGAAGGACATGCCGGCCAAGGATCGCACCCTGGACCGGCTCAAATGCGAGGTGCGCACGAGCTGGATCATCTGGCGCAACCACCAGGTTGAAGATTGGGGAGCGCAGGTACTGGAGGAAGTCCAGCGCCGGCCGGCGACGGATTACTACCCTGACACCTACCTGGGCGCGAGCTGCATAGATTGGCTGGACAATCACGGCTTTTATAGCTGGGAGTTCCCGATCTACGACGGCGAAGATGACGACTTTGTGTACCACTTCATCGCCCACTGGCTGGCGGTTATGGCCTGGCTGGCTTTCGAGCCGGATGGTTCGGGCCGGGAAGCCGAGTGGACCAACCTGGACTACACCGAGCAGGAAATCGAGGATTTTTTCAATTTCAAAATGGATTACGCTCCCCGGCCCAAACCAAAATGGGAGAAGGTCGAAGGGACCCAATTAACGATGTTTTAGGAGGCGCTATGCAGTTCCCCCGAATAATTTTAATGCTCTCAAGCAAGCAAGCGTGGTTTTTGTACTATCTGCTGAAGGTGGTCCCCGGCGGGACCGCCAAAGGACTGCGGACCAGCCTGGGCGATCTGCTTCAGGCGCTACCCAAGCAGGATCGGAAGATAATCGGAAAGTGAGGTTAGGATGTACCCATCGGACGAGTGGTTAGAGACGCTCCAATTCTACTTGATCGTGGCCAGCGGCGGCCGGCTGACCCTGGATGATTTCAGTGACGCCAGGTTGCTGGCGGCCTGGCAGGAACAGCCGAGTATGACCTACCCGGCCTTGGTTCCGGTCGCTGAGAAATTAGTGCTGGAGTTTCAAGCAGAAGCGCAAGATACTAAGGCTAAAAATTCCCCAATTGGGGAAATCGAGGAGTTTTTAGCCAATGGCCCTGTATCAGTACCAATGCTCGGAGTGCCAGGAGACGTTTGAGAAGTTTGTCAGCGTCGAAAAGCGCGACCAGGTGCAAATCTGCCCTAATGGTCACCTAAAGGGACGCCGGCTCTTTCAGAGTCCGGCGATCACCCAAGCCGACCGGCGTAAGAGCTTTCGGCAGAAGATGAGCAAGACCCGTTACAAATTCTTTACTTGATTCCACGTGGAAGGACTATGCCTCACACCACAACTCCCCCCGCCGTTATTATCAAGGTCGCCCGTGAGCAGCAGGGCTATCCACCGGAAAAGGCGATCTGCCCTTGGTGTGGCAAGCCGGGTGCGACCCAACCACACCACTGGCTGCTGAAGCGGAGCGCCGCCGTGTCACCTAAAGTGCTGCACGACCCACGCAACGTTGTCTTACTTCATTACCACTGCCACGATCTTTACGGTCAGACCGAGGCAATGGTGCAGCGCTGCTATCATCACAAAATCAAAAAGTTGTTCTACCAAAAAGGCCGGCCCACTTTATTGGGCCGGCCTTATGATATTCGCGGCTGGATTGAACAGTTGCGGGCAAGGGGTCTACTTGTCCATATCCCAATCCTACCCGTTTTAGATGAACGGGAGGAAAAATTATATAGCTAACGCCTGCGGTTCAGCCGATTGCGGGTGGGCGCGGCAAGTTACATTATACACCAACTTTGCCAGCAAGAAGTGGTTGAAAAACCGGGCAAGGTAGCAATTCGGCTGAACCGCTTGTTAGACCGTATCTTACTCTTCTAATTGTACCTTATTCCTCCAAAGTGATGAAACGTTTCACTACATAACATCCTCAAAGTTGAATTTATCAATTAAGAATAACCTCAATTCCTCTTGAAGAGTGCCTATCTGCTTTAACTGAATTCTCAGCATTTGAAGCTCCTCAAGGGTGAATCTTACGTCTACTGGAGTGTCGTTATCGTATAATGGTGGGAACAGCTGATAGCCCTCGTCATGCAAAGCCAGGTATTGAGGGACTTTTATGTGCTGTCCGGGTTCAATTTGGATTTTTGTTTGTATCATATCAAATTCGTAAGCTCTGCTAAGAATTTCGGAAAAATAGAATAGCATATTCTCTTTTTCCCTAACAAATGCATAAAAATGTTTTCGTTTAGGAAAATGGATGGCTAATATTCCCTTGATAGATGGATGATCTAAGTCGTCAATTATAGTACTCAAAGCTCTTTGTTGGGTTGCTAGTACAGACTCAAAAACTGTATATTGCTTTCTGTCATAGGATTGCTGACTCTCTGGATAAGTTTCTAGTATATTTATGATTTCCTCGCCCCGCTCAAGTACATTATCTATATCTAAATAGACTTTTAGGAGTTGTCTTGCCACACGTTGGCGTTTCATTTCAGGGGAACGCAAAGTCCTGATGCTACCCATCAAGAGTTCAAGAGCTTTGATAATATCACCTAACATAGTCTAGTCCTTGAGTTGTTGGCTGAATGAGTGCTGTTAATTTATCACCACGGGAAGAAGATTAATTATATTCTGACTGTCCACTGCGGCCTAACGATCATGAGCTTACCCGCTTGCGGGCCAGCACGCTAACTGACATTTTACAACAACTTGGCCGGCAAAACACGGTTGAATAAAGGCCAAAGTAGCAAGTCGGGTACAGCGAATTGTTGGGCCGCGCACAATTACCTTTAGGCATTATTAAGACGGGTTTTTATCTGAAGTACTGTTTGATAGATCGTTACCCTTTTTCGGCAAGCTTATGATCCTTAATTGAGAACTTTGGTAATCTTGATCAGGACGGCTTTCAGTTTCGACATCTGTTACTGCCATTCCTCCGCACACAAATGCAGGTCCAAACTGGCGAAGATCCTTAGAAGACGGATCGAAGTAGGTGAAAGTAGCAGTGTTGAGTTCGGGATGCTCAGCGATTATTCTGAAATGACCCTCTGCAATTTGGTTAATCACACTTCTTTTGGGAATACAGGCACTCAACACCTTATTACCGACCTTTCTGTTGTTTCTTGAAGTGTGTACTATCTCCTCTGATAAGAGTCGCAGAGCGCTCTTGGGGCCAATTTCATGTTTCATTAAGCGACGGATATTTCTCTCTAGGTCCTTTTGCCGACTTTGTGTTAACCGCGCTCCTGTTGCATACCAAAGAAACCCTTCCTCATCTCGCAATGCGCGTGCTCTATAGTCGAAAGATTCCTTGGCTTGGCTAAGCCATTTCCCGTATTCATCTAGGGAATTGCTAATGACGCAGAAGTGTGGGCGAAGCCCGTCTAAATCTTCAAAGTAGGCCCATCCTGCCAAGATAAAGAGATGTCTTCTAATTGCTAAAGGGCTATTCGAAAATGCACGAGTTGCATCTTCACTAATAATACGGGCAGCCGAATAGGGATCTTGACAATTTGCCGCCGCAAGTTTATGTAATAACCATTCATGCGTCATAGTGCCTTCAACTTCTGCAAGACCTGTATAGCCAATAACGCAAGTATTGCATAGATTGACTAATTTGCATCTGTCATCATCTTTAATGCTGCCCGCATTCATACCAGAAATAAAAGTCACTCGCCTGTCTGAAGCAAGCAAAATGTATTCATGCGTGATAACGGTGATGATTTGAGTCATATGTCCAACTCATTAGAAGTCAACATCACTAGAGCAAGTTAGGTGTGATTATTAACAGACGGACATGCCTCTAGCAGAGCTTCGTACTGTGCGGCCCAACAAGGTTTAGTCCGCAAGTATGGCTATGAATACATTAATAGCCGTACCTGCGGCTTTTAAGTGATCGTCTGAACCAAAATCATCCTTGACCAACCTGCCCACTTGTGCTAACATATCTCCACAATAAAATGTGGCTGGGTCTTCCACCTGGTCATAAAAAATCAGTAAAGACCCCCGCGAGTTTGGCGACTGCCGGGGGTCTTTGCATTTGTTCCATTTTATCACATCTTCCCCGTAGTTTCAACGAGCAAAAATTAAAAGTAGCTGCAACTGATAGCGGCTGTTCGGCCAACGTCATCCAAAGTTAGCCCCCTTCCGTGTGGAAGGGGGCTTTTTTATTTCCCCGAAAGAAGGAGCCCTTATGCCACAACTCATCGAGTACCCGGCCTGGGTCGGCCATGTCAACGCCGAATTGGACCGGCTCAGCGCCGGCCTGTTCAGCGCCGAGGATTTTGATTACCCCTGGATCGAGAAGTTCCAGGCCGGCGTGACGGCCGGAGACGCGGCCAAAGAGGCCCTGGAATCGGACGGCTTCATCGTCGAGCGCCTAGCCGCCGCAGTGATGCTGCTTTACCCAAGGAGGCCCGCCCCATGTCCCGCATAGCCGAGAATACCCTGCCTTACGAGGCTCGCCCGACGGTCCGTATCGAGCAGATGGCCCTGCCCGAACTGAGCGAGAAAGATCTACTGGCCCTGGTCATCGGCGGAGGCTACGCTTCCGCCGATGCCGGTCTACTGCTTCAAGCTATCGGGGGCGACCTGAAGCTGCTCTACACCGCTTCCCTGGACGAACTGGCTCGGAGCTACTCCGGTGTGGGCTATCACACGGCCAAACGGCTCAAGGCCGCCCTGGAGTTGGGCCGGCGGCTGACCACACCCGGAACCCGGGACCAACTCACTTGCCCCCTGGACTGTGCCGACTACTTCACCCGCCTAGGGCTGCCGCTGTGCGACCAGGAAGAAATATGGGTGGTAGCCCTGGATATCAAGAACCGGGTTATCAGTCTCGCCAAAGTCTACCGGGGCAATGTCAACAGTTCGATCATTCGCGCTGGGGAGATTCTCCGTGACGCCGTGCGTCATAACGCTTCGGCGGTCGTCATCGCCCACAACCACCCCTCCTCCGATCCGACGCCCAGTCCTGAAGACGTGATGGTGACTCGCCACTTGCGCGAGGCCGCCGGTCTGCTGGGGATTGACCTGCTGGACCACCTGATTGTCTGCCCTGAGCGCTGGGTATCGCTCAAGGAGCGCGGTCTGGGTTTCGACAAATGATTGAATGTCCAGGATAATCATACCAAAAAATAGTGACATAAGTCACTGACATCTTCCTGACATTTCGATTATAATAGCCGCTGTGATACGAGGATGTTGCGACAAGATCATTGTCGAGTTGGAAGAAGATGAGGCGGTGCTGCTGTTTGATTTGTTGGCTGAAAAAACCCGAAGCCTTCCCACCGGCTACCAATCACGCGGCCGCTGGTTGAACATCTGGCAGCGGCTGGCCGACAGCCTCCTTCATTGGTACGGTCTTTACACCCTGGAATAGACAACTGGTTATGGATGATTTTCAGGCGCTGCTGAACGAGATCAGCAAATGCCAGGGAGCTACTGCTGGCTCCGAACCACCTTCAAATTACGAGATGTTTTTAGAGGCGCTGCTAAAGGGCAAACACCCACCCTTCTGCGAGTTGGTGTGGAATGGCGAAGCCTTTCACATCGTCTTGCAGCTTCATTTCCAGAAAGCCCCGGAAATCGCGCGGGTGATCGGTCAGGACGGCCAGGTGTATCGCCGGGAAGCTTGGAAACGTTTCAGGAGGGTCAACCCGACCTACCAGAAGATGATGCACATTCGGGTCATCATCAAGAATTACCTGCCCGTAACCGCCGAGATCGCGGTCAGGCCGGAGGCGGTCGGCATTTTTAGAATGGGGACCTCACAGCTCCTTGACTTTCAAAACCCCTAATTTCAGGGGTGGTAAAATTCCCCAATTGGGGAAATAATAGAAACAATCGTATTCAGAACACCGACCTGTTCTACCTGATCCAGCTCCAGAGCGAAGAACGCGCGGAGTAGCCCAAGTGGCTGCTTCGCGCGTTTTGTTTCGCGCTTCGCGCACCCGAAGGGGTGTACCCAATTTCAACCAGGAGATGACCTAATGATCCCGATCACAACTACTCTCACCATCCGGCGCTGCGAGCGCTGCCAGGCGACCGACAATCTGCGGCTGAAGGATTCAGTCACGCTCTGGAACGAAACGATGAGGACGCCCCAACAGGTCAACATCTATGTGTGCGTGGACCGCAAAGCCTGCTCGGAACGGGTCAATGAGGCCAGCCACTTCATCAAGGAGGACGATTTGTGGAGCAACTACCGCCGTGAGTGCCGGCCGCGCCGCTACACCCCCCGTCATTATTGGAATGACGGTCATCGCCTGACCTTCGCTATCGCCCAGGCCTTGTTTCAACAGGCCGGGATGAAGCTGGAGAAGGGCCAGAAAGATTTTCCCCAGGGCTTAAAGAGCGGCTACATCATCAACCGCGAGTGGCGCTTTACCTCGCTGCTCGAAGCCATCAAGCTGCTGGAGGATCAGAAGAAGGTCAAAAAGCCGCGCAAAGCCTGCCGGCGTTACAACTTCAAATCAAAATAATCTTATAATTACCAGAAGGAGTCCCCATGAAACTCAAAACCCTCGAAGTCTCCCTGTCCAAAGAGGAGCGGCGCATCGTGGACGAACACGGCAACACCGCTTCGACCTGGGCGCGGATCGGCTTCACCGTCGAACTCGAACAGGGCGATATCCCCGATAGGTGCATCAAGCAGCTCAAGGGCGAAATCCAGCCGGAAGTAGATGCCTGGCTCTTGAACCAGGGTGGCTACATCGCCCCACCGCGGGAAGATGGCCCGGCCGGCGACGAAGTGGCCCGGAGAGGCCAAGAATATTCGCCGCATGCCGACATCCCGGAGCTGGGGGAGCGGGAAATTCTTGACGTGTTCCAAGACGTTGAAATTGAACTCAGCCAGGTAGAGGATAAACCCGCTGCCGTCGCTGATGATGAAGTTGATGAAATTCCACTATAGCCCACCCCCAAGGGGGTACGAAGCGTAATAAAAGGAGCGTAACCTAATGGCTAGACAAGTCCAAGCCCTGCCTATCGCGGGCAAATACCCCAAACCTATCGTACATTGCACGGGCCGACCCGAAACCGGCAAAACCCAGTTGGCGATCTCCTTCGCTCTCTGGCTGGCCGGGCTGACCGGCAAATCCAAGGTCTATGTGTGGCCCACGGACGGCCGGGAACACGAATATGCCCAGGTCATCGGGACCGAGAATACCCTGGCCCCCAACGCCAACCCGCTCGACGTGTCAGCGGTGCAGGATGAAATCAACAAGGACCTGCGGAGCAAGGTCTTTGACCAGGTGGGCTTTTTCAGCGTGGATACCGTGACCCACATCTACCGCCAGGCCTCCCTGAGCAATCAGCTCAAGGGCATGACCGGTCAGGGCAGCAGCGGCCACGCGCTCAAGGCGGTGACGATGATGAATGTCGTCACCATCGTCATGGCGGTCAACCTGCCAGCGATGGTCATCACCCACGTCTACGAAAAGAGCGATCACCAGAACCTCGAAAAGAAGGACCAGCGGGAGTCTATCTCCGAGACGGAAGAAGCGCGCTGGAAGCTGGCTTATAACCTCAAGATCGAAACCGGCAAGGACGCCAAGGGCTACTACGTCATTGTCCGCGAGTGCCGCGAGCGGCCGGGCCTGAAACCCTTCAAGCTGCGCGACCCCGAAGGCGGCCTGTTCCGGACGATGCCGGAGCGGATTATGCATGCCCTCTACGAGAAAGAGCGCCCGGCTGAAGAACCCCAAGGCTGGAAGGATTTTGGCCTGAACAAACCATTCCCCGACACCGGCGAGCAGTTCAAGCAGAACGCGGTCCGCGAGATGATGAATTTCTTCATTATGGTGGATGGCATCCGATTCTACGCCTTCGGCGATCCGGCCAAGCGCCCAACCAAGAAAAACGGCGATGCCGGCGTCAACGGCGCGCCCAATTATGCCTTAAACACCTACAGCAAGGTGGCCCAGGCTTACAGCGAGGAAAAAGGCGGCAAGAATCTGAAGCTGGGCGAGCTGACCGAACGGCTGAAGCAGGCTACGGAGGAACGGGCGCAGGCTGCGGTGCAGAAGTACCTAACCCAAAAAGCCGAGGAAGCCAGTGAGCCGATCCCCCCGCCAGTGGATGGACCCGACGAAGTGGCCCAACGAGGCCAGCCGGCCCCGGTTCAGCAGGGGCTGGAGGGGATGCCCGAAACGAACAACGGCTACGGCGGCGGCGCGCTGTAAGTCAAAGTAGACTAAAACAAAACTCATACAACACTCGAACAGACCTATCCATCAATAAGCCCCTTCCGTGTGGAAGGGGCTTATTGTAATAATGATTGTCAATTCACCTAAATTGTGTTATCATACTGGCAACAAAAAAGCCCCGCGCCAACGGGGCTTCGCCCGGATCAGGTGAATGCGCACCCAAGCCGGTTTCTTTCGTGCATGGTAGCATATTCGCGCCGCCTGGTCAAAGGGCGGCGCTTTTTGTTTAAAACCATCATTACCGGGCAATCCTGAAAAAACTGACTACTTAAAAGTTGGGCGGTCGGCGGCGTACCTTTTATTGCTTATCAATCATTGACTTATCGCTTATATTGGAATGGCGAAAAAAGTAGCATCGGGAAAAATGGGCATGAGCAGGGCGTCCTGCCACCGGCGATTTATGCAACACGTTCAAGTCTGAGGTGAGAGGGGATTAACATGTCCCATAAAGAACACCTAAAAACGCTGGTCCTCAATCTCACCCGCCGCCTGCAAATTCTCGAAGAGCGCAAAGCCCTCTATGGTTTAGAAGCGTCTCCCACAATTTTACTGGAAATCGAAGATGTCAAGAGCCAGATCGCCGAGAAGCAAGCAGAACTGGCGCAGCTACAGGATGAAGAAAAACAAACTTTGGCCGCTTATCTCAAGACTGAGACGCTGCTCGTTTCGCCTGATGTAATCCAGACCGGCTTAACTTCTCACCCTCCCAGTGAATTACCTGCTGAAACTACAATTGAAGATATGATCCAGCTTTTGGAAGCAGAACGGCAACGCCTGGCGACCCTATTGGAAAGTAATGTCATCAGTACGCTAAAATTATTGTTAGCGCAGGCCAATATTTACGAGCAAAGCCTGCGCTCGAACCCAGCTGCTCAAACAGCGCTGGTGATGCTGATTACCCTGGCTCGCCAACTCTACCAACAGATTGAAGATTTGACCAAGAATCTCCATCCTACGATGCTCGAAAAACTTGGCCTGGCTCCAGCCCTGGAAAGCCTGACCAGTCAAGAAATGCGGGTGCATGGGCTGCAAATTACTCTAGCTTTTGAGGCATTACCTGAACGTCTGCCCCCACCGATTGAACTCGCTCTTTTTCGAGCCGCTCAAGAGGCCCTTGAACAGGCTATCCAGCAAGCTCAAACTTCTTACATTACAATTCAGTTGAAATATCAGGATGAACACCTGATTTTTAGGCTGGGCGTCAGCGGACCTACTCACCCAATTGAGCCTGGACTGCCCGCCACTCGCCGTTATTTGGAACAGTTGGGCGGTATCGTCAAAACAGGACTTAACCCATCTGGCGAGTTTGAAACCGTGATCATCATTGCGCTCAGTCCCAATCCAAAAATTGGCTGAACCTCTATTCAGCCCAGGAGGAAAAATTATGACTATCTCTGATCAGGTCAACCCGGTGGGTCTGCTAGAATCGTTGTATAATGATCGGGAGGTAAGCGCGATTTTTGTCAATGCGCCTGACCGGGTTTACGTGGAACGAAAAGGTAAGATTCAAGAAGTAAACAGCCAATTCAAGGATAATGAAGCATTGTGGGCGGCTATTCACGACCTGCTAAAGCCATCAGGCCAAAAATTAGACCCGGCGATACCGCTCCTAAAAACACGTTTACCTGACGGTTCGTGGGTTAATTTGGTCATGCCCCCCGCAGTTTTGAGTGGACCGGTTCTGACTATTCGTAAAGCGCATAAAGATCCACTAACTATTCAAGATCTCATTCGTTTTGGCTCGACCTCGCCCGAGATTGCTGAATTTCTCAGAGCTTGTGTCAAGGCCAGGTTAAATATTCTGGTTTCCGGCGGCACAAATTCGGGCAAAACCACTGTACTCAAGGTGATAGCATCTTTCATTCCCGATGATTCTGAACGAATTATCGTTATCGAAGGATCAGCCGAGTTGGACTTACCTCAAAAACATGTGGTGACTCTGACCGCTGGCCCGGTTAATCTAGTAGGGAAAGAGGAAATAACGATGCGGGATTTGGTGCTTAATAGTTTAAACATGGTCCCTAGCCGCATTATCCTCACTGAGCTTGAGGGGAATGAAGCTATGCCCTTACTCCAGGCTATGACTACTGGCCATGATGGTTGTATGACTAGCATCCATGCCAACAATCCTTACGAAGCGCTGATCCGGTTAGAGACTATGATCACGCAGGCCAATCTGTCCATGCCCGTACAGACTATCCGCGAAATGATTGCTACTGGAATTAACTTGATTGTGCAGCAAAATAGATTACGTGACGGTTCTCGTAAGATGATGAAATTAACAGAAGTAGCCGGAATGCAAGGTGAGGCCATTGTCCTCTCTGATATTTTTGAATTTCAGGAAACCGGCGTTGAAGGCGGCAGAATTCGCGGTCGCATTACCTCTACCGGGCACATTCCCGGGTTTATGAACCGTCTGGACGCAGCCGGGGTTCAGCTTCCTTTGAACATGTTTGATCAGAAAAAGGACGAAAATCCATAAGCACCGGGCAGGGCGCTTTGGAAGGGGGCTTTGTTACTTCTCTCTCTCCTTCAAAAAGGGGACTTGACGTGCGGGCAAAACTCGCACCTTGGCCTCACATTATCAAGGTAGAAACTCCAAAAGCGTCCCTCATTGACCCTCAAGGGATTGTGACATTTGTCACTAGACACGAGCACTTTTATTGAGTAAACTGGAAACAGTAGTAGATTGTAAGGCAACACTAAGACCACAAGTCCTCTTTCGCAAGTTTCATCCTCCCGATTCCCTCTCAAATAGAAAAGCCCCGCTGCAAACGGGGCTTTAGCCCGGATCAGGTGAGCCACCACCCAACCCGGTTTATGCTGCTATGATAGCATACCCGTGCCACCTGGTCAAAAGGTGGCGTTTTTGTTTAAAACCATCACTATCAGGCAATCCTGAAGAAATTTAGGGAGGAGTTTTGTGGAGTTATCGGGAAGTCGGTACCAACCGAAATCCTGGAGAAACCTTTGCCACAGATATCAAGAAAATACTTATTGTTCGCAAAGGAGTAAAGAGTATGTCAAGCCAAATTAAACTTCCGTTGACTCGACGATTTCCGATGCCTTTCTCGGGAATCGTATATCCCTCTCCTCAGGCAAGCAGAGGAGTTACCGTCCGAGGACAGGGGCATTTCACACTTACTTTTGAACCCACCAAGGATGCCAACATCGCCCAGGTACGCTTCGAGGATTTCTTTGCCAAACTCGACCCTTGTCGCATCCCCTTCGATATTGACGGGGATGGTATGTTGGAATGCCTTGAACTCGATCGCTTACAGTTTGGTAAGGAAGCTGTCGATTTGGACAAAAGTGGTGGGGAGTACAACCTGGAGAACAAACACATTCGACTCGAGTTAGTCTTTACAATAGGTCAAGAAACGCTGGGGGGTCTGGGTACCAAACCTGGCCTAAGGTCCATCCTTCCCGTTCCTTTTGAGTTGGTGGAACAAGGATGGTTAGACTTGGAGACTGGTCACTATATCACCCACTCCAGTATCTACACCATCCCAAGTGGACCTTTCGCTGGTCTAACCCTTATGGGCGATTGGCCACCACCCCAGGCCTACCTCGTCGATCCGTGCCCTTCGTTACTCTTGGGGGTCAGTATCGCGGAGTTCACATCACGATGTTCATATATTGTCCCGCCTCCCAGTATGGCTTCAAAGCAGATCTGGATCTGCCCTAGCACACCTATCGTCTTAACTTGGGAGGCAGAAAATGTCGAGTACGTGGAGATTAGCCCAAGTCTTGGACGAAGGCTGTCTCACGGGCATCAACTGATCCCAGAGCTAAATCCAGAAGAATGTGAAGGTGAAGTTCTTTTGAGTCCTGAGCTTGGTCTTGCTATAGAGAGATCCACAACGTATATGGCTGACACTGTAGCAGGAGAGTGCGGCCCGGAGCGCGAACAGCACGATCAAGTAGAGGTCATCGTCGTAAACGAAGAAAAAGAATCTTCGCAAACAGCCGAGTTCAGACGAGCAGGCTATTCGGGCATCTGGTTCGCTGAGCTATACCCCAATACCTACGACGAGAACCTTAAGGTTAACGGCGTAATCATCGACTCGGGTCAGCCCCATAGCGTAACTCATCCCAGTTGGCGCTTGGATCACATCTTCCCTGGTGAAGACCCAGCTCACGTTGATATTGAGTCTCTAAATACTTGGGCATCTGCCGAATTTCTGTTCTCTCTGCCAGGTGAATATCGCTTTACCCCAATGCCAGTTGGCACCTCGCTCCCCTCCGGTGAGGAAGAGCTGACCCTGTACTTCCGTCTGAAGATTGCCTGCCAAGAATGAGAATTGTTATCATTAATTAAAGGGAAAGTTCGAAAGGAGCAGTGAGCATGTCAAAGCAACACAAATTTCCGCTAACCCAGCAGTTTCCGATGCCCTTCTCGGCTCTGATGTATCCCTCTCCTCAGGCAAGCAGAGGAGTTACCGTCCGAGGACAGGGGCATTTCACACTTACTTTTGAACCCACCAAGGATGCCAACATCGCCCAGGTACGCTTCGAGGATTTCTTTGCCAAACTCG
>BOKF01000071.1 GCA_016860845.1 Chloroflexota bacterium
GCTTGCGTAACTTAGTACACTTTTTTCAGCGCCTTTTTCTTGATCTCGAAGGCTACCGCCTTTTTACTGCTCCTGGTGCACCCTACTATATCTAGTGGGTATCTCGGAAATTCTGGATGAACCAAAAGTACAAGCTGACCGGCGATCCGGCGCTGGTTTTGCTGGGCAAAATTGTCAATGGGGCGGATACGGACAACGTACTCTGGCAGCAGCCGGAAGGACCGGGGCTGGAGGCCGTCGCCGAGGGTTTTCGGCACCTGGGCTACCCGGATGACCATGCCATCAACACCGCCGAGTGGATTGTCTACGAGGCGCTGTACGCCTACTGCCAGGAGATGATCCGGCAGGGCAAGCCTAACGGTGCTTTTAGAAGCCACAAATAAATATACAGGACTGAAAGCCAAGCAAATTATCAAAAGCTTAAACCATCATGTTACTCCAACTGTCCGAATTTCAAGCCTTAAGGACGCTCACCCGCGATGGCCGCCTGCTCTTCGCCACACGGATGGCCCGCCTATTTGCTTATGGCTTCCTGTCGGTTGTGCTAGCACTCTACCTGGCCGAACTTGGCCTCGATAACGTGCAAATCGGCTGGCTGCTAACCTGGACCCTGGCCGGTGATGCGGTGATTTCCTTGGCGATTGCCGGTGTGGCCGACCGCATGGGGCGGCGGCGCATGCTGCTCCTGGGGGCGGGCTTGATGGTTGGAGCCGGGCTGATTTTTGCCCTGACCGGCTATCTTTTCTGGCTAACCCTGGCGGCCATCATCGGCACGCTCAGCCCCAGCGGGGCCGAAGTCGGGCCGTTTTTATCCATTGAGCAGGCCATCCTGCCCCAAACCGCGCCCACTGACCACCGCACCCAAATTTTTGCCTGGTACAATTTGACTGGCTCCTTTTCGACGGCGTTGGGAGCTTTAGCCGGCGGCGGCTTAGCCCAATCCCTGCAAAACTGGGGCCACTCGCCCCTGGAAAGCTATCGAGTGGTGGTTGTCGGCTATGCTTTGCTTGGCGTTATTTTAGGGGTGCTGTTCAGCCGGCTCTCCCCCGCCGTAGAGGTGGAAACCAAGCTGCCCACTTCCTCGCCTCCTCGTCTCCTCACCTCCCCACCCCATTTCGGCCTGCACCGCTCCCGCGCCATCGTGCTCAAATTGGCGGCCCTCTTTATGCTCGACGCCTTTGCCGGGGGTCTGGTGGTACAAAGCCTGATTGCCTACTGGCTGCATCTGCGCTTTGGGGTTGAGCCGGCCGGATTAGGCGGCATCTTTTTTGGGGCCAATATCCTGGCCGGGCTGTCGGCGCTGGCCGCGGCGCGGGTGGCCCGCCGGGTCGGGCTGGTCAACACGATGGTCTGGACCCATATCCCCTCCAATGTCCTCTTGATGCTGGTGCCGCTGATGCCCACTCTGCCGCTCGCCGTCGCTGTCCTGCTGGCTCGCTTCAGCATCTCGCAGATGGACGTACCCACCCGCCAATCGTATATTATGGCCGTCGTTGACCCCAGCGAGCGTTCCGCGGCTGCCGGCGCGACGACCATCGCCCGGACGGCCGCCGTTGCCGCCGCCCCCGTGCTGACCGGGGCGCTGCTCGGCGCGTCCCTGTTTAGCCTGCCCTTCTTTCTGGCCGGCGGTCTCAAAATACTCTATGACCTGCTGCTCTACCGCAGCTTCAAAGCCATCAAGCCTCCCGAAGAAAAATCAAAGTAAGCCCCAATTTGCCTTCCTGAATTGTCTATTGTTTAATTCAAGGTAACTATGTCATTTCGACCAAAGGGAGAAATCTCTAATACCTGTGTAGCACTCCAAGGATTTCTCGGCCTATGGCCTCGAAATGACATGAGGTTGAGCAGTAACAATTCAAGCCAGATTCCACTAAGAACCGGCAGCGAGACTTGTCTGAAAAAATACGCGCCCCGCGCAATCGCACCATAACCTTAACCGAAGCCGAAAGAGCTGACTACGGTTCCCGCCTGGTGCGGCTGGATGGCCCTGCTTTGGTTGAAGTCATTTACGACAAAACGATCTGCCAGGACTTGCGGGCTGTGTTAGCTTACCTGCCAGAGCAGTTTGTTGACCTGCTCTTTGTTGACCCGCCCTACAACCTGAGCAAATCGTTCAACGGGCGTAGCTTTAGCCAGATGTCTCTGGCCGAGTACGAAGTGTGGCTGGACTCCTGGCTGGCCCCCCTGGTCAAAACGCTTAAATCAACGGCCTCGGTCTACATTTGCGGCGATTGGCAATCCTCGGCGGCGATTCACCGCGTGGCGCAAAAGTATTTTATCGTGCGCAGCCGCATTACCTGGGAGCGGGAGAAAGGGCGCGGGGCGCAGACGAATTGGAAAAATGCTGCCGAAGACATCTGGTTCTGCACGATGTCCGGCCAGTACACCTTCAATGTCGAAGCGGTCAAACTGCGGCGGCAGGTCATCGCCCCTTACACAGAGGCCGGCGCTCCCAAAGATTGGGAGGAAACCGAGACCGGCCGCTTCCGTCTGACCCACCCCTCCAACCTGTGGACCGATCTGACCGTGCCCTTCTGGTCCATGCCGGAAAATACCGACCACCCAACCCAGAAGCCGGAAAAATTATTGGCCAAAATCATCCTGGCCAGTTCCCATCCCGGCGAGGTCGTACTAGACCCGTTTTTGGGTTCGGGTACAACTTCTGTTGTCGCTAAAAAATTGGGCCGGCGCTATGTCGGCATTGAAATTGATGAGACCTACTGCTGCCTAGCCGAAAAACGGCTGGAAATGGCCGAAGCCGACCCGTCCATCCAGGGCCATGCCGGCGGCGTGTTTTGGGAGCGGAATAGCCGACCTTGAACATTTACGATTTTGGATTTGCGATTTACGATTGATCGGTTAGGCAGTTCCAAGATTTAAATCATCCAATTGTTCTCACCGGCTTGATGCGTGATACGTGATGCGTAAGAAATCTTGCCTGGATACCATCACGCATCACGCATTACGTATTACGGACTTTGGATAATTATTTTCTTGGAGTTGCCTTATCCAGAACTATAATCATTTGGGAGAGCAAAGTGGATGAGCAAGAGTTTAAAGCAAGAACAAAAAAGTTAGGGCTTCGCGTAATTCGGTTGGTGGAAGCTCTCCCCAAAAGTACAGCAGCAGATGTGATAGGCAGACAGTTACTCGGTTCAGCAACCTCAGTTGGAGCTAACTACCGGGCCGCATGCCGAGCCAAATCCACTCCCGATATTATCAACAAACTCAAGGTGGTCGAGGAAGAAGCAGACGAAACTCTATACTGGCTGGAACTTTTAATTGAAGCGGAAATTATCCCCGAAGCTCGCCTCAAAGAGCTTATGACCGAAGCTGATGAAATCATCGCAATGACTGTCTCCTCTATCAAAACGCTTCGTCTCAAACAAAGAAATCGTAAATCGTAAATCATGAATCGTTAGAGGTATCTATGATTGTTCTAAAAATTGGCGGTAGTGAAGGGATCAATTATGATTTCATTGCCGACGACATTGCCGCTCTGGTCAAAGAAGGCCAGCCGCTTATTGTCGTGCATGGCGGCTCGGCGCTGACCAACAAAGTCGCCGAGCAGTTGGGCCATCCACCGCAGTTCGTCACCTCGGTCAGCGGCTTTACCTCCCGCCGCACCGACCGGCGCACGCTGGAAATTTTCGAGATGGTTTACTGCGGCCAGATGAACAAGGGGCTGGTCGAAAAGCTGCAAATGCGCGGGGTCAACGCGGTGGGCTTGAGCGGGCTGGATGGCCGCATCTGGGAAGGGCCGCGCAAAGACGCGATCAAGGTCATCCAGGACGGCCGCCGGCTGGTCATCCGGGATGATTTCACCGGCAAGGTGGAAAAAGTCAATACGAGCCTGCTGCAAACGCTCCTCACTGCGGGAACGCTGCCGGTGCTGACGCCCCCCGCCGCCAGTTTCGACGGCGAGGCGATCAACGTGGACGGCGATCGGGCCGCCGCTGCCACGGCCGCTGCTTTCCAGGCCGAAACGCTGGTTATCCTTTCCAACGTGCCGGGGCTGCTGGAAAAGTTCCCGGACGAGTCGAGCTTGATCCGCCACATTCCGGCGGCCAAAATTGACCAATTTATGGCCGTGGCCGAAGATCGGATGAAGAAAAAAGTGATGGGCGCGCAGGAGGCGCTGGCGCAGGGCATTGGCCGGGTCATTTTCGCCGATGGCCGGGTCGAGCAGCCGGTGCGCCAGGCGCTGGCGGGTGAGGGAACAGTCATTGGAGAATAGGCGAATGGCGAATAGCGAATGAAGAATAAGTTTGTTTTGCCATTCGCTTATTCGCCATTCTCAGGATATTGAAAACTATGAATTATGAGCAAATCTCTCAACTAGAATTAATCCACCACTCCGGCGCAGTGGGCCGCCGGCCGGTCGCCTTGGTTCGAGCCAAAGGGGCGCGGTTGTGGGACAGCCAGGGCAAAGAGTACATAGACTGTGCGGCGGCGCAGGGATGGGCAAATGTCGGGCACAGCCATCCGGTAGTGACAGCAGCCATTCAGAAGCAGGCCGAAACGCTGGTGGCGTCGCAGGAGTCATCTTTTAATGATCAGCGCGCGCTGTGGCTGGCGGATATGGCGGCTGTCTTCCAAAACAGTCTCGGCTGGGCTGACTGCGCCGTTCACCCCTCTAACTCCGGGGCGGAGGCCAACGAAGCCGCCCTCAAGTTTGCCCGCTTCCAGACTGGCCGAAAAGGTTTTGTAGCCGCCAGCCGCGGCTTTCACGGGCGGACCATGGGCGCGCTGAGCGTTACGGCTAACAAAAAGTATCGCGACCCTTTTGAGCCGTTATTACCCGGCGCCACCCATGTACCCTACAACAACCTCGAGGCGGCAGCCGCAGCGATTGGCGACAATACTGCCGGTGTCATCGTCGAAATTGTCCAGGGCGAAGGCGGGGTCTATCCCGGCGAGACGGACTACTTCCAGGGGCTGCGCCACCTGTGTAACGAACGGGGAGCGCTGCTGATCGTAGATGAAATCCAGACCGGCGTGGGCCGGACCGGGCGCTGGCTGGCCTGCGAACACCACAAACTCTCGCCGGATATAGTGACATTGGGCAAATCCATCGGCGGCGGCCTGCCGCTGGGCGTAACTGCCTGGCCCCGGCGTTTAGGGCTGTTCGAGTCCGGTACGCACGGCAGCACCTTTGGGGGCGGACCTCTGGTCTGCGCGGCCAGCCGGGCGGTGATCGAAGTGATGGCCGAAGAGCGTCTGGTGGAGCGGGCCGACACCCTGGGAACGTGGCTGCTGAACGAATTGCGCGGACTTCACTCCGGCCAGGTGCGGGAGGTGCGCGGCCTGGGACTGATGGTGGGGGTCGAACTGAAAGGCAAAGTTACTCCAGTGTTGCAGCAGTTGATGGAGCGCGGCGTCTGGGCGCTGCCGGCCGGGCTGAATGTCCTGCGCCTGCTGCCGCCGCTGGTCATCGAGCAAGCCGATTTGGAGAAAGTGGTCGGCACAATTGGCGAAGTCCTCAAATAACTTATGAAAATTTATTTAGCCATTAAATATCATCCCAATCAGCAAAACCGGATCCAGGTTGAGGCAATTTCGGGGATACTGGAGCAACAAGGGTTTGAGACCGTCTGCATTGTGCGGGATGTCGAACGATGGGGGCAGGTCCACTTCACCCCCGCCGAATTAATGCGCAGGAGCTTCGCCGAAATCGAAACCAGTGATGTTGTCGTGATCGAATTGACGGAAAAAGGGGTTGGGGTGGGCATCGAGGCCGGCTATGCCTACGCCAAAGGCATCCCGATTATCACGATTGCTCGGAAAGGCGCAGATATTTCGGCAACGCTGCAAGGAATTTCGCAAAAGTTGTTCCTTTATGACGATATGGATGAACTGACTCGGTTTTTTCACCAGCTCAAGATTGAGGAAATCAGAACCGAGATGAAATACCTGGCGCGACAAGTCGCCGCAGCCTGGACAGCAACCCAAAGCGGTGTTGAACTCATTTCCGAACAACGCAAGTAAGCTATGAATGATGCAGCGATTGATCTTCTAACCAACCTCGTCGCCATCCCCTCTCCCTCTGAAGAGGAAGCCGCCGCCTCGGTCTACCTGGCCGGCTGGATGAATGAGCACGGCCTGACCGCGTATGTTGACGACGCCGGCAGCGCCGTCGGCATTAAAGGCGACGGACCAAAAGAGATTCTGCTGATGGGCCACATTGACACCTTCCCCGGCGAAGTGCCGGTTCGCCGCGAAGGCGATCTTCTTTACGGACGCGGCGCAGTAGATGCCAAAGGCCCTCTCTGCACCTTTGCCGCCGCCACAAACCAGGTGGATGTGCCGTCCGGCTGGCGCATCACTGTCGTCGGTGCGGTGGAGGAAGAGGCCGCGACAAGTAAGGGCGCGCGGTTCGTGCTGTCGCAGCGAAGAGGCGAAGAAAGCTGGTCTTCGCCCGCTTCGCGTCGCGTCCTCGCGTCCTCGCCTCCCCCTGTCTTCTGTGTCATCGGCGAGCCGAGTCATTGGGATCGAGTCACTCTCGGCTATAAGGGCCGGCTGCTGCTGGACGTGATGCTACGTGTCCCTTTTAGCCATTCGGCGGGGGAGGGGCGTTTACCGGCAGAGCAGGCGGTTGACCTGTGGCGGCAGGTGGAGCAGTTCTGCGCTCAGGTCAACAAGGATCGCCAGGCTGACACGCCCTTCAACCGGCTCGATCCCTCGCTGCGGCACATTGCCAGCCGGGATGAAGGCGCGTTTGGCGTGGTCCAACTAGGGATGGGTTTCCGGCTGCCGGTCGGCCTGGGCCTGACCGAATTGGAGCAGGAACTGCGTCAGGTAGTCCAGAGCCTGCCGGCGGGCAGCAGCGCCCAATTGCAGTTTTCCGGCGGCGAACCGGCTTACAAAGGCGACAAATCGAACCCCCTGGTTCGCACTTTTTTGCGGGCCATCCGCGCTGCCGGAGGCGAGCCGCGCTTTGTGGTCAAAACCGGCACGGCCGATATGAACGTCGTCGCCCCGCACTGGCCTGATACGCCGGTGGTCGCCTATGGCCCCGGCGACAGCAGTCTGGATCATACTCCCCAGGAACACATTGATTTGAATGAGTATCTGCGGGCGATTGGGGTTTTGCAGGATGTCTTGGAAAGACTGATGGATAAAGGTAAAATATAAAGCAGTGGTTATTTTCCTCAAAGAGGTGAGTAAATGCTAGATAGAATTACTTACGATCCGGCTATCTTGGGAGGCAAACCTATCATCAAGGGTACACGCATTTCGGTTCAATTCATTCTTGAATTGCTAACAGCCGAGATGAGTATAGACGATATCCTAACTGAGTATCCGCACCTGAGCCGTGAGGACATATTGGCGGCTCTCAATTACGCGGCTAAGACCATCGCTGGGGAAGAAATTGTGCTCACCCTTGAGGCGGCTGCATGAAGTTCATTGCCGACGAAAATGTTTCGCGCTTTGTCATTCAATCTCTAACGGATGCCGGATACGATATTATCAGCGTTCATGACGTTGGGTTAAAAAGCGCGGCAGATGAGGCAATTATTCAATTCGGGATTGCCGAGGGACGAGTCATTATTACCCATGATCGAGATTTTGGCGGCCTATTACGCTACCCTGCCCGAAAAAGCAGCGGTGTTATTCTTATCCGGCTTCGCCGACCATCCCCTCAAAACGTGTGGAGAGCATTGCAGAGAGCATTGACTTCTCTGAACGAGGCCAAAATTCAGGGACACGTTGTTGTGATTGAAGATAGCCGCATTCGCATAAGTGGAGATTAGGCAGATGGATGGATGGTCGGTAACTATCTGTTTGCAATACTGTTAACCCCAGAAAAGCGGAAAATGTGCCAAAGCCAAAACAGCCACTCATACATTCCATATAAGCGGATTAGGCCAAACAGTTTTGATGACAAAACTCCCGGCTCACTATCAATCCAGTAAGCCGGTTTTTATTTGGTTAACAAGCTACCTAACTGCTTAGCCTTTCACGGAAAATTCGAAGAAGCTGTTAAAACTTGGCCTAAATCAATTACTTCGCCCGCCACGACTTCAATAATAATTACTTCATCTTTATCATCTTTCATAGGTGGAATGAAAGCGTTAAAGGCTGGCACAATTTTTCCTTTGTTGTCCCGCTCAGGAGATTTAGTACCACTGATCAACATATATTTTCCTGGTGATACTTCTTCAAAAGTAAATTCTCCTGCCTCATTGGTTTCAATCGCAGGGCTTTCTACTGAAACTGAAAAGTACTTACTTCCCCGATAGGTTGTTGCGGGTCTTGGTCTATAAGTATGCCTTTCACTTGCCCGGTAGTTGCTTCTGATGACGACTGCTCTGATGTAGATGCGCTTGACTTCGCGCTCCAATCGAATGTTCCCCAATCACAGGTTCTTCCGAGATAATACAGAGCCATATTAATTGTACCACTGACTTCTGTAGACGAGATAAACTGACCTTCAACTTTCCCACCGCCGAAAAGAGAAGCCTCAAACTTCCCTTCGGTAATTGACAAAGGTCCCTCGACATTTTGGGCTGATTCAGTCCCCTCTCCTGCAGAAGCGTCAGAACATTCAAATGGTCCAATAATTTTTAATTCCAGAAGAGTAATGGAAGCTCCATCATCTGAAATTGTAAAGCTAATTGTTGTGCTTGCTGCCTTTTCGCCAATTTCGACAGATCCACTAAAGGTAGAGCCGGGTTGAGGGTTAGAAATTACTGGCGTAGAGGTAGGTGTGGGCGGAACAGGTGTCGATGTAGCAGTTGGTGGTTCCGGCGTTGGGGTGGGTGGAATGGGTGTAGCAGTGGGCGGAACAGAGGTAGCTGTCGGCGGTTCTGACGTTGCCGCAGCCTGCTCCAGCGCAGACGTGGCTGCCGGGGCTTCTGAAATGGCGGTAGGCGCACCACTCCCGCACCCTACCAAGAAGAACACAACCAAGCTGACGACAATTCCCAGTAGTAGCATTTGCTGGCGGCTCATCGCTGAACTCCTTTCGTCGCGGCTGCCCTGCCGCGTGACTATAATATTGGCTGGAAGGGAAAATTTGAACGAGCGGCCAGTACACCATTTGTGAAAAAAAAAACAAATAGGTTATTATGACGCCATCATTCATTTGGGGGGCGAATGGGTAGAAAACCTGAACCACGAAAGGGTGAAGTTTATAAAAAGGCGCGAAAAAATCGTAAGAGGGGCTGCAAAGAAACCGTTTTCGTGCATTTTTCACTTTCGTGAGATTCGTGTTTCTAAACCTGCCTGAAAGTGAAATACACCCGTGCGCTTTGGTCACTTGTGCTAATTGTGGCAATAGCGTAAAATTTTAAGAGGCTAAGGCAAAAAGATAGCCCGAAGCTAAAGCGACGCTGTTGGCAAACTCAAAATTGAGGTTTGAGGTGCGGGGCTGAAGCTGCCGCACTAAGAGGGCAAAGCTCTTCGAGCTAAGATTCAGCCCGCTAGGGCTTCGATCTCGCTAGCGTGGCCGATAGCTTCAGCCTCGGCCATTTGCCTTAGCCCAGGAGCAAAAATGGAACTCAAAGACAAAGTTGCTCTTGTCACTGGCTGCGCGGTGCGGGTAGGCCGGGTGATTGCCTTGACCCTGGCCGAGCGAGGCTGCCACATTGTTATGACCTACCTGACCGAGGCAGAACCTTATCAAGAAACTGCCGCTGAGATCCAGGCGAAGGGGGTCAAAGTGCTGGCTTTGCCTATGAACGTGCAGACTCCCGGCGATCCGGCCCGCGTCGTGACCGCCGCCGTCGCGCGTTTTGGGCGGGTTGACCTGCTGGTGAACAACGCCTCGGTCTGGCTAAAAGCGCCCTTCCTGGAAATCACGGAGCAGGCCTGGCGGTCGGCGCTGGACATCAACCTGACCGGCCCCTTTTTGATGAGCCAGGCGGTTGCCCCGCACATGCTGCGGCAAAAAGCGGGGCTGATTGTCAACATCACCGACCTGTCGGCCTACCAGACCTGGGCCGGCTATGCCCATCACTCGGCCAGCAAGGCGGGACTGGTGGCTCTGACCCGGGTCATGGCCGCCGAACTGGCCCCGGATGTGCGGGTCAACGCGATTGCTCCCGGCACGGTGCTCCTGCCGGATAACGCCGACGAGGCTAAAGTTCAATGGGCGGTTGAAAACTCGCTGCTCAAACGCATTGGCACGCCGGAGGATGTCGCCCGCACCGTCGTCTTTCTGGCCGAGAGTGATTTCATCACCGGGGCAGTCTATTTTGTAGATGGGGGCAGGGCGCTGGTTTGAAAGGAGGATTGGATAAGACAGAAGCCAATCCTCCTACCCCCCAACCCTCCAGTATGTATTGAATCCGGTTGTCAAAAACCATTCGGCCCGAATCCTTTTTAGCTCATGAAAGACCTCTATATTGAGAGCGTGACGGCAACCACGAAAGGAACCGGCTGGTGATCACTGAGGACTCCCTGCTGGCGCGCATCCAACGGCAAGACCAGCAAGCATTGGCCGACGTGTACGATCGCTATTTTGATCAAATCTATCGCTATCTGACCTATCGTTTGGGCGAGCCGGATGTGGCTGCCGATTTAACGGGCGAGGTTTTTTTAGCCCTGGTTGATACGCTGAAGGCCAATAAGCCGCCGCGAGTCTCTCTCTCCGGGTGGTTGTACAGCGTGGCCCGCAACCTGGCTGCCGATTACATCAAGGAAAAGTACCGGACTGTGCCCCTTGAGGATGATCTCATGGCCGATGACGCCTCTTTAACCGACCAGGCCCATCTGGCGCACCTGGCCCCGGTCTTGAAAAAGGCGCTGTTGCAGCTCACCGAAGAGCAGCAGCATGTGGTTGCGCTGCGCTTTGGACAGGGTTTAAGTTTGGCTGAAACCGCCCTCATGCTCGACAAATCGGTTGGATCGGTGAAGGCGTTACAGCATCGCGCCCTGGCTTCGCTGGCCCGCTTTATGCCGCAGGAGGTGGATCATGAGTGATAGCTTTGAGTCTATCCTCGATGAGAGCATTTCTGCCTTGCAGGCCGGCGTTCCCATCGAAGACATTCTGGCCGAAACCCCGGAGTACGCCGCCGAACTGCGCCCGCTGCTTTTTGCAGCCACAATATTAACTGACCCTAATCCCACCCTCGTGCCGGAGGAGCGCAAGTCAGCGCTGCGGGCCGAATATATCAAGCAAGTTGCCAGTCTGCCTGCCGCTCCCTCGCCCGCGCTGAATGAAAAAGTCCAGGCAATTGTCAGCATCATCCGTAGGCGGATGACGCGCCGGGCGGTCTTGAACGACCTGGTAACGATTACCCTTACCGTTCTCTTGACCCTGGGTATGGCTCTCTTACTCCTAAGCTACGCTGCCAGAGATACCCTTCCCAGCGATTTACTATATAGTTTCAAACGGCTCTCCGAGAATGTTCAACTGGGGCTAACCTTTGATGCCGGCCGCCGTGAGGTCCTGATCGAGGAATTCAACCAGCGCCGTTTGGACGAAATAGAGCAACTGATCGAGCAAAATCGAGCTGCGGCGGTCCAGTTTAAGGGGATCCTGGAAACAAAAGGGGGAAATTTGTGGATTATTGCCGGGGAGACTGTCTTTCTGCCGGCAGATGTAACCCTGGAGGGGCAACCCCAGGAGGGTAACGAGGTTGAAGTGACCGGGTTCCTGCGGACCAATAATGTACTGGTGGCGGATACAATCAGAGTCATCAAGTAGAGATTTGGCGCCATTTTTACATGAGCAAAAGGTCGTCTTCACTGACACAAAGACGACCTTTTATTTATAAAGGAATTTGGCTATAATCTCCTTTATTTCCAGGAAGCGATCCAGATGACTGCTGTCGCCTTTTTTGATTTAGATTACACCCTCCTTAACGCCAGTTCCGGGCTGCTTTACATCCGAGAGGCGCTCAGGCAACGACGCGTTCCCTGGTGGGTGGTGAGCCACACTTTTCTCAACTACCAATTAAAACGGCTCGATTTCGGCCAGGCGCATGGCCGGCTCATGACCCATATTGGCCGGCGCGGCCCCAGCGAAACCGCCCAATTTTTTAGCGAATGGATTCCGCGCCGCCTTTTGCCGCGTTTAACAGCAGCAGGTCAGGCCAAGATTGATTGGCACAGGAGCCAGGGCCACCGGGTCGTCATCCTGTCAGCCTCGATTGAGGAGATTGTCAAACCGGTGGCCGAACATCTTGGTTTGGGGCAAGATTACCTCTGTACCCGCCTGGCCGTAGAAAATGATCGTTATACCGGCGCGCTGGCCGGCCCGTTATGTTACGGCCCCGGCAAAGTCTATTGGGCCGAGCAGTGGGCGCTCAAAAATAACTTGACCTTTCCGCCGCCGGCCAGCTATTTTTACACCGACAGCTCATCCGATCTGCCGCTGCTCGAAATGGTCGCGCACCCGGTTCCGGTCAACCCCTCCCGCAAGCTGGCTAAAATCGCCGCCGCCAGGGGATGGACAATAGAACGGTTTTATTAAGCCAAGTAACTGTTCAACTTCCTTGTACTTGAGATTAAAATCTCAGGCTGATAACTTAAGTCGGCTGAAGCCGACTCAGACTCCTCCTGATTGTTCATCTTCTGTGTGCTTTAGCATACTTTAGCTATCAGCCCTGAGCTTCAGCTCGGGGCTAACTGCTCACCGTCTGCTCAAAAGCCCTGACTCCCACCTGGGCCATGGCCATGTCTTCCGCTTCCGGGATGCCGCTGACCCCAACAGCGCCAATCACCCGGCCCTGGTAGGTGATCGGCACGCCGCCGCCCCAGGCGGTGTAGCGCAAATCGCCGAAGTTGGACATCGGAAAGCCCTCTTCGCGCGACCGCTGGCCAACAACTTTGCTTTCTGTCGCCTCACGCGCAGCCGTGAAAGCCTTATTGATGGCGATGGTCAGCGAGGGCAACTTGCAGCCATCCAGGCGCAGGAAGGCAATCAGCTCACCGTGCGCGTCGGCTACGGCGATAGCCGCGGCTTTGTTCTGCTGCTCCAATTCTGCCTGGATCGCGGCAATAATTTTTAAGGCTTCAGTATGCGAGAGGTTATAAGTTTGGTACATAAGGACATCTCCTTGTGTGGAAAGTTTTGATTTTTAGCGTCATTCTTTGGCCGAATGCCACTCTTTTCACCTGTCCCTGGGCTACTGCGGCCAGCCGGCAGCAGCGATCGGCGGCCGCTCGTTGAGCAGTTTCACAATTCTATCGTAAGTGCCGCTTAACTCTTCCGGCAGGACGCGGGTCTCACCGATAACCGGCATAAAATTGCTGTCGCCGCTCCACCTCGGGACAATGTGGACATGCAGATGGCTGTCTATCCCTGCCCCGGCAGCCCGGCCAATATTGATGCCTATGTTGAAGCCATCAGGCTGCATCAACTCGGTCAGCAATTCCGTAAAATAAGTTGTCAGGGTAATCAGTTCGACCTGCATCTCCACAGACATTTCGGCCAGCGTGGCCACATGATGGTAGGGTAGGAGCATCAAGTGGCCGGTATTGTAGGGGTAAATATTGAGCATCGCAAAAACAGATTGGCCGCGATAAACCAAAAAATTTTCACGGTCGTGCTCATGCTGCTCATTACATTTGGTACAAAAAATACAACCATCCACTTCAACTTGGGTCGCAGTAACATACTTCATACGCCAGGGTGTATATAATCTTCCTACAGTCATAAATTTGCTCCCGATGAATAAAGCAGTATATAGCAGAGTAGCACAGAAACGATGAGGCGAAGGTTCGTCACAACACTTCGCCTCGTCGTTCTCATATCGGTTATTTTACCAAAGAGAGACCCAACAAGCGAATTTGCAAATTGGGGGGGCAGGGCTATCATAACCACCAGTTAAGTTCAAGCAAGGGGGTGTTATGTCTCGATTGAGTGGTGACTTGGTCCGCCACCGCTTGCCTACTTTCGTTTTTGGCCAAAATGTGATTTACACGGAGCAAACTGGCTCCACCAATACCGAACTCAAGCGATTGGCTCGCTGGGGCGCGCCCGAAGGCATGCTTTACCTGACCGACGAACAGTTGGTCGGACGCGGCCGCCTGGAGCGAAGCTGGCATGCTCCGGCCGGTTCCAGCCTGCTGCTGTCCCTCCTCTTTCGACCGGCCGGCCTGGTTGCCCCGCATCAGGCCCAACGCTTGACCATGCTCTGCGCGCTGGCCCTGGCCGACGCCATTGAACTGCACACCGAATTGTCCGCCGGCCTCAAATGGCCCAACGATCTGGTCTGGATTGACGGCAAAAAACTGGCCGGTATTCTGACGGAATTGGATCTTGAAGGAGATGCGCTCAACTGGGCCGTCGTTGGAATTGGCCTCAACGTTAATGTGGACTTTAGCCGGCAGACCGAAACCGAACCCGACCGCCCTGGCCGCCCCGGCAGTGGCGGGCCGCCGCTGGCTCAGGTAGCAACCAGTCTCTCGATGATTACGGGCCGCGATACCGGCGGCCTGCGCCTGCCTATTTTGCAGAGTTTCCTGTTCAATGTCGAGCAGCGCTACGAGGCCCTGCGCCGGGGCGAACTGCCGCACCGCGAATGGCAGGAACGGCTCGTCGGGATTGGGCAGCCGGCCACGGTGAAAGTTCTTGAAGTATCACAGCGGTACGAAGGTATTCTGGCCGGGGTGGATGAAAATGGAGCCATGCTGCTGACCCAGGCCGATGGCTCAACGGTAACGATTTTTGCCGGGGATGTCACCTTACGCTAACTGAAAAAGGGTAGCCTGTCACACTTATTTTGTGTATCATGTTTAAAGTATTCATGAATCTGGGCACACCACAAGAATGAAAAGGTGGCAAAGTAGCAGAGTTGCAAGGGATGTAATTTCCCTGTCTACTGTCTACCGTCTACTGTCTACTATTTTCAAGGAGTAAGACTTATTTCTACGCAAAAAACAGACAAATTTATCACCATCAAACCCCTGACCGAACACGCTTTTCTGGTGGGGGTTGAATTAAAACGGCCCAGAAACGGGCAGATTAGCTTCGATGTCGAGGACTCGCTGGAGGAATTGGCCGCTCTGGCCGATACCGCCGGCCTTGAGGTTGAAGGCGGAACCTATCAGCGTTTGGAGGCGATAAATCCGGGTACCTTAATTGGCAGCGGTAAAATTGAAGAGTTGCAGAGCTACCGTGACGAATTGGGGATTGATGTTTTTCTTTTTGACGACGAGTTGAGTCCCCGCCAGCAGCGCGAGCTGGAGAAACAGCTTAACGTCAAGGTCGTGGACCGGACGGCCCTGATCCTGGATATTTTTGCCCGCCACGCCCATACCCGCGAAGGCCAGTTGCAGGTCGAATTGGCCCAGTATGAGTACCGGCTGCCCCGGCTGACCCGCATGTGGACCCACCTGGCCCGCCAGGCCGGTGGTCGCGCCGGCGGCGCCAGCGGCGGCGTGGGCGTGCGCGGTCCCGGCGAAACCCAGCTTGAAGTGGACCGCCGCGAAATCAGCCAGCGCATTGCCCACCTCAAAGAGGAATTGGAAAAGGTGCGCGCGCATCGCGCCCGCCACCGCAAACAGCGGCAGCGCGCCGGTATCCCGGTGGTGGCGATTGTCGGCTACACCAATGCCGGCAAAAGCACCTTGCTCAATGCCCTAAGTAAGGCCGACGTGTACGCCGCCGACCAGCTTTTTGCCACGCTGGACCCGACCACCCGCCGCGTCGCCTTGCCCAGCGGCCTCGAAGTGCTGTTCAGCGATACTGTCGGCTTTATCCAGAAACTGCCAACCGATCTGGTCGCCGCCTTTCGGGCCACCCTGGAAGAGATCACCGAGGCCGATTTGATTCTGCACGTGGTGGACATTACCCACCGCAACGCCGCCGAACAGGCAGCGACCGTCGCCGAAACCCTGGCCGAAATCGGAGCGACCCGCGCCCCGGTGCTGGTCGCCTTGAACAAAATTGACCGGCTGGATGACCCGGACGAGGCCATCGAGCAGTTGGCCCAGTATCCCAACAGCCTGGGCATCAGCGCCAAAACCGGGCAGGGCCTGCCAGCGCTGCTCGCCCGCATCGAAGGGGTGCTGCAAGCGAACCACCGGACGATGGAGCTGCTGATCCCCTATGAGCGGGGCGATGTCGTTTCACTGCTGCACGAGCAGGCGATTATCAATCAGCAGAGCCACCAGGCCGAAGGGACGCGGATGGTCGTTTACGTGCCCGAACACCTGCGCGAGGCGGTCCAGCCCTTTCAGCTTGAAGCCCATCGCGCCTGAAAACGACCGACGACGACTGACCGCAGACCGCCAATCTCGATCCAACGGCGGTCGGCAGTCCTTTATTAGAAAATGTAGTCCTCTAAAGAAGATTTCGCCGGGATTAGGGGATTGGGGGATGAAAAATAAAGAAAAAATCTCCTAATCCCCTAATCCCGGCCCAAAATGTTTCTGGGCATCTATACCACACACGGAGGGAATCTACTATGCTTGACAAAATGGCAATGATCAAAGGGCTGCCGGTGATTATCGGCCTGGTTTTGGTCATTATCAGCTTCATTGCCCAATTTGTGCCGGCCCTCGCTTTTTTAACCGCCGGGCTGTGGTTATTACACCTGGGGGTGATTATCGGCCTGGGCGGGATGTTGTTTTCGGATACGTTGTGAGGGGAAGAGGTTGAAGAGAGGTGGTAATAGAATCACTGTTGGGCGGCTGGATAGGTAGTAAATCATAGTAGGTATGCACCTACTTAAGATTGTATCTAAACAACGTTCTAGTTTATTCTTGATAATTTTTGCCGTTTTGCTGGTCTCTGTCATGTCAGTGATACTTATGCTTATGCAGCCCTATATCCTGTACCTTTTTGCCACTAAAGCATATGTAAATTACGAAATCAATCTCCTGAAATATCCCAATAGCCACTTTTTAGAGTCAGAAACCAAAGCAACATCTAAAGTGACTATGGCGACTGATTATACTTATCGTACCTCAGACAATATTGATACTGTACGAGAATATATGGAGCAACAGATACCGGGCTTTGTTCATTTACAAGGGGTTCGCGTTGTAAAAGAGCCTACTTATGTAAATAGTAGCTGTGCTGATGAAACAGTTTTAAAGCTTTTTTTCCAACTTCTTGATAAAGGTAGTCCCTGTATTGAGATAAGAATTTATCCGGCAGACACTGGTGAAACCTGGATAATAATAAGTGAGCACTGGTTTAGTGCAGGGGTTGCGAGTTGGTTGAGGTGGTTGTAAATTCTAATGTAAAAAGTCTCCAGGCAAAAGTTAAGGGGTAAAGAGAGACATGCTGCCTAACCATTCACTAGACCGTGCAAGAAGGTGCAGTGAGGTTGGTTGTGCAATCAGCGGTAACTTCAATCCGGTGTAGCCGCCCACCGATGTAATACAGTGTCAAATACCAGAACCTTATAAATGATCTTGAAAGGTGGTAATACATTGAAAGCAGTAAATTTTCTGGAGGAACGATGGTGAATTGGCAAGATTACATCACGATTGATCCAACAGTATGTCATGGTCAAGCTTGTTTCAAGGGTACACGGGTGATGGTTTCTGTGGTGCTTGATAATTTGGCAGCTGGATTGAGTCCAGATGATATTATTAAGAGCTACCCTTCTTTAACTGCCAAAGCGATACAAGCTGCCATTGCTTATGCTGCTGAGTTAGCTCGTGAGCGTGTCATCCCATTACCTGTATGAAATAGAGCGATGAAATTTAAGATAGATGAGAACTTGCCCGTTGAAGTAGCAGAATTATTTCAACAGGCTGGATATGATGCGCTGACAATATACGATCAAAACCTCGTTGGGAAAGCAGATTTGGATATAGCCTCGATTTGCCAGGTAGAAAAGCGAGCAATAGTTACTTTAGATGTAGGCTTTGCTGATATACGAGAGTATCCGCCTAAACAATTTGCAGGAATCGTGGTAATGAGACTTAACAGGCAAGATAAGTCTTATGTATTGCAAATAGTAGGTCGTTTGATAAAGGCGTTATCTGGCGAAGAATTGAATAGGCGATTGTGGATAGTTGATGAGAGACGTATTCGAGTTCGAGAATGAGAGAAATAGTAAACAAGGTTTTCATACTCAATATTAGAACTACGAGATTGCTATTAACGTAAGATAGCAATCTAATAACTTCCAGAAAAACAAAACGAGCCGCGGAGTATTTGCTCCACGGCTCGTCGCTTTTCCTGAACCAAACTCAGCCCGTCTGGCCGAGCCGCCACATGACCAGCAGGATGCCACCGCCAATAACAAACAGAAGGGCGGCCATGCCAATCAGTAAAAAGGGCAGCACGGACGTTTCTCCCTGGCCTGTCACCGGCAGAACTGAATTGCTCTCAGCAGGAATATCTGCCGCAATGACTTCGGCGGGGGCAACCACGGCCGGAGCTACCGCCGCCGCCACAGGAACAGGGGTCTGGGTGGGCGCTGCGGCCACCGCCGAACTGGGGATTTGTCCGCCGCCGGTATCGCTGCTGGCCCGTTTGTCCCCCTGGATGTAATTGACTATAAATTGGTTACGCCCGGCGCCCTCGCCATTGTAGATGAGTTCGTAAACCCGGCCTACTTCAGCCTGGAAGCTGTAGGTGTAGGCCTTCTCGCCCTGCCCGGTGGCGCTGCCGCGATATTCGCCGGGGATCAAGACAAAATCTTCAAACGGGCAGTAGGTCGTATCCTGGCCTTTAGCTTTAAGCAAGAGATCATCTGCGCTGCGGAAGCCCTGCGGACTGTTGTAGTCGAAAGCAAGCTCAACCCCGGAACAATTTTTCAGACGCACCAGGGCGTACTTTTCGGTCGGGTAGAGGTAGCTCGGCTCGATTTCCGGGTAGGGTAACGGCGCACCCAATTCATTGTCAATCGTGATCGTCGGGCCTGCCACCTCGGTGTAATTGCTGTCGCTGTGGACCTGGCGAATGATCATCTCGTAAGTCCCATTCTGGTAGGTGCGGGTGTCGAAGCGGGCCAGGTTCCCGTTGATGACCGGGGCGTAGGTCGTGGCTACCCAGAGCATGTCGCCCTTGTCCGGCTTGAGGAAGATTTCGTACTTCAAGAAATCGGGAAAGGTGATCGCGCCGGTAATAGTAATCAGGCCGGACACCGCCGAGCCATTCGCCGGGGTCGTAATGGTCACATTTTCTCCCTGCGCTTGCGCGCTTGCCGGCGCAGGCTGGCCCAGGCCCAGCAAAAGGATGATGGCTAACGCCATAAGAATAACATATTGCAGAGGATGACTTTTCACGGTGAACCCCCTCCTGTAAGCATAGTTTTAGTAAAATTACATAACAACTTCACATAAGATTATAGCACAGGTAAAAAATAAACGCAACCACGCCAAGAATTTTGATTGCGTTTCATTTTGGAGCAGGTTTAGAAACACGAACTTCACGAAAGTAAGAAATGCACAAAAATAGTTACTCTAACTCAAAAATGAGCCGGGTCCTCTCAATTTCGGCCCAATTATCGGCCAACCCCAGCGCCTTGAGCACTGCCTCGGGCCGCAAATTGCCAAACTGCCCGGCCGTCAGCCGCATGTGGAGACAAGCTTCCCCCTCCCCAACCGACTCAAGTTTTAATTCGTGCAGCCACAGCCGCAGGTCAATTTCTTCCGTCTGTTTTTTGCGCTGGCGAGTCTGCACAATTTTTTCTGCGTTCAACAGTTCCTCAATCCGCCGCGCCAGCTCCGCAGCCGGCAGGTCGGTCTCCACCATAACCCGGTATTCGGCCTGGCGCAGCAAATGTTGGAGAGTGGGCGCTTTGAGCGGGATGGATTCGACGGAGTACAGTTCGATGCCTTCCGGTAAAGCAGGTCGGATGCGCTCTAACGCCTCGGCTGGGTCAACAAACTGGGTGTTAACAATATCCATAATCTCCGCCGAGCTGGTGGTACCCAGGGGCAGGCTGGAGGCGATCTGGATTTTGGGCCGGGGGTTAAAGCCTTTAGAGTAGGCCAGGGGCATCTGGGCCCGGCGCAAGGCGCGTTCCCAGGCCAGCACCAAGTCCAGATGACCGATATATTTGATGTGCTTTTTTTTGGCAAAAACCAGGCGCAGCCGGTGGTTAGGGGGGGGCTGGTTAGGGTCAGTCATGAGCCATTCAACAATTCGTGCAATAAAGTGCGGGTCGTATCAGAAATAACCAGATCGGGCCGGTCAAGGTCGGCCAGGGAGAACCAGGCGGCGTCATAAACATCGTCAGCCGGTTGTAACGGCTGGGCGGGGTCGAGCACCTGGGCCTTTAGGTCTAAAATTACATAATGGAATTGGATCCGGCCAGCCTCATCGTGGACAATGGCATCAAAGGTGTAAATCACCTCACCGGCTTTGATTTTTAGACCCGTTTCCTCCAGCACCTCCCGTTCGGCGGCAGCCTGGAGCGTTTCACCCAGGTTGACGCTGCCGCCGGGAATAGCCCACATATCCTTGGCCGGAGGCTGGCCTCTTAAAACCAGTAGCACTTTATCTTGATGAGTCACCACCGCTCCCACCGCAACCCGGGGCGCGTCGGGGTATATTTTACTGACCATAAAAATGAAAATCCATCAGCGCATCAAATTTGAACCGGCCTGATAGGCGGCTTGCAGATAGGCCAACAATTTTTTCTCCGGCCGGTCGGCTTCCACCAAAGTCTCATACGACAACAGCGCTCCTTTCCAACTTTCTGTGTACCAGACTGCCCCGGCGGGCAAAGGCGCATCGGTGATACCAGCCGGCCAGGGGTAGGTGGTAGCGTAAAAGTAAGGTTCAGGCATCCCTTCATCCCCCGTCGAGAAGCCAAAGTTCATCTGCTCGTCGGCATTTTCCTCGTCAGCCGGGTCTACGCCGGGTATTTTGCGGCCTGATAACCAGAGCAGGGCCAGATCGAAGTGATGCGGCCACAACTGCACCGGGCCGGTTTCGCCGGGCAGCCCGGCTTTGAATTGCTTCAGGACCCGGTCAATATTAACGGCTGCCTGGCAATAATTTTTGGCTGCTGCCGCCTCCAGAACACGGGAAGACTCGTCGGCAAAGAGACTGCGTTCAATCTCAACCGGGATGCCCATCCGGGCCAGGGCGGCCAGACTCGTGTCACAGAACTCTTTAGCCGACTGGCCCGCCAGGGGAGTTCGCCAGGAGTCGCCACGGCTGGTGGTAATAATTAACTGCCCCTGCTGCAGATCCAAGACCATCTCAAACGAGGCATCGTCCTCGGCATCAGGGATGGGGACGTCAGTCGTGGTTAAGCCCTGCGGGACCACGTGCAGGCTAATATGCCACCAATGTTTCTGGGGAGGGCTTAAGGCCCGCCGGATTTTACCCAAAACCTTACTGTAAGTTTGCAGAGTATCGCGGGTAGGCTGCCATTCTGCTAAGGCCAATACGGGGAAAATTGAGTGCGACATCGTTGCTTCTCCTTTGGGTTAATATTACCAATATTTTCCCAATGAAGCAAGAGCTTATTAACCTGAAACTATCTTGAGCAAAATCGGCGCTTTTATCTTTAACCTGACTCGTGGTATAATCGTTATGACAAGATATTTTGAGGCAGTAATTCCGGGCGGTCTAAAGACGGCTCAAAAAGTGAGGCGGGACGATGAGCGCCATCACAATTTCCCGGCAAATGGGCAGCCGGGGGGATGAATTAGCTTGGCAGGTAGCTCAACAGCTTGGCTGGCAGCTTGTCGCGCGCGATTTAATTAACCGGGCGGCCGCGGCGGCCGGAGTCCCGCATATGGCCCTGGTGGATATTGATGAGTTGGGCCTACTTAATTTACGCGCATCGGCCAAGGAATGGCGTGCTTATCAAGCTCACGTGGAAGGCATCATCCAGGCCTGGGCTTACAGGGGAGAGGCGGTCATTGTCGGCCGGGGCGGCCAGATGGCGCTGTACGGTTGGCCCGATGTGTTTCACATCCGTGTTGTCGCCCCCCTGGAAATGCGTATTGCTCATCTGCAACAGAAAGAAAATATTTCGGCTCAATCGGCCCGTGCCCGCCTGGAAGCAAGCGCCAAAACCCGCGCCCGCTACTTGCGGCGGAGCTACGGCGTTCAGATAGACGATCCAAGCCTGTATCATCTCACCGTCAATACCGGCTTGCTGGGCCTGTCCCAAGCAATCAGCCTGGTCTTACAGTCAAGCCAGGCTTGGTTTGAAGCAAATTGCGTCAGCCAGAGGGACGGGCCGAGTGCAGGAATTCAGCAAGCATAGAACGGGCTTATGGCAGAAACCGGCTCAGCTCGACCCGAAGTGACTTTTTCTCATCCCAGCGAGGCAGAATTTGCCCGTATTCTCGACTTCTACCAAATTGCCTGGGAATATGAGCCAAAAACCTTTGTGCTGCGGCAGGATGACGCGGGTAACGTTATCGAAGCGTTTAGCCCCGATTTTTATCTGCCGGAGCAAGACCTGTATATTGAGCTAACAACCATGGAGCAGCGGCTCATCACCAAAAAGCATCGTAAGCTGCGCCGGTTAAAGGAACTTTACCCGGATATCAATATCAAACTGTTGAATCGATCCGACTTTAAGCGCATGATGATGAAATATGAGTTGGACAATGATGATGAGCTAATCGGGCAGCACGCCACTTTTTAAAAGGCCCACCTGCGCCGATTACTGTACAGGAGAGATTTTGTGGACCGTACTTCTTTTTCAGCAGGGCCGGGAGAGATAGGGCCAGTATTTCTGACCGAGGAACAAATACAACAGCGGGTTGCCCAACTGGGCGCTGAAATCAGCCGTGATTATGCCGGCAAAGATTTGGTGGTTATTGGGGTGCTGAGAGGTGTCCTTTTTTTTATGGCCGACTTGTTGCGAGCGATTAGCATCCCGGCGGCTTTTGATGTTCTGGCTATCGCCCGTTACGGCCCTACGGAGCAAACCCAGGGGGTAGTGCGCCTGACCAAAGATCTCAACGAACCGCTGCGGGGGAGGCACGCCCTTTTGGTTGAGGATATCATTGATACCGGTCTAACGACACATTTCATCATGCGCACGTTGCGCCTGCACGAACCTGCAAGTCTAAAGGCTTGTGTTTTACTTGATCGCAACCGCCGCCGGATTATTGACGTTGATCTGGCCTACGTTGGTTTTGAGATCCCCGACTACTATCTGGTTGGTTATGGGCTTGATTTTAGGGAACAGTACCGCAATCTACCTTACCTGGCTAAATTTGAACCGGATTAGATCGGTGGAAAAGGTAAATAAACAAAAACCCCGGCCAATACCGGGGTTTAATTTTTAAAAAATGAAAAGAGCCCCCAGTAACCTTTTTGATTTCTCAAGTGCCTGGTAACTTACTTGCTTTTGAGTTTCCTCAAAAGAGGCTCTACTTCACTTTCGCGGAGTTATACTGCTTAACTCACTCAATTGCTGGTTTCCCGATCTCTCTTTCCACCAGCTCACGGTTCAGCCTTGTCACCAAGTTTTCCCGTTTATTACTACAGAGCTTACTCTTCAGTTACTTTCTTCTTGAGTCCTCTTTCAAATCCCTTGGGACCCTTTTCAAGTACTATAGTACCATAATTACAGTAAGTTTGTCAATAGAAAATTGACTGGAAACCTTAAAATTTAACCATTCTCTAACACTTTGTCTCACGTTCTATCATCTGCCCTTGAAAAACCTGCGCCCAGCCGCCCAACCGATGCAGCGCCGCCAATTTGATGTCACCAGCGCGCTGGCCGTGGGCCTGACACGCCGCCAGATAGGCTGCTGCCGCCCCACCTACAATCCGGAAGACCCGCAGTGGACCAAGCTGGCCCAACTCGCGGCAGTAGCGGTAATGATAATTTTCCTGCAAGGCTATCTCCAGCTCAGGCCCCAGTCCTTTTAATATGTCGTCGGCAATCTCCGGCGCTTCGATGAAGAGGGTGTAAGCAAAGCGGCTAGAGGTTAAGAACGAAGGACCGGCATCGTCACAGGCAAGCATTGCAAAAACGGGCTGAACGGCGTGGCGAGCAAATACCTCGGCCAGGGCCTGGCGCACGTGGCGCTCGTTGAGTTTCTCACCAAACCAGTCGGAAATGTAGGCTTCTTTGCCCACAAACCGGAACAGGGGGCATGTCCCCAGGTAGCCCGTCACTTCCACCCCATCGTGGAGTTGGTAACGATACAGCCCGCCGCCGGTGGTGATAACAATGGTGTACTGGTGGCCCACTTCTAATTCCTGGGCCAAGCAGGGCCTAATTGATAATTGATTGTTGAGCAATGACTGTTGGCCAATGTTTTCCGGCAAGAATTCAAAGAAATGGGAGCGGATGGCTAAAGCTGCTCCCGGTTGGCCGACTAGCGGCAGGGAGACAAAACCTTCGGTGGCGATAAGGCCCTTGCCCTGAATTTGGGCCTGGGGGAAGAGGCGGGCCAATTCCGGGATGGAAAGCGCAGCCTGGGCTTCGGTCCAGCAACTGATGAGGCGGAGATGCGGCCAGAGGCGAGTGTGAAGAGTAGCCGGATCATTCTCGGTCTGGAAGATGGCCTGGATTTCTTCGGCCCGGCGGGGGTTGGGCCGGTTGAGCGCAGCGAGCTGCCGCTGCAAATCAGGGGCGAGGGGCGCTGTCGGTGTGAGAGTCCCGGCGGCGATATCGGCAGCGAGTTGGGGCCACCCAGCGGAGAGATAACCCACCAGCAGCGTCAGAAAGGTGGGATTCCAGACTGAGATGAAGGCCAGCGACCGGCTGCGCAGCAAAAACAGCAGGGTGACATAACGAAATGCCTCCATATCGTCAATCAGCCGGACCAAGGGGGGCACGGCCAGGATCGCCTGAATCAGATGGCGCTGCCAGCCGCCGAAATATTCGCTGTCTTCTTCAAAGCCGACGGGAATGCCGCCAGCCGTTCGCTGATTACGCCGGGTGACAGGCGTCACTGACCAGTAGGCCTGTCCCCAAAATAAGCTGGGAGTATAACTAAAGAGGTTGACCATCCACGGCGCAATGGCCCGCTGAAATTCGGTTTTGAGCGCCGCCGTGTAGGGGATATGTTTGGTGGCGCCAGTCGAGCCGCTGGTCGGTTCCAGCAGCAGCACCGGTTCCTGGGTGAGTACCCGGGGCTGGCCGGCGCCAATCGCCTCGACGGCTTCGCGGTAGTCATCATAGGTGGAAAGCGGAACCCGTTCCTGGTATTCAGTAACCGAACGAATGAAGGCAAAATTGTGGCGGCGGCCAAAATCGGTTTGAGCATTGCGGTGGAGCAGGCGCAGCAGCAGGGTGGCCTGGGTGCCGGCTACATTGCGCCGGGCCAAGCGGAAAGCCATACTCTCAGGCAAGTTTGAGAGATACCAGAGGATATTAGCCAGAGGGCAGAGCATGTTTTTCATGGAAGTTTGGAAGATTGGAGATGGATTACTGCTTAAGTTCCAGCCTTCCATCCTTCCGGCCTTTCTTCTTCCCCTAACATTCGCCGGCCGGCTGCGGTTAGATTGGTGCGGGTCAGTTCTACCAGGCAAGGAAGCTGGTCGCCGTGAGCATGACCGGGGTTAGCGGCGACAAAAAAGGCGACGTGCGGGTCTTTGAGACGGCGGGGAGTCACTTCGGCTACGCCGGAGCGTAGCGGCACAGCTTCGGCAAAGCGAATAACACCCCGTTCCGGGTTATACTCCGAGGGGAACTTGGTTCGAGCCAGGGCGTCTATAATCCGTTTGACAGCCGGAGGGGTCGGGCGCAAGTAGGTCGGGTAAAACTCGCGGAAAAAGACGGGCAAAAAGCGATAGGTCTTGTAGCCGGAACTGATCAGAAACCAGTAGACATGGGCCTCTGGCATGGATTCGGCCAGGCTGAAAACGTGCCGGCCCCACAGACGGGGCAATTCCACTTCACCCCAATAATCGCGGTGGATGATGGTGTCGCCGGAGAAGAAGGCGATGATGGACTGCTCGTCTACCCTCACCGCCAAGCGCATCAAGGTAGAAAACCCCTGAATCTGGCCAGTAGCCATATCGGTCAGCAGGATCACCCACTCTTTTTCGGCCAGATCAGCTTCAAAGTGGGGCCGCGTCACATTAGCAAAGTAATCGGCCAGGAGGGCATACATTTGACCGTGTTCGGTCGAGGTCAGTTCTTGAGACCGCTGCACCCTACCGGTCAACCGGCCAGGGGTGCTGGCTATCGTCGCGTTTAAAGTCATTGTTTATTGAAACTCCAGGACCGTCGGCTTGTCTCAGAGGCTGGCGATTTCGACATAGGGAAGACGCTGATCGAGTTTTTCATGAAAGGCCATTTCGTCCGGCCAGCAGACGGTATACAGGCGGCTGTAATAAGGGATGTGCGCATAGTTCTGGGCAATGCGCAGGAGCGGGTCACGGGTAGACAGGCCAACCATCAAATAAGCATAACCGCGCTCTACCGCTAAATTATACACGTTTTGCAGCAAGATGCCGAAGATGTCGGGGTTGTTCTCGGCGATGCAGATAAAGCTGGCATAGGCAAAATGGATCGGCTGACCGGGCGATGGCAGCGGCTTGGCCCCGTTCAGGCGCAGCCAGCCATTATAGAGCGGTCTGAGCCATCGCAAGGGGTCGTTGTAGGCCCGGACGACGGTCTGCTTGTAACCCGACTGGTCCCACAGGCCGATGACGCCTACGATCTTCCCGTCCTGGCGAGCCACCACAAAATCTCCGAGCTGGAAGCCCAGCGTAGTCGGGCTGTTACAGAAATCATCCTCGCTATAGACCGGGAAAAATTGCTTGGTTGACCCATGCTGGCGGAGGAAGACAACAATGGCGGGGAGGTCGGTGGGGGAAGCGGGACCAATCTCGAACGTGGTGCGTGGTGCGTATTGCGTGTTGCGTGGGCGTAATTTAAAGAAAGGTTTTTTCAGAATAATCGCCGCTGTACACAGCCGGCCAACTTCCCGATAAATGGGGAAATGGCGGCGGGCGCGCTCGACCAGAAGGCCCTGAGCCTGGGCATTGCCTTCGATAATGGTGGTGATGTAGCCGGCCACTCGGCCATCGGCGTGGAGGTGGTGAAAGTAGCGAAAGCCGCTAGAAACGATCCAGCGCCCGCGAAAACGCTCGTCCACGCGGAGCTGGCCGATATAGCCGACTTCTTCAATTTGGCCGTTGACAAAAAGGGGCCGCGTCGTTCGGGTGGCGACAGCCGCAACTTCGCCGTCGGGCTGGCGCCGGGCGACCAGCACCTGGCAAAACCGGCCCATCGTGCCGCAGCCGAGAAAATAATCCGGCTCGCGCTCATAGGTTACGGTGACCTGACCAGGAACCGGGTTGTTGGCCAGAAGTCGCCGGATGGCGGGATCGTCGGCGGGGGTGGCGAGGTCAAAAACGAATTCACTCAAAGGTTTATCTCAATTAAAAATTGACAATTGATTATTGACCATTGACCGTTGACTATTGTCAATAATCAACAGTCAATGGTCAATTGTTAATTAACGGGGGGACCGAATCTATTTTTTCGCCAGCACCGTTTTGATACTGGCATTAATAATCTTACTCAATTCCTCGCACTCCGTCGAAACAAAATCAAGCTGGGCTGGCGCAAGCATTTCACTGCGGCGGATAACCTGTAGCCAAACTCCGGTCTCGTTAAGTTCCTTGAGAGTGATTTTGAGTTTATGCACAAAATCGCCGGGACTTTCGGCGCTGCGGGCTTCGGCGTAGTTCGGGGCCGGCGACGTGCCGCTGGCTAGGAGTTGTTCGGCAACATGTCTGCCGGCCTGGGTTTTGGGCAGTTCGGCGCAGAGGTGGATGATGCTGACGGCGAAATCAATGAGACGGTCCTGGATGTCGTCGCCTTTAGCCATGATTAAACTCCTTATTGTCAATAATCAATTGTTAATTTGCTTTTAAGAGCTGCCCCCGCCAGCCTGCATCCCCCAACGGATAATGATCCCGCTGGCTGACTTCGGCGCGGATCATGGCGTTGATGATGAAAAAGTGGCGCAGCATAAAAAAGTCGGGCCGGTTGAGCGGGTCGAAGCCGCGGCGGAAGATGCTGGGGAGGGAGTAGAAAGCTTTACGGGCAGCCAGGCAGCCGGCTTGCAACGCTTCGGGGGTCATCTGGGCCGGCTGAAAGGGGATTTTGTTGTAGCTGTAGCCGTCGTCAAGCCACCAGGCTGGGTAAAGAAGGCGCTTCTCGGCTTCCAGGCGCTGGTACAAAGGCGTGCCGGGGAAGGGGGTCAAATGATTGAACGCGCCGATGAAAAAGCGGTGCGCCCGGGCAAATTCGACCGTTTCGGCGAAGGAAGCCGGGGTATCCAGATCGTAACCGAAAATGAAGGTAACGTAAAGTTTAATCCCAAAACGGCGCAGGTTGGCCAGAGCCTGCTCGTAGCCGCCTTTCATGGTGTTGAAGCCCTTGTCCATCGCCCGCAGATTTTCGGGGTTGAGGCTTTCAAAGCCGATGAGCAGGCCCTCGCAGCCGCTCTGCACCAGCAGGTCGAGAAATTCCTCGTCGTGGGCGGCATTGATGCTGGCCTGGCTGACCCAGCGCAGCTTGAGCGGAATGAGCGCCCGAAAAAACTCTTTAGCCTGGCGCATGTTAGAGGTGATGTTGTCGTCCACAAAGAAAAAGAATTTCTTTTTTTCCTGCTGCATGGCCTTTAACTCAGCGATGATGTCGTCAACGGGGCGGCGGTTTTGGGTTTTGTTGAAGACCGTCTGCACAGCGCAGAAGTCGCACTTAAAGTGACAGCCCCGCCCGGCCTCGACCAGGCCAATCGGCAGATAGCGTTTGCCCCGAAAAATGGTGCGGTCCGGCTTCAGGCCGGCCAGGGAGGGCCGCTCCGGCTGCTGGTAAATCTTGGCCAGCTTACCATAGCGAAAATCGTCAATGAGCTGCGGCCACAATCCCTCCGCCTCCCCGATGACCACCGCTTCGGCGTAGTCGGCCACTTCCTCCGGGCAGAGGGTGGCATGGAAGCCGCCCATAACCACCGGCACGCCGCGCCGGCGGTAGTCACTGGCGATTTGATAGGCCCGCTTGGCCGTGTAGGTCTCGATGCTGATGGCGACCAGGTCAGTCGGCTCGTCGAAAGGGATGGCCTCCATGCGGTCGTCGTAGAATTTGACCTCGACCTCTTGGGGGGTCAGCCCGGCGATAACCGCCGCCGGCAGCGGCTCCATCTGCCAGGTGCCGATGTAAGGCTGGCCCGGTCGCCGGCCAATGCAGGGATGAATGATGGTCAGTCTCACGCGCTAATCTCGTAGGGGAAGGCTAAGGCTGAGGCTAAGGCTAAGTACAGATTTGGTAAACTCATAGCGATATCAGTTTTGGTCCAAATCGGGCGGAAACATAAAACCTAAATCTCCGCCATAACGAATACTGTTCTGTCTTTCGTCGGCAAGCCGCCAGTCAATAAATTTGGGTGGTTTGAGGAAATGTTTATAGGCCAGTGACATCTGCCGTGCTGCTTCACGAAATGGAACTTTGCCCGTACCTGTACCAAGAGCAGGACAGGCGATAACTTTTATTTTCCGTTCTGCGTTCTGGTTATGGCGTCGTACAGCCAGGAGCATCGCCCACATAGCCAAATAGACATTATCAGTTCGAGCAATCTCCATGGGAATACGCATCGTTGGGGTGTGAGCAAGAAATGGATGTTGGGAGTGGTCAGTTTCGATGATAAAAGAGGTTCCTACCGGTTGTTCACCCAAGTACTCTTGAAGAATATACTGCTGGACTCTGTCCTTCAAAGCTTGACCAAAGTAACGGACGATGGCCAGGTCAACGCCCCCGTCCATTAGGCCAAAAGAGTTTGCCGCACTGACCATACAATCAAATTCTGGCAGTTGCTCAAAGTAACCCGTAACAATTTCGACATTAGGCAACTCTTTAAAGCGCTCTCGAAAGGCGGTGCATAGGGACGGTTTGGGATCAACCAGAATCAATTTTAAATCGCTCATTCTCTCTTCAATTTCTCCTTATCTTAACCCAAAGCGCATGCCGTGCTTCTTAAACACCTCTTTCCGAAAAATCGGGCTGTAGCGCAAATAGACACCCAGCTTATAAAGCGTGCGCATGTTGGTCTTCAAATCAAAGGCCCGGCGCACTAACGAACCAAAGCTGTTGTAGGTCGAACGGAGATGCCAGCAGGCTTCGGTCAGCTCCTCCGGCGACATATTTTTGGGCTGAAAAGCGGCGTAGTTGAAGCGGTACTCCGGGTGCAGCCACCACTTGCCATCGTAGAGCAGGCGGCCTTCGGCTTCTAACTTCTGGTACAAGGGCGTGCTCGGATAGGGTACAAGGATGTTGAAGGCCGCCAGGGGAAAATTGTTTCCCGTGGCAAACTCCAGCGTCTGCTCGATGGACTCGCGCGTGTCGTGGTCGTGGCCCAGGGTGAAGGCCGCCCAAAGCTGGAGGCCGTGATCGCGGATGATTTCGAGCTGCGGCCCGTAGCTCTTGAAGCCGCCGATAAAATTGGGCGATTTTTTCATCCAGCGCAGGCTGTGCGGGTTGATGGATTCAAAACCGACGACCATGCCGATGCAGCCGCTCTTGACCATGAGCGCCATCAGCTCCCGGTCCTGGGTCATGTCAATGCTGCCCTGGGAGACCCAATGGACCTTGAGCGGAATCAGCGCCCGGCAGAGTTCCTTGGCCGCCTCGAAGTTGGATAAAATATTGTCGTCCACAAAAAAGATGATCTGCCGCTCCGCCGCTTCGATTTCCCGGACTACTTCCCGCACGTCGCGGCAGTACTGGGTTTTGTCAAAAAAGGTACTGACCGCGCAAAAGGTGCAGGCAAAGCGGCAGCCCCGGCTGAACTGCATCAACGTCACCGGCAGGTAGCCTTTGCCCTTGAAAATGTCCCGCCGGGTCAGCGTGCCCGGCTGCGGCGGGCCGACCGGCGCCTGGTAGACCGGCTTGAGCCGTCCCCGCCGGGCATCGGCGATGACTTCCTGCCAGCGAAACTCGGCGTCGCCGGTGTAAACGGAGTCGGCGTGCGGCTGCACTTCCTGCGGGATGAGCGTCGGCTGCATGCCGCCCATGATGACCGGCACGCCCCGCTGGCGATATTCGGCCCCAATTTCATAGGCCCGGCGGGCAGTGTAGGTCTCGACGGTGATGGCCACTAAATCGGTCGGCTCGTCGTAGGGAATAGCCTCCAGCCGGTCGTCGTACAGGACAACCTCGATATCCGGCGGGGTCAGCCCAGCCAGCACACCCAATTGCAGCGGCTCCATCCGGCCTTCGTCTACATAAAGGCTGTGCTCCATCCGGCCGATGTTGGGTTTGATGAGGGTAAGCTTCATAACACCTTTAATTATTTACGATTTCAGATTTCAGATTTATATCGCAAGGGTATCCTTTAGGACGATTTATAGCTCTAATCGTAAATCGTAAATCCAAAATCGTAAATTTCTTCGCTTTCCCCTAACCTCCGCCCCTGTTTCCGTAGAATTTCATTACGCGAAACCCAGTTGGAGGCCAGGTGCAGCCCCAGGCGATAGGGGTTGCGGCAGTTGGTTTTGAAATCCACTGCTCGCTTGAGGATTGACCCGTACGCGTTGAACTGTTTGCGCGCCCGAAAACAGCCTTCGGTCAGTTGGTCAGCGGTCATACTGCGCGGGTGAAAGGCGGCCTGCCCGTAGGTGTAATCGGGAGCCAGCCACCAGCGCTCATAAATGAGCCGGCCCTCGGCGCGGAGACGCTCGTACAGTTTAGCGCCCGGCATGGGGGTCAGCGGGTTAAAATTGGCCAGGTAGAAGTTAGAACGGAGGGCAAACTCGACGCTGCGCTCGAAGGAGTCAATTGTATCGTGATCGTAGCCAAAAACAAACGAACCGTAAATCATAATGCCGTGATCCCGAAACTTCTGCACCGACGTGGCGTAATCACCGTGCCGGAGGTTCCACTTTTTCTTCATCTGGGCCAGGTTGTGTTCATCAAGCGACTCGAAGCCAATGAGGGCGGTGGTACAGCCACTCTTGGCCATTAGCTTAAGCAGTTCGTCATCCTGAGCCACGTCAATACTAACCTGGCATGACCAGCGAATTTTTAGGGGAGTGAGAGCCTGAAAAAGCTCTTTAGCTTTAGGCACATCCACAAAGATATTATCGTCCACCAATACAACATGTTTGGCCGCAAGTACCTCAATTTCGGCCACAACCTCAGCCACCGGCCGCTGGCGCAGGTTGAAACCGTAAAAGGCGTGGATCGAACAAAACTCGCAGGCAAAGCGACAGCCTCGCCCGTACTGCACCAGCGCCGCCGGGGCATAGCGCTTCCCGCGAAAGATGCGGCGATCCGGTGTAAAGCCATCCATGGGTGGATAATTCACCTGCTTGTAAACTCGCTGCAATTGGCCGCAGCGGGCATCTCTTACGACCTGCGGCCATAACCCCTCCGCGTCACCCATCACAACCGCATCGGCGAATTGTAAACATTCATCGGGTAAAAATGTGGGATGATAGCCGCCCATCACCACCGACACGCCGCGCCGCCGGAACTGTGTGGCAATCTGATAAGCTCGCCGCGCGGTATAGGTTTCTACCGTTAGGGCGACCAGATGGGTCGGGTCATTATAAGGGATGGGTTCAAGGCGCTCGTCATACAGCACAGTTTCCACGTCCGGCGGGGTCAGGCCGGCCAAAATGGCAAATACGAGCGGCTCCATGGCATCGGACGAACGTAGGTCAAACAGATTAGGCCGAATAAAGGTTATCTTCATTGGCTCACCAGACTTCCATGGCATTTACCAGTGCAGCAAAAGCAGTCAAGCCAATATCCTTGTCAGTAAAGCCGGGCGTAAAAATCAATTCATCCAAAATACGGCGATCATGGTGCAACAGTGTATACATTACAGCCGCCCCTCGGAGCAAAGGCAAAACCATTCCAGGGGGCCAAAAGAATATCGTCTGGGTGTAGCAGCCTCCCCGATCTGAAGGGCGTCCAGAAAACAAGACGTAAAAATGAAATGGCTGTGTGACCGAAACCCAGGCCAGACTGCTACCAATCGTAGTAAAGCTGGCCACGAGGTCATGATGACGACTGCCGGTAAGGTATTGCAGCCAGCGCGAGCGCGGCTTTCCCTGCAATTCAACGGTCACCCGATAAGGTTTATCAATCAAAAGGCGAGGTGGGGCTGAGGGAATAAGGTCATGCAACGTTTCAAGATGAGGCATATCCAATCCATTGGCAATGACCAGATGGGGATGGCAGCTAATATACTGAGGGGGCAGGCGCCAATACGAATATCGTTTACCGGCATTGGCCGGTGTTTCAGGCATCTCAAACAAAGGTTGGGGACCATTAAATATCCAGATTAGACCCCATATTTCCTGAGTTGGGTAGACCCGTAACCGTCGTTCAGGAACAGAATCAAGACCCGGCGCATGACAACACATACCATCGGGGCCATAGCGCCAATGATGAAAGGCACACTCTAACTGATCTCCAATGACCCGGCCTTGCCCCAGATTAGCTCCCAGGTGAGAACATTGTCCATCCAGGGCGTGAATAGACCCGGCGGTATCGCGGTATAACACAATCCGCCGGTTCAGCAAATCAAAAGCTTTAGCCTGACCAACCCCCACCGCTCTGGAGCGAGCCGCTACGTACCAAGATTGCACCGACACCGCTGAGTTATTGAACCGGGGTTGGGGTGATGGTGACGAATTTTTTAATTGTTCCCAGGGTAAGGTCAAGGCAGAGGCATCGTCCATGTCTTTACTTGCATTCAATCATACAACAATTTGTTTTTGTCTGTTGGCGTTAATCTTCGCGGATCGCACCCACCGAGGCAGGCTCGAAACCAGCCGGCCAGCGGGTTGAGCCATTATACTTGGCGCTGCGCAGGCTGGCCTCGCTTAAATCAGCCTCGCTTAAATCAGCCCCTCGCAGATCTGCTTTGACCAGCCCGGCGCCGGCCAAACTGGCTCCACACAAGTTGGCCTGGCGCAGATCGGCCCCGCCGAGCATAGCCCCGGTTAAGTTCGTCCCCCTGAGATTGGCTCCCGCCAAATCGGCCCCCATCAAATTGACGTCGCTCAAATCCAGGCCGCTCAGATCAGCCCCGGTCAGATTGGGTCGCTTGGGATAAGCCGAAGTGACCATTTTTTCGACTTGTTCACGAGTTAATTTTGGGTTCATTTTTACAGCCTAAAATTTGATAATGGGTATAACTTTGGTTATACTTTCAAATATGAAGACAGCAATTTCTATTCCTAACCCTATCTTTGAAGCCGCCGAGCAAGTGGCCAGGGAGCTGGGTATGTCGCGCAGCGAGCTTTATACAACGGCCATTGCCGCTTTTGTCGAAGCTCATCGCAGCGAGGATGTGACCGAGAAGCTCAATCAAGTTTATGCCGCAGAAGCGTCAACGCTTGACCCGGTTCTGTTTAAGCTGCAAGCGGCTGCGCTGGACGACGAACATTGGTGATCCAGCGCGGTGAAATCTGGTGGGCCACGCTGCCGGAGCCGGTTGGCTCAGAACCCGGCTTTCGCCGCCTTGTCTTGGTTGTTCAGTCCAACGACTTCAATCGCAGCCGGATCAATACGGTTATTGCTGTGGTTATCACCTCAAATACTCGGTTAGCCGAAGCGCCAGGCAATGTTTTCCTGCCCAAGCATGTAACCGGCCTGCCCAAAGATTCCGTTGCCAATGTGTCCCAAGTTATCACGTTAGACAAGAGTTTCCTGACAGAACAGGTCGGCTCTCTACCCTCGCCAGTTTTGCAGCAGATTGAAACAGGTCTGCGCTTGGTTCTGGCTCTGTAAGGTCCAAATTTAGGCTGGCGCCCCGCTCGCCAGCGGCTGCTGCCCCAAATACCAGTCACAATTGTAATAATTGTGCAGGTGATGGGCGTAAAAGCGATAGCCCATGTTCGCCGCCAGCGACAGCGGCAACTGGATCCGCGCGCCGAGCAGGCGTTTGGCTATGGCGCGATAGCTATAGGTCTGCTTCCAGGCCCACTCGGTCCCGCGTAAGAGTTCGGCGGGGCTGAGGCGGCGGGGTTGGAAGACAACGTGCTGGCCGTCGTAGAGGGTCCAGTCTTCGGTCAAAATGCGGCCTTCGGCCTTGAGGCGTTGAAAGAGAGGCGTGCCGGGGAAGGGGGTCAGGATGGCGTAGCGGGGCAGGTCAAGGTGAGCGGAGAGGGCGAAGTCAACGGTGGCGGCAAAAGTGTCGGCGGTGTCGTGGTCAAAGCCAAAGACAAAGCAGGCCTGAATGGCAATACTCCGGCTGTGCAGTTCCCGCACGACTTCGTGGTAGTCCTGGCGCAGATTGAACCCCTTGTGAGTTTCGGCCAGCGCCTGCGGCGAGAGAGACTCGAAGCCCAGCAGGAGTCCCCGGCAGCCGCTGCGAGCCAGCAGGTCGAGCAGGTCGGGGTGGCGGATGACGGTCGTCGTGACCAGCCCGCCCCAGGTTAGCTTCAGGGGAATGAGCGCGGTGAACAATTCCCGCGCGTACTCCAGGTCGGCAATAAGGTTTAAATCCAGAAAGAGGAGCCGTTTGGCGGCCATGTGGCGAATTTCGGCGACCACCTCGACCACGGGCCGCTGCAGCGGGCGGCGGCCCCAGGCGGTGGGAACCACGCAAAAGTCGCAGGGATGGACACAGCCGCGGGTGGCTTCAATGGTGTGGGTGATGGTGAAACGGCTGCCCGGCAGCAGGTCACGCCGGGCAAAAGGCAGGTTCGCCAGGCTCAGGTTTGACCCCTGGACGTAGCGGCTTTGCATCTGTCCGGCCACAAAATCGCGCAGGAGCTGCGGCCAGGTTTCCTCGGCATAGCCAACGACGACGCTGTCGGCGTGGCGGGCAGCCTCGTCCGGCAGCAAGGTCGGGTGGACGCCGCCCAGCACGACCGGTATGCCCTGCCGCCGGAAGTGATCGGCCAGTTCGTAGGAACGCGGCGCCGTGCCGGTAATGGCGCTGATGCCAATCAGGTCGGCCTCCAGATCGAGATTGATATCGGCGATACCCTCGTCAAAAAGGGTGACGTCGGCGTTGAGTTCCGGCGGCGCCAGCGCGGCCAGGGCGGTCAGGGTCAGCGGCATGTAGCGCAGCGACTTTTTCCAGGCGCCGGTCCGGTGCCGGTAGAGCGGTCCGCGCGGGGAAAGGAGGGCAATTCGCAATTTTTGATTTGATTTTGGCAGGTTATTTGTAATCATAGGGCAAGCATACTGAAGTAGAGTTTAAATGTCAAAAAGCTAAAGGTGACTGGCACTTGGTCAGGGTGGAAAAAAGTGCCAGTCACCTGCGCTACCTAACGGGCAAAAGCAGTCTCAAAAAATTTGAGCACCCGCTCCGAATACTCGGCTTCGTGGCCGCTGATGGGGTTAATATGGCCCAGCCCGCTGACAAAGTAGAATTCTTTGGGGTTTCTGGCAGCATCGTACATTTGCTGGGCGTGGTGGATGGGAAAGAGGCCGTCGTCGGCGCTGTGGATGAATAGGAAGGGACGTGGCGGCATTGCGGCCAAATCACGGGCCGAGTCCACCTGGTCCAAACTCACCCCGGTTTTAAGTTCGGCCAGCGTGATGACCAGCGGGGCGAAGGGCCACTTGGGTAACAAGACAAACGTGTTGAAGGAGTCATCCACCACTCTGGTTAAGCTGCTGAAACTGCTTTGGATGACCAGCGCCTCCAGCCGGGGGTCCGTTGCCGCCGCCCGCACCAGCGCCGCCCCGCCCAGGGAATGTCCCAACGCGCCAATGTGCTTGATCTCAGGCCGCGCCGCCAGGTAATCTACCGCCGCCTCAACGTCCAATGCTTCCCGATACCCGTACGTCACCTCATGGCCCTCGCTGCGGCCGTGCCCGCGCAGGTCAAGCAGCAGCAGAGGATAACCGGCCTGAGCGAGCAGAAACGCCTGGGGCAACAAATAGGCGCGATTGGCGTGGATGCCGTGAACCAGGATAATGGCCTCGGGCCGGGAGCCGGGCACATACCAGCCGGAGAGATGCAGCCCGTCGGCGGTGGTCAGGGTAATATCTTGAGAGGGCAGATCACCCAGGCTGCCGATATCTTGATTACGGCCCGGCGTGGTCAGAATAATTACTTGCAGGATAATAACCCCAGCGACGACCAGCAGCGCCGTGACCCCGGCGGAAGCCAACACGTAGGCCATCGCCTTCAGACAACCCCGGCTGGACAGCTTGTAAGTTTGCGGGCGAGAGCTGGGTTTCATCCTCACCAGTGTATCAAACTAACAGCCCCTCTGTCACCTATCGAAAGTTAGGGGCGTGTCTGATTTGGGATCTCGTCCTTCGATACGGCCTTCGGCCCGCTTCTCGTCAGGACGAGATGAGCGCATCCAAGCTAAGGGTTGCGATTGGCTCAAGAGGTTTTAGCCTGCTGCCGTTCCAGCCGATGCTGCTGGCGGGCCTCGCCTTCGGCCCAGCGGCGGCGTTCTTCGTCGTTTTCCAGGATGAGCCGGGGAACTTCGGTGGGACGGCCGTTGTCGTCCAGGGCGATGTAGACCAGATAAGCGGTATTGGTGTGGGTCTGCTCGCCGGTCAGGGGATTCTCGGCTATCACCCGCACCCCCACCTCCATCGAACTGCGGCCCACCCAGTTGAGGCTGGCGTTAAACGACACCAGGTCGCCGACCTGAACCGGCGAGTGAAAGGTCATCGAATCAATGGCCAGGGTGACGACAGGCCGCTGGGCATGGCGAATGGCGCACAAGGCCCCGGTTTCATCCACCAGGCGCATAATCTCGCCCCCGTGGACGCTGCCCATCGGGTTGGCATGGTGGGGCAGCATCAACTGGTTGAGGGTCATCTGGCTGTCTTTGACTCGTTTACCGGACATCAATCCTCCAAATCAGGGAGTAAGGAGTAGGGAGTAAGGAGTAGGGATATATCCTCTATCTTCTATCTTCCATCCTCTATCCTCCATCCTCCATCTGCTATCTTCTATCTTCCTCACTCCGGCGCTAAAGCCCCCGACCAGGCTTCAAAAGGCCGGCCGCGCCGTTCGTCATCTTTGAAAAAGGCCAGGTAGGTCATCACGTGGTGGCCGATGAACTCCTGTTCGAGCGGGTTTGCTTTGGCCAGTTCGTGGACCTGCCGCCATGTGCCGGAATTGAAGTACATCTGGTGAATGTATTTGCCGCGCAGATTGGAGTAGTAACTATCCAGCGGCACGATTTCGTAGTGATGGGTATGGCCGTTGACGATGTAACGCGCCGTGCGATCCTTGAAAACCGCTTCGGCCAGGCCGTTTTGATAGGAAGTCGAGCCGCCGCGCGCCAGTTTGTCCTGAATCCAGGTGACCACCTTGCTGGCAAACTGCGGCGACACGCCCTTGGAAAACTTCAAGACCCACTCCAATTTGTCCACGCTGTCAAGGGGATTGGTTTTCGAGTCGTGCGCCCGGACAAAGGGCAGATCAATAAATTCGTCCACCAGGTTATCCCAGATTTGCTTGACCTGCCGGACAAGGCCCTGGTCTTGGCAGGTCCGCTGTAAAATGGCGTTGACCCAGACCGGCGCGATGAGCGTCGGGCGGACATTATCAATCTCCTTGAGGCCGTCAAGGCAGGGCTGGGGCAGCGCCTCGCCGAGCCGGGCCATCACTTCCGTCGAGAAGCGGTTGAGCAGGTCCACCACCACTGCATCGCCCAGGGAAGAAATATTGCGGTCGCCTTCGTAATTGTAGGCGTCAAAAATATCGCCGTGCCGGGCGAAGAGGCGGTGCTGCTTGTAGATGGCCTGGAGGAGGGGCGACTCGGCCGGGTCGTGGGGAAACGGCTGCTGCGCCGGGTTGCTCAAGCCCATCGCTTCGACCACGCTCTGGCGGATGGCATCGTAGGCCGGCCCCGGCAGGTGGTAAAACCAGTCGTGATTGCCGACCATGTAGTGCAGCCGCACCTTGACCAGAACCCGCCCCGGCGCGTCCGGCTCCCATTCGACCCTGGCCGGTTTGCCGGCAGCGGTGGCCGGGGGAATGGTAATGGTCTCGCCGTCGTTCAGCGTTCTCAAAACAGCCAGCGAGGTACTGTTGCGCTGCAAAATTTCGGCATTGATGTCCCGGATTTTGCCGATAAAAAGTTCGCTGTGGGGGTCATCCCAGGGGCGCACGTAGCCCGGCTCGCCCCGCCTGGCTGCCAGCCATTGGGTGGAACGAATCACATCCAGGATGTCGCCCAGCAGCAGGATGTCCAGTTCCTCAATCGGTTTGTAGCTGCCGTCCTCCCGCCAGGAGGCATCGTAAGCCATGTCACGCAGCCGGGCGCGAAAGACCCGAAACGCACCCTCTTTGATGGTTTCGCCGGACGTGCCGTCGGTGAGATGGAGATCACTGATGATGACGAGCATAGAATCCTCCCCTAATGACCGCCGACGGCTGACCGCTGACCGCCGGATAATCCCGGCTGCCGTCGGTGGTCGGCGGTCAGCGGTCAGGCTTTATCCGAGGTTAACATCTCTCGAATCAGGTTGGCCAGGGTGCGCCGGGTGTCGCGGTCAATCGCGCCGGCCATGGCCTCATCAAAGCGGCGGGCGCGGGCTTGTTCCTCGTGATAGAAGGCCAGGTCGGGCAGGATGCGCATGGCCTCGCGGCAGAGGGCCTGCAATTGGGTCAGGCTGCTCAATTCGGCGAGGCCGCCGGCCTGGAGCCGGCGAATTTCTTCGGCCAGCCGCTCGATCTCACTTTTCCAGCTTTCGACGCGAGCTTCATTTTTGAGGTAGGGCTTGGCGTCGCCGACCAGGAGCGTTTGCAGCATATCCTGCTCAGCCGCGGCCAGGGAGTCGCCGTTCTCCAGCTTGGCCACGACCGGCCAGAGGTGGTCGTTCAACCGGCTTTGCAGGGCCTCGCGCGCCTGCGCATCCAACTGGCCAATCTGCATCATGGCCGCATTGTAAGCGGCGCTGTCTTCGACCTTGAGGGCCTGGCCGGCGGCGGCCAGGGCCTGATCAATTTGAGCAATGACCTCCTGTGTTGTGGCCATAGAGCGACTCCTTTCTGCGGCTGAATTGTTAATAATTGTCCCTTACGATACCGAATTATCGGTTGAATGTCAAGCCTCAAATTTGGGATAGGTTTAGAAACACGAACCTCACGAAAGTGAAAAGGGCACGAAAAGGGCTTTGCGGCGCCTCCTGTAATTTTTTCGTGCCTTTTGATCAACTTCGTCCTTTCGTGGTTCAGGCTTTCTACCCATTTCCTGGGGGTTGTCAGGGGGTGCGAAGGTGTGTTACAATAAGATGAGGCGGGGTAGCTGTCCAGGCGGCTAAGGTAACAGCATGATAAGGTGGTGCGGATAAAATCGGTCCGGCCACAATATCTGCCCGTTTATTTGCTGATTGAGGCGTTGGGCCACTGTAGAAATCGACACAAACCACATCAGCCAATGTAAGACTAGACGAAATGAACGCTATCATCTTACGAGATCGCTTTACTGAAGAGCAAGAGTACATCCAAAAGTACGTAGAGTTTCTCCAATATAAAACAGCAATCTTTGAGTTAGAGATAGGAGAACTTGCCAATATACTTTCCAAATATGATCTGCTGGAAATAGAGAGGAGGAGGGATTGGTCATTAAGGGGCGAGCCTTATACCATTGATGAATTACAAAATGTACAAAATCAAATACAGAATGTAAAACCCAACATCGTTACCACAATACAAGAGATTGAAAGCGAATTTGACCACCTAAAATCTCCTCCTGGCCTGGGTGCAATTGACTCGCGCTCCATACGAGGAGAATGGATACAGTACATGCTTGATGCACTCGAATACGATATGTCGCCAGCTAATCTGAAAGTAGTCCGTAGAGAGGCGATAGAACAACTAAGGCTATCTAATGCCGAAATGAGTGAAGATGAAGAAGTGGCCGACGAACGAGTGATTGATTATGCTATCAGAAGTGCAATTTACCTACTCAAGATGAGAAAACTTAACGAATTGCGATATGTTACTGACAAAACCGAAGAAATAGAAATTGCGCTGCGGATGTCAAGGTCAGAAACAGAGATAAATATCCTCCGTCAAGCTTTTATCATATTAATGACCATATTTGATGCTACCATTTTTGACTTAATAAGAGTTGCCTTAAGAAAGGATTTCTTTAGACTAATCGGGGTCTTTGGAAAGCAAAGCAAGATTTCCCTCGAAAATCTCAACCGATATGGTTTGAGCAATTTCAAGATGAAATCATCGAAGAACAACTCAAAACCAAGTATCTCAAGGATATTCTGTCAATCTTAGAAGATCAGCATGTTCAGTTCATAGATGAAAAAGTTGGTGACAAACCGATTTTTCTCAAAGAATTGGTGCAACGCCGGAATGTTCATATCCATAATCGCGGTTATATTGATGAAAAATATTTAGAGCGAGATCATAATATTACAGCGCAATGTTGCTAACAAAATAACCAAAAAGACAAAGGCATGGTATGTTTCTCCAACCACCAGCCAAGTGGGAAGGAGAAAATACCATGCCTAACGAAATTATAACCAAGATACAGTTTATTGAGACATGTCCTGCGCCGG
>BOKF01000072.1 GCA_016860845.1 Chloroflexota bacterium
AACTTTTCAATTTCAAGGTTCCGCCACCCCGTTGGACCCCGCCCAAACGGCGCGGCCGGCCTTCTCAACAAACCTTGCAACTGGTTGAACAATGGTGTAACTAACCACGATTTAATGCAGTGCTACCTACTGATGAAACGCTTTAGTTTTTCGTTCATTGAATTGACCCTGTTGTTGTGGTTGGTTTTAATGCAGCAGACTGCCCAGGTATATGCTCAGGGTAGCGGCTGTCCGGTCAACCCTGCGCTGGTATCCGACCACCAATATCAAATAGTGACAGCCCTTCCCTTGTTAGCTCAAGCTGTGCCAGAAACCGCTTCGTCCGAACCGGCTGAAACCAGACAAATGTTTCCGAATGAGAAATTCCCCGGCTTTTCTTTACGCCTGCATATCCCGCTCAAATATATCCCCAATCCAAACCGGCGGGTGATCCTGAGCAGCACACCTGATGGCAATGGCCCAACCTGCACCGATGACAAGGTCAGGATTGAATCCTCGACAGGATGGATATTCGAGCACGATTTCCGGTCATCTGACCGGACTAGAATAGTACCGTTGGAACCTGTTGACGTGACGGACCTTTTGACTGAGACCGATGAACTGTGGATCGAACTCGATTTGATTGACCTGACCGGCCCCCGCTTCTCCTCCTCGCCGTACTTTCTGGTGATCGTCGAGAATTCACCAGGAATACCCTTGCTACCGCCTGCCCATATTTTCAAACAGATACCGCTGCAGATTACTGCAACCTTCACTCCGACTTCTCAGCCGGCCGTGCCACCAACTGTAGCCTCCAACAGCATCTCAACCCCTACCCCAACACCCACTCTAATACCACCCGTTACAGCCACGCCAGCCATTACCGTGCTGGTTTCACTACCCTCTCCTGAGCCTGGTGTCTGGCCACTACCACTGCCCCTGTTTTTGGGTCTAGTGCTGTTAATTGTTGCGGTAATCCTGATCCTAATCATCATCCGCCGTCCGAAATTAACCGGCGTATTTGAAATTACCAAAGACGGTGAGCCGTGGAAAACGGTTGATCTCTCGGCCTATGGTCAGGCTACCACCATCGGCCCTAAAGGCCGGATTGGGTTGGAGGACGACGAAGACAATCCGACTCTGCCGGACATCGTCGCCCGCTTGATTGCCGAGCGCGGCCCGGATGGTAGCATGCAATTAATTTGGGAGCCGGTTGAGCAGGACGGGCATCTGGTGGCAAGCGTGTACCAGCTAAGGCACGGAAGCGAGGAGATGATCGGCCCTTACCGCTTCGTTTATCAGAATTTTAGCGAAATCGAGCCAATTGAAGAACTTTTAGCAGGAGGTATCTTGAATGAAATCTAAACAAAAAGCCACAACTTTGGAAACTAGCGCCATCCATGTGGGAGAAACGGTGAACTTTCCAACTAACGGTAAGACTGTTCAACTTGAGCAGCCTGCCAAGCCGGTTGGGGTGGCGAAGGATGGGCTTAGTGGGTCACACCGCAGCCATTATATGATCGGTGAAGGTGGGTCGGGTATCGCCACTATCCTGACCTACAAACAAACTCTGCAAAAACGTAGAATAGTCGCTGAGGCTATCCGGTATAAGGGGTTTGATAACGATCCGCGCTATAAGGAGCAGTTTGCCCCTGAAGAATTCGTGGATTGGAGCGGAGTGAACCTGGGTAACTTCTTGAAAGTAGCGCTGGCCCATCCCCGCCAGTTTCCCGGACTGAAACGTTTGGGGGATCTGGCTACTCTATTGGAAGCCCTACAACCGGTTCTGATCCTCATCGGCGGCTGCCGGGACAATCGAAGGATCGGCGGGGCGCTCTATGAACGCCAGGCTGAATTGGCTGGAGAGCAATTGGTGGCTGATTTAATGGTTCCGCTGGACGAACTGCGCTGGGCCGGAAACGGGTTTGGTGGGTTCGGAAATGGAGCGGCCAGGAATAAAGATGTGGAGTTGTTGAATATTATCCAGGTGTTTTCCGGTGGCGGAGCCAAGGGCAATACAGCGGCCTTAGCAGACGCCTGGGTAATCCGTCATCAACTTCTGGCTACCGGCTATACCAGGTTCCGCATTGACCCGGTCATTTATCTGCCCGAAGTCTTCAAAACTGCCAAACAGGATCGGATCAGAGCCAACACCCATGCTTTTTTGGTGGAACTGGCTGCGGTGTATAACCGGCATCTGCTAAAGATGAAAATCGGGCCGCTGTGGGTAGACCGCACCCCACCGTATGGCTTGGTCAAGTTGATGAATGGAGTGGATGAACAAGGGCGAGAATATCAGCAAGACGAAGTTTATGCCATCGAAGCAGAATGTTTTCGGCTGTCCCATTTTGGCCCAACCGGGGATTTCTTGGAAAGCCTGCTGCCCAACATTGTGGACGAACTGCGCTGGCCCTTTATTGGCTACAGCCAAAATTGCGCTATCAAAGTGTTGCCTGTTGAAGAACTGAAACATCTCAATGGCTTGCGGCACCAAAATTTGCTGTATGCTAGCCTGGCCCACCAGCCGCACGAGGCTGAACTGAAGCAGCAGGGCAAACACCTGGCCCAAGAGTGGTTACGCCAACGGCAGCTTACACTCCAGGACCTGAGCAAGTTATTCTTGCCGGAGCTAAACAGCCGCCGGATCACCCAGGAACTCAGGCTCTATCGCCAGTTACCCCTAGCAGCAATGGAGTTGGCACGTGCGAAGTATAGCCAACTCAAACTGGCGACCTGGCAGGAATCATTAGCCCAAATCGTTGACCAACAGACCGAATGGCTAGCAGCGGCGTTGATCTGCTGGATCGGTCAGTTGCTTAACCAGCCGGAATATCGCCCCAACGGAGTGCGCTGGGTGTTAGGCCACGATCCAGGGGCACGGATTGAGGGTTTAGCTTACTTCCTGACCGATCTGAAGCACATGTTGAAGCGAAAATTGATCCAGGCGCAGAGTGAGTTGGACCGCCAGCGGGTACTGATAGCCAAGCGGCCTTTCATCTTAACCCGAACGTTTTTCAGGCTGTTTCCTCGCTTACGCAAGCGGAAATGGTTGGATCAAACCGTTCTCCTCTTGTCCCTGGAATTGCTGATGCTCAAATTGCGGGCGCAACTCGAGTTAATCAGCCGGGTGGAGCAACTAGTCCAGAATCATAGTCAAGCTATGCTGACCTGGCAGACGGTCCTGGAGCAAGGCAGCCAGAGGGTTGAGGAACAAATAAAGCTATATGCCAGCCAGCGGCAGCACCGCCCGATTTTTGAAGAAAACATTTTGAGTCCTGCTGAGGAAGAAGCGCTCTTCGCGGCCCGGATTGACCGAGCCATAACCCTATCCCGCCAAAACTTGTCGTTCCAATGGCAGGCTGGCCAGTGGGTGCTTCAGGGCCATTCAGGTGAGCAGTCCTTGGCGTTTGATGCGCAAGAACTCACGACCACAGACGGCTTAGAGCGGTTTCTGGAAGAGTACGTCATCAGCTTTTGGAAGGATCTGGACGAGTTAAGCCTGGAAGCGATTTTGGAGGGCCGGGGCGAAGACCATGTCGAAGTGATTGCCGGTATGAAACGCCGGTGCAGCCCTTTGATTTCTGTTGACCACGAGCAGCACCAGATTCAGGGCGGCCAGCAAACTGTACCCCTCCGGCGGGAGTTTATTCTGGGCACGCAACACGGGAAGCAAGGCTTTTTCCAGGAGTACACCGGCCCTCATGGCTTTGCCATTGTGACCACAGGTGAGGCCGGCAAACATCGCCTGGAACTGCTCAGCACGGTCTTTTACGTCAACCCCTTGGCTTTGACTCAATCGGCGGAATATAAAGGCGCCTACGACCGGTTGCGAGCCACCGGCCACAACCCTCACATTTTCGACTTGACGGAACTGGGTTTGGCTGATGAGGAGGTGAAAGAATGAATAATTCGGGAGATGAGGCAATCACAGCGTTGTTCCTGCTGGGCGTTTCTCTATTCTTGTGCTTGACCGTTTTGTTGTTAGGCATTGTTTTCTTGGTGCTGATGGCCCTCCTATTCTTGGGCTGGGTATTGACCTATTGGCTATTGCGGGCCGTCAACGAGTGGCTGACCGAGAATTGGGTAACCGAGTCCGAGGGGCTATTAGCCCTGGTTATTCCCGGCATCTTATATTTGGTTTTGGCCTGGTGGTTTGTGCCGTCGGCGTGGGTGGAGGCGATTGCTTTTAATGTAGGGTGGTCGGTGGGCCAAACCTGGCTGCGCGTGGTGGTCGGTGCAGGGCTATTGGGACTCGGTTTCGGCTTGCTCTCCTTACCAATGTTGGAGAGCCGGGAGGAAGACGACCAACCCACGCTTGATGCCACTGGAATGTTAGCCTTGCCCAGTGGCGTTCACGACGATAATGAGGCTGAAAATAGCTGGGAACTGCTGAATGATGGGGTATTATTAGGAGAAGACATCTGATGAAAAGCCTTGACATGCTCAGGAAATTGAAACGAAGTCTGTTCAAACCTTCAAGTGGAGACATCAACATCTATCCTAACTCGGCCAGACGCACCGGCTGTTTAATCATCGGTCAACCGGGGACGGGCAAAACTCGCCACCTGGAAGGCTGGATTATGGATGATATTCTGGCCGGCCGGGGGGTAGGCGTGTTTGACTTGCACGGCGACCTGTATCGAAATCTGTTATATCGCCTGGCAGCTTTGGCCCCTCGGTATCCCCGGCTGGCCGAGCGCTTGGTGCTAATTGATCCAACCACTACCTCCGATTCCATTGTCTCGTTTAACCCCCTGGCTGCCATCGAGGGCATGCCCTTAGAACGGGTGGCGGGATTTATGTCTGACGTGATTATCAAAATCTGGAACATTAATCCAGCGGAGTCACCCCGAATGGCCTACTTGATGGCTCAATCTTTCCTGGCCCTGGCCGATCTGGAATTGACCTTACTGGACTTACCCCGGTTCTTGCACGATAAGGCTTGGCGAAACAGCTTGTTGCCTCAGCTTTCCCAGGCCGGGGTGCGGAATTACTTTAGTTACGAGTTTCCATCCTCGTCCAACGAAATTCAGACCTGGACCGCTCCGCTTCTGAATAAAGTCAGTCCGTTGTTGTTCGATCCGCAAAACCGGTTACTTTTGGCTGACAATGCTAAAGTCAGCTTCCGCCAGATTTTGGATGGCCAGAAAATCTTACTGGTCCACTTGCCCAAAGGGATCATTGGCGAAGGGGCTGCCTCCTTACTGGGAGCGATGCTGGTGGCTTTGATTCAAAAAGCGGCCCTAAGTCGGGCAGACAATCCTAATCGCCCCCAGTTCTATCTCTATTTGGACGAGTTCCAAAACGTCGCTACCACCCACATCGTCGATGTACTAAGCGAGTCGCGCAAGTTCGGGCTGACCTTGATCCTGGCCCACCAATTTTTAGCCCAGATTACCGACGAAGAATTACGGAGTGCGGTGATAAATACCACCGGAGCGGTGGTTTGCTTCAGGGTGGGTTATAAAGATGCCCGCAGTCTAATGACCGACATTTTTCCTTATCCGGACTTCCTGGCCAGACAAGACATTACCAGTTGGGAGGGCTTAGCCTTGGAGTTGGCTAATTTACCTAACCGAGTCTACTGGCTGCGCCGCCGTGGCCCCTTCGCACCGGTGCGAAAGGCCACTCGCGAGATGCCAGACCCCGTGGTAACGCCCCAACTTAAAGCTAATCTGGCCAAGTTGTTGGAAATTTCGGGGCAGCGGTATGGGCGAAACAAACAGGAGTTGCACCAGGAATTGGCCGACAACGAGGCCGGTCAGACACAATCCTCAGCCGGTTCATCGTCTCAACGACGCAAGAAAAAGAAAAAGCAGGTGAACTCCGGGGCTCCATCTGCTATGCTAGGAGGGAATGTTGACCCCGGCCCCACCGCAGATTATTTACAGCCGCAGCCCAATGGCAAAGGAAACATGGATGAACTCTGGAATTGAAACGAAACCGCGTCGAAAGATACTCAAGCGTTCACCGCTTAAGCGGAAGCTCCTGCTCACGCAGCGGGATGTAGCGATCCTGAACGCCATTCTCGATTACGGTAGCTTTCTAACCACTGTGCAGGTGGCTTTGCTCTACTTTCCCCCGGTACTGATGAAGAAGTTAGCGTGGTGGCAACTTGAGCCGGAGCAGGTAGAGGCGCTAGTTGAACAGCATCCGGCCCAGTACTTGAACGAGCGGATAGAATTGGCTCGTTGGTTGATGAACGTCAAGCGGACTGACCCGACCCTGTTTACTACGCTTGACCCCTGGCTACAAAGTATTGCTGAGGTAGAACCAACGACGGGACTCCTGAAAGCCATCGAAACCGATCTCAGCCTGCCGAAAGCTTTTATAACTCGGCCACGACTGGCTAGCCAGTGGGTATCGCGCGCCTGCACCAGCCGCTTGCGTTTTCTCTACGATTCTGGCCTGCTTGATGCCGAAGAACAGCGCACCCGTTTGAGTGAGGGTCGAGCGCCGCTATTGTGGTATCTCTCCAAGGAAGGCAGAGATTACGTGGCCAAAGTGCGCAAGGTTTCGCCTAAAGAACTGGATTGGCGGCCAGCCGGAGCGTTCAGCGCGGCGTTTTTGCCTCACCGGATTGCCATCAACGATTTTCGGATCGCAGTCACCTTGGCTGCTGCTCGTCTGGGCTTTGAAATCAAAATGTGGTTAGACGATCACGAACTCAGACAAATTCATAGCCAGCCCTTGGAGCGGGTTACTTTAACTAGGCCAAAAGATCCGCGCCACCCTGATGGTGAGGTGGTCGAACAACAGATTTCAGTGGTGCCTGATAGTTACTTCTGGTTATTTACGGGCAAGAACTGGCATCAGTTCTTGGAAGCCGATCTCGGAACCGTTACTGGGCAGCATTCTGACCCTGGCCTTAAGGACTGGGGGCGGAAAGTGCGAACCTACTCGGAATATTACAAAAGTGGCAAGTATCAACTCCGCTACCCGACCGCAGGCAGTTCGATGCGGGTCTTGACGGTGACCACCAGCGAAACACGCTTACGTAACCTAAAGATGATTACCGAGAAAGTCATTGGTTCAAAGAACGAGAGTGGGCTGAATCGTTATTGGTTCACGACATTTGACTTGATTCGCCCGACGTTTGAGGACTTTTTTAGCGAGAGTGTCTTGACCGGCCTGATTTGGCAGGTGGCCGGTCGCAAGGAAAGATACGCTCTGGTTTGGTGAGAACTATAAGCACATTTGGCTAGGCATGGTTGATATTTAGGAGGGGAGTATAAGGTAAGACCGCACCGCCGCATTGCAAGCAAGCTACGAGTTGGTGGTGAAGCGTGCTAATTCACGCTTGAAGAAAAAGATAGATAAACCAGCAACTCTACCCCAGGCTAATGGTCCCTATCATTCTGGGGCGCTCATCCGTTCAGGGCCGATTGGATGCTCATGTTCTCGCAGTCCTTCTGAGAACAATTGGCCATAAACAATGCGGGCACTAGGTGCGGTCGCCACTTCCTAGTCTAACACCTTAACAACTTTTATGTTCACTTGGCTTCAACCATCTTTGCTGGTTGATGAGTGGCTGATCGGGTCTGCTTCCCGCAACCATGGGCTGTCATTCTCCGGACTTACCTATCCGATCCAGGACATTGCGTTGGCTTCGATGTTCTGTACGGGCAGGCTTAAGCCTTCTGGCTTGACCGAATTCAAGCCCGAGAAACGGAGGTGACACCTATGAAGCTTTTGACCAAGGAGCTATTGAAAAAATTGCCGCCGCTGTATGCCACGGAAAATGATCCCGACCCAATGGTCATCTGCAAATTCTTTTTTCCCGATTTCCATTGGACGTGGTACGCCACCGAATACGACGGTGAGGATACTTTTTTTGGCTTTGTTGACGGTGATTTCCCAGAATTAGGCTACTTTAGCCGGTCCGAACTCGAGTGTAACCGAGGGAAGTTGGGATTACCGATTGAGCGGGATCGCTCCTTCAATCCCTGCCGGCTTTCCGAGCTGAGAACGAAGTTAGGCCGCTGAGGATCATCATCGACTCATTTGAGCCAGCAAAGATGAGGAGCAGTGACTTCGTCGCCACCCTCGTGGCTCGACGGAGTCCAGAGGGGCTGAGCCAATTACACTGTGCTCAGCTCCTCAACTCATAGATTGCGACACTTCTGGGATATAGCTATCAAGCTTTAGCTTGAGACCCGCCTACGGGATCGGTTGCCCTGACTGCTGGCCGGTCCCACTTACCTTAACAATTTAATATTTTATCATTTGACAACTCACGTTCACTGCTGGTTGCTTGATCTTCAGCCGGACCTCGTTTTTTTACCTCCAAGTGTCGTTCGATCCGGAACATTGTCTTTATGAGCGATGTTCCGGTCCGGACGGACAGTCATCAGGTTTGGTAAGCCCAAGCCTTCAGAGAGGAGGTGAAAATTCGAGGGATCCACGAATCCTAATCGCACTTAAGAATGGGGTGATTCAGGAGGTGGCCACGAACCGAAAGGGGTGGTTTTACGTACTAGTCGATCTTGATGTAAGGCAAACCTCAGAGCAGGAGATCCGTAGGGTGAAGATGAGCCTGGAAACGACGGCTAAGAAAATTGCTAACCGTGAAGTTAGCCTGACTTCTAGGCAGAAAAGACCACCGGTTGAGACGATCAAGAGCTAGAAAAATAGAGGTTTGCAGTGAGCGTAGTTGAGACCACTTCATCAGCTCAAGGGCGATGAGATGTGGTCACGAGGAGCCTGTTGAGCTAGACTCGCAGGCTCCTCCTCACCAAAGGTACTTCACCAAGCTGGTGTTTCTTAAAGCGACTAATACCCCGTGGGTCAGTTTGATTTGTCACCTTTGCTGCGGAATTTGGGCAGTTGCCTTGTTTTATCCCAGAGGGGGTGAAACAGGCCAGCCAACCTAACTTCGTAGCGAATCTAGAAGGGAGGTGATGACAACTATGCACCTGACAATCAACCTGGCCAAAGGCAGTGGAAAAAGAGAACTGATTGAGGTGCTGCAAGCGGCTCAAGCCGTAAAGCCAGCCCGACAAAACCATCTCAATCCGCTGAATCTACTGACCAAGGGGGTACAGAGTGGCTTGACTCTAGTCCTCAATGGGCTGCACAAGGTCATTCATCGGCAAGTGTGTAGATGGGTTACCTGTAAACGCGGTGCCCAATACTACTCTACCTGCCGGAAGCGTCAACAGGAGCTAAATGCTTGGTTGAGGTTAACATTTGGGCGTCTGGCCGTCAAGCTTTAGCTTGAGACCCGCCCACGGGATCGGTTGGCTTGGCTAGCCGATCCCACTCACTTTAACAATTGAATATTTTTTATCGGTTACTACCGTTCACTGCCGTAATTTATTCTTTAGCTGAATTTCGAGATCACCTCTCCTTTATCTGTCAAAACCAGCCCATTGCCATAAACGGGGATGGACTGGTCCAGCCAGATAGCTACCAGGTTTTGTAATCGCAAACCAACAGAAGGGAGGTGATGATACGATGCAACAACATGGAACGTGGAAACCGTACAACGTCAAGGCGCTGGTCCGCAACGTCGAGCTTGTTTTCAAGTCGGGTAGCATTGAGCGGCTTAATGAACCCACTTATAAATTTATCACCCTGCACATGGGGTTCATTGCCCACTACAATCTACACGGCTTTCAAGCGGTCTACCAAGACTTGCGGGACTTCTGCCAGAAACTGCAAATGAGTGAGTATAGCTACAATCGCGATGACACCTTGATGCGAGCCATTCGCTACGAGCAGCGCACCGAGTACGGTGAAGCTTACAACAAGAGCATCGCTCAGGCGATCCGAGGCGTTGTGGAAGTCGCTCGCACATCCGAACAGGCGATAACCGCAAGTTTTGGACAGCAGGAAAAGGAGCGTGAGTTGGCAGTCGCCAAAAGTATCTTGACCAAGTACGGATTTAACTTGCCCAAGGAGCTAAAGAAAGAGCTAATGGTTGAGAAAACTACATAGAGTTAGTGAACGTAGTGATGGCCATTTCGCCAATTTATGAGGAGATGTGGCCTGTAGGGTTGAGCTACTCACCTTGGCTCAACCCTACTCCCTTACAGTTGTTGGTTGCACGTCCACTGTGGTTGTTTGAATACATCCAGTCCGACCTGTTCGATTAACAGCTACGTTGCTTTCGGGCTAAAAAAGGCGCTGATCCTCCTAGTTAATCCGCCTGCCAGGGTATCGCCGTATGGTGGATATTCTGATCGGGTGGGTTAAGCCCTCGGGCTCGACTCAATTTCCACCCGAGAAAGGAGGTGAGCCATATAGCCACTAGAGCCAACATTGAACTTCATGATGGCTGGAAGCAAGACAACCGACCCACGGAATGGAAGAAAGGAGTCGTACTTTATCATCATTGGGATGGTTATCCTTCCTGGATGGGACCAAGGCTTGAAGAACTGCTCAAGCAGGTAAAAGAAGCCTTAGACAAAGCTGCCCGTTCCTATTGGTGGGACAGCGAACGGGTGGGTGCCTTAATGGTCAAGCTCTCGTCAGACGAGGACGAGGCAAAAAAAGGTGTGCCTGCCTTTCAGCCTTGTTTAGAACTTCACCTGGATATTGAGTACCTCTGGCGAGTTTTTCTTGGACCTGAAGATGGAGAGTACGACATCCAATGCTTTAGCATCAGCCACGATTGGGATAAAGACGTAATTAAAAGCTTGGAACAGGTGGATTGGAGACAAGAAGTTGAACGACAGCAGGGACGTTGACGACCGGAGGAGCTGAGCACAGCCTAACTGGCTCAGCTCCTCACACCTTGATTATATACCATGATACGCTGGTACTGATGTCGGAGACAATTAAGGCAAAATCACTAACCATTCGGTAGAAGACGCGTTGACTCCACGCGAGGTCGCAGTCTGGCAACAGGCTGATCTCAAGGAGCTACCCCATCCACGCTGTGGGCAACCCTTGTCCGGTGCCAAACTGATTGAGGACAGCATCTATAATGGGCTGATTTTGGTTTGTTTGGCAGGTCGTGGTTGGCATGAGTATTGATGAATACTGGATCGGCATCCAAAAGCCGCCCTGTGGCATTACACGAGGTCTGAGAGCTGTTTTTGTGAACGAGTGTCGAGACTATGGATAGATACCCTCAAGAAGGAGGTAATGACAATGAGAGAACTTGAGTTATCGCCTTAAGCCCGGCGTCGTTTGTGGCAAGGTATTTCCTTGCTGCTCCGGTTGGCAGACGAGGCCGAGAAAAATGATTTCACTAACTCCCAGCTTTGTGAGGCCATTGGGTCAGTGCCAGGGGTTGAGGCGACAGGGTTGACTGCCGACATAGCTGACACGAATGCGAGCGAAGTTACCGAGGACAACAAGTTGAGCAAGAGAGACTGAAACTTGAGGTGATCTCACGCTTTTTGACTTGATAAGAACATGGTCAGTCTTATTCATCAGTTTGTTTTCTGGCCGGTCTCCTTAGCAATGTTGTATAAGTTTGACAATATTATATAGACTTGTATAATGTTGACATGACTACTGACCGCCAGGAAAACAGAGATTATGACGAAAGGAGGGAAAAATCGAAGATGGTCCAACGCAGCATCTCAATTGAACCAAATTTCTGGGAGCGCTGCAAAGAAAAAGCAGGGCTGACGCCGATCAGTGCTATTGTTAGACGCTTGTTGGAGCTTTGGTTAGAAGGAAAAATAAAAATTGATTAAGGAGGGTAAAAAAATGGCCCGTGAGTGGCTTGATCTTGGCGGATGCAGACACCCACGAGCACACTTTACCTAACACAAAAACCCGGTGGAGGTTTGTTATGTCAGGTACATCAATTGTACCATCCTTTTCGGATTCCCAAAAAAGCTACAACAGAATAATTGCCTGGTTAACAGGGTTATTAACCCTTCTCCTGACGCTATTCTCCTTCATCCTCTCTTTTAATGCTCTGACTGACTTGGCTGCTAAGCATGGTTTTAGCATCCCCTTTCTTTTTCCCCTGGTAGTTGAGGCAGGGGTTGTAATTTTCTCCCTTAATGCTCTCCATCGTTCGACTCAGGGTGAAAGCGCTAAATGGCAGTGGTGTTTAATCATCGGCTCCTCGTTGCTGGCAGGTGGGTTCAATGTGCTGCACGCGCAGCCTGACATTGTGTCCAGAGTGATGGCCGCCATGCCCAGTCTGTTCTTACTGTTGTCATTTGAGACGTTTATTGGACAAATTAAACACGGGGTCACACGAGCTAACCTTGTTCAAAGCTTGGTTCTATTAGCCGAAGAGTTGAACAATAAGCGCCAAGAATTCGACACCCTGATTGACACCAAACAATCAGAACTGGCTCAACTGAACACCGAGGCTGACAAACTAAACAATCTAATTGAACAATCCAAAGCGAGCCTAGCTCGGTTGGAACAGGAGATCAAACAGGCTCAAAGCGTTCAATATGGCAGTCTTGAACACGCTACAGACATTAAGGCCAAGCGGGATGCATTGGTCATTGGGCAACGCCGCGGCCAGCTATTGAACATCTTAGCTACTGAAGGCGACCTGGGTGCGTCAGCGCTCGCAGACAGGTTGAACGCTTCGCGAGGAACAGTGTACAGCGACTTAAAAGCCCTGGCAGCAGCCGGTCAGATTACCGAGAATGGCAATGGCTGGGAGGTAGTAGGATGAACGGCAGAAGTGTAAAACTCAACCAACAAACCACATTGGCAATGTATATGGTTGTCGAAGATGACACTGGAACACTGGCCTTTTCCGTTCTGTTGGTAACGAAACTGTTTGCTTGCTTTTGGAAACTAGCGCGGCGGTTAATGATTGCTGAATTTGAACTCTCTCTCCTGGTCAATGACTTCAAAGCTGCCCTTAATTTCACCTCAAAAATCTTGCTCATTGGGTTAAAATCGCTGGCCTATGGCCTGGGGGTGAAGCTATGAAGCATCAGTTCATTCTGATATCGGTAGCCGTTTTTTTGCTGATGGTTTTGGGATGGTACCTCGACAGTATTGCTCGCCATGAAATCACCACGGCGATCAGATTACTTATTTACGCTCTGACCTTCACGGTTGTCACCATTCTCTTCAGCCTCTTGGTCTTTTCCATCTTGATGATTCGGGAACGATTATTGAAAGAGCGCGCCAACCGTAGAGTGAAGGAGCGCGAGGCCAAAGTAATGGTTCTGGTGGCTGGCGAAGGTCAACAAGTATACATTCGCGATGCCGATACCTCGATGACTTGGCGCACCGCTCACTTGGATGGTCGGGTGTATGCCAACGGCCAGCGTACTGTTCCCAATCAAACTGAGTTAATTGCTTGGCAAACCTACATGTTGCGCCATCGGGCTAACGTGATGAACACCGTAACCCCCCAATTGTTGCCAACCATCGCCCAGGTTGACCTATTAGCAGCCTTAGATAATGTGCAGCGTTGTTTGATCGTAGGAGCCAGCGATTCGGGAAAGACCACCCTCCTCCGGTGGCTTGTTAGCCGCCGGTTAGCCAGGTCTAAAGTGATTGTGATTGATCCCCATGCTTATCCACAGAAATGGCCTGCCTGCATTATGGTGGGGATGGGTCGAAACTACCCAGAGATCGGTAAAGCTTTGGATGCTCTAGTCAGACTGATGACCAAACGCTATGAAGAGATTGGGAAAGGTATTGTGGCCGAGCAGGGTCACTCTCGTATCACTATTTTTATCGATGAATGGCGGGCGATTGTCTACAACGTTAAGCAGTCCAGTGATGCCATCAAAGCATTGCTTACGGAAAGCCGGAAGGCAGCCTTTAGTGTGTTTGTGGCTACTCATTCGGATAGGGCTAAGCCATTGGGCCTAGAGGGGGAATATGACCTAAAGGACGGATTTGCCATCGTCAGGCTATCTGGGGCGAATGGGCAGTGGCAAGCTACCTTGGATACTGGCAACGGTGAAATTCCGGTGACGCTTCCGGGCGCTTATCCTGCTCAAAATCCACCCATCCTTGACACGGATGAATTCATCAAATTAGAACCAGAACCGACATCAGAAGAAATACGGATTTTAGAGCTTTATGACGCTGGTGAAAGTATCAGCGCTATTGCCACTGCTGTCTTTGGCAGCAAGGGTGGTCCACAAAATAAACGAGTTGAGGCGATTCTGAACCGATTTAAACGGGTGTAAGGAGTGTAAAGGTGTATTACACCATCCAAAGCGATGGCTTACACCTTACACCTCAGCAATAAAGGAGGTCAAAATGACGGAAGAAGGCATTGTGATAGAACGGGCAGCCTTGTATGCTCGCACTTCGTATAATGACCAAAAAAATGATGGACGTAATCTCGAAGGTCAGATTAGGATGGGGCGCGAATATGCTAAAGAAAAAGGCTATGAAATAGCCGAAGAGATAATGGAAGATGAGCGGGGGGCCAGTGGGGCCAATTGGAGCTTAGCAGGTATTAGCCGGATGCTTGAGTTGGCCAAGAACCGAGAGATTAATGTGGTAGTCATTCGAGAAGTGGATAGGTTTAGCCGGGACCTTGGTAAATTACTATGGCTTGAAAAGGAACTGGAAAAATACAGGGTCCGCATTGAGTATGTTCTGGAAAGTTATGATACGACGCCAGAAGGAGATTTACTCCGCCATATCCGGGGAATTATTGCGCAGTATGAGCGCGAGAAAATTAAACAGCGTTCGGTGCGAGGGCGACGAAACAAGGTCTTGGCTGGTCATGTATCAGTTGGTGGTCAACCTCCATACGGCTACGCGGTAGCCAAGCAAAGTAATCTCGATACCCTCGAAATTGCAGAGAATGAAGCAGCTATAGTTTTTCTGATTTTCGAGTGGTACGCTGGTCCAGAAAGGCTTGGCATTCGCAAAATTGCACAACGGTTGACTCAAATGAAAGTTCCCACTTTGAAAGATCTGCGAGTGCCAGACCCGGAGAAACTTAAGAAAATCAAACGACAAAATGGCTACGGCCACTGGACAGGTTCATCTGTCAGGATGATTTTAAGCAACCGAACCTATATTGGCGAGTGGCAGTTTGGTAAACGGAAGCTGTCTAAAGGACAATTTATCAAGAACCCTGACGATCACCTCATCACCGTAGAGGTACCGGCTATCATTCCCAAAGATATGTGGGATACGGCGCAACAGCGGCTCAAAGAAAATCGCTCGGAAGCAAAACGCAATATCAAATACGAGTATTTGCTAGCAAAAAAATTGACTTGCCAGTGTGGCTTGAAAATTATAGGTCACGCTAAATGGAATCGCGGAGTCCTCTACCAGTATTACCGCTGTCCTTCAATGGATTCATTCCGCTACAGCAGTAACACATGCACCCTGCCAAGTTTCCGGGTCGACTATGTAGATGGTATAATTTGGGAGTGGCTCAAGTCTATTTTTACTGACCGGAAGACTTTGCAGGAGGCTCTGACTGAAACCAAAACCGAACAAGAAGAGAACCGAGAAGTACTCCAAGGACAACTTGACTCTGTCGAGAACTTGATTGCAGAGCACAAGTCACAATTGGAACGGGCCATAGATTTACATTTAACAGGTAAGGTCGCTCAGGAGATGCTACAGGAGAAAATTTCCGGCCTGGAACTAGCGATTCAGTCGTTAGAAAAAGAGAGGAAGATACTAACTGCTCAAATTGCCCAACAAGACGTATCTGAGGACCAGGCGCAGCGGATCATAGACGAATTCGTCGTACGGGTGGGTAAAGGAGTGTTTTATGCAAAAGATGATTTTAATGCTCGCCGCCAATTGATCGAAGCATTAGATTTTGAAGGAAAGCTGGCGGTTGAGAATGGGCAAAAGGTAATCTATGTTCGCTGTATCCTTGGCGACACAGTATTACCCGTGATGAATGTGGATTGGCAAGCGGTGAATTCTTGGCAAACAGTAAACACTATAGCACCAGCGCCTTTGGCAGCGACAAATGGGCCATTCATTATTACGCCCACATCGAGGGCCATGAACTTGTCACCCGCCGCGACCTGATCCCCACTGAATCTGACCACAAACGAGCCGGAGAGTGGTATTACAAATTGGCGGTCGGGCCGCTCCAGCACAAACTGCCGCCGATTATCTCCGCCAACTGGCGGCGAATCACCTTCATTGTTACTACGGGTGACCGTTTTGAGACGGCCGAGGAGATCAATGACCTGTTTGAAAACCAATCGCCGGCCGGGCGGCTATATGTGACGCTGCGGGAAGAGGGCTTTCATCCCGAACGTAACTGGCCGCTGCGAGAGCAAGGGGTAGCCTATAAAGTAGACCTGGCCCTGCCGCTGGGCCAGAATCAATGGCTGCCGGTTGTCCTGACCTCTAATGATAATCCCTCCGTTCCGGCCAGCGCGCTGCGCCTCAGCCCCGACAGCGACCCAGCCGAGTGTGCCCGCATCATCCGGCAAAAAATTAAAGAAAAAATCCCCTAATCCCGGCCCAAATTGAGGAGAAGCAGTATGAGTCAGGCGCCTTTACGCGACGACGAATTTGAGCTTTATGATTTAGCTGTGGTGGTGGAGAAGATTGAAGGCCACTGCACCTGTGCCATGGCGGAAGGCGATTGCTTTTACCTGCGCGGCGGCAAGCTCTCCCTGCCGGATGGGGCCGATTTTTGCCTGTACGCCTTGCAGTCGGTCATCCCCTTGCTGCCGGCCAAACAGCGCCACAACCACCCGGCTGATTGGATGGAAACCGATGCCCGCGTGGTCTGCCCCGACCCGGCCTGCCGTTTGATCATGCGGATTGACCGGGTCAGCCGCCGCACACTCCGCCATGATGATGTTAGTCCGATTGCCTGGGAGGACGTGGGGGGTGGGATGTGAAAATTGGGGGATTGCCTTGCGTTGGCTCGTTCCCAAACTTGAGTTGGGAACAAGCCAAACGAGCCAATACTCTGTGTTGCTCTGCGTTCCTGATCAGCGGGAACGAAAATGGGGCAGGACTTGCTCACCTAACAACTGGATCGCCGCCCACGGCTCCGGCCCCAGGGGCGGGCCAAAGCTGAGATGGCGCGCTCCGGCCTCGACCAGCGGCTCCAGCCGGGCGATTAAGTCCTCCGGCCGCCCGACTACCCCAATCTGGAGCATGCGCTCATCCACCAGGCTGCACGCCTTGTCCATGTCATTTTCCACCATCATTGCCTGCTCAATGGGCGCAAAATCCTCAGTAGTCAGACCCAGGCGATCTAGTATCAGCGGGCCGAGGGTATGGCCGTAATAAGCAACTTTCTCGGCCAGTGCTCGCCGGGCCGCCGTCCGATCCTCTGCCAGCGAAACCCACATGCAAACGGCAAAGTCGTGAGAAGGGAGCGCGTCCGCCCGCTTCGCCAAACCTTCTTCCAGGTAAGGCTTGACCCCGAAATAATGCTCCGGCGGAAAGAGCAGCGGCAGCACGCCATCGGCCAGTTCGCCGGCCAGGCGCAGCATGCCCGGCCCCATCGCGCCCAGATAAATCGGCGTGACCCGCGGGGCCTCGAAGCGCAGGTAAGCTTCGCCGCTCCAGCGCAAAAATTTGCCGGTTATCATGGCTCGCTCCCCGGCCAGCAGCGCCCGAATTGCCACGATCGTTTCGCGCATGGCGGCCAGGGGTTGGTCGTGGCTCAGGTCAACCCACTTCAAAAAGTCGGCGGCGCCGGAGGCCAGGCCCAGGTTGAAACGGCAGCCGGACAATTCATCCAGCGTGGCCGCCAGCATGGCAATTTCGCTGGGGTGGATGGTGTAGGGATTGAGGATGCACGTGCCGATTTCGATCTGCCGGGTAGCCGCAGCCACCGCCGATAGAATTACCGGCGCGCTGCGCAGGAACAGGTCATTGCTCACCCAGAACTGGTCGAAGCCGTGCAGTTCGGCCAGTTGGGCCAGGGTGATATATTCCGGCAGAGGCAAATCGTTGTTGAGACGCAGGCTAAAGCGCATATGTATGATTACGATTTACGATTTACGATTTACGATTAAAGATGGTAAGTTTAACCCAATCGTAAATCCAAAATCTAAAATCTAAAATCTCTAGCTAATCTCCTCCAACGATGGCTTCGGCCTCGATTTCCACCAGGTATTCATCGCCAATCAATTGGGCCTGAACCATGGTGTTGGCCGGGCGAATCGAGCCAAAGCGCTCGCCGTGGACCAGGGCAACCGGCTCCCAATCAGCCACGTTGCGCAGGTAAACGCGGGTGCGGACCACATCGTGCAGCGCCCCACCCAATTGGTTAATTGCTTTTTCAATTTTATCCAGGATAAAACGGGTCTGCGCGGCGGGGTCGCCCGCTCCAACCACGCCTTCGGGGCCGGTTGCCGTAGTGCCGGAGACCAGAATGCGGTCGCCCACCCGCACGGCGCGAGCGTAGCCGGCCAAATCCTCCCAATGGATGCCGCTGCCAACAGAACTGCGGCGCAATTTTGGATCCATACTGCCTCCTGGAAAATGAATCGGCGAGAAAAAAAACCGGTTATCAAAGGGGGTATTAAACCTGAACGACCACGATTGTCAAATCGTCGTGGGGTTCAATATTGCCGGTGAAATTGGTGACCACAGCCCGGAGGTGGGCCAGCATGGCCGTGGCGCTGTTTTTCGGCCCGGCGGCGACAGCCTGCTCGAAACGCTCAAAGCTAAAGAGTTGACCGGCGGCATTGAGGGCCTCGATAACGCCATCGCTGGTAAAGATAACCAAATCTCCCGAATTAAGGCTAAAGGTAGCTTCAGCATACCTGTGACGAGCGCTAAGGCCGACCCCCAACGGCAGGCCGCCCACTTCGACCCACTCCACCGCGCCATTGGCCCGGCCAATCAGCGGGGTGACACAACCGGCATTGGCGACTCGCAGCCAACCCTGGGACTGGTCCGAGGTAGGGAGGGTGATTTCGGCGTAACAAAGCGCGCAGTTTTGCAGGGTGGTTTTGGTGTAGGGTTTAAGGGCCAGGTCAAGCTCGGTCAGCAGGTCGCTGGGGCTGAAGGCGTGGGTGATGATGGATTGCAGTGCGGTCAGGCTGGCCGCCATAAGCAAGGCTGCCGGCATTCCTTTACCCGACACGTCGCCTACGGCAATAGCAAACCGTTCTCCCTCGCTCGCCCCTTCAAGCAGAGAAGCCTGGAAGGAGCTAAAGGCGTGATAGGCATAGAAATCGCCGCCGACTTCCCGCGCGGGCGCGCTGTAGCAGACCAGGTCCAGGCCGGGCCAGGTAGGGCGGCCCGCCGGTAAGAGGCTCTGCTGAATTTTGTGGGCCAGGGTTAATTCTTCCTGCAAACGAGTGGTCAGTTCTTGCAGTTGTTGGTTGGTCACTTTCAGTTCTTCTTCGGCCCGTTTACGCGCCGTAATGTCGCTGACCACGCCGTAAATGATTTTTGATGCGCCAAGTCTCTGGCTGCGGCCGCTGTCGCGCACCCAGATCACCGTGCCGTCGGCCCGGATCAGGCGATATTCCATCTCGCTGTTCTGGCCGGCCGCTAACTTGGCCGCCTGAACGGCGGCGGCAGCCTGGTCGTGCGGGTGAATGACCTGGGTCGGCCAGAAATGCCAATCGGTTTCAAATCTTTCCTTCGGATAGCCAGTCAGTATTTCAATGTGAGGGGAGAGATAAAGGTTGACCGCCTGGCCGTCCTCGGTTAGCTGGGTCACATAAACATGGTCGCTAATGGAAGAAACAACCTCGCGGAAGCGCTCTTGGCTGGAGTGCAGCGCGGCCTCGGCCTGTTTGCGCTCGGTCAGGTCAATGCCGGTGTTGAGGATATATTCCATGACGCCCTGCTGGTCGTACAAAATGGTGTTAGACCAGGCGATCATCCGGCGCCGGCCATCTTTGGTCAGCCAGTCGCTCTCATAGCGCTTGGGCGGCTGGTTAAGCCAGAGTTGTTCAAAGTCGGCCTTAATCGGCTCAATCTCCTCAGGCGGGAGGAATAAATCCCACCAATGTTTACCTCTGACTTCCTCAAAGGAGTAACCGCTGGTTTGCTCGCAGGCCCGGTTAAAGCGAATAATGCGGCCATACCGGTTCAGAACCATGACCAGGGCGCTGGTGTTATCGAGCACCGCCGCGATAAAATTACGCTCTCGCTTCAGCGCCCGCACCCGTTCGATACTCTCCTGCCGGCTCTGCTCGTAGACATAGGCATTTTTCAGAGCGGTGGCCGCCTGGCTGGTCAAAGCCTGGAGCCGCTCCAGGTCTTCCGGCTTAAAATGCCGGGGTGTGGCGCTGTTTAAATTGAGGAAACCAATCAGCCGGCCCTGGATAAAAATGGGCGCTCCCAGATAGGATTTTATCCAACTGGCCTCCGGCTTTTCCACCCAGATCTGGTCCTCTTCAACGGAGAGAATGACCAAAGGCCGGCCCGTTTCCTGCATAAATTGCAGGGTTGGCGTTTCAGCCACAACCAGACCCCGTCCGGCCGGACGGTCACTTGAGCCTAAACGGGTATAGCCCCGCCGCCGGGAGATACGCGCCACCCCATTTTCAACCAGCATGATCGCGGTGCCATCGTGGGGGATAAGCTCGTGCGCCTGATCCATCAGTCGGTCGAGGATTTCTTCAAAGTTGAGGGTGCTGTTCAGGGCGGTGCTGGTTTGATAGAGCATTTCCGCCAGCCGCCGCTGCTCGTGTTCGGCGGTTAAAAGTTTTTCCTGCTCCGCTTCCCGCCGTTGGGACTGTTCTAACAGCGTCTCTAATTCGGCCAGGCGGGCGCTGAGGGGAGGTGGGGTCACTTCGACAGGTTTGATGTTCTTTGGCATTGGTTCTTGCCTGGAATTTAGCGGAAATAAGAATGCGGCAGAATTAACTTTATGGTATTAAGATACAACAAATATGGCTAAACTTCAATACTCCAAAAGTAATTCGACTGCCCGGCTGGCCGGGTTTGCCAAAAATTGGGGTTAATGATAAGCTGATTCTCCTATGAGCAACGTCATTGCCCTCCGCCGTGAAGATAAAAATCAATGGGAACGCCGGGTCCCGCTGACCCCCGCTCAGGTGGCAGCGCTGGCGCAGCAGCACCTCAACTTTCTGGTTCAACCTTCACCCATCCGCGCTTTCCCCGATGCGGCCTACGCCGCAGCCGGAGCGACGATTAAAGAAGACCTGTCCGCCGCAGAAGTCGTTTTAGCCATCAAGGAAATTCCACCGGAGCTGCTTCAGCCCGGTAAAACTTACCTCTTTTTCTCCCATACCATCAAAGGCCAGCCCCACAACATGCTCATGCTGCGCCGGCTGCTGGAATTGGGCTGCCAGTTGATTGATTACGAACGGGTGGTAGACGAGCACAACCGCCGGCTCATTTTCTTCGGGCAGCATGCCGGACTGGCCGGTATGATAGACACCCTGCGCGCCCTCGGCCAGCGGCTGGCCTGGGAAGGCATCGCCACCCCTTTGACCGGCCTGCGCCCCACGTATGAATATGCCGATTTGCCCGCCGCGCAAAGCGACCTTCGCCGCATCGGCCAGCGCCTGGTTGAAGAGGGGTGGCCCATTGACCTGACCCCGCTGGTCATCGGTCTGGCCGGCTATGGCAACGTCTCGCGGGGAGCGCAGGCGGTCCTCGATCTGCTGCCGGTGCGCCCCATTACGCCCGCCGAGCTGCTCATCCTGAACGAGCGTGAAGACCTCGACCGCAATGTCCTCTACAAGGTCGTTTTCAAAGAAGAGGATACAGTCGAACCCATCGCCGAGGGCCAACCTTTTGACCTGGCCGAATTTTTCCAGCATCCGGAGTGGTATCGCTCCAAGTTTGATAGCTATTTGCCGCACCTGACCGTACTGGTCAACTGCATCTATTGGGATGCCCGCTACCCCCGCCTGCTGACCAAAGAGACGGCCCGCCAACTTTACGGCGGCGACTCACCGCCCAAACTCCGCGTCATCGGCGACATTAGCTGCGACATTGAAGGCGGCATCGAGCCAACCATCAAGGCCACCGAACCGGATGCTCCCAGTTTCGTCTGGCAGCCAGAGACCGATACCGCTGTGGACGGCGTCGCCGGGGCCGGGCCGGTCATTATGGCCGTAGACAACCTCCCCTGCGAGCTGCCGGTCGAGTCCTCGGCCAGCTTTGGCGAGGCGCTCATGCCCTTCATCCCGGCCCTGGCCGCCTGTGATTTTAGCGTAGATTTTGCCGGGTGCGCCCTGCCGCCGGAGCTAAAGCGAGCCACGATTGTTTATCACGGCGAATTAACGCCGGCGTATCAGTATTTAGAACGATTTCTAACCCCCTAAGACATGGAAGGTTGGAAGATTGGACGGTTGGTTATCGTTTCCAATCTTCCAATCTTCCAACCCTCCCATCTTCCAAAAAAGGAGGCTTCAACGATGAAACGAGTCCTCATTCTAGGCGCCGGGCTGGTAACCGGCCCCATGGTCCATTATCTGTTAGACAAAGGCTATCACGTCACCGTGGCCAGCCGGACGGTGGCCAAAGCCCAGGCTTTGATCGGCGACCATCCCAACGCCGAAGCCATCGCTTACGATATCGAAAGTGACCCTGGCGGCGCGACCCTGATGAAGCTGGTTGGCCAGGCCGATCTGGCAGTCAGCATGCTGCCCTATATTCACCATCCCGCCGTCGCTAAAGCCTGCATTGCCCAGGGCAAACATATGGTCACAACCTCCTACGTCAGCTCGGCCATGCGCGAACTGGATGCAGCAGCTAAGGAAGCCGGGATTGTCATCCTTAACGAGGTCGGGGTTGACCCGGGCATTGACCACATGTCGGCTATGCAGATTATCCACAAGGTTCAGCAGGCCGGCGGGCACGTAGATGGCTTTATGTCCTACTGCGGCGGCCTGCCTGCGCCGGAAGCCAACGATAACCCCTTTGGCTACAAATTCTCGTGGAGTCCGCGCGGCGTGCTGCTGGCGGCGCGCAATGCCGCCCACTACCTGCGCGACGGCCAGGAGGTGAATATACCCGGCCAGCACCTCTTTACCCACTACTGGCTGCTCGACGTGGAGGGATTGGGCCGGTTTGAAGCCTACCCCAACCGCGACTCGCTGCCGTATCGCGAAGCCTATGGTATCGGCGATGCGGCCACGATGTACCGGGGCACGCTGCGCAACCAGGGCTGGTGCGACGTGCTGTACAAAATCGCCGCGCTGGGCTTTCTGGATGACCGGCCGTACGATGTCACCGGCAAGACCTACGCCCACTTCATGCGCGGTCTGCTGCCGCCCGAAATAACCCAAACCAGCAACGTCAAAGCCGACGTGGCCGCTCACCTCGGCGTCGAGCGGGACAGCGCCGTCATCAAAAATCTCGACTGGCTGGGCCTGTTTGACGACAGGCCGATTGAAGCGCCGGGCGGCAAGATCTCGCCCCTGGATTTGCTGACCCGGGTCATGCTGGAGCGCATGGGCTACGCCGAGGGTGAGCGCGATTTGATTATCCTGGTCCATCACTTCGACGCCAGCTATCCCGGCGGCAAAAAGGAGAAGATCGCTTCGACCCTGATCGCTTTTGGCGAGCCGGGCGGCGACACGGCCATGGCCCGCACCGTCAGCCTGCCGGCGGCCATCGGCGTGGATTTGATCCTCAGCGGCCAGGTTTCTGCTACCGGCATCCAGACCCCGGTCACGCCGATGTGGTACGAGCCGATTTTGGCCGGGTTGAAGGAGCTGGGCATCGAGTGTGTGGAGAGGGTGGTAGAGGCGGCGTAGTTTGTGGTTAGTAAGAGAGTCCAGAAATTGTCAGGTTGCGAGAGACGGCACTTTCAAAGCTCTAAAGTGTTTTATCATAGTTGTGTGATGGGAAATTACCATATGATGGAAAACGACTCCCCAGAATATTGGCATCTATTTTGGCAACTCTACGCCGAGTCGTTTATTCATCCGTTAAAGTCTAACGCACTTTTGGGAAAGTTTATTGCAAATCCCGATGTCACAGGATCATACGCTGAAGCATGGATACGCTCTATGGTAAGAAATATGCTGCCACAGTTCCGCATTTCAACTGGTGCTGTTATTCGTGCTTCAGACCAAACGAGGAATTTGAAGTCGATCCCCCAATGTGACCTAATCATCTGGGACCCTTCCGAATTGCCAGCAATCTTCGAGCAAGGTGACTTTGCTCTTGTTCCAACCCATTCAGTTCAGGCAATAATTGAAGTAAAGCGAAGTTGCTCCAACATTAATGAGTTGACTAAACAATTAGAAAGCCGCAGAAAGCTTTTGCGCGCAAAGTGTCGCCGAAACCTCCTTGGAATTGTAATCGAGCATCCGAAATCTTTGTTTGATGGTGAAACCAGACCGGATTGGTTGAAGAATGAAAAATGGAGGAAGGGATGCGCAATGGTCTGTTTACTATCCAATAATGAAACACCAAATGTTGATGATATTATGGCCTTCATCTACTTCCTGGCACAGATTGCCGGTCATGATGAGAAAGTATCTTAAGTCTGTAGGTGGGTCGAGGTGACGAGGCCTAACACCCCGTGAGGTGACAATTATTCAAATCATCTTTGCCGGGTTGAGCTGGTTATTCGGCAAAAGTACCCGTTGTTATACAGCCAACCTAAAATCCGTCAGATTTAAACCGGGTTTTATCTTTTGGCGTTTAACGAACGCCGTTATACAATTTATCTATGATCCGCTCGTTCAAGGCCAAAGAGATTGAGAAAATCTTCAACCGGCAACACTACTCCAAACTCCCCCAAGATATTCAACAGGTTGCTTTACGAAAATTGCGAATGATCAACCGGGCGATGATCCTCCAAGATTTGCAAGTGCCGCCGGCTAATCGTTTGGAGAAATTGAGCGGCGACCGGGCCGGTCAGTACAGTATTCGGATTAATGACCAGTGGCGGATCTGTTTTGAATGGCAAGATGGCGACGCATATAACGTCGAGCTTGCCGATTATCATTAAGGGGAATAGGGATGAGTGAAGAAAAGTTGAAGCCGGTCCATCCGGGCGAAGTATTGTTAGAAGAATTATTAAAGCCAATGGGGCTAAGTCAAAATCACCTGGCTTTGAGAATAGGTGTACCGGCCCGCCGGATCAATGAAATCGTGCTGGGTAAACGGGGCATCACGGCTGACACCGCCCTGCGCCTGGGACGCTATTTTGGGATGTCGCCTCAGTTTTGGCTGGGATTGCAAATGGATTATGATCTGGACGTGACGGCGGATAAGTTAGCCGAACGGTTGGAGCAAGAGGTGCGTCCCTATCAACTAAAAGCTGCTTGAGAAGCATTTCTAGTCGGCCTATTTTCTCTGAATATAAAGTTGCTAATGATGACCGATCTCCTCACCCTCGACAAAGTCAGCAAAAGTTTTGAAAGCCTGCTCGCCGTCAACGACGTTTCGTTAAGCGTCCAGCCGGGCCAGATTGCCGGCTTGATCGGGCCGAACGGCAGCGGCAAGTCCACCCTGCTCAACCTGATTTCGGGAGTCCTGCCGCTGGACAGCGGTCACATCACCTTTGACGGGCACGACATCACCCGCCGCTCCGCCGACGAGATTTTTCAACGGGGCCTGGTGCGCAGCTTTCAAGACCCGTCGCTCTTTTTTCGCATGACCGTCCTCGACAACGCTCTCCTGCCGGTCAAACGCCAGGCGGGGGAGAGTCCGGCCCACGCCCCCCTGCACCGACGCTGGACACCCCAGGAAAGCAGCCTGGCCGCCACCGCCGGGAAAACGCTCGACGAGCTACAGTTGGGCCAGCACTACAAGGTCCGGGCCTCGGACCTGTCCGGCGGGCAGATGAAGCTGCTGGAGTTGGGCCGCAGCCTGATGGGCGAGCCGAAGCTCTTGCTGCTCGACGAGCCGACCGCCGGGGTGGCCCCCAAGCTGGCCTATACCATCTTTGAGGAAATCGAGCGCCTGCGCCAAAGCCTGGGCCTGACCTTTGTCATCATCGAGCACCGCCTGGAAATCCTGTTTGACTTTGTGGACACCGTGTTTGTCATGCATGCCGGCAGCCTCCTCGCCCACGGCACCCCCGCCGAAATTTCGGCCAACGCCCGGGTGCGGGAGATTTATTTTGGAGATTGACCGCAGATGGCAGACCGCCGACCGCCGTCAAAGTAATGAAACCTGTCCATCGGGGTGGTCAGCAGTCGGTGGTCGGTGGTCGAGGGGGTAACACTTGAGTCTGCTCACAATTAACCAACTGACCGCCGGCTACGGCAAATTGGAGGTCCTGCACGGCATCAGCCTGGCGGTTGAGCCGGGGCAGTTTGTCGCCATCCTGGGGCCGAATGGCAGCGGCAAAAGCACGCTGGTCAAATCGGTGTTTGGATTGACCCGCATTTTTGGCGGCTCGATTGCCGTCGAGAGTACGCCCCTGGTCGGGCTGCCGACGGAGAAAATCGGCGGGCAGGGCCTGGCTTACATCCCGCAGCGGGAAAATGTATTCACCAGCATGACCATCCGTGATAACCTGCTGCTGGCCGTGCGTAAATTGGGCCAGGCCGCCGCTACCCGGTCTCTGGACGAGGTATACCAGTTGTTTCCTATCCTCGAACAGCGGCAGGCCCAGCGAGCGGGCCGGCTCAGCGGCGGCGAGCGCCAGATGTTGGCCATTGCCCTGGGCTGGCTCTCCCGTCCCCGGCTCATGCTGCTCGACGAACCCAGCGCCGGGCTGTCGCCCCTGTTTGTCAAAGAGATTTTCCGGGTGCTGCGCCACCTCTGCGACGGCGGCCTGACCCTGGTCGTCGTCGAGCAAAACGCCCGCAGTGTCCTGCGCTGGTGCGACTATGCCTACGTGCTGCGCGAGGGCCAGGTGGCCTTTCAAGGCACGTCTGCCGATATTTTGGCCGACGAGGAGACGGTCAAAGGTTATCTCGGGGTTGGTCGAGTCAATACCGCAGAGGCGCAGAAGGATGCGAGTTGGCCCCGAGCTGAAGCTCAGGGCTGACAGCTAAAGGATGCTGAAGCATCCTAAAGACAGAAGAACAAATAGGCCCGGAGTTGGAGTCGGCTTGAGCCGACTTGAGCTATCAGCCTGAGATTGAAATCTCAGGCCCAGGGATTCCTCACCATCTCTGTGATAAAATTAAAGGGGGAGATATAAATTGGTGCATCATTCGCTCAGTATCGCCTTCCAAACCGACAAGCCGATTTCCGCTTACGGCCCCCTGGCGGCAGCGGCAGAGACGTACGGCTTTGATGGAGTCAGCGTTTACAACGATATGCTCTACCAACCGGCCTGGCTGCCTCTGCTGGAGATGGCCCGGCACACGCGCCGGGTGCGGCTGGGGCCGGCAGCCGTCAATCCTTTCACCTGCCACCCGCTGAACATTGCCGGGAACATTGCCCTGATTGACGAAGCCTCGCAGGGAAGGGCTTACCTGGGGCTGGCTCGCGGCAGTTGGCTAGATTTTGTGGGGCTTGAACCGGCCCGCCCGGTGACGGCGCTGCGTGAAGCGTTTGCGTGCATTCGCCATTTGCTGAGCGGCTCCACCGAGGCTTACCCCGGCCAAATCTTTCCCCTGGCCGGCGGCGAGTCGCTGCGCTGGCCGGTCTACCGGCCTGACATCCCTTTTTTGTTAGGTACCTGGGGAGCGAAAACGATCCATGCCTGCACGCCCCATTACAGTGAGATCAAGATTGGCGGGACAGCCAACCCCGGCGTGATCCCCCAAATTCAACAGGCGGTGGCCGAGGCTGCCCGAGGAGCGGGCCGTGATCCCGCCGGGGTTGGAATTGTCGTCGGGGCGGTGACGGTGGTAGATCAAGATGGGACGGCGGCTCGCCGACTGGCCCGGCGTGAGGCGGCGCTTTATCTGTCGGTGATTGCCCAATTGGATCACAGTCTGGGCATCGAGCCGGAATTACTGAGCCGCATCAACGAAGCGTCGGCTCGTTTTGATTACGACCAGGTGGGAGCCTGTATTTCGGATGCGCTGCTGCGCCGGCTGGCGTTTGCCGGGACGCCGGATGAAGTAGCAGCCCAGGCCGTCGAACTGTTTGCAGCCGGCGCGGAGCGGGTCGAATTTGGCACGCCGCACGGGCTGACCAAAGAGGAAGGCCTGCGCCTGCTCGGCGAGCGGGTGCTGCCGGCGCTGCGTGAGTATACCGGCAAAAGTTAGAATCGCAGGTTTGACTCCGCTCTGGAGCCTGGGTATACTCTCGACCGGTATTGTTAGTTCCTACGCAGGCATGCCGTTCGGACTAGTAAGTCCGGGCGGCTTTTGTTTTTGGGACCTTGTCGCGTTTGAACTGATCGTAAATAAATATATGAAAAGAAAGAGAATAACCAATGACAGATACAATGCTTAAAGTCGCCGATGGGATGGTGGTCAGTTTGGATTACACCTTGCGCCTCGACGATGGGCAGGTGATTGACAGCTCAAACGGCCGGGAAGCCCTGCAGTTTCTCCAGGGGCAGGGTCAAATTATTCCGGGTCTCGAGCAGGCGCTCTATGGCATGGAGGTTGGTGAGGAAAAAGAGGTGGAAGTAGCCCCGGGGGATGGCTACGGCGAAACCGACCCGGATGCCTATCAAATGGTGCCTCACGACCTCTTTCCCGCCGATATGGAACTGAGCGAGGGCATGGGCCTGCGCATGCGCGATGAGTCCGGGCAGCCGCTGGAGGCGTATGTCGCCAATGTTAGCCCGGACGGCGTGCTGCTTGATTTCAACCACCCGCTGGCCGGTGAAACCTTGTATTTCCACGTGAAAATTGCCGATTTGAGGCCTGGGACTAGCGAAGAACTGGATCACGGCCACGTGCATAATTAAAAAATTACCCCTATTCTGGAAATAAAAGAGGAGTCCCGATGAAGAGTCTGGGCTCCTCTTTTTGTTGGCGCTTGGGATGGAAATCTTATCTAACTCGAGTTGCCACCTACAGGCGGAAAATCATCCTGAGTGCGCGTAAGCGCGTATCGAAGGGTGATTTTTCGCCGCAGACACCCTTCGATACGCCTTTTCAAGGCTACTCAGGATGCTTGCGGTGAAAGGTAGCAACTTGGGTCATCTAATAGATAAAGTCGTCCTGACAGTGGCTCAAAGCATCTCAGCGCATTGACGATAACCGCCAACAGTGTTACCATACGGTTTATTTCCAGCCGTTGGAAAGCGTTGAACTGTGGACTCCCCAGAGGTTTTTATCCCCCCCGACCGCCGCCAGGCTTTGGCCAGAGGTGAATCCCTCCCCAACCGGGCGCAGGGGGCGGTTCTATTAGCCGATATTTCCGGCTTTATTCCGCTGACCGACACCCTGGTGCGCGAATTAGGTCCCCGCCAGGGCATTGACGAACTGACCCAACAGCTCAACCGCGTTTACGATGCCCTGATTGCCGAAGTGGAGCGGCATGGCGGCAGCGTCATCTTTTTCAGCGGCGACGCCATCACCTGCTGGTTCGCTGGAAAGGTGGAAGGCGGAAGGCGGAAGGATGAAGACGATTCACCTTTCACCCTTCATTCCTCGTCTTTCTGGGCCGTGGTCTGCGCGTTAGAGATGCAGCGAGCCATGCAGTCCTTTGCCGCCCTCAGCACCCCCTCCGGGGCGGTCGTCTCGCTGGCGATCAAGGTCGCCATCACCGCCGGCCCGGTGCGCCGGTTCCTGGTCGGCGACCCGCAGCTTCAACTGCTGGATGTGCTGGCCGGCCAGACCCTCGACCGCATGGCCCGCATTGAACGTTTGGCCCAAAAAGGCGAAACCCTGGTCGGCGAGGAAGTGGCGGCTCACCTGGGCGACAGCCTTCAAATTGCGGAATGGCGCAGTGAATTGGAGGCTGAGGCTAAGGCTGAGGCTGAGCCTAAAATAAGCGCTGCCGTCATCACCGGACTGGTCCTCCAATCTTCCAATCTTCCAACCTTCCAATCCTCCCCTCCACCCCTCCCCTCCACCCCTCCCCTCACCGAAGCCCAGACTCGCCCGTGGCTATTGGCCCCTGCTTACGAGCGTCTCAAGGCGGGTGGAGGACACTTCCTGGCTGAGCTGCGCACGGCCATCGCCCTGTTCCTCAGCTTTCAGGGAATAGATTATGACCACGACGATACCGCCGGCGAAAAGCTGGATGCCTATATTCGCTGGGTGCAGCATATTCTGGCGCGCTACGAGGGCAACATTCTGCAACTGACCATCGGCGACAAGGGGAGTTACCTGTACATCAGCTTTGGCGCGCCTGTAGCCCATGGCGACGATGCCAGCCGCGCCGTGGCCGTCGCCCTGGAACTGCGCACCCCGCCTCCCGAACTGAATTTTATCAGCCAGACCCAAATCGGCCTCAGCCAGGGCCGCATGCGGGCCGGCGCTTACGGCAGCCAGACTCGCCGGACCTATGGGGTGCTGGGCAGCGAAGCGAATATCGCCGCCCGGCTGATGAGCAGAGCGAAGCCCGGGCAGGTTTTAATCAGCAAACATGTGGCCGAGGCCGCCGCCAAAAATTATCAATTCACCTACTTGGAGACCACCCCGGTTAAGGGTCGAACGGAACCCATCCCGGTTTTCGAGGTTGCTGGCCGGCGCAGTAAGCCGCCCACCGGACCACTCCTGCCCGAACTCAACCAGCCTCCTTACACTCATCTTTTCGATTCGTCCGACCCAAAACCGGCAGCCACCTCTGCCCTCACCCCGGCCCCGATGATTGGCCGGAACGTCGAACGAAGGTTACTGGCCGGTCAGGTGCAGGCTTTAGCGCGTGGGGACAGCGGCGGGACAATCCTCATCGAAGGTGAGGCGGGGATTGGTAAATCACGGCTGGTGGCCGATTTGCTGGAACAAGCCCACCGCCAAAGTCTCACCTGTCTCTTCGGCGGCGGTGATGCCATCGAGCAGTCCACCCCCTATCATGCTTGGCGGCCCATTTTCCGCCAGCTTTTCAAGCTCGATGCTCAGCCCGATACCAACACGATTGCCCGGCGCAGCCACGTCCTGGCGCTTTTGCCTGATGTCCCGGAATTGCTGCGACTGGCTCCTCTCCTCAACAGCGTCCTGCCATTGGGTCTCCAGGAAAACGACCTGACCCGCCAGATGAGCGGCCAGACGCGGGCCGATAACACCCGCAATTTGCTGCTTACCTTGCTCCAACAGGCGACCACCCAATCACCCACCCTAATCATTTTGGAAGATGCCCATTGGCTCGACTCGGCCTCGTGGGTCTTAGCTCGCCTGGTCAGCCAGCGGGTACAGCAGGTCCTGCTGGTGGTGGTCGCCCGTCCCTTAGCCGATCCCTTGCCTGCTGAGTACAGCCAACTGCTGCAAGGGGCTGGTGTCCAGCGGCTCAAGCTGGAGGCGCTGTCGCCGGAGGAAACGGTGGCTCTGGTCTGCCAGCGCCTGAGCGCAAAATCTTTACCCGAACCCGTCTCGGTCCTCATCCGGGCCAAGGCCGAAGGCCACCCCTTTTTCAGTGAGGAACTGGCTTACGCTCTGCGCGACGCCGGTCTGATTCGCCTGGTCGGGGGTGAATGTCAGCTTGCCTCCGAGACCAATGCCTTTAGCGAGCTGAGCCTGCCTGATACCGTCGAGGAAGTTATTACCAGCCGCATTGACCACCTTAACCCGTCCCAGCAGCTTATTCTCAAAGTAGCCAGTGTGATTGGCCGCACTTTTCCGGTGGAGCTGCTGCGCGACATCCATCCCATCGAAGCGGATAAACCCCAACTGCCCACCCAGCTCACGATCCTGGCCCACCTGGATATTACCCGCCTCGACACGCCGGAACCGCATCTGGCTTATACCTTCAAGCACGCCATCACCCGCGAGGTCGCTTATAATCTGATGTTATTCGACCAGCGTCGGGAACTGCACCGGACCGTGGCCGAGTGGTTCGAGCGGACCTACACCGGTGATTTGCTGCCGTTTTACTCCCTCCTGGCCCACCATTGGAGCCAAGCCATTGGCAGCCGGTTCAACGGCGCCTCGGTAAACAAGGCCATTGATTATCTGGAAAAAGCCGGGGAGCAAGCCCTGCGCAGCTATGCCAACCAGGAGGCGGTGCGTTTTTTGGGCCAGGCGGTGTCTATTTCAGAAACATACCTTAGCATGAGAGAGGGGACTGCCAGCGCGGAGCGCCAGGCGGGGGGAGAAGCCCCTGCCCCCCTGCTCCCCCGCTCCTCTGCTCTTCTCCGGCGGTCCCGTTGGGAGCGGCAGTTGGGCGAGGCCTACCTGGGATTGGGTCAACTGGCCGAGAGCCGGGAGCATCTGGAACGAGCCGTTGCCCTGCTGGGCTGGCCCCAACCCCGGCAGAGATTCAAGCAGACTGCCAGCCTATTGGGCCAGCTCTGGCAGCAGCTCTCCCACCGTTTATGGCCGGTCAACCTGGTTGACGCCGATCCGGAGCGGCAGGCTGTCCTGCTGGAGGCCGCCCGGACCTACGAACGGTTGGGAGAAATACATTACTGGTCTAACGAGACTCTGCCGGCTATCTATGCTGCTGTGCGCACGCTGAACCTGGCCGAACGGGCCGGGCCATCGCCGGAGCTGGCCCGCGCTTATGCCAATATGTGCCTGGTGGCCGGTTTCGCTTCGCTGCGTTCCCTGGCCGAGGCTTACAGCCGGCGCGCTCAAGCTGTTGCTCAAGAGGCGCAGCATTACCCGGCCCTGGCCTGGGTATTGGAACTGACCGGCGTCTACACCATCGGCGTCGGTCAGTGGACCCAAGCCGGCGAGACCTTACGGCAGGGCGCGTTGGTCGCCCAACAACTGGAAGACCACCGCCGCTGGGAGGAATGTACGACTGCTTTGGGCGACATTTCCTTTTTTCAGGGTAAGTTTGCCGAAAGTTTAAATATGTGGCCTGAGGTTTTGGCTTCGGCCCGCCGCCGGGGCGACACCCAGGCTCAATCCTGGGGTCTGGCCGGGCAGCTTAGAAGCTTGTTAGCCCTGGGCGAACAGCGGACGGAGCAGGCGTTAACCACCTTGCAGACGCTGGAAAGCGTGGCCCACGACGATATCGGCAGCGCCGACAAAATCAACTCGTATGGGGTTATTGCCTTACTGCGTTGGCGTCTGGGCCAATCCGAACTGGCGCAGTCCGCCGCAGAAGCAGGCGTCACTTGGATCGGCCGCTCGTCGCCAACCGGTTATGGCATCATCCACGGCTACAACAACGTGGCCGAAGTATGTCTGGCCTTGTGGGAAGCGGAGGAGAGGTTGGGAGTCGGGGGTTGGGGGTCGGAAAGCCAAAATCGAAAATCTCGCCAGGGGCACGCAAGCGAAAGCCAAAATCTAAAATCAAATGCCTGGCAGGCTTGTCAGGCGTTGCGCCAGTATGCCCGCGCTTTTCCCAGCGGCCGGCCTCGGGCTTGGCTGTGGCAGGGTTTGTACGAATGGCTGTCGGGCCGGCCGGGCAAAGCGTACGCGGCCTGGCGCAAGGGCCTGGCCGCAGCGGAACGGCTGGCGATGCCGTATGAACAGGCTCTGACCCTGTATGAAATAGGCCGCCACTTACCCGCCGCAGACCCCAACCGACGCCCTTACCTCGTCCGCGCCGCCGAAATCTTCCGCCAGCTCAATGCCAAATATGATTTAAGCCGGACGCAGGCAGTTTTAAACATATCCTCCCAATGACACTTCCGCCTTCATCACCTGCCCCCGCCAGGGGGTTCATCCCTCATCCTTCCCAACGCATTACCACCCCGCCTCACCCACATTCGCCTCGATGCGGCTGTCCCGTTCAGCCTGCGCCCGCGGCAAATCGAGAATGATGATTTTGCCGGCCTCGTAAGCGACAATACCCCGCCTTTGCCAATCGCGCAGCAGCCGATTGACCCATTCCCGCCGCGCCCCCACCAGCGATGCCAAATCGGTCTGGTTCAAGGCCAGGTCAAGCACGTAGCGTCTCCCGGCCTCCTCTTCCTGGCCGAACTGCTCGTTGTAAAGCAGTAAAATGTGCAGCAGCCGGCCTGCCGCGTCGTACTGGGCAATAGTCTCCGCGTAAGCGGCTGTCCAGCGCACCCGGCTGGCCAGCAGCCGGGTCATGCCCAGGGCCAGATCCGGCATCTGGCGCAGATGGTGTAGAAATTTATCCTGGGACATCACCAGCAGGTCAGCCGCTTCGATGGCCTTGGCCGTGGCCGAGCGCGGTTCGCTGTCTACCACGGCGAACTCCCCAATGATGCTGCCGGTCGAATAGATGGCAATGGTTGTCTCGGCGCCGGAGGGACTGATGCGGAAGATGCGCACTTTGCCCCGCATGACCAGGTACAACTCGCGGCTGGTATCCCCCTGGCGAAAGATAATTTCGTCTTTGCTGTATTCTTTGGGATGAAAGTCGCCAACCAGGGCGGCCAGCTCAGCTTCGCTCAAACCGGCAAAGAGAAACACCTGTTTGAGAAGAGCAACCCTTCTTGACAGCACTTCTTGGCGGGAGGATGAACGCACTGGATCCCTCAAAAACGTGGTGCGTGACACGTCTTTTCATCTGAGCGCCACGCACCACGTCCCACATTTTACCCGAAGTCGGGAGACTTCGGGCTCCTTATTTGACAGGAGTTACGCAGTTGAAGGATCCTCTCTAACTCCCCCACAGGGGAGAATCAGCTTAAGTCCCTCCCTTTGGGAGGGATTTAGGGAGGGCTTTTCCACCCACCGTGTAAGTCCTGTTATTTGAAAAGCCTTGGCCCTAGCGGACGTTATAAAACGCGCTCAAGCCCGGATACACGGCCGTTTCAGCCAACTCTTCCTCGATGCGGAGGAGTTGGTTGTACTTGGCCACCCGGTCGGAGCGGGCCGGCGCGCCGGTTTTGATCTGGCCGGCGTTGAGCGCGACGGCCAGGTCGGCAATGGTCGTGTCTTCGGTTTCGCCGGAGCGGTGGGAAATAACCGCCGTCCAGCCGGCCCGTTTCGCCATCTCAATGGCGGCGATGGTTTCGCTGAGCGAGCCAATCTGGTTGAGTTTGATCAGGATGCTGTTACCAACCTTCTGCTCAATACCGCGTTTTAACCGTTCCACATTGGTCACCAGCAGGTCATCACCGACTAATTGCACTCGGTCGCCGATGGCTTGTCTGAGCGCCACCCAACCGTCCCAGTCATCTTCGGCCAGGCCATCTTCCAATGAGATGATCGGGTACTGCCCGACCCAACTTTCCCACATTTTGACCATCTGCTCGCTGGATAGCTTCTTGCCTTCAATCCGCAGGGTGTATTGGCCGTCTTCATACAGCTCAGACACCGCCGGGTCGAGCGCAATCAGCACCTGCTCGCCCACTTTGTAGCCGGCCTTGCCGATTGCCTCTAAAATCACCTCCAGGGCTTCGGTATTACCCTTCTTTAGCGCCGGGGCGAAGCCGCCTTCGTCGCCGACGTTGGTATTGTAGCCTTTGCTTTTCAAGACACCTTTGAGGGCGTGATAAATTTCCGCGCCCCAGCGCAGCCCTTCGCGGAAGCTTTCCGCGCCGACCGGCATGACCATGAATTCCTGAAAGTCGGTGGTCTGCCAGCCGGTGTGCGCTCCGCCGTTAAGAATGTTCAGCATCGGCACCGGCAGCGTCCGGGCGCTGACCCCGCCCAGGTAGCGATAGAGCGGCTGGGCGGTGCTTTCGGCGGCGGCTTTGGCTACAGCCAGGCTCACTGCCAGGATAGCATTGGCCCCCAATTCGGCTTTGTTAGGCGTGCCGTCCAGCTCGCGCATAAAGGCGTCAATGCCTTCCTGGTCGCGCGCATCCCAGCCGAACAGCTCCGGAGCGATCTTTTCGTTGACATTCTCGACGGCCTTTTCGACACCTTTGCCCAGGTAGCGGCCTTTGTCGCCATCGCGCAGTTCCAGCGCCTCATGGACGCCGGTTGAGGCCCCGGAAGGGACTGCCGCCCGGCCTAACGACCCATCTTCCAGCATTACTTCTACTTCAACGGTGGGGTTGCCCCGCGAGTCCAGAATTTCCCGCGCGACAATTTCTTCAATATAACTCATAATTTACTCCTTGTGGTAGTAGTTTATCAGTGAAGAGGCGAGGAGGCGTGAGGCAAGGAGGCGAGTGAAGCAGTATCGCGTCCTCGCCTCTTCATTCCTTCGCCTCATTTTCGCGACTATCTTACACGTAAATAATAACTTCGGCAATTCATTAAGAGAGCCAAAACGAGGTTGTTTTTTGCCCAAAAGTTAGGGTAGAAGGCATAATAATGGCCATGCCAAAGATTTTTCAGTGGATTTTACCGGTAACGTTCATGGCCTTTCTGCCGGCCTGCGGCCAGCGAGCGATTGTAACCGAATTGACAACCTCGGCCACGCCTGCGCCGGTCGTTAAACTCGCCGACACGCCCACCTCGCTACCCCCCACGCCCACCCGCACTCCTGAACCGCCTCAACCGACCGCAACGCCCGCGCCTACCTCAACCTTTACTCCCAGCCCTACGGCCACCTCCACCTCCACCGCCACCTCAACCCCGACCGTCACCCCCACCCCCGACCCCTACGCCGGGCTGACCATCGCCGATTTATCCGCCCGCACCTACGGCGGCGGTGAGCTAAAAATCGAAGAGGTGCTGGCTGTCACCGACGCCTTCACCCGCACCCTGGTCAGCTACCCCAGCGAGGGACTGACCCTCTACGGTTTTATGAACACACCGCCGGGCGCTGGCCCCTTTCCGGTGGCGCTGGTCATGCATGGCTACATCCCGCCGGAGCAGTATAACACTATCGCCTACACCACGCGCTACGCCGACGCCCTGGCCCGCGCCGGCTTCCTGGTCATCCATCCCAACTACCGCAACTACCCCCCTTCGGATGAGGGGCCTGACCTGTTCCGGGCGAATCAGGCCGTGGATGCGCTGAATCTCATCGCCATCATCAAAGCGCAGGCGGGCCAGCCCGGTCCCTTACAGTCGGCTGATGCCAGCTTCGTCGGCATGCTCGGCCACAGCATGGGCGGCGGCATTACCCTTAGAACTATCACCATCAGCAATGCGGTGCAGGCAGCGGTTCTTTACGGCGCTATGAGCGGCGACGAGCAGCGCAACTACGAAAAGATCGCCGAGTGGTCAGGTAGAGGGCGCGGGCTGGAGGAACTCCAAGCCTCCCCTGAAGACCTGCAGCGCATCTCGCCGATATTTTTCCTGGATCGCATCACTGCGCCCGTGAGCATCCATCACGGCGACTACGACGGCACCGTCCCGCCGGCCTGGTCGGAAGAGCTGTGTCAAAAGTTACAGGCGTTGCACAAGATGGTCGAGTGTTTCACCTATCCCGGCCAGCCCCACACCTTTCAGGGCGAAGGGGACCAGCTCTTCATGCAGCGCGTTGTTGATTTTTTCAACCGGATTCGCAGAAAGTAAGGTTTAACTTCGTAACAGCAAGGGAGGATGCAGCCGTGGACTCCGCAACTGAAGCAAAAACGCTCCGCGCCCATGTTTTTATTTCGGGCCGGGTGCAGGGAGTCAGCTTTCGCTGGTTCACCCAACGCAAAGCGCAGGAGCTGGGCCTGACCGGCTGGGTGCGCAATCTGTGGGACGGCCGGGTTGAAGCGGTCTTTGAAGGTGACGCCACGGCAGTCCGGCAAGCCGTCGCCTGGTGTCACACCGGCGAGCCGCCCGCCCGTGTGACCGATGTTGATGTGACCTACGCCCCGTTTACCGGCGAATTTCGCAGTTTTCGTGTGACCGGATGAAGCGGAGTGGCGAAGTTCAGTGAGGCGGAGCAAAGACAGGCATTTTAGTCTCTTCGCGCCCTCGCCTCTTCGCCTCTCGATTCCCTCTTGACAACCTCTTTTTTTCGAGGTAATATATGAGCAACTATTCATACGTCTTTGGGAAGAAGAATGATCCGTTCCCCAGCCAGCGATCGTTGCGCCGAAACTATTATTGACGAAGACAAAGTCAAGCAGGCCGAGCAGGTTTTATTAGATGGCCTGGCTGCCACCCGTCTGGCCGATACCTACAGGGCCTTGGCCGACCCCACCCGCGTCCGCATCATCTCCATTCTCCTGCACACGGAGTTGTGTGTCTGCGACTTGGCCGCCACGCTCGGCATGACCCAGAGCGCGGTTTCACACCAATTGAGCCTCATGCGCGGTATGCGCCTGGTCAAGAGCCGCAAAGAGGGCCGCATGGTGTATTACACTCTGGATGACGAGCATATTCGGGATTTGTTCCGGCAGGGATTGGAGCATATTGGGCATAAGTAGTAACGTGTTGCGTGGTGCGTATTTCTTTAAGCAGTAAACGGAACATGCAATACGAATCACGTCTCCGGCTATTGAACAACAAGGAAAACATGCGATGACCGAAAAACTTCAACTCCGTATTACTGGCATGGACTGCGCCGATTGCGCGCTTAAACTTGAAAAGGGTGTGGGCAATTTGGCCGGCGTTGAGGCTTGCCGGGTAATTTTCGCGACAGCCAAAATGGAAGTTGTAGCGGCCGGCGCCAGTGAGGCCGAAATTGTGAAGCAGGTCCAGGCTCTAGGCTACAACGTGGCTCAACCGGACGAGGTTTATCGCCCCCGGACGCAGCGCCAGCAACTGGCCGCGCTCCTGCGCCAACCCCGCAACACCTTCACCCTTATCGGCGCCGCCTTTATCCTGGCCGCCTTCGCCATTCAATGGTTTAACGGCGATCAGCTATTTACCGACGCATCTCCATCTTCTATCTTCTATCCTCTATCTTCCATCTTCTTTCTCATCGGCGGGCTGTTTGGCCTCTACTTCCCGGCCCGGTCCGGTTGGGCGGCCCTGCGCAACGGGCAGGGGTTGGATATGAATGTCTTGATGTGCCTGGCCGCAATTGGCGCATTTGCCATCGGCGAGTACGGCGAGGCGGCGACCGTGATTGTCCTGTTCAGCTTGGGTGAGGCTTTGGAAGGTTATACCATGGAACGCGCCCGCGACAGCATCCGCAGCCTGACTCAACTGGCCCCGGCTGAAGCGATGGTGCTCCAACCCTGTCTGGATTGCCAGGGCTGCCGCGGGCGGGAACTGCCCGATGGCTCCGGCCCTTATGAGAGTGGTCCCTGCCCCTGGTGCGGCCTCCACGAGGAGCGCGTGCCGGTCGAGCGGCTGGCGGTAGGCGACCGGATTTTAGTCAAGCCGGGGGAGCGCATTCCCATGGATGGTCACGTTCTCACCGGCCAATCCGCCGTCAATCAGGCGCCTATCACCGGCGAGAGCGTGCCGGTTGAAAAGAATCCCGGAACAGAGGTTTTTGCCGGAACCATCAACGGCGACGGCCTGTTGGAGATCGAGGTCTCGCACCTGGCTGCCGATAACACACTTTCCCGGCTGATCTACCTGGTGGAAGAAGCCCAAAGCCAGAAGACGCCCACCCAGCGCTTTGTGGATAAATTTGCCCGCATTTACACGCCGTTGGTGGTCGGAGGAGCAGTCTTGATGGCCGCCCTGCCGCCGTTATTGTTCGGCCAGCCCTTCCTGGACACCCCTGAAGGTCACGGCTGGCTCTACCGGGCCTTGACGATGCTGGTCATTGCCTGTCCCTGCGCCCTGGTCATTGCCACGCCGGTAGCGGTTGTCAGCGCGATTGCGGCTGCGGCCCGGCGCGGCGTGTTAATCAAAGGCGGCGCCTATTTGGAGGCGTTAGGGCAGGTTACCACCGTAGCTTTTGACAAAACCGGCACGCTGACTCAAGGCCGCCCGGAACTGGTCAGCCTGGCCTGCATTGACCGCTGCTGCGTCGAAGCCCGCCAGCACAACCTGATGGCCGCCTGTAATCACTGCGATGATATGCTGGCCATAGCCGCCGCCGTCGAGCGTTACAGCACCCACCCCCTGGCGCACGCCATTACTGCCGCCGCCGAAACCCGCGCCCTGCCGCAACTGGCCGCCACCGCCGTCGCCAGCCTGCCCGGCCAGGGTGTGCAGGGACAGGTGGGCGACCGGCTGGTTACTGTTGGCAGCCACAGCCTGCTGCACAGCGAGGCCGCTTGTCTGGCCGATTTTTGCCGGCTTGTCACCAGCGCCGAAGCCAACGGCCAAACCACCATACTGGTCCGGGAAGATGAAGCCCTGCGCGGCTACCTGGCCGTCAGCGATCCGCCCCGCCAGGCCAGTCGGGACACGATCACGGCGCTGAAGGAAACCGGGCTGACCCACACGGTGATGCTTACCGGCGATAACCCGACCGTCGCCGAAGCGATTGGCGGACAGTTGGCTGTTGACGAAGTCCGGGCCAGCCTGATGCCCGCCGACAAAGTAACCGCCATCCGGGAGTTAATTGCCACCCACGGCGATACTGTCGCCATGGTCGGCGACGGCGTCAACGACGCTCCCGCTCTGGCCGCAGCTACGGTCGGTATTGCCATGGGCGCGGGCGGCACGGCCCAGGCCCTCGAAACGGCCGATGTCGCCCTCATGGCCGACGATCTGAGCCAACTGCCCGGAGCCATCCGTCTGGGCCGGCGCGCCGTCCAAACGATCCGCTTCAATATCTGGTTTGCCCTCATTATCAAGGCGGTTTTCCTGCTGGCGGCCTTTTTTGGCGTCGCCACCCTGTGGATGGCCGTTTTTGCCGATATGGGCGCGTCGCTGCTGGTCACGTTGAATGGCATGCGGCTGCTAAAAAACGATAGCTGACGATTGAACGACTAACTGCAGAACTAAGCTGCGTGTTGCGTCATGCCTGGATAAAATCTATGGACGACGCCAGACGTAACACGTTTTTTATTTAACCTGAGTTTGATATTTTACCGAAAATCATCCTGAGTAGGGCGATAGCCCGTATCGAAAGGTGATTTTCGGCGGATAATCGCATCCTGAGTAGCGCGGAACTCGTCCTGAGCCTGCCGAAGGGCGAGTGGAGCGCGTATCGAAGGGTACGATTAGGAAAACTCCGAACTGAGGTTATTTATCAAATTACTCTAATATTACAGCGCAATGTTGACCACGGCTGAGAGACCAAGTTGAGCCAATTTGGATTTACGATGAGACAGATAAGCGACATGATTGCGTTTTTGATAGTAGCGCACCAAGTGCAGGGCGGCCGCG
>BOKF01000073.1 GCA_016860845.1 Chloroflexota bacterium
GCGGCCGCCCTGCACTTGGTGCGCTACTATCAAAAACGCAATCATGTCGCTTATCTGTCTCATCGTAAATCCAAATTGGCTCAACTTGGTCTCTCAGCCGTGGTCAACATTGCGCTGTAATATTAGTCCTTGCGCGAAATTCCTCTTTTTCGTGCCTATCGTGTTCCAAATCCCTCACTGACCCATAAACCTTTAGTACTCTTGTCCTTCGCCCGCTCCTGGATTATAATGCTAAGGTTAATAACCCCGGTACTTTTTTAGCCATCATTCGCCAAATTATGAGTCATATCCTTCCACCGAAAGAAAACCTCCTTTTCTTGTTTCACCGGACTTGGTCTATCATTTTTACCTTACTCCTTTGCCTGTTTGTTTTGAGCCAGCCGGCCCTCTCCCAGGCGGCAGAACCGACCTTTTACTTTGAGCACATCTCGCTTGAACAGGGCCTCTCGCATGGCACTGTCTTTTCCATTGTGCAGGATCAGACCGGCTTGATGTGGTTTGGCACGCCGAGCGGCCTGAACAAGTATGATGGTTACAATATCACCATTTTTAGGAACGATCCGCAGAATCCCCGTTCGCTTTCCAACGACAACGCCGGTAATCTTTTCATTGACCGGGCCGGGATCATCTGGATTGGCACCTGGGGGGGTGGCCTGGCCCGGCTTGACCCGCAGACGGGGCAATTCTCCGCTTACCTTAACGATCCGGCCAACCCGGCCAGCCTTAGCAGTGACCGGGTGCAGACCATCTACGAAGACCGGGCCGGGGCGCTGTGGGTCGGTACTGCCGGGGGCGGGCTGAATAAATTTGACCGGCAGGCGGAACGCTTCACCGCCTACAAAAACGACCCGGCCAATCCTCACAGCCTGAGCAATGATCGCATCTGGAGTATTGTCGAAGATAAGGCCGGACAACTCTGGGTGGCGACCTCGGAGGGATTGAACCGGTTTGACCCCCAGGCTGAAACCTTTACCCGCTTTCTCCACGATCCCGCCGACTCCACCAGCCTCAGCAATAACCTGGTCCGGACCCTGTATGTAGACAAATCCGGCACGCTGTGGGTCGGCAATGAAGCCGGCCTCGACAAGTTTGACGCGCAAACCGAGGCCTTTACCCATTACCAAAACGACCCAACCAATCCGACCAGCCTCAGCGATACAATTGTCAATGCGATTTTGGAAGACAGCGCCGGCAACTTCTGGGTGGGGACGCGCAGCGGTGGCCTCAATCTGTTTGACCGGCAGAAGGAAACCTTTATCCGTTATCTCAACGATCCCCAGGACTCGACCAGCCTCAGTTACAATGATATCCGTTCGATTTACGAAGATCGTTCCGGAGTCCTGTGGCTGGCCACCCGGGGGGGGGGAGTCAATAAATTTTCGCCTATCTCCGGCCAATTTGTCCACCTGGCCAATAACCCGGACAACGCTAACAGTCTTAACAACAACGATGTCAGGGCTATCTACGCAGACGAGGCCAAAAATCTGTGGGTTGGCACCAAGGGTGGCGGTCTGAATAAATTTAACCCCCACACCGGCTTTTTTGTCAGCTACCAGAATAACCCTAATAACGCCAACAGCCTCAGCAACAATGATATTTATGCCATCTACCAAGACCGTTCCGGCTTTCTGTGGCTGGGCACGTCGGGAGCCGGCTTAAACAAGTTCGATCCCCAAACCCAGGCTGTCACCCGCTACCAGAATAATCCGGATGACCCGACCAGCCTAAGCTTCAACGACATCAATGTTATTTATGAGGACCGCTCCGGCACGCTCTGGATAGGGACTAAAGGCGGCGGTTTGAATAGATTTAACGCCCAACCCGGAACGTTTACGGCTTATAAATATAACCCGGCCGACCCCACCAGTCTGGGCGGCAATGATGTTTATGCTATCCTCGAAGACAGCCAGGGTACGTTTTGGGTCTGCACCTATGGCGGCGGTTTGAACCAATTCGACCGGGCGAGCGGCAAATTTATCCGCTATCAATACGATTCAACCAACCCGGCCAGCCTGAGCAATAACGATGTCTATACCATTCACGAAGATCAATCCGGGACGCTGTGGGTGGGTACGGCTAACGGTGGTTTGAATAAATTTGAGCCTGAAACGGAGCAGTTTATACGCTATGGGCCGGAACAGGGACTGGCCAGCCTGGTCGTTTACGGTATCCTCGAGGACGCCCAGGGTAATTTGTGGTTGAGCACCAGCAAAGGCATATCGAAATTCAATCCGCGCAGCCAGCTCTTTGTTAATTATGACGCCGGCGACGGATTGGGCAACGTGGTTTTTAACGAGGGTGCTTATTACCAAAGCCGCAGTGGGGAAATTTTTTTTGGCGGCATCAATGGCCTGGTTCGATTTGATCCGGCGCTGGTTAAAGATAATCCCCACCCTCCGGCCGTCGTTCTCACCGCGTTTAATATTCTCAACCGGGAAATTCCCCTGAACCAACCGATTGAGCAGCTCAAAGAGATCAAGCTGTCCTACCGCGATATTGTTTTCTCCTTTGAATACACCGCCCTGGACTACACCAACCCGGCCAAAAACCAGTATGCCTATAAATTGGAGGGTTTTGACCAGGATTGGATCAGGGCCGGGACGCGCCGCTTCGGCACCTACACCAACCTTGACGCGGGAACTTATACGCTGCGGATTAAAGGCTCGAATAACAGCGGCGTGTGGAACGAGGACGGCGCATCGCTCAAAATCGTCGTTACCCCGCCCTTCTGGGAAACATGGTGGTTCCGGCTGATCGCCTCGGCGGCAGTGCTGGCCCTGGGCTTTACCGCTTACACCGTCAGGGTGGCTAACATTCAAGCCCAACGTGAAAAATTAAAAAAGTTGGTGGCCGAACGAACGGCTGAATTATCCCAGGCCAATGCTCATCTCCGCACCCTGACCGACCGCCTGCAGCAAGAATTGACCACTGCCCATGAAATCCAGCGCAGCCTGCTGCCTCCCCCGCGCCCCAACTGGCCCGGCCTTGAGGTGGTCTGCTACAGCACTTCAGCTCGTGAAGTCGGCGGCGACTTCTATGCCTATCACACTTTCAGTAAGGATGAAAGCGGAGGGATGAAGGATGAAATCAAAGATTCATCCTTCATCCCTCATCCTTCATCCTTTGCCATTGCCCTGGGCGATGTTTCCGGCAAAGGGATGCCGGCGGCGCTGTTGATGGCGGTCAGCCTCGCCTCTTTCCAGTCGGTGATTGGCCAGGCGTTAACCCCGGCTGAGCTGCTGGCCCAACTGGACGCAGCCCTGGTGCCCTATACCCGCACTCGCTTCCTGCAAAACTGTGCGCTGTGTTATGTGGAAATTACCCGGACTCCAGCCGGCGGCCAAGGCAGTTTCCTGCGGGCGGCCAATGCTGGTTGTGTCGCGCCCCTGGTCCGGCGGGCTGATGGCTCGTTGGAGTGGGTAGATATCGGCGGCCCGCCGCTGGGTATTGGCCTGGGTAACTCGACGGGCTATATTGAAACCACCCTTCTTTTGCAGCCGGGTGATTTGGTGATTCTGACCAGCGACGGCGTAGTCGAAGCGATGAACGCTGCCCGTGAAATCTTCGGTTTTGAACGGCTGGAGCAGGTCATCGGCAGCGGGCCGCAAACGTCCGCCGAGGCGATGTTGGCTCACCTGCGCGCTGCCGTTCTGGCCTTTACTACAGGAACCGAGCTGCACGATGACTTAACCATCGTCGTGGTGCAGGTCTAAAAACCTTTCGTTACCACTCAGGTGACTGGCACTTTTCTCCTTGACAAGACGGTTGAGACCAGCAAAGCTTAGGGCTAACCAAGTGCCAGTCACCTTTAGCCCGAGCAGTTACAACTTTTCTTAAAACACTCATTTTACCTGATGCGACAAAAAAGTTATAATAATGCAAAAGGTTAAGGTGAGGGAAGTTGCCCATGGCTGCAACCATCTTAATTGTGGATGACGATGAGACCTTGCAAAAGTGGGTCGCCTTTGAATTAGACCGGGTGGGCTTCCAGGTAATTACCGCCTCGACCGGCCCCACAGGGCTTGACGCAGCGCGAGCCGAGCCGAAACCGGATTTGATTTTGCTGGACATAGATATGCCGGGCATGGACGGTTTTCAGGTAGCTACCACTTTACAGCAAAATCCGGAGACCACCGGCATTCCCATTATTTTCTTAACGGCGCGAGTCTCCCTGAAAGATAAAATGGCCGGTTTTGAGGCGGGAGGGGTGGATTATCTAACCAAACCCTTTGAGATGCCAGAGCTGATTGCTCGGGTCAAAGCAACCCTGCACTTGAGCGTAATTCAACGCGAGAAGGCCCGGCGCGACCTGGAGGAGTATAAAAGCAACCTGGCCGAAAATATGAGCCACGAGCTGATGACGCCCGTGTCAAAGGTTCTGAACGGGGCGGACATTCTCTCTCGGCTGGCTCATAAAGAAAATATTAGCCAGTTTGACGAAGTGATTGAAATTATCCGCAACGGGGCCGGTGAGTTGCGCTGGTTGATGGAGGATTTGTTACTCATCAACCAGATCTCCGATAAAGCCATTGGCCCATTCCGCCAGGCCGTTGACCTGACCCAGGCGGTTAAATTTCTGGTTGAGCAGACCGAGGCCAGATATCGGCGGGACAAGTTGGAGTTTGAGGTGTATCTGCCGGAGGCTTGTCCGGTGAATATCCACCGCAAACATCTCAATCACATCTTGCATCACCTGCTGGACAACGCCGGCAAGTTTAGCCCGCCGGGCAGCCGGCCCAAAGTGACCGTAAGACCGGTCGGGCAAGCAGGCGCAGAGATTGAGATTCAGGACTCCGGTCAGGGCATCAAATCTGAATTTCAGGAAGAAGTTTTTGATAAGTTTTACCAGGTGGACATGTCTATGACCCGCGAGAACGGCGGCCTGGGCTTGGGCCTCTACATTGCCCGCACCCTCGCCCGCACCTACGGCGGCGATGTAACCCTCACCAGCCAGCCGGGAGCCGGCACGACCGTTCAGCTCGCTATTCCCGATGAAGCCGCCGACTGGGCTTAATCCTTCACAAAAATACCGTTAGCATCTCCCACTGAACCAAAACTCCAACCAAAGCCATCCCTGCCAGGGCTAACAGCGTATAGTAGACCCGCCGCCAAGCTGACCAGTAGCCCTTAACCCACAGGAAAATTGTGACGATGACCATCGCTGCAGCCAGCAGGAGCAGCAGCGGTGGAACGACAAACAGGGGCGCCGCAGCTTTCGGCACGCCGACCAGCAGCGTTGATAGGTCGCTGGAAAAGATCAGCAGGGCCAATCCGGCCAGAAACAGCAGACTTAGGCTGCTCATCAAAACAACCAAACCAACAGCTCCCCAGGCAACCAGCGCCGGCGGCCTGTTGGTCGGCCGTCGCCCCCGCATGCGGCGGATAAAGTGAGCTACCGGCCAGACCACCCCAAACGACAGCAACCCCAATAGGCTGAGCAGCAGCACGGCCAGACTGCCTAGATTCTTCCCATTCAACAAGTCCAACACGTTAGCCATCGCCGGGGTCATGACCACCTTAGCCGGGGTGGGAATGTCAAAGGTAGCCGGCTCACCGGCGATACAACGGGCGTCAGGTGCAGCCGAGGGATTGAGCAAAAATTCCTGCGCGATTCTATTGGCGCACGCGTTAAACAGAAAAGCGCCGTGGCTGGTATTAGGAAAGGTGTAAGCGTAGCTGTGACTGAGTGTTTTGGCGGCTGCTTCGGCAAAATAGGCCGGGGTAATCGGGTCGAAGCGGCCTGAAAACAGCAAGGCGGGGATGTCGCTCACAACAGGGGCGTTGACCTCCGGCCCCAGTTTGGGTATTTTCCACAAGTCGCAGACCTGTAAAATGGTGGTATTGCTGTCCTTCATCAAAGTGACCAGCTCCGGGCGGACCCCCTGGATGGGCATCTTGGCCGGATCGAAGTTGGCCTCCTCGGCGCAGACCACGGTTTGATACATGCCAACGCTGACCGTAGGCTGGAAAATCAAGACTGGCAGCAGCCGGGAGAGCAGGTCGTAATCGCCAGACCGGGTGTTGTAAACAATGGTTGGAAAGATGGGCAGTTGAGAAGGGTCATACAGGGCTAAAAAGAGCGCGTTAATAAACAGGTCACCGTTTACAAGAGTTTGATAGGTTTTCCCTGTTTCCGGGTCGGTGACCGGGATCGTCACCGGTTTTTCGTTCAAGGCATCCATCACCTCGTAGATGACGTTTTCCAAATCGGGATAGGCGGCGCTGCAATCGGCGTCGTCCGCGCAGAGTTGGACCACTTCCTTAAAGGCACGGTCGGCGGAGCGAGCGGTCTGGTTCAAAAAGCTGTCCTGGGTGGGCACCACCGCATCCAGAATCACGGAACGCAGGCTGTGCGGAAATTGGCGCATGTAATGCAGCCCCAGCAGGGTGCCGTAAGAAACGCCATAAAAGTTGATCTGGTCGTAGCCCAGGGCAGTACGGATGGAGTCAATATCGGCGGCGTTTTCCAGGCTGTTGTAAGCGGCCAGATTGACTCCCTCACGGGTCAGCCGGTCGCCGCAGGCTTGATAAGCGGCCATGCTGCGCCGGTCCGCCTCTTCCTGGCTGAGGTCGAGTTCCAGTGTTTCCCTGGTCAGCTCGTCCAGTTCCGGGCAGAGCAGATTGGGTTCTGAGTAATAAGTGCCGCGCTGGTCGAAGATGACGATATCGCGTTCTTCCCGGATGGGGCTGCTGAGCATAAACAGGGGAAACAATTCCAGCGACGAGCCGCCCGGCCCGCCCTGGGCCATAAACAAAGGATCAGGGGCCGGATTTTTGGCGGTGCTGGGTAAAGTGGTTACCGCCAGGCGAATGGTCGGGCCGCTGGGCTGGCTGTGCTGCTCCGGCACGGTCACATAGCCGCATTGAAAGCCGACCCTGTTTGGAGATAAATATTTGACCAGGGGAAATTCGAAGGTGCATTCCGCCGGTTCAAAAGCAGCGGTGCGCTGCTGCGCAAGGGGAGGTGTATCGGCGCTGGCTGGTGAAGCCACGGCCAAAGTAAGTAGAACGAGTAAAAGAAAGAACAATTTTTGGTTAGGCACAATTTGTATCCTTGTAAGTTCTGGTGAATTTATACTCTGTTACAGGCCGGGATACAAGTTTGAGACAATCTTTTGAAGTTGAATTTTCCTCCAAGGTCAAGTAAAATTATGTAAAGCTGTAACCTGAAAACAGCAAATTGAGAGGGACTCCATCATGCCAAGCTCATTGAAGATAAATTGGTTCCTGCTGGTTCTCACCATCATCGTGTTGAGCGCCTGCGGCGGTTCGAACCGCTCAGATGATATTGCCCCTGTCGGCGTCGGCGCAGCGACTGCTCCCGCCGCGACTCCAGTTCCCCCGGCCGCCGCGCCCGGTGAAGTGGCTGTCCCTACCGAAACCCCGGCGGATATGCCTGTTGATGTTACTCCAACGCCAGCCGCCGCTGCCCCTGCTGCCGCAGCCGTCCCGGTGCTTAATTTCAAGCTCAGCGGTGGGATTGTCGGCTTTTGCGACGATCTCACGCTGGATACCGCCGGGAACTATGTCCTGCGGCGCGCCTGCGCCCAACCGGCGGAAATCAATGGGCCGCTGACCCCTGAGGATTTCGCGTCACTCAATTCCTGGGTCCAAAACCTGGCCGGCTTCCAGCTTAAATCTGAAGATAACCCCGGCGGTCCCGACAATATGGTCATGGAATTAGTTTTCATCGGGCAGGGCAGTACTCAGCCCGATGAAACCCAGCAGCAGGCCATTCTTGATTGGGCCAACAGTCTGCTGGTGCGCATCCGGCCCCAGGCGGTCGCCCCACCGCCGACGCCCGAACCGCTTGTCATCGGTCCTGAGGGCCTCTGCCCCGAGATTCAGCGGCCGGCAGTCCTGGTCATTGATTTTGAGCGTCCCGGGGGAGTCATCATGATTGACCCCGCCACCCAGGCTGCCTGCAATTTCCAACTCAGCCAGCCGCCCTACGGGCGTATCGTCACGGCCGCCGGTAATATTTATTACGCAGTCTATGATCTGGCCGCCAAAACAGTCAGCGTTTGGCAGCTTACCCCGGCCGGCCAGCAGACGCCGCTCCTCTTTACGGCAGTCAACATGGAAGAGTTTGGCCCATTTAACTTTACGGTCTCCGGCAACGGGAGTAAAATAGCCTGGGCGCGGACAGTGATCAATATGGAGTCTGAGCCACCCGTTTATCGCAGCGATTTATGGATCACCAATATTGACGGCTCCGGCCAGGTAACTTTGCTCGATCAGGCTGAACAAGAGGGCAGCTATGTCGAGCCGGTCCGTTTTTCGCTTGATCAGAACACGTTATACTATGCGCTCCAACCCGATGGGCTGGGCGGGATGGTCTTCAGCTTTACCGGGCGGTACAACAGCCTGCTGGCTGTGCCCGCGAGCGGCGGTGAGTCGCGCTTGCTTTTTACCTGCCCAGAAGACCAGCTCATTTGCATCGGCGATATTTCACCCGATGGCAGCGCCCTGGCTTATGTACAGACCGGCCAGGGGGTAGTCGTTCTGGGCGGCGACGGCCAGCCCATCGCTACGGTGACGCCGCCGCTGACCGGCTATATCGGCTCGCCCATTTTTGGCCCGACCGGGAATTTGGCCTTTGTCTCGGCCACCTTGGCGCAAAGCGACGAGCAGGCCATGCCCCGACCCAATCCTGGCGCTATCCATCTGGTTGCGCCGCCCTATACCGGCGAAGTCAAAACGATTCTGAGCGACAACACGGTGACCACGACCTGGGAATGGCTGGACGAAAACCGCCTGCTCTACGGCGCGATGGACGAAGCGGCTAATATCGGCACGGCCCTGGTTTCGCTAGACGGCCAGTCGGCCAATCTCTCGCCTAACTTTGCCTTGACTGTGTTGCGTTAAATGTAAAATAGGAGTGTCAAAGTGCACTTTGACACTCCTGAACAATTACTTTACTTGAGTGATCTATTATGCCATATACAACCCTTATCTCTACCGTGGAACTGAACGAGCACCTGAATGACCCCGATTGGGTCATCGTTGACTGCCGCTTTTCCCTGGACGATACCGCCCAGGGCCGGCGCGACTACCGGCAGGCCCACATCCCCGGCGCGATCTATGCCCACCTGGACGAAGATTTGAGCGGGCCGATCATCCCCGGCCAGACCGGCCGCCATCCGCTGCCGGATATTGAAACGGCGGCGCATACCTTTTCCAATTGGGGCATTGACGACAGCGTCCAGGTTGTCGTTTATGACGGTGGTAACAGCTCGATGGCGGCCCGCCTGTGGGCGATGCTGCGCTGGCTGGGCCACCCGGCTGTAGCCGTTTTGGACGGCGGCTGGGCGCACTGGCAAGGGGAAGGCCGGCCTGCCCGCAGCGGCGCCGAGTCGCGCTCACCGCGCCGTTTTACGCCCCGACCCCGGCCCGAATTGCTGCTCGATGCCGCCGGGGTTGAGGCCATCCGCACCGACCCGGCCTGGCGGCTGTTTGACTCGCGCAGCGGGGAGAGCTATCGCGGCGAAAAGCTCGGTTACGACCCCATTGCCGGCCACATTCCCGGCGCCGTATCCGCTCCGTATGCCGACAACCTCGACCTGGATGGCCGCTTTCTGCCCCTGGAGCAGCTACGCGCGCGCTTTGCAGCCTTGCTCGGCGACGCGCCTGCCGAACAAGCCGTTTTTTACTGCGGCTCCGGCGTCACCGCCGCTCATAATCTCCTGGCCCTGGCTCACGCTGGCTTGGGCGAGGCCTGTCTGTATGTTGGTTCTTGGAGCGATTGGATCACCGATCCGAACCGGCCTATTGCTACAGGTGAGGATTGACATTGATGAAACAAGCCGTCATGTTTGGCGCAGGCAATATTGGCCGGGGCTTCCTCGGCCAGCTTTTCAGCGAGTCCGGCTACATTGTCAACTTTGTGGATGTAGACCAGGCGCTGCTGGCCGCGCTCAACCAGCGGGGGCGCTACACCATTCGCCTGGTAACAAACGAATCCAGCGAGGATGTCGGCGTTGGCCCAGTGCGGGGGCTGGCGGCGAGTGATCGGGATGCGGTGGCTGAAGTGATTGCCCAGGCCGGAATTGGCGCTACGGCGGTGGGGGCCGGGGCGCTCAAGCACGTCGCCCCGACGCTGGCGGCCGGGATTGTCCGGCGGGCGGATCAGGGCGTCAAGACGCCGCTCAATCTGATCATCTGCGAGAATCTCAAGGATGCGGCCCGTCTCTTTCGCGGCATGGTCGAGAATGAGCTGCCGTCCGGCTATCACGCCTACCTGGCCGAGCAGATTGGCTTTGTGGACACGGTCATTGCCCGCATGGTCCCGCCCCTGCCGCCGGAACTGCGGGCGCAGGACCCCAGCCTGATCGTGGTCGAGCCGTACAAAGAGCTGCCGGTTGACGCGGCCGGGTTTGTCGGGCCTCCGCCGGAAATTGTGGGCATGCAGCCGGTCGCGCCGTTTGCTTTCTACACCGAACGGAAATTATACATGCACAATGCCGGGCATGCGGTGTTAGGCTACCTGGGCTATCAGAAGGGATATGTTTACGGCTACGAGGCTTTGCAAGACGCGGAGATTATCGCCGCAGTGCGGGGGGCGATGCAGGAGTCGCAGCAGTCGCTGGAGAAAAAGTATGGCATGGCCAAAGGGGCTATCACCCCCTATCTGGAGGACGCCCTGGCCCGGTTTCACAACCGCGCCCTGGGCGACACCATTTTCCGGCTGGCCCGTGACCCCATTCGCAAACTGGCCCCCAACGACCGGTTGATCGGCGCGGCCCTGAATGCCCTGGAACAGGGGGTCCAGCCAGCCAACCTGGTCAAAGGAATTGCCGGGGCGCTTCGCTTTGACCCGCTTGAGGACCCCATCGCCCTCCAACTGCAAGACCAGCTCCAGCGGACCGGCCTGGAGGCCGTTTTGAAAAGCATCTGCGGCCTGGCCCCGGACTCGCCGCTGGTGGAGATGGTTAAGCGAGAGATGGGGCGGTGAAGGAGTAGATGATGCGTATTCTAGCCGTTGGCGCTCACCCGGACGATCTGGAAATTCTGTGCGCCGGAACTCTGGCCCGTTATGTTCAAGAAGGGCATCAGGTGGTGATGTGTGTCGCCACTGATGGGACTGCCGGCCACATGATCATCAAGCCGGCGGAGCTGGCCCAGATCCGCGAGCGTGAAGCGCGGGCAGCGGCGCAGGTCATCGGGGCGGAGTTTATCTGGCTGGGTTTTCCTGATGAACTCATCTTCAATGACCGGGAGACCCGGTTGGCATTTGTGGACGCCATCCGCCAGGCCAGGCCCGACGTGCTGATTACCCACGCCCCCGACGACTACCACCCCGACCACCGTGTTGTCAGCAGCCTGGTCTTCGATACCAGTTTTATCGCCAGCCTGCCCAACATCGAAACCACACACCCGGCGCACCCGGCTGTCCCGCCCCTTTACTACATGGACACCATCGCCGGGAAAGATTTTCACCCGACCGAATATGTTGACATCAGCGCCACCATGGACCTGAAACGCCAGATGCTGGCCTGCCACCAGAGCCAGGTTACCTGGCTCAAAGACCACGATAATATTGACGTGATGGAGTTTATGGAGGTCGTGGCGCGCACGCGCGGGTTCCAGTGCAACGTGCCGTTTGCCGAAGGTTTCCGCGCCGCCGATGTCTGGCCGCGCACGCCAGCGAAGCGGTTATTACCTTGAAACTCAAAAAATCTATTTAGAACAGGACTTGCGCATGTCATTCTGAACGGAGCGGAGCGGAGTGAAGAATCCCTCAAACATCTGCTTGTAAACGTAGGTTTTAGAGATTTTTCGCTCCTTCGTCGCTCAAAATGACATGATTTGCGTAAGTCCTGTAGAAGACTGGAAGACCGGAAGGTGGAAGTAACCAAGTTTCCAACCTTCCAATCTTCCCCGATTAACTATCATTCTATTATGAGGGAGAACCCAATGAGACCCATCAGTAAAGTTGCGCCGGGGTGGTGGGATTACACCACCCTGGATCGAGAGATTTTAGACGATGCCGCCCGTCTGACTGCTGACGATTTGCTGGCCCTGAGCCGGCCCGGTTTCAGCGTAAAATTCTACGATACGATTGAGGACTTTTACCTGGCCGAAGCGCTGGAATACATTACTTCCTGGCGGCAGGCGACGCCGGAGCGGCCGGCCGGCATCTGCGGCCCGATTGGGCCGACCGAGCAGCTACCCCTGGTGGCCCGGCTGGTCAACGAGCTGGAAATTGACCTGCGCCACGCCCATTTCTGGGGGATGGACGAGTGGGTGGTAGACGGCCAAGAGGCGAGCCTTGATTTTCCTCTGAGTTTTGCCAGGGCGGACATGGAACTCTGCTTCAATCGTATCCGGCCCGACCTAGCCATGCCCTTGCAGAACATCCACTTTCCCGCCGCCGATCCCACCGACTATATCGCCAGTTGGAGTAGGGCCAGATGTGTGGTCATGCAGGGCGGCCAGGGTGAGGTCAAGCACTGGGCCTTTAATGACCCGCCCAAACGGGAAGCGCCGTATACGGACAATCCGCCTCCCCCGGAAGTCTACCGCCAACTGACCACCCGCGTGGTTGACCTGCACCCGATCACCTTGATTCAAAACGCGCGCACGTCCGGCGGCGGCGTGGTCCAGAATGTGCCCAGCCAGGCCATTTCGGTGGGGCCTAAGGAAACCTGGCAGGCTGAAAAAGTCTCCATCTGGCATGCCGGCACGCACGACAACCCCTTTGGCCTGCGGCTAACCACCCTGATGATCGGCAAAAAGATCCCCGACAGCGCCGTGCCTATGTCGCTCCTGGCTGACCATCCCCACGTGCAGTTCAACTTCCTGCGTAGCGGCATTGGCGCCTGCGAGGCGGAGATGCACTAAAGAAACCCGCATTGAGCAACCTCCTGGGTATCAATTTCAAAAGATTTCACTGGAAAAGACGATCCCGATAGTAACCCCCGCCGGGATCGTCTTTTATTTAGGTAAACTCCCTATTTTACATTTGAGATTTGCCTGCTTGCCGGTACAATAGCACTGTAACATCGAGGGTTGTCTTATGATCCATAAATCAGATAAGAGAAACAAGCAAACTCCCGAATTACAGGACGTGCAACGGGAATTGGCCGAACTGCGCCGGCGGGTGGCTGAGCTGGAGGCGTTGGAGGTCAAGCACAAACAAGCCGAAGATGCCCTGGCCAATGAGCGCAACCTCTTACGCACGTTCATTGATAATCTGCCTGATTTTATTTACTTTAAAGACACCGAGAGCCGCTTTCTGATTGCCAACGTAGCGGTGGCCCGGCTTGTGGCCGGGGTCACACCCGACGAGTTGATTGGCAAGACCGACTTTGATTTTTTCCCCCGTGCCCTGGCCGCAAAATATTATGCCGACGAACAGGCCGTTGCGGCTTCAGGCCAGCCGTTGGTTAATCTTGAAGAGCCGGTTATAGATTATGTGAGTGGTGAACCCCGCTGGCTTTCGACGACCAAAGTGCCCTTACGAGACAGCCAGGGTAAAATTATCGGGGTGGTTGGCGTGGGCCGGGATGTGACCGAGCGGAAACAGGCCGAGGAGGCGCTGCAGCAGTCAAAACAGGAGATAGAAAATATCCTGGAAAGTATTACCGACGCCTTTTTTACGGTGGATAAAGACTGGTGTTTTACCTATGTCAATCAGCGGGCTGAGGAGCTCTTACATAAAACGCGAGCGGACCTGCTGCACCATAGTTTGTGGACCGAATTTCCCGAGGCGGTTGGCTCAGGGTTTGAGGTTGAATATCGGCGGGCAATGGCTGAGCAGATCAGCCTTGAATTTGAAGAGTATTACGAGCCGTTTCAAACCTGGTTTAAAGTCCATGTCTATCCGTACTCGGATGGCCTGTCTGTTTATTTTCGCGATGTGACCGAGCGCAAGCGGGCTGAAGCAATTCTGGCCCAACGCGCCGCCCAATTGGCCCTCATCAACGATATTGCCGGTAAAATTGCTGCCGTCCTGGATTTAGACAGCCTGTTAGACCGGGCGGCCCGCCTGGTCTACGAAACTTTCAATTATCACCACGTTGCCTTATTTCTGTTGGATGATGATCGGGCCAGGTTGAAAGCCATTGCCGGTTCGTACAAAAACTATTTTCCGCCCAATCACAGCCAGAAAATGAGCCAGGGCATCATTGGCTGGGTTGCCACTCACGCTGAAAAAGTGGTGGCAAATGATGTGCAGCAAGAGCCGCGCTACATTTCCCTTATTCCCGAATATACCGAAACTCGGGCGGAATTGTGTATTCCTATTAAAATTGCCGGTCAAACGGTGGGTGTCTTGGATATTCAAAGCCCCCACCTCGATACATTCAGCCAGAACGACATCATGGCCATGGAAATTCTCACCGACCAGATGGCGGTCGCCATAGAAAATGCCCGGCTGTACCAGGCAGTACAGCAAGAGTTAGTCGAGCGCAAGCAGACGGAAGAGCAGTTGCGCCAATCAAAACAGCAAGTCCTCAACATTCTTGACCACCTGGAGGAGCTGGTTAACGAGCGTACGGCTGAACTAACAGTAGCCAATGAACAGCTTCGCCTGGAAATTGCCGAGCGCAAGCGAATTGAGGAGGCTTTACGCCAGAGTGAAGCAGACTTCCGCGCCTTGATCGAGAACGTCAAAAATGTGTTCATTCGCTACGATCTTGACCTCCGCTACCAGTATGTGAGTCCGGCGATTCAGAACTTCCTTGATCTGAAGCCGGAGGATTTTATCGGCAAGACGCATCGTGATCTGGGATTCCCTAAGAAACTTGCAGATTTCTTCGACAATGCCCTCAACAAGGCCATAACGTCGGGAGAGCCGGTGGATGTCGAGTATTCCATGCAGGGTCGTGGCGGGCAGTATTTCCTTGAAGCCCGCATCTATCCCGAATACGACGAAAACGGAAAAGTGAGATCGGTTGTCACCGTTACTCATGATATCACCGAGCGCAAGCAGGCTCAGGAGTCACTCCAACGCTATGCCGAGCGATTAAAAACCTTGCAAGAGCTTGACCGGGCAATCCTGGCGACACGCTCGCCGGAGGCCATCGCCCAGGTTGCTTTGCATCACTTGCAGCAGCTCGTGCCTTTTCGGCAGGCGGCCGTGGTTGCCTTTGATTTTGACTCCTATGAAGCGGTGATGCTGGCCGCCTACGCCCAGGGCCAGACGAAAGTGATGGTTGACCAGCATCCTTCTCTGGATATGTTTGGCATTGCCGAGGAACTGCGCCAGAGCAGCGTTAGAACACCGGAGAATATTCTTACCCTGGCTCAGCCGCCGCTGGCGCTCCAGGCTTTACCCCCGGAGGGAATTCGCTGCTACATTAATGTCCCACTGGTGGCGAAAGGGCAGCTCATTGGTAGTCTCAATCTGGGAACCGATAGGACCGATGTTTTCACTTCTGAACATGTGGACATTGCCCATGAAATGGCCGACCCGCTGGCCCTGGCCATCCAACAGGCGCGTCTGCACGAACAGGTCCAGCATTACGCCGCCGAACTGGAGCAGCGGGTGGCCGAACGGACCGCTAAACTGGAAGAGATCAATGACGAACTCAACTCGTTTTCTTTTTCTGTATCCCACGACCTGCGCGCGCCCCTGCGGGCCGTGGAAGCCTTTGCCAGCGCCCTGCTGGAAGATTACGCTCCTATGCTAGACTCGCTGGGCCAGGATTATGCTGAACGGATCGTGGATGCGGCCCAGCGCATGGATGCGCTCATCCAGGATTTGTTGATATACAGCCGTCTCAGCCGGACCGACCTGCGCCTTCAGGCTGTTGATCTGAGTGCCGTGCTGACCGATGTTTTGACTCAACTGGAAATGACCATCGTGGAGGAGCAGGCAGAGATTCGTTTGGCGGAACCGTTTCCGTATGTTATGGGCCACCATGCCACACTGGTGCAAATAGTGACCAACCTTATGACCAATGCCATGAAATTTGTTGCGCCCGGCGTGCAGCCTTATGTACGCGTCTGGGCCGAAATTATCCCGGCCTCAACCGGCCAAACGCCAGAAAAGGGCCGTTGGATTCGCTTCTGGGTGGAGGATAACGGTATCGGCATTGCGCCGGAGCAGCAAGAGCGTGTCTTCCAAATCTTCGAGCGCCTGCACGGGATCGAAGCTTACCCCGGCACAGGCGTCGGCCTGGCCATTGTCCGCAAAGGGGCAATTCGCATGGGAGGGAACGCCGGGGTAGAGTCCAGGCCGGGCCAGGGCAGCAAATTCTGGATTGAGTTACCCCAGGCGGCTGATTAGAAGGCAACCGGAAGGATGGAAGATTGGAGAACTGGAAATTACCACTAACCTGAGTTTGGCATTAAAAAACTCCGAACTGAGGTCACTATCAAAGTGCTAATCCTGGCGCAAAATAGGCCGGGTCAGGCAGGTTGCCCCGCCTTCGGCCTTGAGCGAGATTTCGTTGCCCCGATAAGTCAAAACTTCGCAGCCGGCGGCTTCCAGCCGTTTTTGGGTAACCGGATTGCCTTCCAGCATCAAGCACTGGCCGGGGGCCAGGGCCAGCACATTCGTCCCCATTGTTTCAAACTCCTTCTCCGGAACCTCGATGAGGCGAATCCGGTGTTCCCGCAAATAGTCCCAGAAGGGTACAGGTATTAAAGGCAGATAGGCGACTGCCAGTCGTTCGTCAACCATGCTGATGATAGACATAAGATGCAGGCATGCTTCCAGGCCGTGGTAGTAAGGCAGTTGGACCGGAACACATTCCACCCCCAATTCGTTCAGAGTTTCCTGCAATTGGCGCAGCCCTTCAGCATTGGTGCGGAAACCCAGCCCAACGGCCAGGGTGCGCTCGTCCAGCCACATCAAATCGCCCCCCTCGGCCAAGGCCGGGCCGTGCAGGGTATAGAGAATGGGGATATCCAGTGCCTCAAAGCGCCGGGCCATCACCGCTTCTTCACCCCGGCGCAGCGACTTGCCCATGCTCAGGATCACAGCGCCCTGATCTGTCACCAGGGCCGGATCGTGCACAAAAATGGCGTCGGCTTGCTCCGGTTGACTCTCGTCGTGATAGATGACTTCCACCCCTGCCTGAACCAGGCTGGCGACAAAGGCATCGTGCTCCTGCCGGGCCAGCGCCAGGTTAGGCCGGCTGGTGTAGTGCCAGAGAGCCGGGTCGGCTCGGCCAAAAGCTTCGTCGGGCCGCTTCACCAGCACCCGGCGCAACGGGGTAATCATGCTCTGGCTGCCGTAGGTTTTGCTCATCATCGCCTCCGTCAATTCTTGTAGGACAAGCTTTAGCCTGTCCTTAACTACTAGAAACCTTCACCATAAGACTTGGGGGAAATGGGACGCGGATTCGACGGATTTTTCGGATAAATATGACTTAAATCTGTTCGATCCGTTTAATCCGTGTCCGATAGTGAGCCTTCAATGATGCCAAACCTTAATATGAAAGTTATCTACTGTATATGCAGGCTGCCAGTGTACTCCCGCATCGGACTGCTGTCAATCGTAGTTGTTTTTACCGGTGCGTTCCAAATTTATGGTATTTAACCTTTACCTTTTTTACGCGGCTGCGGAAAGCGGCTAAAATAGGAGAAAATTTATCTGCGAGGAGTTTTATCCATATGTCTGATCAACGTCAACCCCACCCAGGAACCCTATCTGTCTGGGCCGGTGAAGAGAAAAACATGTGGCAGGGTTCGACCCAGGTGCCGGTGGTTCACAGCGTGGCCTTTGGCTACCCCGACGTGGACGGCTGGCTTGATGTGGCCCTGGGCCGCGAACCGGGCCACATTTACAGCCGCAATACCAACCCCACGGTGCAGGCTTTTGAAGAGAAAGTCCGCCAATTGGAAGGCGCGGAAGCCGCCACCAGCTTTGCCACCGGCATGGCCGCCATCAGCAATACCCTCTTTACCCTGCTCTCCCCCGGCGACCGGGTGGTCTCGGTCAAAGACACCTACGGCGGGACCAGCAAGATTTTTCTCGAATTTTTGCCTCGCTTTCAGATCAAGGTTGACCTGTGCGACACGACCGACCACGCCGCCATCGAAGCGGCGATTGCCCAGGGCTGCCGGGTGCTCTACCTGGAAAGTCCCACCAACCCCACCCTCAAAGTGATGGACATCGCCCGCCTGGCCCAGGCGGCTCACCAAGTCGGCGCGATGGTCGTCGCCGACAACACCTTTGCCACACCGCTTAACCAGAATCCGCTGGCTCTGGGCGTGGACCTGGTTTTGCACAGCGCCACCAAGTTTCTGGGCGGCCACGCCGACGCCCTGGGTGGGGTGGTCTGCGGCGCAGCCAGCCTGGTGGAACGGATTTACCACTTTCGGGAAATCAACGGGGCGACCCTCGACCCGACGGCCGCCTATCTACTGCTGCGCGGCATGAAAACCCTGCACCTGCGCATCCGCCAGCAAAATGAGAGCGCTCTGCAAATTGCCCGTTTCCTGGCCGAACAGCCGCAGGTCAGCCAGGTCTTTTATCCGGGTTTGGAGTCGCACCTTCACCATGATATTGCCCGGCGGCAGATGCGCGGCTTTGGCGGTGTGCTCAGTTTTATGCTCAAGGGCGGCTTCGACGCCGTTCGTGCTTTCCTCCCCCGCCTGCGCTACGCCCACCTGGCCGCCAATCTCGGTGCGGTCGAGACGATTGCCGGCCCGCCGGCGACCACCAGCCATGTCGAGTGTACCCCGGAGGAGCGCGAGGCCATGGGCATCCCCGAAGGGTTGATCCGCTATTCGGTAGGGATTGAGGAGACGGCGGATTTGATTGCGGATTTGAAGCAGGCGTTGGCGCAGATTTTTTGACCGGTAAGGGAGTATCAGGAGAGTATCAAGAGAGTATCAAGAGAGTATTACGAGAGTATTAGGAGAGTATTACGAGCCTTGCAGATGAGGCACCGGCTTGGTCATTTCTTTTGCCTGGAATTTAAGCGAAGTACTCCGTGGGTCAATTCGGGCGATTGAAGAGCGTGCCATTCGCTGGTTTCTATGATAGAATAGAGGAAGTAGTATAAATGTATTAGCCCCGACTGATTGTTTGTTCTACCAGTTTCTTAAAGGTATAAGCGATGACTGAAGAAAAACAAATTGTAAGCTATTATTGGAAACCCATAACTGATTTGCCAGATGATTGGGAGAAATTTCGTAATCCTGAATTGTATTCACTTTCAATGGTCTGGCAGGAGCAACACGTACAGTTGAAAGAGTCTCGCTCAGTAAAAGAGTTTAATGAACGCCTTTTACGTGAATGGGCTATAGAGACCGGTATACTTGAACGCCTTTACACCATTGATCGAGGCATTACCCAGTTATTAATAGAGCAGGGAATAGATGCAGCACTCATACCTCATGGCGCGACAAATATCCCTGTAACTGAATTAACTCGAATCATAAAGGATCATCGAGATGCCTTAGAAGGACTTTTTGATTTTGTTGCAAATCGGCGTCCACTTTCCATAAGTTATATTAGGCAACTACATCAAGCAATTACTCAAAGTCAAAAATATGTTGAAGGGGTTGATCAATTCGGAAATATTATTCGTATGAAAATGGAACACGGAGAGTGGAAGAAATGGCCGAATAATCCAACACGTCCTGATATAGGATTGCACGAATATTGCCCTCCTATACATGTGGCAAGTGAAATGGAAAAGTTAGTTACATTATTCAACACTCATCAAAACATTCCTCCTGAAATTGATGCTGCCTGGATACATCATCGTTTTACCCAAATTCACCCCTTCCAAGATGGGAATGGTAGAGTAGCAAGGGCTTTGGCTACTATAGTTTTCTTGCAGGCTGGATGGTTTCCTCTGGTTATCAATAGGGATCAACGTAGCGAATATATTTCAGCGTTAGAAGCTGCGGATAATAATAACCTTGGTCCATTAGTAAGTTTGTTTGGGCAAATTGCAAAACGGGCATTTTCTCGCGCCCTGACTCTTACAGAAGATGTTGTTCACGATAAAATGATTTTGCCAAGAGTCGTTGAAAGTGTATTTGATGTCTACCAATCACGACGTCAAGAAGTAGAACAATCTTATCAACAAGTTGAAAATTTAGCAATGGTATTATTACAAGAAACTGATAAAACATTGAATGAGGTATCAACACAACTTCATCAAAAATTTGCACAAATATCAATGCCTCCTCTATCGAGGGTAACTCGTAGTAGTCCTGGAAATAGTTTTTATTATACTATGCAAATTATTGAGGTAGCCAAGCAACTGCGTTATTGGGCAAATGTTTCGAGGCGAAGATTTTGGATACGGCTGCACCTTTTTGATAAATTCAGTGAGCAAAAAACTCAAATTGTCTTTTCATTTCACTATTTGGGTAAGGTAAACCGGGGTGTTATGGTTTCAACAGGTTTTATTTATTTTCCGGAGGGAAATCCTAATATGGAACAAGTGGAATATGAAATAGAACCACAATTTGGTGAAACTCATCATATATCTAAGGAGCCTTTTTATTTTTCTTATAAGGATTTGGATCGGGTTGATGAATTGAAAGCTAATTTTCGCGTTTGGCTAAATGACGCTGTTACGGTTGGTTTGGCAGAATGGGCACAGAGGCTATAGCCCACGTTGAATTTAAAAGTGAGCCGAATATTTTCACGGGGATGGGAAGGATGTGGAACATTGGCCAACCGATGTGCTTAGTCAAGCAGTTGCTATTTGAAAATGGATATATTCATTGAAAGGAACCCTACTATGATTCCTCAACAACCCTTTGGCCGGACTGGCCACATGAGCACCCAGGTTATCTTTGGCGGCGCGGCCCTCTGGGTCGCCACGCAGGAGGAGGCCGACCGGGTGCTGGACCTGCTGCTGGAATACGGTATCAACCACATTGATACCGCCCCCAGCTACGGCGATGCGGAGCTGCGGATTGGCCCGTGGATGGACCGGCATCGAAAAGAATTCTTCCTGGCGACCAAAACCCTGGAGCGAACCTACCAGGGCGCGCGCGACGAAATTCAGCGCTCCCTGGAACGGCTGCACACCGACCACATTGATCTGTTGCAGTTGCATTACCTGGTCAAGCCGGAGGAGTGGGAGGTGGCGCTGGGGACGGGCGGCGCGTTGGAGGCGCTCGTCGAGGCCCGCGAGCAGGGCCTGATTCGCTTTATCGGCATTACCGGGCACGAAGTGAGCATTGCCGCCATGCACATGCGCAGCCTGGAACGCTTCGACTTTGACTCGGTGCTGCTGCCTTACAGCTACATCCTGATGCAGAACCCCCAGTATGGCGCCGATTTCGAGGCGTTGCTGGCGGTTTGCCAGGCGCGTAACGTGGCGGTGCAAACCATCAAAGGAATTACGCGCGGGCCGTGGGGCGACAAGCCCAAAACCCGCCAGTGCTGGTACGAACCGCTGGAAGAACAGGCGGCACTTGACCACGCCGTACATTGGATCTTGAGCCGCCCCGGCATCTTCTTGAATACGGTGGGGGATATGGCTGTCCTGCCCAAAGTTCTGGACGCGGCCAGCCGGTTCCAGGCCGCACCTTCCGAGACGGAGATGCAGCAGGACATGGCCCGGTTGGAAATGTCGCCGCTTTTTGTCTAGCCTTCCTGGCCCGGATAGCCTGTTTTTGAGCCAACAAGTTTTTGTTGTTTGCCATGCTTGAAACTGCCCTGCCTCTGGACCTTACCTATAGAACAGCCCCCGCCGGCCTGCTCCTGACCACCAAGCTGTACGCGCCTCGATTGCGGGCCAGCCGGGTTTGGCGTCCCCGGCTGGTTGCCCGCCTCAGCCAGGGCCTTGACCAGCGCAAGCTGACCCTCATCTCCGCGCCGACAGGTTTTGGTAAAACGACCTTGTTGAGTGAGTGGCTCTTTCAGAAGGATGAGGGCGAAGGAATGAAGGAGATTCATCCCTCATCCTTCATCCCTCATCCTTTCAAAGTTGCCTGGTTGTCGCTGGACAAGGACGATAACGATCTGGTTCGCTTTTTGATATACCTGGTCGCCGCGCTGGAGACCGTTCACCCGGCCCTGGGAGAAACCATCCTGGCGATCCGGCAGGCAGCCCAACCCTTCCCCCTTGAGGCTGTGCTGACCACTCTGCTGAACGAACTGGCGGCCCTGTCCGAGGCGTGTGTCCTCGTTCTTGACGATTACCACCTGATTGAGACAGAAACCATTCACACTGCACTCACTTTTTTGCTCGATCACCTGCCGCCCCAACTCCACCTGATCATCCTGAGCCGGACGACCCCACCTTGGCCTTTGGGCCATGTCCGGGCCAGGGGACACCTGTTGGAACTCCACGCCGCCGACCTGCGCTTTACCTCGGCTGAGGCCGCCGAATTTCTTAACCAGGTCATGGGCCTGCATCTCTCAAAAACCGAAATCGAGACGCTGGAAAAGCGAACCGAAGGCTGGATCGCCGGGCTGCAATTGGCCGCCCTGTCTATGCAGGGACGCGACGCCCAGGACATCCCCGGCTTTCTGGCCAGTTTCAGCGGCAGCCATCCCTATATCCTGGATTATCTGGCCGAAGAAGTTCTCCAGCGCCAGCCCGAACCCATCCAGACTTTTTTGCTGCAAACCTCCATTCTCGACCGCCTCTGTGGCCCTTTGTGTGACACCATATTGAGCAGGGGGGCAGAGGAACAGGGGGGCAGAGGAGAACTCACCCCTGCTCCCCCGCTCCCTTGCTCCCCTGCTGCCGCTCAGGACATTTTGGAATATCTTGAGCAGTCTAATCTCTTCATCGTCCCTCTTGACGATGAGCGGCGCTGGTATCGCTACCACCACCTTTTTGCCGAGCTGCTGCGCAATTTTTTACAAAAAAAGATTGGAACTCCCGGTGTGGCCGGTCTCCACCGCCGGGCAGCAGACTGGTTTGAACAGCAGGGTTTGGTGGCCGAAGCGATGAGCCACGCCCTGGCTGCCGGCGATGCGGAACGGGCGGCCCGTTTAGTCGAGCAAAATGCCCGGACGCTGTTGAGCCGCAGCGAGATGACTACCTTACTCAGTTGGCTCGACGCTCTGCCGGCAGAATTGGTCCGCTCCCAGCCGCAGCTTTTCCTGTTTCAAGCCTGGGCCTTAACTTTAACCGGGCAGTTGGATGCAGTGGAGGCATACTTACAGGAAGGCGAGCGCCAGCCCGGAGAGGTGGCCGCTATTCGAGCCAGCGTAGCCTATCTGCGGCGGGATATGCCCCAGGCCATTGCGCTGTTTCAGCAGGCGCTTGACACCTTGCCGGAGGAAAATTCATTTCTACGCGGCGCTGTTGCCTTGAGTTTGGGCATTGCTTATAGCTGGATGGGTCAAGTGACCCCGGCCGGTCAAGCGCTGAGCCAGGCCAGCGCCATCAGCCAGGCGAGCAGCAACTGGCACGTCGCCTTGACCGCTTTGTGGAACCTGGCCCAGTTGCAGATTGAACAGGGGCGCCTCCGCCAGGCCGCCGAACTCTGCTGCCAAGCTCTGGAATTGGCCCAGCAAAGCCAGCCAGACAATCAGTCCCTCCCCCCGGCTGCAGGAGGAGCTTGCGTCAGCCTGGGTGCGCTTCTGTATGAACAAAATGATCTGGAAGGTGCGGCTACTCACTTAGAAGCGGGCATCAAGCTGGGCGAGCAGGGCGCCGACCTGGCGATTCTGGCGCTGGGCTACCTCGGCCAGGCCCGGCTCAGGCGGGCGCGGGCCGATCTAAAGGGTGCGCTTGAGCTGGCTAACCAGGCGGAGCAGCTTGCCCGGCGCTACAACAGTCCTTATTGGGCCGCCCAGGCGGCGGCCTATCAAGCCCGGCTGTGGCTGGCTGCAGGGCAGTTGGAGAGGATGGAGCAGTGGGCGCAGGAGTATCATTTGAGCGCTCACAACGAAGTAAGTTACCTTTATGAGGTTGAGTACCTGACCCTGGCCCGGCTTCTCGTCGCTCAAAGTAAATGGACTGAAGCAGCAGCTTTGTTGGAACGACTGCGCCAGGCCGCCAGTACCAGCGAGCGCCTGGGGCGAGTCCTGGAGGTGCTGGTTTTGGAGGCGCTGGCCTATCAGGCCCAAAGCGAAACCACCCAGGCCCTGGCCTGTTTAGAGCAAGCTCTAACCCTGGCCGAACCTGAAGGCTACATGCGTCTCTTTCTGGATGAGGGCCAGCCTATGATCACACTGCTTACAGCGGCCACGGGCTGGCTGCCAGCCCCTCATCAAGCTTATGTAGACAGTCTCTTGGCGGCCAATCGCCGCAAGCAGGAGAATCTTCATCCTTCATCCTTCATCCCTCAGCCTTTAATTGAGCCTCTGAGCGAGCGCGAACTGGAGATTCTCCGCCTTATCACCGCCGGCCTGTCGAACGGCGAGATTGCCGAAAAGTTAGTGGTCACGGTGGGGACAGTGAAGTGGCATCTCAACAACATATACGGTAAGCTCGATGCACGCAGCCGGACTCAGGCCGTGGCCAGGGCCAGAGAGGTGGGGGTGTTGTAGGTTTTTCTGGTAAACAGTCTGTTATTAAAGGGGGCTTTCCACTTAACTAAACGACATTGACTGTTCACTGGCTTAAGACATTTCCTCGCCGGCGGTGAGAAGATCACGGGTAGCCGTCACCCGTTTGCGCCATGCCTGAGAATAGGCTGTCCAGGCGGGGTATTCGTCGGCCCAGCTTTGATAGGCGGCCTCCGCTTCTGCCAGCAACTGGCGCAATTGATCCAGCAGCGTAGGTACCAGCTCATACTCCCCGGCCTGGCGGAAGAGGGTTTCCAGCATGGACGAGCGCTCCCCTCTAACCATGGGCAAATCAAGCGTGCGGCTTATCCGAGTAATGTCCGCTTGGGTCAAAAACAAACCGGCCTCACGCGGGGTCAGGAGCCGCTTGACCAACTCCCGCAACCCCAAGCCCATTTCCAACTCAATTGAGGCAGGTGGACTAAAATCCGGATTCTCTTCAAAAACAGGTTCGTCGGGATTGAGCCGGTCTTTATAGACTGGGGGAGGAGGTAGAGCCGGGAAGGGGTCGGGATAGTCAATCAATTGCGAATTTCCCATAGGGGGCCTTCGGCTCTGAATAGTGAATGATGAATGGCCTGCCACCGGGGGCGGCCCCAGGTGGCGAATGGCGAATGGCGAATCAGCCGGGAGGGTGCCCAGCAGAAGGTCAAGGGTCAGTTCGCCGAGGACGGCGTAAAACGGATGAGGGGTCAGCCGGCGCAGCGTCAGCACAAAGGCCGGGACCCACAGAGCCAGATGCATGGTATGGAGGCGATGAGCTAACCCTGCTAGTTCCTCCTTTGCCTCAGCCTTCGCCTTAGCCTGTATTTCTGCCAGGGCTAACAGCTCCAGGCCCACATGATCCGGCGCGCCGACTCGGGCATGCGCCGGGGGTGCCCAGCCCGCCTGACGGTAGAGCGCCTGAACTCGCGCTGTGGCCGGAGCCAGCAGCATCGCCGCCGGGTCAACAAAAATACTCTCGTAAGGCGGCAGGTTAAAGCCAAACAGGCGCTGGTACTCCACCGCCAGATCAGTTACGGCGGCGCTATCAACGTGGGGCAGCGTTTCAGCCAGTTCCGGCAGCGCAGCGATGGTTGCCAGGTCGTCTGAGCGAACTTCTTCCAGCCAAAAGTGGCTGAGCAGACGCAGGGCAGCGATGAGGGGATCGGGCATATTTGAAACCAAGAAATTATTCGTCTGTCTCCGCAGCCTGGCGCAAGGCCAGAAAAGCCTCTTTCAAAGGTTGGCTGACGGCACTTTCAGGTTCAGCCATGACCAATTCCTGGTAAACATCCAGGAATTGAAGCCGGGAGCGATGAAAGAAATGCAAAAAGTGTCTTAAAAACCCTAAACAATCCAGAATGGCGATTTCGGTTCCGCCTGTCTGGGGATAGGCGCTTTGAGCGTAGTTTTTTACCCCTTCTTCAATGACATCGGTCGTCACAAAAATATAGTTGTGAATGCGATTATCAACAATAGCAATTTTATGTAGGGCGCGGTCAATATCGTCAACAGTGACTCGGCGAGTTTTCATTTCATAAGCTGTTACAACTCGCTCATCGTTCTCTAAACAGACTTCTATATCACCCATTGCACCGGTTTGCTCATCGGCGGCGTTGTGACTCTTGAGTGGCAAGACTCGCTCGCCTATTTTGTATCCTACCGATTGATATGCGGCAGCGACTATCAAAACCGGCAGTCGGCTGGAATTCTTGGACTTCAAGTGTTGTTCAATGAGGGTCACAATTTCTTCCGAAGAAAGCGGTGTAACATCTTCAGTGCGTTGTAGCGCAGCTAGCAGGGTGGCCATTCTAGCTTCTCGTTCCCGGCGCATTATCAATAGCACACGAATGATCTCGGTCAGTAAATCCTCAGCCATCACTCGGCCTGAATACACATCATCGAGCAACTGTAATGTATCTTTATAAAGTTGGCGAGGACGGCCAATAATTTCTAAGTCAATGGTCAAAGGACGATCAATATTGCGGAAGGCCGGAGTCAAAAAGGCAGTAGTTGGGTTAAGTGGTAATTTGTTGGTGTTGATAAATTGGGTGATGTATCGCTCATCGTAAGTGCGCCCCGAAAAAGAGTCTTCAGTCCCAATTTCGGTATAGGGTTTACGAGGATCAACGTTAGGACGATCTAATTTGGCGAGCATGCATGCCATCAGCAAACGCACACAAGCCCGGTTTCTAAGTTGCCGGGACACATAGTCAATCCGTTCCACGCTGGCTTTTTCCTTGACCGCAGGATTGGATAAATCGGCGGATGCGCGTTTCAAAAGTTGATCAAGAATTTCAGATGGATTTTGCATAGGCTGAGTCTCCATGAGCCAAAAGCTGCGCAGCAAACGATTGGGCTGATAATTTGTCCACAAAACTTCGACGCGTTTATCTTTGGTACTGTGATTAGTGCGTTCTTCGCTAACAAATTTTGTCCAGCGGGGAGGCGGGTAGAGTTCATTCATCAAATCACAATCATAATTTGAAACAGCTACTAATCCTTGTACAGAGTTCAACACCTTGGCTAATTCGCCATGTTCATCGTCAGACATTTCATAACTGTAGGCGTTACTATCTCCCCGTGTGGAGTGAACATAAGGGGGGTCACAGTAGAAAAGGGTGGTGGGCGAGTCGTAAAGTTGAATCACCTCAATTGCCGGCCTATTCTCGATTTGTACGCGCAGTAACCTCTCCGCAATCTCCGGTAAATCTCGGACCGCGCCCAACCAGCGCGACACTGCGCCGCCCATTCCCGCCCGGCTGGTATTTTTACAGTTGGCCCAGCGTCCCAAACTAGCGGTCTGGGCTAAACCTGTGCGTACCTGGCGGGCGCGAACATAAAAACGTCTAGCCCGTTCCAGAGGGGGGAGAGCAGGATCAATTTCACAGGCTTTGGCAAATTCTTCCCGTGAAAAAGGGGTCAAGCCAATGGCCCGAATAAGGCGGTCGGGATCGTTGCGCAAAACCCGAAAAAAGTTGGCGACTTCAGCATCAAGATCGTTGTAGGTTTCAACAGGAGATGGCTCTCGGTTGAGCAGAACCGCAGCAGAACCACTGAAGGGTTCACAATAGTGGTGACATGAGGGTAGCAGAGGCAGCAACCAATCCAAATGTGAGTATTTGCCGCCATACCAGCCAAAAGCAATCCTCCGTTTGGTGTTAAGTTTAATAACAGGTGAAGGCGTAGCTCGCTTTTTGAGAGAAGGGAACATATCACTGCTTGGTTTCGACACCTTACTCCTCGATGATTTCTTTGATATAATACAATTCTTTCTCCGGCTTCAACGGCCTTTTGAACCACAACGGGCGGCGCAGTCCGTCAGGGCCAGGAGCGGGGCGGGTGAGCGCCAGCCATTCGCGGTAGATTTGCATGGACTTGTTTGTATCTACGTGGATATCGCCGTGCCGGTCATGTGGCCCAGCTTTGCTCACTTTCAGCGCCTTTTGATGCCAGCAGTGCATCCCGCTCACCGGGTCGGGGTGGACGGCGTGAGTGATATTTTGAGGCACGCCGACATCTTCCCACCAGATGCGCGAGGTGTCGGGGTCGGTGGATTCATAAGCTTTGGCCCCCTGCAGTTGGCGCATCGAAAATTCGCCGCTGCCATTTTCTTCCAACTTGACCAGGGCCGATGCGCCGGGGCCAAGATTGCCGGTATCGGTCAGCCGCCAGCGGCCCAGGTGGTGACTCATGGCGATGACGCCGGGGCGGATGCCTTCGGTGAGCCAAACCTTGCTGACAAAATAGCCGATTTCGGCCTCAACTTTGATGAGATCGTCGCTAACTACCCCAATCCGCCGGGCATCTTCTGGGTGCAGCCAGACTGGATTTCTGTGGCTGATTTCGTATAACCAGGGGCTATTAGCCGAACGAGTATGGATGAGGGTCGGCAGGCGGAAGGTCGGCAGCAAAAGCATTTCCCCTTCGGCGCGGTTGATCGAGTCCGGACATACGTGGCTTTTCAGATAGTGGGGCAGGGTATATTCCGGTTCCGGCCAGCCCCATTCAGCCATGGTGGGTTGGTAGAATTCCAGCTTGCGGCTGGGTGTGTCGAAGCCGACTTTGGCCTCGCCATCCACCAGCACGCCAATGGTGTCGCCGTCTTTTAAGATGCGGTTCCCGGAGTCAAGGGTGTAGCCCTCCGGTAAGCCCTCTCCCCCAGCCCCTCTCCCAACGGGAGAGGGGAGAGAAGAATGTCCCCCCTGCTCAAATACGGGTTGTTCATAAGGTACATAATTCTCCCGCACTACTTCATAGCTACCATACTTGCGCATATATTCCAGCGGGGTAAGAAACTCTTTAGCTGCCGTATCTACCAGGCCGGGGACGCTGTTTTCAAAAATCCAGCGATAATATTCATCTACGGTGATGCACTCGCCGGGCCGGTAAGGGCTTTCAAAGTGCCGGCGGATACCCAACGAACCGTCCGGGTCAATCCGCCAGGAGAGCTGCAGCCAGAACTCGTCCTCTTCCCAAACTTCGCCGGGATTGGCTTCATAGGTAAATTTGATTTTTTGGCCCATCTTTTCCATCGCTACCCGGCGGACCGGCTGGCGGAAGGCAATCCACATGCCGGCATGGGTTTCCTGGCTCATCAGGTCGTGGCGCTCGCCGGCGTGGCCCATGGGTAAAACATAATCGGCAAACCAGGCCGACTCGTTCCAGGTGGGGGTCAGGGCAATGTGACAGTGAATGAGCGACTCGTCGTGCAAAGCCTTGAACCAAGTGAACCCGTCCGGGTTGGTCCAGACGGGGTTGTAAACGCGGGTGAAATAAACATCGAGCTTGCCCCGGCCTTCGAGCAGAAAGTGGGGTAATAAAAAACTCATCTCGTAGTGAGCCAGCGGCCATTCTTTGGGGAAAAGAAGCTCATTCCACTTCTTTTGGGGCGGCGGTGTGTCGAAAGGGGTGGGGACAAATTTGTTCCAGGCGTTAGCGCTGGTCCCGCCCTTCGTGCCGACCGAGCCGGTCAGCACGTTGAGAAAAAAGAGGCAGCGAGCCACCTGCCAGCCGCCCCGATTGCCGCTGGCCGCCGCCCGCCAGATATGCGCGGCTAGCCGACCCTGGCAGCCAGCCACCAGCTTGGCTACTTCGATAATCTGTTCAGGGGGCAGACCGCTTTCCTCGGCGGCGAATTCCGGGGTGAAGCGAGCATAGATTTCTTTGAGCGCCTGGTCAAAATTCGCAAAGGTGATCTCCCCAGTAGGCCGCTCGGCTTTGAGATAACTCTCCCAATTGACCCAGCGGCGGACAAACTCTTTGTCGTACCGATCATTTTGAATGAGATAATTGGCGATGGCCAGCAGCACGGCGGCTTCGGAACCGGGCCAGGCCGGCAGCCAGTGATCGGCCAAGGAAGCAGTGTTGCTCAAACGCGGGTCAAGCACAACCAGTTTGGCCCCCTCCATTTTGCCTGCCATAATCCGCTGGGCGTGCGGGTTAAAGTAGTGACCCGTTTCCAGGTGACTGCTGATCAACAGGATGACGCGGGCGTTGGCGTAGTCGGGCGAGGGCCGGTCAAAGCCGCCCCACAAAAAGTAGCCGAGCCGGGCCGAGGAGGAACAGATATTGGTGTGGCTGTTGTGGCCGTCCACGCCCCAGCTTTGAATGACCCGCTCGACTGTGCCATCATAGCCAGGCCGCCCGACGTGGTACATAATTTCGTTATGCCGCTCTTCCAGGATGGCCCGGCGCATCCGCCCGGCGATGTCGTCCAGCGCTTCAGCCCAGGTCACGCGGACCCACTTGCCCTCGCCGCGCTGGCCGGCGCGCTTGAGGGGGTAGAGAATGCGTTCGGGGTCGTACATCTGGTTGAGGGTGGCCGGTCCTTTGGCGCAGGTGCGGCCCCGGCTGCCGGGGTGAAGCGGGTTGCCCTCAAATTTTTGCACCTCCAGCGTCTCTTTATCCACGTAAGCCAGCAGGCCGCAGGCGCTTTCACAGTTGAAGCAGACGGTCGGGATGAGCATGTAGCGGCGCGACTTTTTCTCCGGCCAGGCTTGAGGGTCATACTCGGTCCAGTCGTCCCATTTTTGGGGAGGCGGGTAGTTGGTCAGGCGATCGTTCATTTTAGCCCTTCAAGAAATGCCTTAATACCGTCTGGAGGATACCGCCATTACGATAGTAATCCACCTCGACCGGCGTGTCTACCCGGCAGGTGGTGACGATAGTGCGGGTCACGCCCTTTTCGTCGGTGACATCAACCCGCACATCCTGGCGCGGCTTGAGGGTGTCGTCAATATGAACGGTGTAGCTCTCTTTGCCGGTCAGGCCCAGACTCTCGGCATTCTGGCCGGGTTTGAATTCCAGGGGTAAAACTCCCATCCCCACCAGATTACTGCGGTGGATGCGCTCAAAGCTTTCGGCCAGCACCACCCGCACGCCCAGCAAGTACGTCCCTTTGGCCGCCCAGTCGCGGCTGGAGCCGGTGCCGTATTCCTTGCCGGCGATAACCAGGAGCGGCGTGCCGTTGGCCTTGTACTTCTCGCTGGCGTTGAAAATCGGCATCACCTCGCCGGTAGACAGGTAGGTCGTCCAGCCGCCCTCGGTGCCGGGGGCCATCTGGTTGCGCAGGCGGATATTGGCAAAGGTGCCGCGGGTCATGACCCGATCATTGCCGCGCCGCGAGCCGTAGGAGTTGAACTCGGCGGGCGCAACGTCGTGCTCCTGCAGATACAGCCCGGCCGGGCTGTTGGGCTGAATGGAACCAGCCGGGGAGATATGGTCGGTGGTCACAGAGTCGCCCACCTTGACCAGTGTTTTGGCGCTCATAATCGGCTGGATGGGCAGCACCTCCGTGCTAAGGTCAACAAAAAAGGGCGGCTCCTGGATATAGGTTGACCACTCATTCCAGGCGTACAGCGCACCTTCGGGCACGGGAATGGCGTTCCATTTGGGGTTGCTGTGCTCAATGCCGGTGTATTCCTTGTGAAAGGTTTCCGGGTTGAGCGCCTTGTCATATTCGGCGGCAACTTCGGCCTGGGTCGGCCAGATGTCTTTCAGGTAGACCGGCTCGCCGGCTTTGTCCAGGCCGATGGGTTCCGTGGTCAAATCAATATTGGTCGTCCCGGCCAGGGCGTAGGCGACCACTAGCGGCGGCGAGGCCAAATAGTTGGCCTTGATATAGGGGTGAATCCGTCCCTCAAAGTTGCGGTTGCCGCTGAGCACGCCGGAAACCACCAGGTCGCCGGTCGTAATCGCATCCACAACGGGCGGGGGCAGCGGGCCGCTGTTGCCGATGCAGGTCGTGCAGCCATAGCCGACGGTGTGGAAACCTAGCGCTTCCAGATAGGGGGTCAAGCCGGCCTCATTTAAATAATCGGTCACGACCTTAGAGCCGGGAGCCAAGCTGGTCTTCACATAACCAGGCACACGCAGACCGCGCTCGACCGCCTTTTTGGCCAGAATACCGGCGCCCAGCATGACCGAAGGGTTGCTGGTGTTGGTGCAAGAGGTAATCGAGGCCAGCACTACCGCGCCGTGGGTAATTTCCCGCTGCGCCGCGCCATCAGATTTAACCACGCCTTTGCGCTGCAGCGCTTTCTGGTCCAGGCCGTAGCCCTGCGTCCCAATCGGATGGGTCAGGGCGGTCTGGAAGGTCGTTTTCATATCGGCCAGCGACACCCGGTCCTGGGGCCGCTTGGGGCCGGCCATACTGGGCACGACTTCGCTCAAATCGAGGCTGAGCGTGTCGGTGAAGGTGGGATCGGGCGTGGCGTCGGTGCGGAAGAGGCCCTGCTCTTTGGTGTAGCGTTCGACCAGTTCAACCAACTCGGCGGGCCGGCCGGTGCGGCGCAGGTAGTTGAGCGACTCCTGGTCCACCGGGAAAAAGCCCATCGTCGCCCCATATTCAGGAGCCATATTGGCGATGGTTGCTCGATCCGGCAGGGTCATCTGGCTGAGGCCGGGGCCGTAAAATTCGACAAATTTGCCGACGACGCCTTTTTGGCGCAGCATCTGGGTCACGGTCAAAGTCAGGTCGGTGGCGGTGACGCCCTCGCGCAGTTGGCCGGTCAGCTTAAAGCCGACCACCTCCGGGATGAGCATGTAAATCGGCTGGGCCAGCATGACCGCTTCGGCTTCGATCCCACCCACGCCCCAGCCGACCACGCCCAGGCCGTTGATCATAGTGGTGTGGCTGTCGGTGCCAACCAGGCTGTCGGGGTAGACGACGAGGCTGTCTTCTTCCGGGCGCGTCCAGACCACGCGGGCGATATATTCCAGGTTGACCTGATGGACAATGCCGCTGGCCGGCGGCACGACTGCAAAATTGTTGAAGGCTTTTTGGCCCCAGCGCAGGAATTCGTAGCGCTCGCGGTTGCGCTCGAACTCAATTTCGGCGTTGCGCTCCAGGGCAATGGATTGGCCAAACACATCCACCTGCACCGAGTGGTCAATGACCAGATTGACCGGCACGACCGGGTTGATTTTTTGCGGGTCGCCGCCCATGCGGGCCATAGCCGAGCGCATCGCGGCCAAATCCACCACGGCGGGCACGCCGGTGAAGTCCTGCAAAATTACCCGGGCCGGTTTGAAGGGAATCTCGGCGGCGGTCAGGGTGGTGGCAGTCCAGTGGGTCAGCTTGTGTACATCGGCCTCGGTCACAACATAGCCGTCCACCTCGCGCAGAACCGCTTCCAGCAGCACTTTGATCGAAAAAGGCAGGTGGGAGACATCTTTGTCCAGTTTGTCCAGGCGATACATGGTGGCTTCGCCATGGCCGGTATTAAACTTGGCACGGGTACCGAGGGAATTCTTCACTAGGTTGCTCATAAGGTCAACTCCTCTGTAAAACTTAGATTGCGCATCCAAAAGGTGGAATACAAGAAAGCCCGTCCGCAGAATATTGTGACGGGCGAAGTGGTCAATTTGACTTAGACTCACCTAAGAATCTTGCCGGGGTCAGGCAGAGTTTCGTTAATACGCCCAAAATGCATGCGGCGCAGCCGTCGAAACTCCTTTACTGGTAGAGGTTAGAGGTATTTTAGTAGATAGCCAAAATGGTGTCAAACTCGTTAAAGATTAAATGGCTCAAATCCATTTTATTGCCTATAATCAAGCCGAGCAACCTACCAACTCATACCATTTCCTGCAAAAGGGGGAACTTGATGGCGCCTCAGATTCGAACCGAGCCGATCGCACCAACCGTAGAAGGAGAATTTCAAACCGGGCAGGTTTTGACCATTGTCGGGGGACATTTTGTGCATGATACCTACCCGGCGTTTTTAGCCCCGCTCCTGCCCCTGCTCATTGATAAATTATCCCTGTCACTGGCTCAGGCGGGGGCGCTGCAGCTCTTTATCCAGACGCCCGCCCTGCTCAATCCTTTTATCGGCTACATGGCCGACATTCTCAGCGTGCGTTACTTTGTGATTTTGGCTCCGGCCGTAACTGCCACGGCGATGAGTCTGCTGGGAATTGTGCCCAACTATCTCGCTCTCGCCATTGTGTTGTTTGTGGCCGGGGCGAGTACGGCCGCTTTTCACGCGCCCGCTCCGGCTATGGTCGGACGTATCTCCGGCAGCCGGCTGGGGAAGGGGATGAGTTTCTTTATGGCCGGGGGCGAATTGGGCCGGGCCATCGGCCCGCTGCTGGCGGTGTGGGTGGTTTCGTGGTGGAGTTTGGATAACTTTTACCGCATCATGCTGCTGGGCTGGGCGGCTTCGCTCATCTTATACTGGCGCTTGCATCATATTCCCGCCCGGTCCGACCAGCGGCAAGATCTGCGGACGGTCTGGCCCGTAGCCCGGCGGCTATTTGTGCCCATGCTGGCTTTCCTGTTTCCGCGCGAGTTTATGCTGACCGGCTTAGCCGTCTATCTGCCCACCTTTATGGACAGCCAGGGGGCGAGCTTATGGCTGGCCGGGGCGGCGCTTTCGCTGTGGGAACTGGCCGGGGTCGCCGGGGTTTTGTTCAGCGGCACTTTCAGCGATCGGGTGGGACGGCGAGTCATTTTGTTGGCCGCCACGAGCAGCGCTTCGATTTTGATGTTGTTATTTCTTTACGTGCAAGGTTGGCTCTTTGTACCCATTTTGCTGGCCCTGGGTTTTACCTCCCTGTCAACCACGCCGGTCATGCTGGCTATGGCCCAGGAACATTTGCCCAACAATCGAGCCATGGCGAATGGGATATTCATCTCTCTTTCTTTTCTGATCCGGCCTGTGTCTGCTTTTGCCATCGGGCTGATGGGCGATTATTGGGGGCTGCACGCTGCTTTTTTAGCGGCGGCGCTCATTTCCCTGCTGGCTATTCCGGCTATTTTCTTTTTGCCTAAAATTGAGGGGAAGGAGATTTAAAGAGTTTTCGCGGGTCTAATTTATTTCTAACATAATTCAGCTACAATCAATAATATCTAGGAATTTGGAGGCAGAAGCTATGTTTTTCTACGACTCAACTTTCTTGTGTTTTTTGCTCCCGGCGCTGATTTTGGGCTTTATTGTTCAAATGATGGTCAAAAGTAAATTTAATCAGTATGCCCAGGTGCGGACGATGCGCGGCTTGACCGGCGCACAGGTGGCCCGCCAGATTTTGGATACAAATGGTTTGCAGGATGTCACCGTTGAAGAGACCCAGGGGTTCTTGAGCGACCATTACGACCCACGTACCCGCACACTGCGTCTCTCACCTGAGGTGGCTCGCGTGCCGTCGGTCTCGGCGGTTGGGGTAGCGGCCCACGAAGCCGGACATGCGTTGCAGCACGCTACCGGTTATGTGCCCCTGCAATTACGCAGCTTTATGGTTCCAGCGGTGCAATTTGGCAGTTGGTTGGGACCCCTCATTATTATAAGCGGTATTTTTTTGGAAATGCTCTTCCGCTTGAGCAGCCTGGGCCTGGCCCTGGCCTGGTTTGGCGTCGGTTTGTATGCCCTGGTGGCGCTTTTTGCGGTCATCACTCTGCCGGTAGAGTTAGACGCCAGCGCTAGGGCGAAAAAACTGCTCTATCAGTACAGTATTGTTGACCAGCGCGAATTATCAGGCGTGAGCAGTGTGCTTAATGCCGCCGCCTGGACATATGTCGTCGCGGCCATTGCCGCTCTGCTTGAATTGGCCCGCTGGATCTTTATCCTGGTCGGTATGGGCCGGCGGAACGATTAAGAATCGGTTTGGCTATTTACATTTTGTTTTCTTGTGGTATAACTATAGAAACCCACACAGACTAAAGGTAGCAGGTAGCAATTTGCTACCTGCTATCGCTATATTTTGGCAGGAGGACCCTTTGTCTCAACCGCGTCTTATTGTAGCGAGTTTACTGATTTTTGTCTTGTCCGCTTGTAACCTCTCCCCGCTGTTTTCGTCGCTCTCATTAACCGGTGACGAGTCCCAACCAACTCAAGCCGCCGAAACCAAGACCCAACCGGAATCGGGCGCCGAGTTAAAAGAAACTCAGGTTGGCCTGCAAACTCCGCCGACGGTTCCCCCGCCAACCCCTCTTCCCCCGGAGGCTATTGCCGAAGCTGACGCCGAAGAATTACTACTAATCAACTTATATGACCGGGTCAATCCTTCCGTAGTCAATATTGTCGTCACGGTTGAAGATCAAGCTGTCGCCGGCACGCCAGAGGATCTATTCCCCACCCAGGGTCAGGGGTCAGGATTTATTTATGACCAACAGGGGCATATTATCACCAATAACCATGTTATTGCCGATGCAACCAAAGTTGAAGTAACATTTTATGATGGTTCCTCGGCCGGGGCCGAGGTGATTGGGACAGATCCCGATAGTGACCTGGCCGTGGTCAAAGTGGATGTGCCGGCGGAGTATTTACGTCCGGTCGCCTGGGGCGACTCCGACCAGTTACATGTCGGCCAGCGGGCTGTAGCCATTGGCAACCCCTTTGGCCTGTCTGGCACGTTAACCACCGGCATCGTCAGCGCCCTGAAACGCAGCCTCCCCACCGAAACAGGCACATTTCGCATTCCTGAAATTGTTCAAACCGATGCCGCCATCAACCCCGGCAATTCCGGCGGGCCATTGTTGAATTCACAGGGTGAGGTGATTGGGGTCAACACCGCAATTGTGCCGCGCCGTACGGCCCTGGGCGAGCGGAGTTTCCTGGGCGTTGGCTTTGCCATCCCCGCCAATTTGGTGAAGCGGGTTGTGCCGAGTTTGATTGAAACAGGCAAGTATGAACACGCCTGGATTGGCTTCCAGGGGACCAGCGTGACCCCGGAAATAGCCGAAGAGATGAAATTACCTCAGGCAAGTGGAGCCTTGGTCGGGACCATTATCTCCGGCAGCCCGGCGGATAAGGCTGGCTTGCGCAGCGGCACGCGTGATTTTACCCTGGAAAGCGGTCTTGATGTGACAATTGGGGGAGATGTGATTATTGCGATTGAAGATGAAGAGATCAAAACATTCGACGATTTGATCTCATTTCTGGCCCGCCGGGGAGATGTCGGCAAGACGATTACGCTCACAATTATCCGCAACGGCAAACAGCAAACGGTTGAAATGACCCTGGAAGCCCGTCCCGCCGCAGACGAGATAAATTAGAGGTCAGTAGCCAGTAGTCAGACCTGCACTTTGTTACTCACGGCTGACTACTGGCTATTGACTACTACCCGATCTTATTCCTGGGTACTTCGTGGTGCTGGCGGCAGCGCGCCTCATACACCTCGCTGGCCCCAACCATAATCACCGGGTCGTCGTAATTGGCCGGCCGTCCATCAATCAAACGCTGCGTCCGGCTGGCCGGTGCGCCGCAGATCATGCAAATAGCCTGGAGTTTGTCCACTTGTTCGGCCTGAGCCATGAGTAAAGGCATGGGGCCAAAGGGTTCGCCCCGGAAATCCATATCCAACCCGGCCAGGATCACCCGCAGCCCCTGGTTGGCTAACCGCTCGCACAGTTCGGCAATCGTCCAATCAAAAAACTGAACCTCATCAATAGCGACGACGTCAACATCCTCGTCGAGAAGAGTGTTGATTTGAGCGGCATTTTCCACGACCGTTGCTTCGTAGTACTTGCCGCTGTGAGAGCTGACTTTGTTAACTTTATAGCGATTGTCCAGCGCCGGTTTAAACACCTGCACCTTTTGCCGGGCAATTTCGGCTCGCACCAGCCGCCGGATAAGCTCCTCGGTTTTACCGCTGAACATGCTGCCACAGATCAATTCAATCCAGCCGCCATCATAACGATGATACATACCGTCACTTCCCAAAAAAATGGGCAGACCCGTCAAGATGGTCTGCCCAAAATTTTAAATCAATAACAGTTTGATGCTGAAAATCTCTGCCTATGCTTCGGCAAAATAGGTTGTCCTGGCTTCAGCCAGTTTGGCCTCAACTTCTTCAAGAGCTTTACGATTAAAGCCTTCCAGAGCGAGCAGACCCGCTTTGTCTTTTTCTACTTTTTTGATCAAATCACCCACCGTGATGATGTTGGCGTCGTGTAAAATTTGGTGGGTCTGGCTGTTCAAATCAAGCGCCGCCAACTGCTGTTTCAAGAAGCGCTGTTCCAACTTCTTCTGCTGCTCTGCCTGGCGTTTGACCACATCGGCTTGGTGTGAACCGTAGCGATCCAGGCGCTTCATAAAGCGGTCTACCTGACCCGCCGTGTCAACAATGCGCTGCTCGCCGGTGAAGAAGGGGTGACAGGCTGAACAAACATCGGTACGAATCACCGGCTGGGTCGAGCCGGTCGTCCAGGTATTGCCACACGAACAAATCACCTGAGCGTTAGGATAATATTGAGGATGAAGACCTTTTTTCATCACAAGACCTTTCTTTAGCCTGTCTCGTTCCTCTCTCTCATTCGCCAACTCGGTTTGGGAATGAGAGGGAACGCGATAGACGAAATTATTTAACCTGACTTTCCTGCTGCACGGCTTCGGGATAAACGCTGACGCGCTTTTTATCGCGGCTGATATGTTCAAACTTTACAAAGCCGTCAGCCGTAGCAAACAGGGTATAATCGCGGCCCAGTCCCACGTTGAGGCCCGGGTAAAATTTGGTGCCATGCTGCCGCACGATAATATTGCCGGAGCGGACTGCTTCACCGCCGAACTTCTTAACTCCAAGTCGTTGGCCTGCGCTATCACGACCGTTGCGGCTGGACCCGCCACCTTTTTTATGCGCCATGGTAATGCTCCTTTTAGCTGATTATTTTATCAATGTGCAAGCGGGTGAAGTTTTGCCGGTGCCCCTGCTTCTTGTGGTAATTTTTCTTATGCTTGTAAACAATGACTTTTTTACCGCGCCCGTGGCTTTGAACGGTAGCTGTAACCTTTGCACCTTCAATCGTCGGTACGCCAACCTTAATCCCGCCGTCGCCGGATACCATTAAGACGCGCTCCAGTTCCACTTCCTTACCTGCTTCAACAGGCAGTGATTCTACTTCAATCACATCGCCTTCAGCCACGCGATATTGTTTGCTGCCGCTTTCGATAACTGCGTACATTCTTCAAGTCTCCCCGGATGAAATTGCTGCTATAACAAAAAATGAGTGCGCCCGATTCCTGGGGGCACACACGAAGCTGAATTATATTCTGGTCGGGAGGGATTGTCAAACGGAGTAACATAAAATTATTCGTTGCTACTCAGGTGACTGGCACTTTTCTCCTGCTTAGCCTAAAACGGGCCGGGGGACAATTGTTAGAGAGACGTGGGCATGCTAAAATTTGCAGTATGTGGTCTCAAACAACTTCCCGTCTGCCGCCGTTCCGGCGTGGTTTTCACGTGATTACTCATCTGGTCGAAGCCAACGCGCCGGATATTAAAAAGATTAAGATTGGACTGGCTCACATTTTCCTCCATCACACCTCGGCCAGCCTGACCCTCAACGAAAATGCCGATCCAACCGTACGCGCTGATTTTGAAAGGTATTTCAACCACCTCGCCCCTGAAAACGCACCTTACTATCGTCACACTTTCGAAGGGCCGGACGACATGCCCGCTCATCTCAAGGCCTCCCTGCTGGGCAGCTTTTTGACTATCCCCATCACCGCCGGCCGCCTCAATCTGGGCACATGGCAGGGGATTTATTTCTTCCCTGGAAAATTTATCATTTGGTACATTTTCCCAAGTCTGACCGCTATCTTCGCTTTTCCACACGATGTTACCCCCAACGCCAAACGTACTTAGATAAACAACACTTGGCTTCGCCGGAACTACTGCGATCGCGTTTATGCCAAAAACACCATAAATTTTCTTTGAAAAGACCCAATCAGTACCGCCATTTAGTGAGATTAAAACATTGCCATTGCGAGTCCCCACATAAATATGGCTTCCTTCTTTAGGTTCCGTCGCCATATGCTCAATAGCTCCAACCCCAGGATAGGCTAACCCTACTCGCCAGGCGGGCTCATTGCGTTTACGAACTAGGATGAGGCCATCTTCCGTTCCGGCAAAAAAAATGCCTCCTTCATAGGGTGAGTAAACCATTGACAGAACTGATACACCAGACAATTCAGTCCCTTTACTCTCTTCCCAAGTAGTGCCACCATTTCGACTTTCAAATATGCCTTGTTTGTCACCAGCACCAGCATAAATAACTTCTGGATTCAGAGGATCAGCCATTAGTACACGAATATCGTAAGATCCAAGCCCACTATTGATCAATTCCCAACTTTTGCCGTTGTTGTCACTTCGAAGAATTCCTCGTGTTGCAATACTTGTATAGAGGCTTGGTTCATTATTTGAATAGGTAACAAGTAACCAAGAAACTGGCAAACGGGTAATACTTCTAGTTAAAATTTCCCAATTGTCAGTGCCGTGACGCCAAAGCAAGGCATTTCCACCCCCAATACTTGGTCCTCCTTCAGTGACAACATACAAATCAGATTTTTCTGGTTCTTCGGTAATTTCCGTAACACCTACTAAATGTAGTGGTATGAAGTAGGCGAATGAACGAACAGTGATAAAATAGCTATCTCTTCGATAGAAATGAGGTCAGCCCAAACCATGTCAACAAAAC
>BOKF01000074.1 GCA_016860845.1 Chloroflexota bacterium
CCAGTTTCAAATTTGAATATACGGCTAATTTTGAGGCCAATAGACAGGCCTGGGAGACCCTTAGCCAGAAAAGCGCCCTGCTCTCACCAAGCCAATCGGAAAACCTGGCAAATATCGAAACGGCGCGTGAAACTTTCCTGACTTTTCCCGAGAAAATGTTCGCAGCAGTGGAGGGCGAACACAGCCGTGAGGATTTGTATCTATTCCGCGCCGAGGCCGTCCCCCTGGCAGATAGGCTGATGCAGATTCTGGAAGAGGAAACGATGCTTCAGCAAGAGTTCCTGCAATCCGAACTCAATCACGGCCAGGAGCAGTTGAGCACTTCCCAAGTCGCCTCAATGGCCGGGACCATCATTGTTCTGCTGGCCGGACTCTTTTTAGCCTGGCTAATTGGCCGGGATATTGCTCGTCCAATCGTGAGACTGACGGTTACGGCTCAACAAATCCAGGCCGGCGATCTGGCTGCCCAGGCCGAAGTCACCACGGAAGACGAAATCGGCATTTTGGGCAATGCTTTCAATGCGATGACAGCCAAATTGCGCGAGACCCTACAGTCATTATGGGATTACCTGGAACAGGTAAACGTAGTGATGGGCGCCGCCGCTGCTGTTGAAGAGGATAGATTTGAACCTTCCGCTTTGGATGAGTTGGCCAAACGGGATGACGCCCTGGGGCGGTTGGCGCGGGTATTCCAAAAAATGGCGCGTGAAGTCCGCTTGCGCGAAGAGAAATTGAAACAGCAGGTCGAAGAATTGAAAATTGTGTTGGACGAAACTCGCCAGAAAAAAAAGGTGGCCGAGATCACCGAGACCGATTATTTCAAGGACCTGCAGAGTGAAGCGGACGATCTCAGGAGTATTATTTCTGGAACAACTGAGTGAACGGGCAGGACAATAATCTCTCAAACAGCGTTAAAAAAATTCGCACAAGGCCGCCCAACAACTCGTCAGACTGTAAAAACGTATGGCGGTGTTGGTTGTGCAATCGGCGGTGGTTTTAATCCGTAGCTGCCGCCCAACAATAAAATTGTAGCCGAATTGCTACCCTGGCTTTTTTTGAGGTAGGTTGCGCCTGTGAAGTTGCCTTTGCTTTGAGGTTGGTTTTGCTGGCCCGCAATCGGCTAAATTTTGGGCGTTGGGCGGTTCGGTTATCGTAAATCCAAATATTGAATTATGTGAGCATTTTTATTTGAAAACTGGGATCGGAGGTCATCTATGAACTGTAATCTCAATAATGTTATCACACTGATGGCAGTAATGGCTGCCTTGATAGTGGCCGCCATTGCTGCTGCTTTGGTAAGCCTACTCATTCCAGCTCCATGGGATGCGGTCATTTTGGTCGGAGCTGCTATCGCCGCAGCCGGGGCACTAGCTATGATTAATGCCATTGAAAGTGCCTTCCAGGCCTACCAAACATGCCGAGATCAGGAAAACAGCCCGTCACAATGCAGCACCGTCTCGATAAATGCTCATTTTGGTGCACTCCGCGTTTTGATGGGTATTGCCGTAGCAGGTTTCGTAACCGCAGCGGTGGCGGCACTAGTCCCTGCCGTTGGTGATCTTGTGGGCCTAGTACCACTATCAGGCGCGTTGATAGCGTGTCTTATCGCATTGCTGCTGCTTATTTCACTTTCAGCTTTCTTGTCAAGTTATGCGAACTGCCGCGATGAGGAAGCCCAAGATAATGGCCCCGGTGACCCACCAGGTACTATGGTCGAACCCGGTGTGGGAATTGTTGGCAATGTAACTCGGCAACAAGTTGGCAAAAGCAGTAAATCATCTGATACACAAAAGTGAGGTGCAGAATGCCACATTTTGGAATACATCTGATAACATTGAGAAATACAATTGATAAGCTCCTCGAAATTGATGAGGATCGGTTTAGTTTCTTGCAGAATGAACGCAACTTAACAGCAGCCCAGTGGGGAGCACTTGGGCCAGACTTGTTTTTTGTCTCTTTTTATGAAAATCCTGAACTGCGGGCCATACAAAATTCTCTTTATCTTGCTTATCGAACGCTGGAACCATTTAAAGAGATCTATGAGATACTTGAACCGCTGCAAGATGACTACGACGAATTAGAGAATTTCTTTACCGGAGGCTTGACTGAAGCGGCGGAAGAAACGATTGATCGAATTAAAGGCCTGTTGCATACAGTGTTATTGGGCATCATGGCGACAAATGTAGATGCCGCTGCCTGGTTTGAGATGAGGCTTGCCTACGGTAGGCCCGAATCAGAATGGTACTGGTTTGATCTACTTCATCATCGAAATACCGGATTATTCGCTCAGAATCTTCTGGTCAAAGCGCAGGAAGCTACTAATTCGGCAGAAGAAATTGAGATGCTTGAAGCCTATGTGATTGGTTATTTAACCCATATTGCCACCGATGTTGTGGGGCACCCTTACGTTAACACGTTTTGCGGTGGGCCTTACCGAACCCAATGGCACAGGCATCTGCTGGGCGAGAATATTATGGACACATGGGCCTGGAACATGTACCAACCAGGAATTGGTACGGTAGTTGAGTTTGAACCGGAGTTTGGCGGGGGAATCCAGTATGCTCTTTCAGAACTGCACCAGGTGATGGAACTGGATGACAGCCAATTTGAAAGAATTGCCAGGTTGTTAAGTGAAGCACTTGGGGAAAGCTTTGATGCTAACGAGTACCCTGAGATGCTAACTGTCACCGAGTTGGAGAGCCTGTTCCGGTACTATTTGGAGTTACTGAAACTCCAGACCTCGCAAGGGCGTACCTCACCACCACCACCTGAAGAGCCACAAGTCTTTCCGGCGATTGACAATCTATTGGAGGATGCACCGGTTATGCCGGCTGAAGGGGACCCTGATGCTGATTGGAATGATATTTTTACTGCAATTGTGGCGCGTATATCTTGGTCCATAGAAACGGTCATAGAACTACTGCATCTTCCCCAGGCATTAGCCGCTGATATAGCGACCTTCCCGGTCAGGTATTGGCTCTACACCATCAGGTTATTGATATGGGACTTGCATGAAATGGCTCGATTATTGTTGGTCAGACAAGGATACATCATCCCATTTTGGGACGAAATTTTTGACGCGGACTTTACTGATTTTCGGCTACTGGGACAGTATTCAGCAGATTGTCCACACCCATATCCACATAAACGCAACGCACCTATATGGCCTGACGAAAACGGAAATCCCGGACCTATATTCTTCCCCACTCCTGTTCCACCAGGAGACCATCACCTGGCGTATCCTGACACACCTACGGAAGCTCCAGAGACTATTGTTTCTCTCTACCGAGAAAATGACTTTCCGTCTGTTTTCATTGAGAGCACCGATGATAATTTGACCGACATCAGTGAAATGGTAAGGCGGTATATTGGCTGTCGAAGGCCGTTTCAACCTCAAGTACCCGAACCAGATGCCACATATACCGAAGAACTGAACAAGGAACTCTGTGCATCCTCAAACCGGACCCCACTTGGCGGAGCGCCCGACCTGGGAGCTATTCTTGTTGCCAAGGCCTTTCGCCTGGGTCGAAACGTTGCCGATTTGTCTCCTCTGGATAACCTGGCTATGGCCGACATCGATTTCAATCTTGATGGTGACCGGGGATTTGGCTGGAAATGTTGGCCGGCGAATATCGCTGGCTTCGACCCAGATCAAATCAACATTGAAACCTATTTGCAGGGAGGTTACTAAAATGCCAGCCGATAGAGGAAGCAAGAAAAAATTCAAGCCCTATAGTGAATATCTCTCTATTGAAGATGGTCCTCCAGACCACCCCTGGTCTAGCCCGGCAATTAGTTTCAAGGAAACATTGGATGGACCTATTCTCAACTATTCTAATTTAGAACTGAACAAGGAGTATTATGTCACTGTGAAGATCGATAATCTGGGCCAACGCGCTGCCCCCCATGTGTGGGTTAAGTTCTATTCTCGGGCACCGAGTGTCGCCGAGTGGGACAGTTACATGCCAATCGGTGATCCCGTTGTAGTTGAGAGTATCCAGGCTTTTTCGTCTCAAACTTTTATATCTTCGCAGCCTTGGAGTCCCTCAGAACACGGTAGTTCAATACTCCGATGTATTTTAGTCAATTGCTACAACCTGTTTGACCGTATCCCTCAGGGAAACGAGTTTAATTACAAGGAAGATCGACATGTGACCCAGCGGAACGTATCCTTACTTGAGGCTGCACCAGGTGAGTCCATCCAATTCAGGCTCAAAGCAGGGATTTCCAAAAGAAAAAATAAAGAAGTGTCAAAAAGGTATATCGTGATCCGCCAAGATCGGGTGGATTCAACATTGCTCTCACCACTATCCCAGAGCAAAGATAGAAGGAGAAGTCTTGTTCCTTCGAAGAGACCATTTGAAAGCATTATGGCATCTATGCGGCATGTAGAGCCGGGGAAAAATATACAAGCGATTTTTAAGCCTGGAGTGATAGAGAATGTTGATATTACATTAACGGTGCCTAAAGATGCTGAGAAGGGTGAGGCCTGGGTATTTACTATCACTCAGGAGAAAGACAAGCATCCTTCGAAATCATCAAAGATTCCCAACACAGACTTGGAACATATTGATGGTGGTTACACTATTCTGGTATCGGTTTAACTACTGTCACTCTTAGAAGCTGTTTTAAAAGGTCAGTTAGGAGCGAGCCTACGTAGCAAAAGACGGGTCATAGCAATGTAAATGAAAGCCTCACTGCTTTGAGGTAGGCGCTCATAATCTTTCGACAAGCGACGATGGTAACCCAGCCAGGCAAAGGTACGTTCAATGGTATGATCACAAATGACAAATTTTGTCTGAGTCGATTTGCGCAACTCCAATTGGGGTGGTCTCGGATCGGACTTTACGAACGTCGTCAGAACGACGCGGCGAAAACAGAGTATCCTTCTAATGATTCTATTCATTTAGGAGGAACCTGTGAAACGCCACTGGCGCATTCGTCGCCAAACCAATCCAAAACTAGACGGCCAGCAGCGCTGGGATCGAGCTTATCAATTGCTGCTCCAGTGGAGCGAACCGCTTTCGGTGAACATTCCACTGCCGTCCCATACCAACCCAAATCCGACTCAGGAGGTCGTCGATGATGATGCAAGTCGCTGTCTATGCCAGGGTATCGACCCTGAACCAGGTGCAAGCCCAAACTATTGAGCAACAACTACAACGTCTGCAGGCCCACATTGAGGCTCAAGGGTGGCAGTTAGCCGATGACCATATCTTTCGGGATGACGGTCGCAGCGGAGCCAATTTGAACCGACCCGGTCTGGACAAACTCCGTGATGCGGTGCGCTGGGGTGAAGTCGAGCGCTTGCTGCTGACCCATCCCGACCGTCTGGCCCGCAACTATGTCCAACAAATGATCCTGTTGGAAGAGTTCGCTCGTTTTGGTTGCCAGGTCGAATTTCTGGATCGTCCGATGAGCCAAGACCCCCACGATCAACTCCTGCTACAAATTCGGGGGGCCGTGGCCGAATACGAGCGGACCTTGATTACGGACCGGATGCGGCGCGGTCGCCTGGCCAAATACCAGGCGGGGACCCTGCTGCCCTGGACCCGCCCCCCCTACGGCTACCGGCTCGACCCCGACCGACCGCGTGATCCAGCCGGGGTCTGGATTGAGGAGAGCGAAGCGGCGGTCGTTCGTGAAATCTTCGCCCTTTATGCCCAGGGCAACTACAGCCTGCAGAGCCTGGCTACTTATTTGCAAAAGCAGGGCATACCTAGCCCGAGCGGCCAGAAAATTTGGAGCACCGCCACTTTGCGCGGCATTTTACGTCAGCCCGCTTACCTGGGGCAGGTCTATGCCCGGCGCTATCGCTACCGGTCTGCCCAAGTGCGCCGCTCCGCGACCCATCCCCTGGGCCAGCCCCATCAGACGCCGATTGAATTGCCGCCGGACGAGTGGATCCTGGTCGCCACCATCCCGGCGCTGGTCAATCAGGAACAGTTTGATCGGGTTCAGGCCAGATTAGCCCAAAATCAGAGTTTTGCCAAGCGCAACAATACCGCTCACGATTACTTGCTGCGTGCCCTGGTCAGTTGTGGCCGCTGCCAATCCGCTTGTATTGCCCGCAAACTTCGCGGCGGATGCAGCTATTATCTCTGCGGGGCCAAGGGTAATCCCATCCGTAGTCGCAAAGCGGAGAAGTGCCAATCCCGTTACAGCCCGGCCCAACAGCTCGATAACCTGGTCTGGCAAGACCTGTGTGATGTCATTATGCATCCTCAGAGCCTGACCCACGCTCTGGAACGCGCCTATGGCGGACATTGGTTGCCCCAAGAACTCCAGGCCCGCCGGGAGAGCCTGCGCCGAGGTCAGACCCAGCTTCAACAGCAGCTGGATCGCTTGACCGAGGCTTATCTCAATGGGGTTATCCCTCTGGCCGAGTACCAACGCCGGCGCAGCGATCTGGAACAACACCTTGAAGCCTTCCATCGCCAGGAAGACCAGTTGACGACCCAGGCGAACCGTCAGACTGAGGTTGCTAGCCTGGTCAAGTCTGTGGAAGGCTTCTGCCAGCGGATCCAGGCCAGTTTAGCCCAGGCAACTTTTGAGCAAAAGCGTCAGTTGATTGAGTTGTTAATTGACCGTGTCATTGTCAACGATGGTGACGTTGAAATCCGTTATGTTATTCCGACCACTTCAGAAAGCGAGCATATTCGTTTTTGTCATTTGCGTTCAGACTATTTCAACGACCCAACGTCGGGCCAGCAGGACAAAGCCTTTTTGCCCTTCGGGACGCAACACAGGTTTGAGCCGAAAGGAGAAATTTTCAGCCACCCAGTCAATTAACGGGCCTCGATAGCCGCCATCAACCCAGATCAGCCGCAGCTTTTTGCAGAAACCGACCAGCTTCTGTAACAGCAAGCGGGCGCCATCTCGATCCTGAACTGCCGCCGAGGTGACCAGCACCGCCAACAGGAAACCACAGGTATCAACCAGGATGTGCCGTTTTCGACCCGTGATTAGTTTGCCGCCGTCAAAACCTCGCACCCCCTGCGGTGTGGTACCAGTTTTGACACTTTGGCTATCCAGGCTGCCCGCCGTTGGGTGTTTGTGTCGTCCCTTTTTGCGGCGCACTTCGGCTCTGAGAGTGTCGTGGATCCGTTGCCAGGTGCCATCGTCACGCCACGTTTTGAAGTAATAGTACACACTTTGCCATTTCGGATATTCTTTGGGCAGCATCCGCCATTGGATGCCACCCACGACAATGTAAAGGATAGCATTGATGACCTGCCGCATATCCAGACTGCGGGGTCGTCCGCCTGATTTGGCCGGTGGGATCATTGGCTGGATAATATCCCACTGGCTATCGGTCATATCGGTTGGGTATGGTTGTTTGTTCACACATCAACTTTTACCTCAACTGGCCGATAGCCGCTACTTTTTAAACAGCTTCTTACAAAACATAATGAGACATTTGACTACTCAATGATAAACTCACAACATTTCGACAAAGACGATTACATACATCTATGGCAGTATTTCTCCGACCGGGCCGATATGCTGAAAGATCGGCTGTGAACCATCTCTACCTGGCTATTAGGCTTCAACAGCGTCATTCTCAGTTTATCTTCGGCACGCAACTAATCACCCTCGATACCTCAGGCTCGACCATCCGCACACCGGTGTTTGTGTTGGCGCTTGCCCTGGCCGACTGTGTCCTTTATCTCTACACGTTTTTCCTTATCAATGATTATGGTGAACATAAATTCGCCAATACTATGATCTCAAAAGAGAAATATGCCCGAAAATGATCGTCTCGCCATCTTTGAGCGATGGGCGGAACGCTACGATCAATCGGTGCAGACCGACAAAGGCATTTTCGCCAGCTACGACCTGGTTATCGCCGAAGTCGTCCGCGCTGCCGGGGTCGAGGCCGGTATGTGCGTCCTGGAATTGGGTATCGGCACCGGCAACCTGGCCCAGCAGTTTGTGGCGCTAAGCTGCGAGGTCTGGGGGGTGGATTTCTCTCCGGCCATGCTGGCGATTGCGCAGGCCAAAATCCCACAGGTCAGGTTGATCCAGATGGACTTGACGGCCGAGTGGCCGGAGACCTTGCAGCAGCGCTTCGATCGGATCGTGGCGAACTTTGTGCTGCACGAGTTTGATCTGGAGACAAAGATCAGCCTGCTGCAACGGCTGGCGACCCATCATCTGGTCGAGCAGGGGGTGATCGTCGTCGGTGACGTGGCCTTTCCCACCGCTGAAGCCCGCCGGCAGTCGGGCGCGGAGTCGTGGGACGAGGATGAGTATTACTGGGCCGCCGATGAAACGATAGCGGCCTGCGCCGGAACCGGTCTAGAGATCACCTTCCGGCAGATTTCCTGGTGTACCGGCGTTTTTGTAGTCAAGTTGGCCTCAACTATTTGAAAGGAGAGTTTAAAAATGGTGCTTTATTGCCTTAAGTGGAATATCCATCCTGACAAACTGGAAGCCTATGCGGCCTGGACCAAGGGGGCCATTCAAAGCACGCTGGTGGCCGGCGGCGTAACCGAATTTCGGGGTTACAGGCCTGCCAGCGGAGCGTTCCAGGTCGTTGTCACCTATGAGTTCGAGGATATGGCTGCCTGGGCCACCTGGCATGATGTGGAGGCCGTGCAGACGGTTCTTGCCGAACTACGCACCCTGGCCACCGATGTCACAACTGAACTCTGGGGGCCATCGCCGCTTGTACCGCAGCCCATTCGACCGGGAGCTTAGGGGCTTGATGATGGCGCTATTTCCGACCGCGCCTGGATAAGCAGGCGCGGCCTGGATCGCCATTGCTGCCGCATACACTATTTCCGGCCGCGCCAGGATAAACAAGCATGCCTACGGAACAGAAAATCAATCAGTACAAATCATTTTTACTGCGCTTATGGCAAGAGGGTGAAGCGGAACCGTCCGCTGCTTGGCGCGGGGAGGTTGAATCGATCCAGACCGGCCAGAAGTGGCAGTTTGATAGCTTAACCATGGTGTTCGAGCTTTTACAGACCACAATTTTAGAAGAGCCAACCCCACCCTCAAGCCAGGTGAATGGCTGAAACGGACATGCAATTTCATGGGTGAAAGGTCGCACAAAGACCTAATTCTTTTCCCACAGAGCACCCCCAAAAATCGCTCTTTTTTCATTCTTAAGCACCCTCACGATGGATAGACAACCACACTCCCTTCGTGCTATCCTTTAAGTTACCCCAAAATTTACACAGCGCCCAGCAGATTTTCGGCGACCCTCGCTTCGCCGCCTTGTTTGAGCGGATGACGCCGCTGGTGGAAAGTGGACGTTGCAAGTTCTACAACCTGGTGGAATGACGACCACCAGCACCGGTCACGCGCTCTCGGCCGCGAGTTGGCTGGAAATACCCTACCAGGCCGGCCAGTCCGTGTATGAGGCGGCAGTACAGGTAGCACACGCTATCTCAAGACCGAGGATTTCCGGTTCTTGAGTTCTTGACGCGCTCGGGCTATGAATCGGCGGCTGACTATTTAGTGAGGGAGTGTGGAAAATGCAGAAGCTAATTTTACTGGCAGGGACAGTACTTATCATATGGGTATCTGGGGTTGGATATCGCATCCTGACCGCAAACGTGGCCTTTGATTATCGCTTTCTAAGCGCGTCGAGCGCCTACGCGCAGCAGCAACCCGGTGAAACAGCGGGTAGCTACCCTCGGCGGCAAGATACTTCAGAGTCTTCATACGCCAATCCCGTTCCCCAACAGCAAAGTGAGTGCATTGAAATGGAACAACGGATTTTAGCTGCCACGGTTCGACTGGTTTTGCAGCGCTGGATTAAGAATCATTCTGATGACGACTACACCTTTGAGGGTGGAAGCATCAGCCTGGCCACCATCAAAGACACTCGTTATCTGGTGACTCATAACCATCACGGCATAACGCTTTCAAGCACGGAAGACGAAACGTTAATCAAGGCTTTTGGGCACGTGGTCAGCAAAAAGACCTTCAGCAAAATCGATCACCTTATCTGGCAGAAGCTCTGGCGCTGGGCGAAACGACGCCACCGCAACAAACCGACCCACTGGATCAAACAGAAATACTTCAACCCACCGAACCAGGAAGGACGACGCTGGCAGTTCTTCGGTCAAACCCTTGACCAACACAGACATAAGCATCAAGTCGGCCTCGTCTATGCCAGCCAAACCCTCATCACTCGTCATCCCAAAATCAAAACCCAGGCCAATCCCTATGACCCGCAGTGGGAAACCTACTTTGAACAACGACTGGATACCAAGACCGTGAATGACCTCAGAGGCAAACGAAAGTTGCTCCACCTCTGGCAATCACAACAAGGTCTTTGTCCCCTCTGTCAACAGAAGATTACCAGCGAAACCGGGTGGCATCGCCATCACCTCATCTGGCGGGTACACGGTGGAAAGGACACCTTTGAAAACCAGGTGTTGCTGCATTCTAACTGTCACCGCCAACTCCACAGTCAAGGGTTAACTGTGGTAAAGCCGCGTCCCTCACCGGGCGTTTGAAGGGCTTGAGCCGGATAAAGCGAAAGTTTTATGTCGCGGTTCTTAGGGGAGGGAGTCCCCGTGAGGGGACTCTCTTACCCGACCCAATTGCTAAGAAAACCCCAAAATTCTTAGTCGAGAGCAATCCCAACCTTAATAACGTCATCTTTGACCTGATCATAGATTTTCTGCCATTCGTCTGTAGGGGTCAGGCTGGATATATCATAGCAATCTTTGAAGCTTTGTCCCTTGGGCGGAGTTCCCAACTTTTCTTCATATTTAGGAAGTAGTTTGTTGGCAATGTCATTGGCCTGGCTGATGCTCATCCCAGCCGTCTTCTTAAAGACCTCACCCGCAAACTTCACCTCCAAAGGAGTGATGAAATTGGTATACTTACCTCCGGCGCTACGGGGACCGGTACAAGAAGTCGCCCCACAAGTAGCCAGGGTCATCATCCCAACCGCCGATTCGTAAAGCAACATAGGCGTAGCCGGACCGGCCGTTTGATTGAGAACAGAGTTGGCACAAATATGAGTGTTTCTACTGAGCGCCTGGAACACCAGACCCAAAGCCCATAAGGCCGGACGACCACAATTGCCCATTGTGCGCAGATCGTAGGGGAAGCTAGCCCCGTTGACGCATTGATAAACGTTGTAAAGAATAATGGTGCAGGCAATACAGGATAAGGCGGCGCCCTCAGGTCCACCGGCATAACCACCAATCATTGACCACGAACCGCCATAGGTGATCCCGCCGCAGTTGTAGGCGTGGGCCAGTTTTAGGAGATTTTCGTAGGATGTTTTGATTTCCACCGGCGAGAGGAGGAGAACGATATCCCGCTCCGGTTTATAACCTCCGGGAACCCCATATCCCCCCAGCACGCCGTAATGAGTAGGGGATGTGCCGACTGCATACAGACCAATTCCCTCACGCCCGGCCCGCTTGATGGCCTTATAAAATAGTTCCGCCTGCAATTTTCCGGCCAGTAGCTCATAAGGAGAACCGGCTCGCAGCGGAGCGCCCCAAATCGTTTCGAGTGAAGGACCTTCCAGACAATCAACTTCCGGGATGCTGGCAATTCCCTCCACCAGTGGCTCAAAGACATCTTCAGTGACCGCAATGCTTAAGGGGGATACCCAAATGGGTGGGGTTGGGTCGTCCAATTGCCGATGTTTGAACTGGGCAATCTGAGCACCCTCCCCCAGGGTAAATTCAGCCGGGGCGGCCGCCAGACCGGCCTGCAATTCTTCACGGCTAAATTTGATGACACGTTCGGTGTCGGTGCATAGCATGCCCACTTCGGTAGCAACTTCGAGAGCTGCTTCAAAGAAGCGATCGGTAAGTTCCAGGTCTTGGTTGACCGGATTGGCCGGATCGCAGCTTTTCTCTAAATCGAATTTCTTTAGTTTTTGGGCGATCGTTTCAGGAATTACCTGGGTATCCCAATTAAATTGTTTACAGATAGAGCCTCTGTGCGCTTTTTCAAGCACAACCATTAATTTGTCTCGATTGATGGCCATGATAATGCTCCTATTCTACAAAAATAGTTTCTGGAACAGGCGGGGTTTGGCCTGCTTGTAATAACTGGTCACAGACGCGAACCGCGGATGTGGCGCTCAAACCCCAGCCATCAGCTCCGATATCCCTGGCAAATTCCGGCGTCACCGGTCCCCCCCCAACAACTACATAGAATTTGTCGCGCAGTCCCATTTCATTCAGCACCTCCAGCACATCCTTTTGGTAAGGCATTGAAGTGGTCATAAGCGAGGATAGGGCGATAAATGTTGCCTTGTCGCGCTCGGCGGCGTCAACAATATGTAATGGGGTTACATTTACACCAAGGTCAATCACGTCGTAGCCGTGTACTGACAACATTGTGGCCACCAGGTTTTTGCCAATATCGTGGATGTCACCAGAGACAGCCGCAATCACCACTTTACCTTTTTTCTTCGCCATCCCTTCAGCTTCAAGGTGAGCTGATAGCACCTTCATACACTGTTTCATCGCCTCACCGGCCCGCATCAAGTGGGGCAAAAAAAGTTCACCGCAGTCAAATTTTTCTCCAATCTCATTGACAGCCCTGGTCGCCACTTCAATGGCTTCCATCACGTCAAAACCACTGTCAACGATGATTTGAGCAGTTTGGGCTGCCGTCGGACCATCATATTCTAAAATACTCTGATAGAGTTGTTCGTGCAGTTGCTCTTTGTCCATCTTTAAAGCTCCTTTTTGGTTAATCCTAACAATTTACGACATCTTGAGCTATGTCAAGCAAGTTCAAACGTTCCATTACCTCCTTATGTTGGTTTTCCCTGATTATCACAGCCGCACAAAGCATAATATCTGTCCAGCATAGCAGCCAAGTTGTGAATTTGCCCATAGTGAATCGGTTCAGCGGAGGCGGTCATCTCGCCAGTTTCAGGATTCAAGTCATAGTCATACAACGGCAAGGAGACATCGTTCATAATAGCAGAAATTCGCACCAGGTTTTCTCCGGCCGGCCCAATGCAAGCTACCCGTCCGGCTTATAGACTGACTGTCGCCTTGGGATGCGTTTGTATCCTAAATAACACCTGTTCCAGATTGGCCAGCAAGTCCCGAACGTGTCGACCGGTGGCATTGGCAATGGCGTTGATTATCACCGGCGTAGTTGGCAACAGGTATTCATCAAAATTGACCGACTGTAGATACCCATTGACGTAGTTGATTTCTTCAAAAAGGGCATAACCCAACCCTTGAGCGATACCTCCGTAAAGATGCCCAATAGGCTCCTTGTGGGAAAAGGGTTTTGCCTAGATCGTGCGCCGCCCAGAAGCCATTCACTTCAGTCTTGCCGGTGCGTAGATCGACTTCCACTCCGGCGACCAAGCGGTCAAACCATGAGGCTTTTTGTCGAAGGTAGACCATGAGGTTGGTGCCAGCGGCTAGAAGCTGGCTGGTGAAGCCCAGTTCATTGAGTAATTCAACAGCTTGGGTTATAGAATGGGCGCGAACACAATTGAATCTAGCCATAGGATTCATCTCGGCGATGAGATTAAGAACGGCGGGCGACCATACGGGGTTATCAGCACTTTGGAGTCGCTTAGATTGCCAATGTTTATATATTGTTATAACAATATTGCTATTACAATATAGCATATAAGTAAGAGCTTGTCAATTATATTTAGGGTGCGACCTCGAACTGGGGTTAGTGTTTGGACAGGCAGAAAAGCAAGTTTAACTACCGGGCAGATAAAAAGCCAAGTTTTTCCAAATATAATATCGTTTTTTGTTAAATCAATTAATAACTTACTATAATACAGTACCAAATGGCTTGTATTCTGGGGTAATAAGGGTTTTCTTTTTTAGGGCAGTCGGCAAATAATTGTTGACAAGGTAGCAATAATATGCTATGATATAATACCAAAATGGTTATAACATCATATTGATTTTGTCTGTGCCTAAAGGATTTTACAGTGGTTACGAGCGCTTCGAATGCATTGAATTTGGTTGATATTGATAAAGATGCTCCGTTGCCTTTATATTATCAGGTTAGAGAGGCTTTGATGGCTCTAATAATTGATGGTGAACTTCGAGAGGGAAGTGTCATCCCCACCGAGCGGGAAATTGGCGAAAAGCTTCAAGTGAGCCGCATCACGGTACGGCGGGCTATTGATGAATTGGTCAGGGAAGGATATCTTGTCACCCAGCAAGGCAAAGGAACTTTTGTAGCCCGGTCCAAGATCGAGCGCCGCATAATGCACATGAAAAGTTTCTCAGAGCAAATGTTGGAAGAAGGGCATCGGCCTGGCTCCCAGTTGCTCTCGTTGCGCCATGAAAGGGCAACTGGACATGTCGCTACTATGCTCCAGATCAAAACCGATGATTGGATTTGGGTTGTGGAGCGGCTAAGATCCACCGATGATGAACCGATTTGTATCTCCCTGACCTATCTTAATTTGCCGCTTGAGGTAGCTCTAACCCCGGCTGAGCTTCAACGAGAAACTTCATTGTGGGTCATCCTGGAACAGAAGGGCATCTACTTGAAAAGATCAGAAGCAACTATTCAGGCCATCCCAGCCGGTGAAAGAGAAGCTGGATTTCTGCAAATACAGACCGGAGCCCCGTTATTGTTGGTTGAGGGTGTTGTGTACACAGATGATAATTTACCGGTCGAATATCACCAAATGTTCAACCGTGGTGACCGTTACAAGTATTCGATCCAATCTTCTCGCTAAGAATCACCGTCGAAATCGGGACGCGAACTCAAGCTAAATTAGTTACAACCCAATTACGGAGAATACGATGACGAATTCCTCCCGGACAACTGCCCAGAATGGCGGTCAAACTGCCGCAACAATCGCTGGCTCAATAAAGGCAATGTGGCTGCTAGAACCTGGTGTCTTCGAGTTGCGCCAGCAGCCGATTTATGAAGTTGGTCCAGGGGAGGTCTTGGTCCAGATGGCCTATTGCGGCATCTGTCCCTGGGATGTTCGGGTCTACGTCGGCAAGAAAAATGTCCACCTCCCACGAGTCATGGGCCACGAGGCGACCGGCCGGATCGTTAAACTAGGTGAGAACGTGAAACACCTGGCTGTTGGCCAACGAGTGATGGTTGATTTTATCGTCAAGTGCGGCGTTTGCGTCAATTGCCGGCGCGGCCGCGGGAACCGCTGTCTGAAACCCCAATTTCCCAACGGCGCTTATGAAGAATTCGCCATCGTACCATATCAAAATATCCATCCTATTCAAAAAGAGACCACCAGTTTCAAAGCAGCCGCCTTTACTGAACCGTTGGCTTGTGTGGTGAGGGGGCAAAAGATGTTCAAACTGGCCCCCGGCGAAGTTGAGTTAGTGATAGGGGCCGGCCCGATTGGCCTGATGCATCTGCAGGTCGCCAAGCGATATGGGGCCAAAGTCATCGTCGCCGATATCATTCCAGAACGGCTTGAGCTGGCCAGGCAGTTGGGGGCAGACATTATCTACAATAACGCTGAGGGTCAACTTAAAGAGGCTGTCAACCAGGCCACAGACGGCCAGGGAGTAGATGCAGCGGTTGTGGCTGTGGGTGTGGCGCCGCTGGTGGTTCAGGCGGCGGAATGTTTGGGTGAGGGAGGCCGCTTGAATATCTTTGCCGGCATTTACCCGCCCACCACGCTGAATATCGATCCCAATCTCATTCATTACAAAGAATTAGTGCTCACCGGTTCGGCCGACTCCACGCCGCAAGATATGTACGAGGCCCTGCAATTCATTGAAACCGGTCAGGTGAAAGTAGAAGAGCTGATTTCGCATATGCTGCCACTGGCAGAGTTACAGCAGGGGTTTGAATTGGTCAAGAATCAGCAGGGACTTAAGGTGATGGTCGAAATTGGCGGGGAGTCAATCTGATGGCTTCAGCTAGACCCTACATTCTGGCCGTAGATGTTGGCACTTCTTCGCTCAAAGTCGTGCTCTACAACGCAGTGGGCGATGTCGTCGGATCGGCCACCCGCCGCTACGAGTATCGTTCTGAAAATCCCGGCTGGGCCGAGGGCAATCCGGCCGAGTGGTGGGCGGCCTTTGAAGGCGCTTTAGCCGATCTACAGCAACAAGGCTTTGATCTGACCAAAGTTGAAGGCATCTCTTTCACCGGCCAAATGCATACGGCTGTGCTTTTAGATGAGCAAGGCCAGCTTCTTGAGCCGACCATCCTCTGGCTGGACCGGCGGGCGGCAGCCGAAACTGCCGAGCTGGCTGCCAAGCTGCAACTACCCCCTTACCAAATCAACAGCACTTACACTTTACCCAAACTCCTCTGGCTAAAGCGTCACCGCCCCGAGGTGATCGAAAAAATTCGGACTATCTTATGGCCTAAGGATTATCTGCGCTTCCGGCTGACCGGTATGCTCGGCACCGACATGACTGAGGCGGGCGGGGCAGCCTTGCTGAATTGGCAGGACCGAAGTTGGGCGATCGACCGGCTGGCCCTGGTTGGACTTGATCCCTCAGTGCTACCCCCAGCCTATGAAGCGAATACCGTGGTAGGTTCACCGCTACCTGAGCTGGCAAACAGATTTGGCCTTAATTCTACAGCCAGGGTGGTGGTCGGGATGGGTGATGTGGCCGCCCTGATCGGCGGCGCCCCGCCCCAACCGGGCCGGGTAGTCTGCTCGCTGGGCAGTTCATCCATGATCTTTATGGCCCTGGCCCAGGGGCAGCAGCCCCAAGACTCCACCCACCGCTTATATACTTATGCCCTGGGACCTTATCGCCTGCTGGGGGGGGTATCTTCGACCACCGGAGCTGCTCTGGTTTGGGCCTATAACCAGCTTGCCCCAAGCCCCGATCAAAGTTTTGAGCAGGTAATGATGGAAGCAGCCCGGCTGGATCCTGGCGCCGGCGGGCTGTGCTTTATTCCCTACCTAGCAGGCGAGCGAACTCCCTACTGGCTGGACACGATTAAAGCCGGTTTTTATGGCCTACAGCTCTCCCACACCCGCCAGTACCTCATTCGCGCGGTAATGGAAGGTGTGGCCTACAGTTTGCGCCATTTGTTGGATATCTATGCCGAATTAGGCGTGCCAGTTGCCGAGTTAGTTTTGGCCGGGGGGGGGACCCAAATCCCAGGATTGGCCCAAATCATCGCTGACGCGTGCCAATGTGATGTGGCTATTTACACAGAAGCTGAAACCGTCACCCGGGTGTTGTACGCCCTGTGCCAGTCAGCCCTGAATCAGATTGATTTTGACCAGGCTCTGGTGAGTACTTTTCCTGCGCCGACTGTAATCCCTTGCAATCGTGACTACACTAACGATTATCAGCGAAGTTATGAGGCTTATCGGCGTTTTGCCGAATTCGCCTTGAAAGAAGCGTCCCGGTCGAAAACGGCAATCAACTGAAAAGGAGCAAAACATGATTGGAAAATCAAGACGACTTGGCCGCCTGTTGGTGGGCGAGCAGAAACGCTGTGTGCTGATTCCACTTGATCATGGCGGCTGGCTTGGCCCTGTTAGAGGTCTGGATCACCCCCAAGCCATTGTAGAAGCAGTCATCAAGGGGGGGGCCAATGCCTTACTCATCTCGCCCGGATTTTATAAAGCCGTAGCCCCGCTTGTTCCCCCCTCAATAGGTATTGTCCTACGGATTAGCCTGACCGCCGGCCTCAGTGAAACCGGTACCCAGGAGACCCCCATTGCCTCCCTGGAAACAGCGTTGCGAATGGATGCTGACGCCATTGCCGTTTCAGTCTTTTTCGGGCGGCCGGGTGACATCGAGATTTATCGCTGGTTAGCGCAACTGGCCGATGCCAGCCAAGCCTACGATCTGCCTGTCGTGGCCGAAATGATGCCGCCACCGGACAATTTTTATGACCCCCGGGCCATTGCCCACGCGGCTCGTATCGGCATGGAGTTGGGCGCCGATATTGTCAAGACCAACTATTGCGGTGATATCGAAGCCTTCAAGCAGGTGGTAACGGCCGTGCCGGTGCCGATCATTGTGGCCGGCGGCCCGAGTGAGAGGGGCCAGGATAGCACCCTGAGCGTAGCCCGGGACGCGATCAAGGCCGGGGCGGTGGGGGTGGCCTTTGGCCGGCGGGTTTGGCAGGCCGATAACCCGGAGGGAGTCACCCGGCAATTGAAAGAGGTGATTTTTTCGGATAATTGACAATCAAACCCTTATTTTCAGAGCATCAGGAGAAGAAATATGGAAAAGATCAAAGCGATATCCTACGGAGTTGGCAATATCGGTCGGAGCATCGCCCGCTTCATGGTTGACAAAGGCGTCATTATCACGGGTGCCATCGACGTGAAGAACGTGGGCAAGGACCTGGGTGATGTGATCGGTATCGGTCGAAAACTCAACGTTGAAATCAGCGACAAAGCCGATGAGGTGCTTTCCCAGACCGCAGCGGACATCGCGCTCATCGCCGTTGCCACATCCATGGAGAAGATATATCCCCACGTTAAAAAGTGCCTGGAAGCAGGACTCAACGTGATTACCACTTCCGAGGAAGCCTCCTATCCCTGGACATCCTCCCCCGCAATTGCCGCGAAACTGGACCGGATCGCAAAGGAAAACGGGGTCACCGTGACGGGTTCGGGAATGCAGGACGTTTTCTGGGCCAACCTGATTACCACCCTGACCGGCGCATCACACCGTATCGAGTCCGTCGAGGGACGGACCAGTATCAACATGGATGAACTGGGACCTATGGTAGCAGAGTTCTACGCGGTGGGCAGGAAAGCCGACGACATCTACAAGATGATCGAGAAAAACGAAAAACTCCCTCTGGGGGACGAGGTTGTCTGTCTCCGAATGGATCTGGAAAACCAGATTTCAGACTTAGGGCTCACGACGAAAACCATCACCGAGAGCGTCAAGCCGATCATTCTCGATCACGATCTGCCCTGCAAAGCGTTCAACAAGGACATCCCGGCCGGGGATGTGACGGGGCTGGACAACACGATAGTGATCGAGACCGTCGAAGGCATCCTTTTCAAGGCGACGCAGACGGCCAAAGTCTACGAGAAGGGGGAGCAGGACATCAACGAGTGGATTATCAAGGGGGAGCCCACCATACACCTGCGAAACGACAATCCCCCTACACTCCTGGGAACCAGCTCGCAGATCGTCAATCGAATACCCGATGTCATCAACGCAAGACCTGGCTACGTTACCATTGATGAGCTGCCGAAGCTGGTGTGCAAGGTCCGGTCCCTGGAGCACTATCTGAACAGAGGCATTTACCAATGATTGAGATTGATCTGCTGGTTCAAAACGGGCTGGTCGTAACCATCGACGACCGCCAGCCGGTCATCGAAGATGGGGCCGTGGCGATTGACCAGGGCCGTATTGTGGCCGTCGGGCCAACGGCTGAAGTGACCGGGCGGTATCAAGCCAAAAAGATGCTTGATGCCCGGCGAAAAGCGGTGATGCCCGGCTTTGTTGATACCCACCACCATTTTCTGCAAAATTTCCACAAGGGGACCCGCGATGACCTGGCCCTGATCGAGTGGATTGACAACGTCTCCGTGCCCCGCATCCGAGTGGCCGTACAGGATTACCTCAAGGGCGTCTACGACATCCAGATTCATGCCTCTAAACTGGGCTGCGTTGATGCCATCAAGTCGGGCATCACCACTATTTTGAATATGGAGTGGGCCACTCACCCCTCGGTGGTCAGTGTGTTTGAGCAAGCCGGAATCCGGGTACGGCACACCATTACGATGACCGACCAATGGATTTCACCGGAAGTGATCATGCCCCACGACCGGCTGCTGGCGCTGGCCGATGAACTTCTGGAACGTTGCCGGTCCTCGGTCAACGGGCGAGTTTCCTTCAGCTACGGCCTGGCCTGTCCCAATTCGTGCAGCGTGGGCCTGATCAAAGAGGTCCGGGCTTTGAGCGACCGCAACCAGGTCCCCATCCATATCCACATTGCTGAAACCAAATACGAGTGGGACAACATCCACAACCTGTTCGGCGCCACGCCGACCGGCCATCTCCACAATCTGGGGTTGCTGGGACCGGATGTCCAGGGCGCCCACTGTATCTGGCTGTCTGACGAGGACATCGAGTTGTACCGCCAGACCGGCACCAAAGTGGCCCACAATCCTGAGTGCAACCTGAAGATTGCCGACGGCATCGCTCCCATCACCAAGATGCTGGAGGCCGGGGTGGTGGTGTCGTTGGGTACGGATAGCTGCTCGGTGAATGACAATATGGATATGTTCGAAGCAATGCGCACGGCCGCTTTTCTGCAAAAAGTGACGGTGATGGACCCGGCGGTGTTGCCCGCCGCGACCACTCTGCATATGGCTACCCTGGGTGGGGCCGAAGCGTTAGGAATGGAAAATGAGATCGGTTCGCTGGAAGTCGGCAAAAAGGCCGATCTGATCCTGGTTGATCTGAGCGGCTCCCATATGCGCCCGATCAATAATCTGGAAAACAGTCTGGTCTACTGCGCCAATGCCAACGATGTCCAAACCGTTATTTGCGATGGCCAAGTGGTGATGGAAGATCGCCAGATTCTGACTTTGGACGAGGAAGAATGGGTCAGCCAGGCCACGCGGTATGCCTATGAGCGATTTACCGCGGCAGGCATCAAGCTACCGAGCTATTACAGTCTTTAGGGGGATTGATATTAATGGTCAAGCAGATCACCGCCCGCGCTTACTACGATGCGCCCTCGGACGAAGCTGTTGACTCCTTTTACAATGGCATGCGTCGCCACTGGCAGCCGGTTTTGCCGGCGGCGGAGCTGGCCCGTGGTGAACTCAAGAGCGTTGAGCTGCTGGAGGAAAAGATTCTTCTGACCCGGCTCGACGGTAAATTGGTAGCCTTGCAGGACCTTTGCCGCCACTTTCAAGCCCGGCTCTCGAACGGAGAAATCCGGGAAATCGAAAACTCTGGCCAGTGCGTGTCGTGCCGTTACCACGGCTGGGCTTACGACGCATCGGGTCAATGCGTTGAAATTCCGCAGTTGGTCGAGGGGCGTGACATTCCTCAAAGCGCGCAGGTGCCAACTTATCTTGTTCAGGAAAAGTATGGTTTGATCTGGGTTTGCCTGGAACCAGAGCCGAAGTTCGACCTGCCCGATTTTCCTGAATTTGAAGACCCTACGTTCCAGGTCGGGCCGCTGCGAACCTACGAGCCATGGGCTGCGGCCGCGCCGCGAGTGTTGATGGGCACACTCGATGATACTCATTTTCCCTGGGTCCACGAAGGTATCTTGGGGGACCGTTCTCATGCTCAGGCCCCCGATCACAAAGTATGGCGAGAAGATCGCTATCTGCGGGTCGAGTTTACCACCTCCCAGCCCAAAAACGCCATCGTTGAGGAGGACGGCAAATCTGGTGAGCGTCCATTTGTGCAAGATGTGGATTACTCTTATCACGTTGGGATGCCCAATGTCTTACGGCTGGTCACAATTCACCGCCCCTTCCAGGCTCAAGATGAGGCCCGCGTCTACGTTATCTGGCTAGCGACCTGTCCGCGCAAGTATAACGAAACCGACAGTTTCTGGCGACTGGCGCGTAATTTCGACGTGGACCCCGCCCGAGATCGTGTTTACGAAGAGTTTGAAGATGCGGTGCGGGCCCAGGACCGGCCCATGGTTGAAAGTCAGCGGCCGTGGCTCCTGCCGCCCTTCTGGACCAAGATTGAACTACCGCTGCGTCCGGCTGACCTGCCGCTTTTAGAATACCAGAAGTGGTTGGAAGAGCTGGGGATTGCAACTGCTGTGTAATCGTTATCTTATCCTAATAGACAGCGAGGTATTGACTATGAAGATCGCACGTCTGCACGAACCCCTCAAAATGCAGGTTGAAGAGTTTGAAAAACCTAGCATTGGCCCCGACGAAGTCCTGGTTAAGGTCGTGGCCTGTGGTGTCTGCGGGACCGACGTCGAAGCCTACCTGGGCAAGGTTCCCCGCGGCTGGACCATTACCTATCCGTTTCGCATGGGCCATGAAGTTGCTGGTACGGTGGTTGAGGTCGGCAAAAATGTGAAGAACGTCAAACTGGACGACCAGGTCGTACCAGACGGACGCCTGACCTGCGGCTATTGCTACTACTGCCGCCGGGGTATGTTTAGCGCCTGTGAAAACCAGGGGTACTTTTCCGGCGGCTTGGCCCAGTACAGCAACTATCCCTATCAAAACCTGACCAAAATCCCCAACGGTGTCTCTCTGGAAGAGGCGGCTTTTGCCGAACCACTGGCTTGTGTCATCAACGGTCAATCGAAATTGGAAGTGTCCTTTGGGGCAGTAGCGGTGGTCATTGGCGACGGCCCCATTGGCTTACTCCACCTTCAGTTACTACGGCATCGAGGTGCGTTCACAGTGATGGTTGGCTTGTTGGAGCACCGGCTGGCCCTGGCCAAGGAGCTAGGGGCAAATGTGGTGATTGACGCCGGTCGGGAGGATGTCGAGCAGATTGTCCGGGCCGTATCTGCCGGCCGCGGAGCGGATATTGTGGTGAATGCGGTGGGCAAAGTATTGGTTTTGGAACAGGCGATCAATATGGCCGCCCGACGAGGACAGGTGCTCTATTTTGCGGCTACGCTGGCGCCCAGGGTGGAACTGGACCTGGACTTGATTCACTACAAAGAATTACGTTTGATCGGCAGCTACGACTCGATTGTGGCCCAATATGAACAGGCTCTGGCGTTGATCAACGCCGGGATCATCAAGGTGAAGCCGCTAATTTCCCACCGCTTGCCGCTTGAAGAAGTCCAAGCGGGTTATGAAATCGCCCGTAAACAAGAAGGCGTCAAAGTTCTAATCGTCCACGAAGGAGAAGATCAATGAAGATCAAGAACGTCACTATCCTCGATACCTTTGCCGAAGCCTGGACTCTAGAAGTCGTCAGGGTTGTGTTGACGGCTAACTCCTCCGAGTTGGCTCTGGGCGGCGCTCACCAATTCGCCGGGGCCGCAGGATCGAGCATGATCGGTTCCCGCATCAACGCCGGCATCGAAAGAGTAGCTCTGCCCTATGAAACCCCCGATGGCCGTCCCGGTGTGTACGTCTCGATGGCGATGCCGCCGGATCAACGTGAGGCTATGCTTAAAGAGGTCGAGCTGCGGATTGCGCTGGCCTCGCTGATTCCGACCATCGCCGTCTTTGATGCCGGGGTTGAGGATGCTCCCGGTGAAACGGTGAATATTCACAATAAGTTCAACATCTCTGAAGAACGGTGGAAGGGTTACGATACCGAACGTGAGTTGGATGGTCGCAAGCTGTGTGTTCTGCCAACCACCACGGGCGAATTTGTTTACGAAAAAGCGTACAAGGTTTGCACCAACGGTACCGACGGTCACTTTGTCTGTTTTGCGGAAAGTGAAACGGCGGCAGTAACAGCGGTCGCCGCAGCTAGAGATGCCCTGACCGCGATTGACGGCGCGGCCCCGATGGGTTACGGCCTGGAGCAGGTCTTCCGCGAGTATGATTACATCCCCGCCCTGCGAGATAAGATTAAAGACAGCAAGGTTCCGGACGGGGTCAGCTCCATCTTGAATTTGTTGATGTTTGGCGCTTCGCCGGAACTGATGAAGCAAGCGATGGCTGTCAGTCTGCGGGCCGCGGCCCAGACGCCAGGCGTTTTGTATCTGGGCGCAATGAACTTTGGCGGCGAGTTTGGCAAGCATCAGTATCACTTGCACGAGTTGCTGAAGTAAGACCCGCCGGTGAGCGGCGTTTGGGTTCGGAAAGTGTCGGCGCGCTCACCTTTCGCAGAAGTATGGAGACGCTAGCTTGGCAGATAGCTCTAAAAACCGGCAATGAAATCTTTGGCTGAAATTTTGACATGTTTATTCTCCAGATATGACCTTAAAAGTCAAGGAGCTGATGCCTTTACAATGTCGGCAAACCCGGCGAACCCCTATTATTCGCTTTCGCCTCTGGGTATGGCCTGGTATTTTTCGACTCGAACAGGTCTGATAGACCAGGCGAACAACCGTTCTGTACCCGATCCAATTCCTAATGAGGACAGCCACAATGTCTAAAGAGACAATCCTTGAAAACCTGAAAAAAGCAGTCGTCGAATACGATGCCAAAGGCGCGGCAGAATGGGCGCAGCAGGCTCTCGCAGAGGGGGTTGATCCGCTCGAAGCGCTAGATGTCCTAACGGAGGCGATTCGTCATATCGGCGACCTTTTTGGCCGCGGTGAGTTGTGGCTGCCGGACTTGATCGCTGCCGCAGAAACCATGTCAGCCGCCACCAAGATTCTGGAAGAAGAGATCCGGCGGAGCGGGGCCAGGCAAAAAAGTCTTGGGGTGGTGGTCATTGGAACGGTGGCGGGCGATATTCACGATATCGGCAAGAACATGGTGGCGACCCTGTTGAAAGCCAGCGGTTTTGAGGTCCATGATCTGGGTATCAATATTCAAGCCGACGCATTTGTGCAGGCCATCGTCAAGCATGACGCCCAAATCTTGGCGATGTCGGCCCTGTTAACAACGACCGCTCCCCAACAGCGCAAGGTCATCGAACTGTTAAAGGAAAAAGACCTGCGCGACAAGGTCAAGGTCATAGTTGGCGGGGGCGGTATCACCGCGGATTTTGCGGCCAGCATCGGCGCCGACGGCTACGACCCCACCGCCCCAGGCGCGGTTAACCTGGCCCGGCGTTTTGTCGAGCAGTAAATCAGAGAGGGGATCCGGATGAGTCGCACAGGATTTAAGCGCAATCTAAAACCACTGGAACTTTTGACCGAAGCACAGGTCCAGCAGATGCACCAGGCGATTTTAGAAGTGCTGTGGGAAACCGGGCTGCGCATCGAGAGTGACTGGGCCTTGAAATTCTTTAAACAGCACGGCTGCTGGGTGGATGAAGCCAGTTTGCGGGTGCGATTTCCAGCCGAGATGGTCGAGGAGTGTGTGCGCTTGGCTCCCAGCAGCTACCCGGTCAAGGCGCCTGATCCGGCTAACGATCTACTGGTGGGCCAGGAGACTCTCTACTTTTCTCATAGTTCGGGAATGGAAACGATTGACCTGGCTACATTTGAGCCTCGCCAGCCCACTCAAGCCGAGTATATTGATTGCGTACGGGTGTTAGACGCCCTGCCTCACCTCGATCATCTCGGTTGCTATCCCTACTTTGGGTATGCAGGCATCCCCTCGGCTATGGCTATTCCGGAGGGCGTGGCTCTCCATATGAAATATTCCACCAAACATCAGGCCGGCTGCTGCTCTAACGACTGCGAGATTTTTACCATTCAGTTGGCCCAAGCTGTCGGCCATGAGTTCACCGGTACGATTGGCTCATCGCCGCCGTTGACCTGGGGCGCTGAAGCACTCACCGCCGCCAAGCGAATTGTGGAAGCCGGTTTTCCTCTATCTACGGTGGATGGCTGTATGATGGGCGGCACCGGCCCGGCCACTATTCCGGGTTCGGTTGTGGTCAGCAGCGCCGAACAGATGGGTATGCTGGTGCTGGTGCAGCTTTTGAAGCCGGGTCACCGCATGATAGTTGGTCATTTTTCGCTGCCGCTCAATATGAATAGCGGCTCACCCGCTTTTGGGCAGATTGACGCCTCGCTCAATAACCTGATCTTCAACCAGATGTGGCGTTATTACCAGGTTCCCATTGGCAACGGCAGTCCCGGTTATGTTAGCGCCAAAATGATTGACTATCAGGCCGGCTATGAAAAGGGACTGGCCGGTCTGGCCTCGGCCCTATCCGGGGTCAACTCGATGCTGCTCCATTTTGGGGTATCCAGCGAGTTGACCGCGCACCCGGTCCAGGCAGTGCTGGATGATGACATCGCCGGCATGATCGGCCGGTTTGTGACGGGTGAAGCCATTACCGCCGAAACGATTGCAGTCGAATTGATCAAAGAGGTCGGCCCGATTCCGGGCCACTACCTGGGCAAAGCGCACACCCGGCAGTGGTGGCAAAAAGAGCAGTTTGTGCCCGAGTCGGCCGATCGCTTGACTTACCCCGAATGGCTGCAGCAGGGCAAAAAACAGGCTCTGGACTATGCCCGGGCCAGGGTTGAAGCGATCCTGGCCGAGCCGGAACGAACCCATTTAATCTCGAACCAGGAAGACGACATAGCCAGAATCCTGCAGGAGGCCAGAGCTTACTACCAGAAACGAGCAGAATGATGCAGGTGGATTGTTTGAGAATTTATAGCCCGGGTGAACCAGAAATCATTTGATACTTATATCAGTTTCAGGAGGAAACGTTTATGCGTTACCGCAAATTAGGCAAGGCAGGTTTTGAAGTCTCGGAAATTAGCTTCGGCGCCTGGGGCATCGGCGGCGATTGGTGGGCCGGGGAGGACGATGCCGAATCGCTCAAATCAATGAGACTGGCCTTTGAACTGGGCGTTAACTTTGTTGACACAGCGCCCAATTATGGCAACGGCCATAGTGAAGAACTGGTTGGTAAGGCCGTGCAGGCGTGGGGCGAAAAGGTCTACATCGGTACCAAGATCAACCCCAAGAATTTCACCTGGCCGGCGGCGCCGGGTACGCCGCTCAAAGAGGTTTTTCCCTCGCAATGGATCATCGAGTCTACGGAAAAAAGCCTGAAACGGTTGGGGGTCGAGCAAATTGACTTGCAGCAACTCCACGTCTGGCTCGATGAGTGGGCCGATCAAGACGAATGGCAAGAAGCAGTCGTCAGATTAAAAGAGCAGGGCAAAATCAAAGCTTTCGGACTGTCTCTCAACTATCCGCTTGAACCGGATTACGGGGCGGAAGGTATCCGCACCGGCCTGATTGATACCTGCCAGGTGGTTTATAACATTTATGAGCAAGTGCCGGGCGAAAGTCTATTTCCGTTGGCCTTGCAAGAGAATATCGGCATCATTGCCAAATCGCCGCTGGATGAGGGGGCGTTGACCGGCAAAATCACCCTGGAGACGATTTTTTCTGAAGGCAGCTTTCAGGATTTCTACTTCAAGGGCGACCGTAAACGAGAAGTCTTTGAGCGGGCCAAGGCCCTGGAATTCTTAATCCATGACGAGGTCGAGTCGCTGGCTGAAGCGGCGCTCCGTTTTTGCCTCAGCCACCCGGCCCTGTCTACAGTGATTGTCGGGATGCGGAAGCCGGAGCATACCCAGGCCAATGTTAAAGCATCGGATAAAGGCCCATTGCTCCCATCCGATCTGGAAAAACTAAAAGAATATGCCTGGTCACACAATTTCTGGGCGTAGGTTGACTGAAATATTATTACAGAAAGGAGGGAAGAACACTAGTCAAACTTAATTCAGCAGAATGGTTTATGGAAGCCTAAGAAAACCGCGTTTTCCAAATAGTGTTGTTTAGGAGAAGCACAATGTCAAGATCTATTTTCTTCAAAAGTATGGTATTAGTCGTGGTCGTTGTGGTGCTGGCGGTTATTGCAGCCCAATGTGGGGCTGCTCCTACACCGCAGACTATTGTAGAGACCGTGGTCGTCACTAAAGAGGTCCAGGGAGAAACCGTTACTGTTGTTGAAACGGTTGAAGTCGTTCGGACTGTGGAGGTAGAAAAGGAGGTTGTGAAAGAAGTTCCTGTCGAAAAAGAAATTGTGACCATTGCCTACAATGGCTACTTCGACAAAACTTTTGGCCCGGCGGACACCCCCATCAAGGTCATTCGTGAGGAAGTCGCCAAGAAGTATCCCAATATTCAGGTTGAGTTCAACATTATGCCCTACGAGGCCGGTCCGTGGCGCGACAACTATCTGGCTTGGTTCCAGGCCGAAGATGGGACCACTGATTTGATTGGGATGGGGCTGTACTGGCTGCCGGAGTTTGGCAAAACAGGGTGGTTGATGCCGTTGAACGATATGATCAGCCCGGAGATTATGGCTAAGTTGAACCCGGCCTATATCAATGCTTTTACCTATGAGGGCGACGTTCTGGCCTTAGGCCCGTGGTGGGGCGGGATTGGCGGTCTATACTACCGCAAAGATTTGTTAGAAGAGGCCGGTTTTGAACCTCCCAAGACTTATGAGGAGCTGGTGGAAATTGCCAACGCTATTACCGCTAAAAATCCAGAGTTAAGCGGCTGGACCTGGCCGGCGCTCAAAGATCAAGTGGTGGTCAACCGCTGGGTGGAATTCTTGAACGGCTATGGCGGGACCTATTTTGACGAGAGCGGCCAATGCGTTATGAACGATGAGAAGGGCGTTGAGGCGTTGGAGTTCATGATCAGCCTGTTCGAAGATGACGTTACACCTAAGGAAGCTTTGACCTGGAAGGAAGAGGAGGGTCAGGTCAAATTCGTGAGCGGTCAGTCGGTCTTTCATACTGGGCGCCAGGATATGATGTTCTGGCTGAACGATCCTGAGCAATCCAAGGTGGTTGACAAATGGGGCTTTGTTCCTATGCCGGGCAAGGAGGGCATTGGGGCCGGCTTCTTTGAAGGTTGGGGCTTTTCCATCAATAAATACTCCGACAATCCTGAAGCGGCAGCCAAAGTCCTTGAGGTTATGTTCGATTTCCCGGTGCAGAAGGCTTTCAACCTCTCTCAAGGCCCTGTCCAAGCTCATATGGATGTATACAGTGATCCAGACGTAATCGCCAATAACCCTAACATGCCGCTGGTCGAAGCAGTGGCTGATACGGCGATTCCCCCCATTCCCTCCCCGGCTTTTGCTGAGTTAACGGTTATTCTGTCTGAGGAAATCCACGCGGCCCTATCCGGGATCAAACCCGCCCAAACTGCGTTGGATGACGCATGTGATCAAATAGACTCAATTCCACTAGAATAATCTATTTCAACTGCTGGGCCTTTCGGTTTACCAATTTGGGTATTGACCCTAAGGTCCAGCTTGTCCAATCTTTTATGGTTGGATGAATTTGACGGCCGGGACGGATAAGGAACAAACTCAATGGAAACTGGTTCGTTAGGAGCCCTGATTCGCATTTTGTTCATCTATGTCATCATTGTCGGCTTGCTCTTTGTCGGCTTAATGATGCTTAGCCGGGCAGAAGAGGCGACCCGCCACGAGAAAGGGGCGAAACGGCACCTAGTTTTTGCCCTGGGTGGTTTGTATGTTATCTCTGCCTTGATCTTTGTCTTTCAACCCGTCCTGGCTATTGCTCCCTTTCTGATTTCCATTGCTGCCAGCGTAACAGTTGGTTTTATAACCACTAAGAAGATGCGGCGGGGTCTATCAGAACCCGAGTTGGCGCTTTTGTTTGTTTTACCGGCAGTTATTGGGATTTTTCTCTTTTACTATTACCAAATCGCTCAAACGGCTATTTACAGCCTTAACCACCTTGACCATTCGACCCAATGGTCGAGTGAGACTTTTGTGGGACTGAAAAACTATATTGACGTTTTTCAAAGCAAAAACTTTTTGAGCGCGTTTGGCTATACTCTCTACTTCACCGTAGTGGCCGTTTTTCTTGAATTTTGGATCGGCTTGGGGCTGGCGATGTCTACATTTTGGGTAGGACGCCATTTGCGGGGATTTCTGCGGGCGCTGATTGTTATTCCGTGGGCTATCCCCCCGATCATATCAGCCGCCATCTGGAAATGGTTCCTGAATGCCGATATTGGGCTGGGCTATTTTTTTGTCCAGTTGGGGTTAGTAGACGAGCCGCCATTATTCTTGGTAGACCCTATCCTGGCAATGCATGCCGTAATCGTAGCCGATATCTGGAAAATGTCCTCTTTAATTGCCATACTGATGATCGGCGGCCTGGCCGTTATTCCCCAGGATATTTACGACGCGGCTAAAGTAGATGGTGCTCAGGCTTTTTTCCGTTTTCGCCGGCTGACCTTGCCGATGCTAACCCCCACCATCTTGGTAGCCCTGCTCTTTAGAACGATGGATGCGTTACGCACCTTTGATTTGATCTTCGGTCTAACCAAGGGTGGCCCCGGCATTACCACCGAAACCCTAAGTTCCTTTGCCTATAAATTCTATTTTACCCGCGCCAGATTTGGCCTGGGCTCGGCTTACGGTATGGTCATTTTTGTGCTTATCCTGGGGCTCAGTTTTTTCTATATTAGCCGCATCAGAAAAAATCTGAGGTTTAAAACATGATGTACGAGTGGAGATTAAGAAACCGTAAACGAATTGACAGTGTCCTCTCGTTACTGGTGACGCTACTCATTGCCGCTTTTACGCTCATTCCGCTGCTCTGGGTATTGAGCACTTCCTTTAAACCGATGGGGGCCGAATATCTAATCCCGATTGAATTGTGGCCCAAAGACCCCACCTTACAGGCCTATCGGGCCGTGATTGTTGAGCTTGATTTTCTGGTACCTTTAAGAAACAGTTTTATTGTTTCGTTCTCGGTGGCAGTGCTGTGTCTGGCCATTTCGTCGCTTTCGGCTTATGCTATTGCCCGTTTACGATTTAGGTACAAGATTGAGTCTTTAATACTCCTGCAAATGGGGGCAATGATCCCACCGGTGGTTACAATTGCCCCTACTTTTGTTCTGCTGAAATCTATCGGCTTATTGGGTTCGCTGCCGGCCCTGATCATCCCCAACATCTTTTACAGTGTGGCGTTATCAACGTGGCTGTTAGCCAGTTATTTTGTGGAATTGCCGCATGAGCTGGAGGATGCGGCCAAGGTGGATGGCTACAGACCTTTTCAGATCTATTGGAAAGTGATTATTCCCCTGTCTGCGCCCGGGATGTTTGCCGCCGGGATGTTTGCTTTCATCGGCTCTTACGGGGAATTTATGTTAGCCTCAGTGGCCACGCTTGGTATTCAAGAGGTTCAGACTATTCCGGTGGCTATTCAGAATTTTTCTTTTGCCTTTAGACAACAATGGACCTGGATTTCTGCCGGGGTCATCCTGGCCTTGATCCCGGTCATCGCTTTGGTGCTCATCTTCCAGAGATGGGTCATCAAGGGGCTGACGGCGGGGGCAGTGAAGTACTAGAGTCTCGTGTTCATCTCGATAACAGAAGGGTAGCAGTCATGGCCGAAGTAATAGTCAAAAATCTGACCAAAAAATTTGGCGACGCCGTTGCCGTTGACAACTTAAACCTGGAATTCCCCGAAGGGAAGTTAACCGTACTGGTGGGACCCTCCGGGTGTGGTAAAACAACCCTACTCCGTATGTTAGCTGGACTTGAGGAACCAACCACCGGGGAACTTATCATTGGGGGCAAAAATGTAGCTCATATCCCGGCCTGGGACCGCAATGTGGCGATGGTCTTCCAAAGCTATGCTTTGTATCCCAACATGACCGTATTCAAGAACATGGCCTTTCCCCTGGAAGCGCGTAAAATGCCAAAAGCTGAAATTAAGAAGCAAGTTGAAAAGTCGGCTGAAATTCTGGGCCTGACCGAGCTATTGAACCGATATCCTCGCCAACTGTCCGGTGGACAGATGCAGCGCGTGGCGATTGGTCGAGCCATTGTCCGCAACCCCGACGTTTTTCTGATGGATGAACCACTCTCAAACCTGGATGCCAAACTGCGGGTGAGCACCCGGGCCGAGTTGAAACATTTGCAGCGTGAATTAGGCGTCACAACCGTTTATGTTACGCACGACCAGGCTGAGGCCATGACGTTGGCCGACCAGTTAGTGGTTATGGATGCGGGACGGATCTTGCAAGCTGATTATCCAGAGTATATCTACTATCACCCCCAACAGATATTTGTGGGCGGTTTTATCGGCAGCCCGGGTATGAATTTTATTCCCTGCCAGCTTAATGCCGAGCGGTCGAAATTAGTCAACTCTCATTTGGCATATGAGCTGCCGCTCCAAATAAAAGAGAATTTCAAAGATTTTCCCAGCAACAAAAAACTGGTCTTGGGTATTCGTCCCGAAGATATTACCCTTTACCCCCAGGAAAAAGCTGGGGCGATGAAGGTTTCGGTCTACATCACCGAGGAGTTGGGCAAAGAAACGTTAGTCACGGTAAAGTATGGGGATAGTTTTCTCAAACTTTTTGTGCCGCCTATCGTCGGTATGTATCAAAAAATTGGCTTGGATGTTTGGTTATACTTTAAGCCCGAAGGTCTGCGTATTTTTGATGCGGAAACTCAAGCGCTATTGCTTGATTGTACCCCTGAAAAATTGGAGATTGAATATGCGGGTGTAATCTATGGATAAGAACTGCCCCCCAGGAGCATTATCTTATCCGGCTGGTATAATTCCATTTGGCCTTGACCAACCAATCCTATGTGTTAACGATCAGTGTGGTTATTACTATGAACGCCCAGACGTATTAGCTGAATTACAGGCAGGACGCTTTGATAGCCTGATAAAACTCGCTCAAGCCGGCCTGGCTATGGGATTCCCAGTCTTTAACGTTCAGTTAATGGAGCCCACCTTAATTGACCGTGAACGGGAATTAGTTCCCCAGGTCGTTCACGAGATATATGAAGCAACCGGCTGCTGCATCGCTGTGGACTCTCGTGACCCGGAGGTGGTTGATCTGGCTCTAGCGGCTTTCCCGCACAAAGCTATGTGCAACTCGGTCAATGGCGAGTGGCACAACCTCAATTCGATGCTGCCTGTTATTGCCAAACATGGTGCGGCCATTGGTACAGCCCTGGTTTATGAGAAAGGTATTCCCCAAACCGTAGCCGAACGATTATTTGTGGCCCGGCGCATTGTGAAAATGGCCGAAGATAACGGTATTCCGCGCCAGGATGTGATGATTGACGCTGTCTGCTTACCGGCCGGCGTTGCCCCTGACAGTATGCAGGCCACCCTGGAAACCCTAAAAGCGTTACATGAAGAATTGGGGGTGCCAACGCTGTTGGGGATTAGCAACGCCGGTTTCATGATGCCGAACGCCCGCATAATTGATCTGGCCTATTTCATCAGCGCGGTCTCCTGGGGTTTAGATGTCGCCATGATCGATCCTTTCACACCTTATCTACCCTGGTTGAGCCGAACTATGGACTTTCTGACGGGAGTTGATCCGTATGCTCAGGAGTATCTGGCCTATTACCGAGCTAACCTTTCCCGGCCGGCCGATGACATCAACTTACCGGAAATGAGTTCAGAAAAATTTTTAAATGAAAAGGAGGAGAGGTAGAAAAGGAACTCGAATTGCTTATGACGTACTTTTTGTCTATTTTTGGTACTGAGACCGATTACCAGTCAATATTAAGGGATTTAAGTTATGGATTTCAAACAAGCTTCTGCTGCCGATGTGCAAAAATTTAATGAAGATGGGTATGTGATTATCCGTTCACTATTTGACCCAGAAGAGATGGACCTGCTCATCACCAAGGCCAGAGCCGATAGCAAGATGCTGGCGAGCGCCCAAGACCGTCTGGACGATTCGGGCAAGGCCGCCAAATTAGCGATGTGGCAGGAGGAGCGTGACGACCTCTACGGCATGTTTTCGCGTTGCCCCCGCATCGTCGACTCGATGGAGAAGTTTCTGGGGGGTGAAGTCTATCATTATCACAGCAAAATGAGTCTCAAGGAGTCTAAAGTTGGTGGAGCCTGGGAATGGCACCAGGATTATGGCTACTGGTACACCAATGGAATATTGTTCCCCTATATGGCCAGTTGTTACATTGCCTTGGACCCAGCCACCAAAGAGAATGGCTGCTTGCAGGTGTTGAAAGGCTCTCACCATATGGGCCGGATCAACCACGAGTCGGGTGACCAGTTTGCTGTTGACCCGGAACGTCTGGAGGCGGCCATCAAACGATTTGAGCTGGTTTACTGTGAGATGGACTCCGGTGACGCCCTCTTCTTTCACGGCAACCTGCTCCACGCTTCTGCAGCCAACACATCGTCGAACCCTCGCTGGGGGCTGATCTGTTGTTACAATGCCGCCCGCAACGATCCTTACAAAGACAGTCTTTATGGCGCTCGCTACACCCCACTGAAAAAAGTCGCCGACACGGCCATTAAAGAGGTCGGTCGGGCCGCAATTGCGGCCCTCAAAGGTTAACGCTCTTTCAGGCAGTTAACGCTGTATATTCAGCCGGGTTTATGGCTAATCATTCAAACTTGAGCCAGATATTGTGGAAAATCGATCCCAAGATAAATATCTGATTGTCTTTCAACCCGCCGGATGTCAGGGCTATGTATCGTCCGGTCTGACCCTGTTGGAAGCGGCACGTCAGCTAGGGAGCGATATTGAGAGTATCTGCGGCGGGCAGCAGACTTGCGGTAAATGCAAGGTGGTGGCCGATTTTGGTGACTTTCCCAAGTATGGCATCAGTTCCAGACCGGAACATATTTCTCCATCCAGTGAGCTTGAGCAGGCTTACTGGCGTAAGCGACAACTTAATCCAGGCCAATATCGACTCTCTTGTGCGGCCCGAGTGCAGGGAAGTTTGGTCATCCACGTCCCGGAAGAAAGTCAGGCCCGTAAGCAGATCGTTCGAAAAAGTGCAACAGCTCGCCAGGTAGAGATCGATCCGGCCATTCGCCAATATTTTGTTAAGGTCAAACCGGCCAAATTAGGCGACAACCGGGGCGACTGGGAACGGCTGCGAGCAGCACTGACCGAAACCCACGCCCTGCCCGAACTGCGGATAGACTACTTTGCCTTACGCGAGTTACAATCAACACTGCGTCAAGGTCATTGGGAGGTCACCGTCACCATCTGGAACGACGATGAAGTCATCCGTATCCAGCCTGGTTATCAGGAGGGCGTCTATGGGATGGCTATCGATGTCGGCTCAACTACCGTGGCCGGTCACCTGGTTGATCTACGTACCGGTCAGCTTTTGGCGACCGAAGCGGCGATGAATCCTCAGACTGCTTACGGTGAAGATCTGATGAGCCGGATCAGCTACAGTATGCTGAATTCGGATGGGCTGGCTAAAATGCATGCCGCCATCATCGAGACCTTGTCCAGGCTGGTCAAACGAGCCACCCGGACGGCCAAGCTCAAACCTGAAGATGTTACCGAACTGGTGCTGGTCGGCAATACGGTTATGATTGAACTACTGCTAGGCATTGACCCAAAACCGGTGGGACACGCACCTTTTGCACTGGCTACTCACGACACAATAGATGTTAAAGCTCGTGATCTGGGCCTGGCCGCTCATGTTGGGGCCAACGTCCATATTCTGCCGTTAGAAGCAGGATATGTGGGTGCGGACAATATGGCGGTAGTGATGGCCGAATTGCCTCATCTCCAGGAAGACATTGTTCTAATAATCGATATTGGCACAAATGCCGAGATCCTGGTTGGCAACAGGGAGAGATTGCTGGCAGCCTCTAGCCCGACCGGACCTGCTTTTGAGGGTGGTGAAATTTCACACGGAATGCGGGCTGCGCTCGGTGCTATTGAAAAGGTTCGTATCGACCGAAAAACACTGACACCTCGCTTCAAAGTAATCGGCCAGGACTATTGGAGCGACCAATTGCCGGCTGAGGCTATTCAAGCTGCCGGAATTTGTGGCTCCGGGATGATCGATGCGGTAGCCGAGTTCTTCGCCAGCGGAATTATCGATGGGGAAGGTAAATTTGTGACAAAGACCCCTTCACCCAATTTCCGACGAACTGATTACGTTGGTGAATATGTGCTAGCGACGGCAGCCCAAACTTCAACCGGGCAAGCAATTACCATCACCCAGAAGGATATTCGAGCCATCCAACTGGCCAAAAGCGCCCTTTACACTGGGGCCAAACTATTGATGCAGCGTCGAGGTGTCGCACACGTTGATCGAGTTTTGCTGGCCGGAGGATTCGGGAGCCACATCGATAAAAAGCGGGCAATGATGATAGGTCTATTTCCCGATTGTGATCTGGAGCAGGTGTATCCTGTTGGCAACTCAGCGGGGGATGGAGCAGTGATCTGCCTGTTGAATCGGACCCAACGGCAACAGGCTCGGAAGGTTGCTCGTTGGATCGAATATGTGGAGACAGCTATCGATCCGGCGTTTCAAACCAGTTTTTTGAGTGCTCTGGATTTACCCCATAGCACCGATGAATTTCCTCATTTGAGGTACCCTTTCTAGGGATCATTGGGACATCTTTCAGACATCTTTTAGGAACTGCCCATCCAATGGGTTAAATGGTTTGAGAGTATTCGGTAATTAATAATGGGTGGTGATAGCCCCCAAAGCGAGTAGAATAAAGTTGGACAGACTTAAACTACCGCTATCAGGAGGCTATCGTGAGTAACTTTAGCGTACTTTACCAAAATCAACCAATTGGCTTGAGCTTGCCCGCCACCGATTTGAGCGTGTTGCCGGCCAAGTTGAGCAAAAAGCTGTGGGTTAGTCCGGCAGAATTTATCAGGCTGACCCACGCGGTCGCGGTGGCCGAATGGGCCTTACACCTGAGCAACGGCTGGCGACCCCGTTTACCGGCCCCACCCCGCCGTGGTCCCCAAATCGTTTATCGGGACAGCACGATCATGGTGATGGCCGTGATCCAAGTAGCCTGGCAATTGGGTTACGAGGAAGTGAGCGACTACTTTCGCAACCACACTCCGGCCGCCCAAGCCGCTGAACTGCCACCGGGACGCCGGATCAGTGCGAGTCAGTATTGGGAACGACGACAGGCGTTGGGGGTGTTGCCCTTCTGGTTCTTCTTGGTCGTGATGGTCGGTCAATTGATGCGCCTGGGCGTCATTTATGGCACGGATGTTATTCTGGATGGGACCACCCTGCAGGCTTGGTTTCATCACGATCCACAGGCGGGGTGGAGCTTTCCCAAACCCTGGAAGGGTTCAACCTGGGGTTACAAAGTCCACACCGTCCTGTGTCGCTGGTCACAGTTACCGATGATGTTTCTGGTCACGTCCGCCAACCGCCAAGAATTGGTCTTGGCTATCCCGTTGTTGAGCCTGATGGTGCTGTGTTTTGGCTTCACCATCCAGTTGGTGCGCGCCGATGCCGGTTATTTCACCACGCCGATTATGACCTTCATTCGCTGTGTCCTGGAAGCTAGCTTTGTCATTGATTACAACCTGCGTCGAAAGGGCAAACGCTTCTTGGCGACCTTGTTCTTTATTGACCAGTGGCGCTTCCACTTACGCCCACGAGCCATCATCGAGCGTCATTTCGCCTGGGCTAAACGCTATTTCGGTTTGGAAAGTGCCCGCTGGCAAGGTCGCCGCTTACCAACACACCGCTTTGGTCTACTCGGTGATGTTAGGCGTCGCTTTAGTGGCTCACCGTTATCAGCGGCCTGACCTGGCTGGTTCTCGTACCAGGGTTCTGGCCTTAAAAACTATCAGTTGAATTACCGAATACTCTCATCTTATTTTGAGACTGGCTGTGCCAATTGGTGTAGTAATCTGTCCTTCCTTAGGATTAGAACCCCAGTCCGGGGTAAGACTGCCGGGTCCGCCTGATATGGCATCCTGGTAGCCGATATTAGTCCCGCCGCTGTTGTAAAACTCGGCCCGGATAACCCATAGGCCCTCGCTACTATCTGGGTCAATCTCGCCCCGAACGAAAGCAGACAATTTATACGATGCGTTACCTGTAATTCCTTGACTGATCGAATTTGAAAGCAGATTACCGTAAGCGTGATTGCTAATAGAATAACCATAAGAGTTGTTACGGCCCGCCCCTGTCCCAAAATTTGAACGCCAAATCGAGGTTGCTGGAAATGCCACAGAAGAAGGTGCCTCTGTCCAGCCTGTCTGACCCTGTTCAAAATCCGGATTGGTGACAACTAAATTGCTATAAGCAGCTTGGATTAAGGGATCGGATGATGATTTGATGATGAAGGGAAGAAAAATGTAGCCTTCTGGGTCTCGAGGTTTAAATTCTTGCGTCGCCAGGGGAAGTGGGGTCGAGGTGGCTGTATCCTGCGGTGTCGCTGTTTCGATTAGAGGTGGGGGGAGGGTTTGGATTGGAGTAACGGTAGCCGTTTCTGTTGGAGTCAGCGTTTCAGTTGGGGATAACTCGACCGTCTCGACAGGCGTAGCCGTCTCGGTCGAGGTAATTACGGTCGTTTCCGTAGCCGTTGCTTCAACCGAAGGGACCGGGGTCGGTGTTACCGTTGGCGGCTCTTCGGTTTGATAAACGGGCCGTCGAGGTGGGCTGGCAAAAGCAGATGCGGATGGAAATGAGGACAGTAACATCGAGACAACAGCTATCAAACGAATAATTAGATCTAAGTGTGGCATAGTAAACTCTCCCAAACAAACACATTGAAAGAAGGAAGCTTGCGGCGGGCTATTAACCGGTGGAAATGCCCAAGGGGAGAAAAGGAGGGGTGGACCCAAAGGACATATCAAAGTGAAAAAAAGCACAAGCTTCTTGCCAAAGAAGCTTACCAGACAAATCCTTCATTTTTCCTTCAATTTGGTTAGAGTTTAGTTGGAGTTTAGTTAAAAAAAGAAGCCCTGGGCAGGGCTTCTTAAGTCACTTCTTCGCTATTAAGCTGAAAGGGAGTCTTAGTTAGAGTTGCGCTTTTGAAAGCAATAACCCAACCCGTACTCTGTTATCAAGTAGTGGGGCTGCTTAGGTTCTGCTTCAATTTTTTTACGTAAACGAACGACCGTTAATTGCAGATTATCAACGCTAGCCTCAGACTTCCACTCCCACAGGTATTGCAGAATTTGCTCGCGGGTTACAATTTGACCGGCGTGTTGGAAGAGGTAAGTCAATAGGGCATATTCCAACCGGCTCAAATGAACGGCTTGTCCACCTACCAGCACCCGATTTGCTTTCAAATCAAGCTGGAGATAGCCATCATCATAACGATGAGTTTTGTCTGTCGTAGCTACTGGGGCTATTCGTCTCAGGAGTGATTTGACCCGGGCCAAAAACACCCCGGCGTCAAACGGCTTTTCCAGGTAGTCATCCGCGCCTTCTTCAAAGCCGCGAATGATATTCTTCGCTCCTTGTGCCGCTGTCAGCATCAGGATGGGTACTTTGGAGTACTCTCGCAACCGGGTGCAGGTCTGCCAACCATCCAAATGGGGCATCATCACATCCAGAACTACCAGATCTGGGTGGTGCTGGTGATACTGTTGCAATCCTTCCAAACCATCCGTGGCTTCGTAAACCTCATAGCCGGCCTTGTTGAGAATGTACCTCAGCAAGCAGAGCATGTGGATATCATCGTCAACGAGCAAAATCTTGTGCCTGAATGTACCAGGCGTTATCGTAGTCATGGAGGTTCCTGAAGATGTCGGGATGGTTATTTTCTGGGTCTGCAACCTGGTTTACGCGGATGATCTTCCTGTTTGATAAAGTGTGTCTTACCGATTCAGCGTATTTTGAAACGCGGTGGAAATCATAGGGGAACTGTTTCTATACAGAATGTAGCTCTAAAAAATAAAGTATTGATAGTCTGTATTTATTCAGCAGTTAAATTGATTGGGTCCATAGTTGCGTAAAGTGACAAACTCACTAAAGTTCAGGTATGTCGAGACGAGATGAGCTGATTGACCTGTGTCGGCGAGAGCCTGAAAAAGTTGTTGATTTGCTGCTGGCTCTGGAAGCCAAAGTAGCCAGCCTGGAAGCACGGCTCAACCGAACCAGTCAAAACAGCGATAAGCCTCCTTCAAGTGACGGGCTGAAAAAACCACCCCGCCAGCGGTCGAAATCGAAACGAAAGGCGGGCGGACAAAAAGGGCATCGCGGGACCACGCTCAAGTTCAGCGACCAGCCGGACCACATCATTCCCTATGAGCCGGCCTGTTGCCAAGCTTGTGGGACCAACCTGGATCAGGTTGAAGGAGCGGTGGTGGCTCGTTGTCAGGAGGTCGAAATCCCGGAGAAACCGGTGCAAATTATTGAACATCAGTGCCTGGAAAAACAGTGTCCCGGCTGCGGGTGTCGCACCCGAGGCCAGTGGCCAGCATATCTCAGAGGGAATGTGCAATATGGGCGGCGGTTCAAAGCCTTTTGCACCTATCTGTTGAACTACCAATTGCTGCCCTTTGAACGGACCGGGGAACTGCTGCACACGTTGTGTGGTTATCAGCCCGGTGGCGGGACGCTGCAAAGTATCCTGGAGCAGGCTTATGCCGCCCTTGAGCCAATCGAAAAGACGATTAAAGCCGCCGTGCGCGCTTCGCCCGTGGGTCATGGCGATGAAACCAGTCTTCGGGTGGCTGGACAAACCCAATGGTTGCATGTTTTCAGTAGCCTGCTGTACACCTACTATTACTGGAACCAACATCGAGGTCAAAAAGCGCATCGGGCGGATGGCTCTCTACCTGAGTACCAAGGTGTTTTGATGCACGATGCCTACCGCTCCTATTTTGGCTATGGTTATACTCATGCGCTGTGCAATGCTCATCTGTTACGGGAACTCCAGGCCTTGTATGAAACAGATCAGCGCCAACAGTGGGCTTGGCAGTTGAGGCGCTTGCTGCGCTTCGCCTAGGCAGTCGTCAAAACCATCCAAGATGCCGGCCACCCCTACTTGCCCGACCGTCAACGGGAGCGGATCGTGGCCTTGTTCGAGCATCTTGTGGTCCGGGC
>BOKF01000075.1 GCA_016860845.1 Chloroflexota bacterium
GGGCGCACCTAACACAGCGTGCACTGGACTCGGCTCCGCCGTACACAGCCGAAGAACTCGACATAATTACTGATCCTCGTCGCAATGGCGCATTGCAAAACCCGCCGAGCCAGTAACGCAAACCGTTAGATGCTTCGTGAAATGATAATCACATGGCTAAATTTTACGTCACCAAAGAAGAAATTTGCCCGCGTTGTGAATGGCGGAAGTTTGTCCAGGCGCAAATCTGGAAAGATTATCGGGAATGGTTCAATGAGTTCAAGGCGTGACGGTCATACCGTCACAAGATTCCGGTCATGCTGAAAGGAACACGGCGAATTTTTCATCGTCGGTCCCGTGGTTGAAAAGCCAGGCTTGCGATTCTGTCTTCCCGAAGTTCGCGCAGAGATCCGCGCAAGCCTGGCAATGAAACGGCCCCCAGTAATGGCCGATTGGTTTCAGCGGGCTTTCGATTGCCTTCGCGCCGTCCATAGGGACCGCACGGCCGCGATTTAGGCGATAGGGATACCACCACGTGGGCGGCCTCGCTAACATGCTTTCACCTCCTTTCGTTTGGTGGAATGTGAGTATAACCGATTAAGCCGGTTTGACTGCAACCAATTTTCACGGACATAAAATCCGTCCACGACCGACTGCCGTCCGGCAGTTGTAATCATCGGTACGCAGAAATCCCCGTCGAAGTTTGTGATTCTGAACACCCCATTGGGCGCGCCCGACACAGGCGCGCCAATTTTTTCAGGGTGGACAATCCGCGCCGTAAAAACAAGCCAATCTGGAAGCGTTCGCGCAAACTCCTCCGCGTTGTCTTTGGTGATATTAGCCGTCAGCCAGTCATAATCCAAGTTCCAGACGCCCGTACACGGAAGCCGCTGATTGTCCTTCACGATGGTTTTATCCCGCCCGCTGGACCGGAAACGATTGCCCCCCGGCGTGACAATGCCAAGCAACTGGACAGGCCGCGCTTTCGGATTTTCGTTCAGCACCCACGAATGACGCGGCTCTTTCGGCGTGTTCCAGGCCACTTTGTTCGTGAACGCCCTGTCCGTTGTCGTCATGCGACGGAAATAAAGTTTTAGCGTGTCAAGAGACCATGCTGGATTACGGAGTTTATACAGAAACGCCCAAAGCCATTCAATACCCTCCGTCAAATAGAGTTTATCGTCGGGGTTTTGAAAGCGGCGGACTTCCGGCACGGACGGGCGCGAAGGCCAGTTGCGGGGATAGTATGGTTTGTCGGTATATGGGTCGCCCAACGGATCGTTTGCCTGATAATCATGCAGGCCGATGAGGTAATCACCCGTTTGGGGAGGTGGCGGGGTTATTGCCTCGAATGACAATCTCCCGCTGATTACAATGGCGTCCATGTCCCCTCGAATGGCGGGTATCCGTCTGCGTACATCCTGATGGTTATCACGGGCAGGGCGGCGGCCGGCGGCGGATTTGTAGATTCAACGCGGGCGCGAAGCGCTCCGCCGTAGAACGTCGCGACATACTCATTTTTGTCCGAGATTCTAATCCAGCGATTGCCGTTCGCGTCGGTTGTCTCAGGGTAGTTTGTTTGGATGACTGCACCGGCCGGCAGGGCGCGAAGCGCGACGTTATTGACACTCGGCGCGGGGCGAACATTCGCTCCCGCCTGCCAGACAATCGTAACTTTATTCATTTTTGGCTCCTCGGTTGGTGGTATATAATTCTGCTGGCCGAAAAATATTTTTAATTCTTCAACATTGTCAGAATAAAAATAATTCTCGTCCACCGCTTTTTTGCGATTTGTAATCCCGTACTCGTCTGGATTGCCACTTGCCGAATACTGCCAGAACGTCCAGTCAGTCCAGGGCGCGGGGACGGTAGGCTGTTGCGATGAATATCTCGCCAACCAAAGCGGGAATTGCCGCCAGTAGGGGTATTTGTCTCCATACGTCCGCCAGTAATCGTCTCTGGTGTAAATCGCCATCTTGCGGTTTGGGTCGAGTTTGCGGTAGGCCTCAATGACCGCCCGCAGGTCTGACGCGCGTGGGTTAATCGGCTTCGTTTCCTCAAAGTCCACGAATATCGGCGCGTCAACATCCAGCAGGTCGTCGCGCCAACGTTGCGCCTGCAACTGTGGACTAACGACCGACGCGGGATAACACCACACATAAGGCGCGGCGAGTTTCCCCGCCTCCCGCGCCGCCCGATAAGCCTCGTGGAAAAACGGCGTGGACGTTGCGCCGTCGCAGGCCTTGAGGATGACGAAGGCGGACTTGCTCCTCGAGAAGTCAATCGGGGTGTACGTGTAAATCCCCGTCTTATTATCCCGCAGCGACCAATCGTAGTGCGAGTGGTCTGTTCCGAGTATCATTTGCGTCATGGCCGCATTATACCGCGTCTTGCTCCCATTGACAGGCGCGGCGAGTGGGTGTATAAACGGCGGTGACAAACAGACAAACACAAACAGACAAGCGCATTGGATAAGGAAAGGAGCAGAGAATGGAAAAAAATCAGCCGTTGAGCCTTAACGAAGCGTCGGTAGTTAGCGACTATCTGCGGGGTATCGGAAAAGCCGTCCAGCACAAACGCGCGGTGTGGAAGTGGACGCCCGAACGCGTTGCAAAAACCTACGGAGTTACCGTGGAAGAAATTTTGAATGCCGCCGGGCGGCCTGTTGACAAAAAAGGAGAATAGTATGAGCGACAATAAAAACAATCTCGGACAAGTCCTCAGCGAAAGTGTCTCGTGGCTCGCCACGAAACTGTTGGAGCGCAAGCCGAAGGCAGAACGAGAGCCGTCCCGCGTCAATCTGTGGATTGTGGGGATTGCGGCGCTCCTGCTGTTCACCGGCCTGGACTTAATCTCCGCCCTGCTGGTTGGCGGGCTGACAAATGCGCTCTATGGCGTTTTGACTTTTAGCGTCGGCGTTGGTACGCTCGTCGTCGCGATGGTCGGTCACTTTTACGCATACGCCAGTCGCGGGCAAAAGATTATCTCCGTGATTGATATTGTCGTCAGTATCGGCTCTACGCTGACCATCGGCCTGCTGGCCGCGCTTATCAATGCCGGGAAATTTTTCGATGTGTTTACCGCTTCGCAGTCTGGGAATATAACGGGCATTTTCGAGATCATCATGCTCGTCGGACTTGTCCTGGCTGGCGTCCTTCATGCGATTCTGTTTTTGGCGTACATTTTTTGGGATGACACGATCAAGCGGTATCAGCGGAACGCAACCAGCCGCGCAGACCAGAACGAGACAATGCAGACAATCACGATGGCAAGGCAGAATACCGCCGCCGTGATTGCTATGGCAATGGACTTACAGGATATGATTGACGCGGGGCAGGGCGATGTCCTCAGGGCGAATTTGAAACTCCTGACAGGCGGTCACGACATACTTGGAGACCTGGTTTCCAACCCTGCGGTTCCGCAGTCCCAACCGCGCCCACTGCCTCAGCCGATGCACCCAAATGGAGATGGGGCAAACCCTACCGAAGGGTAGCAACGGCAGGCGATGACGCTACCCGACTTCCTAACAACGCCGCGCCGACCTTCGCCCCGCCTCCCAACGCGTTGGGAGGCGGGGACGATGACGCTCCTAACGCGTTAGGAAAATTCCTGCTCTCTCTCCCAACTCTGCAAACGGAAAAGGTGATTCATGCCGAAAAAGTTACCCTCCGACCCGAATGGCGCGTCGAGCGCCGAAACGACCGAAATCCCGTTGGTTACGCAATCTTCCAGCGCGGCAAACCGGTTTACATCGGCTACGTGGGGTTTTACTCCCGCGCAAAGCCTGACCTCCCAACCTACGCAGAAATCGAAGGATGCCGTAGAAATTGAAACGCGGGCTAAGGTCCTGTTTGCCTTCGCCGCCCTTCTCGGAGATAGCGTCACATGGCGGAAACTGACGCTTGAAGGCGCTGGCGAGGTTGTCGCTCTGTGTTTTCCGCTCGACAAGTGGGACTTTACGGACGGGCGACTGACGCTCCGTTAGCAATTCTCCTAACGCGTTAGGAGTTGTCCGTCACGGCTTCCCAACGCGTTAGGAATAACCTGTTAGGAGAAACCACGTTATGAAACGTCTGACGCTCGTCATCTTTGCCGCCCTTGTTGTGTTAGGATGCAATGGCACTTTCCTAACGGCTGACAACGCCGCGTTAGGAAGCCCTGCTAACGCGTTAGGAATGCAGTTACACCGCCCCGCCAACGCTCATAATGCCGTTGGCGCTCCGCCGCTTGCAGTTGTCTGCAACATTAAGGCAGACATTGGCCTGTATCTGCGCGCCTCGCCTGGAATGAACTCGGAGGCCGTCGCCGTCATTCCAAGCGGGACGGCGGTCATCCTGCTCGGCGGGAACGAACATCATCCAGACGGCGGGACGTGGACGCAAGTCCGCTTCGGCTTGCTGACGGGATGGGTCAATGCCCGCTATTTGTGCGACGGGTTACCATAATCGGCGGAAAAATGCCTCGAAACGGTTTTGAAATCATGTTCACGCGCGGCGACCACTGCTGGCGGGCGTTTGCTACCGGCTCTCCCGCGCTGAATGGCGTTTACGCCGAGCGCGCAACCTATTATCTGGCAATCTCGGCGCTCGTCAAGAAAATCGAAACGATAACGGCAATCCCCGCCTGCGTCATTTGGCGCGAACAGGCGGCGCTGTATGAGCGGGCAGTAGGTTATACTGACAACCCGAAGGACGCTTCGTTGTTCCGCGACCTGTCCGCATGGATGAAGGTCAAGGCGAAGGAGCGCGGCGGGAATGAAATATCCGCATAACCGCAAAACGTGGTAAACTACCCCCCAATGGGCAAAGCCAAAACGAAAGCCGCCGTTGTCGCGCCAGCCATAAAAGCCGCGAAACCCGCACAGGTGTTCGTGGTGTCTGATGTACACGCGGGGAGTGATAGGTCAATTTTTCCGCCAGTCATCACACTTCCGCCGATGACGGGCGATAACGAAAAGCGCGACATCGCAGGAAAACCGCATCAGGTGGCAATATACAATCATCTTATGGACACGGCGCGGGCAATTGAAATGCGAAACGGGGAGCGCAGGATAATTTTATTCAACGGTGATTTAATCGAGGGACTTCATCATCACACAATTCAATTGAGTCTGCTCCAAGTTACCGATATGAACCTGCTTGCCATTCGGATTATCGAAGACTTTTTAGACGCCGTGAAATTCAGCGTAAAAAATGGGGACGAACTATACTTCACAAGCGGAACAGAAATACACACCGGGTTTGAGGAGGGGGCAATTTCAGATTATTTTTCCGCGCTAGGTTCGCAGTTCCGCGACGAACTGCGGCTAAACGTCAACGGGTGCGATATATGGATGACGCACCACTGGGCTAACGTTGGCAAGGGGCATAACGAAGGCAACTCGATTACAAATAATCTTCGGGCGCTATATTTTGACTGCCTGAAAGAGGGGAGAAACATGCCGAATGTCGTTATCGGCTCACATTATCACAAGGCGGGATTTTCATCATACTCTCAACGGTGGCAGACATACTACGGTATTGTTACGCCGTCGCTACAACTCCCGACGCGTCACGGCGTTCGCGCCGCGCCGTTTCAGCGGCGGGACATTGGCTTCGTCACGTTCGACATCACCGACACTGGATCGCCGCATAATTTTCAGCGCCACCTGATGCCGCAGGGGGGATGATGGCAAGCGGCCTTTTGCATACAACCGCGACGCTTGCGGCTTCCGCCGTCGGCGTCACATTGCATTTGCAGGCGGGCGAGATAACCAGCGCCGCCGCATGGGGCGCGGCCGGCCTGTGGTGCGTCATCGTACAACCAGACCTTGACCAGATAGACAGCGGCGGATACTACGGATATTACATTGCAGACAACACAATCAACGGCGCGGCGGGCATCATTCGCAATTACTGGACGCCCTACGCCCGCGCGTTAAAACACCGCTCGTTTTTTTCGCACACGCCAATCGTCGGCTCGCTCATCCGCCTGGTTTACGGCGGATGGTTTTTCGTCCTGTTGTACGTCTTCGCGTATCGCTGGTCCGGCGCGGCGCAATGGTTGACGGCGATTGTCGCAATGGACACGCTTCACGCGCTCATGGATTGGGGCGGGTGGACGCGGCTCGGAATATTCAGGCAGAGGCGGGATGGTGAGTAGTTTTTTGTCTCAAACCAAAGCGGGGGGCGATGATTTTACGTCGTCTCTACCGCGCCTTTCCCCCTCGCCAGTAATTCATCAACCGTTCGCACGAGCGCGTTGACGCGTTTCTCTAGTTCGATGTTTTTCTCGCGTATCTCTCCGCATTCGCGCTGGACACGGCCAAGCGCCAGGCGGAGTTCCGTATTCTCGGCGCGTAGCGCTTCATTGTCCGCCTTAAGTCCCCTTATCTCGTTTTGCGCCCTCAGGCGCTCGGCCTCCAACTGCTGTATCTGCCTGTCCATGCGCGCCATGACAGACTCGGACGCTTCCACGACGCGACCGGCAGATGACGCGACTTTGTCCGACGCGTCGGACGCGTCCACCCTGTCCTTCGTCGCGGGTTGGAGCGGGCGGCGGAAAATTTGCAACAGGCCTAGCGTCAAAACCCCGATGGCGGTGATGACTGCGGCGACTTCATCCAGTTTTATGGCCGGCATGTGTGATGTGTCCTCTGCGTATTTTTTTTACCAACCATTCCCAAAGCGGGCGCGCCCAGCGATTGCGCCTGTCCGTGCCGCGCGCCTGCTCCGCGTAACCCGTCAGGATGATTACGGCTTCCGCAAACAGCAACAGGAAAAACCCCGTCCGCGAAATAAAATGCTGGACATCGGTGTATTGACGGAAACAGAACGCGGCGGCGGTCGCGGCCACGTATGCCCGCGAGACAGAGTACATGAGCAGTTTGTAGTCTCTGACTTTTTTGCGGGTATTGAGATAGCGCGCCATGTATTCCACTGCCGCAAAACCTGCCAGTAGCGCTATCACAATTCCACAAATGTATTGCGTCATGGCGGCCTCCTAAAACGGATAACTTCCGCTTCCGAGAATGGCGGCGTTTGACGAACCGCCGACTGTCCAGTTCGACACATTGGCCAGGCGATAAGCGAAGTTTTGGCCGGCGATTTGTCCAGCGCCGACGGGTGGTTGCCCTGAACCTGTGTCGCGGCAGTTGACGGCTGCCGCGACACTGCCGATGAGCGTGTTTGCCGGCAACCTGACAAAGATCGTCTTATGCGCCGTCCCGCCGAGTTGGAGAGAAATATTATGCCATACGGTCATCATACTGCCGTCCGCGCGCCAGCAGGCAAGCCCGATTGTGCTGGATGATATTGTCATGCTCCCACTGCAAAACAGGTCTGGGGTGTAGTTAAAATAGTCGGGAAATCCGGGCGGGTTTGTCATGTCTGATAACGCGGTATCGCTAATCGCTCCCGCCGCCATTGCATAGTCGTTGTTGGCGATTAGCGTGACCGTTGTTTTATCTGTTCCGCCGTCGTAGGTGGCGGATTTGATAACGCCGTACTCGTAACTTCCGCCGTCTTTGTAGCGGACTTTTCGCCCCTTACGGTAGGTGGCGGTCTGGTCGCCGGTCAAGGTGAATGTATGATTATCTGTCCGCGTCCACGTCTCGGAGCGCTCGTCCCATTCGGCGGATTTGGCGTCTATGTATGTTTTAGCGGCCTTCTGCGATGGCGCTATCAGGTCGGATGGCGACGCCCCTCCCAGGTCTGTTGCTGTTGCAATCAGATTCGAGCCGCCAACTTTATATTTTCCGCCGCTCTTAATGTCCAGATTTCCGTCTCCGTCCAGCGATGCGGCCAACTCCATAGTCGTTGCCGCCTTTGGCGTGGTGTGAAATTCGAGCCGCGTCCCGTGATGCGACGTATCCCAGTCCTCGTCAGCGGCCATATATATCGCAGTTCTGGACGAGGACAACGCCGTGCCATCATGCCCCCATCCCCGTATCCTTAAAAGCGCGTCGTCTTTTTTTACGGCAGACGGACTTATGCTGGTCCCCCGCGTCCGAATACCCGTTATAAACGACGCGGTTGTATCGCTGTATGTTGTCAGGAAGTTTGACGCCCCGCCACCCTCGGACGTTTGACGCAGCGACGCATAACTCCCCGCGTCGTGAACGATTGGGTCAACCAGGCCAATTGACAGAACCTTGTATGTCGTGTCCCAAATTAACTCCGCTCCCGCCGCAAGGTCGCCCGTGTTGTTGAAAATCGCCAGCCTGTCCGCTGTACCTGTAGGGGCGGGAATGTCATCATTGACCCAATTTGAGCCGTCGTAAACCAGCGCCTCGCCGCTGGCAGGAGATGTGATTACAACGTCCGTTAAATCGTCAAGCGAACCTCCGCCGGGGGTTGCCCACGTCGCGTCATCTTTCAGGAACTTCCCGCTTGGCGCTCCCGTCGCGGGAACGCCGCCCTTCTTGCTTGCTGACATGGCCGGAAGCCGGTCGCCGTCCAGTTCCCCCGATGTAATGTCGCCTGCCGCGTGGGTATGTGACAACGCCGCCTTTCCGTCCAGCGCGCTCTTAAGGTCGGTCTGGTCGGACAACGTGCCTGTAATCGCGCCCCAAACAGCCGCGCCGCCAGAACCGCCGGGGGCAAACGCCGCCCAACGTAAATCCTCCACATCGTTGCGCCTGCCCGGTCTCACGTCACGGACAATCTCGGTCTGTCCGTCGAATACGATGACTGCCGCAATCGCCACCCGGCCATTTGTCGGGGCGGGGATGTCAGTTACAGCGAGCATGGCGCGGTCGTCTTTCGTCGCGCCGTTGGTCAGGACGACGGCGGGCGTGCTGTCCACTTCCACCAGTACATAGCGCGCCGCATTGGACGGGATGCGGGATGTCAGGTCAACTTCCTCGTACACCATACGCGCCCACGTCGCGCCCATTCGCAAGACCGAGCCGTACACTTTGACTTTCATCCCGCCGCTGGGGACGAGATTCAGCGGTACAAATTGCGCCCCCTGCACGTACACAGTATCAGGGCCGGGGAACTCGTGATTTTTGTGATGGCTGGCGACCCACATGTTCCACAACTGGCCGGGGGCGAATTGGCGCGGGTTAAAACGCAAACCCAAAATTTGCGGAACGCCGGGAACGAGCGGGTCTACCCCGACGCGGACGCGCAAATCAGCGGCGGACGCGATGCGATAATTCAAAACTTCCTGCGTCTGTCCGTTGCTGTATTTGACGATGGTCATCCCCGGACGCGTTCCCTCCCCGACGACAATGGCAGGCACGGCGCGGATACGTGTCACGCGCTGGACGGCCTTGCGGAGTTCCTGTAGAAACCTATCACTGAATACAGCCATGCTAATACCACGCCCTCACGAAATACGGGGCGCACAAAGGCGCGAGCGTCGCCAGATTACCCGTCTTGTCCGTCCATGTGTCGCCCCAGTCATTCGAGAAAAGAACTTTCTGGGTTTTCGCGGCCATCCACTGCATGTCGTCGCCGCAGTTGCTCCACGCGCCGTAACCGGTCGTCATCCCGCCAGAGCCGCCCGTGCCGATGTTACCCCACGTCGCGCCGCCGTCCGATGACCGCTGACCAATGGTAGTCGGACCTCCGCCCATCAAAAACTGACCGCTCGGCGCAACATCAAAACGAATTGACGAAGAATCAATCGGCGCGGAGGAGTAGAATGTTTCCGAATCTCCGTTATTGCCAGAGATGACGCGCAAACCGCTGTTCGAGAATCCAAACGCCTTACCGCCAGCGCGGATGTGAAAACACGGAATATTCGCGTCGCTTGTCGGGAATTTTTTCAGCGCGCTTGTCACCGCTCCGGCGGCGGAGAGTTTCGCCCACGACGATGACGAAAAAGTACTCGCCATCGGAACGGTCAAAAGCCACTCCCCAAGACCAAATGACAAATCGCCGGGCGACGAGCCGCCGATGTCAATTTTCTCTCCGAGTTTTGCCAGCCCGCCGGCAGAGCCGATGTAAACGTATTTTGAGCCTTCCAATCCCGGCAAGCCGGGGTCAAATGCCCCGCCAACCGCGATAATCGTGCCGCTGTATTTGTCAAAGCCGAACGCGTTAATCGTCGGCGTCCCCTGATAGCCCTGGTCAACCATCGTCGTGTCCAGCAGTTTCGTCCACGCGCCCATCGGGTAGGCGACATAAATCGAGTTGTATACGGCGGAACCTGCTGTCTGGCAGGCATACACAATCAGGCCGTCGAAGCCAATGTAGAATTTCTGTCCGTAGTTCGAGAATTTTTCGTTGTTCGGCAAACCCTCGTTCATAAAATACCACTGCGGATTGGCTTCGTTGCCGTTCGGCGTGTAAACAAACCCATGCGTACTGGTATGGAGCAAAATGTTCGGAGGCCCGTCCGGGTCTGTTCCGCCGCCCGGTGGTGGCGGTGGGGGTGGCGGCGGCGGGGGCGGCGGTGGGGGAGGGACGGGCTGTATCGGCGGGGCGTCGCCAGTCGTGTAATTTTCAGGAAACGATTCGGCCTCGAAGTCGGCCTTCGTTACAAATCGCCCCTTTTCAAACTCATACTCAACGCGGCGCGGGATAAGCCTACCTGAATAACCAACGCCGCGTCCGCCCTTGCTTGCGGCGATTGTAATCGGATAGTATTGACGCGGAAACACGTCAATCAATCTGTTATTCGCGGGCAGGGTGATGGGAATGGACGGGAACGGGTTATTGATCTTTCCAAGCGCAAGTCCCGCAAGCATGTTTGACTGCGCCTGCGATGACAACAGCAAATAATCCATCGTGTCAATAGAGCCAAGCCGCTTGTATGCGTGGCCAGGGGAAAGCGAGTAGAATGATGTGCCAATTGCGCCGGGGGATTGCACGCCGACGCCTGTCAGGTCTATCATGGCTGTATCGGACACAACGACGCGCCGCGCTTCGATTCCCGGATGATAATCCTTCCCCGTGAGCGTCATCACTTCAAGCCATGTCCTGTCCGCGACGGGTACGAGTTGCGGTTCTATTTCCACGAACAGACGGCCAAACCTGTCACATCCCGGCGACGCCAAAATGCTGGTGTAGGCAAACTCTTTGATTTGATTCCAAATATCGCCTGCCTGTACGTCGAAGCCGGCCGAATAACGGGTATCGCCAGTTGGGCGATAGTCAAGTACACAGGTCGCCGTAGAGCGCCAATGGAGCAAGTGCCAGACGGCGCAGTCAACAGTCAGGTTTGGTATGCGCGTCCACGCGGCGGGAAGCGCGCCCTTTTCGTCCACGCCCGGCGGGAAGCCGGGCATTTTTCCGAGCCAGAACTGCGGCCCGCGAACGCTGAACGTAGTGGTTTTTGTTATGGGGTCGAAGCGGATGGTCTCGCCGTCTATCCAGCCCTCCGCGACGCTTGTCTCTCGCCCGTCCTGCTGACCGACGCTAACCTTCGCGCCGCCATAGTAATCATCCGCAAAAAGCAGGACTTTTGCGCGGTCGCGGACGTTTGAGACATCTCCTGTCATTATCAGGTCAATGCTCCATCCGCCGTCCTCGTAATCGCCCTCGCATGCCCTGATTTGAAAATCAGTAACAGGCCGATGGTCTTCGTCGTAGACGTAGACATAACGATAGCCGGTCGTTTGCGCGCCAGCCGCCGATGTGACGCGCAAGCCGACGCGTATGCGCCCCCCTGTCGGGTAGGATGAAATCGTCAGAGTGGGGTTGGTCGCGGCGTTATTGTCCCACGATCCAGCCGAAGCCGTCCACAGTCTGGCGGAGATGGTCGAGCCGTGTACCCATGAGTCGCCGCTGTAAAACTTGACGGTGGCAGGATAGGCGGAAACGTCTGCCACCGCGTCGCTTCCCATTATCGGAACTGGCGCGAATTTGCTGTGCTGGTCGGTGTAGGCTATATCCCCATCCATATACGTGACCCCCGCAACGATGCGGATATGACGCGGCCATAACAGCATTTCGTCCACAACGGTAAGGTATTGGTCTATGGCGAGTTTTATTTCGCTTTCCTCGCCAATATAGAGTTTACTGCCATCCGCCGCCTTGCGAATGCGCGCCATGCCGACATCATACGCGCCCGCGCTTGTCCCAATCCACAGCGTCATACCCGCCAATATATCGCCGTACGCGCCAACACCGACGCGGTCGTAGGGGATTTCCAACACACTGTCCCGGCTTTTGTCGGTCATGCTGTACGTTTTACTTGTCCGCGCCGAGAAGATGGTCTGGGGCGTTTCAAGCCCCGCCAGTTTTGGCCTGCTCCATTGCGGTTCGGAACGCAGGTAAGCCAACTCCTGAGCGCTTGCGGCGTGTATCGCGGCCACTACACAACCTCCACGAGATAATCAAACTTCAACGTAAAATCCAGTATTTTGTCATCTTCGATCTGGTACGGCGGGGGCGGGAGTATCATAACTCCCGTGTAGGTTTTCCAGCCTGCGGCGGTGTATGTTTTGATGCAGACCGTCACGCTTGTCGCTCCGCCAGCGATTGTGGTTTTCAGGTAGTTGTATTGCTCAAGCGTGATGTAGCCCCAACGCCATAAGTCGGACGCGAACCCAAGCGCCCGCGTCGTGCCGTCATCATTTTGCGCCAGTTCCTGATATTCCATGAACGCGTTGGTCGGCCACAGAAACGGCGGGTCAAGCGTTTGGATGTCGGCTAATCCGCCTTGCGTTTTCGCGAGCATGTATGCGTCGGTCATGTTAGATGCTCCTCAGCGCGCCTTCGAGTTCAAGCGCGAGACTTCGGTTATTATCTTCCAGCAGGCGGCGGACTTGCATAAGCGGCGTCCCCTCGCCAATATTGACGCTTACGTTCTGGACGGCACGGCCTAGCGCGCCGCTCATGGCCTCCACAATGCTGTTCTGTGTCAGCCGCCCTCCTGCAAGCCGTTCAGCCGCGCGAGTTGTGCGAGAGTTCATTACAAATTCCCGCTGTCCCTTTTCAATGCGAATCAGGCCGGGGTAGGCGTAGCCGCCGGAAGCGTAGCCGGGAACGCCTCCGCCGTTCTGTTCAACATATAAGGCGCTTTGCGCCTCGAGGAAGCGTTTTGTTTCCTCGAGCATTTTGTTGTGATAGTCTACCTGCATGGCGTAGTCGTTGTTCAGGTAGATTCCGAGTTCCCGAAGTTTGTTGGTAAACGCTCTGCGGTTTTCGTCCAACTCCTCACGATGGCTTTGCTCAAGTTCCTTTAGTTGCTCCGCTTTCGCATTCTCGATTTGCGTTAGTTGCGCCTGGTATGCCGCTGTCTCCTCGGCATACTGCTGATTTGCCTGCTCCAGCGCCCGTTGCATATCCTCTTCCCGCCGCCGTTGTTCCTCGGCATAGCGGGCGTCAAGTTCGGCCAACTGTTGCCGTGTTTGTTCGCGGGCGCGAGCAAGTTCCTCCTGCGCGCGGCGCCTCTCCTCTTCCACCTGTTTGTCGTATTCGATTTTTGCGTGAGTCAGCCCGCGAGCGTCCCGCTTGATTGTCAGGTCTTGCGCGCGTTCCTGATAATCTTCGTGCAACTGCCTTAAACGTTCCTGCGAGTCTTGTTCTATCTGGCGGATATTCGCCGCGCCTTGCGCGATGATGTTCGCCCGTTCATTCCAGTAGGCGGTTTCCGCCGCCTTCATTTCGTCTTCGATTTGCTTCAACGTGGAATTGAGTTGCGCGGCAATGGACGCCATGCGCGCCGAGTGAGACGCGTAAAGGCTTTGGAGTTGCGCGGCCGTTCTTGCCTCTATCTGCTGTTTCTGTTGCGCGAAACGGGCGCCCTCCGCCGCGTTTGCCTGCTTTAGTTGCTCATACGCGCCCGCCGCCTGGTCAAGAGCCTTCGCGGTTATCCCGATTTTTTCAGCCGTTTTTTGCGCGTCGTCGCCAAGTCCGATAAGCGACTTCGAGAAATTCCAGAACGCGCTTGTCGTTCCCTCCGACACGATGCCGAGTTCCTCTAAAATCCCGATTAATTTGGCGTCGAAGATTGCGCCGATTTTTGCGAATGTTTGCAGCGCGTCCGTTATCGTCTGGTTTTGCCACTTGTCGCCATAAATCGCCTTCCCTAATTGGTTTCCGATAAACTCTCCGGCCTTCGCGCCGACATACGCGGCAATGGCGGTTACAAGTGCGTAGCCAATAACCGTTCCGGCAGTTCCAACAGTCCCGGCCATGCCGCCAGCCGTCCCGACGCCCCCCTTCATTCCGGCGGCGGTAAGTTGATTAACAGACGCGGCCATTTGCATTTCGGCGGCCTGCATTGCCAGACCTTGCGCGGTTATTAGCGCGGCGTCCGCATATAGTTTCAAGCCGGACGCGGCTAGTTTTGCCAGCACGCCGACGCCGACCATAACCGCCGCGCCTTTGAGCGCCAGCGCCACAAGTTCGGGGTTGTTTTCCACAACTCCGGCGACCTTCCCGGCAATGTCCGCCGCTTTTTTCAGGAACGGTAAAAGTTGAGCGGTAAATACCCGGTCAATGCGTCCGCGAGCCTCCGCGATGCGCGCCAGTTCCGCGTTGAACTCCCGCGTCTCTTTGGTCGCGTCGCCCATTTTTTTTGCGTAGGCAGTGGCCTCCGCGACAATCCCTCCACCGATGGCCATTCCGCCAATAACGGCTCTTGTCCCGAACGCGCCGACCTTTGAAGCGGCAAAATTAACCTGACTGGCCTGTTTTGTAAGAAGTTGCGCTTCCTGCGTGAGCATGGCGATATATGCCCGCTCGTCTCTCTCGCGTTGCTTACGCTTCTCTGCTATTTTACCCAATCCCCTGCTGATTTTGTCAAGTTCGCCGGAGATGCCCTTAAATGCCTCGCCCGTAGACGCTTTGTCATTCCCCATTTTCTTTACTTCTGCGTCAATCTCCTTAATGCCATCTTTGGTCGCTTGCGCGGCCTCCTTGTTCAGCAGGATATTCAGCAATACGTCGAATGATTCGGCCATCGGTTACGGTTTCCTGTGTCCGGCGGTCTGCGGGGATTTTGTCTCTCGCCGCCTTTTTTGCCGCGCCATTTTGTCAACCAGATCGTCAAGGTAGAAAAACACTTCCAGCATTTTGGCGGGCAGGCGTAACGCCTCGGTAAATGAAACAGGCGCAACCCACGTCCCGTTGGCGTCAACGTGACCCAGACTGCGCCATACAATCCAGTTGTCCTTGTACCTCACATAATCGGCAAACTCAAACTCGAGGAACTGCGGCAGTGCGTCCGACGCCGCTCCGCCTTCCATCAGGCGGGCGATTTCTTTACGGACTTGTGCCGCCTCTTTCCTTTTTTTTTCACCGTGTCATCCGTGAGTTTCTCGACAAGTTTCTCCGCCGCGTCTATCCACGCGAAGAAACCGGCATTGACCGCCCGCGCTTCATCCGTCCAGCGCGCAATGTCCTCGTTGGGCATTGCCATAAATTCGTCCATCGTCGGAACATCGCCAAATGACGAGGCCGCAAGCGGAGCATATAGGTTAAGCAGGATTGCGCTCAATTCATCCTGCGGCCTCGTCTGTATCTCGGCCTGCAAATTGCCAAGCCGAAACGACAATAGCGCGCACTCTTCCATGATTAGAATTTCGCGTCTCGGAACTCCGGGCGGACGCCCATCCAAAACGACGACGCGCTTGTTCAGGTACGCGTACAGCGGGTCGGTCTGATACCGCTGGATTTCGGGATTGGTCAAGGTCTGCCGTCCTCTGCCGGATTAATACTCGTACGTGCAAATCAGCAGGTCAAGCGCGTCTGGCGTAACGGTCGGGGTGAAAGTGGTCGCGTTGGTGGCGTGATCCCACGTCCCCGTAACCGCCGCGCCGGTCGCAAAATTCCAGACTTTCGCGCCAGCCGAAGTCAGGGCGGGCTTGTCGGTCGGGAGGACAAAAGCGGTCGCCACGCAATCGCCAAGCCAGCCGATGACGTTGAAACGTCCGTTACTGACAACCTGCGATTTGACGGCGCGGGTACAGCCGTGCGTCGCGAGAGACAAGGCTTCGCCCCACATGCGCTTCGGTGACTGCGACAGGCCGATGGTGTATTCTTTTACCAGCGCGTCGGCGTTGTAGTTCACGGGCGAGGGAACAAGCGTCGCCTTCGGGCATAGTTCCGTAACCCAAACCACGTTACCATCATCGTCGTGTGATACCAACTGCGAAAGCAGGAGCGCGCACTGGATTTCCTGCCCTTCCTTGTCTGTGCCTTCTTCAACAACCTTCGCCGCGCCGACGGTCGTAACCTTCAGGCCGGAGAGCATGGCGTTCAGCGTCTGCGAGGAGTACGAGCAACGCATAACGGCGGTCTTGGGGTCAATGGACGGAAGAACAATCGTATCGTTTACCCGTCCCTGCGAGACGTTGGGGATGGAGCGCGGCGAGCCGAACGAAAACTCGAAACTCGTCGGGCCAGGCACTTCAACGCCCTCATAGGCGTTTTCGTCAACAGCCTGTATGCCGCCCTTGTTGACGCCGCTGGTGAACAGAGGGAACAGGACAACGCGGTAAATGTCCAGGCCCCAGGATGTGTCAAGAGTCATGGTTTGCTCCTCAACGGATTTTTACCCGTTGTTTAATCGTAACATCAAGAGTTTGCGCGACAAGATTCAGGTAAGCGCCGGTTTTGGCGTCAACGATGTAGCCCGGTTCGCCCTGCGCGGCCATGGCCTGATACCAGATTCCATTCGTGCGGATCGGCTTCGTGTCCGGCAGTTCAAGCACGGCAGAGCGGAAGGCGCGGTAGAGCGGCCACAAGTTGTCATACTCCGCGTAACGCATGTATAGAGTAGCCAGCGTATGCCACTCATTTTCCAGCATGTCGCTCCGCCGAGTCTGCGAGAAAGCGCCGGGACGAAGAACGACGAAATGGTCAGAGCCTTCCATTGGCGTCAGGTCGTTTTCGGACACCTGCCAGCCGGCCGCCATTCCGGTCACCGCCGGAAAAAAGGCGGTAAGCGTCCGCAGTTGCGTTTTGAGAGCGTCAAGGCAGAGCGAGTACTGGTCGGTCATTTCGCCGTCACCGTCAGTTTATCCATGATGCGCTTCGGCAGTTTCGCGAGTTCGGTTCGTAAGACGGGCAACAAAGCAGGCCAGCGCCCGCGATGGATTCTGGATTGCCATGAGGATATGTCCGCGAGCGAGTTGCCTTTCAGCGTCCCGCCAATCGCTCCGGCGGGATGCCTGTTTGACAAACTGACGCCTTCTGGCATACGCTCCAATCTCCATCCGTTGATATAGCCGTCTGTGCGACGATAAGGCAGGTTTCCCTCGGAGCGCAACTTCGCCATGACATAGCGCCGCTGTTTGTCGCTATCCCACTGCACGGGATAGGTTATTGCCGCGCCGGGGACGCTCATCTGGCTTTTGATTTCGGAGACCGTTTCATTCGCTGAGTCAAGCGCGGCCTGTTCGGTCGCCGCCCCGAACCTGGCAAGGAAACCAAGAAGTTTGTCGGCCAGAATGGAAGCGCTAATCATTTCTGCCTGTTCGGTGAGACGGAAAATCCGCCAACCATATCGGACGCCGGTAATGTGCGGGGAACGCCGTCATTCTCCAGGCCTGTGACCTGACCCTTCACCCAGTCTATTATCTCTTTGTTCAAAAGATTCATACTGCCGCGCTCCAATGCGCGGTCGGTGTAGAGCCTGCCTAGTCCGTTGGCGTACGCGACAAGATCGGACACAAGCGTCTCGACTTTCATCGTTATCGCGTTCAACGGGTTGGTTGCGGTCACAGGGACGGAGAAGCCCTCGTTTTGCAGAGCGGTGTCTATCATGGCCGAGATTTGTACCAGCCAGTGATTAACTTCCGTCAGAGTCGGCTTGGTTGCCGCCACTGGCGGAGGCCCGGCGGAGGCGTCGTAGAATACGCCGCCGCGCGTCCATGTCCTCGAGTAACTTGCCACTCCCGCCGCTGTTCCGTATGCCATGCGCTTTACCTTTTCTGTGCCGTCTCTCTCCCGCGTCCCGTCAAGGGGCGGGAGAGAGACATTGGTCACAGTGGATTAAGAGATGGTTGGAGATGCGTAATCGCCAGACGAGTCGTTCTCGACAAGCACAGCCGCGACGCGGTTGGACACGCCGACGCCGAACTCAAACTGGCCGATGGCCGCAGTGAACGGATAGAGCGTCACCTGATTAACGATCAGTTTGGCGCCGAAGCCGTACACGTCATCATAACGCACGCGCAACGGGTTTCTGGCGTCGCCAGAGCCAAAGGACTTGGTGAGACCCCAGTAGCCGGTGGGAATGCGGGCGTTGGCGTACAGGCGGCATGAGCCGTACTTCGTCAGGACAGCGCCCTGATAGACTTCACTTTCGACAAGCGCGATGTCGTCCAGTCCGCCATACTGCACGATGGGGTCAGCCTTCGGGCGGAAGCCGGTGATGTTGGTCGTATTCTGCCACGAGCCGAGATCGGCAAGCGAGACAATCAACTCGAATGGAGCGTCAACGCCGTGTTCCCACAGATGGCCGAGCGCGGTTTCGAGATTGGCCTGCGTAATGCCATTCAGCCGCAGGTAGTGTTTGTGTCCAGCCGTGAAGGCGTTGATTACGCGGTCGGGACGGGGCGGGGGGATGAAGGCGATAGAGCCGTTGCCGCCGTCCGCATACGGGACAGACACGCCAGTCGCGCCGAGGCCAAGAGCCTTGCCGGTTTCCTCGGACAGGTTGAAGAAGCGCGTTAGGATGCTTTTTTCGTAGATGTCAACGGTGTCTTCGATGAGCGAGGCAATGTCCGCGTCGATCTGCGCGCGGCGAGCCTGCCGCAGGAAGTCTACAGTCCAGTCCATAGCGCGGTCCCGTATTTTCAGCGGGAGCATGTGTCCGGTGGTTTCGGCAAACTTGCGGTCGGGCTGGACATATTCGGTGTGATCTTCGTAGCCGTTCGAGCCGCCGTTGCGGTATTCAATTGCGGGTTCGGCGGTCAGTGAAACGAGCCGTCCGAGATAGCCGCTGTTAAGGTCGCGATTGACCACGCCGAGCGCGGCTTCGATGTCGCGCGTCAGGGTTTCATAGGTCGTGCCGTCGCGCAAGCGCAGGCGGGAAAGTTCGTTACCGTCCCAGGCGGCAGGCAACGCGACGTTTTTCAGGTCTTTTACTCCGAGCGTCATGTTACACCTCCATTAGGACGCATTGGCCGACGGGACGACAATCTGCGGGTGAACGTAAATCGTCTCGGCGGATTCTGCCCAACCGACGGCGAACATGAAGTCGCCAGAGTCAGGCGGGGCAGTTTGAGTCAGCGAACCGGCGTCGAGCGAAACGAACACAGCCGCGCCGGGGGTCATGCCGGAGAAGCCGGTCACGCGTCCCTGCGTTACGATGTCGCCAACGTCGCCAACGGCGCTTGAAACACTCCCATTCGGGAGGGAAACAAGCAGGCCGCGAACCTGCGACGCCGCCGCAATGTCGGCGTCCCCGGCCTTCCAGCCGCTGCTCCCATCCAAATAGACGGGCATACCGGGCGCGAGACTGGCCGCGCCCATCTTGCCGCGAATTTTCAGGACTTCCGTCTCGTTGGGAAGCCGCACCTTCGCGGCGGTTACGGAAATGTTAGCCATGTTTTACCTCTCATTTGATTAGCGCGGACGACGCATTAAAAACCGCGTCCGCAATTCGCGTTCTCGTTCCTTGTCCAGCGCGTCCCTCGTTCCGCGCCGAGTTCCCTTCAGCCGCGCGTCGGTGGACTGTTCATCATCCTCGGCGGTCTCTGCAAACAAGTAAGGTCTTTCGCTTTTCAGCGCCTCAAGAGCCTTTTGCATTCCAGAGCCGTCATCCTTCACGACGTTGGGATCAAGGAATTTATACGCGTCCTTTGCGGCCTGCTTACTAGCGAAGACGACTTCCAGTTCGGCGGCGGCGTCCTCAAAAGCGATTTGCAGTTTGAGTTCGCGGGCCTCGCCTTCGGCCTTCTCCGCGCGCTTGTCCGCTTCGGTTTTTTCCAGTTTCAACCGATCCAACTCGGTCATTTCGGCCTTGCGCCTGTCATCGTCGGCCTTGCGGAATTTTTCAAGTTCCTGTTCGGCCTTGTTCCGCCTGGCAATTTCGTCGTCAAGGCGGGACTTCGGTATCATGTGTTCGGCCGGTTTCTTTTCGGTATTTTTCGTCTCCGCAGACGGTGGCCGCTCATTATCCGAGACTTCGACTTCGGCAACGACTTCCTGTTCGGTATCTTCTGGCATGGTGGTTTTCCTTTCGAGTTTTACGTCCAACGAGACGCGGAAAATGCGGGCGGCCTGTGAGTCTCTTTCGAGATTCTCACAGGCCGCCTATACAGGGTTCCTGCTTTGCCACGCCGCGCGCCAACTGCGGGCGGTCAAATGGCTTTCAGATTTGCGATGATTATAACACACAACGCGCCATTACGACACGCTGTCAGTTTCTCCAACTTTCACGGTTTCCGTCAAGCCTAATAGCCGGCTCAATTCCCCAACCTCCGCCAGCACCGCCCGCCGTTGCTCCTCAAGCCCCTTCGCCTGCTGGATTAGCGCGGCGCGACGCGTCTTCATCCAACGGATAAATTCGGGATGGTTTGCGGGGTTATCGTCAGACTGATTGATGGTGACAACGCTCATAGGAAACTCTCCAAAGCGCCTGTAAATCTTTCGGAATCAAACGCATCGCCAATCATCCGCCGACGCCAGTCGGATATTTCGTCATCCGATTGCACGGCGCGGTTGAGCAGAGCCATTGTATCCGATTCGTTCAAAATGTCCAACGGGTAGCGAAACAGCGGCAAGACCTTCTTCCACGATTTAACGTCGCAGTAAGATTGGTCAATACGGCGGAAGTGCGTCGGCATATCCTCTGCAAACATCACGGTCGGCGTCCCGCGCGCAACGGCGAGCCATGCAAAGGTTTGATGTCCAACCACCACATCAGCCGCGTCAATGGACTCCATTCGCCTCTCGCTTTTATTCATCCCCCCGTTGACATAGGTCACACCGGGCATTTCCGTCAAACCGTTGGCGTCAAGATCGCCAACGTAGCGGACGGTAAGATGGATTTTCTTTTTCAGCGCCAGCGGGTAGAGCCGCTCAAATGTTCTGGCGTTGGCGTCTCTATCCTGCGGCGCGTTGCGCGGATGGATTGGGGCGAACAAAACATTGTAGGCGCGTTCCCTCGGATGAAACGGGCGAAGGCCGCATAAATACCAGCCAGTACACGCCAGCGGTTTATTGTATCCATACGCCCGCAGGACTTCGGCGTGATAGTCGTTAACCACAAACTGTGCGGTCACATATTCCCATGCCGGATAAAGATCGTTTATCAGCGACGGGCGGGCGGCATGGGGATAAACAAAAAAACGATTACAACCAGTCCGCTGAAGTACCCGCATTTGATTCACCCTGCCCGATACGTCGCTGTCCGACAGGGTAAACAGGACAGGCGCTTCGTCAAGCGCCTGCGGTTGAAAATGCTCATACCTGCCTGATAACGCGCCAATCAACGCGTCCGCTTTGTTTTGATGGTCGAAACAGAAAAAACGATTGTTCCGTATTTCTGGCGGTTGCGGCTTTGGTATCTCGAAGTTCCGCCGGCACGCCGTGCAGAAGTACCGCGTCTCGTATCGCGTCTCCCCGATTTGGCGGGCGATGCCGCTTTGACAATGGATACAGTTCATCGTCCCGCGCACTCCAACCCCGCAAGTTTCAGCAGACCGCCGCTATGGTCTGTCCAGCGCAAGCCGTCGCGCTTGAACAGGTGTTCTATGGCCTTCAACCATTCCGCTGTCTCTATCCAGACGCGTTGGGTCCGCACCCCTTCATATTCGACAAACATACCCGGATTTCTGTATCTGTCCACAGCGTAAGCGGGATACTTATACGCGTGATGCCCCCCGCCCCCCTCATCCCTAAACATCAGGTCATAGCCGATGGTATGCACTTCGGCGCACCCCAGTATCCCCGCGTGGTGAAGGCACTGCGCGCCGACTGTGCCGACATGAACAGCCGCGCCCGCCGCCTTGTCCTTCAGCAACCAGCCGGCCAGGTAGCCCATGCCATAATCGCGGAATGAGAAGCCATCCATCTCGTCCAGTTCCAATCCCTGCCGCCTGACACTGATACAGTTGGACGTATCCCGCAGAAGCCCCCACGAATGCCATGATACCAATTTCGTCTTTGCGCCAGCGTCACGATGAAACATCTCCATGTATTCGCGCGACGATTTATCCCCCTCCTGTGCGAGACGGTTTGAGCGGGTCATATTCTCGGCGCAAATCCAATAATCCGCATTTGCTACCAGCGCATTGACTCCATTTGCGATAATAACGACATCCGGCTGGACACTGGCGTATAGTTCCGCCCAATGGACGGCAGAGTAGCCGCCGAGGACAACAAGCGCCTTGCCGCCGTCAAAACGTCCGGCGTGTTTCATCACGCCTTCGGGGTCATCACATCGGGGTTCGTCGGGTTGGTATCTCATTGGTACTCAAAATGACATCGGCAGTTTGTTCGGCATGGCGTATCGTACAGACGGGGGAGAGTTCCAATTGGCCGCCAGCCGAGTTCCGCCAGTTCTGGACAACCCGTCCAATCGTCTATTGTGTGGCAATGATGCGCGCCAGGGTCGAGGACGCGCCGCTCCATTGTTGAGCCGAGATAGAGCCGCTCCCCATACCGCCCCATCTCCTCATAAGCGTCCCGCCCCGCGTTGGCGTATAAGTCGCCGCGCGTGAGTAATGTTCCGTTAAGCAACTGCTTGCCGGCCTCGATGTCCAGCACAAACGCCTGTAGAAACAGCAACAGGGCAAGAATGAGCGCGGCAATGGCGGCATAGTCGGTCTGTGTACTGTTACGCGCCCCGCCGTTGGCGATAAGCGCCGCCGCCAGTTGTGGGTACTTCGTCAGGTTATACATCTCTCGTTGCCACTCGATCAGCGTTATCTCGCCGCTCTGCAAGCGGGCGGAAACAAAGCGCATGGCAAAGCGGACATTCGCCAGGAATGGCTCGATGATGCGGTTTCTAATCTCGATTGGCGGGATGCGGTAGCCGTTTGCCGTATAGATGTAACGCCGCGTCCTGGCGTCCCACGCGATGCGGGCGCGTTCGCCAGAGCCATAAAGCGGAGCGTCTATCAGGTCTCGGAACAGCGGCAATGAATACCGCCGCCACATGTCCCGCGCTATCTCAACGTCGGCCTCATTGACTGCGGCGATTTGCTGGATTTCTTCGTTGGTGTAATGCGCGGCCTTCATGCGTTCCGATTACTTTTCCAAGACGTTTTTCGCCTGATAAACCAAAACCTTTAAGAAATCGTCAAAAAACCTTATTGACAACCCGGCGATTGATCTGTGTCCTGACGCATTTTGAGACCAATACGAAGTGGAAAACCATTTTCCGCCATATAGTTTTTTCATTTGCGCATTAAATGAGTCTTCAATAGCCGTCTCAAAACCCAAAGGGTCTTTTTTATACTCCTGAAGAAGCGCGGCAGAATTACCAGACACCCTTTTCAAAATGACGTCTGCGGAAGTTTCCAGCGCATTCAACAAACCTGACAACTTCTCCCCGGAATGTTCGCCGCCAAAAATTTCAGCATTAGGGTCTAGTTCTTTAACCGTTGAATGGGTGATGGTGTAATTTCCGCTAAACGGATCGCCGCCATACACATATTCTTTCACCCATTGACCGCCATCTTCATTTCCTTTTGGCGCGCGTGGCTGATCTTTCCAGTGTTCGTGTTGCGCGACGGTCATCGAATCGATTCCAGAATTTGGTGACATGATTTTCTCACTCCTTTTGTATTTTGTTTACATCCCGGTCGACGGGATGCGCTCGCTCCCGATTTCGGGAACAACTTCCCTGATTTCATCGTCCGATAGGCCAATCCTGCGGAGATAAATCTCAACAGGCACACCGCTCGCGGACGCCGCCGCATAGCCTTCCCAGATGGCCTTCTCGCGCTGGATGCGATATTCCCCCGTGTCCTTCATCATCGCTATCTGCTCCGGCGATTTTCCAAGAGCGATCCACAGCGATTCAAGCGGGACGCCAAGCGATTGCTGGTCTTTCAGTTCGTCAATGGTCACAATGCTCGCCCAGACTGTTTCAACGGTTACATTCTCGTCCAGCCCCGCATCGCCAAAAGCGTTGGCGATGCGCCGCGCCATAATCATCACATCCTCCCACGCGTCGCCAAACAGGATTTTGCGATTAAGCGCGCGCTTACGCAGTTCCCGCTCCTGCTCCTTCAGCGTTTTATCGCTTGCGATTTGCGCTGTTGTAATAAAGCGGGACGCAGGCGTCCCCGACAACTGCGCGATAAACATGATTTGGTCTTTCAGCGTTGACATGAGCGGCGTCGGGTCAGAGCCTTCGTACTTCGTAACCGACGCGTCGCCCGCCTTGACGCCCGCATTGCCGAGCATTTGCGCCGGACCAACAGACCACACATTCGATCCGTCAGGCGCGGGCGGCTTCCCGTCAACGGTCGGGTACAGGCCGAGCAGGACATAAAGCGGATACCCCGCCAGATCAGCCGCGCCGAGAATGTCAACCCAGGTCTTGTTTACCGCGTCCTGCGGCGGAATGACATACCACGCTTCGGGGCGTAAGCCGCGATTTTTGAAATGGATAACAGGCAGGCCGAGCGGACTGCCGTCCTTCGTCGTCCACCTCTGGGGAGAGTTTTCGAGTTCCTCCCATTCGTCGTTTCTGCCATAAGCGAATCTCTCGATTCTGTCGGGATAGTAAATCGTCCTGCGAAGCCGCGAATCAATGTTCCCGTTCTCCGCCTCCATAGTCTCGCTCCACTGCTGAACGGCGGCGACCGGCTTCTGATATGGATCGTCGTTCTCGTAAATCATCCATACCCCCTGCCCTGTCCCCGTTAGTTTTTCCGCAATCGCGGACGATAAGCCGCTCCATGTTCCCTCCCACGCGTTAACCCGAATGTCCGTGTACCGCTCGTGCAATACCATGACGGGGTATCCGCTTTCGGCATCCCAATCCAGAATAACAAACGCCTCCGACTCCGACAACGCCTTTTCGTGGACATCATACTGCATCGCGTCCATTTTGTTCGTATTCCAGACATCCCAGAACCATTCCGCTTGTTTCCTGACCCCGTTTTCGTCCGTCGCCTCGTCCGTCTCGAAGCCGACAACATTAAGCTCATCAGCCAGCGCAGTTGTAACAATCCGCGTTAGGTTTAAACAAAACTGATTTTCAGAGTGTAATTCCAAATATTCCCGTTGCCTCTCCGTCAGGTAAACGGGCTGGTAGCCTTCGTGATAGGCGCGGGCCAGAATAATCTCCCTGTGCCGCTCCCGCGTCGCGTCCAGCAACGCTTCAAGATAGGACATTTGCAAAGTAATTGGTAAAGCCATAGTTCACCTCTTGCAACCGCGCCGACCTAGCGACCGCCACGATAACCCATCGCGAAGCCCCCGCCCTCGCCAGCCCCCGTGGACGCCCGCCACATCAACGCGCCGCTCGAAATACTGTCCGGCAGATGACTTTTCTCGCCGCCGTACACATCCTCATTGGACGCCAGTTTATGTTCGTCGTAAGCATAACGGATAAACGGATACTCAAGTTCACCATTCTCGCAGGCGGCGATGTATTCAGACAACAAATCAGCACGCGCCCGCCCCGCCATTATAAACGACCGCGCGCCGTCTGTCTCTATGTAATCGTCCACGACATCCCCCAAACCCGTGCCATCATGGAGAGCATTGCCGCCGTAACGCGCAATGCGCCTGTCAAGTTTGGCAATCATCGCGGGCCACTCCATGCGCCCCGTCCGCTCCCACGCGACAACGCGCTTCGGCGTAACGTCTTTCCGCACAGTCGCGACAATCGTCCAGTCGCTTTTCTTTGCCCAGTCCGCGCCGTGGGCATACGACGCGCCGGGGATGGGCGGCTCAATCTCGATGTACTCATTCGGCGCGCCCTCGTAAAACCCCAGCGAGCGGTTGAACATTTTCTCAACCGCTTCGGGGATGATGGCGCGGCTTCCCGGCGATGGCTCTTGGTGTTCGTACTCCGTCTGCCACATGGCCGACGTGACTTCGATTTTCTTGCGCTCCACGTCGGCATGAGCAAGCCAGCCGTGCGGCTCTAGATTTTCGCGGTAGCACCATTGATGCGTGTGCCATCCCCTATCCGCCGCGCGCTGTAATATCGTCTGCATTGTCCCCGCCGAGTATTGCCGTGTGCTGGACATAACGGTATGCGTACTCACACCCTTCCTGGTCATTGGCTGACCCATCGCCGCGTCGAGGATGCTAATGTCCATTTCGTCTATCTCGTCCAGCCGCAAGCGGGCGGGATGACTGCCTCGGACGCTGGTCTGTGACGCCATGAGCGCTTCAATGACCGCCCCATTGTTCAGCCGCGTAATGGTTGCCGCGTCGCCTTTTAGCATCTCACGCGGGGCGGATGGATAATTCCACAAAGCGTTGATATGCTCCATTACGCGCTTAGATTGTGCGCCCGAACCGCCGAGGACGTTGACGCCCACGCCAAGCGTGACGGCCTCGGTCAACGCCAGCACGGAAAGCAGGAACGACTTGCCGCCGAAGCCGCGAGACGCCCACCATACGTCAACGGGAGAGCGGGCGAAATATGCGTCAGCGAAGGCGCGCCAGGGCGTTGAATGGCTGGGACACACCTGCACGTTTGGGATTTTGACGCCCCAGGCGTGGAGGACGAAGGCGCGAAGCGTTTCCTCCTTGAGTATCGGGAGGGAGAAGACAACCTCTTCGTCTTTGTCATTCGCCACCATCGCCGCTCTCCGTCGTCTGGCTTGCCGCGCTCGCTTCGCCAAGTTCCGCCGCGTCGTTATAAACTTTCAGGCGGATTACGTTGGTCAATCTCTCCCCGTCGGTCGTCAGGTCAACCGACTTCTGCAACAGTTTCGGGAATAGGGCGTTCAGCACCAACTCCAGATTTTTCGGGCTGGACATCGCCGCCCGAATCATTGCGTCCAGCCGCGTCATGGCGTTATCGTCGCCGCCGACGATTTCCGCCGCGATTTTCCGCATGTGCTTCCGCATTTCCACGGCGTCGCGGGGAACGCCCTTCATGTTTCTGCGCGGGTCGTAGCCTTTTTTCAGTGGCTTTAGATTGGCAAGACTTTTCTCGTTTACTGGCATTTTCTACCGCAAATCACTGGCGAATCATTGCATTCGTCATTCCATCAATTCAGGCGTGCCGCCTGTGTGCGCCGCCCAGCGCTCCAAGATGACCGCGCAGTAGGCGGGGGAAATCTCAATCATGCGACAATCGCGGTTTAGGTTTTCGCAGGCAATGAGCGCCGTGCCACTGCCGCCGAAGGGGTCGTAAACAATGCCGCGTGTGTACCAGGATGACATTCTCGAACCCGGCATCAACCGCCTTTTCGAGCGTCAGATTGCCCGCCAGCACGACGGGATTATCAACGCCCTTACCTGCCGCAAGAATACCGCGCCCAATGCCCCGCCGCCGCATACTGTTCTCGACAATCGTATGCCCGCGCTGAGTGTGCTGATTAAGGTTATTCGGGTCTGGTTGTAGTTCGGTGATTTTTACACGTTTTATTTTGTCGCTCATACAGACATTATACAATAAAAAACCGCCGAGCGCGTCGGCGGTTTTCGTCATAGAAACCGTGCGCCACTTGCTACGCGGCGGGCTTCACGCGGGCAGTCAAACCATCCGCAAGTTTTTCCAGCACTTTAGCGAGCAGGATATTGTAAATCAACGTGGCGCCTGACACCACAGGCGCGGCGACGGCCACCAACGCGCCGACATACGCGACGAAGGCCGGAAGCCAAACGGAGAAATCCTGTCCAAGCGGCGGGAACGCGGGGGCCGCGACGGGGTTGAACAGGAGCGACAGGACAACAGACACGACGAACAGAAGCGCGGTCAGGCCGCGCTTGCCGGGTTGCCAGTTCCAGCCGAAGGCGCGGGAGGTCCAGCGGACGATCCATACAATTGCAATACTGGCCGCGACGATGATGACCATGCGGCTATCCTCCGTCCACGCCGCGCCGCCGACGACAACGGTCACCAGGACGTACAGCAGATTTTTCCAGTCCAAGTCTTTCATGTTTTTTTCCTTGTGTTAATTGGCGGATACGATATTGCCATTATACGTCAGATGTGATAATATGTCATCACCAATCGCGGCTCCCTTCCGCGTTGGGGTAGTGGTTGAGCAAATGGCGCGGAAGCCCGCGCCATTTGCGCTTAATGCGAAAATTGACCATTGTCCCCTCTTGACGGATATATACCATTTATGATATACTTCTCGTACACTACAGAAAAAGGAGAAAATGAAATGAGTAAAAACATCACATCAAAACTGACCCGCAAGGAAATCTTCGGCATGTTCAGCGAAAAACCGTGCGACGATGCGGTCACATGGTTGGAAAATCAGCCAGACATTGAAACCGCATGGCAAACGTGCAACCGGGGCTACTGGATGATTTGGGCGTTGAGGCATATTGACAATCCGCCTGACATGGAATTCTGGCTGAAATTGGCGATATGGGCGAAAGAGAGAGCCGAAAAACATGCCGACCATGCCGGCCATGCCACCCTTGCCGCCGTTGTTGCCGCCCGTACCGCCAAGTATGCCGACCTTACCTACCGTGCCGCCAGCGCCGCCAATTACGCCACCATTGCCGCCGCCCTCGCCACCCTTGCCACCGATTACGCCACCATTGCCACCGATTACGCCACCATTGCCGCCGCCCTCGCCACCCTTGCCACCGATTACGCCACCATTGCCACCGATTACGCCACCATTGCCGCCGCCCTCGCCACCCTTGCCGCCAATTATGCCGCAGGCGCGAAGGGAGAGGAAAACGAACATGCGCTTCAGGCGGATTGGGTGCGCGAGAACATCGCGTTACCGATGAGAAAATGAAATGTTACTCGCGGGCCGCCGAAGAAAAGGAATTGAAATGAAATGCCCTGATAAATCTTGCAAAAGGAGCAAAAATGAACGCAAAAGTTTTGAAAGTTGACAAGCCGATTTATGATGCAGGTACTTATGCCCGCAACCCTGCTAATTACGTTGATGTCCATTTCTCGGATGGCGAGACTGTTACAGTCCGCATTGGCGACGGCGAAACCATCGCTTGCGGGCTGGACTATCAAGAAGGGATGCCGCAGGCTGAATATGGTCGCCTCGCAATCGAAGCCGCTGAAAGCATTGGCGGGGTCTAATATCGCATTACCGAGGAGAAAATGAAATGGGTAAAATGACATCTCACCGCAAACTCACCCCGGCCGAACAGGTTGTCCTCGACTGCATCCGATCCAACCCCGGCCTTCCGCTGGCGATTATCGTCGTAGACACGAAACTCCCAGCCGCCGATGTCCGCGCCGCGCTCCTGACGCTGGTGGCGATGCGACTAATTAACACAAATGTTACCGCGACGTACTACTACCCGACCGGAGAGGAATCACAATGACCAAACAAAAAACCGCCAAACTCAAAAAGCCTGCTGGCGGGCGCACAAAGATCACGCCCTTCCGCCTGGACGAGCATGACCTCGAACTGCTGGATTATTTCACGGCTCAGCATGGCGTCAGCCGCGCGGACGCCGCGCGGCTTGCGCTTCGGACGCTCCGCCTGTTGCCAGACGTAACCCCCGAGGACGTGCTGTACTGGAATGAATTTTACGAGACAGGAAATCCGGACGCGAAGCAAATCGCGTTCAAAGGCAATGCCACATGCGTTGCCTGCGGGCGTGAACTACTGCCGGACGGCTCTTGCCCGAATGATGACCCGTCCGCACACGCAGAAGCCGACATCGCGTCAATCGAGGTAACATGATTTGCATAGAAGGCGAAATACACAGTAGTAAAAACTCGCGCCGGGTTGTCCGCTTCGGAAACAGGACGGCGCTCATAAAATCCAAAGCCGCACTGCTGGACGAAAAGTTTATGCACGCGCAACTTTTGGAACAGCGCGGGCGTTGGGACAGGATGACTGCTGGATTTTCTCCCCCGCTGACCGTATGCTTTTACTTCATCCGCGTAACGCGTCGCAAGTGGGATTTTGCGAACCTCGTGCAAGGCGTTGCCGACGCGATGGTCAGGGCGGGATATATCGTTGACGATGATGTGGATCACTTTATACCCCGGTATGCCGGACACGAGGTCAACAAAGAACGCGCCGGGGTTCTGTTTTGGCCGCAGAATGACGCCTGAAAATGCACTAAAATTGGTATGCCAAAACCCTTGACGGATATATACCATCTATGATATATTTCCAGCACACTACGAAATAAGGAGATGACGGAATGGCGCTAACCAAAAACGTAAAACGAACAGGCCGTGCCGGGGCGTTAGATTTGTTAGATTTTCGGACAGAGATGTTTGAAAATGCGCTGGCGCAGGCACAAAAAAACAGGGAGGATTTTATCTCCGCTCTCGACGCGATGAAATCCCTTGACCCTGACGGGTGGAGCAAATGGTATGACGAATTTGTCCCGGATTGGCTCAATGGCTGGCTTGGTTGCCGCAAGTCGATAGACGTGATGGAAGCGCGCGTAAATGAACTATTAAGCAACTCCGACCTCGGCGCACGGTTTGCCATTGTGAATGGCGATGTGATGGAACTGGACTGGAAACTGCGCCCCGCCGACGGCGATGACGAGTTTCCGTTTTGAAAAACCCTAGCCGCGCAAAAAAAACGGAGGAAGAATATGTCTAACGAATTGGCAGTCATCAAAAATTACATGAGATCGGATGTCGTGAAATCTGGATTTTCCGAAATCCTGGGCGAGCGCGGCGCGAGCGCATATATCGCCAGTGTGGTCATCGCGGTCGGCAACAGCGAACACCTGCAGAAATGTACGCCCAAAAGCATCGCCGTCAGCGCCATGCGCGCCGCCACCCTGCGGCTGAGTGTAGACCCGTCACTGGGAAAAGCCTATCTCATGCCCTTCAAAGGTGCGGCCACGCTGGTGGTGGGGTACAAAGGCCTCATTGAACTGGCGACCCGCACAGGCAAATACCGCTACATCAACGTTGGGCCAGTGTACGAGGGCGAGACGGTCGAGGAAGACCGAATCAGCGGGATGCACAAATTGGGCGGGCATAAACAAGGCGGAAAGGTCATTGGCTACATTGCCGCGTTTGAAATGCTAAACGGATATGCCAAAACGTTCTATATGACGCTGGAAGAAATCCACGCGCACGCCCGCAAGCACAGTAAGAGTTACGACAACCCTTCTTCGCTCTGGAAGAAGAACCCCGAAGCAATGGAGCGCAAGACGCCGCTCCGCATCCTGCTCCAGACATGGGGCTATCTTGACCCGACCGACGCCCAGGCAATGCAGTCGGAGGAGGACGGCGCGGAAATGGTGGACGCGGTGGCTGTGACACTGCCCGATGACGTGGAACCCGCATCGAAGCCATTGCAAACCGAAGACGACCTGCTTGCCGCGTTTGGCTACGGCGGAAATGGCAGCGGCCACGTCAGCGAGACAAAACGTCCCTACTCTCCCGCCGCGCTGAAAGAGCGGCTCGAAGCCATCCGCGCCGAGGCGCTGGAAAAAGGCTGGACGGTGAAAGAGAACGCGGCGCAAGTGGTGGCGATGAACATGCAGGAATGCTTCGCTGGCTGGCAGGACGCCGAATACCGCCGCCACGCGCTGACCCACTACCTGACGGGTCACGAATCCATGAAAGACCTGGATGCGGGCTGGCTGTACGCGCTGAAGAAATGGGTCAACCCCCAGCAGGACAGCGGAGGCGCATGGTCGCCCGACCCGATGGCGGTACGCGAAGCGCAGGCGGCCTATGCCGAGGCCGAGCGTGCCAAAGGACAAATAGAACTGGAAGGAATAACCGCATGAATAAACTCATTCTCACTGGCAACCTGGGGCGCGACCCCGAAATGCGCTACACCCCGCAGGGACAGGCGGTCACATCCTTCTCGCTGGCGGTCAACCGCAAATATACCAACGGCGCGGGCGAAGCGGTGCAGGAAACCATCTGGTTCCGCGTGCAAGCCTGGGGCAAACTGGCCGAGGTCTGCAACACGTACCTGAAAAAGGGCGCAAAGACGCTGGTGGTCGGCAGGCTCGCCGCCGATAAATCCACAGGCGGGCCGCGCATCTGGACGGCGAAAGACGGCACGCCCCACGCCGACTTTGAAGTAGTGGCGGAATCGGTGGAGTTCCTGGGCGGCACGCAACAGGCCGCGGTACAGGGCGATCCGCAGGCGGTGGAACCCGCAGGCGCGGACGAAGACATCCCCTTTTAGCGGTATTGGCAAGAGAGCAGGAGTCAATGGCTGAGAAACGGAAGTTCGAATCTTCCCTCCTGCTTTTGGGTCTGGGCGCCCTCCTCGCCCAGGCTCACGCGGGGAGGGCGGGATAGAGCCGCCCTCCCCAGAAATGGACAAATGACGTGGAAGTAACCGTACTCAAACATCTCTCTCACCTGCCGCAAGGCAAGCCCTACCTCATGGTCGGGATGGTCGCCAGTGAGGAGGCCGCCCGATCCGAGGGCGAAAGTTACGGCGCGGCGGCGGTCTACTACTGGCCGAAAACGCAGTCGGCGTATCTCTATATTCCAAAGGATTCCAACAATGGCAAACGGTATGAGGAAATTCGGGTGTCCGACCTGGAGCCGATCAAGCGGTATCTGCGGATGCACCTGCGAACCAACCACGCGGGGCGCGCCCATCGCGCCGACAAGTGGACGCTGGTGGAGCGCGTGTTCGGTGCGGCCATCCCAGACGGCCAGCGCAACGCCAACAACCCGCACGAGCGCAAGGTGCGTATGGCAATTGCCGAAATGCGTAAGGACGGCGAGCCAGTCTGTTCCGACAGCAGCGGCGGGTACTGGTGGGCGGAATCGCTGGAGGAGGTGGAAGCGGTCACGGCAGAACTCGAAGGCCGCGCCAAAGACCTGTTGGAAACCGCCAGCGTAATGCGAAAGCGCGCCATCGAAGCGTTTGGCGCACAGCCGCAATTATTCTAATTTCTCGGAGACGCAATGGCTTCATCACGACTCATTAATTGCGAAAATGCCAAAAAAAATATCTCGGACTACCCAAGTGGAATCACCTGGCGAAAATCTCCCGCGAAAATTGTAAGAAGTCATGTAAGCGCATACAAGATAAAACAGATGATGATTGAAGAACGCGGGATGATCTGCGCTAACTGCTTGAAGGAATCAGACAGGATTGAACTTGACCATATTCTGCCAATCTGCGACGGCGGAACAAACGAATTGAGCAATTTTCAATTGCTTTGCTATGAATGCCATAAAGAAAAAACCAGATTGGAAGCAAAAGCAAGAAACTCCAAGAGGAAATCATTGTGACTTCCCGCTACTGGATCAAGTTGTACATCGAAATTCTTGACGACCCCAAAATGGGCGTGTTGCCCGATTGGTTATGGCGGCGTGCCATTGAGCTGTTTCTCGCCGCAGGCGAGAACGGGAACGATGGTCTGCTACAGCCCGTGCCGCAATTGGCGTGGCGACTCCGGCTCCCTGAGCCGAAGCTGAGCGAGGCGCTGCGAGCCTTGAGCGAAGTCGGGGTAGTGCATGAAACGCTGCAGGGGTGGGTCGTGACGAATTTCGCCAAGCGCCAGGATGCTATCCCAGACGCCGAGCGGCAAAGGCAGAAGAGGAGGCTTGAGCGAATGTCACGAAGCGGTCACAATGCTGTCACGTTTCGTGACGTAGATACAGATACAGAATCAGATACAGATACAGATACAGAATCAGAGGCAGTACCAGCCGCCGCTGCCGCCGACCCCGCGCTGGGCAAGGTGTTTGCGGCTTACGAACGCGAAATCGGGCCGCTGACGCCGATGATTCGGGATGCAATCTTGGGCGCGGCGCGGGAGTATCCGCCGGAGTGGTTCGAGCCAGCGATGCAGGAGGCGGTGCGGGCAAATGCTCGCAACTGGCGCTATTGCGAGGCTATCCTGAAACGCTGGAAGGCGGAGGGATTCCAATCCCGGACCAAGAAGCCTGGCGGGAATGGGGCAAAGCCCGAAAAAACGTTCATGGAGCAACTCAAGGAGGCGTAAATGGCAACGCGAGACGAAATTAAGAGCGTCATTGCCTATCTCAAACTCGCATTCCCGAATTACCACCCAGAACTTTCTGGGGAAATCAACACGGTGGACGTGTTGACCGACCTGCTCGGCGATATTCCTGCTGATGCGCTGATGGTGGCTGTCAAGGCGGCCTGTGCCGAGCCTGGACGCCAGTTTGCGCCGAGCGCGGGCGAGATTCGCGGCAAACTGGCAGAGTTGCACGCCAAAGCCGCCGAAGTTCCTACCGCTGCCGAGGCGTGGGGGGCGGTGATGGAGTCGTTCCGGTGTGTAACATCGCAACGTCCCGCCCTGCTCAAACACCCACTGGTGGCAAAAGCCGTGCGGATGATGGGCGGGTTGGACAAAATCGGCATGAGCGAGACAATCGGTGTGGAGCGGGCGCATTTTTTCAAGTTTTATGAGCAGTTACTGAAGTGCGCTCTGGAAGATGCGTCCGAATTGGCTGGTGTGACCAAGTACGTGCTGGAAAACCGCGTCAACGGCGAAATACGCGCTTTATCCGATAAATTGTCTGTTCGCCGACTATCTTCGCCGGGGACCGACGCCTCGTCTTTGGATCACGAGATTGCCGATGAACGCGCGGAAATCATGCGCCGGGAGCGTGCGGCGGTTTGGGCGCGGTAGTGAAAGGTTGGAATCTGCGGATGGATAGTAGCAGTCTAATCCATAGTTAGACCCCTTCTTGAAAGGCAAAGTTATGAAATATCACAAACATCAACCCTACAGAAAGAATAACGGCTTTTGGTCTTGTCGGGTTTGTCAGTGGGAGTTTGCGAGTTACCCGAATAAAGATACTTGCCCTGGCATTTTGCGAATTGAACGCGCAAATGATGATTATAAAACCGCCAACCAGTGGAAAAAACTTGGATACGAAGTCATTATCCCTGAAGGCAAACACTGGTCTATCCCTGACGCTTGTTCGATTGTCCACTCTACAACCCGATATGATTATTACCATCGGCGCAATGTCCGCAGCACGGGGTCTAACACCGCGTGCAGTGGACAAGAGCGGGCGGAGTCTACGCCCGAAACGTTACCGTCAAATTAGTTGGTCTGCGCGTTTGGTGGCATCTGCAAAATCCCGCTCTTGCCACTAACGCTAACCGTTAGTTTGCTTTCTGCGCGGTCAAAATTGGTCTCCAAAATCGGCTCTCCAACCCTTGACAATACCAGAGTAGTCAGGTATACTATCAACATCGTCAAGTAAGTAATCAACCACAAGGAGCAAAAAATGAACATCAGTTTGACCCCCGTAGAAAGCAAAGAAAAAGCCCTCGAAGCAGTTGCCCGCAAGCAAGCAGAAATCGAAACATCTAAATGGCACTCAATGGCAAATGGTCAGTTTGGTCAGTCCCGTGTTGGCGAAGGAAAACTTATGCTTGCCCGCCAAGAAAATGAACTCAAGCAATTGATTGATAGCGCCAACCATCAGCCATCAGAACCTATGATTTTTGTTTCTGCTTACAACTCATTTGCGGAAAAAGAAATCTTGAAAGCAAATGGTTTCCGCTGGGACGGCATTGAGAAGTGTTGGAGCAAGAGAGTCAAAGTCGCCGAACTCGAATCCCTGCTTGAAAAAATCGGCGCAACTGTTGACGAAAACGAAAAACTTTTGGCAGGTCTGTAATGGACACAAAAGCAATCGTAACCCTGCAAAATGGTTCAAAGGTAAGTGGGCGGCTAACAACCGCCCACCCCGCCAGTTCTTATGGTCAAGCCGTTTTTGTTGACGATGACGGCAACGCCTATAACTGGATTGATATTGTTGATGTTAAAACCACCGAAGGACAAAGCAAAGGCGGCAAGGCTGGAACGCAAGCGCAAAATGCAGCCCGCGCCGCCAATGCTAAAAAAGGTGGCTATCCAAAAGGTAAGCCGCGTAAGCCGAAAACACAGCCAACAAAGCGTGGAGCGGACGGCGAAAACGTGGCGTAATTTTACGGTCTTGCGTGACGGTGGTACTGGTTTACTCCGCCGCCGCTAACGCAAACCGTTGGGCGGCTTCGCCCGAAAGGAGTCAAAGTGACACCAGACGAAGTGAAACATCATTTCAAAAAGTTTTTCGGTTATGAATTACCGCAAACGCAAATCAATGTTTTTTCTCCAGAGTTTATCGATTTCTGCCTCTACATATCCAACCACAATCAAATGGGTTTTGAAGAGTGGTACGAGAAAATATCTAAATGGTCGGAGGGTACTGCATTAGATATGTCATTTTCTATGAAGCGCCATTTAGCCAGCCATCTTGAAGAATGGCAGAATAGCCGCCCAACACCGCGTGCACTTGACGCGGCTAACGTGTGCCGCGTAATAAATCACTTTTATGTTGATGGCGTTTGCTCGCAATGTGGCTCGAAAGAGCCGCCGCGCAAGTAACGCAAACCGTTAGACCCCTTGCCCCGCGTTCACGGTGGCACGAAAGGATAAAGATGGAGTTCAAGTCATTCACGAAAATCCCGCGATTTTCACGCGAGATGATTGTCACAGAAAAAATTGATGGCACAAACGGAATTATTGCCATTGGCGAAAATGGAGAGTTTCAAGTTGGTAGCCGCAACAAATGGCTTACCGATGAAATGGGAAACATCCAAAGCGATAATGCTGGCTTCGCTCAATGGGCAATCAAGAACCGTGATTCTCTCATGGCTCTTGGTGTTGGTTTTCATTATGGCGAATGGTGGGGCAGTGGCATTCAGCGCGGTTACAACCTGAAAGAAAAGCGTTTTAGTTTGTTCAATGTCTCGCGCTGGTCAGATGATAGTGTCCGCCCTGCTTGCTGTGGGGTTGTTCCTACGCTCTACGCTGGATTATTCAGCACCGCCAAAATTGATGAAATTTTGCTCGACCTTGTAACGAATGGCAGTAAAGCCGCACAAGGTTTCATGCGTCCCGAAGGTGTTGTTATTTTTCATGTCGCTGGTGGTTACTTGTTCAAAAAGACGATTGAGAAAGACGAGTACCATAAAGGCGAGAGCGGGGTCTAACAAAGGTTGCACCTGACTTGTGGGATTCAGGCGCGGTTCAGAAGTTTTATCTTAATTCAGGCTTGGTTGCCATCTTCGGGCTTTTCCTAGCCCGCCCACAAGCAGGTAAACCAGCCGTTAGGTGGCTTATGGAAAACGAAATTGAATTGCTAAATCAAACCGAAGCAGATTTGCTTATGCTCATGCAACAATATAAGAGCGGGCAATATTGTCATCTTGCAGATTGTATTCGTAGGGTTAGGGTCGTGCGCGAAACATTGCGCCACCTAACAACCGCTTGCACTGGACTTGCGCCCGCTGGCGCACAGGTAAGCGAAGGCTCTACGGGCGCAAGCCAGTAAAGCAAACCGTTAGAAGGCTATCATGCAAACTTCAATAATATTAACATGCTCGTCATGCCACGAAAAACTAAATTTCTACATTAAGGTAATTGATAGCAACGTAGTTTTGCGCGTGTATAAGTGTGAAAATTGTAATAGAACTGGTATTTGTTCAGTTTGTGGTGAAGGTGTTGTGTATAAAAAAGGTGTATGCCAAGATTGTTACGAATACGAGGCGCAGAAATGAAACATTATTTTATTACCCAACCCGATGTTATCTTTCCTGAAAACTGGTTCTGTGCCAAGTGTGGTGAATACTTCACGCATCCGAATCACATACACAGTAGAGACTGCAAGTGTAAAACTTGCGAGCAAAAACGCCTTCTAACAACGCGTGCACCTGACGATTGCCCGCAAGGTGGCTCGCATGTATACAAGTGGGATGGAACACTTCCCACCGATGAAATGATCGAATGCGAAAAATGCGGGCATCGCAGGTAACGCAAACCGTTAGGTGCTTACATGCTAGACCATTATCAAAAATGTCCGTATTGTGGCAAGAAAACGTGTTACCTTATTTTGGGCTACATTGGTGAGCCAGGTGGTGATGATGTGCGCTGTTATTCTTGCAAGCGTAGGTGGTTTACAGATTGGGCGCACCTAACACAGCGTGCACTGGACTCGGCTCCGCCGTACACAGCCGAAGAACTCGACATAATTACTGATCCTCGTCGCAATGGCGCATTGCAAAACCCGCCGAGCCAGTAACGCAAACCGTT
>BOKF01000076.1 GCA_016860845.1 Chloroflexota bacterium
AATTGTTCTCACCGGCTTGATGCGTGATACGTGATGCGTAAGAAATCTTGCCTGGATACCATCACGCATCACGCATTACGTATCACGGACTTTGGATAATTATTTTCTTGGAGTTGCCTAATTGGACGATTCGTCTATTCCTTTTTTTACCGTCACTACCTAATGGCCTGTTCAAGGTTTAACCTGAATAACCTCGACCAGGGGCAGCCCCAAGTCACGGACTTTTCTAAGCAGGCCATAGAGCGCCGCCTGATCGGCCACCGGGCCGGTTAAAAGCGTATCGCCATTGGCTTCCAGCGTGAGGGTCAGGCCCCCAAACCAGTCCGTCCACTGGCGACCCAGATGGCCCTTGAGCCTGATTTGATAGACCGTTGGCTGGTCTGGATCACGTTCCGGGCTATGTTCATTTGACATGATTCTGTTCCACCAGGGTGATGACGACATTCCCTTTTTTGTGTCCGGTTTCGACATAGCGGTGCGCCTCGACCATTTGCTCCAACGGATAGCAGCGATCAATAACGGGTTTCAGCCGGCCCAGCTCCACCAATTCTTTGAGAAAATCGAGGGCTTCTCGGCGCGGGACGGCTGTCCCACCGATGACTTTTTTGCCGGTGGTCAGCGAATACCAGAGCCTCCGGATCTCTGGCAACACCATGACCGTATGCAGGTAATAACCATTCCTCTTTAGCGCACGTTTACATTCGGAGAACGTCGTCTTGCCGACAGTGTCAAAAATAATATCGTAGGTCTCGCCGTTTTTGGTAAAATCCTCTTGAGTGTAATCAACGACCTGATCGGCGCCGAGCGATTTCACCAACGCCACATTCCTGGTACTGCATACCCCGGTGACTTCTGCCCCAAAGTGCTTGGCAAGCTGTACTGCAAAGGTGCCGACACTCCCCGCAGCGCCATAGATCAGGGCTTTTTGTCCGGGCTGGATATTGCCTGCCTTCAGGAAAAACAGGGCGGTATTGGCGCTAATCGGAAGCGTGGTGGCTTCCGCATAGGTCATAGACTGTGGTTTGGTGACGACCGCCCCATCTTCGGGCAGACATTTGTACTCGGCGTGGGCGCCAAAATTATCCGCGAAGGTCGAGGCAAAGACCTGATCACCGACCTTGAACCGCGTTACATCTTTGCCGACCGCTTCCACTTCACCGGCGAGTTCCATGCCGAAGATGGGATGTTTTGGTTTGGTGAAACCCAACGTGAGGCGGGCGGGGAGCCAGAACAGCGGCGGCACATTAAAACTGCGCATTCTATCGTCTCCGGCATTGACGGTCGTTGCACGCACCTTGATGAGTAGCTCATTGTCTTTGGGTATCGGTTTTTCAACCTCTTGGAGCTGAAGGACTTCCGGTGAGCCGTAGCTTGTTGCGACAATTGCTTTCATTTTAGCATCTCCCTTTTTTAAGAATGAGCGGATTGGCTGGCAGAGAGGTCAATCAACCTCTCTATATTCATCTTCCCTATCTATGCTGAGCTCATCGCAGAGGGGAAACAACGGCTGATGCCGGGCGAGCTGGACGGGCCGGCTGCTTGCGGATGATCCATTCGGCCACGGCGAGGTTGATCACCCAGCCTGCGCCCATCAATAGCGCTCGGGGAAACTCATCGGGTGTGCCGAGGATCAGGAACCAAGGTAAGTGGGTCAGCACCTGCGTGCCTGCGCCCAGGCCGATGGCGTAGCCGCGCATCATCCAGGCGCCGTGCCCGACAAAGTCTCGTCGTCGGATCGCGACGACGCCGAGGATAATGGATAGGACCATGGCCGACCCAAACAGGAGCCGCAGCCCATAAAGGAGTTCACCATCGCCATCAGGCCAGGGATAGAATAGGGTCATCCACAAACCCGAAAGTCCAGCAGCAAGACCGCACGGGATCAAGAGCCACCCCGCAGCACGGTGCCAGCTTCGCCTCCGGCGGCGGAGACTGGGGACGAACTGGAAGGCCCCCAGGATGGAGTACAGGCTGGCGCTGAGAATGTGCAGTACGACGGGCAGAGGTGACGCGAAGAACCGGGCGTTAGCCGGTGTGACTTCCGCGCCGCCGGTCAGCTCGGTGATGCGGACGGCGCCGGCAATCACCGGAATGAGGCTGAGCACGATCAGCCCGGCGGGCACGAGCCACTCTGTCCAAACTGCTTTTGCCGGCGCTTTAGGTTTCTGAGATTTAGGTTTCCCAACCTTATTGAATTGAGCCGCAGCGGGGGCTGGACCTTTACCTTGGACATTCGCTTCCATTCTTTACTCCTTGGATAAATTGACCCGGTTCATAGAGACAAGCGCTCGTATCACCACTTGTCCCCTCCTTGTAACCTACTCAGTTCCGGCTAGGCCGTTCTCGGGTCGAGTAAGGCTTCCGAGACTTGCTCTCGCCATTCAGACCAGAGCGCATAGCCCAGCCAGACCAGGGCTAATCCCATCGGCACTGCGGCTAACCGCTGGATGTGGTGCGGGAGCAGCGCGGCGGTGGGGGTCAACGCGGCGGTGATAGCCAGCAGAGCGCCTGCCCAGCGTGGTAGGGTGCCGGCGCGGAAGGTCGCGATGCCAAGGAGTAGGCCGCCGAGCATATAAAATATCCCGACTAAGCCATAGAGCACCGGCAGAGCTCCGAGGCTAACCTCGCTGGCGCGTCCTGCGCCAAGCCCCAACATACCATCCACAAACTTCGGCGCTGTGGACGCCAGCAACGGCAAAATAAAGGTTTCAGCGAAGACAAAGGCCGTCTGGAGCCACCATGAGAGGCTAAAGAGGAGAAAGCCGGCCAGACCGAGCCAACCCGCCTTTTTCGTTTGCCTGGCGTATATCCCGGCAATGCCGAGCAGGAAGAGGAAACACATAACCGTCTTCATAGTGGTGATAATTGCCCACGCGCTCGTGGTGACTGACGAAACAACATCAGCCGGATGGATCGGCTGAATACCTGCGAAAATGATTCCTGCTACCATAGCCGGTAAACCGGCCCAACGGATGAGACTTGAGGCTGTTATCTTCATTTTATTCTCCTTGATCACCGTCTGGCGATTCATATTCACGGTTTTGCCTTCTTCATTGATAATGGTCATTCTACAAATGCCGATGACTCGGTCGCCAATACTGGCGAGATAAAGGCTTTGATTTGAAGATTTCGAAGTTATTCTGTGCCTTGTCTATTTGGTTGCTTTATGTTCTAGCTAAACTTAGCTTGTCTATTACGTCTATATCTGTTTTGTCAGAATCGGAAAGGATCGCAGCAGATGAATTGAATCCCTTCACGATGAGCCAGATGCCGAACAACAACTCCCAGATGAACTCCGGGATGACCATGATGCTCCCCAACACGGAGCCTGGCTCGAAGACCCCGAACAGGATGCCGACGAAACGAGCGAGGAGCACGGGGCCAGCGATGATCCCTAGCACGGCCATGCGCCGTGGCACCAGGGCGGACTTGTACATCAGGTAGCCCAGCAGCAGCCCGTTCCCGATGCCGACGACGAAGCCGGGTCCGAGTTGGAACGTCCAACCATGGAGCGCGACGAGCGACTTGCCGACCATGACGAGCGTGGCGGCATCTGCGTTCGCAACCCCCGCCAGATCCTGCCGCAACGTCACGACCGTAAGGAGGCTGAGGATGCCGACGGCGATGAAGACGCTTTCGACGACCCGGGCCGTGACAAATCCAAGGGCGAAGATCTCGTTCACCCGCTTGAGGAGCGGGAACAGCACGACAGCGCTGCCGATGTTCGCGACGATGAGGAGCAACTCTAAGAACACTCCCCAGAGCACACCGTTGTCGGCGCCGGCACCGACGATGTAGCGAGGATCCCCCAGCAGCGGGACGTAGAGGAAAAGAACTGGGGGAATCGAAGTGACATACGTGATCACGAACAAGACACCCGTAACCAGTGCGATCTTCCTACTTGAATTCATTCTGTTGCTAGTCATGTATTTGTCTCCTTTTTTTGAACCATAAGTTTAGGGTCAAGATTTGACCCCGGCATAGCTGCCGGTTTGGGTTCAACTGAAAACAATATACAAATGAATGTGGGGAGATGTCATCCCCACATGTGAGGATTGAGGTGGGGATAGGGAGAGGGTTCCAGGGAAATAAAAAGCCGGGCAGCCATGCTCTGAAATGCCGGCTTACCGGGCAGGGCTAAGGGGAGGCCTGTTCAAGCAACGCTTTGGCGCGACTAAATCAACCCCAGCTCTTCGGCCCGGTTGACCGCCGCCCGGCGGCTATTGACAGTGAGTTTGCTGTAGATACTCTTGGTGTGGGTGCGGAGGGTACTCAAGCCGATCACGAGTTCAGCGGCAATCTCCGGCCCGGATAATTCGGTTTTGAACAAGCGGAGAACTTCAAGCTCGCGCTGGCTGAGCGGCTCAACTAAATTTTGGATTTCGCTTTGCGCGCCTTTGGCGGATTTTAGATTTACGATTTTGTGTTTATCATCCAATCGTAAATCGTCAATCGTAAATCGTAAATCGCCAAAGGCGGCCAAAAGCTGGTCGCGATAGGAGCTGGGTGGTAATTGAGCCAGTAAGGCAACGAGCGGCGGTCCTTCGTCCACAAATAGCCGGACATAGCCCTCCGGCTCTGCCAGCTTGAGGGCCTGTTGCAGCGGCAGGAGAGCAGTAGAGATGTTGCCTAGCGCCTGGTGAGCAAGTGCTTGCAATACCAGGATTTCGATCACACTGCCCCTCCTCCCCCCTTCTTCCGCTGCTTGCAGGAGACGCTCCAGTAACCCGCTCGCCTCTCGAATCGAGCTGTCCGTATGGTCACTCTTGTACCGAGCCAGGAGCACCCTGGCCAGGGTGATGTGCTCGAACTCGCGCAGGTAGCTGAGGTCGTCCTGGGCGGACAGGCCCTGCTCCCGCGCCCAGCCGAGGGCTTCACCCAACCGGCCCTGAGCGAGCCACACCTGTGTCTTGACCGCCGCAACAGGCCGCACATTGGGGAAAAAGTCACTCACATAAAGGCGCTCTGCCTCCTGGAGCAGATCGAGCGCGCCGTCCAGGTTTCCCTGGACCTGCTGTATTCGCGCCATCGCCACACACCAACGATACCGGTTTTGTGGTAACCCGGCGAACTCACCGAGTTCCTTGCTTCTCAGCAGGTGCTGTGTGGCGGCATTCAGATCGTTACGCTCACGGTAAAGATCGCTCATTCCCACATACATGTCTGCCGCTCCGCGCAGGATAGGCTTGCCCTGCTCCGTCGCAAGCTGTAATCCCCACTCGTAGGTGCTCATTGCCTCGCGCAGACGGCCTTGCGTCAGCCGTATATCCGCCAGGGCGATGGCACAGCCGAGGGCGTCAGAGAGGTGTCCAGCCCGCTGCACCCCGGCCATGCCCTCAGCATAGGTCTGGTAGGCAATCTCCAGATCCCCGCTCGTCCAATACGCCAGTCCCAGAAGCGCCGCTGCTGCTCCGCGCCCAAGATGGTCTTCCTCAGGGACGAGGTCGAGCGCCCGCCGGGCGTATTTCACGGTGTCGGCCACATCGCCCCGAACCAGGGCAATTCCAGCATGGTAAATAGCGATCCAACCCGGTAGACCGCGAAATTCCTCTTCATCCACGACGACCATCTCAGCCAATAAGGCTTCTGGTCGCTCACCCACATCAGCCATTGGGTCGAACCAGCGTTCGGCGTCCCGCAGCCGGGCCTCAACCCCCTCAAGCCGGCCACTCTGCAGTAACGTCCCGGCATAATGAACGCTGAGTACGGGCCTGCCGTGGCACAGCTCATCGGGGAGTGCCTGGAGCCAGCCAAGCAACGTCGCCTCCTGTCTACTCCGGCGCATGGCTGGCACGGCCCGTTCGATCAGATCCGCCGCTCGCTCGAAATCCTCAGCCACCAGCGCGTGACGAATCGCCTCGGCCGAGGAATTGTTCTGCTCGTACCACTCACTCGCCCGCTGGTGCAGACCACGGACTCGATCCGGCTGCTCCTCCTTCAAATGCGCCCGGAGAACCTCGGCGAAGAGGTGATGATAGCGATACCACTGGCGCTTGTCGTCCAGGGGAATGACAAACAGGTTGCCTCGCTCCAGGGCTTCCAAGCGCGCTTTGCTTTCCCCCTGGCCAGTGACGGCATAGCACAACGGCCCGCTCAACCGGTCGAGAATGGAAGTTTCGAGTAAAAAGCTGCGGACCTGTTCGGGCTGGCGCTGCAAGACCTCTTCGACCAGATAGTCCACAATGTAGCGGTTGTCTCCGGCGAAAGCCTGGATGAACCCGGCCACGTCTGCTCGCCCCCGCATCGAGAGGGCCGCCAGTTGCAGCCCCGCAATCCAGCCTTCGGTCCGGTTCTCCAGCGAGGTCACTTCCTCAGCCGAGAGACTCAGGTCCATCACCCCGTTGAGGAAAGTGGCCGCTTCATTGGGTGTAAAGCGCAGGTCGGCAGCGCGCAGTTCGGTCAGTTGACCCCGGGCGCGTAACCGGGCCAGCGGGAGCTGTGGATCCTCACGGGTAGTGATGACCAGGTACAGTTGGGGTGGCAGGTGCTCGAGCAGAAAGGTCAGGGCCTTGTCAACCGGTTTGGCCTCAATCAGGTGGTAGTCGTCAAGAACGAGGAGAAAATTGTCCGGGATGGTGGTGATGTCATTGAGCAGGGCCGTTAGGATCGATTCGGTTGGCGGTGGCTGCGGGGATTGAAGCATATCCACCACCCCTGCTCCAATCATCGCCTCAACCGTCTGCAAAGCAGCGACCAGGTAAGCCAGAAAGCGGGTGGGGTCGTTATCACCTTCATCCAAGGAGAGCCAAGCTGTTGGCACTTTGCTTTGGTGGAGCCAATCGCTGACCAGTGTGGTTTTGCCAAAGCCAGCCGGAGCAGAGATGAGGATCACACCTGGCATGCGGTGCAGCCCCTCGTTCAGCCGCTCGATCAGGCGCGGGCGTGGGACGAGATCGGCAACGCGGGCTTGGGGAATATAGAGTTTTGTTTGCAGTACCAACCTTTCCATAAGGCCAAGTATATCTTGGTTAGCGAAAATAGAAAAAAGTAACTTGTGTCAAAGAAAAATGGCTACCTGGGGTATTAATATGACTCCCCCTTTGATCCGTGCTATACTCTTCCCAGTCTAAAGCGTGAAGTGTGAACCTTGACCACGTAGACTTCTTGGCCCTGACGAATCACTCATCACGTTTCACGGTAATCTGAACTGGCTGGAATCTAATGAGGATAACTGATGGATTACAGAAAACTCGGTAATACCGATCTTAACGTTTCCTGTCTTTGCCTGGGGACAATGACCATGGGCTGGACCTCCTCCAAGGAAGACTCTTTTGCAGTAATGGATCGCGCCCTGGCCAACGGCATCAACTTTTTTGACAGCGCCGACGTTTACTCCTATTGGGCTAAAGATAACCCCGGCGGGGTGGCCGAAAGCTGGATTGGCGAGTGGCTGACTGCCCGGAAAGCGCAGGGCCAGGTTATTATTGCCACCAAGGCGCGGGGCCGCATGTGGGAAGGGCCGGATGGCGAGGGACTGAGCCGCAGCCATCTGCTGCGCGCGGTGGAGGACAGCCTGCGCCGGCTGCAAGTCGAAACGATTGACCTCTACCAGAGTCACTGGCCCGACGAAAACACGCCCCTGGAAGAGACTTTTCGCGCCTTTGAGGAGATGATTAAACAGGGTAAAGTTCGCTACCTGGGCTGTTCCAATCATAACGCCGCCCAGTTACAGGAGACGCTGGCAGTCTGCGCGGCCCACCACCTACCCCGCTACGAATCGCTCCAGCCTCACTACAACCTGGTCCATCGCCAGGAGTATGAAGCCAAGTTGATGTCCTTGTGCCGCCGAGAGAACTTAGGGGTGATTCCTTACAGTCCCCTGGCTGGTGGTTTTTTGACCGGCAAGTACAAACGTGATGGTCACATTCCGGCGCAGAGCCGCGGCGCCGGCAACGAGCGTATGCGCAATTACACCAACAACGAGGGCTTTTCTCTTGTCGAAACACTGGCCGAAATGAGTCAACTCTACGAGGCCACCACGGCCCAGATGGCCCTGACCTGGCTGTTGGCCAATCCCACAGTGACCTCGGCTATCATTGGGGCAAACACGGTGGAGCAATTGGATGAACTCATCCCGGCGGTCAATATTGCTCTATCCCCGACTGATAAAAACAGGTTGGACAAAATGAAAAGCCCGACATAAAGGAGGAAATGAGGTGAGGAAACGAAGAGACGAAGAAACGAGGAGGTGAGGCGGTGGACTCTTTTCGCCTCGTCGCCTCACCCCGCTTCGCCTCACTTTTCCTCGCCTTTCAACGATAATGAACTTTACCCGCACCGATCTTGAATTTGCGCATGAACTGGACAGCCAGGATGAACTGGCTCGGTTTCGCGATGAGTTTGTCATTGCCGAGCCTGACTTAATTTATCTCGATGGCAATTCGCTGGGGCGGCTGCCCAAACGCACCATTGATTTTATGCGCCATGCCATTGAGGTTGAGTGGGGGCAGCGCCTGATTCGCCTGTGGAATGATGGCTGGATTCACACCCCCGTCGAACTGGGCGCGAAAATCGCCCGGTTGGTCGGCGCGCAGCCCGACGAAATTATTGTCACCGAGGCCACTTCGATCAATTTGTTCAAGCTGGCGGTCGCCGCGCTTCGCGCCCGACCTGATCGCCGCAAGATTATCAGCGACGTTTTTAATTTCCCATCCGACCTGTACATTTTGCAGGGTATTATTGACCTGCTGGGCCGGTGTCACCGGCTGGAACTCATTCCCTCCGCCGATTCAATCACCATCGAGCCAGAAGCGGTCAGCGCAGCCATAGACAGCGATACTGCCCTGGTCAGCCTGACCCATGTGGCCTTCAAAAGCGCCTTTATGTACGATATGGCCGCCGTGACCGAACAGGCCCACCGCGCCGGGGCGCTGGTCTTGTGGGATTTGAGCCACTCGGCGGGGGCTGTCCCAGTTGATCTGAACGGCTGCCAGGCCGACCTGGCTATCGGCTGCACCTACAAGTATCTCAACGGTGGGCCGGGCGCGCCAGCTTTTCTTTACGTGCGGCGTGATTTGCAGACCCAGCTCAACCAGCCGATGTGGGGCTGGTTTGCCGCAAGAAATCCCTTTGCCTTTGATTTGGAGTACACCCCGGCAGACGACATCGCCCGCTACAAGGTCGGCACGCCGCCGATGCTGTCCATGAAAGCCGTCGAACCGGCCCTGGACATTCTGCTGGAAGCGGGCATGGAGCGGCTGCGGGCCAAAAGCATCCGCCAGACGGAGTACCTGATTTCCCTGGCCGAACAGTGGCTGGTTCCGCTCGGTTTCACCATCGGCACACCGCGCCATGCCGAGATCCGCGGCTCCCACGTCTCCGTGCGCCATGCCGAGAGCTACCGCTTCAATCGTGCCCTGATCGAGACCGAACCGCCCGCGGTCAAGGTCATTCCCGATTTCCGCGAGCCGGATAATATTCGCCTGGGGATTGCGCCGCTTTATACAACCTTCACCGATATTTATCGAGCGATGGACCGGCTGCGGGAGATTGTGGAGCAGCGGATTTATGAGCAGTATTCGGCGGAACGGGCAACCGTTACCTGACCTGTTTCACTGAATACCTACCCCTAACCGATAAACCAACTCCCCACCCAGCCAATTCGCCGCCAAAACCGCCACAACCCCCAATGCCATCAGCCCCAGGTAAGGCCAGCGGCGGCTAACGAGGACATCCGGCCAGCGAAAGCGCATGTACAGAACCAGCCCGTTGAGGATGAGTAAAGCCACTCCGGCGGTAATGTGGCTATTCACCGTGTCGCGGCGGGGGTCGGCCAGCTCAAGCTGGCTCTGGTCAACCAGCCCGGTCAGACTTGCCACCAGGGCGGCCAGCCAACTCAGGATGAAGCTCCAGTAGGCAAAACGCTCATAATCCGTTTGGCCGCGCCACAAATAAGCCAGGGTCAGCAGCACGCCTAACAAATAAAATGCGATGGGAAAATGCACGGTCATGGGGTGAATAGGGTGGCCGAGGATAGGGAGTAGGAAGTAGGAAGTAGGAAGTAGGGGGGAAGAAAACATCTTTTTTCCCTACTCCTTACTCCGTACTTCTTACTTCTTTGGCTAACGTAGTTTGCCGACCCACCAGGTGTTCTTCGTAGCGAGCCAGGGCGAAGAGGAGCGAGGAGAGGCGGTTCAAATAGCGGATCACTTCCTCATTTTCAAACGCTTCTTCGTGCATCAGCCGGGCGACGCAGCGTTCGGCCCGCCGGATGACCGTCCGGGCCACATCCAGCCAGGCACTGACCAGAGTATCGCCAGGGACCACAAATTGGGTCAGGGGGGGGATTTCGGCTCCCAGCTTGTCCGTTTCGGCTTCGAGCCAGGCGACCCGGTCGGCAGTCACCTGGCTAGACAGTTTGACTCCCGGCGCGGTGGCTAACTCACCCATCAGGACCCAGAGGTCACGTTGAGCTTCCAGGATCAGTCTTTTGGTGCGCTCACTCGACAAAGGGTCGGCCCTAACTACGCCCATAAACGAACTGGCCTCGTCAACGGTTCCGTAAGCTTCCGGGCGCAAATCATACTTGGCGACCCGCTCTTTGCCCAGAAGACTGGTATAGCCTTCATCGCCGCTGCCGGTATAAAGGATTGTTTGTTTAGGCATCTTTTCTTTTGACCTTATCGCTGGCCAGCCTCTCCAGAGAGCGGTGCGCCTGTTGGCGGACACCCTGGTGCGGGTCTTTCAGTAAAGCTGTCAGCGGTTCGCGGGTCAACGGACTTTTAAACCTACCTAAGGCCTCCGCCGACCAAAAGCGCACGGCTGGTTCGGGATCAGCCAAAGCTTTGATTAAAGCCTGGGTCACTTTGGCCTTATTTAATACCCTTATCTCGTGCTCAGTACAAATCTTCCCCAAGGCAATTGCCGCACCATAACGAGCATCAGGATCAGGATCATGCAGTAAGGTTTCAACCAGGGCTTCGACAGCCTCATCCCCCATTTGATTAAGCTGGAAAATGGCAAACTCGTGATTTTCCGGCTCTTCCAATGCCGTGATGAGCCGTGCTAACCTCTCCTGCTGCTGGCGGGCTTCCTTTTCCTTCAAGATTTCAAGCCGCTCGGTCTGCAAACGGCGCCGAGTTTCCTGCATTTCCAGGCGCTTGGCTCTGGCTCGTTCCAGGTGGGCCCCACAATGAGCACAGTAAACTACGTCCACTCGATTGGCCGTATGGCACAGCACGCAATCTACCTTGAGCGAGCCGCCGCAGTTACTACAGTGGCGCATCTCCTCGCGGTTGGGGGTTTGGCATTGAGGGCAGACAACCGTCTGATCAGTGGCTAAATCAGTTATCAATAGGGCAGAGCCACAACTGGGACACTCAAATTTTTTGTAGGGCAAGAAGTTACCGGATAAGGATCCCCCGCAACTGGGACAGGCAAGTCGTTCAATTTTCATGATGAGACCTTAGTAGGTATGGCCGCCGACCGCAGACGGCTGACCACCGAAAAGCAGCGTGTTGAGTAATTTGTAATCGCCCTCGGTCGGCAAGCGGTGGTTATGGGTTCATTCAAATTATGCCGCCAAATTAAGGAGGTGTCAACCGTATGATCATCCCAACCGCAAATTCGCTGCCACATCCAGTTCCCAATCAGCAACATGCCCTTTTTGCAGCCGCCAATAGGCCGCCGCGCCGATCATCGCGGCGTTGTCGGTACAGAGCCAGAGGGGAGGCACCAGCACCGGCCGTCCTGCCTCCGAAATCATTTTGTTGCGCAGCAGTCCATTCGCCGAAACGCCGCCGGCCAGCAAAATCTCGGTGGCCTCATAGTGTTCAGCCGCCGCTTTGGTTTTGCTGACCAGAATATCCACCACCGCCATTTGAAAAGAGGCGGCAATATCGGCCACGGGCATCGTTCGCAGGGGAAGTTGGGCGTGGGCTGCGCCAGCGCGCGGTAGATTTTCGCCGGGGGCATATTTCTGCACGACTCGTAAGACCGCCGTTTTCAACCCGGAGAAGCTAAAATCATAACCGTCTCCCAGGCGGGCGCGGGGGAAACTGTAGGAACTGGGATTGCCCCCTTTGGCCGCTTCCTGAATAGCCGGCCCGCCGGGAAAACCAAGGTCCAGCATGCGAGCGACCTTATCAAAGGCTTCGCCGGCAGCGTCGTCAATGGTCCGGCCCAAAATCTCGTAGTCGCCGTGATCACGAATGAGCACCAATTCTGTATGCCCACCGGAGACAATTAAGGAGAGCACCGGAAATTTGATTTCCGGCGGCTGTCCCCGACCCTCGGCGTCGAGCCAATTGGAGTAGACATGTCCCTCCAGGTGATTGACCCCAATCAACGGCAGGCCCAGAGCCAGGGCAATGCCCTTGGCCGCATTAACCCCCACCAGCAGGCTGCCGGCCAGGCCCGGCCCATAGGTAACGGCGACCGCCTTCAACTCATTCCAGCCGGTACGAGCCTCGATCAAGGCATCCTGAATGACCGTGCCGATAGCCAAAATATGCTGGCGTGAGGCAATTTCGGGAAAAATGCCGCCATAGCGCCGGTGAATATCAATCTGGGAGGCGACCACATTCGATTTGATGTGATAACCGTCCTCAATCACCGCCGCCGCCGTCTCATCACAGGAAGTTTCGATAGCCAGAATTTTTGTCATTCTCTAAATGTCCCAAAATAGGTAGCAGAGTAGCAGGTTTCAGGAAAAAATCGTCAAGCTGTTACCTTGCTACGTGCTACCCTATTTAAATTCTCCCCTCACGCCAGGCCGCCAGCGTATCGAGGTTGGATTGAAAGGCAATGTTCTCCGGCAGCTCGTCGGGGCCGAAAAAGGCCACCGCCTCAGCATCGTCACCTGCCTGGGCGGCCCCATCCACCACGCAGCCTTTGTACATGATCAGCACCCCGCTGCCTCGATAATTTTCATAATAATACACATCCACCAGGCCGGTAATCTCGACGGTGTAGCCGCTCTCTTCCTGGCACTCCCGTATCGCTGTCACCTGAGGCGTCTCGCCGATTTCCATAAAGCCGCCCGGCAAGCACCAACTCCCCCGGGCTGGGTCGGCGTTGCGCTTAACCAGCAGGACCCGGTTATCGTCGCTGAGGGCCAGCACGGCTGCCCCAACTTTAGGATCAATGAATTGGACAAAGCGGCACTCCGGGTCCGAGCAGACCCGCCGCAGGCGGCCGTAGGCCAGCCGGTCCACCATCTCGCTGCGACAGCGCGGGCAGTAACGGTAGCCCTGCCGCAGCGAGGCCGCTTCTTCAGCCGTAAGGGTGATTCCTTCGTTCGTGTCAGTCATAATGACTCATGAGACGTGAGGCGAAGAGAGTAGAAGATAGAAGATAGTAGATGGTAGATAGTAAATAAGGCTATCTTCTATCTTCTATCCACTATCCTCTATCTACAGCTCTGCGTGCTGCCCAAATATTGCATGTCGGCGCGGTGATCGGGGTGACGCAGCCGGTGCCCAGGATAAAACGCCAGCCTCCCGTCGCTTCGAGGGCTGCTTTGGCTTCGGCCTGGACCGTCTCCGGCGTGCCGCGCAGCATGGTTTCCCACTGGCGCAAGCCGCCGCACAAAGCCTTGTCGGTCCGGCGCATCGCTTCACCCAACGAAGGCGGCGTCTCGACATCGTGCCAGTTAATGACCTGCACTGGATACTTGACGACCAGGTCAAACATCACGTTGACCCCGTGCAGGTGCAGCAGGTTGAACCACATCCCTTCCGTTGCGGCCAGAAGCTGCAGGTCGAGCGGCCGGCAAAAATCGCGGTATTCCGCTTCGGTCAAAAGGTCATAACTGGCGTGCTGCACGGCCAGGAAAATACCCACCGCCCGGGTTGACCGGCGCAGCGCCTCGATGAAACGCAGGGTCGACTCGGTGAGGACGGCCAGGCCCGCTTTGACGGCATCCGGGTATTGGCGCATATCGGCCAGCAGCCGCGGCCCGGCCAAATTTTTGGCCTGGGAGAGCGGGTTAAAAATGGTTTGGATAAAAGGCGTGTCCTCGCCCAGAGCATCGCCAATGCGCTTGTTGGCCTCAATCACCTCACCGAACAAGCCCTGATTTGGCTCCAGTGGCTTGAGCTTCAGCCAGTCCTCCGCCGATTGGATGATACGCGGTCCCCATTCACGAGTGCCTTCCTCATTGCCCACCCAGTGACTCTCCGCGCCGTAGCCGGCCACCATAAAATCGCTACTGGGCGTCACCTTGATAAAATCAAAATCAAACAGGCCCTGAAATTCCAGGTGTGCGCGGGCCAGTTCCGCGCCGTAGCGGTCGTCAACCGGCCAGTGCCGCCACAGGGCCACCGCGGGCCGGTCAACCGGCGCACCGGCAAAGGTGGCCTCGAGACGCTGGCGTTTGGTCATCGGTGAGATTGTTGTCATAACTTTACCTATCTCTTCATTCATAATCTACTTTAATAATTACCAGCACTTTCCCTAAAGAATTTCTCCCCCCAATAGCACTCAGTTTCCACTATGTTTAAGGCAATCCCTAAGGATTGAGCTGTCCCTACCAGATTATCATCCGGTCCAGATGATATATTCTACCATTACCGGTACACTTCACGCCGATGCTGCACCCGCACCACTATAACAGCTTTGGCCTCATCATCCACGTCATATATCACACGATAATCACCCACCCGCAAGCGATAATCCCCAACGGATGTTCCTTTAAGTTTGATGGAGCCGATTGGCCGGGGGTCGTCTTTCAGGTGTACCACTGCTTCAGCGATTTTAGCCGCTATGTCACGCGGAAGTTTATCCAACTCACGTTTGGCGCTACGAACATAAAGCACCCGGTATTCATTCATCGCCAGGTTTATATTCCGCCAAAACTTCTTCTGCTGAAATTACCTCATCGGCCTGGTATTGCGCTCGTGCTTCGGCCACGATTAACTCATGATCTGGGTCGGCTAACAACTCGGCGGTTTCCTGCCAGGCTTCAATGAGAGTAAGCACAATGTGCCAATCACCATCAACCTCTGCTTGACCAATAGCCGTCATAAGTTCGTTCAGAAATTGAGCTATCTCGTTCGGGTTAAATTCGGCCAACCATTCAAAGGTTTCGGGCAGGTTTAAAGCCGATAGAGATGGCGTATTGTCGCCATTAATTTTGCCTATAGTAATTGCAGATGAAGGCTCAATAATTTTTTCTGCCATATCCTCACCCCAATCTTAATTCATCCTTCACCGTGCGATAGAGCGTATCCGCCTTGAGTTCACTTAAGGTGTAGCATGGCCCCTGCAGCTCGTCGGCCAGACCCTGGGCCAGGCCCCGATCAAAGCTGGCGTGCTCCATATTGATGACGATGGAGCGGATGCCCTCTTCCTCAATCATCTTGGCCACCCGATGGGCCTCTTCCTGGGCCGGCAGATCGGAGACCGAGACGTTACCCGCGCCGTCGGTCAGCAGAATCATCATGGTCATGATTTCGGGATGGAGGCGTTTTTGCTGGGTCAGCACCCGGTGGGCCAGCAGCAGGCCGGCCGAGAGGGGCGTTTTGCCACCGACCGGGACATCGGCCAGGGCATGCTTGGCCAGTTCCACGCTGGAAGTGGGCGGCAGCACCAGCCGCGCCTCTTCTTTCTGAAAGACGATCAGGCCGACCTGGTCGCGGCGCTGGTAGGCATCCAGCAGCAGGCTCATAATCGCGCCCTTGGTCGCTTCCATCCGTTCGGCGGCGGCCATACTCCAACTGGCGTCCACGACAAAAAGGATCAGGTTGGCCGCCCGGCGCACCCGGACTTTGTCCTGAATATCCTGCCGCTCGACGGCCAGCGCCCGTTCGGAGCGATCCCGGCTCAGTTGGAAAGGCGCTGCTGCGCGGAAGGTGGCGTCAAAGGCCACATCTTTGGGTTTGCCTTGAGCAGGGCGCGCCTGGATGTAGCGGCCCCGCTTGCGGTCGGTGCGGGTGTAACTTCGTTTACCCGCCGTCTGGCGGGTCATTTTATCGAGCGGGGTTTGCAGCCGCCGCGTGGCAAAATCCTGACCAATGGTAATGGGGGTGTTGGCCTGGCTCTTGTCTCCGGAAGCCTGGTTAGACTTATCCGGCTGCGGCGGCAGGCCTTGCGAGGGTGGAATTTCCTGGCTTGAACTGGGGTCTATCGCCTCAGAATCGTTTTTTTTTCCTCAATCGTACTTTGTGCTTCGCTGGAAGTGGCCTGCTGCTCAGCTTTTTCAGTCGCTTCCTCGCGCACCTGCTTGAGGCGATCTTCCAGAGCCTGGAATTGGGCCGCAGTGTCCTGGAAGGGCTGTCGCTTGAGCCGGTGCGGCAGGGCCAGCTCTGCTGCCATCAAAATATCAGCCAGGGTAATTTTCTCCCGGTTGTTGAAGGCAGCGTGGGCCAGCGCCGTGCGCAAAATAACAATATCTCCCCGGTGGCCGTCAACCTTCATTTCAGCCATCAATTCGGCGATGGTGTACAGGTCGCGCCGGTTGTAAACCACTTTGGGCAGGGTTTGTCTGGCCTGAGTGATCTTCTCGGCCAGTTCGGTTTCTTTGGGCTGCCATTCCCGGTAGAATTGTTCGGGATTTCGCTCGAACTTGAGAGTGCGTTCCAGAATTTCCATGCGGGCCGCCGAGTCGGAGATGCTTTGGATATCCACACATAAGGCAAAACGGTCGAGCAGTTGCGGGCGCAGGTCGCCTTCTTCCGGGTTCATGGTGCCGACAAAGATGAAGCGGGCCGGGTGAGCAAAGCTGATACCTTCCCGCTCGACCACATTGATGCCCATCGCCGCCGAATCGAGCAGCAAGTCAACCACGTGGTCATCCAGCAGGTTAACCTCGTCTACATAGAGCAACCCCCGGTTGGCCGCAGCCAAAACGCCCGGCTCAAAATGGCGCTCGCCCTTTTTGATAGCCTTTTCAATATCAAGCGTGCCGACGACGCGATCCTCGGTGGCGCTGACAGGCAGGTCTACAAAGCGAATGCGACGCTTACCTACTTTCAGCTCCTGGACATGTCCCTGCCGGTCCTTAGCCCAATCTGACCAAGTATCGGGGGCGTTGGGGTCGTCGTTAAAGGGCGAGTCAATAAACACGTCAATATCCGGCAGCAGCGCTGCCATGGCCCGCGCCGCCGTTGATTTGGCCGTGCCGCGTTCACCGCGAATGAGCACGCCGCCGATTTGCGGGCTGATAGCATTTAAGATCAGGGCCATTTTCATGCGGTCTTGGCCGACAATGGCGGTGAATGGGAAAATTGAAGGCATTGTATTCTACCCGTTTCTATACAAAATTGATGCGTGTTGCGTATTGCGTGTTGCGTAAAAACGGAAAACGCAACACGCAATACGTTAGTCTTTTTCTTCCTGTTTTTCTCTCTGTGCCTGGGCAATAATCTCGTTGGCTACATGGCTGGGCACCGGCTCATAGTGCGACAGGGTCATCGTGTAGACTCCCCGGCCCTGGGTGATCGAACGCAGGTCGGTGGCGTAACGCTGGACTTCGGCCAGGGGCGCCTGGGCGGTGATGATGGTGTTGCCTCGAACCTGTTCCATACCCGACATGCGGCCGCGACGGGTGCTGAGATTGCTGGTGACATCGCCGGTGTATTCTTCGGGGACGGTGATGGTCAAGTCCATAATTGGCTCCAACAGAATGGGACCGGCCTCTTTAAACGCCAGTTTGAAGGCTTCGCGCCCGGCAATCTGGAAGGCGATATCTTTGGAGTCAACCGGGTGTTCTTTGCCATCATATACAGCCGCTTTGACATCCACGACCGGATAGCCGGCAATAACGCCTTGCTCCAGGACTTGTTTAATACCTTTCTCAATCGAAGGCAAAAACGGCTGCGAAATTGAGCCACCGAAAATTTCGCTCTTAAACTCAAAGCCAGCGCCGCGCTCCAGCGGCTCAACCCGGAGGTGAACCTCGCCAAATTGGCCCGCGCCGCCGGTCTGCTTTTTGTGGCGATATTGAGCCGAAGCCTTTTTGGAGACAGTTTCGAGCATGGGGACTTTGGGCACAGCAGTTTCGACGCCTAAACCAAAGCGCTGGCTCATGCGCTTGACCGCAATATCTACGTGGGTATCGCCCATCCCTTCCAGCAGAGTTTGGCGGGTGGCCGGTTCATAGCGATGGCGCAGAGTCAAATCCTCCTCGGCGATGCGGGCCAGGCTTGGACCCAGTTTGGCCGAGTCGGCCTGGGTTTTAGGGCTTAAGGCCAGGGCATAAACGGGCTCAGGATATTTGACCATCGGCACGGTGAGTTGGCGAGCCTTATCGCACAGGGTGTCGCCGGTTTGGGTATGGGCCAGTTTGACCACACCGACAATATCGCCGGCTACGGCTTCAGCCATCCCCACCTGTTCCTTACCCCGGGGCGAGAAGAGGCCGGCAATTCGTTCTTCTTCGCCGGTCCGGCAGTTGAAAGCACGCGAGTCCCCTTTGAGCGTCCCTGACCAAACCCGCAAGTAGCTCAGCCGGCCATACTGGTCATTAATGGTTTTAAAGATTTGAACAGCCAGAGGCCCATTCGCCGCCGCCTTGAGCGTTTCCTCAGTCCCGGTCTTGGCGTTGGTGACCGTGATTTCGACCGCCGGGGTGGGGAAAGTCTCGACAATGGTGTGCATGAAGCCGCGCACGGCAACATTGGCCGTAGCCGACCCGCAGAAAACCGGCACGATTTTTCTGGCGGCTAAACCCGCTTGCAGACCGTGGTCAATTTCGGCTTCGGTCAGGGTCTCGCCATCAAAATATTTCATCATTAATTCGTCGTCGCCCTCGGCCGCATATTCGACCACCTGGGTGCGGTACTCTTCGATCTCGGCGGCCATCTCGGCAGGTGGGGCGCCGGGCTTGCCGGTGCCGGTGTGGGCCGTCTGGGTAATCATATCCACGACCCCTTCAAAATGGTCCCCCTTGCGAATAGGCAGCTCCATCGGCACAAAGGTGGCCTCAAAAGTGTCACGCAGTTGTTGAATGACCCGCCGGTAACTGGCGTTCTGTCGGTCCATTTTGTTAAGGAAAATAGCAATGGGTTTGTGATTATCCACTGCCATCTGCCAGGTCAATTGGGTGCCAACCTCAACTCCGGCGGAGGCATCTATCACAATCACGACGGTATCGGCCACGTGGATACCGCTGAGCATTTCACCTTGAAAGTCGGCGTAGCCGGGCGCATCCAGAACGTTAATTTTGTAACCTTCCCATTCACAGGGAATGACAGACAGGTTCAGCGACATGGTCCGGTGGATTTCTTCCTCGTCGTAGTCGGAAATGGTATTGCCGTCTTCAACCCGACCCAGGCGATTGGTCGCCCCGCTGTTAAAAAGCATGGCTTCAGCCAGTGAGGTCTTGCCGCAACCACTGTGTCCCAGGAGAACTACATTGCGTATTTTGTCTGTTGTGTAACTGCCAGCCATTAAAATCTCCTTAAAACGCGACTGTGCGCGAGATGTATAAGTACTTCGGTGTACGAGATGGGTATGCCTGCTGCTATAGGCACGTCAGATAATTCTAATGCAAGTGAGGGCTGTTGTCAAAAGGTTTGCGAGGGGCGTCACAAAAGCTCGGTTAAGGGAATTTTATCCGGCTCAACTTTAGCCTCTCAGTTAGTTTATGATATAATGCTCCGCAATGCCAACCAATAGATACTGAAGGAGAAGCATGAACCGAGCCGAAGCCTGGGCTTTAGTCTGCGAATATACCGAAAGTCCTCAACTGCGCCGCCACATGCAGTCGGTGGAGGCAGCGATGCGGGCCTATGCCCGCCGCTACGGCGCAGATGAAGAAAAATGGGGCCTGGTTGGGCTGCTCCACGACTTCGATTACGAGCGTTACCCGGATGTCGCGGTGAACGGCCATCCCAACACCGGCGTGCCGATCCTGCGCGAGCGGGGCGTTGACGAAGAAATCATCCGGGCTATTCTGTCTCACGCGCCGGAAGTGACCGGGGTAGAGCGTCACTCCAAAATGGAGCAAGCCCTTTATGCGGTGGATGAGCTGACCGGCTTGATTGCCGCGGTCGCCCTGGTGCGGCCTTCAAAGGATATCCGAGATGTGGATGTCAAGGCTGTGCAGAAAAAGTGGAAAGTTAAGGGATTTGCTCCGGGGGTCAATCGCGAGGAGGTTGAGGCCGGTGCGGCAGCCTTGAAGGTTGATCTTACCGAACACATCGGCCTTGTTTTAAAAGCAATGCAAGAAGCCGCCGCCGAACTGGGACTGGCCGGTGCAGCCTAAAAACCGTCAAATTGTTACCCGATGACCTATAAACTACTGCTTGGAGAGCGAGAGGATTAACTTATAATGTCGGATGTTCAAGAATCTAATCCGCCCGGTGCCCTATTACATGACACGTTGAATCAGCTCTCATCTATTATCAGCGTAGCCCAATACTGCTTGATCAGCAAAGAGGCATCGCCTGAAGTACGGGGAGATTTAAAACGCATTGTCGAAATGACGAAAGAAGTGGCGGCTAATCTCAAACACCTGGCCGAGATGTTGGAGGAAGAAGAAGACTGATTTGCCTCTTGCTGCTTGCCTCCTGAATGAAATAAGCCAGGGAGTCATTGAAAAAAGGGGGAGTTCGACCCGGTGAGTGACGTATCCGCCTCTCCAAATGACCAAGCTGCCGTTTCTAAATCGCTCTCCTCCCTTTCTTCCATTTGCCAATCCTCTACCGCTTACCTGATTTTGACTGTAGTTCTCTGCCTGTTTGCCCTGGCGCCTCTCTTTTACCCTGGTTACATCCAAACACACAGCTGTTTTGTACTCCTCTGGAATGTTGCTGATTTACGGGCCAACCTGGGCAACTTGGCCTGGCTGCCCCATGTAGCAACTCAGTTTGATCCGCTGCGCAGTGATGGTCTATGGCCTTTCTATCTGGCCAGTCTGCTGCCTTTTGAGCCGGCGACAGCGATCAAAGGAGTCATGGAATTAGGCTGGTTGTTGGGTAGTCTGGGCATGTTTTGCTGGCTCAAGAAGTGGCTAGGCTCCTCTGGGGCATTATTAGCCGCCCTGGTCTACACCTATATGCCTCACCAGATTAACGCAGTCTATGTGCGCGGCGCCTGGGGCGAGGCTTTTTTTCTGGGGCTGCTGCCCTGGGCAGTGCTGGTCAGCGAGTCACTGGGCCGGCGAGCGGGCCAATTAAATCGCTCGTCAACAATCCTGATTTCGGTTTTGGCTGTTTTTCTTTGGCTCATTTTGGGGCTGAGTCAACTGGGCTTAACCCTCTGGGCTTTTATATTTGTCGTCCTACTCTGCTGGCTAACTCAGCGTCGCCAGGCTCTCTGGTCCATTCTGGCAAACTCGGGCGGGCTTGTTCTGGCCGTTATGATAACTCTCTCTATCTTCGCCTCCTCGCCTCAGAGCGATGCCTCCCTGTGGGACGCTTCCCCACCCCCTCTTTCCTCTCCCACAACCTTTTCCAATCACTTTCTTTACCCGTTCCAGCTATTCTCCGCTGCTTGGGGATTTGGCTCCAGTCGGCCAGGCTGGAACGATGGTTTATCCTTTCAGTTGGGCCTGGCCGCTGTCGGGCTAACTTTTTTGACTCTCTTTTTGTGGCCGCGGAGGCCGGGAGCCTCGTCGAATGGCCCTGGCCGGCGTTTAGTTTTCTTGAGCGGCGCAGCAATTGTTTTTGTTTTGCTCCAATTCAGCTTCACCCAGCCCTTGTGGAGTCTGCCGCTGTTTCCCAGCTATACTTTGGCCAGCACCCTGACCTACCCCTGGCAGTTGCTGGGGCTGGCCGGTTTCTGCCTGGCTGTTTTGGCCGGAGCCAGCCTGTGGCTCGATGAGCAGTTGGCCCGGCTGCCCCTCTTCAGCTCGATCATCATCCTGGTCATCTTGAGCAGCTACCCTTATTTGTTACCCCAATTTATTCAAATCGAGCCGGAGCTAAAGCGCGGCCCGCAGGCGATTCTGGGCGCAGATCAAGTAGCCCTCCTGACCCACAACTTTACCGTGGAGATCAACGGCAATACTGCCGGCCTGGAGCGCGGGCCGGCTGCCATCCCTCTGGTGGCTCACGGCCCCCTGCAAGCCGGCGAAGTTGTGCGTCTCCACGTCACCTGGCAGGCCCTGCAGACCATCACCGAAGATTGGAAAGTATTTGTCCATCTGGTTGACGCCAACGGGCAGGTTCTGGCCCAATTCGACGGCCAGCCGCGCGAGGGGGCTTATCCCACCTCCCGCTGGACCCCCGGCGAATTAATCAAAGACTCCTACCCCCTCCTCATGCCGGCCACCGCCCCGCTCGGACCTTATCGGGTTTTTGTCGGCTTCTACAATGAAGTCACCGGCGCCCGCCTGCCTGTCCCCGGCGATCCCGAAGGAAGGGTCATGCTCAATGTTCAATAGACTTGGCTCTTCTCGCCCCTTGACCGCCGACCGCCGACCACCGACTGCCGCACAGCAACCTCGATTTTCTATCTTCCATCTTCTATCCTCTATCCTCTATTCTTTTCCCTCCGACCCCTACCTCTGGCTTGCCCTGCTCCTGTCCCTGCCCGTTATCGGCCCGCTCTTGCAGCCTGGCTACTTTTGGGGCGCGCATGATGCGCGCCATTCGGTCTATTTTCTCTATCAGTTTGATAAAGCCATTCGCGATGGGGTCTGGTATCCCCGTTGGGCGCCTGATTTTGCCTTTGGTTATGGCTACCCCTTCTTCAACATTTACGGGCCTCTATCTTCCTATGTCAGCGAGGCCTTTCACCTGGCCGGTCTCGATATCGTCACCGCCGTTAAAGTCGTCTCTGGCTTATCGGCGCTGCTCTCCGGGCTGAGCATGTATCTCTTCGTCCGGCGTTTGCTCGGCCCACAAGCCGGATTGATCGCTGCCCTGACTTATGTTTACCTCCCCTACCATCTATTTGATCTGTACGTCCGCGCCGCCCTAGCCGAGTCGGTCGGCTTCGTCTTTGTGCCGCTCATTATGTGGGGCTTTTATGAAGCGGTTACCCGTCCACGCCTGACAGCCCTCCTCTGGGCAGCCGCCGCTTATGCCGCTCTTATGTTCACCAGCAATCTGCTCGCCCTCCTCTTTACCCCCATCCTCGGCTTGTATGTTGCCTATATGCTTTTAGGGAATCTGCGAATTAACGAATGGCCTGCCACCAGGGGCGGTGGCCACAGGTGGCGAACAGCCGCAAAGCGTGAGGAGTGGTCATATCTCACGCATCACGCATCACGCATTATTCGTTTTGGTCTTCCCCCTGCCTTTGTCCTCCTCCTCGGCCTCGGCCTGAGCGCTATCTTCTGGCTGCCGGCTTTTCTAGAATATCGTTACGTCCGAGTTGACCAGTGGGTCGGCGGGCGTTTCGCCTTTGGCGACGACTTTGTGGAATTTTTCCAGTTGTTTTCACCCCGTTGGGGCTTTGGGGCCAGCATTCCCGGCCCCGACGATCAAGCCGGTTTTCAAATCGGACTGGCCGCCACCATTCTTTTTATCCTCTCATTTCTGATTGTGCCGAAATTGGCTAACGCAGCCATCCGGCGGACCCTCTACTTTTTTCAAGGCATGACCCTGCTGATCCTGTTCCTGACCATCCCGGTCTCCTACCCCGTTTGGACCTTTTTGCCCCTGTCCACCTTTGCCCAATTTCCGTGGCGGCTGCTGGTCGTCGTCGCACCGTTCATTTCCGTGCTGGCCGGGGCTATCATGGCTGGCGAAAATGGGCCACCGTCAATGGTCAATGATCAACAGTCAATTGTCAACAGTCAATTGTCAACCTCTTCGCCCTACTCCCTACTCCCTACTCCCTACTCCCTACTCCCTACTCCCTACTCCCTACTCCCTATTACCCTCCTCTCCTGCCTCATCCTCCTCTCCAGTTATCCCTACCTTCAGGCTGAAGTGCGCGACCCCAAGCCGACCGAAGGGCCGGTCAGCCAGACGGCTCTCTTTCGTTTTCAGCAATCGTCGGATGAGATGACCGGCCAGACTGCCTGGGTAGAACGGATTCCCAATTGGTCCTCTCTGGCCGAGCAGGTAGAACGCGGCGGCGAGATTACCACCAAGGTCAACTACACCGCTCTCCCCCCAGACGACAGCGTGGGGGTTTACTCCATGAAGATGGACAGCGTCCACGAACTGCTGTGGGTCGGAACGCAAAAAGAAGGGCAGGCAGTCACTTTTCTGATTCCCTACTATCCGGGCTGGCAGGCAACCCTTTACGAGGATTTGGGCCCACACGACGGCAATTTGGATGAAGAAGTGGGACCGGTGACGCGGGTCGGGCCGGTAGTGGCTCGTCCGCAAATCAGCACCACCCCTGTCGAAGGCTGGATGGTCGTGCCGATTCCACCGGGGTCTCATTTCCTGGAAATTCGTTTTGAGGATACGCCGGTCAGAATAATCGGGCGGTGGATTTCATTGCTCTCTATTTTGCTCGTACTTAGCCTGTTTATTTTTGATAAATTGCTGGTTACACGAAGGATACAAAAGTAACCAAGAACGAAGATGCAAAACGTTGAGCGCACGAAAGTAATAAATATACCTTTTCGCATCATCGCCTCATCGTCGCACGCCTCACACCTGTGGCTGGTGCTGGCGCTTTCTGTATTTGCTTGGGCGCCCCTGCTGACCCCTGCCTACTTTTTCAACGCCCATGACGCCCGGCACAGTGTTTTCTTCCTGGTCGAATTCGATCAGACCTTCCGCGATGGTTTTTGGTACCCGCGCTGGTCGCCCGATTTCGCTTTTGGCTACGGCTATCCCCTCTTCAACTTGTACGCTCCGCTGGCCTTTTACGCCGCCGAGATGCTTCATTTGGTGGGCTTAGGTTTTACCACCGCCATCAAAACGATGTACGTTCTGGCCACGATCAGCGCTGGGGTGGGGATGTACGGTTTTGCGCAACGCCTCTTTGGCCCGCAAGCAGGACTGCTGGCCGCCGTGGTTTACATGTATGCCCCTTTTCACCTGGTGGAGATTTTTGTTCGCAGCGCCTACGCCGAGTTTGTGGCCCTGGCCATCATCCCCTTCGTTTTCTGGGCCTTCACCGAACTGGTGGCTACCCCCTCTTTACCATATGTGTCCCTGGCCGGTTTGAGCTACGGCTTGCTGGCGCTGACCCATCACGCTATCTTCTTCACTTTTTCACCTTTTTTGATAACCTACCTTTTGGTGCTGATTTTGATCAAAGTCAGGTTCAGGCTTAAGCCGTTCATTGCTCACAGCCTGTATACCGCCGGAGCCGGCCTACTTGGTCTCGCCCTGGCTGCCATCTATCTCATCCCGGTCATCGCCGAAACCCGTTACATCAAAGTGGAGCAGTGGACCAGCGGCAGTTACAACTACTTACAGCACTTTGTCTACTTTGCCCAATTCTTCTCGCCGGAGTGGGGTTATGGCTACGCCGGTGTTGGCCTGGCCGACGACTTCTCCTTTCAACTGGGCATTGTCGTCATTGCTTTGACCTTTTTTGCGCTCGTCCGCCTTATCACCCGGCCATTTCCGCGGCGAAGTGTGGCCGTCTTTTTCTTTGTCTCAACCCTCGTCATCATTTTTTTAATGTCGCCGCTGGCGGAGCTTGTCTGGCGGGTCGTACCAATTGCCACCCTGGTTCAATTTCCCTGGCGCTTGTTGGGCATGGCCGCCTTTACCATGTCGGTCGTTGCCGGCGCACTCCTGGCGAATACAAATGGTCAACAATTAATGGTCAATGATCAATTGTCAATGGGGAACATTGACCCCAAACCATCCTCTATCTTCTATCCTCCATCCTCTATCTTCTATCTACTCTGCCTTGTCGTCGTGCTGGCCTCTTTTCCCTACACCCTGCCCCAGTACACCGAGATTCCCGATTGGGCCGAAACGCCGCTGGCGGTGGTCAACTGGGATCGCGCCTCCATTGTTGACCGGGTGGGGATGGTCTCATTTACCCAGGAACAGCCCCAAACCAGCCCCCTGGAACAACGCTATTTAAACGACCAGCCGCTTGAGGCGGCGGCTATTTTAACGGGTCATGGCAGCGTCGAAACGCTCCATCGCGGCGGGGCCTCCAGCCAAGTTAAGGTCAGCGCCGCCGGGCCGGTCACCCTCCAATTTTACACGTATGATTACCCCGGCTGGCAAGTCACTTTGGCTGGACAGCCTATCCCGCACCGGCACGAGCCGCCCTTCGGCTTGATCACCGTTGATGTTCCGGCCGGCGAGCACATTGTGCTGCTGCGAATGGGCAGCACCCCGCCCCGGACGATGGGAGCCATTATCAGCATGCTGACCCTGCTGCTCATCATCAGCCTTTACTTTTGGCCTAATCTCCCCTTTGTTCCCAAAAAATGACTGCATTACTAACCTACTTTTTTCTGACTACTGATACTGGCTACTGACTACTGATAATTGACAATTCTGCCCTGATACCCGATAATTACTGCCCGTTATGACCGAATGTTCAGCCTGTGGGGCCGAGTTAGCCGCCCATGAAACCCGCTGCCCAATATGTGGCAAGCCAACCGCCTATTACCATCGCCAGCGCCGCTGTTTGAACTGCGGCGCTCCGGCCGCCCAAAAAGCCGTCACCTGCATGATGTGCGGCAACCCCGTAGATTCTTTACCGCTGAAGACCTCCATTTTTAGCGGCTCCTGGATCGGGATCGGCCTGGGTGTCTTAATTATTGTCAGCATCGTCGTCGGCGTCACTCGTTATCAGCAGAGTCTTGTCGCCAGAGCCAAAGAAGGTACAGCGCAGCCCACCAGCCCTATCGCCACGCCGACTCGCACCCCCACCCAAACCGCCACCCCGACGGCCACCGATACCCCTCAGCCTACCGCCACCCATACCCCCACCTTAACCCCTACTCCGTTCATTCACGTGGTTCAGGCAGGCGAAAACCCTTCCATTATCGCCGACCTCTACGGCGTGTCGGTCGAAGAGATGATGAAGCTGAATAATATTGACGACGTTAGCGCCCTCCAGGTTGGGCAGGAACTCCTGATTCCCTCCGGCGCCAGTAGGACTCCCAATCCAGATAGTACGGAGGCCGGCCCGCAAATTACCTATACCGTCGAAGAGGGCGATACCTTACTTGGCATTGCCTTAGACCACGACACTACGGTGGAGGCCATTCAGGCGGTCAATCCCGATGCCAACTTAGACTTGATTTATCCAGGGCAGCAGATTATCGTGCCGCTGGCCCCGCCCACCCCGACACCCACCCCAACCACCCCGCCAACACCTACCGGCACGCCGACGCCGTCCTACTCCACCCCCAATTTGCTTAGCCCCACTGCTAATGAGGTGGTTGATGCCGAAACTTTGTTTTTCAATTGGACCTCCACCGGTCTGCTGGCTCCTGATGAATTTTATGCATTGCAGCTTAGCTGGGCCAACGGCGCCCGCACCGAAACCTGGCTCAAGCACAGCAGTTGGCGCATCACCAAAGCTGAACGGCCCGCCAATGGCTTGATCCGATGGACCGTTACCGTCATGCGCCAAACCGGAACCAAAGCCGATGGTTTCCCCACCGGCATCACCCTCACCGCTCCCAGCGAACAGCGCACCGTCGAGTGGCGCTAAATGAAACCGCCTATTAATTCTGACAGATAGGGCACGGCCTTACGCCTGCCTTCCAATCCTCCAACCTTCCATTCTTCCCCCTCCTGCCAAAGTGAGCAAAAAATGAATAGTTTTTGGTCTGGAAAATTGGCCCGACTCAAGCTAAATTAATTGTGAATAGTGAATAGTGAATTGCCCCACAGGGATACCCTTGCGGTATAAATGATTAACGTTGGCTCCTGCCGAATATTTCATTCACAATTCACAATTGGCCATTCAGAGCCAAAGGCCCCCTATGGGCTATTCCCAATTACTACGAACCTTACCAAACTAAACCGTGTAGCGATGAAATGGAACAGGTATACCCCCATGTTATCCTATAGCCCGACCCGAAATTTTCGGTTATACTTTGAGTCACGAATTAAACTATTAACCCAGACTCCCCCCATGACCTGGAAACCCTTTAAGTATCAATGGCAGTGGCAGCTCAAAAGTTCTCCGGTGGAACTCTGGCCCTACGTGGCCGACACGCAGCGGGTCAATCAAGCCGCGCATTTGCCGCTGATGATCTACACGGAAAAACCCCTGGAAACCGGCGGCAGCCAGCGCAGGGGTCGTTTGAGCAAGTTCGGCGTCTCCATCGAGTGGGAAGAGCATCCTTTTGAATGGGTGCGTGAACGAGAGTACAGTGTTTTACGAGTTTTCAAGGGAGGTCCTCTCGCCCGTGTTTTCATCAGAATGGTTCTTGAGCCGAACTCAGCCGGAACCTTGCTTAAATACACGGTTGAAGCCACTCCGGCCAATATTGTCGGCTTTCTGGGCGCACTCCAACAGTTTGGTTGGGAAGCCCGCCGAAATTTTGAGCGCATTTTCCAACAGATTGACACAGCCATCCAGCAGCAGCTTGACCAGGTCATTCCCCTGCCTGTAACACCCCTGGCTGGGCCAGGCCAGGCCCGCCTGCAGGAACTGAGCCGCCAACTGGCAGCACAGGGCCACGAGCTGCGCTGGACCCAACGCCTGGCCGACCTCTTACTGACCGCGCCCAATCAAGATTTGGTCCGGCTCCGCCCGTATGTGCTGGCCGATACCTGGAATGCGCCCCGCCGGGCTATCTTGGAACTGTTCCTCTCGGCAGCCAAGATGGGCCTGTTGAATATGCGCTGGGACATGCTGTGTCCCCTCTGCCGGGGGGCCAAGGTCGTAGCCTCCTCCCTGGATGAAGTAAAAAGAGGTCTCCACTGCGCCACCTGCAACATTGACTTTGAAGCCGACCTGGCCCAAAATGTCGAACTGACCTTTACGCCCCCTCCCCAAATTCGCCCCGTTTATGAGCAAACCTACTGCGTCGGCGGCCCCATGGTGACCCCCCACATTCTGGTCCACCAGGTCGTCGAGCCGGGTGAAACGCGGGTCTTGCCGGTCGAAATTGAAGCGGGCGGTTATCGCATCCGCACCCAGCAGCCCGGCGTCGAGACCTGGATAGAACTGGATTCCGGCCAGCCCATAAATTCCCTGGTCATTCAGGCTAATGCTGACACTCTCCAGGTCGTTCCCCCGACCGCTCCCTCTCAAACCAAAACAAGTCGCCCTGACAACCACGCGCTGGCGTTGACGCTAACCAACCAGGCTCCTTATGCTCAACGTATTTACATCGAGCGG
>BOKF01000077.1 GCA_016860845.1 Chloroflexota bacterium
CATTCTAACGACCTATCAAAAACGATGGCCGATAGAAGTCTTCCACAAATCGCTCAAACAAAATACTGCTTTAGGCAAAGCGCCCGTGCGACGCGTTGTAACCCAGAACAATCATGTCTTTGCTGCGCTGTTTGCTTTCTTCAAACTGGAATGCTTGAAGATCAAACGGAAACTCAAGCATTTTGCTTTGCGCTCACATTTGTATCTCAAGGCCATTCGCGTGGCTTATGAGGAACTCCAAGCCCTCAAGGCTGCGTAACATCAGTAATATAAGTTTATATACCCGCGCTCTTTGAAAAAGGTCTGGTTTGCTTCATTTCTCTACATCAAAAATCTAATAAGGAGTTCACCCATGAAAAGCAAAATAATTCAGCAATTGATGGGACTGATTTTAATCCTGTCCATGATTTTTGTTTCCTTGTTCGTTTGGATCAGCCCAGGCAGCGCAGCAGGCAATACTTATTATGTGTCGCCAACTGGCAATGACAGTAACCCTGGAACCCAAGCGCAGCCCTGGAAGACGATTCAGAAAGCGGCAAATACGGTCACAGCGGGAGATACTGTATATGTGCAAAGCGGCACGTACGATGAACGTGTATCAATCAGCGCATCCGGCACATCTTCTGTCCCTATTTTGTTTCAAGGACAAGGCACTGTAACCCTGGATGGTTTTGTGTTTACGGGCAATTACATCCAAATTAAAGGATTCACGATTCAGGTTATCACCTGCAGTGCTGCCAAAGGTAAAAATTATGGAATTGAAGTAGATGGTACCGGCAGCAACTTTCTGATCGAAAACAACAGGATCATCATGATGCCGTTGGGCGGAATCTATACATCTCCGCAGACCTCCAACGGCATGATTCAAAATAACTATTTCGAAAACAATGTCGAAAACAGTATCGAACTGCACGGGCAAAACCACTTGATACAAGGAAATGAAATCAATGGCGCCATCCAGAAGAATTCTTCGTGCGGACCCAAAGGAGATGACGCCAACGGTATCTGGCTTTTTGGCACCGGTCATGTTGTGCGCGGGAACTATATTCATGACATCCACTACACGGCCAATGTCACCGATGCTCACATGGATTGTTTTCAAACCTTTGGCGGATGGGAGAGTGGAGATCCCGCCAGAAATACCAACATCCTGATTGAACAAAATTATTGTGAAGCCTTGGGCTGGAGAACCGCAGACGAGACTGGCTCAGGCTTTACCGTTGAAGATACCAGCAGTACGGATAACACGTACGCACATGGCATTATTTTCAGAAACAACCTGGTATTTGCGGCGCAGTGTGCCGGTGTGCAGGAAAACACGGCCTGGTTCAGCTATGTGAATAATACATGCGCCACCACATCTGCGATTGGAAACAAAGCAAACCTTTTTGCCATGGACCTCTGGCCCGGCACGGCTTACGATAATCATCACTACGTTATCGAAAATAATATCTACTACAATTTTCTACAGCCTGTATATTTGAATTCGCAGATGATGAATACGGGTACGGTGATCCACGGAAACAACCTGGCATATAACGGCGGTTCCGCGATGATAAACGATACAGGTTTCACCTGCGGACAAAATAGCGACATTTGCGCTGACCCACTCTTTAATTATGTGCCAAGTGGTTTAGTCGGCGGCGATTACACACTTCAAGCCAACTCACCAGCCATCGATTCTGGGGCTGCTTTGCCTGATGTGACAACTGATTATGCAGGCAATTTCCGTCCAGTCAACGGGCAATGGGACATGGGTGCTTATGAATATCAGACATCATCACCCACGAATACTCCCATTCCGCCCACAGCAATCTATACAACTGCGCCATCCACTCCAACCGCCACACCGATTCCACCGACAGCAACGAACACGGCTGTGCCATCCACTCCAACCGCCACACTGATTCAGCCGACGGCGACGAACACACCTGTGCCACCAACTGCCACTTCGATTACACCCACTGCCATTTCTCAGCCCTCGCAACAGCAAATTTTCTTCGACGGCTTTGAGAGCGCTTTCCCTGGTTCCTGGTATAAAGAAGGAAGCACCACTTGGTATACGGGCGTTCCAAAAATCGGCTCTCATAGCGTGCGAATGGCGGGCAATAATTGCTGGATGCAAAGAAGCATTTCGACAGTCGGTTACCATAATATCGTTTTGCGGGTCTATCTGGGCGCATCCTCCTATGAAGCTTCTGAAACTTTGAATCTGTATTGGTACAATGGCAGTTCCTTCCAGTTGCTCAAAGCCATCAGAAATGGTTCTCCAGAAGAAGACGGGCAGTTGCATTATCTGGAATTTGTCCTGCCTGCCGCAGCAAATAACCTGGCAACCTTCAAGGTCGGATTTGGACAATACAGCGCTGATACAACCGACTATGGTTATATTGACAGCATAACGGTGTTGGGAACGCCCTAATCTCAATCGCCTCATCAAATCAGGTGGTACAGGTCAATTGATTTGTGCCGCCTGATTTGATTCTCGGCGTTTCATCAAATCAACAAAAGCAGGCACAAAACTCACAAAGCCTTTTGGCGGCGAATGATATAGTTTTCGTATGACCAATACCACTTTTTACGTTTCTCCAAGTGGCAATGACGCCGTCTCTGGCTCCCAAGCCCAACCCTGGCGGACGATCCAACGCGCCGCGGAATCCGTCCAAGCGGGCGATACCATCATCGTGACCGCAGGTGTGTACGACAACGGACGGGTCTTCATCCGCGCTTCGGGGGCGCAGGATGCCCCCATTCGCTTCATTGCGCAAGGCGCAGTGGAACTATCTGGCTTCCTGCTTGAAGGCAACTATATTCATATCAGCGGATTCACCGTCCGATTTTTCGAGTCAAGCCTGAAAGACAATTCCCCCTACGGCATAAAAATTTGCGGCGATCATTTTCTCATCGAAGATAACCGCTTCATCGAAACGCTTGGCGCGGGCGTGTTCACCTCGCCGCACAGCGCAAACGGAATCATCCGCCGCAACTATTTCTATCACAACGTCCTGTCTAGTATTGAACTGCACGGAAAGAGCCATCTTGTCGAAGCCAACACCATCCGCCAGCCACTGCAAGATCACCCCAGCGGACGCAAAACTGATGATGCCGACGCCGTCCGCTTCTTCGGCACGGGTCACATTCTGCGCGGCAACAACATCCGCGAAATTTGGTATGGTGCAGGCATTCGAGATGCGCACATGGACTGTTTTCAAACCTTTCATGGCACAGAAGACGGCGACCCCGAACTCACCACCGATATCCTGATTGAAAATAATTTCTGCGAAGCCAGTTCCTACCAAACCGAAGATGAATGCAGCGGCGGCGTGACCTTGGAACGGGTAGGCAGCGCCGACGACAGCTTCGAGCGCGGCATCATCATCCGCAACAACATCATCATCGCGCCGTATCCTTCGGGCATTCACGGTCCTGCTTCCTTTATCAGTTTCATCAACAACACCTGCATTTGCAATCCCGATTTCATTCCGTACAACACCTTCGCGTTGGATTACTGGCATCCCGAATGTCATCATCTCGATATTCAGAATAATATTTTTTACAATTACACGCGGCAGTTTTATATTTCCAAACCCGCCCTTGAAAACAGCGTTCTTGCCAACAACCTATATTATCGCGCCGACGGTGTAAACCTACCTCCCGCTTTTCATTACTACAGCCATTCCGAGCGCGCCGCATTCGAAGGCATCTTTGCCGACCCCTGTTTTGTGGACGTCGCCAACGGGGATTTTCACCTTCTGCCGCAAAGCCCCGCCATTCAGGCGAATAGGACGCTGGGAGTCCGCTTCACTCCTGACCTTGAAACTGCTTCCGTTTCGACAGGTTTTTCCACGCCGCCAACTTTACCCGCCCAATTGTCGCCCTGGGTTAAACGCATCTACTTTGCCAACTTTGAAAAGACTCTCGCTGGCTGGCGAACCGAGGGCAGCGTAACTCTTTCGCAAGCCGAACCCAAAGTGGATGGACAGTCTATCCGCTTGCAAGGCAATTCCCGCCTGAGCATGGAAACTATCGAAGTGCTCACCACCCGCCACGAGCAAATTGTTGTGCGCGCGTTGATGGGCGCAGAACAATTGAGCGTCGACGAATCCTTCAGCATTTTCTGGCGCGCATCCAACCTCACCGACTGGCAGCTTTTACGCGCCATTCAAAAGGATGACCCCGAAACAGACGGGCAATTGCATGAATTAATCTTTCACCTGCCGCCCCAAGCCGATGAACAATCCTGCTTTCAGGTTGCCTTCTCTTTCCGCGCCGCGCCTCACAAACGCGCCTTTCTGGATAATCTCGAAGTCATGGGCGAACCCAAATATCGCAAGCGGCACAAAACCTTCACTCCTTTTTTGATGTGGTGATTATGCTCTATCTCAACCTTTTACATCGCCCCGCCGAAACCCCCGCCCAGCGCGAATCGTTTGCCTTGCAGCAGAACATGGCGCACAAACTGGGACTCAAAGTAACCCTGCTTGTAGACTATCAATCCATGTGTGACGCCGAAACCGTCGCCGACTTGCAGCATTACGCCCGCGACTTTGGCGATGAGTTGGGTATCTGGTTCATGAACCTGCCCCCTGCCGATTCTGACGCAAAGGGTGTGGATGGACGGCGCGAACCGTTCCTCTGGCTGTATGCGGATGAAGAGAAACGCCGCATCATCGAGCAGGTTCTCGCCCGCTTCCACTCGACCTTTGGGTTTGCCCCCGCTTCCGTGGGATCCTACCATCTGGATGCTGAGTCGCTCCGCATTCTCAAGGAACTTGCCCCGTCCATTCAAGTTGCGGTGGCGGGTTGTTTTGAAGAAGGCGTGCGCGTTTATCATGGCTGTAACAACTCGTGGTATCTGTTCAGCGAAGGTATGCCCTGGTCGCCCTGGTATCCATCCAAAACCCACTCGCTCCGCCCCGCGCAAGATGAATTCGATGCGCTTGGCATTGTCGCTGTACCGCATTTGAGCCGCGATCTGGCTCTCTCCTACGAAGGACGCAACGACTTTTTTGCCACACATCCCGCCAATGTCCAACGAGCAATGACCAACGATGGCATGGATAACCCCTACATGTATAACCTGGTAGACCAACATCGCCTGCAAGCGGACTTCAATGATGGCTTTGCCTATATTCACATTTTTGTTGGCCCTGCCTGGATTGCGGGAGATTTTACAGTTCAGGATTCCCTCGAGGTCTCGCGCCAACTGTATCGTGAATTTTTGGAATACTTTGTGGCTTTGCGTGAACAGGGTCAGGCAACCGATATGCAAATGAGCGAATTCGCCGCCTGGTATCGGCAGAACGTTCCTATCGGCAAGCCGCAGGTGGCATTGGCGAAGGAAATGCTCTATGGCACGGGCAAGCATTATTTCTGGTATCTCGATTCGTTTACCCGCATTTTGGTGGATGCCACCCAGGGCGGCTCGATTGGCGATTTGCGCCCGTATATCGCCCAAATCGAATCGCACGCGGGGGCAAGCACGAAGGCGTTGTGGTACGGTTCGTACCCGTATCTGATTCAGTCCCAGCACCGCACGGGCAACTCGTATCACTATGCCGATGGCTCGCGCACGACCTTGCTCGTCACCCGCAACGGCGAGACGCTCGATTTGGCCAACGTCCGCGTGAAGGCGGCGGAAGTCACCCGCTCTGAAAATGAAACTGCCCTGCGCCTGACTCCCGCGCACCTGACTTTCTCAGATGGGACGAAGGTCTCCATCGAAACCACTTACCGCTTTTTGGGCGGCGGGAAAATTCTCGTCGAGCGCAGACTGCTCGAAGGCGGAGAGGTGCGGGTTCAGGAATATGTCAAGGCGTGTTGGGGGGTGACGGAATACCCCGAAGATTTGAGAGAGGTCGTTTTAACGGTATCAGGTCAACGGTCAGGAGAGATGCGCTACCAATATCGCAGCCGCGAACTCCGCTCGGAAGCGGCAACGGCTGTGGCGGCGCGAATCCCCAATATCCAAACCAAAATCAGCCTGGAAAGCGACGAACCCCGCGAAAGCGGCGCGGCGCTTGAAGGCTATTTGTTCAGCCCGTATTTCACGCTGACTTTGGACGGCGCGCTGCGGGCGGGGAAGGTCTTGCGGACATGGCTGAACATCGAAAAGTTGTAGTGTTGCGCTGCCCCGTCTGTTTTGCGCGCGAGAACGACGTGGTCTTGTTGCGCGATGGCGGAGGGTTTTACTGCGTGAAGTGCAGTTTTGAAGGCGATGAAGCCCGCGTGCGCGAGTTGTATGCCGACCAGCAAAAAAAATATCGCTGGCGGGCGCGGCGGGTGACGCTGGAAGAACAGAGAGAACTGTAGAATGATGAATGCAGAATGGTGGATGGTGAATGACGATGGCTAAATTTTTAATAGTGAACGCTGACGACTACGGTTTGCACCCATCCGTTTCGGCGGGGATTCGCAAGGCGCATTTGGAAGGCATTCTCACATCCACAACAACGATGATGAATATGCCTGATGCAGAGCTTGCCTTGCGAATCGCGGCGGAGCATTGCCCGAATTTGGGATTGGGCGTTCATCTTACGCTGACGGCGGGTTCGCCCCTGCTCCCGCCCGAACAGTTGCCCGCGCTGATGAATCTTTCGGACGGGATTCGCTTTCCGCGTGAGTCGGTGTTGCGCGAAGGGGCAAAGTCCATCCCTGCGGCGGAAGTCAAAGCCGAGTGGCGGGCGCAGATTGAACGCTTTATTTCCCTTTCTGGCAAACAGCCTGACCATTTGGACAGCCATCACAACTCGTCTTATTTCACTTATCCGTTTTTTGAAGCCATGCTCGAACTGGCGGCGGAGTATGACTGCGCGGTGCGCTTGTGCTACAGCGATGCGGAGCAGGGCGATTACACCGCGCTCCCATCTGATTTCCCTGCCGATGCCACACCCCACGAATTGACGCGCCGCTTCAACGTCCCCGCGCCTGATTCGTTCATCGGCGGTTTTTACGGTGAGAATGTTTCTCTCGAATATCTAATCTCCAATCTCCAATCTCTTTCTGATGGCGTGACCGAGTTGATGACTCACCCCGCGCTGGACGGCGAAGCGTTGAAAGGTATCAGCAGTTACAACCTGCGGCGTGGAGATGAGTTGGGCGCGTTGATTCATCCGCAGGCGATGGAGACGGTGAAGGCGAATCAGATTGAGTTGGTTTCATTTGGAAAACTTATCTAACCACAAAGGAAACAAAGGGACACGAAGGAAACTCCTAAAAATCTTTGTGTACCTTTGTGACCCTGCGTGGTGTAAAAAATGGAGAAGTGGAATGACAAAATACTTTCTTGGCGTGGACGTGGGCGCCACCAAAACCCACGCAATGATTGCGGATGAATTCGGGGAGATTCTCGCTCTGGGCAAGGCGGGGCGCGGCAACCCAACCCTGATCGGCTATGACCAGTTTGGCGAAGTGGTCAGGCAGGCGGTAGAACAAGCGCTGACGCAAGCGAAGTTGAAGATAGGGCAAATCAGCGGGGCGGGCTTTGGCGTGGCGGGCTACGACTGGCCCTCGATGCGCGAAAAAACCTTGAACGCCCTGGAGTCTCATCTCAAACTGACCATGCCGCACGAGATGGTCAACGACTCGGTCCTGGGCTTGCTGGCAAACGCCCGTCACGGCTGGGGCATTTCACTGGTGGCGGGGACAGGTTGCAACTGCTGGGGGCGCAACGCACGCGGCGAGTACGGGCGGGTGACGGGCTACGGCAGCGAAATGGGCGAATACGCGGGCGGCTCTGATTTGGTGGAACGCGCCAGGCATTTCGTTGCCTACGAGTGGACAGGGCGCGGGCAACCCACCGCCCTGACGCAAGCCTTCATCCAAAAAACGGGCGCGAAAAATCTGGCTGACCTGCTTGAAGGGTTGAGCGAGAGAACCTATTCGCTCGCAGCCGATTCTGCGCCGCTGATTTTCGAGTGCGCCGCAAAGGGCGATAAAGTGGCGCTCGATTTGCTCCAATGGGCGGGCAATGAACTGGGCGAGTTGGTGATTGCTGTGGCGCGGCAGATTGGCATCGTTCACTCCGCGCCCGATGTGATTCTCATCGGCGGGCTGTTTCGCGGCACACCGTCTTTGAAAACGCTGGTTGCCCAAAAAGTGGATGAAGTAATTCCCAAAGCCACCTACCTGTCCATGCAAGCCCCGCCCGCTGTGGGCGCGGTGGTTTTGGGCATGGAGCAAGCGGGCATGTCGGCACTAGCGATTCAATCGGCGCGGATTGAAATGCAAATCAAGGCAGCCACCCGCCCCTGACCTTCGACCCTGACCTGACACCTGACACACCTTTCATCACAAAATTATCAAACCCCGTCACCAAACTGGCAGAACCCCTTGCCCAACCCGCTTACACTGGTATCAGGTATCTTCGCATGAAACCCGACCCTGCCCCCGCCGAATTTATCCGCGCCAGCGGCAACAGGCTGACGCTTGGTTCGCGTCCCATCCTGCTGACGGGAATCAACTTCCCCGCCTATGGCTGGGCGCGCAGCGGATACACCCGCGCAGAAATTCTCGGTGCAAAAAATTTCCGCGCCGCCGATTATCGCCGCGTAGCGGAGATGGGCATGAACGTTGTGCGCTTGAATATGTCCTATCTGCTCTTCGAGCGGGACGAAGCGCCCTATCGCTACGACCAGGAAGGCTGGGACTGGCTCAATCAACAAATTGGCTGGGCGCGTGACGCGGGCGTATATCTCATGCCTGACATGCACGCGCCACAGGGCGGGTATCAGGCTCCAGGCTACGATGGCGACTTTTGGGAGAATCCCGAACCGCGCCAGCGGCTCAAAGCCCTGTGGGTGGAAATTGCCCGTCGCTACCGCGATGAAACCCAAATTGCGGCTTACAGCCTGTTCAACGAACCCTTTACAAACAATCGCAACCATCTCTGGGTAGCATACGCGCAGGAGTTGGTGGAAGCCATTCGCAGTGTGGACACAAATCACCTGCTGAATGTCGAGCAGGATGTCGCCGCCATGATTCCCTTTGCCCTGCCCGATGACAACCTGATGTACGACTTTCATTGTTACGAACCCTGGCGCTACGCCACGCAATTTTGGCGTTACGGTTTTCAGGGACGCTACGGTGACCCGCAAACGCCCATCCTGCCCTGGACGTGGCGCGAAGGCGAAATCTGCGGTTCAGCGTTCAAGGTTGCGAATGAACGCATTGCGGGACTCATGCCACTGGCAAAAACCCTACAAGGGGTGGATGAATTTACGATTACAGAAATCGAACCCGGCGGAAAGCGTCACCTGCTGATGCGCGTTCAGACGGTGGATGAATCTGCTCCCCTGCCTGTATCCGCTTCCGTCTCCGACGACCCGCTGCCTGTCGCCGCAACATCCTGGACCGAATCTGCCCCGAATCATCTCAAGTGCGAAATGCTCGCCTTCCCCGTGCGGCAGGGCTGCGCCTACGAAATCAGCGGCGGCTTGGAATTCCTGGCTCTCGAATACAATCCAGGCGATTCGTTCGCGCCCTTCACCAACGAAACCATCGAAGCGCGCTTGCTCGGTGAATACGGCTTGCAGTTCTACCTTGACCGCAACCTGCCCGTCAATGTCGGCGAGTATGGGCTCTCCCCCCATGCCTTCAAAGGCGAGCGCGGTGGCAGGCAAATGGTGGCAGACCGTCTGAACTTATTCAAAAAGTACAACATCAATTCCCAGTATTGGGTCTATTCGGGCGCGGCGGATTTTGCGCTCTATGACAATCGCGGCGAGTATCCCGAAGAACGGCATGTCAATCAGGCGCTTGCCGGCCTGTTCATGGAAAAGTTAAAAACCAATTGAATTCAACCATTTCAAAAGGAGAAGAATTATGTCCACGAAAAAAATCTCACGGCGCGATTTTCTACGCCTGGCGGGTTTGACGGGCGGCGCGGCGGCTCTTGCCGCTTGCGCTCCCAAAATGATGGAAACCGCCGTCCCCGCCACCGAAGCGGCAACCGAAGCCGCCGTCGCCACCGAAGCGCCTGCGCTGCCCAAGAAAGCCGCCGACCTGCTCAAAGCGGCGGGCGTGCCACTGCCTGGCAGCCCCGAAGCCTTCAAAGGTTGGGAAACTCCCCTGCCCGATGTGCCTGCGGGCTATCCGTTGGCGGAACCCATCACCATCACCACCGCCCGCCCCACCGACTCGGAAGTTGTCTTCCTGCCCAAAGGCGACGATCTGGATAACAATGTTTGGACGCGCTCAATGGCGGCGTTGTTCGGTGTCAACTTTGTCAACAAGTTGACCTGGGTGGAATCGGACGAACAGGCGCAGAAGTACAACCTGGCAATGGCTGCCAACGACCTGCCCGACATTCTGCAAGACGTTCCCGATGATATTTTCGTCCAGATGGTGGAAGCCGATATGCTCCTGGAATTGGGTCCCATCTGGGATCAGTACGCCAGCCCCAAGTGGAAAGCCGCCGTGGAAGCCGCTGGCGCGGAAGCCTGGCGCTACACCACCGTCAATGGCAAACGCTACGGCTTGCCGCATGTGCACGACGCGGGTCACGATGACGCTGTTTTGTGGGTGCGCAAAGACTGGCTCGATAAACTCGGTCTCAAAGCCCCCGAAACCTGGCAGGATGTGCATGATGTGGCGCTCGCCTTTGCCGAAGCCAAACTGGGCGGACCCGACACCTACGGAATGCTCGCCTGCAACGAATTCCGCAAGACCTGGTTCGGCACGCTTGACCCGCTCTGGTGCAGTTACGGAATCAGCGTTGGCTGGGGTTCCTTCGGCTGGAGCAAAGCGGCGGATGGTTCGCTGGAATATGATGGCATCAAACCCGCAGTGAAGGATGTGCTTGCCATCCTGCAACAGTGGTACGCAGACGGCGTTTTCCGCAAGGACTTCTACGCCATTGGTCCCGATCAACTGACCCCCGACCTGTCTTCGGGACGCGTCGGCTTGCAGTTCAATCCCGTCTGGGGCGCAAACCGCGCTTCGGTCAGCAACACGGGGGCCGACTGGCTTTTCTTGGATATTCCCATTGGCGGACCTGCGGGTCGCCGCAAGCAGACTCAATCGCCCTGGAATAACGGCCGCTTCTGCTGCCCCAAAACCTTTGAACACGCCAAAGAGTGGATTGAACTGACCAACTGGCGCATCGAACTGGAAGAAACCGTCGGCACGCGTATGCACGGCTGGGAAGGCATCAACTACAACCTTAAGGACGGAGTGTACGAATCCACAGATGCGGATTGGGCTTTCTGGACGGTAGGTCCGCTCGGCACGCGCACGGGCGGCAATCACAACCCCACCATTTTGGGCGAGATGATCAACCATAACATCACCGAGTGGGAGAAAATCCCCGCAGATCAGCGCGATGCCTTCCAGGCGGCTCAGTTTGCCGACCCTGTTTCTGTGCTACGCGCCAAAGCCACCGCCTACATCATCTCCATGAGCCAGAAAGAAGGTCTGGTGGATGAGTTCACGGGGCAGCCCACGCCCACCATGCAGGAAATCTGGTCAGATTTGGTAGATCAGGAGACGGAAGTCTGTCTGTCCATCATCATCGGGCAGAAGCCGCTCGAAGCCTTCGATGAGTATGTCGCCAACTGGAAAGCCGCTGGCGGCGAGCAGGTTGTCGCCGAAGTCAACGAGTGGTGGAAATCCATCCAGTAAATCGGTAGAATCGGTACATCGTGCCGCCCCGCAGACGGTTGCGTTTGCGGGGTGGCTTATCCCACCACAAAGGCAATGCCCATGAATTTGCCCACGCTCTTCTCTCCCCAGTTCAAAGCCTATCTCCAGCGGAATTGGATGCTGTATCTCATGCTCCTCCCCACGCTGGTCTTGTTCGCCATTTTCGCCTATTACCCAATGTATGGCGTGGTGATGGCGTTCCAAAAATTCAACCCTGGCTTGGGCTTTGACGGTTCGCCCTGGGTGGGCATGGCAAACTTTACCCGCTTGTTGAACTCCCCTACCTTTCCGCGCGTAGTTAGCAATACACTCATCATCGCCGTATCCAAGTTGGTAACAGGACAGGTTGCTGCCATCATTTTGGCGCTATTGTTCAATGAAATCCGCGTGGTGTGGTTCAAGCGCGTGGCGCAGAACTTTTTATACATGCCGCACTTTCTATCGTGGGTGGTGCTGGGCGGAATCCTGATGGAAATTCTCGCCCCGATGGGCTTGGTCGGCAAGGCGCAGGAAGCGCTGGGAATTGAACCGATTATCTTTTTGGGCAGCAATACCTGGTTTCGTCCCACCGTCATCATCACCAGTTTATGGAAGGAAGCGGGCTGGGGCATGATTATCTACCTTGCCGCGCTAACGGGCATCGACCCCGAACTGTACGAAGCCGCCGCCATTGACGGCGCAAACCGTTTCCAGCGCATCCGTTACATTGCCATCCCTGGCATCATGCCCATCGTCATCCTGATGGCGTGCCTGAGCCTGGGCGACATTTTGCAGGGCGGTTTCGACCAAATCTTCAACCTGTATAACCCCACCGTGTACCAGACGGGCGACATCATTGACACCTATGTCTATCGAATGGGTCTGGTGGACGCGCAATATGGCATCGCGGCGGCGGCGGGATTGTTCAAATCCTTCATTGGCTTCATTTTGATTGTTGTTTCCTACAGGCTGGCGGATAAATACGCTGGTTATAAAATCTTCTAGGAGCGCGCCATGATACGAGAAAAAGACTGGCGAAATGTCGTTTTCGATGTGTTCAATTACGGCTTTATTGCCCTGCTCAGTTTCCTGGCGGCGGCGCCCATGCTCAACCTGCTGGCAATCTCGCTCAGCGACAATGCCGCCGTCATGGGCGGGTATGTCACCTTTCTACCTGTCAACTTAACATGGGAAAACTACGCGGTGATTTTCCAATCACCCGCCATTTACAAGGCGTTCACGGTTTCGATTCAACGCACCGTTTTGGGCATCGTCATCAGCCAGTTCCTGACCATCATCACCGCCTACCCACTCTCCAAAGCGGCGCGGCAGTTCAAGGGGCGCAATTTCTTCATGTGGATTTTGGTCTTCACCATGCTCTTCGACGGCGGCTTGATTCCCTTCTTCATGGTCATCCGCAACCTGGGCTTGCTCAACACCATCTGGGCGTTGATTGTGCCTGGCGTTTCTGCCTGGAGCGTTATTCTGCTGATGAACTTCTTCAAGGAAGTGCCGCAGGAACTGGAGGAAGCCGCCCTGCTCGATGGCGCGAATCACTGGCAAATTTTGTGGAAAATCTACGTGCCGCTCTCGGTACCTGCCTTGGCAACGCTGACGCTCTTCGCCGCCGTTTGGCATTGGAATGCCTGGTTCGACGGCATGATTTTTATGACCGACCCCAACAACTACCCCCTGCAAACCTACCTGCGGACGGTGGTGGTTGACCTGAACAGTTCCAACCTGCATATGGACGTAACAAAAATAGACATGCTCTCACAACGCGCTTTGCGCGGAGCGATGATTTTCGTCACCACCATCCCGATTATGATTCTCTATCCATTCCTGCAACGCTACTTCGTCACAGGCATCAAACTGGGGGCGGTGAAAGGGTAATTGGTAATTGGCGACTCGTAACTCGTAACCAGTATCTCGCAACCTGACACCTGGAACTTGACACATGACACCTGACACCTTTTTCGTTTCCCCCACTGGCTCCGACTCCAACCCTGGCACTGAAGCCCAACCCTGGCGCACAATTCAACACGCCGCCGAAACCTTGCAGGCAGGCGAAACGGTTCTCATCCGCGCAGGCGAATATGCCGAATGGGTGCGTCCCCAACACTCAGGCAATGAAGGCAAACCCATCACCTACGCCGCCTACCCTGGCGAGAATGTCACGCTCAACGGCGCGGAGATTGAACTGCCCGCCCACATGCCCCGAATGCCGCGCCCGCCGCATCCCACCCACGATTGGGTTGGCGCGCACATCGGGCATCCCACTGCCTTCGGCGGCTTGTTCCAAATCGAAGGACGCTCGCACATCATCGTCAAAGGCTTGCGAATCATCAACGCGGGTCCCCACCGCGATAACGCGGGCATCCTCGTCAAAGATTGCGACAACATCCGTATCGAAGGCAACGCAACCTACAACACCGTTTCGTCGGGCATTGGCGTTTGGCGCTGTTACAAGGTTGTCGTTACAGGCAACGAAGTCGAACTGGCTTGCAATGATGGCGGGAATGAGTGCGTCTCCATCGCTGGCACGGACGAGTTTGAAGTCAGTCACAATCACATTCATCACAGCGGACCTGGCAGCGAAGGCGGCGAAGGTATAGACGTGAAGCACGGCTGTTCCAACGGGTGCGTGCATCACAATCACGTTCACCATATCAAACGGCTCGGCATCTACGCCGAATCATGGAACACCCACACGCGCAATATCGAAATCTACCAGAACCTTGTCCACGACAACACGGGCGACGGCATCACCGTCGCCGCCGAAGCGGGCGGTTTGCTGGAGGACATCAAAATCTACAACAATCTCATCTTCCGCAACGGACGTTCGGGCGTGGTCATCGGCTGGTACGGTGACGTGGAACACCAACCGATTCGAGACATCAGCATCGTCAACAACACCATCGTCAACAACGGCGTTAACGATGAAGGCGGCGGCATCTGGTTCGAAAACCCCGAAGCCGAAAATATTCTCGTGCAAAATAACATCGTCAGCCAAAACCGTCTCTGGCAAATCGCCTTTCGCGATGACACCCCCGCGACAGTTGCCACCTTCAACAATAACCTGACCTTCGGATTCCGCGACCACCCAGGCGAGATTCAAAACCCGCTTCACGCCGACCCGAAACTTGTTGACCCCGCTCGCAAAAATTTCCGCCCCCAGAGCAATTCCCCCGCGCTCGCGGCAGGTCTCCGCTTCGACGGCTTGACCCACGACTTCAACGGACACCCCCGCCCCGCTGGAAACCCCGATATTGGCGCGTATCAATTTCAAACAGAAGCCATTGCTTCGGGATTGCAAAATAACTTTCGATTGACCTTCCCCCTGCAAGGGTTTTTGCGTGATTATTATGTCCATCTGCCCGAAGGCAATCACCCCGCCCAACCCGTTCCGCTGGTCATTTTCCTGCACGGATTGGAATCCGAAGCCAGTCAATTGCACGGCTTCGACAATCTCTCCGACCGCTTCGGCTTTATTGCCGTGTACCCTAACTCCGTCTCAACCGATGACCACGCCTGGAACGTCGGCGCGGAACTCAACCCGCATGTGGATGACATTGCCTTTTTTGAAACCCTGCTCCATCGTTTGGTTGCCGACTACAACATAGACCCGCGCCGCATTTATGTCAGCGGACATTCCAACGGCGGCGCAATGACCCAGCGGCTCGCCTGCGAAATGGGCGACCGCTTCGCGGCGTTCGCGTCATCGGCGGGCTTGCTCGTGCGCGAGATCGCCGAAAAAGCCCAGCGCCCCGTCCCAATATTCCACATTCACGGCGACGCCGACCCAACCGTCCCTTGGGAAGGATTAGCGGGCAGGTTCTCAGTCATGGAGCAGGTATTATTCTGGGCGCGAAAAAACGGCTGCAACGAGCGTCCCTTCCGCGATTTATTCCGCCACAAAGATAAGAGCGGACCTTCCTTTGAGCGTTACGAATATTACAGTTACCCGATGAATACAGGCGAATTCCCCAAAGTCCTTCTCATCCGCGCCCGCAACGGCGACCACGATTTTTTTGGTGAAGGCAAGGGCTACGACATAGATGCCAACGCTGAAATGTGGCGGTTCTTCCAAAATTTCGCTTTGTAGCGCGACAAAGTCCCCGTATGGGGATTAATGTCGCACTACACCAGGAATATTCCATGAGACGCTTGTTTTTTCTTCCCCTGCTTTTTGCCCTTCTATTCAACGCCTGCCAAAGCGCTCCTGCCCCTGCCACCACCGCGCCCGCAGAGATTCCCGCAACTGCCACCCCCACGCAAATCCCCACTGAAATTCCACCCACGCCCACCCGAAGTCCCGCGCCGCCCCTGCCCGCAGGCTTCGTCCACGCCCAGGGACGGACTCTCGTCGTCGGCGAGTCGCAAACCCCCATCCGCCTGACGGGAGTCAACTTCCCCGCCTATGGCTGGGGCGATTTGGGCGAAGACCCCAAAGCCGTATACAACGCCAAAGATTTCAGGCTGGAAGATTACTTCCGCGTGGCGGAGATGGGCATGAACGTCATCCGCTTGAACATCTGGTATCGGCTCTTTGAGCATGATTACTACCCTTACGTCTACGACAAGCCCGAAGGCTGGGACTGGCTGAACCAGCAGATTGAATGGGCAAAGCAGGCGCGGGTGTACATCATCCTGAGCATGATGCGGCCTCAGGGCGAGTATCAGGGCCCCGATTACGAAGGACCATTCTGGGAAGAAGACCCCTACTACCGCGACCGCCTGAAAACCTTATGGGTGGAGATTGCCACTCGTTACAAGGATGAAACCCAAATCGCCGCCTTCGACCTGCTCAACGAACCCTGGACGAACGAGCGCCCCGAACGATGGACGGCATACGCGCAGGAACTTGTGGAAGCCATCCGCAGCGTGGACGGCAATCACCTGCTCGATATTCAGCAAGACCTTTCCACCGCAACTCCCTTTCTGGTGCAAGACCCGGCTCAAAACGTGATGTACGACTTCCATTTTTACGAGCCGTATTACTACACCGCCCAGTTTGTGCGGCGCGGCTGGCAGGGACAATACGGCGACCCGCTCACGCCCATCATGCCCTGGGACTGGGATTTGGAATTTAGCGACCCGCTCGCTCCCCCCGCCGTTCCAGCAGGTGATTCGGATTGGGCGCAATACGAAACCGAACGCTTCACCCCGCCCCCTGGCGTGGTCGGCGCGCAGGTGGTTTTTCTGCCCCCCGAAGCGGGCAAGATCATCTTCGATGCCTTCGACGTGCTGGAATACGCCCCCGATGGAACGTCTGCCGTGTTGATGAATGTTGAAATCGAAGGACGCGAACCCAACGCGCAAACCTACCCGTCCGACTCGCCCTTCACGCTCTACGATTGGAATTTCCTGCCGCTGAATGAAAACAGAGCGCAGCCGCAAGTGGAGACGACCGTCATTGCCCCAAGCGGATTCGGCTCGCTGTCCTTCCCTGTCCCATTTAGCGCGCCGCGTCTCATCTTTCCCGTCCGCCAGGGCTATGCCTATCAAATCAAAGGCTGGATGAAAGGCGAAAGCGTGAGCGGCGCAGGCGGACTCAGTGTGCGTTGGGCGGCAGGCGAATTTATCCCCTTCACCCGCGAATCGCTCGAAAATCGCCTGCTCGACCCCGAAGGCGATTACAGCCTTCAGTTCTATCTCGACGCAGATGTTCCTGTCAACGTGGGCGAGTGGGGGCTTTCTCCCTTTGCGTTCACGCCCCAGCGCGGCGGGCTGAACTACGTCCGCGATGTGCTGGGGTTGTTCGAGAAATACAATCTCAACGCGCAATACTGGGTCTATTCGCGCTTTGTAAACTATGCCATTTACCAAAACGCGGGGGCTGGCTACTATGCCCTGCCCAGCCCCGAAAACGCCAACCAACCGTTGATTGATTTGTTTACCGAAATTCTCAACAAGTAACGCAAGATTTATCTCGCAAGGAGTCACCCATGAAACTCGGATTTTTCACCGCCGCCCTGCCTGCCAACACCCTCGAACAAGCCGCCCAATGGGGCGCGGAAAGCGGCTTTCAAGCCATCGAAATCGCCTGCTGGCCCCAGGGCGAATCCAACCGCCGTTACGCAGGCGTGACCCACCTTGACGTTGCCGCGCTCACCCCCGCCAAAGCGAAAGAAACCCGCGCCATGCTAAACGGCTTCGGGCTGGACATTTCATCGCTGGGCTACTACCCCAATCCGCTGCACCCCGAAGCCGAACACCGCGCCGCCGTCATCGCCCATCTGAAAAAGGTCATCGAAGGCGCGGCATTGCTGGAAGTCCCCGTAGTCGGGACCTTCATCGGCAAGGACAAAAACAAAACGGTGGAGCAAAATCTCGAAGAGTATGCCAAAGTCTGGACTCCCATCGCGCAGTTTGCCAAAGAGCGCGGCGTAAAAATCGGCATCGAAAACTGCCCCATGCTCTTCTCGTATGACGAATGGCCAGGCGGCAACAACCTTGCCAGTACGCCCGCCATCTGGCGCAAAATGTGGGAAATCATCCCAGACGAGCATTTCGGGCTGAACCTTGACCCTTCGCATCTCATCCTGCAAATGATTGACTACGAGCGGGTGGTGCGCGAATTTTCCAGCCGCATCTTCCACGTCCACGCCAAAGACCTGCACATTGACCGCGAAGGACTCTACCAGCACGGAGCGCTCTCGCAAGGCATGGGCTGGCAGGTTCCGCGCCTGCCTGGGCTGGGAGATATGGACTGGGGCAAATTCTTCGCCGCCCTCACCGCCGCCCGCTACGATGGCGCGGTCAGCATCGAACACGAAGACCGCGCCTTTGAAGGCAACGAGACTCTGGTCAAGCGCGGATTTTACATCGCAAGGGATGTGCTGAAGCCGTACATGCACTAACGCACAAAACCTGCAAGCGCCGTCACAAAACTGACAGACATTCCAGGGGGAAAACTCTACAATACAGGTATTCTCGTCTCCTTGGTAAAGCCCCCATTTTCAACAGCAGGAAAATGGGGGCGCTTCCCCGCCTTTTCAGGATACCCATGCAAACCCAAGCCATTCTCTTCACTTCCAAACAAACCGCCGCGCTTCAACCCGTCTCCATCCCCGAACCTGGCGCGGGCGAAGTCATCGTGCAGGCGGAATACACCTGCATCAGCCCAGGCACCGAAGGACGCCTGTTGGCAGGCACAATTGTAGAAGCCACTCTCTTCCCATACATTGCAGGTTACTCGCTGGCAGGCAAAATCATCGCCGTCGGCGCAGATTGCCGCTTCCAAGTCGGTCAGCGCGTCTGGTGCACGGGGACAAGCAAAGCAGATGTGAACATCACCTGGGGCGGACACATCGCCCACGCGCTCGCACCCGAACCTGACCTGATTCTGCTTCCTGACAACGTCTCCACGCTGGAAGCGTCCATCGGGCGGCTGGCGGCGATTGCCTTCCACGGCTCACGCCTCTCGAAGCCCCAGCCGCATGAGAAAGTTGCCATCGTCGGCTTGGGTCCCATCGGAATGCTCTCGGCGCTTTGCCATGCCGCCAGCGGCGCAGAAATCATCGTGACCGACCGACTGCCAGAGCGGGTGAAGTTGGCAGAGTCGCTCGGCTTGCGCGGATTTGTCGCAGGCGATTCTCTCGTCGAAGACTTCCGCCGCTTCCTGCCCAACGGCGCGGATATTCTGGTGGACGCGACAGGTTTGCCCAACGTTTCAGGTTCGTTCATCCCCGCCGCCAAAGACCTGGCATGGGATGACACCCCCAACCCCGTCGGGGCGCGGCTTCTCGTGCAAGGCGGCACCGACTTCGATTACGTCTTCCCCCACCCGCCCGCCTTCGATCGCGAGATGTCCATCCTGCTGCCGCGAGACCGCCAGCCGCGTGATGTTGCCGCCGTCTTCGATTTGATGTCGCGCGGCAAACTGCCCGCCGCCAAACTGATTTCGGATGTGCGCCCGCCTGCCGCCGCCCAGCAAGCCTACGCCGACCTGCGCGAAAAACGCCATCAGTACCAAACCATCGCCTTCAAATGGAGTTGACCATGCCCGCCCTCAGCGCCCAACTGTACACCGTCCGCAATTTTTTGCAAACGCCCGTCAAGATTGCCGATAGCCTGAAAAAAATCCGCGCCATCGACTATCGCTTTGTGGAAGTTTCCAGCCTGGAGCATACCCCCACGCCGCAAATCAAAGCCATGCTGGACGAAGCGGGCTTGCAAGCCTCCGCCGTTCACTTTGACCTTGCGCCCCTGCTCGCCAATTTGGATGAATGCCTGGCGCAAAGTGACACGCTCGGCACAAAAAATATCATCCTGAGCATGATGCCCGAAGACTACGCGGGACAAGGCAGGGCGGGGTTTCAACGCTTCATTGACGAAGCCGCCCCGCTCTGCGAGAAAGTCCGCGCGGCGGGATTCACCCTCAGTTACCACAACCACAATTACGAATTCACCCGCTTCGATGGACGCCCCGCGTTAGAATGGATTTTCGACTCCATCCCCTGCCTGGGCGCGGAGATTGACACGCACTGGATTCAAATGGGCGGCGGCGACCCCGCCGCATGGATTCGCAAAGTGGCGGGGCGCATGAACTCCGTCCACCTGAAAGATTTCACTGTCGAGATGTGGACGCCCTTCTTCGCGGAAGTGGGTCAGGGCAGTTTGAACTGGGATGAAATCATCCCAGCCTGCCGCGAAACGGGCGTGGAATTTTTCGTTGTCGAACAGGATGAATGTCGCCGCGACCCATTCGAGAGTTTGAAACTGAGCTATGAGTTTTTGAAGACCTTTGGATTGGAATAACTACTCAAAGACCTGACAGGTTTTGGAAATCTGTCAGGTCTGATTGATGGAGAACACATGACCCAAAAACTCGCCATCGAAGGCGGCTCACCCGCCTGCCCGAAGCCGCCTTATCCCATGTACCCTGGCGGCAACAGCATAGACGCGGAAGAAGAAGCCGCCGTTCTCGAAACTTTACGCGCCAAACGGCTCTTCCGCTATTACGGACCCAACCCTGGCGAATCGAAAGCCGCGCAACTCGAAGCGGAATTTGCCCAACGCGCAGGCGCGCGCTACGCGCTGGGAGTCACTTCTGGCACCGCCGCGCTGATTTGCGGCTTGCAGGGAATCGGAATCGGCGCGGGGGATGAAGTCATCGTCCCTGCTTATACCTGGATTGCGTCCGCTTCGGCGGTTCTCGCAGTCGGCGGCATTCCCATCGTCGCCGAAGTGGACGAGTCGCTGACGCTTGACCCCGCCGACATCGAAGCGAAAATCTCCCCGCAGACCAAAGCCATCATGCCTGTTCACATGCGCGGCGCGCCCGCAAACATGGACGCGATTCTCGCGGTGGCGAAAAAGCATAACCTGAAAGTCATCGAAGATACGGCGCAGGCAAACGGCGGCTCGCTCAACGGCAAGGCGCTCGGCTCGTTTGGGGATGTGGGCTGCTTCAGTTTGCAGTTCAATAAAATCATCACTTCAGGCGAAGGCGGCATGATTATCACGAATAACGAAACCGTCTGGAAACGCGCCGTCATGTTCCATGATGTCATCGGCGGGCTGCGAAACGGATTCGCTACCGATGAAATGCTCTGGGGCGCAAACTTCCGTATGCCCGAACTGCTGGCGGCGGTTTCGCTCGTGCAGCTTCGCAAGCGCGATACTTTGCTCGACCAAATGCGTCAGCGCAAGCAGACGCTCAAAGCAGGGATGACCGACATCGCCCAGAAAAAAGGAATCCGCTTCCGCGCCGAACATGACCCGCAGGGCGATACCGCCATCGCGCTCGTCTTTTATCTCGATACTGCCGAAAAAGCGCTCCGCGCGGCAAATGCTTTGCAAGCCGAAAACATCAGCGCCGCCACGCTCTATCAGCCCGACGTGACCGACTATCACATCTACGTTCACTGGACGCCCATCACCGCCAAACGCGCCTGGACATCCGCCAACGCCCCGTGGAGTTCCGCCCAGCGTGACCCCGATTACTCCCCCGCCGCCTGCCCCAAGACTCTTGACCTTCTCAGCCGCGCCGTTCATCTCGATGTCAATCCGCTGATGACGAATGAAGACGTGGAGAACACGCTCGAAGGGTTGAACAAGGTTTTGAATGTTTTAGCGTAATGCGACATTCATGTCGCGGCACAAAAGGAGGCTCATGTCCCAAACATCCTTCACCCAAATGATCGCATCAGGCGCCGCCAAACCCATTCCCGAAATTGGGATCGGAATGCTCGGCTATGCTTTCATGGGCAAGGCGCACACCAACGCCTTCAAGACCATCCCCCACATGATGTACCCGCCGCCCGCCATCCCCCGCCTTGCCGCCCTTTGCGGGCTGGGAGAATCTCAAGTCGCTGAAGCCGCTCAACGGTACGGGTATGAAGCGCATTACACCGACTGGCGCAAAATGCTCGAAGACGAGCGCGTCCAACTCTTCGACAACGGCGGCTCCAACGACATCCACGCCGAGCCAACCATTCTCGCCGCGCAAATGGGCAAGCACGTCATCTGTGAAAAGCCGCTGGCGCGCAACGCTGAAGAAGCCAAAGCCATGCTCGACGCGGTGACCAAAGCGGGCGTGAAGCACATGGTTGCCTTCAATTACCGCTTCGTCCCCGCCGTGCGGCTGGCGCGGGAACTGATTCAAAGCGGCAAACTAGGGCGCATTTATCACTTCCGCGCCGTGTATTTGCAGGAGTGGCTGCTGCCGCATTATGACCTGCCCTTCGTCTGGCGAATGGATAAAAACCTGGCGGGCAGCGGCGCGCTCGGCGACTTGGGCGCGCACACCATTGACCTGGCGCGGTATTTGCTGGGCGAAATAAAAACCGTCAACGCCCTCACCCGCACCTTCGTGCCAGAGCGCAGGCTGCCCGTCGGCGAAGGGAGCGCAAAAGTCACCGTAGATGACGCCTACGCTGCGCTCATCGAATTTCATAGCGGCGTGATTGGCACAATCGAAGCATCCCGCTTTTCCACAGGCAACCGCAACCGCAACAGTTTTGAAATCAACGGCGAGCGCGGCAGCCTGCGCTTCGACTTGCAGCGGCTGAACGAACTCGAAATCTATTTTGTAGACGACCCCGCCGAGACTCAAGGCTTCCGCAGCGTGTCCGTCACCGAGTCGGTTCACCCCTGGATTTCAAACTGGTGGCCCCACGGACACATCATCGGCTGGGAGCATACCTTTGTGCATGAGATGACGCACCTGCTTGATTGCATCGTCAACGACAAGGACATCGCCCCGCTCGGCGCGACCTTTAAAGACGGCTACATCAACGCCGTGATTTGTGACGCGATTCTGAAATCTGCTGAAACTAAACGGCAGGTGGATGTGATTGCATAACTCGTATCTCGTAACTTGTAACTCATAGAAGGAGACTCACATGCCCATTCGAATTGGCCCCACTGAATTAATCATCCTGCTTATTATCGTCATCCTGCTTTTTGGCGTGGGGCGCATTGGAAAAATTGCGAGCGAACTCGGCTCAGGATTGCGCGAGTTCCGCAAAGCTGTCAGTCCTGAAGAGAAAAAGGAAGAATGAATCTGACCGATTATGGTTTGTCGTTGGATGGTGAAACCGTCCGCGTGGAAAATGAATCCATCCTCCGCGCCAACATCGCAAATCTGGCGCGTATCTCTGCCTTGGATAATGGCGAACGCGCCGCGCAAGCCAGGTATTGGATTCGCGCCGCCGCCCAGGCGTTGGATATCGTTCCCGCTTCCATCCATGACCTGTACCTGGCGCGCGGACGAGAAGCCTTTTCCCACGCCTGGACGACTCCCGCCTTCAACCTGCGCGCCCTGCCTTTCGACTGCGCCTGCGCCGCCTTCCGCTCCGCCCGCAAAGTGGATGCCGCCGCGATAATTTTTGAACTCGCCCGCGTCGAACTCGGCTGGACCAATCAGACCCTTGCCGAATATGCCGCCGATATTCTTGCCGCCGCCATCGCCGAAGGTTTTCGCGGCGCGCTATTTTTGCAGGGAGACCATTTTCAAATCTCTGCCAGCCTGCCGTTGAAGCAGGAAAAAGCGACAGTGGAGAATTTGATTGCCGAAGCGTTGGCGGCGGGCTACTTCAACATTGACGTGGACACCAGCACACTGGTGGATTTATCGAAGCCGACTGTGCCAGAACAGCAAACCGTCAATGCCGCGCTTTCAGCGGAGTTGGCGGCGCACGTCCGTAGACTCCAGCCGCAGGGCGTGACGGTTTCCATCGGCGGGGAGATTGGCGAAGTGGGCGGGCACGTCTCGACGCTGGAAGAACTCCACGCTTACATGAATCAGTTCAACGAACGGTTTGCGCCCCATCAGCCTGGGTTGAGCAAGGTCAGCATTCACACAGGTACAGCGCACGGCGGAATCCCGTTGCCCGATGGTTCGATGGCGAAGGTCAACATAGACTTTGACGCGCTGGAAAATTTGGGTCATGTTGCGCGGACGGAATACGGCATGGGCGGCGCGGTACAACATGGCGCGTCCACTTTGCCGCCTGAACATTTCAATCAGTTCGTCTCGCACGGCGCGATTGAAGTCCACCTGGCTACCGCGTTTATGAACACGTTCTACAAAAATATTCCAATCGAATTGAAGAATGAAATGTTCGCCTGGCTGGACAAGAATCTCGCCGCCGAGCGCAAGCCCGACATGACCGATGAACAATTCCATCACAACACCCAAATGCACGCGCTCGCCCCGTTCAAAGAATCAGCGTGGAATCTGCCGACGGATGTCAAAGAGCAGTTATCGGCGGCGTGGGAAGCGCAGTTCGATATGTTGTTCGAACGGCTCGGCTGCGCTGGCACGCGCACCATCGTCGAACAGGTCATCCATCCAGTAAAAATCCAGCCAAAGATGGAAGATTATCAAAAACAACACACATCCGCGCAAGTCACAGGCTTGGCGGGGTGATTGGTAATTGGTAAGTGGTAATTACCAATCACCAATTACGAATTACCAACCACAAAAGGAGCATCCCATGTCCACCACCTACCGCTTTTCCTTCGGTCCCTGGAACATCCACACAGGCGCAGACCCGTTTGGTCCCGCCGTGCGCGATGAATTTTCGTTTGCCGAAAAATTGGAATTTTACAAACAACTCGGCTTCGACGGCGTGCAGTTTCACGATGACGATGTGGTCTCGAATGCAGACGCGCCCTGGAGCCAGCAGGAAGCCGAAGCCAAAGCCATGCGCGCCCGTCTCGATGAGCGCGGATTGGTGGCGGAATTCATCGCCCCGCGCCTGTGGGAACATCCGCTGACGGTGGACGGCGCGATTACGTCCAACTCCGCCGAAGCGCGGACATACGCGCTCGAACGCACAAAACGCGCGATTGACATTGCCCGCTTGATGGACACGAAAGATTTGGTGCTATGGCCCGCCCGCGAAGGGACGTACCTGCGCGAAGCGAAAGACCCCATTGCTGCGGTGGCGCGGCTGGTCGAGTGGATGAATGCGGTGTTGGAATACGATAAAGACATCCGCATTTTGGGCGAGATGAAACCCAACGAGCCGATGGATGCCGCCTACGTGCCGACGACGGGACATTTTCTCGGTCTCGCCAGCCTGACGGTTGACCCCAGCCGCGTGGGGACGCTCATCGAATCAGCGCACGCGATTCTGGCAGGGCTTGACCCGTCTGATGAGATGGCGTACGCGCTCGCGCACAAGAAACTCTGGTCTGTCCATCTCAATGACCAGAACGGACTAAAATTCGATGAAGACAAATCCTTCGGCGCAGTGGACATCCGCCGCGCCTTCAACCAGGTTTGGGTGCTGGAACGCGCGGGCTACGGACAGAACGGTGAATTCATCGGCTTGGATGTAAAAGCCCTGCGGACGCAAGCGAAGGAAACATCCACCAAACATCTCCGCAACAGCCGCGCCTTTTTCCTGCGCCTTGTCGAACTCGCCCGCTCGCTGGATGTGGCAAAAGTGGAAGAACTCCGCGCCGCCCGCGATTACGAAGAATTGGATATGCTGATTGTGAAGCATTTGATTGGATAATCTGTTGCGTGTTGCGTGTTCCGTTTACGCACTACGCAACACGTTCATTCATCTTTCATCATTCATCCTTCATCCTTCAGGAGCCTCATGCCCGACGCCATCATCGCAGGACACATCTGTCTCGACATCATCCCCAACCTTGCCAGCCACGCCGCCAGCGGACTCGACTCCATCGTCCAGCCAGGCAAACTGGTGGACATCGGCGCGGCGCAAGTCTCGACGGGCGGCGCGGTCTCGAACACGGGGCTGGCG
>BOKF01000078.1 GCA_016860845.1 Chloroflexota bacterium
TTCTCGAAAAAATGAGGGGTGTGACATGGCACCCCTCATCTAATTCTGCCGAAATTGGGGTTTGTCCCAGATTTTAGAGATGTTTCTGTAGGGGCGCAAGGCCTTGCGCCCCTACACCTAAGAATTGAGACGCACCCAAGGTTGGGTCTTACTTGGCAGCCGGAGCCGGGCTGGGCATCGGCTTTTGCAGCAACTGTTCCATCAACTCGTCGTCCTCTTGCGGGTGGCGCAGAGTATCCACCAGGTGCTGCATCTCTGCCGACGGCTCGGCGGTCAGTTTGCTAACGACATAAATCAGGCCAAAGTTGACCGGCACGCCAAAGATGCCGGCGGACAGGTGGGAAATGCCCAGCACATTGAATTCCGGGTTGATGTAGTTCATGACCATGTAGAAGATGGTCACCGCCAGACCGCCGATCATTCCGGCAATCGCGCCGGGGCCGTTGGCGCGCCGCCAGAAGATACCCATCATCACCACCGGGAAGAAGGAGGCGGCGGCCAGGGAGAAGGCCCAGGCCACCATCTGCACAATCAAGGCCAGGCGCGGGATGGCCGCCAGCGCGGCGCACGCTGCGGCGACCAGGACCATCGCCTTGCCCAGGCGCATGCGGGTTTCGGCGCTGGCGTTAGGCTTGAGGGTGCGGTAAAAAACGTCGTGGGCCACGGCGGAGGCAATGACGACCAGGAGGCCGTCGGCGGTGGAGAGGGCCGCCGCCAGGCCGCCCGCGGCCACGAGCGCGGCAATGGTGTAGGGCAGACCGGCGATTTCCGGCGTTGAGAGCACGATCAGATCGGGGCTGATGTCGAGTTCAGGAAATTGCAGGATACCATCGCTGGAGGTGGCGGTCACGCCCTTGCCCGACAACTCGCCGGCCGTACCGGTCTCATTACCGTTATCTACAAAAGGCCCAATTTGAATCTTGCCGTCGCCGTTGGCGTCGGTGAAAACCAGGTCGCCGCTGTCAAATTTGGCTTTGGCCCAGGCGGGGACGGCGGCAAATTCCATATCGGTCAGGCGGTTAATGTCGGTAACGCCTAACAGGCCGGTCTTGGCCCAGTTCGTCGCCCAGGGCGGGAGGGTCGTTACCTCTTTCCCGACGACGTTCTGCAAAATCTCCCAGCGGGAGAAGGCGGCGTAAGCCGGGGCGGTAAAGTAGAGCAGGAAGATAAAGAACAAGGCCCAACCGACGCTGACCCGACTTTCACGCACGCTGGGCACGGTGTAGAAGCGGATCAAAATGTGGGGCAGGCCGGCCGTGCCGACCATCAGGCAGAAGGTCAGGGCCATGAAATCCCAGGGCAGCCCCAACGGGGGGACACTCTTGGCCGGGGGTGGGGTCAGGCCGATTTGCTTGGCGCTGTCAACCGCCGACTTGTTGCTCAAGCCCTCGTTGTAGGGAGTTACATAACCCTTGCTAATGCCCTGCTCTGCCTCTAAGCGCTGGATATTTTGCAGCGCCTGGCCGTAGCTGAGTTCGGGGATGGGGAAGCCGGTCAGTTGGATGGACAGGAAAACCACCGGCACCAGGTAAGCGACAATCAGAATAATGTACTGGGCCACCTGGGTCCAGGTGACAGCCTTCATCCCGCCCAGGAAGGAGCAGACCAGCACCCCGGACAGGCCAATGACCACGCCCCAGGTGTAATCCACGCCGACAAAGCGGCTCATAATCACGCCGACGCCGGTGACCTGGGCGGTGACATAAGTGAAGCTGACAATAATGGCCGCAATGGCTGCGACCACCCTGGCCTTGTTGCCGCCAAAGCGCGCGCCGACAAAGTCGGGGATGGTGAATTGGCCGAATTTGCGGATGTAGGGGGCAAAGAGGAGGGCCAGCAGCACGTAGCCGCCAGTCCAGCCCATAATGTAAGCCAGCCCATCGTATCCCAGCAGCCAGAGCGAGCCGGCCATACTGATGAAGGAGGCTGCGCTCATCCAGTCGGCGCCGGTGGCCATCCCGTTAAAGAGGGCCGGCACGCGGCGTCCGGCTACGTAATACTCATCCAGCAGCTTGGTGCGGCTGATGATGCCAATGGTGGCGTACAAACCCAGCGTCAAAATTAGGAAAACCCAGCCAATAAACGCGGTGGGCAAACCGAAGAAAACCTCCAGCAAGAGCAAAACAATCGTAAAGATAATGAAACCACCGGTGAAAATACCGTAGGTTTGGACCAATTTTTGACGAAACGCGTCTTTGCTTGTAACTGTCATCGTCGGGACTCCTTATCTCTTCAGGCCAACTAAGCCATACTCTTCGTCGAGCTTGTTCATGTACCAGGCGTAGAAAAAGATTTCGACGACGAAGACGATCAGCGAACCCTGACTGCCCATATAATAGCCGAGCGGAAAGCCGGCGATCACAATCTGGTTGAGCTGATTGATAAACAGCGGCGGTATATAAGCCACCGCAAACCAGATGATGAGCAAAATGGTGATGATGCGGATATTGGCTTGCCAGTAAGAGCCAAGCCGTTGCTTAACTTCTTGAACTCTATCTTGTTCATTCATAAGTCTGTCTCTCCCTTGAGTTTTTAAAAAGATTTAGCGAGTCATGCCCTCAATAATCTGTCGAGTGTAAAGAATTTGTGGAGTGCGGAAGCTTTGCTTTCGCATGTCAAAGCATAGCTTTGACATGCACTCCATGCTGACACCCCCTCAATTTACCTTTTCAGGTTACGGCATAGCTACCCCCCTTTCGTCAATTGTTCGGACAGGAAACAGTGGCAAAAGATAGCGAAGGTCAGGGGCAGTAACACCTCTACCCCTGCTTAAATTCTTACTTTAGCAGGCTTGGGGTGAAATGTCGTCACCCCTGGAGGGAAACCCTTTATCCCCCCAGCGGGTGAAATATTTATCCCCTCTAAGGGGGAGTTTTTGAAGAGATTGGGGTGTATCTCTTTTAAATCTTGCCAAGATGGGCAAATCTGGCTATGATGAACACCAGGCTGGAGTTTTGGCGGGAACGGGCCTCAGGCTCGTTCCTGGGCTGAGGGGGCCAATGGCGGCTGATCTGCCGGCGACAGTGAATATATCCGCGACACCTCAAACGCTGCCACGCGTCAGGTTGAGCTTCGTCGCGCCGCAGCGCCACTGGGTCGTTTTTTGGCTGGTTTATCGTTGGGCCAGCTTGCTGCCGGTGATGGGGTCGTTATTGCCCCTGGCGACTGCCGTCGAACCTGCGGCCTTGCCGCTCTTTCTGTTTCTCTTTGCCGTTGGCAGTACGCTTTTTATTACCCTCTTAAGCCGGACTTTTTCCTTTACGCCCATCGAAACCATTGCTTTTGTGGCCGTTGACCTGATCGTGGCGGCGCTGCTGCTGGCTTTCGGCGGGGGGACTGACAGCCCTTATTACTGGTATGCCTTGAGTCCGCTGCTGGCCGCGGCGCTGTTATTTCAACGGCGCGGCGCGCTCTGGGCGGCAGGCATATTTACCCCGCTTTACGGGCTGGCTCTGCTGCTGGGCAGCCAGATTGATCCCGCGACCCTGGCTTTAGATCCTCTCTTCCATCAATTGGCGGGTATCTGGCTGGCACCGCTTTTGTTGAGCTACCCGCTGCAACTCCTGCACCATCAGGAACGGGAACAAGCAGCCTCGCAGGTGGTTCAAGAGAATTTGCTCCAGCAGCACCGCCAACTCCTGGCGACGCATGACCAGTTGGAAATCATTCATGATGCCACCCTCTTGCTGCAAGGGGCGTCCGATATTCAATCGGTCCAGCAGCGGGTCCTCCGCGCCGTTACCGGCGAATTGGGTTTTGCGCGAGCTATCGTAGGACTTGTTCACCCGGCTACTCAGTGTTTGGGTGAGTGGCAAATTTATCCCATCTCGGACAATTTTGAGGCGTCAACTCTCGCTTCGCTGCCGTTGAGTCCAGAGCATGGGTTAATAGCCCAGGCCCTGCTCGATGGCCATGCGCGCTGGTGGGATAACGGAGAACCATTGACCGTTGACGAGACGTTGAATGCCTGGCTGAGCCAATCGGCCTGGTTGGTTGTGCCGCTGGTGCTGCCGGAGCAGCCGGTCGGCTTGCTCCTGGTCGCCGTTGAGGGCGGTCCCGGCAGCCTGTCCGAAGACCAACTGGTTGTTTTAACGGCGGTGGCCAGTCAAGCCGCGGCTGCCCTGGGCACGATTGATCGGACGCAGCGGCTGGCGGCGGAGCAGGAACGCAACCGGATTGCCCGCGATATTCACGATACGGTCGCCCAGTCGCTCTTTGGCATGGTTTTTACCCTGGATGCCTGTATCAAAATGCTGCCGGAGCACGGCGAAACAGTCCAACATGAGCTGGTGGAACTGCGCCAACTGGCCGACCAGGTGCGCCATGAAGTCCGGCGTTACATCCTCGATACCTGGCCTTCCGAGTTAACCGAGACCAGTTTTAAGGCCGACCTGGAGAAATACGTGGCTCATTTTGCCCCGGCTCACGCGTTTTACATTGATTTCACGCTCAACGGGGATTTTGACCGGTTGCCCTCAGTTATTCGCCGCAGTCTTTACCGTGTTTCGCAAGAGGCGCTGGCCAATGCCGCCCGTCACGCCGGGGTGGATTCGGCCCGGCTGACTATGCATGTCGAGCCGGATGAGGTTTACCTGAGCATTTCGGATCGGGGTAAAGGCTTTGAACCCAGGCTGGCCCTGGCGCGGGAAGTCAATCGTGAACATTTCGGCCTGCGGGGAATACGCGAGCGCATTCAGGCGTTGGGGGGCACGTGTGATATTCTCAGCCAGGCCGGCCAAGGCACGCAAGTCCTGGTGCAGTTGCCGATCAGCCGGAGGCACGAGCGTGGCTGAAAGCCGGATTCGCTTGATGATCGTAGATGACCATGCGGTCGTGCGCAAGGGGCTGGCCATGGTTCTGCGCCTGGAACCTGATTTTGAGATTGTGGGGGAGGCTGAAAATGGGGCTAAAGCGGTTGAACTGGCGACGCGGCTCCGGCCCGATCTGGTGCTGCTCGATTTTGTGATGCCAGAGATGGATGGCCAGGCCACGGCGCTGGCCCTGCAAGCGGCAGTGCCCGGTGTGCGCATCTTGATGCTGACCGGTGTGGCTCTGGACGAGCGGGTACTGGAAATGCTGGCGGTTGAAGTGGACGGTTACGTGATGAAAGACATCGAGCCGGATGAACTGGCCCAGGCTATTCGCAGCGTGGCCCGCGGTGAGGCTTATTTGCATCCTATCCTGGCCCGGCGAGTCTTAAATCGGGTGACGGAGCGGCGCGCCCCACCGCCGACGCCGCCCGTTCAGCTTACGCAGCGGGAACAGGAGATTTTACGCTGGATGGCGACCCCGGCCACCTATCGTGAAATTGCGGAACGGCTCTTTGTGAGCGAGGAAACCATTCGCAGCCATGCCAAGCATATTTTGAGTAAGCTCCAACAGCCCAATCGGGCCCAGGCCGTGCTGGCCGCGGTGCGGGCTGGGTTAATCCAGTTACCCGAATAATTCAAAGGTTAAAGAGTTTTACCTTCTCGCCCTCCGGCGTCCAAACTCAGTTTGGACGCCGGAGGGTAAATCTCGTACCCAAACTCAGTTTGGGTACGAGAGAATTTAGAAAGGTTAAAGATTTGGGAGGCAGGTACTATTGTAAGTACCTGCCTCAACCGTCAAGACTTTTCCGTTTACACAATACTTTGCCGTGATTCTGGCTTTCCTCTCGCCATCTTCCACAAATAGCGTTACTTGCACGTTCAGGATAGCCAATAACTTGCGCTTTTCCTCGCGCACAGCCGCTTTCAATGCCGGGTTATCAATTCCTTTGGCCTCTGCCTCTCGCAGCGTCGCCATGTCCTCTGCCACTTGAGCAGCAAAAGCGACTGTACCTGTAATTTCTTCATCCGTCAGTGATTTTTCTTGAAGTTCGGCCAGTAAGTCAGCTTTGCGCTTTCCCAGTTCCTTTAACACTTGTTCAGTTTGGGTCAATTCCAGCCCTTTTTTTGCTTTGGCGAGTTCAGGTAAAAATCTAATGCTGGCATAGTCATCTTCCCATTCAGCCGTTTTATCCTTAATCAATTGCTCGACATGGGCCAGTTCTCTTTTGATCGGTTCAATCTTGCTTTCCTGTTGGGATTGATAACCGCGTAACCCTTCAATGAGTTTATTTTTGTCACGTGAAGCCTCTTCCAGTTCATCCCAAACTTTGGTGTCTACCACGTCGCCTTTGTAATAGGGGCTATCACATTCACAGTATTTTTCCCGTGCAATCAGCTTTCGGTTATTGCAAGCATAGTAAGGCAACTCCAAGAAAATAATTATCCAAAGCCCGTGATACGTAATGCGTGATGCGTGATGGTATCCAGGCAAGATTTCTTACGCATCACGTATCACGCATCAAGCCGGTGAGAACAATTGGATGATTTAAATCTTGGAACTGCCTAAGCGTACGTTTTGCCCCTATCACATGTGGTTACACCTACCATCTTATAATGGCATACGCCACAAGTAACACGGGTTGCCAGCAAATAGCGGCCTGGCTTGCGGTTGCGCTTTGAATTAACCCTATTTTGCTCTAATCGCTCTTGGGCTGCTTCCCATATTTCCCGGCTGACAATGGCAGGTACCTCAACGGGTATAGTTTCATTTTTTGGCTTATAGGTCTTTGCGGCATTATTGCGTTTTCCGTAGTGCCATGTCCCGGCATAGGTTTCATTGGCGATAATTTGAGCTATCCCGCTCCGTTTCCAGGTCGCCCCCTTCGGGGCAGATACACCCATCTTATTCAGCTTGTCGGCAATTTGCCCCTGCGTTAAAGCCTTGCCGGTTTCATCTCCCAGGACATACCACTCAAAAATTAAGCGGACTGTAGCGGCCTCTGTTTCGTTAATTTCAAAAACCCAAGCTTGCCATCCTTAATCGCCCTATACCCAAAAGGGGCCTTACCGTGTGATATAATATACCCGTCTTTTACCCGTCTCAATCGCCCCTCGTGAAGTTTGGTCACTGTCTCTCTATGGTCCTCTCCGGCCGGCCATCCCTCGATTGATTGCATCAGAGCTTCAACTGGGTTAGTCAGGTCAACGCGCCGGCCTGATTGCGAGTAGTGCAAACTTACGCCAAGCTGCTTAAATTCTTGGAGCAGGATTAAGAGATTAAGTCCCCACTCCGAACGGTCAAGCCGGTTTGTTTTGTAGACAATGATGTTATCAGCCCGGCCAGCCCGAAGCATATCACGGACCTTGTTCAGTTCGGGCCGGTCAAGTACCTTGCCGGTGTAGTCCTCTTTGAAAACTGCTACCACGTTCATATTGTGGCTTGCGGCATAGGCCAAAGATTTCTCAATCTGGTTATTTATACTCGTGCCACTTTCGGCCTGCTCATCGGTTGATACCCTGGCGTAAATGATAGCCCACTCTAACACTGTGGGATTGTCCAGAATTGATTTAGATTCCGTTTGCGCGTTCATTGTTCGTTGCTCCTATTGGTCCTTATCAAGCACCCTTGAATGCGTCTGGTATGCCATCGGTCAATATATCAAAACCGATATAATTCAAGCAAAAGGCAATCGCTTCTGCTCGTTGTCTTGCCGGGTTGACAGACTCCTCAAACTCATTGCAGATACAAACCTCGGCACGGGTGGCCTGGTCAATCACTACGTAAGTCTCAAAGTCGAATTGAGAAACATAATACCGTTCTTGGGTTATCTGAGAATCGGTGGGTATGTTGGTTTCAATAGTTGTCATTTTTATTGCTCCTATGGGTAAGTACCAAGTACCAAGTACCAGGTACTCGGCTAAAATCACAGCGGTACTTGGTACTTGGTTAAGACACTCTTAATCATCTGGATTTGCTTGCCACCCTCAGCCCCAAAGACCTGGCGGCATATCTCGTTGTAACTCGCTCCTACGGCTTTTAGGTCAAGTATCTTCTGCTCCTGCTCATTCGGAACTAGCACGGCCGGCGGCTGTGTAAAAACATTCGCTTGCCCTAACATATGCGGTGGTGCCACAAACAATCGGGCCGGCCTGTCCACATCCTCTCCAGCGAAGCGGATATATCCGCGAGTGCGGTCCCTCATGATCAGCCCACTCCCGTCATATTGAGGAACAATGAGCAGCTTCACGAAGTTATCTTTCAACGTAGCCCCTTTGCGGTCAACTCCCCAGGCATTGGCGGTGTCACTGTGCAAGATGAAGTAAAGCAGTACATTGACCGAGGCGTAAAGCGTCGTAGCTTCCAGGACCAGAGCGCGAGCATTGGGTACGGCGTCAACGATGGTAAGCCTCCGGTGGCGACGGCTGGTTAGGGATGTGGACCCGATAACTACTCATCCCTTTATCCAGCCGCAAGAACACAAACACGACCTCTCTGGCCAGGTCATACTCTTTGACCATTCGCTTCACATCCGGGTCGCCGGTAGCCCGGACACCCCGGTAAGGCACATAAGCCGCCTGACTCTCACCAAACAGATAGGACTCCCCCCGTGGAGGGTCTTTCGATTCGGCCACGTCAACGACCAGGCAGCCCCGGCCCTGTTTTTGATATTGCTGCCAGGCAAAGGCAGCGGCGACGGGCCAATTGATTTTGATGAATTCCGCGTGGCTCTCGCGGCTTTCCCGGCCGGTGGGGAGGTCTTCGGGTTTGAACTTTGCCATCTGGGCTATCGTTATCCTTTTTGTTCACGCCTCCTGCAAAATTCCAGGTGTCGGTGTAGGTAAGGGACGACGCCGATATTGCATGAGGGGCCAAATCAAGGTGGACAGAATCGCCAAAATAAGCAACATCGTAATCAGCACCGTTACCAGGCTAGGCTTGCGGCTTTGTGGTTCATCGTCTTCTTCTGTTGGGATGTATTCCGGCCTCATGGTCAGCCTCAGCTCCCTTGATTACTTTTTCGGCTCCAGAGAGGCAAAATGCTCCAACAGCAGCCGGTGGATGAAGATGTAGCCCCCGCCCACTTTTTGCAGGAAGATGCGCTCAGCGGCGTAGTCGAGGAAGTGGGCATAATGACGAGGGATGCGGCCTTGGAACCGCAGGATGAGGCGGAGGGTGTAATGTTGGATCACATCGAGGCCGCCATACCAGGCAAAGGCTAATGTTCCCATCAGTAGTCCCCAGGCCAATCCGACATCCACCCCATTTCGGACTCCAAACAGCAACCCTAAAAGCAGCCCACCCACCAGCCCAATGATCAAGCCAAATACTGGACCGGCTAAGAGGGCGTTTCTTAAAGAGAGCCGAATACCCTGGTTAGGAACAGTTTTGGTCTTGACAATCTGACTCCTTAGCCCACCAAACATCGCGCTCACGATAGCACCATACAACCCGTAAAATAGACCGACTCCCAAGACAAAAAGGCGTTCACCTATCAACTCAGCCACGAGACCACGCTGTAAACTATCCAGCAATTCTTGATGCAGTTCAAAGATCAGCCCAGCACTTAGCCCAAAGATCGCCCCACCTATAAACCCAAACGGAACGCTTTTTAGACCTCGCTGCCATGACCACCGCAAGGCTTCGACGGTTTGGATGTCTTGAGTCAAACTTTGCCGACTCCCTCTTAGCCCCACAAACAGTCCAGTAAGCAGCATGCCAAGCATTACACTCCATAGCCCAAACCACAATCCGGCGAATAACCCGCTTATCAAGCCTGCAACTAGCCCCAAGATTAGCCCAACTACCCCCACATTGAGAACTTGCTGCCAACGAGTGGGACTCCTTTGCAGGATGCTATATTGGCCACTGCGTTGAAACCGCACTCCGTCAATGAGTCCCCAAAACAACCCTCCGATCAGTCCAAATACTACCCCAAATATTAGCCAACCCTCCAACCCGGGCATCAGGGTATTATTCACCTTCAGAAGTCGGGCGGCACTTACGCCCATAAGTAGACCCCACATCTGCCCAGCAATTAGCATACCAATTAGCCGGGAACTCAGGGCATAAACCCAGGACCAGCGGCGGCTGGCTAACCAGCTTGGTTGCAACTGTTCAATCAAGAAGATGGCCTGGTTGTGGCGGCTCATCTGTTGGGCTAACCAGGCTAATTGTCCCTTGGTTTGTTCATCAGGGTAGGGATGACCGGTTCGACCTTTACGCCTGAACATCCGCTCGATATAAGTATCTAACAAATGTTTGCGGCGGGCCTCAAGAGTGGGATGCGCTTGGCCCATCAGGCTTTCAACCGGTATATCCTGATAGGCCAGAATCAGGATTCCCAACATAAGAGGGGATTGGGCTAAGGTTTGTAAGTCGTTATCCACTTGCAGGGCAGTGCGCAACACATTCAACTTGGCCCCTGCCGCCTCAAGGTAGTCGTACACCTGCTCCAGGGTCAGCGGTTGCAGGCGAATTGCTCCATTGAGTTTGAGCCGCACCGGCAGGCTGATGTATTCCTCCAGCCGGCTGCAAACCACCAACCCCGACAGACCAAACTCCATCCCAAACTGATTGATTGCCTTCACACAGTCATCCCGGTCGGCCAGCCTGACCTCATCTAATCCATCAAGCAGGGGCAATAAACGATTATTTTCCAGCCAGGGCCGGCCTATCCGCTGTGGGATTTGATACTTGGCTGATAGCTCTGCCGTCAACCAGTCAATTAATTCTTGTCCCTTGCTCCAGGTAGACAAGTTGAAGACGACCGGCACCGGTTGGCTGAAGCTCTCATCCTGTTCAGCTTGATGAATCAGGTCGCGGGTTAGTTGGAGTAAGGTAATCGTCTTGCCTGAACCGGGTGCGCCCAGGATGAGCAAGGCACGATTCATCTCGTCAAAAATCTGGCTGATCTTCTTGTCGGGTGGTAGGGTTTGGCGGCTCTGGTCAGGTAGTTCCAACACCTGCTCCCAGGCATGAGCTACCGCTTCAAGTTGGGTCTCTTTGCCCAGGTCTATCAAGGCCATGGCGTGGACCGATTTTTCCAGCACGCCTTCAATCCAGAACTGCTTGACCTTACCCAGCAAAATCCTCAAATCGTGTCGCTCTTTGGCTTCAGCCGGGGGGAGAGGGGGCGGTGGCGCTTCGTAGATATGGGTGATGATTTTGTTGCCAAAAACTTTATCGCCTTCAACCTTATCGCTCTTGACAAAATCGCCCCGGACATCACCGGCAATGTAAGTCTCCGCTTGCAGATTAATTGCCTGCCCGTTATTGGCGGACAGGAGCAGGGGTTTTAATGCCTCTTCCCACTCAGCTTGACTCAGTTCTCCATTTAAGGCTTGCTCGGTCAGGGCCATAGCCTTTTGGTGGTCTTCAATCTGGTTGAGCAGTTCGAGGGGGGCGTTGCCACCATATTTTGCTTCGCGCTGGCGGAGCGTGTTCAGATTTTGGGTAAGATTGATGAGGAAGGATTGGTAATCCGCCATACGTTAACCTCCACTACCCTTTACTATTTTCCAGGCCGACGTTTGACCCACTCTGCAGACGGCGGCGGTTCCATCACCGGCGGTTCTTGGCCCTTTGGATACCAGCCGGGTTGGGTCGAGCGGAGTTCCTGGTAGTAGGTTTTGAAGCGGCTGACGTAGGCTAACATTTCCGAGATGGGCTTGGGTTGAACCATGTTTTCACGCCAGGCTTTCTTATCCATGGTACCCATAATCAGATAATCGTTGCCGATGACGGCCGGATTGTACTGGCTAAACATCTGGGTTAACAGGTGTTCCAGGGTGGATTTGTGACCGATCAGTAAATCACAGTGGCTACAGTAGCGGCAGGTGTAGTTGAGGGCGATGGGATGCAGCGGGTCAACGTGGATGAACAACGGCAGTTTGCGCTGCCCGGTTTTGCGGTCGCAGAAGGGGCAGCGCGACACTCGCACATCGGGGTAGGGGTTGAGAACAAAATTATACTGTGGCGGGAGACCGCCAAACTGCGTTTTTTCCGATTTTGTCATTGTTCCTCTCCAAATACCTTCCCGGAAGCTATCAGCTTCCGGGAAGGTGAAACGTAACTTCTCTCAACAATACTCCCGAATATACCCATACGCCTTCTCGAACAAATCCTTATCCTGGTGCAACTTGTACTTAAACAACGTCTTCCGCAAAGCCTGCCGGACCTCGCGCTCGCCGGCGCTCGTGGTCTGCCAGCCGGGGAAACGGACCGGGCGGACAATTTCGTCAATGTCGGCGACGACGCGCTCGACGACGACGGGAGTGTTTGGGTTGCGGACTTCTTCAAACAGGGCGGTCAGGGCGGCTTTGCCGCGATCCTCGTCTTCTTCGGGCGGGGTTTCTTTTTCGGCCTGGACCAGGTCGGTGGCCAGGTCGAGCAGACTTTTCAGGAACTCGATGCTGTGCAGTTGGCCCCGTTCGTGCCGTTCTTTGAGGGCTTCGAGGCGCTCCGACAGGGCCAGGTAGCGTGGATTGCCGATATGCCGGCGCAGGCGTTGGGAGAGCTTGAACTCAATCTCCCTGGCTTTGGCGCGGGGGTCGGGGGTGTTGAGCACGGCTTCGAGTAGCTCGGCGTCGAGCACGATCTCGTCCAGGTCGTCGTGGATGGCGGCGACGGTGACGTTCTGGTGGATCAGTTCGACGGTTTTGGCTCCCAGGGCGTGCCAGATGAGCCGGCCCGTGCCGGTGGTCGGCTGGACCGAGACGTAGACCTGGGACAGCCAGCGGTAGTCGGCCTCGTAGGGCTGCAAGAGGGGGTCGGGCGAGAGGGCTTCCCAGATTTGGGAGAGCAGGCTGTAAGCGGCGGCAAAGGCGTCGCGGACCTCGTTGGTGGGCAAACATTCCTGGGCGGCGAGCAGTCCCTCGTAGCCGCTGAGGCTGCGATCCACTCCGGCGAAGTAGGCTACGCATTGCTGCATCGCGCCGGGCAGTTTGGCCTTGAGGTTGGCGATGTCGGAGACGACCTGGCGGAAGCCGGCTTCGTCAAATTCCAGGGCCGAGGCGATGTCGTCGAAGACGCCCAGGTAATCCACAATCAGACCGTGGCTCTTTTTGTCGCCGTAGGTGCGGTTGGTGCGGGTGATGGCTTGTAATAAGGTGTGGTCGCGCAGGGGCTTGTCCAGGTACATGGCCTGCAAAATGGGCGCGTCGAAGCCGGTCAGCAGCTTGGCGGTGACGACCAGCAGTTGCAGCGGGTCGTTGGGGTCGCGGAAGCGGTCGAGCAGCTTTTCTTCCTCGTCGCGCCCGCGCTTGTAGGGCCGGTAGCGTTCATCCTCGCGCTCTTTGCCGGAAACGGAGATGACAATCTCGCTGGCCTCTGCCGGCAGATGCTCGTCGAGGGCGTCTTTGTAGAGCAGGCAGCTTTCCTGGTCAAAGGTGACGACCATACCCTTGAAGCCGTTAGGCTGGACGTTGGCCTGAAAGTGGGCGGCGATGTCGGCGCAGATTTTGGCGACCCGGTCCGGCGCTTTGACCAGGATGGCCAGGCGCGAGGCCATCCGGGCCAGGTTTTCCCGGTCCAGGTCGGTCAGGCTGCCGGTCAGGGCGGCGTAGGCTTCGTCAATGGCGGCTTTGTCAATGTGCAGGTCAATCAGGCGCGGCTCAAAGTGGAGGGGCAGGGTCGCCCCATCGCGGATGGACTCCTCAAAGCCGTAGCGGCTCAGGTAGCCGCGCTCGTCCTCCTCCGCGCCAAAGGCGTAGAAGGTGTTGCGGTCGCGGCGGTTGATCGGCGTGCCGGTCAGCCCAAAGAGAAAGGCATTGGGCAGGGCGGCCCGCATCTGCATGCCCAAATCGCCTTCCTGGGTGCGGTGGGCCTCGTCTACCAGGACGATGATGTTGTCCCGCTCGTTGAGCACACCGCCGGCCTCGGCAAATTTGAAGATAGTGGTGATGATGATTTTGCGGGTGTCCTGGCGTAAGAGTTGGGCCAGCTCCTCCCGCGCTTCGGCCTTGACCAGGTTGGGGATGTCGGAGGCGTGGAAGGTGGCGCTGATCTGGGCGTCGAGGTCCAGCCGGTCCACGACAATCAGCACGGCAGGATTGCGCAGGGCCGGTTGGAGGCGCAGCTTTTGGGCGGCAAAGACCATCAGCAGCGATTTGCCGGAGCCTTGAAAATGCCAGATCAAGCCCTTGCGCGGCGCGCCGGCCAGCACCCGCTGGACGATTTTGTTGGCCCCCTCGTACTGCTGGTAGCGGCAGACCAGCTTGAGGCGGCGGTTCTTTTTGTCGGTGGCAAAGAGGGTGAAGTGGGCCAGGATGTCGAGGATGACGCTGGGGCGCAGTAAGGATTGGAGGGCGGATTTGACGGATATTAACCCCTCCCCCGACCCCTCCCCTGCCAGGGGAGGGGAGGTTCTGGCTTCCCCCCTTTTAGGGGGGACTGAGGGGGGTCCCTCTACCCGCCACGGCCCCCACAGCTCGACCGGCATGCCGATGGAGCCGTAGCGCAGCTCTTTGCCTTCGGTGGCGACGCTGAAGACGTTGCAGGCGAACAGTTCGGGGACGAAGCGCTCGTAATCCTGGTGGACCTGCAAGGCCCCATCCACCCAACTGACGGCGTTGCGCACCGGCGTTTTGGCCTCGACCAGCACCAGGGGGAAGCCGTTGACCAGCAGGACCAGGTCGGCCCGGCGCTCGGCGGCCCCGGCGCGGAAGGTGTATTGCGTGGCGACGACGTACTGGTTGTTGTCGGGTTGCTCGTAATCAATCAATTTGATGGTGACGTGCTCGTGGCGGGGGCCAAAGGGCATGGATTGGTCGCCCCGCAGCCAGGCGGTGAACAGTTCGTTGGCCCGGATCAGGCCGTCGCTGCGCACGGCCAGGACGATGGCCCGCAGCTTGTAGAGAACTTCGTCAGCCCGGTCAGGCTGGGCGGCGATGGTCGGGTTGAGCCGGATGAGGGCCTCACGGACGTAGGGTTCGACAAAGACATCCTGCGGCTGGCGGGGCAGGGCGATGCCGGGGACGAAATACCAGCCCAACCCGCGCCCGCTGCTGCCGGTAGTGACGTAGGGCTGCGGCGTTTCTGCCAGCCGGCCGCCGGCTTTCTGCGGCCCGGCTAGCAGGTCGCGGATCATCGCTTCGACGGTGTTGGACTCGGTGAAGGGCATGGCGTCCTCCTAAATAGGACCCTCCCCCCAGCCCCCTCCCGTTTCGGGAGGGGGAGCCATCTTCTCCCCTCCCCGCTTCGGGGAGGGGTTGGGGGAGGGGTCGTATTTACTTCCGCTTGCGCTGTTTCTTTTGGCTCTGTTTGGCCTGCTTGCGTTTGGCTTTGGCTTTAGATTTGGCCTCTTTAGCCGCGTTGCGTTCGGCTTTGCGCTGCGACTTGGCCTGAACTGCCGTTTTGAGGTTATCCAGCATCTCTGCCGGGTCAAAGCCCATTTGAGCCGTCATAATAGCGCGATAATCGGGGGGTGGGCTGAGGCGCTGGTCCAACAAGCCCAGCGCGATTTGCACTTCCTCCCAATCCCCCTGGATCATCACATCCACTTTATTGGCCGCAAAAGCCTGCTCGATCACCGGGGCTGCTTCAACCGCGTTCAGATCAACCAACTGGCCGATGAGCAGGCCGTTAAAATTCGGCTCTTGCCCGGCGAAGTGGGCCAACTGCCGGCTGAGCGCGGCGACGGCTTCCGCTCGCAGTTCCGGGTGGCGCTGGGCCAGCTTAACCAGGCCGTCACCGGCGGCGATACGTGACCATACATTCTGGTTAGCATCGGCCAGGAAAGCAGCCAGCGGTTCCAGGGCGGGCCGACCAAGGTGGGCAAAGACGAGGGGCAGTTCCTCGCTGGTCCAATCGTCGTCGTAGTCATCCACCCGGCCCAGCAATTCGATCAAGGCCGGAATGGCGCTGGTGGCTTGCAGTTGAGCCAGCGCCCGCCAGGCGTGCAGCCCCGCCCAGACCTCCGCACTTTCGGTATCGGCCCAGTGCAAATCTTCGTCCAGGACCATCCGGCTCAGTTCGGGGATGTCCTGCTCGGTCAGGCCCAGCGCCCGATAATCCCGCCACTCTTTGTCCTGCTGCACATCTCCCAACGCCAGCAGGCGGGAGACGGGTTCGCTGTAGGTTTGTTTTAATTCGGTCATGGTTTCTTCTCCAAACCATCCAGGAAGCTTCAAGCTTCCTGGATGGTAAGAACATCCAGGTCGTTAAAATAATGTTGCAGCCCATCCGGCAATTTGCCCGGTTGCGCCAGGTAGGATGCCACAAAAGATTGATACCGCTGCGGCGAGTCGAAATGATCCTGCACAAATTGCTTGTCTACCAGCGTGCCGGAACGTTGGCCGATCCATTCCAGGTAGTTGGAATAAGGCCAGGCTTCCGGCGAAGAAATTAAGCCATGACGGACGGGATTGAGATGGATATAACGACACAGGTGCAACAAGTAAGCATCGGCCTCAACAGCGACAGCTTTATAAGGTCCCTCAAACAAAGTGCCGGTACGCTCGTAGGCATTATTGAATGCCTGGGAATAACTGCCGAACACTCGCCCCGGTACTTTCCCGGCGGATGTGTCGCCATCCTGCCGCAAGAGCCAATGATAGTGGTTGGGCAATAAGCAGTAGGCAATGACCGTGACCTGACTCTCAGTGATTACTTTCTTCAGCAGGCGCAGCAAGTAGAGGTAATTCTTTTCCTCCCGAAAAATGGATTGGCGGCCCGCCCCGCGATTGTAAACGTGGTAGTAACTGCCCTGGTGGAATTGAACTTGACGTTTTGGCATGGACTCTCCTAACCTTCCCTAACCTTCCCTAACCTTCCCTAACCTTCCTGGAAGCTTAAAGCTTCCAGGAAGGTTACACTTCGCGGACCATCGCTTCGACGGTGTTAGATTCGGTGAACATCCTACCACCTTTCTACTTATTGTAAAGCTGATTCTCGCAAACAGATAAGAAATTCCTGGCTTTGACCAAGTCGTTTTGTTAAGGCATGAATTGCTGAATCTGTCTCACGAAGCTCTGCTGCTATTTCAATTTGCCGCTCATAAGGAGGCAACCAAATTGGGAACTCGCGAATGAGAGAACAATTCAAGGCATGTTGGTTAGTACCGTGACTCCAAGCACGAAGAGCCTCATAAAATGTTTCCATCTGGTAAAAAAGAAACCATGAGTCTAAACCCTCTACTGGAGTCATTGCGGCGAAGTTCTGATTAATACAAGCATCTATTTCAAGTCGGGCGGATTTTCCCCGAGTCGTTCCTTGCCCAATCATTGCAATTAATGTCGAGCCAGCGGGTATTATGCTTAGCGAACATTCGGATAGCGCCTTTTTTGTGATGAACTCATCAGCAGTGTAAATGGATCGTTCATTAACTTTCCCGGTAGGCAACCACGGTATGTCACCTTCCCAATAATCCGAACGATTTCTACGGGGTGTAGTTCCATTTCGTACCTCTGCAACATCACCAATTTTTACCTGTTTCCCTTCAGGTTGCTCAATGAAATACTTTTTCTGGATTGAACGGAGTACATATTGACAAGCTTGAAGTGCCTGGTGATGTGTTTCGATCAAGTCGCTCGAAGCCCACAAAACCTCCGCCATCCGACGTTGCTCCGCCAGCGGCGGCAGGGCGAACTCGTATTGGGCCAGTTGGGTCCAGTTGGTGCGCGGCGAGAGCGATCCCGCAGACGTGCCGACGGCGTATTCGTAAAATCGCTCGGTCTGGCAGATAAACGGCAGCAGTTCCGGCAGCAGGCAGTCGTTTTTTGGCTCAAAAACGTAAATGTCGCCGGAGCACACCCCTTCAAAATCAGCCACCGCTACCTTGCGCTGGTAGGCGCGGCGCTTGCCAAAAAGGGTTTGGCCCGGCTTGAAATAGCTGGTGAAGGTCGTCCCTTCGGCCACCAACCCCCACTGGCGAATCCGCAAATCTTCCGGCTCAATATGTTCCAGGCCCACGTACCGCTCAATGCCTTTGGCGGCAGGGTCGGCTACGCGGTCGGTGTTCAGTCTGACCACGTCGCCAAATTTGACCCAGGTCCAGCCAGGTTTGAGGGTGTGGTCACTCATCGCTCACCTCTTCGGCCAAAGACCTTCCAGGAAGCTCCGAGCTTCCTGGAAGGTTGTCTAACATCTCCACCAGGGCATCCATCTCCTGCCAAAAGAGGCGGCCCTGCTGCTCCCATTCGGCCCATAGTTCCGGCAGGGGGCGGGCATTACTGCTGCCGTTCTCGTGCTCCACCCGCTTCACATACAGGGGGATGGACAGGCTGTAGCCCTGCCTGGCTATCTCGGCCTGGGTCGCGGCGCGGGCAAAACCCGGTTCGATAACTTCCAGGAAGCTCCGAGCTTCCTGGAAGGTCCGATAGGCCGCTTCAATCCGCTGCTGGTGCTCCGGCTTGAGGAAACTCATGGCCCGTTCCCGCGCCACCGCGTTGACCGCATCAATAAACAAAATCCGCCCCCGGCGCTCCGGCGGCTTCCGGCTGCGGCAAATCACTACGCAGGCTTCCATCGGCGAGTTGTAAAAGAGGTTCGGTCCCAGTCCCAGCACGCACTCCACCAGGTCGGCCTCGACCAATCTTTGCCGCATCTCGGCCTCCTCCTTACGGAACAGGACTCCGTGGGGAAAGAGGATCGCGCAGCGGCCCGTCTGGGGGTCCATGCTGCGTAAAATGTGCTGGAAAAAGGCGTAGTCGGCCCGGCCCTGGGGCGGCGTGCCCAAAAAGTTGCGGCCCCAGGGGTCGCTCTGCCAGGCGTCGCGGTGCCACTGCTTGATCGAGTAGGGCGGATTGGCCAGGACCACGTCGAAGGTGCGCAAGCGGTCCAGGTCGGTAAAGGCCGGGCGTTCCAGGGTATCGCCGCGAGCGATGTCAAAATCCTCGACGCCGTGCAGCACCAGGTTCATCCGGGCAATGGAGGCGGTCATGTGGTTGCGTTCCTGCCCGTACAGGCGCAGAGTGCGGTGCTCGCTCCCGCCGCGCTTGACCTCGTCCAGGGCGGAGATGAGCATCCCGCCGGTGCCAGCGGTGGGATCGTAGATACTCTCGCCGGGTTGGGGTTGAAGCAACTGGACCATCAGGTGAACGACGGTGCGGTTGGTGTAAAATTCCTGGGCGGTGTGGCCGCTGTCGTCGGCAAATTTCTTGATCAGGAACTCGTAGGCGTTGCCCAGCTCATCCTCCGGCACATTGGCCAGGGAGAGGCTGTGGGCCGAAAAATGCTCCAGCAGGTTTTTGAGAGTGTGGTCGGGCAGACGCTCCTTGTTGGTCCAGGGGGCATCGCCAAAAATGCCGTCGAGCCGGGCGGGATTGGCCGCCTCGATGGCCCGCATTGCATTGCGCAGGGTCTGGCCCACGTCACGGGGCACAGTCCGCACGTCGTTCCAATGCGCCCCATCGGGGATGACGAAGCGCTCGTTGGCCATCTCACGGGCATAGTCGGCGTCGTCGCTGTCAGCCAGAGCCGCGCCGTATTCCTCGTCCCACACATCCGACAGCCGCTTATAAAAGAGCAGCGGAAAGACGTACTGCTTGTAGTCGCCGGCATCCACCAGCCCGCGCAAAATGGTCGCCGCGCCCCAGAGGTAGGCTTCGAGTTCGGGCAGGGAGAGACGGTCAGCCATCGAGCCAGCCTCCTTCGGTCATCAATTCCCGCAGCTTATCCTCGGCCTCACGGACCCGCGCCAGCGCCGCCTTGAAATCGGCAATCGCCTGCGGCAGCGGAGGAATGTCCTCGCCAAGAGGCGGCAAGACATAGCGGGAGATGTTCAGCGTCCAATCCTCGGCCTTGATCTCCTCGACCGACACCACCCGCGCCCGGTCCGGCACATCGGCAAACGCCTGCACCCAGCCCAGGATGGTCGCGGCGTGCTCCGGGTCGAGGAAGTTCTGCGCTCGCCCCTTGCGGAACAGCGAGGAGGCATCTACGATGAGGACCTGCCCGGCCCGGCGGGGGTCCTTGCGCCGGCGTAGAATCGGGGGTCCTTGCGCCGGCGTAGAATCAAAATGCAGGCAGCCAGACCGGTGCCGTAAAAGAGGTTGGGAGCCAGGCCGATGACCGCCTCGATCAAATCCTGTTCCAGCAGCTTGCGCCGGATGTCGCCCTCCACCCCGCCCCGAAAGAGTGCCCCTTGCGGCAGCACCACCGCCATCCGGCCCGTACTCTGGGCCATCGAGCAGACCATGTGCTGCACCCAGGCAAAATCGCCGCTGCTGTCGGAAGGCAGGCCGGCAAAGGCCCGGCCCCAGGGATCGTTCTCCCAGACTTCGCGGCCCCACTGCTCCAGCGAAAAAGGCGGATTGGCGATGACACAATCGAAGGTGGCCAGACCGCCGCTGGCCGGGTCGGTAAAGACCGGCTGGCGCAGGGTGTCGCCCCGCTCGACGGCAAAATCCTCGATGCCGTGCAAGAGCAGGTTCATCCGCGCCACCGAGGAGGTGGTCAGGTTTTTCTCCTGGCCGTACAGCTTGCCAAAGAAGGTGCGCGGGTCGCCGCCGTTAGCGCGCACGTGCTCCACCGCCGCCAGCAGCATTCCGCCCGTTCCGGCGGCGGGGTCATAGATAGTTTCGCCCTCCTGCGGGTCGAGGATGTCTACCATCAGCCGGACCACGCTGCGCGGCGTGTAGAACTCGCCGGCCTTGTTGTTGGTGGCGTCGGCAAACTGCTTGATCAGGTATTCGTAAGCGTCGCCGATAATATCGCTGGCAACATTCTTGTTGCCCAGCGTCAGGCTGGAAAAATGCTCGATCAGGTCTTTGAGCAGAGGGTCAGGCAGGCGCTCCTTGTTGCTCCACTGGGCATCGCCAAAAACGCCGTACAGGTGGGCTTGGTTCGCCGCCTCGATGCAGTGCATCGCGTTTTGCAGCGCCGTGCCGACGTTGCTCGGCGTCTCGCGCATGTCCTGCCAGTGGCAGTCTTCGGGGATTTGGAAACGGTGCTCGTCGGCAAAATCCTCGCCGTACAGCTCCACCGTCTCCTGGTACTCCTCATCCCACACATCGCAGATACGCTTGAAGAAGAGCAGCGGCAGGATGTAGCTTTTCCAGTCGGTGCGATCCACCGGGCTGCCGCGCAGGATATTGGCCGCTTCCCACAGGTGGGATTCGAGTCGTTTCAGGGTAACGGGTTCGGTAAAGAGAGGTGGTTGGATCATTTAATTGAAGGCATCCTCAAAGGTTTGTTTTTTGTATATTGGAGATAAAAAAAAGCGTGATCGTTCGGAGTTTGGTAAGAGAGGGCAGGAGTAAAAAATTTCCCCTACCCCCCCTTGGTTTTTAGGCGAGGAGCAGACCGAAATCAGCCCCACCCCGCCCCAAGTGGTTGCCCGTCCACGT
>BOKF01000079.1 GCA_016860845.1 Chloroflexota bacterium
CATCATACGAATACTGACCCGTGTACTGATACCGCGTCAATTCATACGCGGGACTCGTATTCGCGGGCGCGTCCGTCCAGGTGTAACGAAGTTCTCCCCACGGCTTGTACCTCATCTCCGAAACCATCGCGCCGTTGGAATCAGTCGTAATACTCGTTGACCCCAAATGGTCTCCAAGCATGTACTCCACCGTCATGCTCTGCGGAATCGTGTACTTGCGCATGGCGACTCTCGCCGCGCCTGCCATGTAATACTTCGTGATCTCGCCGCCTTTGCGCTCGTAGTATCCGCCCACGAAGCGGATGGTCTCGCCGTCAATCACGGACATGACACGCTTCCCGTCGCCGTCAAAGGTGAACTCGGCAATCGTCACATTGTTTTTCTTCACTTCCACGAGGCGGTTTTCGGCATCATAGGTTAATTCAAATGTGTCGGGGCCAATCTCACGCGTGGTTTGGTTGCCGTTTTGGTCATACCCATACGTGTTGACGATGACATCGTTTATTGCCGCGCTAGTGACGGCATGAGGATGGGTCGCCTGGCTTCCACTTGCATCGGGATAATCAAATGCCAAGTCGTTCTTTTCAATCAGATTTCCCGTATCATCATCGTACGCGTAGGTTTCGGGAGTGTCCTGATTCAACTGCCAACTGGTGAGGCGATCCAAAGCGTCGTAATCGTAGACGCTGGTCTCGCTCGCGATGCTGTTCGCGATCTGCGTGATGTTGCCAACAGAATCGTATTGATACGTGATGTTTTGCAACGAGCCAGTGACGAGCGTATGCAGGCGTCCGCCCTGTTGGTTCCAGGCGTAGTAGTTGTAGGTTTGCGTCAATCCGTTGCCGAGGGCGCGGGTCAGCAGGCGTCCCGCGGAATCGTACGTCATGGACGGGACGTAATTGCCCGCGCCGCTCACATCCGTGGGAAGCATGTTGTTGTTATAGCCAGTCGTCACGATCTCGCTGTCGGGATATTTCATGGTCTTGGGCAGGTCTGCCAGATTATACGTCCATTCGGTGTCGAAGGAGATACCCGAAATAATTTTGGTTTCTTTCCGGACGCGGCCGCGCGAATCGTAAAGCCAGGAGGTCGAGCCTGAGGCGTCCGTCATCGAAATGCGGCGGCCCTTGCCGTTCGTCCCCGCGTCGTAGGTGTATGTCACTGCGCCCGTGGTGGGGCAACCCGAATAGGTCTTGCCCGTCGGACGATTGAGTTCATCGTAGGCGATGTTCGTGACGCATCCGCGCGCGTCGGTTTGGGTTTTCAGATTTCCCAAAGCGTCATATTCGTATTGCCAGAATCCCATATCGGGATCGTCCATCGTCAATTTGCGGCCTGCGTTGTCGTACTTGATTAATTAATTCATTACAACTTATCTGAGTTACTTGCTATTCGGTCAATAAAAAGATTTGGAGCGTATTTTCTCAATTCGTCCTCCAACTTCCCGTTCGGCCAGCCGTTTATTTGAAATAACGGAATTACCGGTACCGTTTTGACTATACCGAAATTACCTTTATTGAAACTCAATAAAGTTTTTTGAAAGCCTGAGACTTCTGCGCGTTTGAGCATAAGAATATCGCCCTGAAACGGCAAAAAAGATTTCTTTATTTGGTCTACGTCATCCCACATGCAACGGACTTTGTGTGCAGGCCATAGGTGATATTCTAGACCTTCCTCAGAAATTAACAGATAACTAAATATTGCCCGGCCGATTGCCCCAAGAACAAGAGCGAAAGAGACAATGGTAATTACTAAAGCAGGTAATCCAAGAATTATAGGTATAACAAACCGTAACGCGCCAATTTCCTTCTCTTTACTTATTCCCAATACGACTATCCCCATGCAAAAAGCAGCACTTAGGAATAGTATTGCCAAAAAGCCTATCGAGCCTTCCCATGCCATGGCTTTCTTGGATAGATGAAACTTCTGATTTGTCATGATGAGATTTTCTCCAAACTTTACAACAAGGCATCTTCTCAATATTCTATTTCAACATCTATATTGGTCAATGGAATAGATTCAGGGACTTCTGTCAAAGGCCACAGATTCCATGGAAGACCGGCATCAAAGGCGAGTCCCACACCATCAATTGGAGCGTCGATAATTCCAAGAGGCGCCATGCTTCCAAGAAGTGACAAATAAGCACTTGCTGCTGTGTCTCTTCCGATTGATGAGCTTTGGGTAATATTTATGCCGTCATCAGAAACAGAAACCGAGCCGGTAACATTAGTGTCGCCAGTAATAACATCGGATAAGCCTGTGAGACCTGTTGAGACCCATCCCAACCTATCAGCTATTCCTCCCGCTGTTATTACTCCGGGATTTAGCTCAAACATTGCTACACCTAGCCCCGCGCCAGCGGGACCTGTAAGTATTGCAGGCTCACCTCCCAACACGATACCTGGGGCAGCGCCCACAGAAAAGCCAATTCCTGCGGCAACAGAATCTCCAATCGCAATAGCAGTAGAGATACTCGCAGCCGCAACATCCAGTACAGTTGCAGCGCCATCAATCACTTTGGCCACATCAGTATTTGTAATTGTAATATCAGCATTAAATTTACTAAGCATTGCGTTAACCGGGTTGGTAATTACCGTACTAATTATTGAATTTACGGTGGCAGAAAGATCGAACCCCCAATGTCCCGTTGGGTCATTGTATCTGAGAGGATTGTTGTACGTATACGCGAATCTATCATACCCTTGCGTTCCAGGTGGAATGACACTATCCGCGCTGACAAACCGCCCCACCGCGCTGTCATAGAATCTCGCGCCGTAATATTTCAGCCCAAACTCGACATCATACGAATACTGACCCGTGTACTGATACCGCGTCAATTCATACGCGGGACTCGTATTCGCGGGCGCGTCCGTCCAGGTGTAACGAAGTTCTCCCCACGGCTTGTACCTCATCTCCGAAACCAT
>BOKF01000080.1 GCA_016860845.1 Chloroflexota bacterium
GCCCCTGCTTCCTGATTTTGAGTGTGGCATTGGTGATAACCGCGTTGTCAGGCAGATCAGCGGTGTTGAAGGAGAGGATGGCGCGATATTGGCGGTCTCCAGCATCATCGCCGAGGTTGAAGGTGGTCAAGGTAGCGTTGAGCAAGCCTCCCTTATTGCTGGTTTCGGCGGATTCGAGGATATAGCCATCGGATGTAGAGACTGATCGAAATATGGCAGTTTGTACTGGACAAGCATTGGTGATGCCCTGTATCCAGCCGACGTGAGGCGACTCTCCTGCGTTGTTGTAGGCGCTCAACTCGTAGTAGTTGAAATCATTTTCGCAAGGAAGATTGGCGTCAGTGTATGTGGTAACGTTTGCCCCTACAGAATCGTAGTAGATGAATGTCCAATCACTTCCGTTGTAACCCCATTTATAAATGTTATATCCTGTTTCTCCGCCCACATCATTCCATTCTAAAGAGATACTACTGTCAGTTGTTGCAAATATGTGGAAGTTCGTAGGTGTGGGAGGAGGAAGAGGGGTAAGACCGCCTGCGACTACGCCAATTGTCTGAGGAATGGGACGAGATGAACTAATAAAGCTGGTTCCGCGACATATTAATTGAGTGGAGCCGCCGCCATCCAACATAATGACCTTGTCCGCCCCAAAGTTGCGCAGTACCGTGGCTGCATCCACCTGCCGGGCATAACTTGAGTTGAAGATCAGCACAGTATCGTAGAAACCATCTCCATTTGTGTCGTCAATTCCAACAAAAGTACGTCCGACGTAACTGGTTGCGCTTTTGTTCGCGTTTTCTGATAACCCTCCAAGAATATTTGGCGCGCTCGACCCATATAGGTTATCTCTGGTCAGCGAACGAATGTCTGCATGATCTGCCCATAGTTCCAGCATCATTACGGGGCCGGAGGGATCGTAAGAACCAGCATATCCATCGCTGACTAGCGTACCGTTCTGTTTTAGCGCAAAAGCGAGAGGGGCAGGATTGCTCATGGAAAAGAATGTTCCATTGCTGACGCAAAATGCTCCTGCTGTAGATGAGTTAAAAGCGCTCCATGCAGTCGATAAGGATGTAGTTGAAAAGGTAGGGTTATTTCCTCCAAAGGGGCCTTGCCCGGTTCCTGAATTGGCCATGTTGCCGGTCATTAATTTAACAGACGCCCCCTGCTTTAAATCAACTACCTGTACGTAATTGGGTTGGCCTCCGGTGTAGTCCTTTTTATACAGCTCCACGCCAGTATCGCTTAATAGAAGGTTGAAGCCAGATGGAATGATCGAGCCGTTTCCTCTGTTATTCCAGAGTGTTTGCCATTTATTGGTTATGTTTGTTGCATACGACTCGCTGCCAACCCACAATTTGACAGAATCGTGAAGCGATTGCCAATCGAACGAAACTTGGGCAAGCATGTCTCTGATTGGCTTATAGTACGAACCGCTGCCGCTATACAAGAGAGTCCTTGCCGTCGCGAGTTCTCCACAATACTTACTGGAATAATTTCTTACGCCAGCGCTATTAAAGATCGTTTCGGTACAGCCGGTTCCCGCAGGAAACCATTCTACATGATACGTGGTCGCCAAGGGATTCCAACAGGCGGTTGTATTTTCATATGGCTCCCACGCCGCGAAAGCATCCAGCGCAAATTGGGATACAGATATTCCCATGAGATTGAGTACGTCCGTAAAGTAGGAACTGTCCTGATTGTTTCCATATGCAGTAGAAGAACAGTCTGGCCCATAAAGGGCTTGTACATCTTCGGTAGGGACCGGTGTGTGGCTTTCCTGTGGCGTCGGCGGCGGCCCAGCTGCCGCATCCCGCGCATAGGCTGAAGTTAAACTTCTTGCGCCAATGGCGGCAATGAAGATTGCAATGATCAGGATCTTGTACAGGGTTTTGCGCGCTAACAAGGCTTGGGTTTTGGTGAGCATTTTGCCCTTTGAGCTTCGATACATAATGAAGTTGATTAGACGTCAAGCGAGGCTATAAGCCGTCTGATGTTTCGGTTATCGGGTGTTGCTTATTATTACAGCGCAATGTCAGACAACTTTTCGTCCCAGACGATGACCAACGGATGTTTAAGCGGATAAACGGATGGGAAGCGCTTTATCCGCTTATCCGTTTTCCATCCGATGGTCATTTTTTGGTTTTGCACGGCCAACCTTGCGCTGTAATATTATTCATGGCACATAATATTCGATGGTAGGCGCTGGATTCTCACTAATGATAATACCAAATTCTGGCACGTAGTATTCGATGATGAGCGTCGGTCTGTAACTGGCTGTGGCATAGTTGCCGCTGAAGAACTTCATGTAATCTGGGCCGCGGTCATCGTTGTCATCCTTTTGAAAGCGCAGGCGGAATTGGGTGACGCCGGTCAGGTTGATGTACGGATACCCCGCGCGTCCGATTGTTGCGCTGTACCAGTTATTGACTGGCGTGGCTTTGAATGTGGCTACTGCGGACTTACTTGCAAAAGCCTGGAAATCGCTGGCCAACAACTTGACGCTTGTGCCAAAGAAGGGTTCGCTGATATCCACCTTCAATCCGCCAAGGATGGTGAAGGGATTTGTCCCTACCAGCCCCTGCTTCCTGATTTTGAGTGTGGCATTGGTGATAACCGCGTTGTCAGGCAGATCAGCGGTGTTGAAGGAGAGGATGGCGCGATATTGGCGGTCTCCAGCATCATCGCCGAGGTTGAAGGTGGT
>BOKF01000081.1 GCA_016860845.1 Chloroflexota bacterium
TGGCGCGCGGCGACCACCGTCCTGACAGCGACATAGATTTCCTGGTCAATCTGGAAGCGGGGCGAAGCCTGCTCGACCTGGCGCGTTTTCTGCGCGAACTTCAGTCTTTGCTCGGTCAAAAAGTGGATGTGGTGACGGAGGCGGGTCTGCGCGCCCGCATCAGGTCCGATGTGCTGCGGGAGGCGCGTCCCCTATGAGAAGCGACCGCGAGCGCCTGTTGGACATTCTCGAAGCCATCGAACGTATCGAAAAATATGCCGAGGAGGGCAGGGGCGCGTTCGAGGCGGATGAACTGATTCAAACATGGGTGGTTCATCACATCACGATTATTGGGGAAGCGTGCCGTTCCCTGCCCGCCGAATTTCAGGCGCGTTATTCAAACGTGCCGTGGGCAGACATCGTTGGGATGCGGAATATCCTTGTCCATCACTATTTTGGGATCGACACCGATGCAGTGTGGGGTGTGGTCGAACACGACATTCCTGAATTGAAGATGAATATTCAGGAAATCCTGAAGAACCTTTAGCCGAAAATCGCACTTTTACATTTGAAAGGTACTCTTTCCACGCGCGCTGGCCGCGAAGCGTCCCCGAAGCGGTGCAGAGGGGATACGACGGCTCGCTGGGACGCTTCCTCTCGCCCGACACGATCGTCCCCACCTCCACGCAAGGGACGCAGGCTTGGGACCGGTATGCGTATGTCAACAATAATCCCGTCAGGTATAACGACCCTACAGGACATTGTATCGGCGCTGATGGATTATGGAATTTAGTAAATTGTGTTACATCGGTTGTGACATCAACAGTAAGTTACATAAAGAAAAATCCCGGTTCTGTGCTTATTAGGGGGAAAAGTTTTTCTGTTCCTGTGATTTTCCCTAGAGGTTTTGGGAGTGATGTAACTACTATAGTAAATCATACGATTAGTTTTAAGACAATACGGGCTGCTGGCAGGCTAGGTGATGATATCTTTATTCCATCGTTAATCCTTGGTTTAGGAGTAACAGTAGCGCCAGAGCAAGTTGAAAATTATTCGAAAGGCGCTTCCTTTAATGAAGTTGCATCAGACCTTTTAATAGACGCAATAGGTTTTGGCGTATCAGAATTGGCAGGTGATATTGTTGGAATCCTAGGGGGAGGTCTCCCAGGAATGTTTATAACAGATGTATTGGTGGGGGCGGGATACGATGAATTGGCTGACGAGTTTAGAAGTGTGTTAGAAGAAGTCGGCTATAATATTGATGTAATGCCGGAAGACCTTCCTCAGGCAATACCTGTTCCAACTCCGCCCCCTCCTTATATTCCGGAAGAAACACCGAGTCCACGGTAATACCCTTGCGATTACAGGAGATAAGATGTTTTCCAAGCGAATAAAGAATCCGTTGGACCAGGTAGAACCTGTAAAGAGACCCTTCGCGCGAAATGTAGGATTAACAATTGTATTCTTTCTTATTGCTCTATTAGGTGTTAACATGAAGCATATTGGGTCGTTTCTTATTATTTTTCTTAAATTGTTGCTTATCTCTTTTTTTCTAAATACTTTTTTTATTAATTTAGTCCAAAATTACAAGCGCACCGATCTGTTCTATATGCTTATATCCATCGGGGGTATGTTGAGTTTAACCAGTTTGTTTATTGCCGCTTTAACGTTGATAGGCTTGAATGGAATATCCCTTCTTGGTTTGTTATGCTTGTATATTGTAAGTGCGTGGGCGTTAGTGAGAATCTATTATAAATTTTGGAACACCGAACGGCTATCTCGACGTATTGTTTCAAGAGAAGGCAGTTTGATGTTTTGGGACATCGACTTTGATCTTTCTGAGGATGTAAAATATAGTAATGCCAGCCCAATCAATAACATTGTGCGAAATATACTTCTTCCATTTGCTCCTGCTGTTGGAATGGCGCTATCGAGAAACCTAGAAGGGGAGCAAGAATGGCTAATAATAGGCATTCTGGCATTGTTGCTTGCACTGAATATAAGTACATTATTTCTCAAGTATTTTGCCTTGGGGATAAGACATTATTTTTGGGCAAAAGAACTCGGAGTAAGAATCCTTCGCTATAATAAATAGTGCGCCTAGCCATCCGCACGAACGGGACGCTGAGTTATCTGCTCGGCGACCATCTCGGCAGTCCCTCGGTCACCACGGACGCGAACGGCGCGAAGACCGCCTCCGCGTTATATAAAGCCTTTGGAGAAACAAGGTATACTCTGGGCAATCTCGGCACGGACTACAAATTTACAGGTCAGCGCGAAGAAGCCAGCCTCGGCATTTACGTCTTCCAGGCCAGGTGGTTCGATCCCTCGCTGGGACGCTTCCTCTCGCCCGACACGATCGTCCCCACCTCCACTCGCCGATGGTCATCAGGCGGGCGTCGCGGCGAAAAATTAGCTGTGACAAAATGTCGGCATGGACGCGCAATCCCTGCTCAAAGCCCATCGCAAGGAAATTCTCTCCATTGCCGCCCGAAACGGCGCGGTCAATGTGCGTATTTTCGGTTCGGTGGCGCGCGGCGACCACCGTCCTGACAGCGACATAGATTTCCTGGTCAATCTGGAAGCGGGGCGAAGCCTGCTCGACCTGGCGCGTTTTCTGCGCGAACTTCAGTCTTTGCTCGGTCAAAAAGTGGA
>BOKF01000082.1 GCA_016860845.1 Chloroflexota bacterium
AAGTCGCCGACCGTCGGGCTGAACCCCAACAAGTGGCTCGTTATTTCATCCGCTGGGGTCGTCAACTGCGGGTCAAGACCACCCTCGGCCTCAAGGCCAGCGAATTTGCTCGCCAGCACTTGGATCGCCTCCAACTGGGGCGGGAACTGGAGCGCGTGCCTTACGGCACGGTCACCTACTGCTTGCCGCCTTCCACGACTGATCAGACCTGAGCATGGTCACTCGTTGAACTAGCCTAATAACGTCGAATTGTCTCTCCCAAACTCTCGTTTGTGGTGGGCTAAGTTCAGGCTGTCTCTTTTTTCGCTCTAAACCCCAGCCTATTTTACAATTTTAAGGTTCTGCTACTTGACACTGTACTTCATCGGTAGCCCGCCTCTTGGGGAGCAAGAGCAACCTGAGATATACCTACTCCCCTACTTCGGCTCTGCCTCCATCGCTTTCCAGAAATCTTCGTGACGAATACCGCCCGTTTCCTGTATCCGTTGTTCTGCCGCTTCCAGTAAAGCCCGAAACTTTTTTGAATATCCCAACAACAAACGCTCAATTTCATCTTCATCCGATATAGCCAACAAGACGGCCACAGGTTTGCCATTTTTGGTTACAATCACCGGCTCTTCTTCCGAAGCTTTCACAAACGAACTAAATTGGGCTTTAATCTCAGCAATCGGCGCAATTTTCATATGACAAATTCCTTTCCCCCAATATACAATTTATTTCTTTCCTTCACCCCGATTACCAAAATGTGGACTTCTCGTTTCTCTTCGCGGACCCGATAAAATACCCGAAACCGATTGTTAGGCCCAAAACGCAGTTCCCATCTTGCCCCCAGAGCGATGGGACGTTCCAGAGGTTTACGGTTTGTCGTTTCAATATTTGGCTCAAAGGTTAATTGTTCTTCAATGGTGGTGCGAATAAGCGAATGAAATTTCCGCTCAATAGCACGGAGATGGTTTCCGGTTTCAGAATCGTAAATGAGGTCAAAAGACTGTTTGTGCACCATTCTGCACACAATTATAGTCAAGTTTTAGGGTTTTGCAAGGACAAGGCTTTTGTTTTCGCTGCCTAACGCTCGCGCATAACCCGCGCCGACGAAACCTAAACTATAGGACTGCCCCAAAGTGCATAGGACTCCTTCAATAAACGCCAAGGTTGAGGCGTCGGGTTGATGCGCTTGTTGTTAATATGTGTAAAGATAGACATCCGGTGACTGCCGATAGAACAATAACTTTACAGGAACGTGTGTTCTCCGGTATCCTTAACCTACGTTGTGAATAGGGTGGGGACGCCGAACTGAAACGTGCGGTGTTTGGGCTGGCTCGGAGCCGCCTATGGGATATTTTAAGCCCGCGTTGTTGTTTGAGCTAGCCCGCCCGAATTGATTCACATGAGAAGGCCCGCTTCTTGGGTCAAGCTCGGATCGGTGTGTGCAACGCATTTCAGCCCCAAAAGACACGTTTCACCGTGCCGCTCGGTCAAGCGGCCTGATAATCGCGGGAGGAAATAATGATCAATTCTCAAAAGCGTTTCGTGGGTCTGGATGTCCACAAACATTACGTGATGGTGGGCGCGGTCAACGCTTACCAGGAGATGGTCTTGCCGCCGCGCAAAGTCAGCCTGGCCGAGTTCGAGGGCTGGGCCAAGAAACACCTGCGGCCCACGGACGAAGTGGTTCTGGAAGCCACGACCAATGCCTGGTCTTTGTACGATCTGCTCGAACCGTTGGTGGCCCAAGTGATCGTCTGCCATCCACCCCACGTCAAGCTGATTGCCGCCGCCTTGGTCAAGACGGGCAAGAAAGACACAATGACCCTGGCCAAGCTTTTGGCGGTCGGCATGATCCCGGCGGTGTGGGTCCCCCCAGAGTACGTCCGCGAACTGCGGGCGTTGATCAGCCATCGCCAACGCTTGATTAGCCAACAAACCCGGCTCAAAAACCGCTTGCAGAGCCTTTTACACCGCCAGCACCTGGGGCCACCAGGCGGGAAGCTGTTTGGCGCAGCCAACCGCGCCTGGTGGCTAGGGCTGGGTCTGACCTCCTCGGAAAAGCTCAGACTGCGCCAGGACCTGAGCCTGTTGGATCAGCTAGACCCCTTGATCAGCGAAGTCGAAACCGAGATCAACCGTTTAAGCCTGGTCGAACCCTGGGCCGATCTGACGCCCTATCTATTGCAACTGCCGGGCATCGGCTTAATCACGGCCATGACCATTCTGAGTGCCATCGGCGAGATTGAACGGTTTCCTTCCGCCAAAAAGCTGGTCGGCTACGCCGGGCTGGGGGCGAAGGTCCACTCATCAGGTTTAACCCACCGCACCGGTGGGATTACCAAACAAGGCCGCAAAGAACTGCGTCGGGTTCTCATCGAAGCGGCCTGGACCGCCGTGCGCTACGATCAACACTGGAAGGAACAATTCGAGTACCTGGCTTATCACATCGGTCGAGAAAAAGCTATCGTCGCCATCGCCCGCAAACTGCTGGTCATCATCTGGCACGTCCTGACCGCCAAAGTCGCCGACCGTCGGGCTGAACCCCAACAAGTGGCTCGTTATTTCATCCGCTGGGGTCGTCAACTGCGGGTCAAGACCACCCTCGGCCTCAAGGCCAGCGAATTTGCTCGCCAGCACTTGGATCG
>BOKF01000083.1 GCA_016860845.1 Chloroflexota bacterium
AACATGAGTCATCCCGAATTTTGGGATAGCTCATGTTGTTTGATGGGGTAGCAAAAAAGAAACCTCCTGGGCTAGACTGAGGGTGTAAGACACAAGTCAAGCCAAGGAGGTTTCAATATGAAAGATAACAGTGAAAGTGTAGATAAACAAGCGTGGGAAAGGATCTCGGCAAGTTTGCGGCAGCAGCTTGAGGGATATGTGAAGCCATTGCTGGTGGCGTTGGACGCCCAGATCGACAGCCGATTGGTGCGGACGGTGGTGCTGGTGATCGGAGCGATTATCAAACTGCGCCATCCCGGAAACGGATTGGTGTTGAGCGAATTGGGCGGCTATCTGCTCGGGCCGGAGCAGGCGCCAGCAGGCACGAAGCGGATCAGCAATCTCCTGCGCAGCAAGAAATGGCACTTCGGCATGATCGAGCGTTTCTTCTGGCAGGAAGGGGACAGGCGGGTGGCGGCTCTCCACAGCAGCGGAGAAGAAGCGTTAGTGGTGTGGGACGAGAGCGTACTTGAGAAACCGGAGAGCCGCAAGCTCGAAGGGCTCTGTGCGGTGCGTTCAAGCAAGGCGAAGCGTCTGACCCATGTCAAACCCGGATACTATAACCCACCCAGACGCCCTCTCTTCGTTCCCGGCATGAACTGGGTCGGTCTGTTGGTGATGGGAATGACAGGAGCGCCGACCGTGGCTGCCATGCGCTGGTGGACGACGCGTGGCAAGCTAGCCAGCGACCGTCGCACCGAAGAGACCAAACTCCTGCGTAGCGCATTCAAGCGCTGGGGCGATCAGGTGCTCCACATTTTTGACCGGGGCTTTGCTGGCGCACCTTGGCTCAAGCTGCTTTTGGGCTATCGATTGCGCTTCGTGATGCGGTGGCAACTCAATTACCAGCTACTTGATGCACAAGGCCAGAAACGCAAGCCCTGGGAAATCTGCCGTGGCAAACGTTCCTTGGGCGCCCACCTGCTCTGGGATGCCAAACGGCGTTGTCATCGGGCCATCGGCATCTACTTCACTCCGGTCACGCATCCGGACTTCCCCAAAACTCAACTCTGGCTGGTTGTTTCCCGCCAGGGTGCTGGCCGCAAACCCTGGTACCTGCTCACTAACCAACCGGTCGATTCCGTCGCACAAGCTATTCTGCTCATTTGCGCCTATGCTCGTCGTTGGCAAATCGAAATGGCCTGGCGCTATGTCAAGTCTGACCTCGCCTTCCAGTCACCCAGACTCTGGTCCTGGGACAATCGCCTCAAACTCCTTCTCCTCGCTTCTCTTGCTTATGCCTTTCTTTTATCCCTTCTCGCTCCTCTTCTCGATGGCCTTCGCACCCTTCTCTTGCGTCATTGGTGTCATCGAACAGGAGAGCGGCGCCGAGATGCCTCGACACCGCTCTATCGTCTACGCTCTGCTCTCGCCAGGCTTTGGGCTGCTTTTCCTGCTTCTCCCCCTCATCCCTACCTGCGCCAAAATTCGGGATGACTCATGT
>BOKF01000084.1 GCA_016860845.1 Chloroflexota bacterium
TGCACGAATGATCCGGTAAACTTGAGTGATGCGACGGGGCGATTAATCCCGCTCATTCTCATTCTTGCCGGTATCAGCGGTTTGCTTGCCGGCTTGATAAACGTGTTCATCAATGATAAGGATTTTGGTGATGGGTTCATAGCGGGATTTGCTGGCGCCATACTGGGAGCGCTTTTAACTCCCGTTCTTAGCTGGCTTGGCCCTGTCATTGCAGGCGGCGCTGCTGCCGGATGGTTAACCGCGCAAAATGGCGGTGACGCTGAGCACATCGCATTTTCATGTTTTCTGGGCGCCGTAGGCGGCCTTGCGGGGTTCGGCGCTGGGCAGTGGGGAGGACTATCGGACGCCATTGCCGGCAGCCTCTCCGCATGGGCGGCCGGGCTAATTGAGGCGCTCATTCAGGTATGGACTCCGTAACGCAAGTCAAGAGTTCAGTGAAGTGACTGAAGGAGAGTGCGGGGTCTTGATGCCGTTTCTTGATGGATCGATTGACAGGATTAAGGTCGATCATATGAAACTTCTTAACAGTCCGCGCCACGTACTCGGCGCGTGGCTCATTGGGATATCGGCATTCGGCTCTCTTTTTGTGCTCCAGAGCGCATTAGGGTCGCCGCCGCGCAGTCGGCTCTGGGGATTAGTTATCCTAGGGGCGATGGCACCGTGGTATTTGGTGTTTTGGCGTCTGCGGCTCTCAGAACAATGGGAAGGGTTTTCTAGGATATGGCGGCCGCCACTTCAAGTGGCATTACTCGTACTCTCCGCCATAGGGTTAGCCTTGATTCTATTGGAAGGTATCCTGTCACTGGATCAGTGGATAGTGCGGATGGGGTGGTGGCTAATATGCGGATTTGGTGGTGCCTATGTTATTGGCTTGGCGTTTGCATTACAACACCGACGTCTTCACGATTCGATATCATGAGTCCAACCGAACACTTCGCAGGCACACTTGTACGGGCGAGGTGGCCGGCGCTATCGGTCTTATGGACGAGGACGGGGATACTGCTGCAGAGAACAATGTTCTGAATTACGTCACGACCGACCTTTGCGGCGGGACCAGGGGGCGATCGGCGAGAGCTGC